>NZ_JBWDNK010000004.1:0-595726 GCF_056269165.1 Paenibacillus sp. J22R232 | reverse complement strand
TTGTCCCGAAGGACAAGATCCGCTCGACTTGCATGTATTAGGCACGCCGCCAGCGTTCGTCCTGAGCCAGGATCAAACTCTCCAAATTGGTGTTTGACTTGCTCATTACTTAACTAGCTATTGTAAAACATTATCGGATCGACGTGATCCATTTGTTCAGTTTTCAAAGAACTTGTTTGTCACATTTTGTCGTGACAAGAAATCATATTATCATCTTCACTCGACGTTGTCAACTGCTTGTTTCACTTTTTTCATGATTCAATCGGTTGTTTCGGTGTGTCTCAGAAGCGACAAGAAATAATATATCACTTACGTAAACATAAAACAAGTTGAAATATTTTACAATTGGCTCGCAAATTCAATTATATCGACCTTTCTTTAATTGACAATCATTCTCAATGACTTTAACATGTTTGAAGAAGCTCAACTATATGATTTGTATTGATATTAACGAAGGGAGTGTAACATCCTGCCCCAACAGCTATACGCAGCCCTATCGCTCTCCTCTCAAGGTATCGAAAGAGCTTATGGACTATTAATCATCCTTTTGTCTGCTGCTTTAATCATAAGCACTGCACTATACGCGGTTCGCAAGCAAGCGCGCACTTCATTGCTTCATTCGGGCAACAAAATCCTGTTCAACCATATGAATGACGGTATCATCTTCTTTAACAATGAAGGGAACCTCATTTCTTGCAATGATGCGGCGATGAAATATGGATTCGCCAATTCCCCCACCAATCCGAATGCTAAGCCTCTTTATTACCAGGTAGACGGCATTACAAGGCTTCTGCCGCATGATGAACCACTTCAGCAATTATTAGAAGGAGCGCAGCAGAGCAAACAGGAGCTTTGGCTCGTCCCCGAAGACAGCAAAGCGGGCAGCATTGTCCGTATTATCGGAAAGCCGTTATATTCCACCAAACGGACTCGACAAGGGTACATGCTCGTTGTTCATGATATTACGCAAAGCAAATGGGCGGAGAAAAGACTTGAGGTCAGCGAGCAGCGATTTAAATCTTTGTTCGAGCATAATCCCGACATCGTATTCTGGTTCACCCTGGACGGGAAGCTGCTGAGCGTAAATGCTGCCCTCGAGAAGCTCATTGGCTTTTCAGCGCAAGATTTGAGAGATAAAACCTTCGACGATTTATTAGGGAATCAAGGCAATGAGCCACTGAGTGATATCCTTTTGAAGCTTGAAACCGGAAAACCGTACAATAACGAAGCTTCTATTACACGCAAATCTGGCGAGTTGGTTTATTTGCAAACGACTGTTATTCCGATAACTGTTAATCACCAGCTAGTGGGGGTATATGTAATTGCTCAAGATATTACTTTGCAGAAGAAATCTTTACATACCATTCGGCAGATCGCCTATTTCGATACTCTAACTGGGCTGCCGAACCGGCATCATTTTTTTGAGACGCTGCGGATGACTATTGAGCAGTACGCGTGCCTAAAAAAAGAACAATCTTTTGCTCTCTTATTCGTTGATCTGGATCGGTTCAAATTAATCAATGACTCGCTTGGCCACCATGCTGGCGATTATTTATTAACGCAAACAGCGCAACGGATGCAAGCCTGCATAGGCAGCCATCACTTTATATCGCGTCTTAGCGGAGACGAATTCATCGTTTTGCTCGTTGACTGTGAGGCGGTATCCGCCATGCAGCACGCAGAGTACATCCGGAATGCAATTGCCAAGCCGTTAAGCTACGGCAGCCAGCTCATTCACACAACCGCCAGCATCGGCATTAGCCTTTACCCGGATCACGGAACTGCGATGGAGACGCTTGTGCAGTATGCAGATATGGCGATGTACCGGGTGAAGGAGCAGGGCAAAAACGCTTCCCTTTTCTTCGATTACGAAATGAACGAAGCGATTATACGCAGAACAACGCTAGAGAAGGAATTGCGGGCCGCGCTTGCAAATAAAGAATTCATTCTGCATTACCAACCGCAAACAGATGCAATAACAGGCAAGATTACCGGCTTGGAAGCACTCATACGTTGGATTCATCCTATTAAAGGCATGGTTTCCCCGCTGGAATTCATTCCGCTAGCGGAAGAAACCGGCATCATCACGGCTCTTGGGGAATGGGTTTTGCGCGAGGCTTGCTTTCAGAACCGTAGCTGGATCGACCAAGGCTTGCCGCCCGTATCCGTCGCCGTTAATATATCAATGAAGCAATTCCAAGGAGATGAGCTTTTCGAGACGATTCAAACCATTCTGGCAGAGAGCAGGCTGCCTCCGTACCTGCTTGAGCTAGAAATTACAGAAAGCATCGGTCTTCAGGGAACCGATCAGGTCATACAAAAGCTGACTAAGCTGAAAACGCTAGGCGTGCGTATCGCGATCGATGATTTTGGAACAGGCTATAGCTCGCTTCATTATTTGCAGAAGCTGCCGCTGGATACGTTAAAAATTGATAAGTCGTTCATTAAAGAAATCTCGAATGAAAAAGCAGGCAGTTCCATCGTCCATTCAATTATCGAGCTTGCGCATAGCTTGCAGCTTGACGTGCTTGCCGAAGGCGTAGAAATGGAATCACAGCATCAAAAACTCGTGTTATTTGGCTGCAATCGGCTGCAAGGCTATTTATTTTCGCCACCCGTTTCTGCAAAAGAAGTTCAAAGGCTGCTCGCTGCCTCCTGACAAAACAAAAAAGTGTCTGATACTGAGGTCGATGCCTCCGTACCAGACACTTTCCGTTTTTTCAGAAACAATCGCTATTACACGACCGTTTCTCCCAATAAACGAAGCAGCTCCGCTTCCTCTTCAATAACCGTAATACCAAGCTCACGCGCCTTCGTCAGCTTGCTTCCCGCACTTTCGCCAGCAACGACAAAATCGGTTTTCTTCGATACGCTGCCGGAAATTTTGGCGCCGCAGGCTTCAAGAAGCTTTGCCGCCTCATCTCTGGACATCGTGGGCAACGTGCCCGTAAGCACAACGGTTTTCCCGCTGAACACGCTGTCGTTTCTGGTTATTAGCTGCTGCTCCGCCTCCGCCTTAACGCCAAGCTCACGCATTTTCGCTATGCTGGCCATAATAATCGGATCTTGGAAGAAGCCGACTATGCTTTCAGCCACGATCCCTCCGACGTCAGGCAGCGTAATAAGTTCCGATGCCTCGGCCTGCATGATGGCATCTAAATGCCCATAATGCTCGGCAAGCATTTTGGTCGTCGCTTTGCCTGTGTTCGGTATCCCAAGCGCAAATAGGAATGAAGCCAGCTCTCTATCCTTGGATTTCTCGAAAGCGGCAAGCAGCTTAAGGGCCTTTTTCTCCCCGAAGCGTTCAAGCTTAATGAGGTCATCATAGGTCAGGGCATATAGATCGGCCGGATCCCGCACTTCGCAATCTTTATACAGCTGATCTGCTGTCATTACGCTAAACGTATCGATATCCATGGCATCACGCGATGCGAAGTGAGTGATGCGTCCGATAATTTGCGGCTGGCAGCCTAGTTTATTATTGCAGAATAGATGAGCGCCGCGCTGCTCCAATTCCGTCCCACACGATGGGCATACCGTTGGAAATACGATTTCTTGCCCCGGTTCCTCATCCGCTTTCCCGAGAATTTCCGGAATAACGTCATTGGAGCGGCGAATCGTCACCAGCGTGCCCAGGGCGAACTTGAGGTTTTTGCGCTCAATATCGCCTATATTGTTAAGCGTACAGTTCTGAACGGTTACGCCCGCAAGCTCGACCGCTTCTACACGTGCTACTGGCGTTATTTTGCCCGTACGGCCAACTTCCCACGATACGGCCTCAAGCACCGTTGCCGCTTCCTCCGCTTCAAACTTGAACGCAACTGCCCAGCGAGGAAATTTATCCGTGTATCCTAGCGCCTCCCGCGTCCTCATATCCACAACCTTGATAACGGCGCCATCGATCAGGAAGTCCAGCTTCTCGCGCTGTTCCGTTACGCGGAGCAGCTCATCCTGCACTTCTTCAATCGTATCCAGATAGGTCACATATGGATTTACTTTGAAACGATTTTCATTGAGAAACTGCTGCATTTCGCGGTGATTCTCGAACGCAACACCGTCGGCAAAGCCCACGTTATAAAAGAATGCATTTAGCTTTCGCTCCGCTGTAACCTTTGGATTAAGATTGCGCAATGCTCCAGCCGCTGCGTTACGGGCATTCTTGAGCGGTTCAGCAGCCGTCTCATTGTACTTAGCCAGAACAGAAAGCTGCATAATGCCTTCACCCTGCACCTCGACAATGCCATCGTTGAACGGAATGGACAGCGGAATGGACCGAATCGTGCGTACCTGCTGCAAAATGCCTTCCCCAACGGTACCGTTCCCGCGAGTCGCTGCCTGTACAAGTTGTCCGTCCTCATAAGTAAGGTTAAGCGTCAATCCGTCAAACTTGAGCTCTACGACGTAGGCTGGCTGAGGCAGCGGCTGTTCCTCTGGATTCTTGGCGTTATAATCGGCCACGGCTTTCAGCAGCCGCGTATTCCACGTAAGAAGATCCTCGACGTTTTGCGCCTTGTCGAGACTCCATAAACGGGAGCGATGCTTATAAGGCTCGAACCCTTTCAGCAATTCGCCGCCTACCCGCTGCGTTGGAGATTCAGGCAGGATCATGCCCAGTTCAGCTTCGAGCGCAACCAGCTCATCGTAAAGCTTGTCGTAATCCGCATCGTTAATGGATGGTTGGTCCAACGTGTAATACCGATAATTATGGTCTGTAATAACCGCGACAAGCTGTTGCATCCTCTCTAATTGAGCGTTCACGGAATGCTCCTCCTTCTAATCGTTCAGAATAACGGACAAAGCTTATACTTTCGTTATTGGCGCGTATCCCGCTAGCAGCCGTTTAATGCCGACTGGCGCCGGAAAAGCGATATTGAGCTCCATGTCTTTGCCAGTCCCTTTCACAGAGACAATGACGCCGATCCCCCATTTGCCATGGGAAACCCGATCGCCGGAAGCGTAGTCGCCAGAGGCAGCAGCTCCTGCCGCCCCGCCGCTTTGCTGCGCCGTGCGTGCCGCATCCTGCAGCGGCGTGCTTACCCGCACGCCGCCTCGCCCACCGACTGCCGGGCTTGCTCCGCGCATGCCAGGCGCTGCAGCTCCAGAGCCGCCGATCCCATTGCGACCCGGAGTCCCGCGGCTTCCCGCAGCCGAGCTTCCCGTTCCGCCCGTAACACTGACCCCGCTTCTCGCACCGCCCGCGCGGGAATATCCGCCGCTGCCGCTGGATGCGCCTTCTCTGACGCTCTCCGGTATTTCCTGCAAAAACCTCGAAGGCAGATTCGAACTCGTTCGCCCAAACAGCGTACGCATGCGCGCACAGGTAAGATACAGCCTTTTCTCAGCACGCGTAATCCCTACATAAGCAAGCCTGCGCTCCTCCTCCAGCTCCTCATTATCGGCAAGCGCCCGGCTATGTGGAAACACGCTTTCCTCCATTCCGATAATGAACACGACCGGAAACTCTAGTCCTTTGGCGCTGTGCATCGTCATGAGCGTTACGGCATCCTTGTTCTTCTCTGCTTCTTCCTCATCCTTGTTCAAGGAATCAATATCCGCAATGAGAGCAAGGTCGGTAAGAAACGCTACGAGCGTACGATCCTCGTTTCTTTTCTCGAAGTCCATCGTCACGGATAGAAACTCATCAATATTTTCTAGCCGTGCCTTCGACTCCAGCGTATTTTCCTGATGAAGCTCAAGCCGGTATTGAGAAAGCTCAAGCACCTTCTCCGTCAGCTCCGTAACTGACAAATATTCAACCATGCGAGTGAGATTGTCGATGATCTCATAAAACTCCCGCAGCAGCGTGCGCGTGCGGCCGTTAACCTCAACCTCGCCCAAATGATTCAACACGCGATAAATAGACGTGCCTCTGCGCGCCGCTTCATCCGCCAGCTTGCCGACAGTCGTGTCGCCAATTCCCCGCTTCGGAACATTGATGATCCGCACCAGGCTGATATCGTCATCCGGGTTCGAAACAAGCTTCAAATAACCGAGCAGGTCCTTGATCTCTTTGCGATCATAGAACTTTATGCCGCCGACGATCTGATAAGGGATATCCGATTTAATCAGTATTTCCTCTATTACCCGTGATTGTGCATTCGTACGATACAATATCGCATGATCGGCAAATTTATGGCTTTTATTCACGTTTTTGCGAATCTCGCCAGTTACGAAATATCCCTCGTCGTGCTCCGTATCCGCTTGGTACAGCGCGATAAGATCACCCGCACCTTGATCCGTCCACAGCTTCTTTGGCTTGCGGCCTGTATTCAGCTTGATGACCGCATTGGCTGCATCCAAAATATTCGCGGTTGAACGGTAGTTTTGCTCCAGCATAATCGTTCGCGCTTCGGGATAGTCGCCTTCGAAATTCAAAATATTCGTAATATCCGCACCGCGCCAACGGTATATGGACTGGTCGCTGTCGCCGACAACGCAAATGTTATGGTGCTTATCGGCAAGCATACGCGTCAGCATGTATTGCGCCCTGTTCGTATCCTGATACTCATCTACATGAATGTAGCGGAACTTATTCTGGTAGAACTCCAGTACCTCTGGCACGTCCTTGAACAATTGAATCGTCATCATAATAAGATCATCAAAGTCGAGGGAGTTGTTGCTCCTTAGCTTCTTCTGGTATTTCGTAAATACTTGGGCAACGATGCCATCGAAATAATCGCCGACCTTCTGTTCGAATTGCTCCGGGGAAATCAGTTCATTCTTGGCTCCGCTGATCGCCGCTTGAACAGCCTTCGGCTCGACCTTCTTCGTGTCGATGTTCATATCCTTCATGCAGCCGCGGATAACCGAAAGCTGGTCCGAGGAATCCAGAATGGAGAAGCTTGACGTAAAACCGATCCGATCAATATCTCTGCGAAGAATTCGCACGCACATGGAGTGAAAGGTTGATACCCAAATGTCCCGCCCCGATGGGCCTACGAGCGCGCTTACCCGGTCCTGCATTTCACGTGATGCTTTATTCGTAAAGGTAATAGCGAGAATACTCCATGGCGCTACACGCTTCTTTTCGATTAAGTAAGCGATCCGATGCGTCAGTACGCGCGTCTTGCCGCTGCCCGCTCCAGCCATAATCAACAGCGGCCCGTCAGTCGCTTGAACGGCTTCGCGCTGCGGCGGATTCAGCTTCTGTACCGCTTGCTCGATGCTCATAAAATTAAACATGGTCCGACTCCTTTGTTCGCATATGTTCGCCTCTTCCCAGTGTAGACAACGACCATCCCTGTGTCAATTTACAAACGCAAAAAACACCCTCCAAAATCCGTCAATTGAGGGATGAAAAGACCGTCTGACCAGAAGCTCTTTCATCTAAGTGAGCTTAAACAGAAAAATAGCGCCATACCGCATAAGAAAACGACTCTCCCTATACCGTGCAGCACCATTATTTTCAAAACGAATGTCCATTGAAACCTTTACGTTACCCTTGCAGACGGCTGCTGACAACCTCATGTACCGCTGCCACCGTCGACAACGCTGCAGCTAGGTCGCTGTAAACAATATTCCCTACGACAACGGTATGCGCAGCCTCCGCTGCTTGCCGTGCTTTGTCTGCACTGTCTATGCCGCCGCCATAAAAAACCTGGGCATGAACGGCAGACGTACGCGCACGCTTGACCAGCTGCATATCGCCAAACCTGCCGCTGTATTCCAAATAAATGACCGGCAGCCTCATTAACCGATCCGCCATGCGAACGTGGGCAATCAGGTCCGTCTCCGTTAGCTCTGTTTGCGCTTCCGTCAGCTTGGCTGCGGTTGCCTCTGCATTCAATATAATATAACCCTGTGCAGCGGTTTCCTCCCAAGGCACGAAGGTGCCGTACTCCTTCAGTCCCTCTGTCTGCCAGCCCGTAATCCATTCTGCCCTGCTCGTATTGAGAACAAGGGGAATAAAATAAAAATCAAACCCCGGAACCGCGCCATCGAGCGTTGATACTTCAAGCGCGCAGTCCACCTCGTATCTTCGGATCCTCGACATAAGATCGACGATATTCTCGAACGTTACGCCGCTGGAGCCGCCGACAATGATGGCATCCGTTCCTGAGGTACAAATGGCATCAAGCGCTTCATCGGATATTTCTCGTTCAGGATCAAGCTTAAACACATGCCTCCAGCTCGCGAACCAACTACCATTCATGTAAGACCACGCCTCGCTTCTTCCCCAAAATCGCATGCCGCATATTTGCGTTGTCCCTCTATGCTATGACAGGGCGATAAGCGTGTCAAATCATTGTGATCACTCTGCTTATCCACGCCGAAAAAGAAAACCGCCCTCTCAGCAAATGAGAAGTCGGTTTGGATTCGTTGCTATGGCATGCCCATTATTATTTGACAAGCTGTCCGCGCGTAACGCCAAGCTGATTGATCGCCTTAAGGCTGCGCCATACTTGCGTTCCGCTAATACGGCCATCAAGCGCATCGCGGTAAAGCCCAAGCACCTCAAGTACTTTTTCCGGCGTTTCCTCCAGAAACTCCACACGGAAATGGGATACGCCCATGCTGACGAAATTACGAATATATTCAGCGCCTGATTGCTCGATCGCGTTGTATACGGTATTACGGCAGCCCTCATCCACGCGTACAGGATGCGCCATCCCTATTCGATCCTGCAAGGAAGCACGCTGCTCCTCGCATGGACGGCCGCAGTTCGTAAAGTCGGTGCCTTCGCTCATGAAGGTGCAATATACGCAATGCTCCGTATGGAACATCGGCAAATGCTGATGGATAACCATCTCCAGCATCGATGTGTCCGAGCTTTCCAGTAAATCAACCATCTGCTGGATATTCAGGTCATAAGACGGCGTAATGAGATCCAGACCCACCTCAGTAAAGAGGTTAACCGCTTTGTGATTCGCGACGTTCAGCGAGAAATCACCAATGAGCTTAGGGAAAGGCTTATCCGGATTAGCAGCACGGGCACGAAGATAATAGTACAGTGCTCCCGTGTTCCGTACGAGGACCGCATCCGGCTGCAGCTTCAAAATGTTCGCGTGATAGCCGTTCTCTCCTGGCATATGAATGCGCGGCGTTGCAAGCGCAATGGGCTTGCCCGCTTCACGCGCAGCAGCAATTGCGGCAGGGAATTGCTTAATGAATTCAAAATCGGCGTATACGATAGAAACATCGGTTTTGACCGCGGCTTGTACCTGCTCTAGCGTACGGCATAACGCAATCAAATTGGCATCCTTGCCGCTTTGCGGCGCCAACACGTCCTTCTTCGGCACATCAGCACGCGCATCTACGGCATGCTTCACATAGACTGGCGGCTTTGGACGCTCGCCGGACAGCAGCTCTACCGCTTCGCGGCGCAGCCGATTGAGCTCGCGGATGGGAACGATCAAGTCTCCCTGAAGCTCGACTTCCAGCTTTTCAAGCTGATAGACGGTACCGCCTAATCTGCCCAGTTGATCCTCAAGCAAAGCCGCGTCCATCGGACGTTTCTGTGCCTGCTCAAGCTCAAGCTCGGTAACGACCTCGATGGTCGTCCCCTTCTGAACATCCGTCCACCAAGTACGCATCGGCTGTCCCAAGGCACCCGTTACCCGAATATGAAGCGGAAATACACGGTAAGGCTTTTCCGTCTCGAAGGATGCTCTCAGGCGCTTATCAAGTGCCGGATCATTTGTCTTCCATACCCGGTCGCCTACATGTACTTTACGAAGATCCACGTCGTTCCGTCCGGCAACCAGTTCGAGCATCGTGCCTTCCTGTGCTTCGCCCTCAATCTTCACGCCTTGGCGCCGGATATCGTAAACGCGGCCGCCCTCTTCCTTCTTCGTTGGATCGCCGGCATCAAATACGATGCCGTCGCCGCGCTTAAGCGGAGCGTCTATCCGCAGCGTAACCGCGTCGCGCATCACACGCTCAACACGGCCGAGGTAAACGCCGCGGCTTTTGGGGAAGGTGCCCTCTACGAGCATTTTATTGTTCGTACCCGACAAAAAACCATGCGTGAAGCCACGCGAGAAGCTTTGCTGAAGCTCGCGCACATCCTCCACCGACGGCTTCGATAGGTCGCCGTCGAAATATTTGTCGATCGCGCGCCGATACTTGCTCACGACATTCGCGACATATTCGGGACTTTTGAGTCGTCCCTCTATTTTGAACGACTTCACGCCCGCTTGGATGAGCTCCGGTACAATATCAATTGCCGCCAAATCTTTCGGCGACAGCAAATATGCGATGTCTCCCATTGGCTGAATCTCGCCGTCGACCATAAGGTCATACGGCAGCCGGCAAGCCTGCGCGCATTCGCCGCGGTTGGCCGAGCGCCCGCCCCACATTTCGGATGTAAGACATTGCCCTGAATACGATACGCATAACGCGCCATGTACGAAAACTTCCATTGGAAGCTTCGCCTGCTCGCCAATGGTACGAATTTGCTTCAGGTTATTTTCGCGCCCAAGCACCACTCGTTCTAGCCCAAATGGCTTCGTAAACTCAACAGCCTCCGGCGAAGTAATCGTCATCTGCGTCGAACCATGAATCGGGAAATCCGGAGACAGCTCCCTAATCAGCTTCACAAGACCCAAATCCTGCACGATGACTGCATCCACGCCTGCGTCGATACACATTTCAATCAGCTTCTGCGCATCTCTTAGCTCGTCTTCAAATACGAGTATATTAAACGTTAGAAAGCCTTTCACGCCGTAGGTATGAAGAAAGGCCATAATTTCCGGCAGCTCCTCGCTGCGGAAATTATTCGCGCGCGCCCGCGCATTAAACTTTTCTACGCCAAAAAATATCGCATCCGCGCCATTCGCCACAGCCGCTCTCATGCAATCCCAATCGCCGGCCGGAGCCAGCAGCTCTATATCCGATCTTACTATTGTTTCAGTCATATTAACGATCCATTCCTCTCATCCTTAAAACCTGCTCCTACTATCTTAACAAACCGCGGTCATCTATACCACTACACAATACTGGCATCGTACCAAATCGGGTACATACGCAAAAAAAACCGGCTCCCTCATAAGGGAACCGGCCATCCGATTTCAATTAACTAAAACGAATCGATTGCGCTACGTCGTTAACCAACTTCAAGTTGCTTTCGGTTGCGTGAACATCGTCAATGGAGAAATAAAACACCATCGAACCATCAGCTGTATCAAACACATAGAGAATCTCTGAATACGGCAGCATTCCTTTTGGCTTAGCAGCATGCAGCACTATCTTGCGTGCCGTTTTCCCATTGACCGTTACCGTCGTATTTTCTTTAATCGTTATTCCTTCTGTTGTCGCCTGGGGGCCGTAGGCAAGCTGATTCACTTGAGAAGCTAACTGCTCAGCCGAATCGGTTGACTCGTAAGCCTGGAATTCACCAGCATTGAACGTATAAAACACTTCATCTTCATTAAAATTATTTTGCTCACCGGTCCAGAATGCAGGCATCTCGATGGAGTAGCCGTAAGTGGCGCTGCGTTTCGTTATTTTTTCACTACGGTCTATAAGATCCAACCGATCATCAACCAGTCCAAAGTTTTTCTCAATATACGCCGTATCAATCGTTGCCGAAGCAATGACTTGTTTCAGCGTCTCTTTGCTTTTTGCGCTGTTCAATGTCGGATAAAGGTATACTAGCGAATACCTGTACTCTCCGGAAATAAAAGCTATCTCATTAAAAGTGATCCAGTAGTCTTCACCGTATGAGATTTCATAAGAAAGACTCAATGCTGCCTTCCCGTTATTTAAGCTTGCTGGTACTATAGCTACATTGCGAATGTTCGAGCTGACGAACTCCTCGCGGAGATTTTTCTCATGGCGAGCTGCCCAGCTTTCAAGCGTATCTCCAGTCAAAAGTGATCCAAAGGAGAACAAGAAGGAATCCGTTTTGTTCGCAAACGCTGGAGTAGAGCCGTCAGAATCATCACGCCATCCCGCAGGTAGTTTTACGGAGAAGCCGTAGTCGGCATCCTTAAAGGTAATCATGCCCTCTTGGACCTTTGTAATATTTTTTATGGTTTTATCAGACACATTAAAGGAAGGCGCAAAGCTGTTCAACAAGGCATCATAGCCGCCTAGCACAGACTTGTCCGAGCCTTTCACGCCTACAAGGACAATAAAGTATTTATCCGCTTTTTGAACCCCACGATATTCATAATACATTTTGCTTTGCTTCGTGAACGAGACAACCTTTTCGAATTGCTGCCCGCCTACCGTTATCGTACGCTTATCCACCGTTATTTCATCACCATCGTAATAGCTGTAAAGCAGATCACGCTGCTCTTCAACCGTTAGCACATCATCGCCGACAAGCTCCGTGAAGACAGTCACTTGCGCTGCCACTTTCGACGCGTCGGCAGTGTCTGCCCAGCTTACAAAATCGCCGCTGTCGCTTTGTTCCACTTGAACAAGGCCTGCCGGGTAATTCAATGACCATCCATAATAGCTATCGCCGATTTTCGTTTTTCCGTAATCCGAGTCAATCGAGCTGCCGCCCGTTCCGGACGATTGCGCTTTTGCGCCGATAATGATTGTTTCTTTGGTTTTTGCGTCTGTCGTAATTTTCGCTCCGAACGCTTCCACGATAACGCGAAGCGGAACCATTGTCGCGCCTTTCACGACTACTGGGGCTACGGCAACCGCTTTTGCAGCACCATTCACTTTGACGGTTTTGCTTCCGAAGGTCAGAACAACTTTTCGCTCATTGTAAGTTAGAGTGATCACATTGCCGTTCTCCAATTTCAGGCCAGCGCCAAATGCATTGGTAATCACTTTCAAAGGCACCATCGTCGTACCCGCTTTGACAAAAGGAGCTTCCACGGTTGTCGCTTGACCATTAATCTTGACGGTCTTGCTGCCTGCCTTCAGGCGAACCTCGACCTGGCTGCTCGCGTCCGCCGCAAAGGCTGCCATCGGAAGCAGAGCCAATACCAATAGTGCTGGGAGTACAAGCATAATCATTCTTTTCATAACGTTCCATTTCATTTATTATTGCTCCTCATAGGTTCGAATACTTGCTTATATCCATTCTTGCTCATGTATTTCTCTAACCTTCAACTAAAGTAAGCTTTCGCGTAACAAGATCTCCGTCGATTTGCAGCATAACCTCAACCTGCTGTCCTGGAAGATAACTCTTCAATATTTCGTTAAGCTCCACGATTGCAGAAACTTGTTTGCCCGCTACTTTATATAACAAATCGCCGTTTTTAATGCCCAGCTTTTGTGCAGAAGGCGACGTAACCGTTTTGACCGTCAACGGGTCTGACGTAGGTATACCAATGAGTGCCGACCAGCTTTGTTCCAGATCCAGGCCTAGCGACGCTCTTTTGACATGGCCGTATTTGAAAAAATGATTCGTCACATACTGTACCGTATCTGCCGGAATGGAGAAACCGAGATTATCAACACCAATCTCTACAAATTTCAGAGAATTGATGCCAATAACTTCCCCCTTCATATTCACGAGCGGCCCGCCGCTGTTACCAGGATTTATTGCCGCGTCAGTCTGAAGTAAATTGTAAGCAGAGGATATGCTGCGATTCATGCCACTCAGTATCCCGCTCGTAGCTGTATTTCGGAGCGAGAACGAGACCGGTGTGCCGATTGCTACAACCGTCTCGCCAACCTGCACCTTCAGCGGCGATGGTGCGAGCTTCGCTATGGGCAGCTTCGTTGCTTTGATTTTGACTAATGCGAGATCGCTTGCTTCGTCATGATGCGTGCGAACAGCGTCGTACTTTTTGCCGTCTGACGTAACCACGACTAAGTTAGTCATGTCTTCCACGACATGCGCATTCGTAACGATCCAGCCATCTGCACGGATGATCACGCCCGTTCCATGGGCTAATGCGTAGCGAGGATCAGCCGAACCAACGTCTTTTGGCTTGCCTATAATGGCGACAACTGCTGGAGAAACTTTCTTAATGACCGACGGAATATCGACCGGTGTATAGGCGTACGTGCTGGACTTGGAATCAAAGGTCCCCGTCCCGCCCAATGTGGTGGTGAGAGAGCTTGCTTTGACGTATACCTCACCATTCATTTTTTTTGCATTCATGATGTAGGTTCCTGCACTGGTCGTCCCAGCTGCCCACGCCGTTCCTGCAGTGATGATTGCCCCTAGTGCGATAATGCTGCACATGCGGAGCATCCTGTTCTTCATGCCTCCACTCTCCTCTAAATCTCTCTCTAACTCTATGAAACTGGATGGCAACAAGCTCCGATTCCAATTATAGTAATCGGGGTTTAATATAGCATATATTCCCATTATTAACAACGGAATTCACGCAATTATATAGTTCAAAAGCATTATGTATTTGTAAGCCTAGTTCTCCATTATGCTAGATTTGCTTTGTTATTATGCGATTGTGTCAAATGTCATTTGGATTATGTGTTCTGATTACAGAAGTGGTATACTATGTGGGACTACTAAATCAATCCATTCAATGGATTCGGGAGGTAAAGGAACAAATGAAATTAGGAGTATTTAGTGTTCTTTTTGCACAAAAACCATTCGAGGAAGCACTCGACTATATCGCCTCCAAGGGGCTTGACGCCATTGAAATCGGAACAGGCGGATACCCTGGCGATGCGCACTGCGATCTTGACGGATTGCTGGCTGACGAGGGAAAACTGAAAGCGTTTAAACAGGCAGTAGAATCACGCGGATTGATGATAAGCGCGCTTAGCTGCCACGCAAATCCGCTTCACCCCCAAAAAGCGATTTCAACGGAGCATGACGAGGTTATCCGCAAAACAATCGAGCTTGCCAACCGTCTTGAAGTTGCTGTTGTCAATACATTCTCTGGCTGCCCAGGCGACCACGAGGATGCAAAATACCCGAACTGGCCGGTCGCGCCATGGCCCAACGATTTCCAAGATATTTTGAAATGGCAATGGGAAGCAAAAGTTATTCCATATTGGTCTGAGATCGCTAAGCTTGCAACAGCTGGCGGCGTAAAAATCGGTCTTGAGCTGCACGGCGGATTCTCCGTACATAGCCCGGCTACGCTGCTCCGCCTTCGCGAGGCTGCTGGAAACGCAATTGGCGCTAACCTTGACCCTAGCCATATGTGGTGGCAAGGAATCGATCCTGTACAAGCTGTTCATATACTTGGACGCGCAGGAGCGATCCATCACTTCCACGCCAAGGATACAACGATTGATCCGATTAACGTTAACCACCATGGTGTTACCGATATGCAATCCTACGCTCTCATGCTGGATCGCGCTTGGCAATTCCGTACGGTTGGTTACGGACATGATCTGAAAGTATGGTCGGATATTCTTAGCGCGCTTCGCCTTGTCGGATATGACTATGTGGTCAGCATCGAGCATGAGGATGGCCTAATGTCAGTAGACGAAGGCTTCACGAAAGCGGTACAAAATCTGCAACAAATCCTAATCCGCGAGCCGCTTGGCGAGATGTGGTGGGTTTAATTTTTTAAAAACATAGAAAAAGGTCTGCCAGACTTGTCCGGCAGACCTTTTCTATGTGAGTTGCTACGCCATCCAAACTTGCGTGATCATAATAACGTCGATCAACAAGAACAAGCCTAGTGATACGGCCGTGAAGCCGATCGCGAAAATGTTTTTCTTCGGACGAGCCATCAACAGCCGAACGAATCCGATTGCGATCAATACCGTAAAGGCAAGCATAAACCAGTCAAAAGTACCGATTTTGCTTGCAGCTTTAGCTGCTTCTTCTGCTAAAAACATGAAGGGACCTCCTTTTTCTCGCACGTAACCTATTTTATTATATGTTAGCTTTTTGTGGCTTCCGACGCAAGCCTGAATCGGGAATCGTAACAAGTTTGTCACGTTTATTTTGCTGCTATTTTAAATTGTCCAATTATTTGAAAATCTATAACGGCATCATATCAGCAACCTAGCAGGATCTTATGCAAAAAAGCACACTTTCCTGCACGCATGAAAGAAGTTGATTTTTATTTATTTTAAACTTTCGAAAATGATGGAATAAATCAAATTGTCTTTATAAATAAAGATCATGATTTATTATCCATCCTTTTAATATTGCATATAAACAACTTATTTAAAACTGTAACAGAAGCGAAGATTTAGCATACAGACTACTGAACAGCAATGGATAAGTCTTTATGGACCGCAATCGCTTTTAAGACAGTTACACCATGATCACCGATATCCGATTGCTTTTCTATAAACCGCTTCGCTCAAGGTAGCCCTGTTCCGCTTAATGGCTTTAAACATTCCTTGTTTGCACAATTCGAGGGTCACTAAGCATCTCAACGCATCTAGTAAAGTAACGAGTACCCCAATAAATAGAGAAGCAGGCTGAATCCTCAGCCTGCTTTCCTGTTCGTGATTACTCTGCCGCGGCAGCAACCTGCTGTTTCTCCTTATGCAAAGCGACGGTACGCGCACGATCCCGCTCTAGAATCGGTTTCAAATACTTTCCTGTATAAGATTGATCTACCTTGATAACCTGCTCAGGCGTTCCGGTAGCAACGATCATGCCGCCGCCGCTGCCGCCCTCTGGTCCAAGATCAATGAGATAATCAGCAGTCTTAATGACATCCAAATTATGTTCGATGACAAGCACGGATTCGCCAGAATCCACTAAGCGATGCAGGACATTCAATAGTCTGTCGATATCATGGACATGCAAGCCCGTTGTCGGCTCATCCAAAATATAGAGCGTTTTGCCGGTCGAGCGACGATAAAGCTCGGCAGCCAGCTTCACGCGCTGTGCTTCTCCTCCGGATAAAGTCGTTCCAGGCTGCCCTAGCTTCATATACCCAAGCCCAACATCCAGCAAAGTCTGCACCTTCCGGAGTATTCGCGGGATATTTTCAAAGAAGGTGCACGCATCCTCGATAGTCATATCTAGCACTTCAGCAACGTTTTTGCCCTTGTATTTCACTTCGAGCGTCTCGCGATTATATCGCTTGCCTTTGCAAATTTCGCAAGGAACATATACATCCGGAAGGAAATGCATCTCGATTTTGATAATGCCGTCACCGCGACAAGCCTCACAGCGTCCGCCTTTAACGTTAAAGCTGAATCTGCCCTTCTTGTAGCCGCGAACCTTGGATTCCGTTGTGCTTGCGTATAGGTCGCGAATATCGTCAAATACCCCCGTATACGTGGCCGGGTTTGATCTTGGCGTTCTGCCTATTGGTGACTGGTCAATGTCGATAACCTTCTCCAAATGCTCAATCCCTCGAAGCTCTTTGTACTGCCCAGGACGTGTCTTCGCTCTATTAAGGTCGCGCGCAAGCGTTTTGTACAAAATTTCATTCACGAAAGTCGATTTTCCTGAGCCGGAAACGCCCGTTACCGCAGTGAACACCCCAAGCGGAATTTTCACATTAACGTTCCGTAGGTTATTTTCCTTCGCGCCGCGAACCTCTAGCCACTTCTCATTCGTCTTACGGCGGTCCGATGGTACTTCGATGAACTTGCGTCCGCTTAAATATTGTCCAGTCAACGAATGCTCATTCGCCATTACTTCTTCTGGCGTGCCTTCAGCAATGATCATACCGCCATGTATGCCGGCACCCGGGCCAACGTCAATGATATAGTCGGCAGCAAGCATCGTATCCTCGTCATGCTCAACCACAATCAAAGTGTTCCCTAGATCACGCATATGCTCAAGCGTCTCGATCAATCGATCATTGTCACGCTGATGCAGCCCAATGCTTGGTTCATCCAATATATAGAGCACGCCCATTAAACTGGACCCAATTTGTGTCGCCAGCCTAATCCGCTGCGCTTCGCCACCTGACAGCGTTCCCGCTGCGCGGCTAAGCGACAAATACTCAAGACCCACATTCACAAGAAAACCCAAACGGCTGTTAATTTCTTTGAGAATCAAGCTTGCGATCGTGAGCTCCTTCTGCGTAAGCTTCAAGGAATCAAAGTAGCGCTGCGCATCTCCGATCGAGAACGAAGTAACCTGGGAAATATGATGCGACTGAATCGTGACGGCCAAGCTTTCCTTGCGCAGCCGCTGTCCCTTGCAGCTTGCACATGGCTTAGCGCTCATATAGTTCTCGATATGCTCACGCATCATATCAGATGCGGTATCTCTATAGCGACGCTCCAGGTTATGGACGATGCCTTCGAATGGAACAAAGGCTTCCTTCCGATGGCCAAAGTCGTTCTCATAAAGGAAGCGAACGCGTTCGCCGCCCGTACCGTATAACAGCTTTTTCATTTGTTCGGGCTCAAGCTCCGAAACCGGCACATCCTGACGAATGCCATAGTGGACGCAAACGGCGCTTAAAAACTGCGGATAATAATTCGAGGTACTGCCTGCCCACGCAAGGAAAGCCGCCTCCTCAATGGATTTGCTCATATCCGGCACCAGCAAATCAGGATCGACGATCATTTTGACACCTAAGCCATCGCATTCGGGGCATGCCCCGTACGGACTGTTGAACGAGAACATCCGCGGCTCAAGCTCTTCAATGCTGAAACCGCACTCTGGACATGCAAGGTTAGAGCTAAAGAGAAGCTCCTCTTGATCCATAATGTCGACTAGCACGCGTCCTTCAGACAGCTTCAGCGCTGTCTCTAGCGAATCAGCCAGCCTCGTCTGAACATCCGATTTCACGACGATACGATCCACTACGACTTCGATGCTGTGCTTTTTGTTTTTCTCCAATTCAATGTTCTCGCTAAGCTCGCGCAGCTCTCCGTTCACGCGTATCCGGACGAAGCCTTGCTTCTGTATGTCCGCCAACAGCTTCGTATGCTCGCCTTTGCGGCCGGAAATCAATGGCGCCAGAATCTGCAGCTTCGTCTTCTCGGGATACTCCATAATCCGATCAACCATTTGCTCAACCGTTTGTGAAGTGATTTCAATGCCGTGATCCGGACAATGAGGTTTGCCCACCCTTGCAAAAAGGAGTCTTAAATAATCGTAAATCTCGGTTACCGTACCTACCGTAGAGCGCGGGTTGCGACTTGTCGTTTTCTGATCAATGGAGATGGCTGGCGACAATCCCTCAATAGAATCCACGTCTGGCTTCTCCATCTGACCCAAAAATTGGCGCGCATAGGCAGATAAGGACTCTACATAGCGACGCTGTCCTTCCGCATAAATCGTATCAAATGCAAGCGATGACTTGCCTGACCCGCTTAACCCCGTCAGTACAACGAATTTATCGCGCGGAATGGTGACGTCGATGTTTTTTAAATTGTGGGCGCGTGCGCCCTTGATTACTATTTTATCGCTAGCCAATCGTTTCTCCTCCTACTTAGCCCATCTCGGCACGCAGCTCAAGCAGCGCATCCCGCAATTCGGCAGCTCTCTCAAACTGCAGATTTTTCGCAGCATCCTTCATTTCCGCTTCCAGCCTTTGAAGAAGCGCCAGACGTTCCTTCTTATTCATCTTGCCCGCTCCGGCTCCGGTTAAGTAATCCGCCTTCTGCTCCGCTACCTTCGTTGCCTCGATGACGTCATGCACTTTTTTACGAATCGTTTGCGGCGTAACGCCGTGTTTCTCGTTGTACGCCAGTTGGATGGTACGCCTACGGTCGGTTTCTTTGATCGCCCGATCCATGGAATCCGTGATTTTGTCGCCGTACATGATTACGCGGCCCTCGCTGTTCCGTGCCGCGCGTCCAATCGTTTGGATAAGCGCGCGATCTGAACGGAGAAAACCTTCCTTGTCCGCATCCAGAATCGTAACCAAGGATACCTCAGGCAAATCCAAGCCTTCGCGAAGGAGGTTGATTCCGATAAGGACATGAAAAACGCCAAGCCGGAGATCCCGCAATATAGCAAGCCGCTCCAGCGTCTTGATATCGGAATGGAGATATCTGACCTTTATGCCTATTTCCTTCATATAATCGGTTAAATCCTCTGACATCTTCTTCGTTAGCGTTGTAACCAGAACCCGTTCATCCTTTGAAATCCGATCGCGGATTTCGTTCAGGAGATCATCGATTTGTCCTTTCGTAGGACGAACGTCTATGATTGGATCAATAAGGCCCGTAGGTCGAATGATTTGTTCAATCATTTTGTCAGTATGTTCAATTTCATATGGTCCCGGCGTCGCAGATACGTACACGAGCTGCTTCGCTTTGGCCTCGAACTCTTCAAAGCGAAGAGGACGGTTATCCATCGCCGATGGAAGCCTAAAGCCATGATTAACGAGCATTTCCTTGCGCGCGCGGTCACCATTGTACATGGCGCGAATTTGCGGAAGCGATACATGCGACTCGTCAATCACGATGACCATGTCATCCGGGAAATAGTCGAGCAGCGTATATGGCGTAGCACCGCGCTCCCTAAAGGTCAACGGTCCGGAATAGTTCTCGATGCCTGAGCAAAAACCCATCTCCGCCATCATTTCCAGATCATATCTCGTCCGCTGCTCCAATCTTTGTGCCTCCAGCAGTTTTCCTGCCTCGCGCAGCTCGGCAAGGCGCTCCTCGAGCTCTCGTTCGATGTTCACGAGCGCGACCTTCATCGTCTCCTCCTGCGTAACGAAGTGAGATGCTGGAAAGATCGCGATATGTTCGCGTTCCCCGATAATTTCGCCTGTAAGCACGTCAATTTCCGAGATACGTTCAATCTCATCCCCGAACAGCTCTACCCGAATAGCCCTCTCATTATTCGCGACAGGGAATATCTCGACAATATCGCCGCGAACGCGGAACGTCCCCCTTGTAAAGCTAATGTCATTGCGCTGGTATTGAATGTCTACCAATCTATGAAGGATCGCATCACGGGATTTCTCCATTCCAACCCGGAGCGAGAACACTAGCCCGCCGTATTCAGTTGGTGATCCGAGACCGTAGATGCAGGATACGCTCGCTACGATTATAACGTCCCGACGCTCGAACAAGGCGCTGGTCGCGGAGTGCCGCAGCTTATCAATCTCGTCGTTAATGCTTGAATCCTTCTCAATAAAGGTATCGGAAGAAGGAATATAAGCTTCAGGCTGATAATAATCGTAATAGCTTACGAAATACTCCACCGCATTGTCCGGGAAGAAGCTCTTGAACTCGCTGCATAGCTGGGCTGCAAGCGTCTTATTGTGTGCAATGACCAGCGTAGGCCGGTTCAGCTTCTCGACCATGTTCGCAATGGTATATGTCTTGCCCGTACCCGTTGCGCCAAGCAGCGTCTGATGCCGCTTACCGGCTTTGATCCCTTCTAACAGCTGCTCGATCGCTTTAGGCTGGTCACCCTGCGGCGTATAATCCGATTTCAGCTCAAACAGCTTTGCTTCTTTTGCAAGTTCGCTCATTCCAAACCCCCACTCTGTCATTCGTCATGCTATTGTTTTATCAGTATGGTCAATTATGTGAAATTGTTTTCATTCGCCTATAGAAAATAAGAATGTTTGTTCCCGTTTATTATACCGTTATCTTTTAAACGACGCAATGTGCCACATACAAAAAAAATACGCGCATCAAAGTCCGAATCCGGTCTCAGCTGTCGTATTTTAATAAGCGAATGCTTTCTCAAGTGATGTGCTCTTTTCCAAGCCTTATGCTCTGCCAGTGCTTGTACCAAGCGCTCAGCGGCTCTGCAACGGGCAAACCCAGTTCATTTTCCATCGTTAGCATTAACTGCTCATAATGAGCTGAAACCTTGTCATATAAGCCTAGTTCATCGTAAAGCTTCATAACAATCAAGCCTTCCGACTCATTATATGGATCAGCTTCCTGGATCCTTTCAAAAAGGCGAAGCGCAGTTGGACGGCTTTCCTCGTTCTGCAGTAGGCTTTGAGCAAGCCCCCTTGCGCGGCTCAGCCACAGCTGACGAAGCCGTTCTCTCTCATTTTCGGCCCATATATACCCATAATCCTGCATATAATCGCCTTCATAATCGTCAAGAAGCTGCAAAAGCCTATCTTTATTCTGCCCTGCCGGAAGATCTTGTTTTGCAAGGTCCTGTTCCCACTTTTCCGTATCCAAAACGACTTGCCCCATGTCGAGAATATAGCCCTCCTGAATGCTAGAGTTCTGAATGGCCAGCTCCATCCCCATTTTCTGCAAACATTGCCTGATTTGATAGATCGCCGTATAGAGCTGCGTCATGGCGCGCTTCAATTCCATCTCGGGAAAAAACAGCTCCAGCAGCGTTGATTTATGGACAAGCTGCTTACGGTGGTGCAGCAAATACAGAAACAGCTCCTGCGCCTTTGACGTTCGCCATTTAGGTATCTCTGGAACTAGCCCATGTGATTGGAATCGCAGCGTTTTGAAGCAATAAACCATCTGTGGCTGATCGATGTCCTGATACGACTTTATTCGTCCCGCCCTCCGCCTTACTAAACGCTCAACCGTCTTCTGGATACGTGATTTCTGCAAGGGCTTGAGCACATAATCTACGGCATTTAGTTCGAAAGCACTAATCGCATATTCATCATGCGCGGTTACAAATACGATATCTGCGTCTGGGCAGGCCTGCTGGATAAGCTCCGCTGCTTGAAGGCCTGATATTTCCGGCATATGGATATCTAGGAATACAACATCAGGCTGCAGCACCTCGGCTTGCTCTACAGCATGCAGCGGGTTCTGAAATGTATCGATTGCAGTCAGTTCAGCCGCCTGGCTAAGCATCCGTTCCAACTGGACGAGCGCCAGTCTTTCATCATCTATTAAAAGCACCTTCAATTGCTTCACTCCCATAACTAATTTGGAACATGTCACATGTAGAACTAGAACTTTTTATTTCTACCCATTCTAATATCGGCATATTTCAAACAATCATTTACGTAAATCACACGAAAATATGCCAAACGAACTATATTGTTCAGAAAATGTACAGATGACATCTGTATAGTAATCATGATGCGAATAAAGTCGTGACTTGACGAATAATGACGTTACAGGACTTTCGTTGTTCAACATTATTCTTTTCGTGGCAACATTATTCCCCAGGATTCGAGCAGCTTGCTAAATTCGTCAGCACAGGTGAGCGTGCGTGTTTATCCTATCAGGCATTAATTTCCTTGCCGATTAGTGAACCAGCTACAATGATCCTGACATTTTCCAAGCACCTGCCTATTACTTCATCGGCTTCCATCTTCAGAGCAAGCAGGCTGACTTCAAGAAGGAGGCTGATCCGGCTAATTCTCGTTTACCTGGAATGATGCGTCATACTGCCACATGCAAAAGTAAAAACAGATCGAAAGGAAGGAAGAAAGAACCATGCTATTTCAGAACATGCGGAAAGGTCGTACTCTCCCCTTGGTCATTCTGTTCGCCTTGCTGTTGCAAACAGCGCTGCTGCCCTTAGCGGCTCCAGTAAAGGCGAGTACGCCAATCGATGGACTTACGATCATAAAAACCGCGGACAAGACAAACGTAAGCGTGAATGATGAATTCAGTTACTTCATTAACGTAGCGCTTGCCAGCACTGTAGCCTTGGCAAAAGATTTAAAGATCGAGGACGTTGTTCCCGCTCCCTTTAACATTCAAGGAGTAACAGGAGCTGGGGCAAGCGGAAATACTGTTAGTATTAACCGTCAACTCAATCCCGGAGAATCACTGGAAATAGAAATCAAGGTCAAGGTAGGCAACACATACACCAACTCCCTTGTTACCAAGACAAACACGGCAACCGCAACGGAACTCTCTAACGGAAACGTGAGCTCAAGCAGCGTTAATGTAAGCATTGCTGCAGATCCCACGCCAACTCCTACCGCTCCACCAACAGCAACGCCGACTCCCACGCAATCTACATATGACAAATGGGCAGCCTTCAAAACCCAAGATTCCGGGTTTACGGGCACAGTCCTCAACGTGGGCGGAGCAATTAGCTATAAAGTGGGCATTAAATCGGTTCAAAAAAGCAATACGCTTCCTGCCGGCGCGCTTAAAGGCATCACCCTGGTAGATACTTACCCGACAAACGCAACCGTGACGCTTGCAGATATTCAACATACAGCAGGCCCTAATGTTGCTCCCGTAATCGATACGAACGCTCGTACCATTACATGGTCCAATTTCGATCTGGCATCCGGGCAATCTTTCGAGGCTCGCGTTACGCTCAAATTTCCGGATGACCTCGGCTGGTCCGGGCCCATTAACCAAACAAACCGTGTAGAGATAGCTGATGGTTACACCATAGAAGGACCTACCGAAACAGAAGTAACCCTTGAAGATGCAGAGGTTATTACCAAATTCGGGCCGCCAGTATCCGGTGGAGGCGCGATCAGCAAAAACCGTACTTACCAATACCGTTGGCACGGACAAGAACAAACCTATACCATTGGCGGCATTACGAACACAACTACAGGCGTGAATTCAGAGCTGCGCAATTTGGTTCTGACCGACACGCTCCCGACTGAGCTTACGTACACGCAATTGAAAATGCCTAACCGTTCTTGGACCTCCTTCTCTTACGTATTAAAAAATGGCGGAGTGCAATCTTTCACTCCAAACGCCAACGGCAATGCAATAGAGAAAGCATCAACAGGCAGTACGCTGTCAATTGGTCCTTCGGGCAATATTATTGTGCCTGCAGGCGACTCATTAGTCAGTTTATCTTGGACCTTCGCAGCGCTGCCTATCAATCAAACCATCGGTGGCATTGAAATCAAAGGATCGGTTTCAAACACGGCGACTGGCGCCAGATCAAGCGAGAACGCAGCTTGCGGTACGGTAACTCCGAACGCAGACCCTAATGTCGAGCAAGGAGATACCATCAAAAACTGTGCTGTCGTTACTTATGATGCTTTGACGGAGGTATCACCTGGCAACTGGGCTTATGATGCCAAAACACCTGGAAAAGCAGCATCGACCTTCCTGATTAATGAGCCTAAGCCTTGGCTTACCGCTTCGAAGGACAATCAGCCCGGAGGCGCATTTTACGGCCCACTTAGTATCGTTCCATTTACGATTAAAGTGAGCAATAAGGTAGACGCGACCGGTCCATGGGTAGATCCTGTCATTTTTGACCTTCTGCCTCAGGATTTTAATTACTATACCAATCCGAAACAGATTGATGTACCGACAGCACTAGCCGCATCGTTCACGATTACCGGCTTGCCCGCTGGCGCAGTACCTCCGAAATTAGAAATCCTGCCTGAGGTGAATGGCAAGACACTTGCCAAATGGTCATGGCCTGCCGGCATTTCTCTTGACCCAGGTACCCAGCTAACCATTACCTACAGTGGTCAAATCCGCGCAGGCGCTCTAGCGACAGGCGGATCGGTTAATTACGTCAACAATCTTTACGCAGCTCCAACTAACCCGACTACACAGTTCTGGCATGATCAGAATAGCAATCCATTTGCTCCTACCGACTTCCCGGGCTGGGCTGCCAACAATCCTGGACGCTCAGGAACATCTCTTGGATTTGTCATTAATCCTGCTGACCCTGATGAGCGCTATTATGTCAATGCAAGCGCACCGGTAGTCGTCAGTTTGGCAGCAGTCGTCAAATCAGCGAAATGGAACAAAGGAGATCTCGCACCTGTATTCGACGTCGCTAACTCTGGCGGCTATAGCGGGGAGCCAGCCATTTCATTCACGCCTTTTGACCGCGTAGAGGGAGATTCTGAATATACGGAATTCCCTAGATTCAGTTCTACTTATGAGGGCGGCTCTGCCGATTACAAGCTGGTTATACAGAACAGCGGAAATACTCGTTTATCCAAGGTTGACGCAATCGATATCCTTCCGTTTATCGGTGACCAATCCGTACTCGGAAACACGGCTCGTGGTTCCGAATGGCGTCCGAACCTTGCTTCAACCCCAACCTCAGGTACCGGCAAAACATTTACTTATGTCCCTGAGAGCGGCGGCCCAAGCAAAACCGTCACCTACGATCTTAACGTCTATTACAGCCTATCGGCCGACAAAAGCACCACCGTAAACTTTACGAATGCAGTCGGCAGCAAGAACGGCTGGGTCAATCAATCCAGCTTCACTAGCGACGACCTAACCGATATTCAATCGCTATACTTTGAGATTAAGAATATCAAAGGCAGTGACGGCAGCAATGATATGGCTCCAGGTGACTATATTGTTCTTGGCTGGGACATGAACGCCCCGGTAGGAACAGAAACCGGAAAAGTAGCATGGAACTCCTTTGCGATTCAAGCAACAAGCGCGGCTAGCGGCAGAACGATGCTGCCGGCAGAACCGAACAAAGTCGGATTCCTGGTGCATCCTACCAACCAACATGTTCCGCTTGGCGAAATTGGGAACTTTGTCTGGTTCGATAGCAATCGCAACGGCATTCAGGACGAAGAATACCCTGGGGACAGCGGGCAAGGCGCCGGGATAAACGGTATAAAAGTGAACCTTTATAAGGATGGAGCAGCCACTCCGTATAAAGAAACGATTACCGGCTATCACCAAAACGGAAGCCCCGGCTACTATTTGTTCCAAGGCCTTCCTACCGGTCAATATGAAGTCGAGTTTGTTTTGCCGGAGAGATATTCCCCGACAACGGCAAATACGCCGGGAGCAGATCCTGCACACGAGGAAGATACCGACTCAAATAAAGTTACTAAGCTTGCTCCTATCGGTACGTACACGCCATATCTTACAGACAGTATCACTATCGATGTTCTAGACACGAATAAAATTAAAAACTTCACAATCGATTTAGGTCTAGTAGAGGAAGGCCCTGGGGTTCCAACGTTCCCGTCAGCTTCTTTGGACAAGACGATTGCATCTGTAGCTAAGGGTTCTTCAACAGAAGCGCCAAGCAATAGCTACGTCGTTGCAGGCAATGAAGTGCAATACAAAATTGAATTTACTAACACATCATCGGTTACTTTGCACAACATTAAAGTACAGGACACGCTTGATCGCAATCAAGCAGGTTTTGCTTTCACTAAGCTTACGTATGACGGTTCTTCTATTGCAATAAACGGCAATGCGCATTCGCGTCCTGATCTTATTTCAAGCGTAAGCAATTCGGGAACCGAGCCTTATATCGTGATTAAGAAATTAGCTCCTGGCAAGAAAATTGTGCTAGATGGCACATATTCCGTAACATCAGCTGATTTCGATTTGAGCGATCTCGTTAATAAGGCAACCGTTTACTACAATGAATCCGAGGATCCTCTTGAAGATACGGTAAGCATCCCTACTGCAGGCGTTAAAGTAGTCAAAACGAGCAGCAGAACTTCCGCTTCAAGTGCTGATGAAGGTGATTGGATCGATTACCTCGTAACGATCACGAACACAGGCAGCAGCACATTGACGAACATCGTCATTACGGACACGAAGGTTTCGGGCATTCCCTCCATTCCTTCATTGGAAGCAGGAAAGTCGATTGAAATTACTTATCCGTACCAATTAACAAGTGCTGACGTTAGCGGTGCCTCCATCGTGAATACGGTTAAAGCTGACCCTGCGCAAACGCCTCCTGTAACGGATACGCATGAAATTCCGGTCACAGGCGATCCGCGAGGATCTATTGGCGACTACGTGTGGTTTGATCTAAACGAAGATGGCATTCAAGATGCAAGCGAGAACGGCATTAACGGCATTACCGTAAAACTGCTGGATGCAGGCAAACATGTCATAGCTACAACGCTTACTCGCGACAAAGATGGAAAAGCTGGCCATTATTCGTTCAAAGGTTTACCTTTTGCAACTTATCACGTTCAGTTTGTCGTACCTAACGATTATGACGTGACTGATTCCAATCAAGACACGACTGCCACAGATTCCAATGCAATTGACGCATCCGGCGTAACGGCAGACATTGTGCTTACGGCACTTGCTCCCGATGATCCAACAATTGACCTTGGATTGTACCCGCGCGGTGAAATCGGCAACTATGTATGGCTGGATCGCAACCGTGACGGAATACAGAACGAGCTTGAAAAGAATGGCATTAACGGAATTACCGTGAAGCTGTTCAAGGATAACCCTAATGGTACGGCAATTGCTACAACGACAACAACGAATGATGGCAGCGGAAACCCTGGCTACTATCTATTCGATCACTTGTTGTCTGGTAACTATTTCGTGCAATTCATTATTCCTAATGATTACAGCAAAACGGTTGAAGGTGCTGTTCCTGGCTCAGGCACAGACTCTAACGAAACAAACAACAGCGGAGTTACGCAGCAAATTGTTATCGGAGAAGCGCCTGGCTGGGTTGATCACACGATTGATTTGGGACTAGTCGGCAAAGGCAGCATCGGTAACTATGTATGGGTAGACCGCGACAACAACGGTAAGCAAGACGAGGAAGAGAAAGACGGCGTCAATGGCATCAAAGTCAAGCTATACGATCAGAACAAAGTACTGCTTGAAGAAACCGTAACCGGAAATGACGCTGCCGGTGATCCTGGTTATTATTTATTCGAGCACCTCGTCGGCGGGAATTATTATGTCGAATTTGAAGTGCCGAGCATCTTCGGTCTTGCAAAAGCATCGGCGTCTGGCACAACAACGACAGATGACTCCAATCCGACAACGAATGGCTTCACTCAAGTCATCGAGATTGGCGCATCAGCACCAAATGGCTGGAATGATCTGACGATCGATTTAGGGCTTATCGGAATCGGTAGCTTGGGCGATTATGTATGGCATGACCGCAACCGTGATGGCATTCAGAATGAGAAAGATTCAGATGGCATTAATGGTGTTGTCGTCAAGCTATACAAAGGTACAGCAACCGGTACTCCAGTAGCACAAACGACTACAGCTAACGATCCAAGCGGCAAACCAGGCTACTATAGCTTCAAAGAGCTGCTCGAAGGCGACTATTACGTCCAGTTCGTTCTGCCAACCGACTATGAGAAGACCGTAGCGGAAAGCGGCGACAACGACGGAATCGATTCTAATGGAACGAACGGCACCCATACTACTGCAAAAATCGAAATTGGCGAAGCAGCTGGTTGGATTGATGCAAGCATCGATTTGGGACTGATCGCTAAAGGCGAAGTCGGCAACTATGTATGGCTGGACCGCAACCGTGACGGCATTCAAAACGAGAATGCTGCACAAGGGATTAACGGCATCACAGTCAAGCTGTACAAAGACTCTGCAGCCGGTACACCATATGAAGAAACAACAACGAAAACCGGTCCAGACGGCAAGCCTGGCTACTATCTATTCGATAATCTACGCGAAGGCAACTATTTCGTCCAGTTCGTCTATCCGATTGATTATGAAAAGACCGCTGCCGGTGCAGGCTCCGATTCGGCACTTGATTCGAACCCTACTGATGCCAGCGGGATCACATCCATCATCACGATCGGACACGCCGAAGGATGGGTTGACCACACGATTGACCTTGGGCTGATTGCCAAAGGCAAAATCGGTAATTATGTATGGTTTGACGGCAACTCAAACGGCAAGCAAGACGAAGCAGTTGAAAAAGGCTTTAACGATGTCATTGTAAAGCTCTTCGACAAGGATAAAAACTTCCTTGAGCAAACGAAAACGGCCAACGACATTGACGGCAAGCCTGGCTACTATTTGTTTGATCATCTTATAAACGGGCAATATTATGTCCAATTTATGGTTCCTGCTGGATATATTCCTACGCAAGCAGAAGTAGATGGCTTCTCTGCTGCCGAGGACTCCAACAAAACACAAGAGGGTTACACAGATATCATCAACATTGGACAAAGCGCGCCAAACGGATGGGAAGATCTAACGATCGATTTGGGCTTGTACACGGCTCCAACGCCGCCGGTACTTCCACCCGTTTTGCCACCAGTGCTTCCACCTGTAACGCCAGGCGGCCCTGATCCTGAGGTTCCGGTAGATCCAACCAACCCGCCGACTACCCCAGGTGAAGAAAAACCACCTGTAGAGCATGAAACGACGGAGCAGGATAAACCAATCGCAGGAAATGTCGACATTCCAAAAGACAGCAAACCTAGCATTGGCGAGAAGCCAGAGCACGGTACGGTTAAAGTCGACGACAAAGGAAATTGGGTTTATACACCGAATCCAGGCTACACGGGCAAGGATCAGTTCTCTATTATCGTGAAGGATAAAGACGGCAATGAAGAAGAAATTTTCTTCGAAATCGACGTTGAGGTTCCACAAGGCGGTATTGATACGGGTACTACGCCACCGGTCACCAACCTTCCTAAAACGGGAGAAGAGAGCTATCTGATGATGCAAATTCTAGGCTTAAGCTTGCTTATTCTAGGAGTAGCGCTTCGTTTCAAACGTAAGAAAACACAAGCGTAAACGGCTGAAGCCGCCCTCTGGCGGCTAAGCTAACGTTCGCGTAGAAATATAGAGAAAGTTGGAAAATGATATACTTTCCTATATTTCAAAAAAACAGACTGCATGCGGATTATCATCCGTATGCAGTCTGTTTTCTTTTACAGCCTCTAATGCTTCGCTTCCTTTGCGTGAGCCCCTCGCCGATTCGATGCATGATAGCTGCGAAGCAGCTCGACCAAGGAGGCAGGCCCGGCGGATGCATAATAGTTAGCTTGTTCATCCGGAGCAAGGATGACCCCCAGCTGATGATGCTCACCAGCGAAACGCGCTCGCTGAGCAAACTTAATTTCCCCATCCAAATTAAGCACCTCCAGCTTGCAAAACGCTGAGTTCTGTACGAGAGCCTCGTACAGGTCCTCCTTCGTCTTCACGCGCACACCATTAACCTTGTGCAGAATCTCGCCCGTTGCGAGTCCCATAGCCGCTGCCGGCGTCCCTGGCACGATGCCTAGTATTCGCAAGCCCCGCGAATCATGCACATATAAAGGGGACTGTGCCGCTTCCTTCACCCGGCTTCTCCATATAATCGCTTCATGCAACAGAAGCGAGGCCCCGGCAGCAACCGGCAGCAGAATCGGCTGCCACCATGCCATTAGAGCTGCGCCTGCCAAACAGATGCTATACAATAGCAAGCCTCTTGCCGCATGCTTCGCTTTCTCGCGAGGCAGCAACGATCTGGTCATTTCCGTGAACCCTATAATCATCGGCAAAGCAACGAATGACCAGCCCTGCGACCAATCCGCTCCAAAGAGCGGCGTCCAAGGCAGTGCTGCCGTGGTCGCTCCACTTATATTCGCAGGTACCAGCATCAGCAGCGGTACCGGCCAGAAGCCCTGAAGCATATAACCGCCAACAAGCTTGCCTCGTTTTCCTTCCAGGAATAAGGGCGTTGCCAGCCGGTCACCCTGCCAGCGTACGAGTATCGCTTCGGCTAGATGCAGCAGCGCTACTAATACCAACAGGCCAGCCGCGTCAATGCTTGCCAGCGAAACCGCCATTGAGCCGAGCCAGTCTGCTCTCTCCGCCAATGAGGTGAAGCCCACAACCCACTGTACAAGGGTAATCACGCCTGCACTATACGCGAAGCATAAATAACGTATCCGTATGAGCATTAAAATAGCCGCTACTGCCCATAACCATATGACTGCCGTTCCGGTTAAGGTTACCCCGACAAAGGCACCCGCGACAGATACGCCTACCCCTATAACCAAGCCGGCGAGCAGCGCTTTCAAAACCAAGCCGGGCCAATTATGCAGTTTAACCGCAAACAATTGCCGCTCCATTCGTATCTGCCTCGTAAACTGTAAAATAATAAACAATACCGCAATATAATAAAATGGCTGCGCAACTAATTGGACAGCCGCTTTCCCGAGCATTTCCAGCAACTCGTTCGCCGTTTCCAAAGCTAACACTCCTTCGCTCGTTCCGCATTTCCCGCTTTTCCTAAAAAATAAAAGGCTGACTCCGTTAAACAGAGTCAACCTCTTATTCATTCGACACATCCGGATTATTTCCTGCTTACCGCTTTAATTGCTTCATGCAGCTGGGTGTCGTTTTTCTCATCCTGAATCCATTTAATAACCGCGGCTTCAAGCGCTTCGCCGGTTAGCTTATCGACTTGTCCCGTAGCCGGCAGGCTGTGCTCCGTCTGGAATTTTTTCACGGCCTCAACCGTCTCTAGTCCAAAATAACCATCTTCCCTTTTCGGTTCATAACCAAGGCCATGCAGCATAATTTGCACACTGCGCACTTGCTCCCCAAGGGTATCCTGCTTCAGCGTCTCTTCAAGCGCCAACCTAGCTACCTTATACAAATCAGGGGGCTCTACGGCAATATCCGGCTTGATTCCACTTTCATGGATCCAATTGCCCTTTGGCGTCAACCATTTCGCAATGGTCATCTTCAATAGGCTTCCGTCACCAAGCGCTTTGTTATAGCTGACCTGTACCGTACCTTTTCCGAAAGACGTTTCGCCAACCAGCTTGGCTCCGGCACTCTCTTGCAAAGCTCCAGCCAATATTTCCGAGGCACTAGCGCTTCCGTTATTCATAAGAACGGCAATCGGGTACGATTTGCTCTCACCTTTAGACAACGTTTTCTCCCGTTTGCCTTCCCGATCCTCTACTTGGACGACCGTAGCCCCTTTATCCAAAAAGGATTGGGCGATATCCACTACTACGGGCAGCACGCCGCCTGGATTGTTGCGCACATCCAGCACGAGACCCTTCATGCCTTGCTCCTCCAGCTTCGCAAGCTCCTGCTTGAAGCGCTCTGCCGTATGCAGCGAAAACTGCCGGATCTCGATGACCCCTGTCCCATCTTCCCGCAGCTTGCCATATACCGTTTCCACATCAATGTCGTCACGGATCAGCACGAGCTGAATCGGGTCGGAGAAGCCTGCCCGCTGCACCTGAATCTTCGCTTTCGTGCCTTTTGGACCGCGAATTTTGGCGACGGCTTCCTGCAGATTCAAACCGTCAAGCTTGGCGCCATTCACCGAAAGCAGTACATCCTTCGCAAGCAATCCCGAGCGCTCCGCCGGGGATCCTTTAATCGGCGATACGACTACGATTTTGCCATTCTCAAGCGTGACTTCCGCTCCAATGCCGGTGAACGATCCCTCGATCGATTCCGAGAAATGCTGTGCGACATCCTTCTCCATATAAACGGAATAAGGATCATCAAGCGAAGACATCATTCCGCTGACCGCGCCGTCTAGCAGCTCATGGCGGTCAACCTTTTGATAATATTTGGTCTCGATTAATTCCAGTACCGCATTTAACTTCGTTAGCTCGTCCTCATTCAGCCCGAACTGCTCACCCTCGTCACTCGCAGACGCTGTGAGGGCAGGTGCCGAATGCTGATCTGGATTGATCATTTGGTCCGCGATCGTAAGCGTCACGAGCACGGATGCAATCATCGTCAGCATAACGAACGCGAATACTGTACGTCCTTTGAAATGCACCTGTCTACACCACCTTCTCATCTTCCACGGTCTTAGCTTTAAGACCACCCTAGTATATGACAATTTGCTTGCAATTATTTGTCTTATCCGGCAAAGATGATCAATTCGTCAGGTAAGGCATCAAAATTTCAAACGAGGCAGCCACATGGGCTGCCTCTGAGAATGCGTTATGGTCATGCGTTATAAATAATGCCTATTTTAAATAGCTGCTCGGATTAACCGGCGTCTGGTTTTTACGTACTTCGAAATGCAAATGCGGTCCAGTTGAGTTGCCCGTACTGCCAACCTCGGCGATTTTTTGGCCTTTTTGAACCTTTTCGCCCTTTTCAACCTTAATTCCACCATTGCGAATATGACCGTATAGCGTCCATAAGCCATTGCCGTGGTCAATGATTACGCAGTTGCCATAGCTGCTCCAGCTCTGAGCAACTAGCACAACCCCATCCTCTGCGGCATAAATATCTGTACCCTGAGGCGCAGCGAAATCGATTCCCGTATGCGTATGCTTCTTGCCCGAAATCGGATGGACTCGCGTACCGAAGTTAGAGCTAATCCGGTAGTTATCCCTAATCGGCATACCCAGCTTACCGCCGCTATACGGATTCGAAATGTTATTTTTCTCGGCATTAAGCTTGGACACTTTGGCTGCGAGAGCCATAAGCAAATCTTCCTGTTCCTTGCTAATTCCTTCAAGCTCCTCAAGCGTACTGTCAATTTGGTGAAGCTTGCTGTCGATTTGCTCGAGTTGTCCGTCAAGCTGCTGAATATTGCTGTTGTAGCTCGCAATCATCAGCTGCTTTTCTTCTTCTTTCTTAGCCAGGTGAGCCTCATACATTTCAAGCTTTTCATAGATCTTGGACATTTCGCCAAACTGCTTCTCTACCTCTACCTTCTTGAGGGCGACAAGCTCCTTTTCTTCCCTTTGCTCTGCCAAAATATCGCGGTCCTGCGACAAGATGGATTGAAGGGCATCGAATCGGTCAATGAAATCGGTGAAACTCGTCGCGCTAAGCAGCACGTCCATGTATGATACGAATCCGTTCGTATACATGAGGCGCATACGAGATTGTAACAGCTCATCACGGGTATTTACCCGCTCCTCGGCTTGGTCTAATTCAAGGCCTGTCTGCAGCAGCTCTTCTTCCTTTGCATCCCGCTGCGCAAGCGCATTTGTTTTGTTAATGACAACATTGTCAATCTCGGCCATGATGTTGTTAATCGAAGCAAGGGCTTCCGCCTTCTTGTCCTGGATGGTTCCCTTTTCATTTTCTGCAGCTTCAGCCTGCTTGTGCGCATTGGCCGCTTGCTGCTTCACGCTTGCCGCTTCCCTCTCCGCTTTGGCAGCACGCTGTTCGGCTGCTCTCATCTCGGCTTTGGCAGCTGCAATTTGTTTCTTAATATCGCTTAGAGAGGCAGCTTCCCCTCCAGTTGGCTGCAATACAAATACCGTGAGCATCATCGTAGCTACAAATAATAGCCATTTTCTCTTCTTCACGTTCATATCCACCTACACTTTCAAATACTTTCGTATCGAAATGGTACTGCCCCAAACACCGATAAGCGTGCCAAGACCAATGAGCAATGCAGCCGTTAACAGGCCTGAATCCTCTAACGTAACGAGCTTTATCATCATAAGCGATAATTCCATTTGCGTAATTTTGACCAGCTGCGAGTAACTGAATAAAACGGCTGCCGTTGTGAGTACGGAACTGATAATTCCAATCAACGCGCCTTCAATGAAGAATGGCCAGCGAATAAAAGCATTCGTTGCACCAACAAGCTTCATGATGCCGATCTCTCGTCTTCTGGCAATAATCGTCATCTTAATCGTATTGGAAATTAAGAACATCGCCGTTACTGATAATCCAATAACGACCACGATCCCTATGTAACGAACCGCATTCGTAATTTTGAACAAGGTTTCGACCGTTCCTTGGCCGTATTTGACTTTAGCAATCGGAATCAGCTCATCCGCTGCATTAATAGCTTCTATTTGTTTCGCTGCGCTCTCGATAGATTGGGGATCATACACCTCAACCGTAAAAGAATCAGGCAGCGGGTTTTTTTCATTTTCATAACCGTCGAGTAAATCCTTATTGTCTTCGCCCAAGTTTTTTCTCAGCAGCTCAAGTCCCTCTGCTTTGGATACGAATGAAACTTTTCTTACCTCGGTAAGATTGCCGATCTTGTTCTGTACTTCCGTAATCTTCGCTTGTTCTACGTTCAGCTGGAGAAAAACACGTATTTGCACCTGGCTTTCAATCTGAGCAGCCATATGGTTGACGTTCAAAGCGAGCAGTAAAAAGATGCCTAATATAAATAAGGATATAAATATCGAGCTCATCGACGCGAAGGACATCCACCCATTTCGAATAATGTTTTTGGCGCCCTCTCGAAGATGTCGGGTTACGGTTCTAAGCTTCATAGCCGTACTCCCCTCTAGCCTCATCACGGACAATATTGCCGTTCTCGATTGCAATGACGCGCTTGCGTATGGAGTTCACGATATCTTTGTTATGAGTAGCCATTACGATCGTCGCCCCGCGGAAGTTAATTTCCTCGAGCAGGTTCATAATGCCAAGCGACGTCTCCGGATCCAAATTCCCGGTGGGCTCGTCCGCTACGATAACGGAAGGATTGTTCACGATTGCCCTTGCGATCGATACGCGCTGCTGCTCACCGCCCGATAGCTGAGCCGGAAGGCTCGCATGCTTATGCTTCAGGCCAACGAGGTCGAGCACCTCCATCGTCCGTTTTTTGATCACCCTGGTTGGGGCCTCGATAACCTCCATCGCAAAAGCGACGTTTTCAAATACCGTTAATTTGGGTAATAGTCTAAAGTCCTGAAATATGACGCCTATATTGCGCCTGACGAATGGAATTTTACGCGGCTTCAGCTTGCCTATATTGAATCCGTTCACGGAAAGCTGGCCCTTTGTCGGTACTTCCTCGCGATAAATCAGTTTCATAAATGTGGATTTCCCCGCACCTGACGGTCCTACTAGATAAACAAATTCATTGCGATCTATACGAACAGAGACGCCTCTTAACGCATGCGTTCCGTCGGTGTACGTTTTCCATATGTCTTGCATCTCAATCACATTATCACATCCTGTTTATAGTCAGTACTACTATTTCGACAGTTTGTGCTCAATTCCTTCATGAGAAGCTCGCTTTCCTCATTTTTCACAAATCTCATAAAAAAACGTTTGTCGAATCAGCCGCTATTGCGCGTTAGACAAAATTACAGGGCATGAAGCATATACATGTAAGACTGCCTTGTTTTTCACGCGCAGAAAGGAGTGATTCGTATCGTAAAACGTATCCATATTGGCATTATCGTGCTAGCTTCCCTCCTGCTGGCCGCAGCAGTCTGCTGGGGTTTTGTCTGGAACTATGCGCTTCAAAAGACCGTCCCCAAGCAGGTTGATGCTGGCGGCATCCAAATCGGCGGCTTAACTCTGCAAGAAGCGTACGTTAAGCTTGATCAGTATGAGAAGTCGCTGCTGCAGCGCACCATTACGATCCAATCTCCTGCTGCTGTGGCGAGCGACAGCAAGCAATGGAGCGTTTCGGAGCTTGGCTATAAGGCTGAATTCACAGGAGCCCGGGAAGCTCTGGCTAAGCTTGAAGACGGTGACATATGGGAACGCGCCGTATACCGGTATCAATTCCAAAAATCCTATGCGCTTATTCAAAGCTGGAATGCCGATGTTTTTGATGCCGCCGTTCGCAAGCAGTGGAGCTGGGTTGAGAAAAACGAAACCAAAAACGCAACGCGAACCATAACGGATGACGACCGTGTCGTATATGAGCCACATGTTGACGCTTATCGACTTGATACTGCCGAGCTTACTGCTCGTGTTGATCAATGGGTTCTGCTGCCCAAGGAAAAGATCGGTTTGCCCGTCGAAACGGCTTTTACAGGCTCCCTTCCGATTACAACCATTCACCCCGAGCTTACGCTTGAAAAGTTGAAGGATGAAGGGATCGAACGTAAAATCATTTCATTCTCCACCGATTTTAAGACAAGCGCAGAGGGTCGTGCCCATAACGTTACGGTTACGGCTGAGGCGCTTGACGGCTGGGAGCTGGCGCCCGGCGAGATCTTCGACTACAACAGTCTCATAGAACGTGCGGAGGAGCTATACGAATATCGAGAGGCGCCTGTTATCCTTAACGGAAAACTGGTCCCTGGCATCGGCGGCGGAATTTGCCAGGTTTCAAGCACGCTTTATAACGCGGCGCTGCGGGCAGGCCTCGATATTGTGGAGCGGCGCAACCATTCCCTGCCGGTTGCCTATTTGCCTATTGGTCAGGATGCAACCTATGCCGGCGGTGCCATTAACTTCCGCTTCAAAAACACGACGGGCAAGCATCTGATCATTCGAGCCCAAGTAGAGGAACGCAAGCTTACGATTAAGCTTTTCGGGACCATGAACCCTAACGAGAACTACGATATCGAATCCGTGACGCTGAAAACCATTGCTCCTTCCGTGCAAGAAAGAAGCAACGCCAGCCTATCTCCTGGTCAAAAGGTCGTCGTGGAGAAAGGCAAACTGGGTTACGTCGTAGAAACCTTCCGGACGCTTAAGAAGGACGGCAAGCTTGTGAGCCGAGACCGTATTTCGCGTGATACCTACAAAGCGCAGCCTGCCTTGATCGAAGTAGGTCCCCATAAAGGCGGGAATAACCCGGCTGCAACGCCGACACCTGCTCCGAGCGTGAATGAGCCGCTTTTAGAGGATGGCATCTAAAAGCCTACGCCGTTTTTGAAACGCTTTGCAGCATTTACACTCTACACGCTCATAAAACAAGAAGAAACGGATATCGTCCTCTGCAAAAGGACGGTATCCGTTTCTCGTAGAAATAGTAGAATACTTTAACGCGTAAAGCAAATAAAGTCTTATATATAGAAAAAAAGCAGTTCGGCTGCTCGCCCGCTAGGGCTTCGCCGGACTGCTTTTTATATGCAATGCCCGACTAGTCAGGCTCCATTATCTGCTGCGTTCCAAATACTCGGTTACCCATGCTGCGGTTTCTGCCAAAACAGCCTCCGCACGGCCGATTGCGTCTTCTACCTGTGTTTTTGCCGTACCGCCGTACACATTACGTGCATTGACAACCTGCTCCGGTTGAAGCACCGCATAAATACGGTCATCGAACAAAGAGGAGAATTGCTTAAATTCTTCTAACGTAAGATCCAGCAAGTATTTGTTTTGCTCGATGCAGTAGAGGACTGTCTTGCCAATTACCTCATGCGCTTGACGGAATGGCAAGCCTTTGCCTACGAGGAAATCTGCAATATCGGTTGCATTGGAGAAGTCCTGGTTCACGGCTTGGCGCATGCGTTCCTTGTTCACTTTCATCGTCGCGATCATTGGAGCGAATAGCTGAAGGGCGCCTTGCAGCGTCTTCACCGTATCGAACATGCCTTCCTTGTCTTCCTGCATGTCCTTGTTGTAGGCAAGCGGCAAGGATTTGAGCACAGTCAACAAACCGACGAGGTCGCCGTATACACGGCCTGTTTTGCCGCGCACCAGCTCGGGAACGTCAGGGTTTTTCTTCTGCGGCATAATGCTGCTGCCCGTGCAGAAAGCATCGTCAAGCTCAACAAAATGAAACTCCGTGCTTGACCATAGAATAAGTTCCTCGCTGAGACGCGATAGATGCATCATGATAATCGAGGCATCCGCCAGAAACTCAACGATGAAGTCGCGGTCACTTACCGCATCCAGGCTGTTCTCATAGACGCGATCGAATTTCAATTGGCTCGCTACAAAGTGGCGGTCGATCGGGAACGTCGTTCCCGCAAGCGCGCCTGCTCCAAGCGGCAGCACGTTAATACGCTTATAGCTATCCTGAAGCCGTTCGATATCACGTCCGAACATAGAAACATAAGCCATCAAATGATGGGCGAATAGTATAGGCTGCGCACGCTGCAAATGCGTGTAGCCCGGCACGATCGTATCAATATTCGCTTTGGCTTGCTCGATAAGCGCGGATTGCAGTTTATAAAGCATATCTACGAATTCGACTACCCGTTTGCGAAGCCACAAATGCATGTCTGTCGCTACTTGATCGTTCCGGCTGCGTCCCGTATGCAGCTTGCCGCCAACGGAGCCCACGTCATCAATGAGAGTCTTCTCGATATTCATATGAATATCTTCGTCTCCGATTGAGAATTCGATATCGTCGCGCTTAATGCGCTGCAATACTCGGTGCAGGCCGTCTTTGATTTTCTCCACGTCGTCGGCCGGCAAGATTCCTTGCTTGCCCAGCATCGTCACATGCGCAATGCTGCCTTGGATATCTTCTTCGGCAAGCTCTTTATCAAACATAATGGATGCTGTATATTCCTCTACCAATTGGTCCGTTTTCTTCGTAAACCGACCGCCCCATAATTTACTCACTGGTTCGTTACACTCCCTTGTAAAGCTTATTTGTTGCTGACAGCCGAGGAAACCTTCAAGCGCAAAGCGTTCAAGCGGATGAAGCCTGTGGCATCGCCTTGGTCGTACGCTTTGGAAGGGTCTGCTTCCATCGTTGCGATGTCTGGGTTGTACAAGCTAACCGGGCTTTGCACGCCGGCGCCGATTACGTTGCCTTTATATAGTTTCAAACGAACAACGCCGCTTACGTTCTTTTGCGATTCTGTTACGAGCGCTTGCAGGGCAAGGCGCTCAGGCGCGAACCAGAAGCCGTTGTAGACAAGCTGGCTGTATTTGGCGATTAAGGAATCGCGAAGGTGCATAACCTCGCGGTCCATCGTCAAGGATTCCATTTTGCGGTGGGCCGTGAATAGAATCGTCCCGCCCGGTGTCTCATATACGCCGCGGCTCTTCATGCCAACGAAACGGTTCTCCACCATGTCTACACGGCCGATGCCATGCTTGCCGCCAAGCTCGTTCAGCGTATCCATCACTTCAAGCGGGCTGAGCTCCTTGCCGTTAATAGCCGTGCAATTGCCTTCTGCGAAAGTAAGCTCGACATATTCCGCTTTATCAGGCGCGTTTTCTGGCGATACGCTTAGCACGTACATGCTTTCGTTTTCTTCAGAGCTAGGATCAAACCAAGGATCCTCAAGCATCCCGCTCTCAAAGCTAATGTGAAGCAGGTTGCGGTCTGTCGAATAAGGCTTAGCCGCTGATGCCGTTACCGGAATATCATGCTTCTCGGCGTATGCGATCATTTCCGCGCGTCCTGGGAATTCCTCGCGGAACGCTTCAAGGCGCCAAGGCGCGATAACGCCGATTTCGGGTGCCAAAGCAGCTGCCGTCAGCTCGAAACGCACTTGGTCGTTTCCTTTGCCTGTTGCTCCGTGCGCAATATACGCAGCGCCTTCTGCGCGGGCGATATCAACCATCCGCTTAGCGATTAACGGACGAGCGATCGATGTGCCCAGCAAATACTGGCCTTCATACAGCGTTCCCGCTTGGAACATCGGATAAATAAAATCTTTAGCGAACTCATCGCGTAGATCGTCAATGTATACTTTCGATGCGCCAGTTGCCAAAGCTTTGGCCTCCAGGCCGTCAAGCTCGTCCTTTTGGCCGATATCAGCCGTGAATGCGATAATTTCCGCGTCGTATGTTTCTTTCAACCATTTGAGGATAACCGAAGTATCCAAGCCGCCGGAATAAGCGAGTACGATTTTTTCTTTTGCCATAATAGTATTTACTTCCCTTCGAATGAATTCATATCGTTAAGCGGTATGTTAGGACATAATAGCTGCCATGATCGCTTTCTGCGCATGGAGACGGTTCTCCGCCTGGTCGAAAATAATAGAACTGTCGCCGTCGATCACGCCTTCGCTCACTTCTTCGCCGCGATGTGCCGGCAAGCAGTGCATAAAGAGATAATCCTTTTTCGCGTATTTAATCAAAGCCTCGTTTACCTGGTACGCGGCAAAAGCAATCTCGCGTTCCTTCTGCTCGGCTTCCTGGCCCATGCTCGCCCACACATCCGTGTACACGATATCAGCATCGGCAATCGCTTCCTTAGGATCGCGGCAAATGTGGATTTGCGAGCCCGTTTCTGCGGCATGATCCTTCGTTTGCTGGATAATATCCGCATCCGGCTCATAGCCCTCAGGCGTCGCTACGGACATATGAAGTCCAAGCTTGGCAGCGCCCATCAACAGGGAATGCGTCATATTGTTGCCATCGCCGATATAAGCAATCTTCAGCCCTTCCAAGCGGCCCTTCTGCTCGAGAATCGTTTGATAATCGGCAAGCGCCTGGCAAGGATGAGATAGATCTGTCAAGCCGTTAATGACCGGAATTGTGGCTCCCCGCGCCAGTTCAACGACTTTACGGTGAGCGAACGTGCGGATCATGATTCCATCCAGGTAACGCGATAGCGTCTGCGCCGTATCCCAGATTGTCTCGCCGCGGCCGATCTGCAGGTCATTGCCGCTTAGGAAAAGTCCTTGCCCGCCAAGCTGGTACATGCCTACCTCGAATGATACGCGCGTGCGCGTAGACGACTTCTCGAAAATCATGCCTAGCGTTTTTCCTTTTAGCACATGATGCGTTTCGCCTGCTTTTTGCTTTTGCTTCAGATCAATGGCTAGATCGATCAAGTAGCGGATCTCCTCCGGCTTGAAGTCAACCAGCATGAGAAAGTCGCGGCCCTTTAAGCTTTGCGCTAACTCCTCTTTCACAATTCCTTGCATGGTGTTGCCCTCCTTCATGTTGAATCCATCTGCTCGTATTTCTTATTAAACGACTGGGCGCTTTTCTTCCAGCAGCTCTGCCAGTATGGCAACAGCCATGTCGATTTCTTCGTCCGTTACTAACAAATTAGGCAATAGGCGGATGACGTTCGGTCCAGCCGAAATTGCGATCAGACCGCGTTCCTGCGCTTTATTCAATACATCTGCGATCGGCTCGGCGCATTCAATGCCTACGAGCAGCCCAAGTCCGCGCACCTCGTGGACAAAAGCATTTCCTGCCAGCTTCGTACGAAGCTGCGTCATTAAATACTCTCCCTTTTGCGCCGCACGCCCTGGCAAGCCTTCGCCCACAATCGTCTCGACCGTGGCTTTGACGACTGCCGTGGCAATCGGCGTACCGCCGAAGGTTGAACCGTGACTGCCCGCTGCGAACCCCTCGCGCAGTTTCTCCTTCGCAGCCATTGCGCCGACTGGGAAGCCGCTTCCGAGTCCCTTGGCCATCGTGAAAATATCCGGCTCAATGCCATAGTGTTCGTATGCAAACAATTTGCCCGTACGTCCCATCCCCGTTTGAATCTCATCGACGATTAAAAGAATGCCTTGCTTCTCGCACAATGCGACAAGTGCTTTGAGGTATTCAGGATCCACCGGGTAAATGCCGCCTTCAGCTTGGACCATCTCCAGCATGACAGCCGCTGTCTGATCCGATACGGCCGCCTCGAGGGCAGCGAGATCGTTTAACGGAATCGTGGTAAAGCCGGCAGGCAGCGGTGCAAAGCCTTCTTTCACCTTCGCTTGGCCTGTAGCCGTAAGGGTTGCCAATGTGCGACCATGGAAGGACTGCTCGAAAGTGATGATTTCAAAACGGCCGTTATTCAGCACCTTCTGGTTGTATCGGCGCGCGAGCTTGATCGCTGCCTCGTTTGCTTCTGCTCCCGAATTACAGAAGAAAACAGCATCCGCACAGCTATTGTCCGTTATGAGCTTGCCTGCTTCCGCTTGGTTCGGAATGTGGAACAGGTTAGAAACATGCCATAATTCATCGAGCTGCTTAATTAACGCTGCTTTGATTTGTTTAGGAGCATGCCCGAGATTCGTAACCGCAATACCACTCATGAAATCAAGGTATTTATTCCCTTTATCGTCCCATAGCCAGCTGCCCTCGCCCTTAACAAGCGCCATTGGGTATCTTGCATAGGTCGGGAACAAAGATTGGTCAACCGCAGTTTCTGTTTTTGTATTACTCATCGGCTCTACACCTGCCCTTCATTCGTTTGGACAATCCGAGTACCTACTCCGCCTTCGCGGACTGCCTTCGTCAATATGCCTGGCTCTTCGCCGCTCACAATAACAACCTCGCGGACTCGGCCTTGTATGCACTGGATCGCTGCGCGCACTTTTGGAATCATGCCGCCATAGATCTCGCCGCTGGCGATCATCTCTTCGATTTCGCTAACGGAAACGACTGGCAGAACCTGCTTACGCCCATCCACCGTTTTTAAAATGCCCGGCACATCCGTCACCACGATCATACGCTCAACGCCCAAATGGGATGCGACAGCCCCAGCTGCCGTATCAGCATTGATATTGTAGCGCTGGCCTTGATCATCGATTCCGATTGGCGCTATTACCGGTATGTAACCCATGCCCATTATGCCTTCGATAATGGCTGCATTCACATCCGTAACTTCGCCGACAAAACCAATCTCAGCGGCGTTCGCTACTGGGACGGCTTGGATGAGCTTGCCGTCAACTCCGGAAAGTCCCAAAGATTTCGCGCCGTTGATTTGGATTTTACGGACAATCTCCTTATTAATACGGCCTGCGAGCACCATTTCGACTACATCCAGCACTGCGTCATTCGTTATCCGCAGTCCATTCACGAAGCCCGTCTCGATGCCAAGCTTGCCGAGCGTCTCCGAAATCGCCGGTCCGCCGCCATGCACGATAACCGGCAAAATGCCGGCAAGCTGCAGCTCGCGCAGCTCGTCAAAAAAGCTGTTTGGAAGCGCAGCGAGCGTACTGCCGCCGCATTTCATTACAAATCGTTGCTCCGTCACTGATTCATTACCTCCATGCCCGTTCTTTGCTTACGTCCGATACGCCGCATTGATGCGAACGTAGTCATAGGTTAGGTCACAGCCCCATGCGGTTGCCTGTCCTTCACCATTATGTAGATCAACGCGAATAACAACCGTATCGCCTTTCAAATATTCCAAGGCAACCTCCTCATCGAATGCCACGGGACGGGATTGCTCTAATGTCCAAATATCCCCTAGACGGATATCTACCGTGTCAGGATTAACGGGCTGGCCTGCGCGGCCTACCGCCGCAATAATACGGCCCCAGTTCGCATCCGCTCCAAATACGGCGGATTTGACAAGCGAGGATCCGATTACCGTCTTCGCAATCGCTTGTGCGGAATCGTCACTGACAGCGCCGTTTACCTGAACCTCAACAAGCTTAGTTGCTCCTTCACCATCACGAGCAATCGCCTTCGCGAGCACCTCGCACACATAGCGAATTGCCGCCGCGAACGCAGCCCAGCCTTCGTGAGCTTCCGTCAGCTCATTATTCCCTGCAAGCCCGCTTGCCATTGCGACCAGCATGTCGTTCGTGCTTGTATCGCCATCAACCGTAATCATGTTAAATGTCAAGTCCGTCGCTTGAAGCAGCACTTGCTGGAGCGCCTCGCTGCCAATCGCCGCATCCGTCGTAACGAAGCCGAGCATCGTTGCCATATTCGGATGAATCATTCCTGAGCCTTTCGCCGCGCCGGCAATGGATACCCGTTTGCCATCCAGCTCAAGCTCGACACAAACCATTTTTTGTACCAAATCCGTTGTCAGAATAGCTTGGCAGAAATCATCCGCGCCCGTCCTCGTGCCATCCAGCCTGGCTGGCAGGCTATTAATGCCGGTTCGCACGTTATCCATCTTAAGCAGTTCGCCAATGACCCCTGTTGACGCAACAGCAACTTGATCCTTTGAAACGCCTATCGATTCCGCGAATCTAGCGCTCATCTCGTAGGCGTCGGCTTCTCCCTGCTTGCCTGTGCAAGCATTCGCATTGCCACTGTTCACCAGCACCGCACGCAGCACCCCGCCAGCGGCGATGCTTTCACGGGTTACTTGCAATGGAGCGGCTTGAAACGCATTTGTCGTATACACGCCCGCTGCTGCTGCCGGAACCTCGCATACAATTGCGCCAAGGTCATGGCGCGTCGTTTTTTTGAGACCGCAGTGCAGTCCACCTGCCGTAAAGCCTTGAGGCGTTGTGATCGAGCCGTCCGAGACGACCGTGAACAAAGCTGTCGTATTGTCCTGTCCCATCGTAAAATCGTTTCTCCTTCACCTGTATGAATAGGAATATAAGTTCAAAAATGATTGAAGCGCGCTTATGGATAAACGGGAACGAATTGCAAGCCCAGCGTTTCATCCCAACCCATCATGAGGTTAAGGTTTTGGATCGCTTGCCCTGCCGCTCCTTTGACTAGGTTATCAATAACAGACACGATGGTTACCCGGCCCGTACGTTCGTCAACCGCGAAGCCAATATCGCAATAGTTCGAGCCCCATACTTCTTTCGTCGCCGGCCATTGCCCTTCTGGACGGATACGTACAAATTTACGGCCTTCATAGTAGGTGCGGTAAAGTTCTACGAAGTCAGCCGTGCTTCGCTCGCTTTGCAAGGTAGCATACATTGTCGACATAATACCGCGCGTCATGGGCACGAGATGCGTCGTGAACGTGGTAACGACCGGCTTGCTCGCCGCGTCCGAGAGCACCATTTCGATTTCCGGGATATGCTGATGCTGATTCAATTTATAAGCCTTCAGGTTTTCGTTTAGCTCGGAATAATGCGTGCCTAAGGATGCACCGCGACCAGCTCCGGATACTCCGGACTTGGCATCAATAATAATCGTGGAGGGATCAATCCAGCCCGCTTTAACCGCCGGAATGAGGCCTAGCAGCGTTGCTGTCGGGTAACATCCGGGATTCGATATAAATGGAGCATCCAATACTTGATCTCCGTAAATTTCAGCCAAACCGAATACGGCCTGCTTCAAGTAAGCTTCATCCGCTGCAGGCTTTTTATACCATTGCTCATACAAAGCAGGCGACTTTAGACGGAAATCACCGGACAGGTCCACAATTTTCAGGCCTGCCTCAAGCAACGAAGGCACTAGCTTCGCTGCAACGCCGGCCGGCGTTGCCAAAAACACGACGTCTGCTTTGGCCTTGATTGCTGCCGGATCTACATCATCTAGAAGCTCCTCACGGATACTTGTCAAATGCGGATATCCTTCAGTGATTGGCGTACCCGCGCTAGAAGACGAAATGACCGATGTCACCTCTGCAAGCGGGTGGGAAGCAAGCAAACGAATGAGCTCTACGCCGCCATAGCCCGTCGATCCAATAATTGCTATTTTTACTTTCGTGCCCATATCGATCTCTCCTCGAAACGAAATGCCGCTGGCTCAGCAATAACCGCGCCGCAGCTGTATCTATTGCTCTTTCCGCACGCGGAAAGGTTGTCTTCTTCTTCAACTTATAATTGTACAACATTCGGCAGTTGATGGAAATATGCAGGTTTATTCGTATTATTATACATTCCAATTCATAATAATACAACGAACAATTGTGGCTATTTTTTATCCAATATTCGACTTTAGAAGGACAAATCATTCGCAAAAACAGAACAAATGTTCTCGTTATTATGTTATCATAAGAATAGCAGAAATGATATACTAATTGCAGCGAGAGAAAGATGAACGGCGCTATACCGAGCAAAACAATTATTCATTCGAGATGGAGGTAACGTAAGTATGAGTGAACAAATTTTGCAGCAAATCCTAAGCGAGCTAAGCTCGTTGAGAGATGGGCAGCAGAGCATGGAGCGCGCGCTCAGCGAGGTCAAGGATGAGCAGCAGAGCATGCGGCATACGCTTAACGAGTTAACGGTCGAGCAGCAAACAACTAACAAACGTCTGCATCAAATCGAGGCTCTCGTCGTGGATATTCCATTGATTCGCCAAGCTGCGCTGGAAACGCTCGAAATTTCAAAACGCCTTGATTCCGGTCAGGCAAGCTTTGAGCGCAAAGTAACAGCCGAATTGAATACGCACGGCTTCGGGATTGATATTCTGAATCGAGAGCAGCTTAATCTTAAAACGGAAATTGAAAAACTGAAACGAAAATAACCTAAAGCCAGCTATCCAATGAGGATACAAGCCCGCCATGCCATTCAACGGCAGCCATTTCTTGTATCCTTTTGCATTTCCTTTCGCAGCAGCCGGTGTATCTATGCTAGTTCTCCAGCTTAAAGCCCTGTCCCAGCACCTCAGCCGTATTGCTAATGATGACAAAAGCACCCGGATCAATCGCCCGAACTAGCTGCTTCAGCTTTGGAACCTCATTCTGCCCTACCACAACCATAAGAACAGTACGCCCTGCGCCCGTATACCCGCCATGGCCGTCTAACCGCGTTAAGCCGCGATCCAAATCATTCAATATGGCTGCGCTAACCTCTTCCGAATGCTCGCTTATGATGAACGCCACCTTCGACAGCTGCAGCCCGCTTTGCACGAAATCAATCGTCTTGCTCGTTACGAACAAGCCAATCAATGCGTATAAAGCAACCTCTGGCGATATGATAAATCCAGCCGCCACAATAACGCAGCCATCAAAGCAAACAATGGCTAAGCTAAGCGGAAGTCCCGTATAACGGTGCAATATCTGTGCCGCCAGATCGAGACCGCCCGTTGAGGCGCCACCGCGAAATACAAGACCTAAGCCAAGTCCAACTCCAATGCCGCCATAAATGGCCGCAAGCAACGGATTATCGGTCGGAGATTTGAAGCCGTCTGTCAGCAAAACAAACAAAGGCAATATGATGGAGCCTAGCGCTGTTTTCGCAGCAAAACGTTTGCCCAGCAGCCACAAGCCTGCGACAAACAAAGGAATATTGATCGCCCATTGCGTAATGGCAGGCGTGATATTCGCTACTCGTTGTACCAGTATCGAAACGCCCGATACGCCTCCCGATGCAATGCCGTTGGGAACCATGAACATATTGAAGCTGATTGCCACAATAATAGATCCGATTAGAAGCTGAGCGATACTCCATGCCGACTGGGCGCGCGGGCTCCTGCTCGGCCCGCCTTTTCTTCTTTTCACTGCGCTAGCACTCATGCTATTTATCTCCTCGCAAGCTGATTTTCGCAAAAAGAAGAGCTCCGCACGCTGAACGTGTCGGAACTCTTCCCCTAAACCTATTTTTTAGTCATGACGAATCTGATGGCGCAAATAACCGTCTATGAACGCATCAATATCGCCATCCATGACAGCACCGACATTGCCTGTCTCGACCGATGTCCGGTGATCCTTCACCATGCTGTACGGATGGAATACATAAGAACGGATTTGGCTGCCCCAAGCAATCTCAGACTGGTCACCGCGAATTTCGGCAAGATGCTTCAACTGCTCCTCGATCTTTCGATCATACAGCTTGGAACGCAGCATCTTCATCGCCCTCTCCCGGTTCTGAATCTGCGAGCGTTCCTGCTGGCACGCTACCACTATTCCAGAAGGAATATGCGTGATGCGAATAGCCGATTCCGTCTTATTGACGTGCTGGCCGCCCGCTCCGCTTGCACGGTACGTATCCACCTTCAAATCCTCCGAGCGAATCTCAATCTCGATGCTGTCGTCGATTTCAGGAACGACATCGCAAGAAGCGAATGACGTATGACGTCGGCCTGCGGAGTCGAATGGCGAGATGCGAACAAGCCTGTGCACGCCTTTCTCCGCTTTTAAATATCCATAAGCATTGAAGCCTTTGACCAGAATAGTGACGCTCTTGATTCCGGCTTCGTCTCCAGGCAGATAGTCAAGCAGCTCTACCTTGAAGCCGCTTTTCTCCGCCCAGCGCGTGTACATGCGGTAAAGCATTAGACCCCAGTCTTGCGACTCGGTCCCCCCGGCTCCAGGATGCAGCTCCAGGATGGCATTGAGCTTGTCATACGGCTGGTTGAGAAGCAATTGCAGCTCGAAGTCGCTGACCTTGCGCATAAGCTTCTCTACGCCGCTTACAACGTCCGCAGCAACAGACTCGTCGCTTTCCTCTTCCGCCAGCTCCAGCATCATTTGCAGGTCTTCCTGCTCGCCATTCAGCCCATCATAATGGTCTACGACAGACTTCACAGCGTTTAACTCCGCAATGACGCCTTGCGCTTTCTCATTGTCGTCCCAGAAATCAGGGAGCGTCATTTTCTCCTCGAAATTGGCGATGATCTCTTGCTTAAGATCTAAGTCAAAGAGACCCCCTGAGCTCTTGGAGCCGCTTGGCCATTTCACGCAGGTCTTGTTTAACCGTTATGTCTATCATAGCGTCCGCTTCACCTCAAAATAATTGTTCGTTCTCTACACTATGCCGTGTCTTCGAACGCCGTTCCTTACTTGCCGTGGCAAAGCTTATACTTCTTGCCGCTGCCGCAAGGACAAACATCGTTCCGTCCAACGCGCTCCTCGCGCTTGGCCGGACGTTTCTCCATAGCCTCTCCGCCGCCGCTTGTCGTCGTCGTTTGGCCCTGAGCAACCTCTTGGCGCTCTAAGTTGCTCTCTACGCGTGCCTTCATGATGTATCTCGCGACTTCCTCTTGGATGCTCTCGATCATTTCCTTGAACATCTCGAAGCCTTCGAACTGGTATTCGCGAAGTGGATCGGTACCGCCGTATGCACGCAGATGGATACCTTGGCGGAGCTGATCCATTGCATCGATGTGATCCATCCACTTGCTGTCTACTGCGCGCAGCACGACAACCTTTTCAAACTCACGCATCGTTTCCGCGCCCAGCTCTTCCTCGCGCTCATCATAAGAAGCTACGACCTCAGCAAGGATATATTCAACGATCTCTTCCTTTTCTTTGCCCCAAATCTCTTCCTTGGACAAGGATCCCTCGTTCAGGAAAGTCGCATGCGCGTAATCCACGATTGCTTGAAGATCCCATTCCTCCGGGATATCCTCCGAGCAATGCGCTTCCACGATGCGCTCAATGACAGGCTTAAGCATATCCATCACTTCTTGGCGGATGTTCTCCGAACCAAGAATATCGCGGCGTTGTTTGTAGATAACCTCACGCTGTTGGTTCATAACATCGTCATATTGAAGGACAACCTTACGAATATCGAAGTTATTTCCCTCAACGCGTTTTTGTGCAGATTCGATCGCTCTCGAGATCATACGGCTTTCGATCGGCTGATCCTCATCAAGACCCAGCTTGTCCATCATGCCCATAATGTTCTCGGAACCGAAGCGGCGCATAAGCTCATCTTCAAGCGATAAATAGAACTGCGAGGAGCCTGGGTCGCCTTGACGCCCTGCCCGGCCGCGCAGCTGGTTATCAATCCGACGGCTCTCATGGCGCTCCGTACCGATAATATGCAAGCCTCCAAGATCAGCAACCTCATCACCCAGCAGAATATCCGTACCACGGCCGGCCATATTCGTTGCAATCGTCACGGAGCCCGCTTGTCCCGCACGCGAAATAATTTCCGCTTCCTCGGCATGGAACTTCGCATTCAGCACTTTATGCGTCACGCCTCGGCGTTTGAGCATATCGGAAAGCTTCTCGGAGTTCTCGATAGAAATCGTACCGACCAGCACCGGTTGGTTCTTGCTGTGGCGCTCGACGATTTCCTCTACGACCGCTTTAAACTTGCCGTTCTCGGACTTATAGACAACGTCTGCAATGTCCTTACGGATCATAGAACGGTTCGTAGGCACTTGGATGACATCAAGGCCATAAATACGCTTGAACTCTTCTTCCTCTGTCTTCGCCGTACCTGTCATGCCCGCAAGCTTACGGTACATACGGAAATAGTTTTGGAAAGTAATCGTCGCAAGCGTCATGCTTTCGTTCTGAACCTTCAGCTGTTCTTTTGCTTCAATCGCTTGATGCAAGCCATCGCTGTAACGGCGCCCGGACATCAGACGACCCGTGAACTCATCTACGATCACAACTTCTTCTTCTTCCACTACGTAATCCACGTCGCGTTTCATAATGAAGTTGGCTTTGAGTGCCTGCTGAACATGGTGGTTCAGCGTAACATTCGCATGGTCGAACAAGTTCTCAATTTGGAACGCCTTCTCGGTCTTCTCAACGCCTGATTCCGTCAGCATAACGCTGCGCAGCTTAATATCAATCGTGAAGTCCTCTTCAGGCTTCAAGCGGCTAATAAAGCGGTCTGCTGCAAAATATAGCTCAGTCGATTTCGCGGCTTGTCCGGAAATAATAAGCGGAGTCCGCGCTTCGTCGACCAGAATGGAATCCACTTCATCGATGATGGCAAAATAAAGCGGACGCTGTACCATTTGTTCCTTGTACAACACCATGTTGTCACGCAAGTAGTCGAATCCGAATTCATTGTTCGTTCCGTACGTAATGTCGCAAGCATAAGCCTCTTGCTTCTCGTCATGCGACAAGCCGTGAAGATTACAGCCCACCGTCATACCTAGGAAGCCATAAAGCTGGCCCATCAGCTCGCTATCGCGCTGTGCCAAGTAATTGTTGACGGTAATGACGTGTACGCCTTTGCCGAGCAGCGCGTTCAGATAAACCGGCAGCGTAGCTACAAGCGTTTTACCTTCACCCGTTCTCATCTCCGCGATCTTGCCTTCATGAAGAACCATACCGCCTAGAAGCTGTACATCGAAGTGACGCATGCCAAGCGTACGCTTGGATGCCTCTCTAACCGTTGCAAAAGCTTCGGGCAAAAGCTTGTCCAGCGTCTCGCCTTTTTCAATTCTCGCTTTAAATTCCTCAGTCTTTGCGCGCAGCGCTTCATCGGATAAAGCCGTGTACTTCGACTCTATCGCATTTATTTCATCAACCGTCCGCTGGAGCCGTTTTACCTCGCGCTCGTTATGGTCACCAAATATCTTCTTCACTAATCCGAGCATGGAATTCCCCTTTCGTAATTACGCCTCTTTGCATTAAATTGTATCAGTTTGTCGACACCGCCGCAACGAGGATGCGTGTAAAAGAAAAAGCCTCTCTCCTTATCGGAGAAAAGGCCCTTCGATGTTAAGTATAATGGCGCTTAGCCCTGCTCAATTAATCCATATTTGCCGTCGCTTCTTTTGTACACAACACTGATTTCCTTGTTGTCCACGTTCGAGAAGACGAAGAAGCTATGTCCTACCATATTCATCTGTAAAATCGCTTCTTCCACATCCATTGGCTTGAGCGCGAAGCGTTTGGTCCGTACTAGCTCCAAATCATCCTCTTCCTCAAGAACGCCCACTGCTGAGCCTTCCTCTTTAAACAGTGCGCGAACGCCGCTGCCTTGGCGGAATTTACGGTTTACTTTCGTTTTATGTTTGCGAATTTGTCGTTCGAGTTTGTCCGCAACCAAATCGATCGATGCGTACATGTCCTCGCTTTTCTCCTCGGCCCTTAACATAACGCCGGTGAGCGGAATGGTCACCTCAACTGCATGTTTACCTTTGGTGACCGATAGTGTCACATTAATATCGGAGGTGATTGGTGCTTCAAAATATTTATCCAATCGGCTGAGTTTTTTTTCGACGTAGTCTCTCAATGCGTCTGTCACTTGAAAGTGTTGACCTCGAATGTTGTAGTTCATGGGGAACTCCTCCTTTACATGGTCTTATTATAGCATATGTAAGCGCTGAGATCAAAATAGTTTTTGTTTTATTTCGAATTTTCAGATAAATGATACGATGGAACTAATAGACTCCAGTACCTACAGGAACGATTTGCTTCCACGATTATGATCCCCCATACCAGGCATAAAAAAAAGCTCCGGTTACCCGGAGCTGATGTTAGATACATATGTGATGATCCAAAATATAAGTTGGCTGGATCAGCCGAATGATTACAGTTTAACTACGTTAGCTGCTTGTGGTCCACGAGCGCCTTCAACAATATCGAACTCCACGGATTGGCCTTCTTCAAGTGTTTTGAAACCTTCAGTTTGGATAGCGGAGAAATGAACAAATACGTCGCCGCCTTGCTCAGTCTCGATAAATCCATAACCTTTTTCTGCGTTAAACCATTTAACTTTACCTTGCATGTGCAAACATTCCCTTCATCTTCAAATACTGTGAGGCATCACTTCGTATAACCCACAATTTGACTATAACACCGACTTCACGGAATTGTCAAACAATTTGTTGTAAGCGGATTCACGGCCGTTATTTTAGCTATAGTACACGATTTAGCTCTTAAAAATACAGACGTACTTTCATACCACGAATGTATCCCTCACTTGTGGTTTCAATTCTTTAACTCTAGATCGTCTATAATTCTGGGATCTTTATGAAAGCACAGTCACCATTAATTCAGCGCCGACTATTCCATTTCCTCTTTTCGACGAAGCCGCTCATTACAACTCAGGCTATTCACCCTATTCTTTTACCATTCACTCATTTTTGCTTGCACTACTTTCAATTAATATTTCGCATAAACGAAAATCAGTTAAGGTGTCAATATCAATGGACCTATCTCTGGGCATAACGTAGGCCACCGTCTCTTCCGTCAAAAACGATTCTGTCTCTTTCAATTGCTCGATACCAGATACGTACACAGCACCATTCAAAGAATAAACTTTAGGCAAGTCCTGCCTCGGTACGGCTATTGCCTCTCCCATAACTGGTTTCATTTTATTTTCATCATTCACTTGAAACATCCAGTAAGGACTCTTTTCTTGCTCGGTCACCGATACGGCTGCTTTAGCGGCAGAATCAACAAACAACTCAATGCATTTATCAATGTCATCATATTTCCTTAGAGGCGACGTTGGCTGTAGTAGAACAACATAGTCATAACCAGGGATTTGCTCGATTGCATGCAGAATAGGCGAGATTCCGGACGTATCGTCTTGTGCCAGGCTTGCGGGACGAATAAAAGGAACATCTCCTCCATGTGCGATGGCTGCTTGTATAATGGCTTCGTCATCAGAAGAAACAATGGTCCGATCTATATAAACCGACTTATTGGCCTCTTCGATCGTCCATGCTATAAGCGGCTTTCCAGCTAGGTTATGAATATTTTTACCAGGAACACCCTTCGAGCCTCCTCTAGCAGGAATGACGGCCAATACTTTTTTGTCATTTATCATATTAGAAGATCCCTTCTAAATATTCGCTATTCGCTCGTTCAAAGTCATCCATTCTTCCGATATCCATCCAATATTCCCGGATCGGAAACGCTGAAGTTGGTGCATTAAGCTTCAGCAGCATCTCAAACAATGAAGGCATATCATAAAATGTTTGCTCCGGAATATGCTGCAGCACCTCAGGAGAAATTACATAGATTCCACCGCTAATAAAAAATTGTTGAACGGGCTTCTCTTCAATGCTTTGAAGCCTATAGTTATCGACCTTAACAACACCATAAGGTACTTGAAACTCGTATTCCCTAACGCACATTGTAGCTTTTGCCCTTGTATCCAAATGAAAATCGAGTAATTGTTGGAAATTCACTTTCGTCAGTAAATCGCCATTCATTACTATTATAGGTTTGTCTGGTATAAACGGTAACAAGCTTAAAGCTCCTGCAGTACCTAAACGTTTATTTTCCTGCAGATATATAATTTCAACGCCCCACTTTAATCCGTTTCCGAAATACTCCATAATCATATCAGCTTTATAGTTAACTGATATAATAAAGCGATAAAACCCGTTCGAGATGAAGTTCTCCAAAATCACTTCAAGAATTGGCTTGCTCCCAACTTTCAATAACGGCTTAGGACAGTCCCTTGTTAGTTCGCCAAGCCTTGTCCCTAACCCGCCCGCCATTAATACGACCCAGTTGTCGCTGCGTTCAAGCCTAATGATCTCTCCCAGCAATTCTAGGCGTAGGATCTTCCCATCCGAATCAGTTATCGGTATTTGCTTTAAGTTATAATTCTTCATCTTTGCAAAAACAATATCTTTACTGTCCGCCTCAAGCGAGGTAATCGGATCAGTTTTCATAATTAGCCTTACTTCGCTATTTAAATCGATACCCCTTAAGATCCCCCTGCGGATATCACCGTCTGTTATCGTCCCGATCAGTCGTTTATCGGTATCAACAACAAGTGCAATTTGAACGGTGCCTTTATCAATAATATGTAGAGCCTCCAAAATGGAGGCGTGTGGTGAAATCAATAGTTTATCGATCTGTTTCATAATCAGTCCCCCTCTTAGCCCTAGCCTGTACTCTATATATCGGTAAGCGCTCGTTATAAAATAAGAAAAACCGCAAGAATATAGCTCTTTGCGGTCTGGTAAATCATTCTATATTTTGATGCGAAAGCCCTATGAAGCATGATTTCAATCTATTATATCATCCGGATTATAAGCTCTGCTTGCCTGTTTGCCAAGTAAACTCCAGTACGCTGATGGAGGCAAGCCGCTTCCTGGCCGCTTTAAAGTAAGATTGGCTTCTGTCATTTTTTCCCCAATGGCAATCGGCAGTGCGGCAACTATACTTTTCCGGGCTGGATTCGCGTTGCGCAGCTCTGAAGCCGCTGGGATTTTATTTGATATTCCCATCGCCAGCTCTACATTGCGAATTTGGCTTACTAATCCGCGCAGCTCTTCAGGCTCCATTGATGCCGAATGGTCAGGACCATCCAGCATTTTATCTAACGTGAAGTGCTTCTCAATGACAGTAGCTCCCAATGCAACAGCCGATACCGATACCTCTGCACCAATGGTGTGATCAGAATATCCTGTAAGTAAACCAAATGCTTGCCGTAAGGTAATCATTTTGTTCAAGTGAACGTCACCGTATGCGGTAGGATAATCTGTCGTGCAATGAAGAAGGGTCACTTTATTGCGCAGTAATGCCTGTCCTTCCTCTGAACAATAAGCCTCCCTGAAACCAAGTAACGAAGGGGGGGTCACATTTCCCAAATAAGCAAAAGCCAAAGCACCTAACGCTTCTTCGATCTCTCCGAGTATTGATATTCCGGTAGATAATATAACGTTGGCTCCGCTTTTGCCGGCTTGATGTAAAAGGGGCAGGTTTGTTATATCCCCTGAAGATATCTTCAATGTTCGCAAGCCTAATTGCTCTGTCAACAGTTTGAGACTCGATAGGTCAAACGGGGTTGACAAAAATTCAATCCCAGCCATTTGACACTCATTCATAAGTTCTACGTGATCTTCCGCAGACAACTCGAGCCTGCGAATCATCTCCAGTTGCGATTCTTCAGCATCCGTCGTTTTTTTCTGGTAGTCCGCTTTGGCTGCATGTCTGCTGACTAGTTTATCTGCTTGAAAGGTTTGAAACTTCACAGCATCTGCACCGGCTGCAGCTGCTGCATGAACGAGTTTCTTAGCCAATTGAAGCGAACCGTTATGATTAACGCCTGCCTCAGCAATCATATATACACTCATTCAAATACCTCCCTTTAATTTCCTGCGTATCTGGATAATGATGCGATACTATCCTCAACGTGATCAAACCGCTTTATAGATTAAAGAATGTATCCCAATCGTGGAGTACACCGCTCACGACATATAAATTCGACTGCCAGCTTCCAGCCTACATTTCAACCTCATAAAACTTTTTGTTAATTATTCCGTCTATATCAACATGCCTCAAAACGTGCATCACTTTCTTGGCAGTCATCCCATCTCCATATAAAGACACGGACTCTTCAACGTTTGACTTTAAAAAGATTGGATCGAGTGCTTGGGATATTGACTTTATAATCTCTTCACTCTGTTCGGAGGTCTCTATTATTGTTGATCCCTTTAGTCTACCCTTCTGCCTATTACCAATATCGATTGTCGGCTTTCTAAACATAGGAACCTCAATGATGCCGCTAGAAGAGTTCCCAACTACAACATCAACATATTGCAATGCGCTCAAATATCTTAGTTTCCCAAGTGACTGGAAACTTACAGTACGCCCAGGGTTTTTGTGCGTGTAATCATCTATCATATGGCCAATGATTCTACCATTTGTGTCCGCATTCGGTTTTGTGAAAATGATATTGGCATGTTTAAAATGATCTAAAGCCTCTAACAAGGCCGCAGTCAGCTCCTCAGAGCTCGCTTGCTTGAGCGTTAGAGGATGATAGGTTACTAAAAAATTCACGTCTCCCAATTTAAAATCAATCGAAGCTTCAAATTCTTTTCTGGAAAGCAAACTTAATTGCCGAACATTATCTAGCCCTATAGCGCCCACGTTAAATACACGATCCGGGTCCTCGCCTAGTTGTATGACTCGATTGCGATATTTTTCTGTTGAAACAAAGTGCAGATGTGACATCTTTGTAATGGAGTGCCTAATGGCTTCATCCACAACCCCCTCCGTGCTTTCTCCTCCATGGAGATGAGCAATAGGGATATTGGCTATCATGGCGGCTTGTGCAGCTACCATTGTTTCATAACGGTCGCCTAGCAGCACAACGATATCGGGATTTAGACGGTTGAACACATCAGCAAAACCAATAAGGCCTAAGCCCATTGATTTAGTTATGCCGACTCGTGTATCGCTAGATAGCAACATTTCGACTTTTTCATCGATTTGAAAACCATCCTCCAAAATCTCTTTGAATGTGTTTCCGAATTCTGGAGCTAGGTGCATGCCTGTTACTGCTAACTGCAGTTTCAAATTCGAATCCGCCTGTATCTCTTTCAATAGGGGATATAATAAGCCGTACTCGGCGCGAGAGCCTGTAACAACGCATATTTTCCTCACTTTGTTTTCTCCCTCACTCCACTAATTTCGCACCGCTTGGAATATTAATGACTCGCATCTCCAACTCTTCAGTGATACTCAAATCCATGCGGGGGCAATCCTGATACATTGGCAAACGATGCATGGGGGTCCATATTGGCCGAGTCATTATACCGGCTTCGTTCGTCGCATCTAGAATATCGTTTCTTAATTGCTCATTAGACTGATCCAGAACAATGGCGTTAAGCCAGTAATTGCTCGAAACATGCTTCTGTTCTTCGAACCACTGAACCCCGTCTACTTGCAGCCACGATTCTTTATAGCGCTGTGCAAGCTTTCGTTTTCTTGCTAAAAAATCCGGTAGCTGTTCTAATTGTGCACACCCCAAAGCGGCATTCAAATTAGGCATCCGCATATTAAAACCTGTTTCGTTGTGTTCAAAGGCCCAACGATGCGGAATTTTGGCGGTTGTCGTCAAATGCTTTACTCTTTTCGCTATCTCTTCATCCGCTGTTAGAACAGCACCGCCGCCACCGGTTGTAATAATTTTATTGCCATTAAAGCTCATTGCCGCTAATTTGCCATAGGTCCCTGTATGGCGGCCTTTATAATAGGAGCCAAGTGATTCTGCCGCGTCTTCGACCATCACTAGCCGATACCTTTCACACACCTCTACTAGAGCATCTAATTCAACCGGGTGCCCAAACGTATGCATGGGAACCACCACAGAGATCCTTCGGCCTGTTTGCCGATTATAGGCAAATCCATCCGTTTTAACGTGTGCAATTTCTTGCAAATACTGGTCCAGTTTAACTGGATCAACACCCATTGTTTCATTTGCTACGTCAATTAGGTGTGGGATAGCATTGCAATACGAGACTGCATTTGCGGTTGCGACAAAGGTTAAGGATGGAATAAGCACCTCATCATTCGCCTGAACACCTGCCAGCAGCAAGCTGATATGCAAAGCAGCTGTACCGTTCATTACGGCAATAGCATACGGTGAGCCTGTATATTCCGCGAGATTACGTTCAAATTGATCTACGTATTGCCCGACGGAGGATACCCATCCGGTATCAAGGCATTCCTTTACATATTCCCATTCACTTCCCTGGAACGCCGGCTCATGCAAAGCCGTAAAGGCTTGGGGATTACGAAGTGCTTGCTGGAGAGTCTCCAAAATTACCGTTGGTAAACGTTCTTTACTCATTGCAAGGCCTCCTATGTTACATTTATATATTATATTGATCGGCCTTGTATCTCGACAAATTGTTATGATCCGTAAACCATTGTACCGTTTTCTCAATCCCTTGCCGGAAGCCTTGTAGCCCTCCGAACTCAGGAGTCCAGCCTAAAAGGCGTTCAGCCTTCGAGTTGTCAGCCCATAACCGCTCTACTTCGCTCTTCTCTGGCCTAAATCGCGCTTCATCGCTTACGATCTCAATACTCTCATTCATAACCTCACCGATGAGTTTAGCCGTATCGCCTATTGAAATTTCATAATTGCTGCCTATGTTTATTTCCTCTCCGATACTATTACTAGACTCTAGCATCGCGATAAAGCCTTTAACCGTATCCAGAACATAATTGAAATCCCTAGTGGGATGAATGGTTCCCAATTTAATTTGTTTATAGCCCGATGCTATCTGGGTGATAATAGTCGGTATAACGGCTCTTGCAGACTGACGGGGCCCGTACGTATTAAATGGTCTTATAATGCCCACAGGTGTTTGAAAAGAGCGATAGAAAGACAAAGCTAACTGATCTGCGGCAATCTTTGTTGCGCTATATGGCGATTGTCCCTGCAGCGGGTGTTCCTCTGTAATCGGAACGAATCTTGCAGTTCCATAAACCTCGCTTGTGGAAGTATGTACGATTTTGGAGACGTTTAATTCACGACCTGCTTGCAATACATTTAGAGTTCCCTTCATATTCGTGTCAATATACGTATCCGGAGAATGATAGGAGTAGGGAATTGCAATAAGTGCCGCTAAATGCAGCACGGCGTCGCAGCCTTTCATCGCCTCCTTCACACCATAAGGATCACGAATATCGCCTGCAAATACTTCGAATTTCCCACGAACATCTTCTGCACATTGATCCAACCATCCCCAAGTATTAAATGAATTGTACATGGTGAAGGCACGGACCTCATATCCGCTGCGAATTAATGCTTCTGTCAAATGCGATCCAATAAAACCATCTGCCCCTGTTACCAAAACTTTGCGATTGCTGCTCATAATTTACTCCTTATCTGTCTGATCATCTCAAATGTTTATAACCGTTTCTATTCTTTGCTTCGACTCCTTAACGATATCCATCAGCTCCGCGCTTCTGTCGATCATCGTTTTTATAAGAGGCTCCATACTATTGCGATAAAAGATAACTTGATCCCGCAACGTTGTATCTGCATTCAGCTTCGACAGTTGACCTTCAAATTGTTTTAGTTCGCCTCTACACGCCCTCATGTACAACCCTTTAAATGGATTGCTGGTAGAAACGGTTTCCCACTGTCTATCAATTTCGGTAATCGTGGACATGCATTTTTTTACGTTCGTTCTACTTAACCCTGTGAGAAGACCAATTTGGCTAATTATTTTTCTACATTGACTCTCACATATCTTCAATTGCTCGGGTAGTTGAGCTATACATTCGTAAATTTCCAAGGCCTGCTCATTACTGTAGCTTTGTAGACCAGCCAATGCCTTAATTAAGAAGTCCTCTTGTATAACCCGATTATCCAGCCGCTGTAAAACTTCGCCCATTGGCTCCCAGCTTGTATGTTTGATTTTTGCACCCATGTGTGTCGTATTAACAAACCGGATTTCAGGATATTGCAACAGGAGATCCTCTAAATCTAACAGCATGGCTTTCATTCCGTTACTCGTCCGATTCATGGCTCCCTGTACGTTTTCAACTGTAAGCGTCGCTTCCCTAATCCTCGTTTCATTTTGTTCTGCAGATAAATGCTTTGCTCCACTCGCATACACCTGCGTACCTGAATACGATAGATCCTGTCCTGCCAATACAATTTCCTTACAGCCCATATGAATGGCCGCTTGGACGGCAGTCCCTGTCACGGAATGTGTCGTTTTGAAAACCACGCTTTCCGCTCCTTGTTGGCCCATAAAATGCTCAATCGTCGAATCACTCTTAAGATGGACATGAAGCAAACGGCTCTCCCGATGCTCAATAATTCGATAATCGATCATTGCTGCAAACAAAAGCGGAATGTGGTTTACATCAAGAGGTTGGAAAGCTTTATAATTCCCCTCAGACCCATCAATGGAAACAATCAGATGCGGTTCTATTCCATGATGAAGCAAGGCTTGGATCGCTGTACCTGCAGCAATAATGAAAGCATGCTCCTTAAGCCTTCGCAAGTATTCAATATCTACTTCCAAAGATGGGCCCGCTCCGACGATAACAGCGGTTATTCCGTCCATCTTATTTTTCAGCTCCGCAATTGATGGAGCAGCAAGAAGCGATTTGACATTATACATGCTATTTCTAGTCCATTCGACTCCAAATCTCTTGAAATTATAAATACCATTATTATGGTCCATGATCGCTTTTTCAGCATAGCTATATATCACTTTAAGCTCTTCGGCTTTGATCTTGCGATATACGGGAAGAACAACAATATTAGACCTATCACTGCTGAATTGGTTAAAGCCCTTCAGCATGTCATCTACAACATCCTTCGAAGTACCGACGGCAAACCCGATAATATTCAAGCTCTCAAAGAGGCTTTTTATGTCCATTACGCTCATTACCGCAAGGAGCACCTGTACGTCGGGCTCATAAAGAAATAGATTGTGTTCGGAGTAGACTGCTGCATACTCTTTCGCATGGTAACCATATCCTAAACCATACATCAGAATTTTGGACTTCACTCGTGCGGTCGCGGTACCCGGCATTTTATTGATCCAGGTTTTTGCCTCGTTCACCGGATTGAATTGACTGTATACTTGCAACGGTTTGCCATTAGCTGCGTCGATGCTCAGTGTAGGCATTCCATTTCTAGCGTATGCAACCTGATAATGACGATGATCGATCATCTGCATATGGATCTGCGAATATACCTTGGGGTATCTGCTCTTTAAATATTGCATATTAGCAGCAAAACGTTGTTCCCGCTTACTCTTTACATCTCCAAACTCAGCAGCAAGTTGCTCAAATGTGGGAATTAACTCGAATCGTATACATTCACTGGCACCCATGTAATCATCTTGGTCCATGCTCAGGTTCATTGCTCTAAACTTAGCCTTGATATTGGCATGTGCACGAACGATGCAGTCATGCATAGGATGATAGCTTGCCTTTTCATCTAGTTCTAAGTGAATTTCATTCAGCGTTTTATAGAGATCATCCATTCCCTCCACCATGTCGCCGAATTGAAGCCACGACTGCTCCGTCATGGGGGCATAAAGCAGGTCCTCAACTACCACACAAGCCTCAATAAGTTTAGGTAAAAAAAGTCTAATGTTTTCTATGATTTCGTCCATCTGATATGGAGTGTTTGTCATTCGTCGAGCCTCCCGTCATTCTACCCTATATATCGGTTTAGTAGATAGATATAATAATAAAAACCGTCAGGAAATAATATCCCTAACGGCTCTATAGACCATCACTTGTATACTGTCTGACTACTATTCACACTTTCTTCTACTCTGCGTTTAGCTTCTTTAACAACTTCAAACAATTGTGGAGAGTAGCTAATTAGCTTTTGAATGAGTGGCTGCATGATTTCTTGAATCAGCTTCGATTTAATAACCACATTTAGTTCAGTCGCCAGCTCAGGCAGGTCACGCTCGAATCGGTTCAGATCATTTTTGAAAATCATAAAATAGAACGCCTTAAATGGACTGCTGTGTATGATGGCTTTCCATTCCGTATCAATTAAGTTAAACATCTCATAGCATTTTTTCTGATTAGTCCTGCTTAGTACGGATAGCTTCCCTATGGCATCATCAATGCGTTTCAAACGTTTCTCATTCAATAGCATTTCGTTTGGCAGCTGTGCAATATGAGTACGGATTTTATTTACACGATTTTCTTCATAGCCCTTCGCCTGTTGCAGCTCTTTGATGAAAATTGTATCCTCAAGACGTTTTCCTTGTAGTCGTAACAAAACTTCCTCCATCGTGTTCCATTCTGTATGCTTGATCTTAGCGCCCATTTGGGTAGTATTGATAAAACGTGCGTCTGAAGCATGCTTCAACGTCATCCCCTCAATATCCAATAAGGTTAAGCTCATGGCATGGCTAGTTCGATTCTGTGTTCCATGCACATTCTCTACGGTTACACCCATAGCTTTAATGGCATTGATGACTAATTCATTTCTCTGCTCCGACATATGCCGGGCGCCTGGAGAATATGTATTTTCACTCGGATAAGATAAGTCCTGTCCTGTGAACACAATCTCTTTGCAGCCCAAGTATACGGCGGCTTGTATGGCTGTACCAGTTACCGAATGGTTCGAATTAAAAATAGGATCCGGCTCTTTCAGTCCCATAAAATGTATAGTGGGCGAGTCATTAACAAAATGAACATGGCACAGGTTCTCATTTTTTTCGTCAAGAATACGATACTTGAGCATAGGGGTAAACAGTAATGGTATATGCTGTATATCTAAGCCGTTAAACGCACTGTAATTCGCCTCGGATCCATCCATCGAAACAATTAAATGCGGCTCAATTCCAAAATGAAGCAGCGATTGAATCGTTGAACCTGCCGCGATAATGATCGCATGGTCCTTGAGCTTCCGCAGACATTCGATGTCCGCTTCTAATGAAGGTCCTGCTCCAGCAATAACGGCCGTCATTCCCTCGAACTTGTTTTTTAGATGCAGGATGGAAGGAGTAGTCAACGTTTTCCCCAGGTTGTACATGCTGTTTGTCGCCCATTCCATACCATATTTCTCATACATACGAACGGTGCTGTCATAATTTAATATGGCTGTTTGGGCATCCTTAGAAAACTCTGTTACATTCACACTTTTTATACGATCATAGATAGGAATTGAGATGATTTCCGGGTCACCCTTCATAAACTTCAGAAATCTGAAAAACAATTTATCCCTATCTGCTTTATCTGGTCCTACAACAAAATCCGTTATATTAAGCTGATCAAATAAATCCTTCAGATCAATGATGCTCATAGCAGCCAGTAATAATTGTTCATCTGGCTCATAAATAGAAAGTTTCTGATTCGGATATAATTCCGCGTAGCTTCGCGCATGATAGCCTAACCCTAATCCAAACATAATGATTTCTGATTTGTGTTCAACTTTTTCTGCAAGTGATTTCGCCCACCGCTCAGTCGCAAAGGCAGGATCATATTGACTGTACAAATAAATAGGTGCTTCTCCGTCTGTAGCCATGCATAAATTAGGTAAACCATTTCGGGCAAATGCCTGTTGATAATCGTTTCTATCTATATTAACTTTGCTCAATTGCGTATGCAGCTTTGGGAATTTTTGCTGTAAAAAAGTCATGTTGGCTGCAAAACGTTGAGCCGATATTCCCTTAGTATCTCCAAGCTCAATCGCAAGTTGTTGAATGAGTGGCGTTAACTCATACTTGATATAGTCACTTGCTGTAATAAAATCTTCAACATCCATACTTGCATTCATCGCTTGAAACTTCTCAGGTAGTTGATTCAACACGACCTTTATCGATGCCTTTAACACATCAAAGCGGACCAATTCTTCGATCTCTTTATCAATTGAGGTTAGTGCTTTAAACAAATCGTCCAAGCCTTCTACTAGATCTCCAAATTGCTGCCATGTCTGCTCCGTCATCGGCTCATACAACACTTCGATGACTGCTTCCGATGCATGAATAAGCCGAGGCAAAAAAAGTTTAATTTCTTCGATGGTTTCTTCTACATACTGATGACTTTCCATTTTGACTCCTCCTAGCTTCTATATTATTATATCGGATTTTCAACGCTTCAAAATAATATGAACCGCCAGATTATGTATCTAGCGGTCCATGAATAATATTCCTTTTCAACTTAAAAGCAACTATTTTTTTTGATCAATGAAGTAGCTTTCAGACGGCGAATTTGAATCGTAGCTGTTTTTTTGTATGCGTGTCTTATTAACCTTAATGATCATCGCTGCCGCTTCTTCTTTTAACTCATTCATCCGAGCAACCATAACCTCGTCATAACCCACGATTATGCGCAGCATACGCTTCTCTTCTTCCTCTAATGCAGGTCGAAGCTGTAGATCTGGGATGACCTCATCTCTCAACTGAATGAGATCCATCCATTCATCCATGCTCGTATCTTCTAGCCGCTTCGCCAGCCCCAAAGTGGTTTCGTACAATTCAATTAATGCACTACTCACCTTAAACTGTCCCCGATTGAACATTTCCTGGCACGCTTTTTATGGCCTGCTTCCATGCATCACGGAGCTCCATCAGATGCCCAAGCACTTCGTTTGCCATTCTTGCGTCTTTTTTGAAGTTCGATTGAATGAGCAAATTCAACATATATTCATAGATACGAACCAAGTCCTTCGATATCTCATATTCATGGTCGAGCGAAGCAATCAGTTCATTGATAATCGCCTGCGATTTCATCAAGTACGTATTTGCCATCTCTAAGTTGCGTTTTTCAATTCCTTCTATGGCCGTTTTAGTAAATCTAATTGCTCCTTCATACAGCATTATAATAAGCTGACCTGGTGCCGCTGTCTGAACAGAAGACTGTTGATATACTTTGTATGGCGAATTAAGCAAAGCTTCTCACTCCTTTAACTACGAATAAAAGCTACCTAAGGATGAGGATTGGCTATTGTATTTGTTGATAGCCGATTCCATCGCACTAAATTGCTTATAATATTGCTCTTCCATCCGATCGAGGCGGGTAAGAAGACTGCTTTCTCTCGTTTTCATGTTTCTGATCTGTGTACTTAATGCGGAGTTATCCTTAAAGCTTGCATTCAAATCCGTGCTAACTAGCGAAGTACCTGCCTTTTTGGATAGGCTGTTCAATGCTGTCATAGACGATTTGGACATTTTGCTAAAAACACCTGTACTCCCCATAAACAAAGCCGTTACCTCATCGGGACTGGATTCTAACGCGGTTCTCAGCTTGGTTTCATCTAATACGAGTTTACCTTTTTCGGTGTAACCGCCTGTAGTAATTCCAATTGAAAGCTTCTTGCCGTTTCCATCCACAATTCCGCCTATTAACGATGTGACCGTTGTTCTCAGATCAGAAACGAGCTGGGAAAGCGTACTGTCGTTGCGAAGTGTGCCACTCCTTGCCTTCGCTTCCCATTGCTCAATTTCTTTATCCGACATTTCTTTCTTCTCTTCACTCGTTAATGGAGCGAAGCTGCGGTTTCTCGCCTCCGACAACTCTGTATTAACGGAGTTTATCAAATTGTTATATTCCGTAACAAACGACTTAATGGTTTCCATCGTTTTATTCGTATCCTGTGCGGTTGCAATCGCAGTTGAACTGTTTGCTGCCGTCTTCGCTTTGACCGTAAAATCGATACCGCCAACCACAAAGCGGTTGTTAGCCTGATTATATTCGATTCCGTTAATTAGAACCTTAGCATTTTTACCATCGGTAAAATTTTCAGTTGCATTCGTTGCAGTAAAACCATTAACCGCTAACCCAGTCACCGTTGCGCCATTAGTATCCAATTCCGTAGCACCCGTTTTCGACGCCGTTATAGAGAAGGAACCTGAAGAAGCATCATATAAGGCCGTCGCTTTAACAGAACCACTTACCGCATTAATTTGCTTCGCAAGCGTACTGAGCGTATCTGATCCATTTGCAGTGATGATAACGTTGTTGATCTCAATGACAGCAAGATTGCCGCTAGTAAGGTCGAATCCTAATTCGCTTAACGTTTTATCCGCTCCACCACCGTTCACTGTCCCACCACTGAATTTAAACACGGTATTCGCAGCTTTGGCTACTTCATCTACACGAACATCTAGAGAACCCAGCGCTGTTGGAGAAGTAGAATTAACCGTTAGTGCAGCAGTGTCGCCACTAACCTCTGAAGTCTTTGCACTCATTGCATTCGACAAATTAAAAGCGCTAAGCTTATTATTTCGGAAATCAACAATCTTCGTGCTAATCGAACGATAGTCCTCCTGCTGCCACTCGACCTTTGTCCGATTCTTAATCATGGTATCATACGAGCTTCTTTTCGCTTTCATTAACTCTTTAACCATTGCATCAATGTCTAACCCAGAAGCAAATCCCGAAAGCCGCATCTGTCATTACCTCCCTTATTTAAACCCTCTCGTCAATGAGGATGCCTGTCAGTTCCATTAGCAGCGCAGCCGCATCGAGCAGCTTCTCTTCAGGAATTTCGCGAATGACTTCCCCGCTTTCCTTATCCTTCACCTTGTAAACAATATGATTCGTTGCTTCATGTACGGAACGTTCAATGGTCGTGTCCGGTCCTTGAACAGCTTCAATTAGGCGTTTCATGCTTCTCTTTAAATGCGAATCCTCAACATTCGAAGCCGGAATTTTCTGTTCGTTTACCATCAACCGATCAATATTGGGCACTGCATTAACTACTGCGGCTTCCTTCTCAGGTCCGTTACTCATTTTCTTATCTGTCAAATAGCCCGCCGTGGTGTGTGCAGATGAAATATTCATCATCAATTTTCCCACCTTGATTTCATTTATCTTCTTATTATAATATCGGCCTTATCTCGCGTCTTTGTTAGCGTAAATAATAGAAATATACTAATAAAATAATTGTTTTCCATGAAAATATATAAAAAAAAGCCCTTAGAATAGCTAAGGGCTCTCTTTTCTCTAAAAAAATTATTGCAGCAAGGACAATACGCCTTGTGGCTGCGAGTTCGCTTGAGCAAGCATCGATTGAGAAGCTTGTAGAAGAATGTTGTTCTTCGTAAGGTTAACCATCTCTTTCGCCATATCTGTATCACGGATACGGGATTCAGCTGCTGTAAGATTCTCTACAGTCGTACCCAAGTTGTTCGAAGTGTACTCTAGACGGTTTTGTACAGCACCTAGTTTAGCGCGCTCTGTGGAAACCGATTCAATCGCTGTTTCAACAGCTGAAAGAGTGCTATCCTTGTCAAGGGCATTAAATGAAGATGTAGTGATGGAACCGATAGAAATCGATTGCGATGCATCATCGGATTGGATAAATGCGCCAGAAGTAATGTTCTTGCCATTGAATTTCGTATCGTTCATGATGTTGCCGATTTGCGAACCAAGCTCATTAAGCTCAACGTTGATGTTCGAAATATCGCCAGCTGTGTATGTACCGCTGTTCAGCTTCTGAACGTTCAATTCTTTCATACGGCTAAGCATGGAGCTTACTTCGTTCATTGCGCCCTCAGCAGTTTGTACGAACGATACTCCGTCTTGTACGTTCTTTTGAGCTTGCTCAAGACCGCGGATTTGGCCGCGCATTTTCTCGGAAACAGCAAGACCTGCAGCATCGTCAGCCGCACGGTTGATACGAAGACCTGAAGATAGTTTCTCCATCGATTTACCGGCAGCGGCGTTGTTAAGGCCCATGTTGCGGTGAGTGTTCAAAGCTGTAATATTGTGGTTAATACGCATTGTAATTTCCTCCCTGAAATGGTTATTTAGTCCCACATCCATGTGGTAAGCTTTATTTAGTTGCCTCAATAAGCTCTATATTTAATATCGGCGTTATTCTGCAATTGTTTATAGCTGGATTTAATCTTTTTTCTTTTTTTGTACTGGTGAATGAGTTCGCTGTCATGCTTGATTTCTATGCATATGATTCATGCTCTCTACTTAAACTTACATACTAAAAAAAGAGACCTTAGAATATCTAAGGCCCCTTCCTTTAATGAAGAAATTATTGCAGCAAAGACAATACGCCTTGCGGCTGAGAATTCGCTTGAGCAAGCATCGATTGAGAAGCTTGTAGAAGAATGTTATTCTTCGTAAGGTTAACCATCTCTTTCGCCATATCTGTATCACGGATACGGGATTCAGCTGCTGTAAGGTTCTCTACAGTCGTACCCAAGTTGTTCGAAGTGTACTCTAGACGGTTTTGTACAGCACCTAGTTTAGCGCGCTCTGTGGAGACCGCTTCAATCGCTGTTTCAACAGCTGAAAGGTCGCTAGTGCTGGAAAGACCACTGAAACTACCAGTAGAAATTGAACCGATAGAAATGGATTGCGATGCATCATCGGATTGGATAAATGCGCCAGAGGTAATGTTTTTACCATTGAATTTCGTATCGTTCATGATGTTGCCGATTTGCGAACCAAGCTCATTAAGCTCAACATTGATGTTCGAAATGTCGCCAGCTGTGTAAGTTCCGCTGTTCAGCTTTTGAACGTTCAATTCTTTCATACGGCTAAGCATGGAGCTTACTTCGTTCATTGCGCCCTCAGCAGTTTGTACAAACGATACTCCGTCTTGTACGTTCTTTTGAGCTTGCTCAAGACCGCGGATTTGGCCGCGCATTTTCTCGGAAACAGCAAGACCTGCAGCATCGTCAGCCGCACGGTTGATACGAAGACCGGAAGATAGTTTCTCCATCGATTTACCAGCAGCGGCGTTGTTAAGGCCCATGTTGCGGTGCGTGTTCAAAGCTGTAATATTGTGGTTAATACGCATTGTAATTTCCTCCCTGAAATGGTTATTTAGTCCCACATCCATGTGGTAAGCTTTATTTAGTTGCCTCAATAAGCCCTATGTCTATTATCGGTGTTATTCCGCAATTGTTTATAGCTGATTAATCTTTTTTCATTTTTTTGAACTGATTGATGAGCTCGCTGGCAGTAATACTGGATTTCTCTGCGTTTTGATTCATGTTCTCTACTGAAACATAAAGCTCCTTACGCAATATCCCCACTTCTCCCGGTGCCTTTATCCCAATCCTCACCGTATCGCCCGTTAGCTCCAATATGCTTATTTCAATATCATCGCCTACGAGCACTGCTTCGCCTTTCTTTCTCGTCAATACAAGCATTTCATTCTCCCCCTGCCGATACGCGTTTAGAAAACAACGGTTGATGAATAGAATAGCCGCCATTCGGCAATATATACTGCATGCCTGTACGATCTATTGTATTAATAATAATAGGCGCAGCCAAATTCATCGTTGCAGCAGCCAACTCACCCTGGACATTGACTATGTTATAAACCTGAATCTGTTCCTTGCTTTGTAGATTCATTGCTTCTTTCAATTGTTCGGGTAGGTCAAACTCATATTCACGGAAAAAATCAAAAGGAGAAGCGATAATAAAAGCCAAAGCCCCCTCCTCCACAGACTGCAGATAATGGAACGGACTCTCCTCTATAACAACAATCGTATAATTTTGATATTTTTTAAAGCCTGGCATGCCTCCCGAAAAGGTAATCACCTTATCCTCTTCATATTCCAATAAACCAAATCTGCTCGTTTCGAATACCATGGTGTTCACGCTCCAATTATGTATTTACTAAAAGAAGAAGCTACAGCATCGTTACCGATTCCATAGCTTCATTATATACCATATTGTTATCTCATCTATTGAGCCTTGCTAATACTATCTTAAAAAATCGACCAGTGATTTACTAATAACCTTCGCGCCCACGGAAAGCGAAGCCTCATAAATCGTTTGGCTCGTTGTAGAGTCAATCAGCACCTGCTCCAAATCAGCATCCTCAACCTTCGATTGCATATCCGTCAGACTAAGCTTGAAATCCGCTAATCTGGCTTGCATCAATTCAACGCGATTTGCCTTGGCTCCGATTTGCGCACGTCCATTTAGCATCCTATCGTAGCTACTCTCAATATTCGGAATTTCAGAGGAGATGCCTGTGTAATTCCCATTATTTAATTGAGTCGTAATGCGATCAATAACTGCAAATACATTATCTGTTGCATTAGCGGCACCGAATACTTCATTGCCAGTAAGGCTAATTCCTATTTTCACGTTAGTACCGACTGAATAATTAACAGATGTATTATCCGTTACGATCGCTTTCGCATCAAATAACGGATTAGTCGTATCATAAGGTATTCTATCGAAATTTTCCCCGTTGAATATATATTTTCCGTTCATTTTACTATTGGCTATATCAATCATTTGATTTTTCAGCTCTTCAATTTCACTTTTAACAGCATCGAGCGCTTCTTGCGGATTGGTGCCGTTAGAAGCCTGAGTTGTTAAATCCTTCAACCGCTGCATGATATCCCCTGCCTGGTTGATAACCGTATCCGTAAAATCGAGCCATGACGCCGCTTGGCCTGTATTTTTCTCGAATTGCTCGTTGCTTGCCAGCTCTGACCGGTAACGCAAGGAATACGTAATGCCTACCGGATCATCTGATGCTTTGTTCAGCTTAAGTCCTGATGATGCTTGCTGCTGAATCGAAGCCATAGACTTTAAGTTCGAGTTGATATTGCGGGAAAGCTGCGAGTGCATCATTCCCTGCGTAATTCTAAGCGCCATAACGAAGCCTCCTGTTTAAAAGATATACCATCGAATAACATAAAGTAAACTCGTTATATGTTCATGGAAAGTTTAACGGCCTACCGTACCCGTACCATTAATCAACTTATCCAGCATTTCGTCAAACGTCGTCATAAAACGTGCTGCAGCCGAGTAGGCATATTGATATTTAATCATATCCGACATTTCCTCATCCAAAGAAACGCCGCTAATCGACATCCTGCTGCTATCTACTTGAGCCAATTGCGCCTCAGCATTCGCGTTATCCCGCGTGGCTGCTTGGCTTTTGACCCCCAAAGCACCAACGACAGCGCTATAGAAATCACCAACTGTAGCAATCTTCACCGTACCGCCCGATGCAGTCTCATCGAATGAAAACTTCGAATCCGATAATTGCCCCATTAGAAGCGCTAAGCTATTGTTGCCTTTTACTACTGTCGCTACGCCATTCACCATAGTTGTTCTCATCGAAGAAGCAATTTTATTGGAATCGACTGCTATGCTGGCATTCAGCTGTATGCTTGCAGCCGTAATCGTTGTCGAACCATTCTTCATTGTAAAAATATCTTCGCCTACCGTCGCTGGATCCGTTAACGTGTAGCCAAGCTTATGGAGACCATTAATACCTTTTACGATCATCACTTGATCCGTTGCGGTAGGTGTCGTTGTTCCCGGCAGAACGGAGCCAGCAGGTATCGTTACTTCGACGTCGCCATTTGCAATGGTATTTGCAAGAGTGTCCAATTGCTGCAAAAACTCGCCTACATCATTCAACGAGGTATACATACCGTGAATTTTACCGCCTGTTAGCGTTCCGCCGGCGAAAGCTGTTGCAAGGGTTGCAGGAGTCAGTGCCGTAGAAGCCCCTCCCTCTACTAGCGGAGCTCCTCCCATTGTAATCGAATAGCCATCTGCCGTTTCCACAACATTAACATTCACAAGACCTGAAAGCTGGTCGGTGAGATAATCGCGTTGATCGCGCAAGTCATTTGCATTATCACCGAGCGACTCAATTTTTTTAATTTGTGCATTAAGCGAAGCGATTGAGTTTGATAACGTATTCGCTTCCGCAGCTGTTGCATCTATATTCGAATTCAGGTCATCTTGCAAGTCAGTTAGCTGGCCGCTGAGACCATTGAACGTATCCGTCAGCGCCTGCGTGCGTTCTACCAAAATCTCTCGGGCAGTTACGTTCTCCGGATCTTTACTTAGATCAGACCATGCATTCCAAAAACCTGATAGCACCGTTCGGATACTTGTTTCCGATGGCTCGTTAACAAACGATTCCAGCTTGCTTAACGTGTCCGCTTGTATGGCAGTGCTGCCTGCAATATCCGATTGCTCACGATATTGAGCGTCCAAAAAAGCGTCCCGAATACGTGTTATCGACGTATATTCCACGCCTGTTCCCAATTGCCCTGGGGCATTGGATTTAGACATGCCATAAGCTTCAATTGGTCTCGTAGCTACCATCGTCACCTTTTGCCTCGTGTATCCTGGCGTGTTCGCATTGGATATGTTATGGCTAAGCGTGCTTAAAGCAACCTGTTGGGTGATCAAACTCCGCTTAGACGTTTCCAAGGAATGAAATGTTGAGGTCATCGACTTGCCTCCTTCTTAAGCTCTGCTGTCAAACATTTTGTTCCTTCTGTTGTTGCCTTGTTGATGCATGGGATGCTTGTATACGAGATCCTCGCTCGGGTCGTCGACCATTAAACCGATGGAAAAATCCAAGAAATCAAGAGATTGCTGAATGAGCTGCTGATTCAAATCATTAGCATGCTTTAATTCTGTTAGTACGCTCGTGAGTTTCCCGTGCATCAGAGTAAGTTCCTCTTTCTCGTAAGGGTTAGTCACCGCTTTAATAAGCTCGGACAGCACCCCGCTCCGGATTCGAAACCCGATCTCTTTTATATAACGCACTGTTAAAAGCACTCTCTGCTGCTCCAGCTTCTCCGCATTCGCAGCCAGCAGCTTTTCCTTTTGAGTAAGCACATTCAGAGGAAGGACTTCGTTATTCATGATCAAAGCCTTTTTCTTTAGCTCAATATCAAGTAGCTGCTCATAGAGCTTGTGTTGCTGCTGAAGAGTATCAATAATCTGGGAAACAGACATTCTTTTTCACCCGTTCTATTCTGATTGTTTGTTTCCGAGATACGGAAGCAGCTTCTCAGCGATTTTGCCTGCCTCTACGTGATACGTACCCGATGCGACCGAATTTTTCAATTCTTCGATATGCTTGGTTCTGTCCGCTCCGCTCGCCTTGCTCGTCGTCAGCAGCTCCTTGGCGGCAGCAGAGATTTGGACTTCATCCTTCTGCTTCGCTTTATCTGCAGCCCCAATGCGTGCGTCCTTTTGCTTCTGGTAAGGATTAACCCCACCGATCCGATTCGTTTCATTTATTTTCATCTTATCCACCTCATTTATCTACAGGAACTAAAAAAGCCGATTACCTTTACAAGTATTATCGGCTTCAGTCAAGTGAAATTTTATAGGCAAGGAAATATTAGCAAAAACTCATTTATTATCTTTATATCTGTCGAGCCCTTTATATACGCCAGTCGGGTTATAAGCGCTTTTCAAATCTTCTTTTCTAGCCATATCCTGAAACATTTGCTTTTTATCTTTTTCAATCCGGTGGCGGCAGTTGTCGCACAAATTATGCTCACGAATCAAGTTTCCGCAGGATTCGCACGGGTACGACATATTCGGTGCATTCATAATCGAGATACGGCCTTCGCGTATAAATTTCGTGATCTGTTTAACGGATACGCCCGTTGCGTCTGCTACTTCCGTTATAATGGAACCTTTAAATTCACGCAAATAGTTTGCGCATAATTCGTATTCTTTATCAATATCACGCATGCACGCCGGGCATACGTCTCTAAAGTTTTTGGCAAAAAGCTTTCCGCAGCGAGGACAGTTATCCAAGTTCATCGCTCTGAGCCCTCCTTTTTTGGTCAAACAAATCAGTTATTACCATTATTCTAATCGAAAGCGCCAACATTTTCACTATGAATCTATTGCACTCATTTGAGTCATCATATATTCAAGAACGCGCCCATGTCAAAATATAGATCTCAATCGGTAAAACCGCAGACTTTAACAAGGCTTGCGAACACGCGTCCGCCGTGCTTCCGGTCGTATAGATGTCGTCTACCAAAAGAATCCGAAGCACGCTGCGGCTATGAGGTGTTCTTTTATTAGAGATGGCTTCGGGCTTCTGGATAATTGCCATTTCGGCTGCTTGCGTATTAAAAAGGGCTCTTGTGTCGCGCTGCCTTTCTGCTCGTGTTTTGAAGCTTTGCTTCTCCGTATGGCGCGAACGGACCAACAGCCGCAAGAGCGGGAGGCTATAACGCCTGGCTATAACGCCTGCTAGCTGCTCAGCTTGGTTAAAACCTCGCTCGGTCTCCCGCTCCGAGCTGACCGGTACATAGGTGACAGCATCCCAGCAATCGGCAAACCTTGTTTTGGACTTCCTATTTGGATTGAAACCTATGCACGACCGTTGCATGATTTCAACTGTCATTGCTTCAAAAACAGGCAGAAGCATGTCGGCAAGCAGCGGGGCTAGCCGTTCATTCCCGCGATACTTATATAAAGCGAGCATTTCTCTCATCGCGGGGCTGTAATGAACGGCGCTGCGGTTGAATTGGAATGCGCCATGCGGACTGCGGATGCAGTCCTCGCATGGGATGCCCCGCCCGCAGCGAGTGCAGGCGATGCGGGTAAGCCATGGAATTGCGGAGAGGCATGCTCCGCAAAGGGACTGCCGAAGCTGAGGCGTCAGCTTCGATTGGTTTGCCGTGGCCGCGCTGCGAGCCGCGGTTTGCGGTTTGCCGCATAGGAGGCATGCGGCAGACGTTGGCGCGAGCAGCTGCGCGCCTGCGGCAAGGGCGGATTGCAGCCGCCTGAGCCACTCCAGAGGCGAGAAGGTCATCGGTGCGAGCCTCCTTTGCCGCTGGGGAGCAGATAGCCCTGCTTGCGAGCCATGCGGTTCATGGTTTGGATGTGGCTGACGGCTTGCTGCTGAGGGCGATTGCGTTCCCGGCTGCAGAAATAGACGCTGCCGAAAGGATCATCCGCCGATCTGCCCGCCCTGCCTGCCATCTGCACCAAAGAAGCTTCGTCGAACAGTCTTCCGTCTGCATCGAGGATGTAGACGTCGCTTTTGGGAATCGTAACCCCTCTCTCCAGAATAGTGGTCGTAACAAGCACTCGGATATCTCTGGCGCGGAAACGCTGTACTTTTTCCGTTCGCTCCGCGTCCTGCGAAGAAGTAGCCGATACCGCTGAGCATGATAAAGCAGCCTGCAGCAGCGCGGCCATCGGTTCTGTTTGTGCAATCTGCTGTACGAAGACAAATAACTGAGCTCCGCGGGAGAGCGAGGCCTGCAAGGCGGCTAGCAGCTTTGCAGGCAGCCTCCTCTGCTGCAGCATTTGCTTCACTGCCGGCGTCTGGAGCAGCTTAGGCACTGGCAGCGGATGGCGATGATACCGCACGGGGACTCTTGCGTGCGGCAGCCTGCCCCGCTTGGCAGCCCGCTGCAGCTCGCTCGGCGGTGTAGCGGACAGCAGCAGCCGTGCTGCGCCTGGTGCGCAGCTTTTGTCAGCGGCATAGTGCAAAAGGGGATCACCGGCGGAAGGAAACGCATCCAGTTCGTCAACGACGACTAGGTCAAAGCCCTGATAAAAACGGAGCAGCTGATGCGTCGTAGCCAGCGTTATATCCCCATATTCCCAGCGCTGCTCGCTGCCTCCGTATAAGGTAACCACGGATGCCCTTGGGAACGCTTTGCGTATTCGTGGATCGAGCTCAATGACGACATCGCGGCGCGGCGTTGCGATGAGCGCCTTGCCGCCCCACAGCAGAACGGACTCGACTAGAGGGAATATCATTTCGGTCTTGCCCGCCCCTGTCACGGCCCAAAGAAGAAACTCTCTCGGTCCCTCTCCTCTCCTTTCCGGCTTATCATTCCTGCCCGCATATGTCGCCTCTACAAACTGCAGCGCTTTCGCTGCCGCGGCCGTCTGCGCAGGACTAAGCTGCCATTTCGCTAACCGCTGCTCATGGGACAGCGCCTTGCGCCCCCTCGCAGCGCTCCTCTCTGCTCCACGAAGACCCGAGCGCTGCCCCGTAACCAGCAGCTCGCATTCCCGGCTCCGCCCCATCCCAATGCACGCCGTGCAATAGGCGCACACCCTCCCGCACGCGGCGCATGCCGTGCGGTGCATGGCCGCCTCACCGCTCCCGCAGCGCAGACATCTGCACTCGCGCCTGTGGCGTCCCAGCGCGCCCGATCGCCCGCCATCCGCGGCGGCGATCGATCCGCCCAGGCGCACCTGCCCGAGCAGCGCGGCAAGCTGTAGCATTTCGCTCCAGCCTGCCGCGGAGCCGGGTCCGCCCGCGCCGGACAACAGGGCGTGCGCTTCGCTGCGGAGCAGCGCACGTCCCTGCAGCATAGCCGCGGCGCGCTGCGCCCCCGCCGCGAGCCCCTCCAGTTCCGCTCGACGATGTACGGCTTCTCCCCTCTCCAACCACGCCGCTCTACCGTTCACTGCTCCTGTTCCTCGTTCTATTTGATCCGTCCAATTCCCGTTCTCCCCTGTCTCTGCATCCCTAGCGTTTCCTGCTCCCCGCTCCCGTCGTTCCGCCCACTCTCTCCTACCTCCTGCTTCTCGTTCTCTTCGATCCGTCCAATCCCCGTTCTCCCTTGTCTCTGCATCCCTAGCGCTTCCTGCTCCCCGCTCCCTTCGTTCCGCCCACTCTCTCCCACCTCCTGCTCCTCGTTCTCTTCGATCCGTCCAATTCCCGTTCTCTCCTGTCTCTCCCTCCCAACCACTCGATTCTTTCCGATCCCACCGCTCCGCCAAACGCACTACCCCTTCCTCCCCCAGCTTCGCAAGTTTCTTGTCTTTGCTGCCAAACCTCAGCCAGCGCCCCAATTCTGCGTTCTCTTTGCCCTCTTGCGCCATGCGTTTAGCCTGCTCGGCACAGGCAATGAGCAGCTCTATCGCTTCAAAGCTATCCGTAGAGCTCGTTTCCATTCTCACCTTTGCCGCTTCTCCCAATCGCTTGTCTTGTTGATCGACGGCAACCTTCAACCCGCTCCGCTTTAACGCGACGGACCCCCACAGCTCGACAGCCAAACAAGCATCGCCAAGCGGCAGCTCCTCCCGCAGCAGCCAGCCGCTTTCTCCCTTTTCCTTGTTTAGGCAACCAGCCCCGCCATAATGGCCATCCATCCAAAAATGCCTATCGATCGCAGCATGCATAGACATCTCTGCCTGCCAGCCTCCACGTGTCTTAACCACATATATCCGAACCCTCATCCTGTTCTCCCCTTTGCTCTTCGGCTGAGCATTCAGCGTCTCATCCATCCGTTAAGGCTATTCCACATGCCTGCGGTGAACAAAAAAAAGCACACCCGATGACGCGCAGCGCGTCATCGGGTGTGCTTCACCCTGAATATTCATTTGCAAAAATTATATCCTAAAATGGCATTTTGGACAAATCCGACGGATTCTGCAAATCAATCAACACGGCATGATCCGCTTGCGATACGATGCCTTCGGCCTGCAGGAGCCATAATAGCTGGGTACCGTCCACTTCCTTCGCTTGTGAGCGCTTACGATCTATATTTTCGCTATCCGAACCTATATCTTTGCTATGCACCTTAATTTCTTTGCCGTCTCTGGAAAAACGCTCAACGATGGACAGCGTTTCATCGGTGATCCCCTGATCCACAATGGTAAGCCGTACATCCTTGCCCATTCTCCTCGAAAAAGAAAACAACGAACGCATATACCATTCCATATTTTTTTGCCGAACGTCCGCCACAAGCACAAAATGCTTGCTAGCCTGCTGCCTTCCTCGCCGAATGCGAAATGCCAGATGCACCGACAAAGCAGCCAAAGCATAACAGCCAATGACCAAAAGTAATACCTCCAACATGGCGGCCACCTCCTCATGGTGACACTATATGCCGGGAAGAGCCCACTGGTTCCGCCAAAAAGGACAAGATTGCAAAATGGGCGCAGTGCCTCAAAGTCCTACTTTAATGGTTATTAATAGTCAAATTCCGACAAAGAAACACCCTTGAGCAATTTACAATATATGTTATCATTTTATTACGTAGACTTGCATATATAAGATATGCGTGATTATGGAAAGGAAGCGGTGATTGACGCTTATTAGATTAGCCAGGGAAGCGATGAAGTATAGTCTGTATGTGGACACTTGGATTATATGGAGCGAGTAGTGTAACCGGCCCTCTTAGACCCCTACCACCTATCTAAGAGGAGAGTGAATCATGCGTTATTTTAAAAAACGAATGTCTTTAAGCTTAGCCCTTTTATTAATTTTTTCGCTTGCATTAGGTTCTATAGCCATGGCAGAAGGAGACAACAGCGGCAGCCCTTCCGGAGAAGTGCCGTCAACTGAGAACAGTTGCCAAACCTACTCTACGGATAGGGAGCATATTATCGCCAGCCAAGCCAGTATCGTTGACAACGGCAACGGTACGGCAACGGCAACTTTCACCACGACGCAAGATTGCGTACGGGTAAGCTTCTCCTCCTATGCCGGACCTGCAGATTGGAAACCGGGTCCAGGCGAGACCACTATACCGTATAACAAGCAAGTCCATTTCGATGGGCACTCCATTATATATCCGAAAGCAGGAAGCTACACCATTACGGTTAACCTTCCCGTTTGCCAGCCTTACCAGCTTGATATCTACAGCGGAGAGCTGCTCACCCAGCTGGGAGTAGGCGCTCACGGCAACAAGATTAAAGCTTGGAAGCTAAAGCTCACCAGCACCTGCGCAGGCAGCCTTATTATCAATAAACATCTCAATAACGTTGAAGGAGCGCCCCATGCTGGCATTGCCTTCGAGCTATGGAGCAATGACTCTCTGTTCCGAACAGGAACGACGGACGCAAACGGCGTCCTGGAGTTCAAGGATTTGCCGATCGGCTCTTACGTCCTTAAGGAACTAACGTTAACCGGATTCACAACCGATTTGACCGCAAGCCAGCAAATTGAGGTTACGGCTGCTTCCAGTGCATTAAAAGTAGTGATCAACACGCCGAAGCTAAAGCTGGATACTGCCTGTTCGGCTGATCCGGAAGCTACAAGAAGCTGGATCGTAACGAATGAAAGCAATATCGAGGTACCGTTCGTATGGGAAGTTCCCGGCTCGAATCAGACCGGTGACGGCAAAATTCCGGGTAACGCCTCGGTAACCCTATCCACTTACGCGGTTCAGTCCCATCCAGAAACGTTCGTCAAAGCAGCAAGCACGAATCCGAATACGCTAACCATCTCATGGGGCAATGAAAAGGTGCTATCGCTCGTAAACGATGGCGTGGTTTGTACAACGCCGACACCAACGCCGTCGACGTCACCTACTCCTACGCCTACTATTACGCCAACGCCTACAACTTCAGCGACTCCTGAGACTACGCCTACTTTATCGCCTACGCCATTCTCGACACCAGTGACTACACCGACCGTAACGCCTTCGTCAACGACAACGCCGACGGTATCCCCTACGCCTGAGGAAACGGACATTATTGAAATCGACGATGATGAGCCGCCAGTTGGCGGGGTAGACGATGGTCAGGAGGTTGACTCCGCTACCGATACCGTTGTCGATGATGAACAAGTACCGCTTGATACGTTGCCGAAGACAGGCGACACTAGTCCAATACCGTATTATCTAATCGGCGCTTTTGCTTTGACAGCTGGATTCATATCCATGCGCAAACAAAAACAAAGTAAATAACGCATATTCGTATAACATCTTGCTGCCCGCTCATTAGACGCAAAAACCCCCGCAATCGAGCAGATTGCGGGGGTTTTCTCTATATGTAAATCTGATTGCGATTAAAGCTACAATGTGACCCAACCGTATTTAATCGACTGGATAACGGCTTGCGTACGATCATCAACTTCCATCTTTTGCAAAATACTGCTCACATGGTTTTTGACCGTTTTCTCGCTGATAAATAAGAATTCGCCGATAAGCTTGTTGCTTTTGCCTTCTGCCATTAACCTTAGAACCTCGGCCTCTCGGCGCGTTAACGGGCTCTCATCGCCAGCAACGAATTTCACTCCCGGCTCTTGGGCTGCTGCTGCGCCTGAAACGATTCCCATCTCGTCCAAGTATGTCATGCGGCGAAGCTGGTTAATCAGCTTGCCCGTTACTTTAGGATGGATATAGGCATGGCCTTGAACTACGGAGCGAATAGCATTAATAAGCGATTCTGCCTCCATATCTTTTAACAAATAGCCGGTAGCCCCTTTTCGAAGCGTTTCAAACACATAGCTCTCATCATCGTGGATAGATAAAATGATAACCTTTACATCGGGAAACAAGCTCTTCAACCGCTCAGTCGTAACGACTCCGTTCTCGATTGGCATATTGATATCCATCAAAACAATCTCAGGAATCGTATGATTGCAAAACTCCATGACTTGAATGCCGTCCCCGCATTCGCCGATAACTTCAAGATCGTCTTCCATATTTAGAATCCGTTTAAGTCCTTCGCGAAATAGCTGGTGGTCATCCGCAAGTAAAATTTTGATAGTATTCATACTGCTTGCAGGTCTCTGGATCATCAACATCTTACTCCTTTCTAGATTCGGCAGTAGTAGGTATATCTATTACAATCTTCGTCCCTCTACCAGGATTTGAGTCTATATCCATCCTTCCCTCAATCAGCTCAATCCGCTCTCTCATTCCAACCAATCCAAAATGCGCGTTTCGGGTGGCGTCCTGCTCGATTAATTCACTGTGAAACCCAACGCCGTTATCTTGAATAATGAGTGAAATATGCTGTGGCTGATAGTTAATCTCGAGCTTAATATGAGAAGCGCTAGCATGCTTCAACGCATTCGTGAAAGCTTCTTGTACCAATCGGTATATGGCAGCTTCCATTGCGGAGGGCATTCGAGCGTCTTTGCCAATCAGCTCGAATACGGTATGTATTTTCGTTTTCTCTTCAAAATCCTGTGTGAACTTTCGCAGCGTCGGAACAAGTCCCAGATCATCCAAAGCCATTGGGCGCAAATTGAAAATGATTTTGCGGATCTCCTCCAGCCCAGAGCGTACTTGTCCTTTCAAATCTACTAATTCTTCCTGCACCATCACAAATTCCTGCTTGATAAGCATTCGTTCTGCAATTTCTGTTCGAAGCACGATATTGGCGAGTGATTGCGCTGGTCCGTCATGAATCTCTCTAGCAATTCGTTTGCGCTCTTCCTCTTGGGCCAATATGATCTTCAACCCAAGCAGCTGCCTGGTTTTGGCTGATTCGATAATTCGCGTAACCTGATTCAGATCTCCGGCTAAATACTCAAGCACGACATTTATTTGCGACGCAATCGTTTCTGCGCGCTCAATGGAGTTTTCTACATTGCGTACTCGCTTCTGCAAATCATCCCGCCTTGCCTTTAGATAGGATTCCTTCTCGCGGTATACCATCAGGTCAAGCTGAATTTGCGTTGCCTTCTCATAGGCTGACTTTATATCATCTTCCTTGTAGCGTACAAAATCCCTGCTGACCTCCGTCAGCCTTATCCGCGCACGGCGATAGTCTTGTTCGAGCTGATCAACCTTATCGATCGTCTTCACCGTTTCCTGAAGCACGATTTCAAGCTCCTGCTCCAGCGATTCTAGCTCCGTGCGCGCTGATTCACATATTTCATAAATTTGATATTTGCTGTCTTCCATGACTTCGATTGCATTTTTAATGACTCGATTTATATCGCCCGTAAGGTGGTCCACTGTAGATCGGCAACCTTTCTGTATTAAAGGTTAATCTACTCTATCATACCACAGATGGGATATCTTTCGTCCATCGTTAATCGATGGTAATCTTTTTCGTTTTCCCGTCATAGCCCACCTTTAGACCTAGTTTTTCCGAAAATAGGCGTACCGGGATCAAGGTGCGATTATTGCGAACAATCGGCGTCACCTCTGAGGTTTGCTTCACGCCATTCAGAATGAGATCCTTTTTACCTAGTGTCATCTCCATCAGTTTATTGCCGCGAAGCACCGTTACCTGACCCGTCTGTCCATTGAACAGAAGCTGGGAGCCCATGGCGTCTGACACAAATCTAACCGGCACGTAAGTGATCCCGTTAAGCACGAGTGGCGCAGAGTCCAGCTTCAACGTTTTGCCATTAACCGCAGCGGTCGTATTGCCTACAGTCATTTCGACCTTCGTCTTCGTATCAACCGTTACTGAAGGCGGATATTGGAGCTTCATATTATCTAGTCCGATTGAACCTACCGGAAGCCGCTCATCTTGGCCTTCCGCAATGGTAACCACATAGATTCGCTTAAGCTTTACGGGAAATTTCATTCCGGCCGATGATAAATTCACCTTAACGTTTTTCCATCCCGTGAAGTCCAGCTGCTTGGCTAAGTCGAGCAGATGTGCTTTTCCGTCCGCGTCAATGAATTCTGCGCGTACCCAGTTCAAGCTGTTGTCGCCGAAAAGATCTACTGTCATGGAGGTAGGCGAACCCTCTATGGAACGGCCGTTTGTATTAAACACAGCGTAGGATGCCTTCGTTCCCGAGCCATTCGTGAAATCGTAATCCAATCGCAAAGCCTTGGCCGAGGTTTGTCCCGCAAAATCGGAGACAAGCTTCACGCCGCCCACCGTCGCATCCACGGGAGTGACCTGGGACGTAATTGGATAAGCCGTTTTTTCGAAATCCTCGAAGGTGCTGACCGCTTCACCTTGCGTAAACGGAATCATGGCCGGATACCCGTCATAGCGGGCAATTGCATAACCGGTTGTTGTTCCGGCATTTACCGATTGTACGGTTATGCTGTCTCCGGCAACCGCTGCGTTAAATCCAATGAACTCCCATTTCACGGAGTCAGCGCTGAGCTTGTGCGTGCTTCCGTTTTTCAGCTTAATGGTCAGCGGAGCAGTAATCGTCGCTCCCTTTGCCAATACGCCTGCCGTCGTGTCAATGGAGAGAGAAGCGATTTGTTCCTGTCCGATCACTTCAATATCCTGCTTGGTAGTAATCGCCCCAGCCTTCACGCTAAGCGTCGCCTTGCCTGCTTTCGCAGCCGTAAACTCATTGCCTTTGAAAGTGCCGATCGCCTTATCGGAGGTCCATACCGCCGATGTATTGTCTACATCATACGGATTGTAATAAGTGTCATATCCCTTCAGTGAATAAGACGACTTTTGGCCTATAAGCATCACGTTTGCGCCGCTGACATTTATGCCTTTTAGTGTGCCTTTCGGAGCAGAAGTAAAGACGCCAATTCCGTTAGCGACACTTCTTTGCGTGGAACCGTATTGCGTGGAGTGCGCCAGTTGCAGCGCATAATTGCCAAGCGGCCGTTCAATCATCGTCGTTGAGCCGCCGCCGTCTAGGTTGACCCCTTTAAAAACACCCAGCTGCAGCATGACTTGCTGAAGCTCCTTTAAGCTTAATCCGGTATTGCCGTTAAAACGTTCACTGGTGATCAGATATACCTTAGATCCATCCTTTGAGTAGCCAACGCCAGATCTCGAAGTATATGACGATCCGCTAACGCCTGTAATATCACGCGAGAACGGTGCTGCCGTACCTGCATTAACGAGCAGCGTATGGCCTCCTGCCATCATCTCAAAAGAGTTCGGATCAGCCTTCGCTCCCGTTGTCTGGGATACGAGCGAGTAATTGGCTGTAATCGGCTGACCGATCTGCAAATGCTCCTTTACGTAAGTCGCGGCAGTGCCGTGCGTGCGAAGGATGTAGCCGTCTTCAGGCGCTTTGCCCGCAATTGCTGCGTCGATGGATATCTCTTCGATTACTCCGTTGCGTACCAATACTTCCGTCGGCGTAGAGCCCGAATTTTTGGGGCGCTCGGTTCCTCCCCATGCACTCGTATAAATATACATCTTATTCACATGGCTGTAGCTCGAGCCTGATGTCTCAGGGACGTATGCCGACTGGTTAACCCCTTCTAGCTCAAAGGTCGAGCCATCTGCCGCCGTAACCATGCCTTCGAAGGAATAGTTATCGATCATCGGCTTCCGATCCTTTGATACCGAGAACGCGTACATCCCCTTCAGCTTGGATGGGCTTGACATAAACATGCCGCTTGCGATTTGCCCCCCCATCGGCGCGCCTTCATTGCCCATGACGAACACGTCCGCATTAATAGCTGCGACTGCCCCATTTTCTTTGGCCATATTAAGTATCGTGTTGACTTGTCCAATGCTATTGTTTTTTCCGCTCATCGCATTTAAGGATACGTACGGATTCGATAGATCGATTTCAATGACATGCACGTCGGTTTGAACCTTAGAGCTTCCTCGCGTTGTATGGAACACGTAGTCTAAGCGTTTGGCTCCTGCCGTAACAAACGATTGCTGTGACAGTTTAAGTACCGGATCGCTGGCCGCAGCCGATGTAGTTGCTATAACGGACTTTTGCCAGCTTCCTGGCAGTAATGAAGCCATGGGCTGCACCAGCAGCGCTCCGCCCAGCATAACGATAATAATCCGTTTCCCCAATCCTTCTGACTGCCGTTCATTGTTCTTTTGAGCCTTAACCATTAGATTTGCAACTCTCCCATCCATTAATCTAATAGTTATAGACTACAAGAATGATAGAAAAGTTACGTCCGATAGAAGACTGCTATCGCTTTTCCTTGACTGATAGATATATGCTATGTGAAAAAACACAAAAAAGCTCCATTCATCCGATTGATGAATGGAGCTTCCTCTTTTTGTTACGGAGTCAGGAAATTCACTTTTTGCAAAAGGCGCATAATCATAATGGTTCCTTCCGCCCGTGTCGCATTCGTTTGCGGGCTTATCGTTGTTGCTGTTTTCCCGCCAATAATGCCGAGGTAGATCGACTTCGCAACGTCTTCCTTCGCCCACGCGCCTACCTTGCCGCGATCCGAAAACTTTTGCAAATACGTGGCGCTGGATTGTGGAAGCTGTACGGTAAGGCCAGCCACTTTAGCTGCCCTAATCATCATAACGGCCATTTCTTGGCGCGTGATCGGGCTGTTTGGCTTAAAGGTGCCATCTGTATTGCCTGCTATAATGCCGGCAGCCGATGCGGCTCCAATGTAAGCACCCATGACGGTATTGGTGTTAACATCCTTGAACTTGCCTGCTGCAGAGCGGTTGCTGCTGAGGCCTAGGCCCTTCGCAATATAAGTGGCGAACTCACCGCGAGTGATGTTTTTGCCTGGCTCGAACTTCGTCGCTGAGCGCCCTTCGACAATGAACTTGCGCGACATGATATAAATGGAGCTTGCTGCCCAGTGCTTGGACAGGTCCGAGAAGCTCGCAGCGCTCGATACAAGCGCATAAGCGCTGTTTCCTTTGCGCTTGAACGAGGCTGTAGTAAGACCGGCATTCGTCGTTAGAACGGTAGGTACATAGGAGATCCCGCCCGTTACTGGATCGAACCAGACGACCGCTGTTTTACCAGAATCAATATTTTGATACGTTTGAATGGTACGCGTAACATATCCATTAAAATCGTTAACGCTCTTCTGCACCGAGCCGCTTATTGCGGTAACGTCATAATGGTATGGACCCGCTATCAACGTGGTGTTCGAACTATTGATTTTGGAACTAATATTTCCAGTTAATGTAGATAAGCCTTGATCGATTCGAACTAGCAAATAACCATTCGCACTACTGCCGCTTAACAATGAATTGATGGTGGAAAAATCGGTTCCATTAAGTTTTAGCTCATAAGTAGTATCTCCGAACTGTACAGCGAAAACGGAACTCGCATTAAGACGATAAGCGGTGTCCAAACCGCTGATTGGAATAGCAACAATTGCTGCACGCTCGGAAGCCGGAACCTTGAAAGCTACTCGCGGTACAGCCAATCCCGCTGTTCGGGCTGTCTGGAACGCTGTAAGCAATTTCTCACCGGATACAGTATATCGGTTCGCCTGTACGCCAGCTGGCGAAACATCCGATGTCATAGAAGCTGCTGACGTTTTTAAGCCAACTCCCCCACCATCAGCTGACTCATAGTCTCCGGATAAACCGTCTAATACAGTCGTTTGGTTAGCTGCGATAATATTCGTGAAGCTATTGATAGCCGCACCGCTATTCGCACGTAAACCTGAAGAGGTCGCATAGTAAGTAACATTAACGGCTTCCCCTACTAAAAATGCGGATGACATGGTTAGAATAACGGATGACCCACTAATATCCACTCTTGCTATTGTTTTCGATACATCGTTTCCCCTTACAAGAAATTGAACAGTAGATGGTACATAGCTGCTGTTTAACGACTCCGTAAAGTTAATGGTTAACGTCGTTCCTTTCGCTATTAAACCGTAAATGTTCCCGTTCTGCCCGCCGCTTGACGAGCCCCCTGACAGCGCGTTATTAAACGACGAAGCCGCATTCCCGGCTAAGTCCGCAATTAAGTTTACAGAAGCAAGGTAGGAAACGGAAATAATTTGCCCTGCATTTACGGCCGACGATAAGGTCAACAATACCGAATCACCTGAAATTCTAACTTGCAGTACGGATCGTGCGATGTTGTCAACCAATACGCCAAATTGTCCGACTGAAGGAACGCTTTGTGTATTTAAAGTTTTATTGTATTTTAATGTCACGACGGAACCACTGAAGCTAACCGATTGCAAAGTCGGTAGCCCGGTATCCGGTACGCTGTAGATGCTATAGCTTTTAATAGAAGCCAAATAATTTCCAGCACTATCCCTTACAGGGTAGGAGCCCGGCGTGTAAGATACATATACGGTTTGATAATTTTGAATCGTTCCGTTAATTGTCAGCAGAATGTTACTGCCTTTGCTTGATATCGAGGTTGCATTATAATTGACTCCGCCTACATTTACCGAAAATTGCAAGTAAGCATAACTATTTACGTTCGCTAGCTCTTTATCAAAGGAAAGCGTCAGCGCTGTTCCTGATGCGCTGCCGCTCACCAGGACAGGAGGATTCGTGTCTTTAGCTCCTGACACATCCTGATTAGCCACACTCAAAGCTTCATTTCCTGAAAGATCCTGAATGAGTCCTACATTGGCTTTAGAATAAGAAAGTTTAACTACTTGTCCGGCAACCACAGGGTTGGATAATGACAGATATACGGCTTCCCCCCTCACCTGCACCCCAATAACCGAACGCGGTGCTCCGTTAACCGTCACATAGAAGCTGCCCGTTGATGGAGCTAGGTAAGGATTCAGATCCTCGTTATAGGTCATCGTAATTGTAGATCCGCTCCACTCTAGCTTACCGAGCAGAGGCGCTGTCGTATCTGAGCCAAAGGTATGGAATGTCCACTGGTACTCATTCAGAATACCGGCGAATGTATTACCTGCCAGATCTGTAACTGCACTGGCATCGATAGTTACATAATACGTGGTGTTTGCGCTTAATGCCTGCGTTGGCGTAATGATTAATGTGTTCGAATAAGTAGCGTCAACGTAATAAGATGCTGGAATCGTTGGAAGTGCATTGTTGCCAACGGGATTGAAAGTAATCGTACCCGTTGCGCCCTTCTTGATCGACTCGCTGAAAGCCGCGGTAAACACCTGATTCAGACCAACAGAAACCGCGTTGTTAAGCGGATTCAGTAATGAGAGCGTCGGTCTGGTCGTATCCTGTGATACAGTGAAAGCCCAGCTATTGGAAGAGGTTATGCCGTTATAATGATTGCCTGCGGCATCTCTTATGGCACGATTGCCGATTGTGACATAATATTTTGTATTATTTACAAATGCTTTCTCTGTTTCACCGGCAATCGCCTTATTCGCATCAATCGTTAACTGATACGTACCTCCACCGGTCACGCGTTCAGACGTGATCGGAATTGACCGGAATAGGCTGCCTGTTACCGAATCCCGGACTTCAATATTGCCACTGCTCGGAAATACCGGTTCGTTAAATGTAATTTGCAACAAAGAGTTGAGGCTTGTAATTGAGCTGCCTGATACGGGCGCAACAGCGGTTGCGGCAGGCGGCGTAGTCTCATTGCCTGGATCGGTGCTGAAGTTCCACACAGACGCTCCTGATATGCCGTGGTACCATTGGTCGCCGCTTGGATCTGTCTGAGTGAACGCACCTGCGTCAATTAATACATAATAAGCCGTATTGGCTTCCAGATTAGAGCTTGGAGTAATCTTAACCGTGTTGTTCACGACGGTGATTCTGGAAGAAAGCGCGCTGAAGCGCTCAAATGTCGTATTATTGCTAATTCTACGAATTTCGACATTTTTATTTGCACGTGCTTGCACGTTTTTATCGAAAGTGATCGAGAGTGCAGTCTGAATGGGTACTGACGTTGCGTTATCAGCAGGTACGAATGGAGCTGCGACATTCACTGGAGCTGCAGCTGTCGTAAAGCTCCATGAAGCACCATTATAAAGATTTCCTGCTGCATCTTGGAAAGCCGTATTTGGAACCACAATCGTATACGCTGTGTTCGGCTGCAGAGCTGAAGGAGGTTGTATCACGATCTGATTGGTCCCGCTGCCTCTTACTGCGTTGGAAGTAACGGCAATCGTTCGATTGTCTTCCGTCGAGTTGATCAATACACTCCCGCTTGCTACATAGATCGGTTCATCGAATGTGATAATAATCGGCGAAGTTATGGCAGCCGAAGCTCCAGTTGGAGCAAGCCCTGTATGGCTCGGTCTGGTTGTATCAACAGCCGCAACCGTTCGAAAGTTCCAGTTGCTCGCGCTAATGATTCCTGCGAAGCCGGCTCCATTAGATTGATTGACGAATGCTCCGGCATCAACCAAGATGTAGTAATTCGTATTTAAGGCAAAATGATTAGTCGGGTCTATAGTGACGACACGTTGAGATGAATCAATCGAAATGCGGTTTGAGGATAATGGTATGCTCTCCACTAAATTGCTCGTAGCATAATCATAAATGGAGACAGCAGTTGAGCCGGAGCCTTTGCTAACATTTTCATCAAAAGTCATCTTAAGATCGCCTGAGATGGATACATTAATTAAATCATCCGCCGGACTGAGGCTTATGACAGCCGGGCCTGTTGTCGCGGCAGACACCTGCTGCGGTTCTGATCCCCAGCCTGCAAGACTTAGTTGGAGCAGCAGCATAATGGCAATAAATGATGAAAGCTTGCTCGTTCGATTCATTTCAATTCACTCCTCAAAAAATTACACTCGTACCTTATTTGTCGGTTACTTCACATGAAAAATTTAGGTTAAACAACTTATTTGTACCGCATGAAAATAAAAAAAGCCGTTTACAAAGCAGACTAGCTACTTTGTAAACGGCTTTTGACGCCTATGAAGGCATTATAATCAACAACCAGCTTATACGCCGCTTTGAACGCCAGCGTCTGCTTTAAGCTTCTCTGCTTTGTCTACGCGCTCCCAAGGGAGATCGATATCCGTACGGCCAAAATGTCCGTAAGCAGCAGTTTGTCTGTAAATTGGACGACGAAGGTCAAGCATTTTGATAATGCCTGCAGGACGAAGGTCAAAGTTGCTTGTGATCAAGTCTACAAGCTTATCTTCTCCGATTTTGCCTGTTCCGTAAGTGTCCACGTTGATCGAAACCGGTTGAGCAACACCAATGGCATAAGCCAACTGGATTTCGCATTTGTCAGCAAGGCCGGCTGCAACGATGTTTTTAGCTACATAACGTGCCGCGTAAGCCGCTGAACGGTCAACCTTTGTAGGATCCTTGCCGGAGAATGCGCCGCCGCCATGACGAGCATAGCCACCATACGTGTCAACGATGATCTTACGGCCAGTTAGACCAGCATCGCCTTGTGGTCCGCCAATAACGAAACGGCCAGTCGGGTTGATGAAATATTTGGTTTCTGCATCCAGCCATTCAACCGGAACGACCGGTCTAATGACATGCTCAAGAATATCCTGTTGGATTTGCTCCAACGTAATTTCTTCCGCATGCTGCGTTGAAACAACGATCGTATCTACGCGCAATGGCTTGCCATCGGCATATTCAATCGTAACTTGCGTTTTACCGTCAGGACGAAGGTATGCAAGCGTCTCGTTCTTACGAACTTCAGACAGACGACGAGCAATGCGATGTGAAAGCGCGATTGGAAGCGGCATAAGCTCAGGTGTTTCGTTTGTTGCAAAACCAAACATAAGACCTTGGTCGCCTGCGCCGATATCTTCGTTTTCTTGCTTCATGTCTTTGCCATCACGAGTCTCAAGCGCTGCGTTAACACCTTGCGCGATATCAGCCGACTGTTCGTTAAGCGATGTCAATACTGCACATGTACTGGAGTCAAAGCCGTATTTGGCACGCGTATAGCCAATTTCTTTGATTGTGCGGCGTGCAATTGCTGAAATATCAACATAATCAGCACGGCTGCTAATTTCACCAATAACTAAAACAAGTCCTGTTGCTACTGAAACCTCACATGCAACACGCGCATGGGGATCTGCTTCAAGGAATGCATCCAAAACAGCATCGGAGATCTGGTCACAGATCTTATCCGGGTGGCCTTCAGTAACGGATTCCGATGTGAACAAGTGGCGTCCTTTAACCGACATTCGTATCAACCTCCTACAACCTTAGTATGAAATAAGTGCGGACATTCTACACAAAAAATGAACCTTTTCCCGAAGGAAAAGGTTGTTTGACAACTCTTCTAAAACAGTATGATACCGAAAATGTCGCTTTGTGTCAATGGACGCCACGTTTTTAACCAGTTATTGGTACCCATTTAATACGGATTCAGCTTGGGCGATCAACCTTTTTGTGATCTCGCCTCCGACAGAGCCTGCTTGGCGGGTGGATAGAGCAGACCAATGTACGCTATGTCCGCCGCCAGCGCCTGATTGGGCTCCCAGCTCTCCAGCGAATTCCGAATCAGCTCCGGTACCTGCGTAGGCTCCCGAGGTTAATCCAAATTCTGCGGCAATTTCATATTTTAACTGGTTTAATGCAGCTTTGCTTGTTGGAACGACTACTTTATTCGAACGACTCATGAATAACACCTCCAAATGGATATGAACACAATCCTATTGTGTGTCCAACCCCATGTTTTGAAGCGTATAATCTATTGTCAGCTCGGGTAAAATGTAGCTTAATCATCCATATTATTGTAACGTATAGCTGCCTTTAACCAATACGGTCAGACCGTTTTTCTGGTTCGGGTCCGGCAATATGCCACGTCCCGCGCGGGGGAATAACAGCAAGTGGTTAGTTGGAACCGCTTTGCCCTTTGTTAAATCCGTGCCGCCAGTCAAATCTGCAATTCCGCTTGCATCTGAGCTGTAAGCTATCGCTTTCCCAACGCGCACGATGACCTCTGTACCTTGCCCGGCCATTAATGTCTTTCCAGCAGGTACCGTTACGACTTCTAGCTCGGAATCGACAGCAGGCGTTGATCCGCCCCCTGTAGAGCCTCCGTTATTGTTGCCAAGCAATGCATCTACATAGCTCTTTGTAACAACTGGGTCCTCCGCTGAGCCTGGAGTGAGCGCATTTGATTCCGCTTCAAGAGGCGAAGCAAAATTCACGCCAACCCACACTCCAGCTCCTACCAATACAGCTGCTACAATTCCCCGTGCAACGTTCTTTTTCACTAGTAGCTCTCCTCTCTCTTTCAAGCGTCTCCTAATAGGATACTAGATTGAAGAAGGAGAAACCAGTTTTTTATCCTTATTGGTGAGTTCCGTCAAGCCAGTTTGTAATCCCCGAGAAGCGAATTGGAAGACTTGCTAGCTTCTTGCGGTTGCCGTTAAACGTTTCGTATACATTCAACGTATATTCTTCCCACAACAATGTGTCTCCCATTTCCTTGTTTACTTCTGAGTAGTTAGCTCCTGCTTTCCATTTCACGCTTTTTTCCTCTTTGCCGTCTAGATCAATTAGTTGAGAAATAATGACTTGTTTAGTCGGCTCATGCTCAAGCTCAAAAGTAAATTGTGATTGTGTATATCCGTCAAAGTTCAAATCCTTCGTAACGTTAGCCCCGATATCAATGTCCATCCGGCTGCCATTCAACCAAACGTTAAAATGATTCATATCGACAACGTATGGTCCAACTTTTATATTCTTGAAGCTTGTGCTGGCAACCGTTTCTGCAGGCAAATTGAATTGTGCTGCTCTCAAGAAGCCCTTGGCAGTTCCAGTACCAATCAAGAGCCCATTGTCATCGAACGCTTCGCCTAACACAAGTTGGATATTGGTGCGATCAACGTTTTCGGGAAGCTCTGTCCACACAACGAGCTGGTCTTTGCTTTCCGATTTAATATTATTCGTTGCTTTTGTTATTTTTGCTTCGTAAAGGTTTCCGTCAATCGTCTTGAAGTATCCCGTAAGCATTGGCAACGCGCCGCTTCTTTTTTGCTTATTAGTCAATTCCATGGTGACAGCATAAACCTCAGCTTTGTCCCCCGTATACGTTTTAACATCCGTAATTAAAGCATTAAATGGAGAACCGTTGTTAATTTGTGAAAATAACGTACCTGCTTCAACCGTTTTAATTGGTGTGATTGCTGATTTGGTCAATTCGCCAATTTCAGTTACCGTCTCACCAGACTTCTGAGAGAGCTTCAGCTTGAACTTGCTCCACGTATAGTTATATGGAATGGAGCCCACATAGCTGATCGTTGTAGAAGTTCCAGGCGCTAAACCAATGTCCCCAGTCTTTTTGATTGCTTTGCCTTGCAATTTGATACTGTCATCAACAATGAGCAAGCCCGATAAATCAGGAAGCGGTAGGAATACAGATCCTTTATTTCTAACGATAAGTTCCGCTACGACATTGTCATCATTATTCCAAGGGAAGCGTTGAATATTGCCGATTTCAATTTCATATGTCCCGTCGTCATTCGTGAATGTTGTTTTGGTTGATGTAGACGTTGTTGTCGTAATTTTGAAAGGAATGTCGAAGCTCGCAACCGGCAAATCGATTTTATTTGTTTCCGCACCTACAGTGTTCGTAATAATGAGCTTCCAACCCGTTGCAGCAACCGCAAGCGGTATACTTCCTGTTAGTTGGACATCATTAAGCACTGCAGGCTCAAGCACCAATGTTTCATCTGTTTTATTTCTTAGTGCCAGCTTATATAATCCTTTGGCTGTTTGTGCATAATAATTGTATTGAGGAAGTGCAATACCGAATTTACCGGTATTTCTAGCCACATATGTTAAGTTAAAATTGTAGTTTTTCGCAGACTTAGTAACATTGATTTGATCGATGCGGAAATTGACTAGTGAATTATTGACTAAAACACCTTTATAACCGCCCGCTTTAACAAAATTTGTGTAGCTTTTTGGAAATGTATACTGCGCAATCGTTTTCTCGTATCCGGATACGCTAAAATCGAACTTAATCACGTTGATTACGAGCTGATCAAGCGTTATTTTAGAACCGACTTCACTGTAATATGTAAGCGTGGTTGTCGTTTTGGGAAGAGCCTTTTTCTTCTTATCCGAATCAAGTAAAGAAAGGGTATATTTTGTCCCGCCAGTTGTTTTCAATCTAGCCCAGTAATCAACCAGATTAATGGCATTGCTGTCACCGTTATAGATTGTAAAAGTAAAGCTAGCTGTTGCGCCTGTCGTGCTTGGTATAAGATTTGCGTCAGTTAGCTGAATATATGATGCCTTTGTCAAATATACCTTTTTGAAAACATTGGCTGCTGCCGCATCTGCTTTAGTTGTCGGAACCGAATTTACGACAACAACTAATGCAAGTAAGAGCGAAAGTAGAGTAACCATTCTTCTAAACCTTGTTCGCATTTTCATTTCACTCCGTATCTTTGGATTTATATATAAGACGTCAAAAACATAAGTTATGTTTCGCTATCTCATAAAAAAACGTGATTTAACCTCCTCAATTAAAGTAAATACGAATATGAATCGAATGATTTCCTTTTTAATTAATATACCACCTTTTTATGAACTAAGAATGAACAAAAAAAAGCTGGGAGATAAACTCCCAGCTTCCTTTGAACTAGTCAATATCGACTAATTACTTTTTGTATACTACTACAGCAAGTGCTTCGTTGAAAGTACCAAGTTTAGTACCAGCATCAACTAGAACTACACGGTCAACTTTATCTAGACCAGAGATTGTAGTTGAAGTTCCGATTGCACTGTTTGTATCTAGGTCAGATACGTCTGTGTAAGAACCAACATAGACAGTTTTACCGTCTGCAGATACTACATACACAGTTGTTTTACCAGGGGATACGATGTAGCTAGTGCCATCTGCAACGAAAGTGTTAGCAGTTGTAGCATTAGTTTGGTCGATCACAGCAAGGTTACCAGCGTGTGCGAATGTTGCAGCATCATGTTTAGTGCTTGCAGTACCAGCATCAGTTAGAGTAACGAAGTCATTTACTACTGCGCCAGTCAAGTTGTTGAAAGCAGATTCAGCAACTTCTACTGTTTTAGGAGCGCCGTATACATTCAATGTTACGGAGAAGCTGTTAGTAGTTGCGCCAGTAGCTGTTTTAGTTGCACTAACAAGCAAACCGGAAAGTGCCTCAAGGTTGTTAGATACTGCTTCGTTATCAACAGTAAGAACGATGTAATCAGCAGTTACGCCATCTTTGGAGTAAGCAACTACATAATCTTCTTTAGTGATATCAGCCAAAGTACCTACAGCCAATTTTTGATCTTTAAGTTCTACTTCTTTAAGAGTAGTAGCTTTGATTACTACAGTTTTAGCAGCGATTTGGTAGCTAGCACCAGCATCGATACGAGTAGAAGTAATAGCAGTTACTTTAGAATCAGTAGCATCAGCTACTAGACCTTTGTCAGCAACAACACCATTCAATTTTTCGCCGTCGAATTTGAATTCAACGATGTGTTTAACAAGTGTGCTGTAGTCAGGTACAGGTGCAGTCAAGCTTGTGCTTGCTACAGGAGTGTATTTAACTACGTTTGCGTTATCTTTAACGGAGAAGTAAGTTACACGTTGTTTGTCAACAAGAGCTTCATCTTCGAAAGCTTTAACAGCTTTTACTTCAAGGATGATTGCATCAGCGTTGTTAGCAACTGCTGTTGGAGCAACTGCTTTAACGATTTTACCGTCAGCGTTCAAGATCAATGTGTATTCTTTGCCGATGTTAGCAGCTGTAAGAAGAGTTACATCGCCGTTAGTTGCGCCAGCGGACTCGTAAGCTGTACCAGCTACTGTGTACTTAGTTGTAGTACCAGAAGTTACTACAGTTTCCAATTTACCAGTTGCAACTTTGCGAGTAGCTACTACTTTAGTTGCCACGCCGCTATCTTTTTTAACAAAGCTTACTACATCGTCAGCTTTCAAGTCAGCAGCGCTAACTGTTTTGCCATCCAATGTTACAAGCGTTGCTGCAGTAATGTCTGCAGAACCGTTGTTTGTGTTAAGACGAGCGTTACGGTAGTCAGTTTTAGCCTCGTATGAAGTTACAAGAGCATCTTTAGCAGCCCATTTTGTTGCTACTGCTACGCGTACTTTATCATCAGTAAGGTACAATGTTACATCAGAAGTACCACCTAGGCTTGATTTCACTTCGCCGTTTACAAAGTATACAGCGTTAGAAACTGTTGCTTTAGTTTTGTTCTCAGTACCTACTTTAATTGTTACAGAACCAGCTGCTTCGCTTACAAAAGTACCTGTAAGTGTTGCTGCTGCATCTTGTGCACTAGTGATAGCTACAACTTTACCGGATTTTTTAACAACAGTCGCTGTTTGGCCAAGAAGGTCAACAAGCGATTTGCCGCCAGTTACGATGAAATTGTCTGCTACTGCAACTGTTTCAGTTGTTGTACCAGTACGAAGTGTAATTTTGCCGTCTACTACTGCATCGCTAAGTACTTCTGCAGTTGAAGTGTCGCCAAGTTTCGATACCAACGATTTAGCCGAAAGAATTTCTTCGCCAGTTGTACCGTTGTAAGTAACCAATTTAGCGTTCAAAGCATTGGAAGACAATGTTGCAACGATACCGCGGTTAGCTACGGAACCAACGTTTACATCGTCAATGCCTTTGAACAATCCGATTTCTTGTGCTTTCAACACATAGTTGAAAGGATAAGAACCAGTAAGTTTAGCTTCTTTGTATCCAAGTGCGCGAACAAAGATTGCTACAACCTCTTCGAATTTAACAGCAGCGCTTGGACGGTAGCTGCCGTTGTAACCTTGTACGAAGCCTTGTGCTTTAGCTGCATTGATGTAACCAGTGTACCATACGTTCGCTTTAACATCTTTGAACTCAGGTTTAATAGTTTGCATCCATTTAGCTGCTGCTTCATTGCCGGAAGCAATGATGGAAACTTTAGCAAGCTCAGCGCGAGTGATTGGGTTCTCAGGCTTGAACGTGCCATCTTCGTAACCGCTGATGATACCAAGAGCTGCAAGCTCTTCAACTGCGGATTGTACTGGTTTGCCCACCACGTCAGATGGTGTTGCTGCAAAAGCTGGAACGGATAATGGAAGCACTAGAGCTGTTGCTAGTGCAAATGCTGCTATTTTTTTCTTCATAACCTTTATTTCTCCTCCTCTAAATACGTGCGGTTGTTGAGAGTTTTGTTTAAATAGTGAATTGCTCTTTTCCCTCATAGCCGATTCACCCCCTTTCCAGAGTTGAGCATAGATTTGATATAAATGATGTCTACGATCACGATAAACCCATTTGTAAGATCATGTCGTAGAAACTTGTAAAAAATGCGAGAAAATTGCTAGAGTCGCGCCACCACTATAACATTATACAATGGGTGGGTCTTACCGTAAAGAGGAAGTTGTGAATTCATTCCAATTCCTTTCCAGCGGCATTAGGTCCAGCGTATCAATTCGGTTGTCTGTTACAACGTCATGTATTTAAACGCACGTTGTAACGAAAAGTTGCGATGTTGCGAAAAATAATTAAAAATTTATTTTTACGAAGGATTGTATCCCAATGGTCTTATTACTTGTGCCTACGGAATACTTCGTTAGTATAGCTTGTTTTCATAGAAGCCGTCGATGTTAAACATTTTCCATGGATAATGTTTCACGCAATCTAAAAAATACAGTCGTACAAAAGAAATAAAAAGGGTTGCAGAACGATCTGCAACCCTTTTTAAGGTTAGTCTTTCCATTTATCCGATGCTCGGAAGCTTCTTCAAATCAGCTAAAATTCTTGCCACGATAATTGCTGCATCGGAACGAAGCAGATTAGATCTAGGTTCGAATACAGAACCAGCCTTTGGATCGTTTGGATCTACAGGAGAGCCAATAATGTACTTTTTCTTCGCAATCGCAAGCACTGAGCTCTTTGCGTAGAAATTTACGTTTGCTGCATCTTTAAACGTTTTCTCCAGATCCTTAGTTATCTTAGTTGTATCTGTAGCTAGTTTCATATCAAGCGCTCTGCCTATAATCACAGATGCTTCTTCCCTAGTCAAATTAGAGCTTGGCTGGAACGTTCTTGGGCCAGTACCGCGGATGATGCCTTCGCGAGCAGCCGTTTCGACATAACGGTAATCCCATAATGCATCGGGGTTAATGATTGCCGGCACGTCATCGAAATGGGGCTTGCTAAGTTCATAATTAAGCGGAATATCAAGTGCTTTTACCATCATACGTGCAAATTCCCCACGTGAAATGTAGATATTAGAACCGAAATCATCGAATCCAGCTGCATTCATGATTCCTTTAGAGAAAATGGCTTCCAAATAGTTTCTTGCGTAAGGATGAGACGTCATATCGGTAAACGAATAAACCATTTTACCAACGACGTAGTAGCCAAACTTACTAAACGGAACGGTAATGGTGTTTTTCTTTACATCCACCATGCCGCCGATATTTTCCCAATACTTCGCTTTCACATCATAACGGTAAACGGTAATGATTGTTCCTACGCTGTCTTTCATATTCGGATCGAAAGCGAGCGTTAAGCTGCCCGTTTTTGAAGTAACAAGCTCACGATTGTCTGGACGCTCGTCATAGGTCGGTATTTTGGTACCGCCTGTACCGGTCGCGTTCGGGAACTGATACGGGTCTACTCCTCGTGATAATGGGTCGTAAGCAGCCGTAGCCGGATCATCAGCTAAACCCGCATCAATCCAGTAAACAGGGCTTGCTTTAGTGAAGCGTGTTGGATAGGATAGTCTAAATCGAGTACCAAAGCTCTCCAAAATAATATTAAAGTTTGGCGGTGGTGTTTCAAGCTCGCGTCGATCGACGACACCATCCTCAGAGTTGGCAATCCCAAACAACAGATTATGTCCTGTAAACACTTGGTTTTTTAGAGCAGCCGGGACGTTAAAGTCCGTTCTGATCAATGTTGTCCCTTTTTCAAACTTCAAATTAAGCGCGCCGTCAAAAACCTTATGACTGCTTGCCATGGCTTGAAGATTTTGAGCACCTGGAATGTTAGTCGGCGCATACGTCACTTCAATACTGCTTTGCACCTTATCATTCGCGCTTGTAATAATGAAATCAATTTTGTTTTTGCCCACTTTTAAATTATTAACGAACACGCGGTAGGTATTCTTATAAAATTGTTCAACTGTTGCTGGATTATTGTCGGAATCAAAATCTATTTTTTCTGCATTCTGTTTATTGATTGTGATCGATTGTGCACCAGGAGCATCAATAATGACTTCTATATAATTTTGGTTCACGATGCTCTTAGCAGGCAAGAACGGGCGAAGTACTTTATATGGAAGTGATGTAGGGTCAACTTCCAAACGATACGAAGCTTTAGGTCCCGTTTCGCCGTTGTTAAACACCGTAAAGGTGTAAACACTAGAGCTGCCATCGGGATTTAATTCTTGTCCCACCAAAATAAACGAGAATGTTTTTGTGAGAATATCGTAGCGAACCGCAAGATTGGCTACTTCATTGGCTGCGCCGTTATTTACAGTACCAAGAACCGTTGTTCCCCGCATAATGAACAGCTTTTTTCCCAAATCCCATGAAATCGGATTAGTCAAATTGCTGCTTTCAATCTTTAAGATGTATTTGCTTGGATCAGTCAATCCGTTAGCAACAACCTTCATTTGATCGATTTTCGCCTGAATGTTCGTGATAATATCCGCATCAGTAGCACCTGAAGCAATAAAATCGATAAAGTCGAATGTTCCGTACACGTTCATAAATGCTTCGTTTGTCGTATAGATACTTCCACGGCTCACAAAGTTAGGATCGTTCGGAACAGGCTCGCTGTACTGAGCGCCATAAGGATAGATGGTAGTTCCTTCAACCGGGATGACTGGAATGTTCGTTGGAATCATATACAGCTTAATCTTTTTTTCATAAGAATTTTTGCTGCCTTGGAAAACGAATTTAATTTCGTTCTCTCCGCTAAATAATGAATCGAATGCTTTCGTGCGTTCCGCAGTCGAATTCTCAATGGTGAAGCTGGTTACGCCGCTTGCTCCTTGCACAAGTCTAATCGGCGTATTATTTACATAGAAGAATACGGTTTGAGCTGCTGTTCCATTAAAATCATATCGAATTTCAGAAGTATTATTGATATTGTTTAAAATACCTTTGAAATCACTAAGCGTGCTAGTGATCGCATCTGCGATACGGTCAGCTTTGAGCTTATTCGTATCGTCGTAAACGGTCATGTTGTCGAATACGCTTGTGTAGCTTACATAGGGACCAAATAGCATCGTGAACTTTACAGTCTTTGTCACTCCGCCAATGTCCAATGTTACCGTCTGAGTGCCCTCAAATGGAAGCTTCTTGAATACGATAATTTCTCGCTTGTACACTTTACCATTTACGTTGACATGCTTATTCGCCAGGCTGGCAGACATATTCTCGATGTTGGCGACGTCATTGTATAAGTAAGTGGCAGGTGCGGAAGTTCCTGATACATTCTTAATATCCGTAACGGTGACTAAGCCAGTAGTGTCGCTCAGATTCGGGTTGCCAACAAGCACTTCCATAGCGAAAGGTACGCTGTATAGATTAGCGCCTTCCAGCGGTGTACCTGTCAAAGCCTCACCGTTACCTGTGCGGTAACCGCTCAAGTAATTAATTGTTTCGATAAACTTCTTGCTAGCATCTTTCAAAGAGAAGCCCATAAGTCCCGTGCCTTCGTCGGCTGGTTGACCAAGTGCATCTTTTCTAGCGTTTTCTGCCGTTATTTGAATATTGTAGGACTTGTCAGTTACTAAAGCGTGAGAAGCACCGATAGGAGTAGTAAATTGGTAAATAAAGAATGCTTCGTTGCCTGTGTATGTACCTACAGGCGTAGCCTGCGATGCAGCCGGTTGTGTATAATTAATGCCGCCACTCGCCGTAATCGTATACTTAATCGGAATGGGTCCGGTAGGATTAGGGTGCGGCTCTAGCGTGCCATCAGGAGGAACGCTGTCATCTTTTAAATAGTTAGGAACAATAATTTTACCTGTAACCGTCGTTGAATTTGTAGCGGAAACAAGCAAGTTAGGATTGTACTCCAGCGGCTCGGACGTAGCTGCCGCGCCATTCAAACCATTCAGGTTCACATCATAAAACGTAACCTCGCCGTTATAGAATGCTACCTCACGCGTCGTCTCAACCGTTTGGTTGGCATTTTTCACCTTAATGGTAACGAGGTTTTTACCCTTTTGCAGGGTAATTGGTGATGCCGCAAATTGATAGCTATTAGAGCTGTTAACGGAATACGTTTTACTACTTCCGTTCACGTCTACTGTCACTTGCTGAGCGTTAGGCGCGAAACCCGTTATGCTAATATCAGCAGATTGACGGCCTGCTGATGCAGCTGAGTGAACGACTGTCGTTCCTGCTTCTTCAATATTGAATTTGTTTCCATCGAGCTGTGCAACCAAGTCGTAGAAAACAGGTCCATTGTGATATTCGATATAGATGGAGTTGGTTACTTCGCCGCCGCCTTGTACGCCTCTAAATGTAATGCGGTTAAGTCCTGGGAATAACTCAACGTTATACACTTGGATAGAGAAACCGTTGATGTAGATATTACTCGTGATGTTCTCACGCTTCGAGCCAATCTGGTCATCGGAAGGATTGTCATTCCCTTTATTGTTAATGATTTGCGTTACGCTATACGACACGGAAGATGGATCTACCCCCGTAATAGAACCAGTAAGCGTTAAGCTTGGGTCTGTAGTAACCCTAGCCTGAGTGGACAAGTCCTTCTCCGTCGGAAAGCTAAAGCTGCCCGTTGCGGCATTCGCCACCTGCGACGAGCCGAACGGCGGCAACAATGTAATCAACAACGCCAGCGTTAATGCTAATGAAAGTAATCTTTTCAAAACAATGTTCCTCCTTTATGTATATAAAGAGCATGGGTATTTGAATGATAAGTGGACAAACGACTTAGCGGCTTACTTGCGAATAAACCTTCCTCCCTTTTCCTCTTTAGCCAGTTATCGGATGCTTTGCAGTTAGACGCGCTGACCGCAGAAAAGTTCTGTATTGTTGTTATCGGCTTCCAAGTCCCATTTTTTTAGTGAAATGAGCATTTAGACGCAAAAAAAGAACTCCGTTTCCCGATAGGGATTCGGAGCTCTTTTTTATTTGGAACGGGATTCGGCATCAAGCTTCAGCCTGAGCCTCATTCGGGTTAAGAAATTGATAAGCGGCCTGCGCGTCTTGTCTACGATTCCGGTTACCTCGGCACCAATCTGCAAGAAAAACATCAGCATGCAGATGACGGCGAACGTAATCCAGTTGGCAGCACTCGATTGCACGACGGCCGATTGGACAATGGCAAGCGCGCCAAAAATTGCCGCTACTCCCCAGATAATCAGAACCGTACGGCGATGGCTAAAGCCTAGATCGCGAAGCCTATGATGCAAGTGACCTCTGTCCGGCGCGAATATCGGCTTTTTGTTCACCCAGCGGCGAACGATCGCGAAGAACGTATCCGAAAGCGGTACTCCGATAATAAGCAGCGGCGTTACGAACGAAACGATCGTTACTTGCTTGAAGCCAAGCATCGATAGCGTCGCTAGGCTGAAGCCGAGAAACAGCGAGCCCGAATCGCCCATGAAGATTTTGGCCGGATGGAAGTTGAACACGAGAAACCCGACGATTCCCCCAAGCAGAAGCGTACTGAGCAAAATAACAGGCTGGAAACCCATAAGCGAAGCCATAACAACGATCGTCGCTATCGCAATGCCGGATACGCCTGCAGCCAGCCCGTCCAAGCCGTCGATCAGGTTGATGGCGTTCGTTACACCTACGATCCAAAAAATCGTAAGCGGAATGCTGATCCAGCCGGCAATCGGCTGCATCGTTTCGCCGAACGGAATGTTCAGCAGGTCGATCTTAACGTCGAAGACGAAGACGACCACGCAGGCTGCGGCGATTTGACCGAGCAGCTTCACCTTCGCTGACAGCTCGAAGCGGTCATCGAATGCTCCTAGAATAATAATCATCGTACCGCCCACAAGCAGGGCGTTTATCATATTTGAATCTTGAGGTCTTAGCAGACCGTCCGGTATGAATGGCGATAAGAGAAAAAACGCGCCTACAAATGCAATATAAATAGCTAGACCGCCAAGACGCGGCATAATGCGCGTATGTACTTTGCGGTGGTTTGGTTTGTCTATCGCGCCAACTTTGAATGCAAACTTCTTGACAAGCGGCGTCATCGCAATGGCTAGAACAAGAGCGATTATGAACCCAATTGAATACAGCAAGCCTACCGGCATGTGTGCAACTCCCCTTTTCTTTCTACCGAAGTGAATTATACTCCGATTGGAAAAGAAACTCCAACCCCGTTTTCAACCAATTTAGCCGATTTTAACGAGAATATCACGGAGTAATCCGAGGTTTTGTTACGTTTTCTTTGTCGCGGAGCACTTTCACTACGAATTTCGGCAAAACAAGCATTCTTTTGTAGCGTTTCGGCTCTTGTGCCAAGCGGTAAAACCACTCCAAACGAAGCTTCTGAAAAATCATCGGAGCCCGCTTTAGCTTGCCTGATACAACGTCAAAGCTGCCGCCGACGCCCATGATTAGCGGTACGCCGAGCTTTTGCTTGTATTTTACGATCCATGGCTCTTGCGTATCCGCGCCTCGCGCCACGAACAATAAATCAGGCGCTGCCTCACGAATTTCCGCTACCACTTCCTCGTCCTGCTCCGGGCCGAAAAAACCGTTCCGATAACCAACAATTTTCACCTGAGGGTATTGCAGCTGTAGCTTCTCTGCCGCGGCTTCAATCACCTCTTGCGAAGTACCCAGCAAATAGGCCTTCCATCTACGCTTCTCGCCTTGCTCAAGCAGACGGTGCATCAGGTCAAATCCCGTGACCCGCTCGGCAACCGGGGTTCCAACGTATTTGGCGGCCCAAACAACTCCGGCTCCATCGGGCACGATGAGATCGGCTCGCCGGATCATGGCGCTGTAAGACGCGTTCTCAACTGCTGACATAATCATGATCGGGTTGGCGGTAATCACATGCGTGACCCGTCTTCCCTCAATCGCTTCCGTTAAATATTGAACCGTTTCGTCCATGCTCGCCTTGGAGAATGGTATGCCGTATATCGGCACTGTGGGTAATTGTTTCGACAAGAGGAACTCACCTCGATAAAGTTTGACGCAGATAGTCGACGATTTGTTGCGCCGGTTTTTGCGATTGTTGTCTCAATAGGTCGATCGCTGGCCCATGCTTCGCCTGCCATCCAGCTTTATCTGCAAGGAGCAGGCTAGCCGCTTCCGCAAATGCTTCCGGCTCAAGCTGCTCCGTAGAGCCGATTGCCTTAAGTCCCAATCGATTAAGAAACTGATCGATTTTGGGATCGTAGGAGAGGCCTAGCATGGGAACCATCTGGCCAGCGGCGTAGATGAGCGCATGGAGGCGCATGCCGAGCAAAGCATCGCAACGGCTGACCTCAAGCAGCATCTGCTGCGGGTCGTCGCCGGGCGCGGCCAGCTCGGCGGTGGAACCGTTGCCGAGCCGGCCGCGCAGCCGTTCCATCACCTGCTCCGACGTTTGCGTGTCGGAGGGAGTGTGGAACGGCAGGAACCGCAGCCGGACAGGCATGCGGTTCGACAGCGCGACCAGCGCTTCGGCGGCGCGGGCCATATCGGCGCCGTCACTGCGCCAATGGCGCAGCGATACGCCGACGATCGGCGGCTGAGAATCAGCTTGTCCCTCTGCCAATGCATGTGAACCTGCGGGAAGCGGCAGACCCATAACGGGATCGGGTACGATGTCAATTTTACCCGCCTGCACCCCAATCCGTTCAAGCAGCGCTGCAGACTCGGCATCCCGAACCGACACATATGCGCTTTTTCTCATGACGCCATTGATCATCGGATCCATCCAACGGCGATTCACGGGCCCGATTCCTTGCGCATACGCAAAGGTCGGTTTGCCGAGCAGCTGTGCCAGCTTCATGACTCCCGTGTAATAGGGAATCGTCTTCGTTCCGGTCGCATCCTGCAGCAGGCTGCCGCCTCCGCTAATTAAACCGTCACTGCCCTTAATTGCGTTCCAGAGATCGCCAGGATGCATGCGGCGCGCGCTTTCGACGCCGTACATGCTGCTTGTCAAAGCCGGGTCAGCCGACAACACGATCGGCTGGATCTTGATTCCTTGAGCCGAGCCTTGCTCCTCTAACGCAAGCAATATCGACCTGAGCACCGCTTCATCCCCGCTATTGCGAAAACCGTAATAACCAGATATCACTAAGCGACGAACTTGCGGATGATTGCCGGTGCCCATTTACGAATTGCTCCTTCCACTAGCTGCCATGCTAAGATCAAAATACACCCGATAATCATTCCTGTACCCAAACCAAGCAGTACGCGAATCATGGAAATGTAGAGCGGCGTATGAAGATGCGCGAACGTATCGACCATCGAAAGCTGCCCAATCGAGCCCACAATAATAAGCAGCCATGCCGCGCGGTAACGAAGCGACAAGAACAACCCGAGCAGCAGCAATGGATGAGCCAGTAAAAACTCTTTGAATCTCGGTCTCACCCCGAAGGTGGATTCCAGGAAATGTCGAATGACCAGCTCTAGCGAAGACACCTGACCACCGTTACCCGTACGAGACAGGTAATAGTAGCCGACGATGCCGATCACGCCTGCAAGAATAATCCATGTCAGCGTAATTGGCTTCGAGAGCAGCGATTTCACTCTGCCCACCGACATTTGGCTGTTGTAGAGCAGAACATAGACCGCTACCAGCGCAATTGGCGCAAGATGCAGCAGACTTACACCGCGGAACTGCTCCAATACTAAATTATAAGTAATGTTATTCAACAAACCGAATACAATAGGTACGGCCGTAAGCGATATTAATGTCGCAACGATAAACCAATTCAGCGCGAGGCCGAAACGACGGCCGGTAGACAATGTCGGGAAGAGCCACTTCATACGGCTAGCGCTCTCATATACAGCACCTGGCTGCTGAGGCGTCTGCCCTTGCTTGCTGCGACCGATCGACCAATTCGTCCCGCCAACCACACGGCGGTCTCCGACAGTACGGGAATATATCCGGTTCATAACCCATACGAGCGCAAGGGTCGGAGCAGCTATCGCGGCACCTAGAGCCAGCCCCTGCTCCATTAGCGAGCTGTTCAGCTTGTATAAGCCGGCGCTTCCGAATAGCCCAATAATAAAGACTGGGATATAAATACCCGGAAGAAATGCTCCGATTAATAAGGCGATCAATGCAATAGCACCGGCAGCAACGATGGCTCTAACCGGTTTATTCCAGGATGGCTGTTCATAATCGAAGGCTTTAGGCGTGCCTGGGGTGAAGCCAGCCTCGGAAAGACGATCAACTATGCCGTTTTTCTCGTTCATCGCTTCAGCAAGCCTGTCCAGGGAATGGACGATTTTGGCTTTATCCGTATTCGATTGCGTCGTGCCATTCAAGAAAAACATGCGAATATTGCGATCCTTCGCTGCCAATAGGAACCGATCGGCAATGGCCTCCGGTGTCATCGTCATGCCGTCGTTCTCCGACAAGGAATAAAGTCTGACTACATTATAATTTGTAATATAAGCTAATTTATTTAAGCCTTCCTGCGGTTTTTTTAAATTTTCTATAGCCGCGAGGCCGAGATCGTACTTTTTCAGAAGCTCGCCGAATTGGTATAAGCTGTTATCCATCGCTTGATCCGATGCGCCTTTTACTTTATCGCCATCGAACAGGACACGATTAACGCCATACGATTTCAACCTTGCGAGCACTGCATCCGTTTCATCTTGATCATACGGCTTCACACGGTCCGAGAACCGCGGAAGTATGCCCAAGCCTGCGTCATGAATCGTTTGCAAGGACATTGGGTCAAAATCCATCGTTTTCATAATCGCTTCCGCTATTGGAATTTCTACGACCATCCCGTTGCGACCGCCATATGACCAATCGCTGTACGCGGCCTCAGAACGATCCAGCGCCTGGCGCACGATCGGACCGATCATCTCTTCCTCTTCCGGACCGCTGAATAAAATATAAGTAAAGTTCTGCCCTACCTGCTCGAACTTGCCTTGCAGAAGCGCAGCATCCCGAGAGCTGTAGAAAGTCAATCTACCGGATAACTGAAGCTCTTTGAGCGAGCTTTCATATACCGCCATCGTCGTGATTCCGGACTCCTTCAGCATCGCAAGCTTCTCCTGCAAAAAGGCCTGCGGCCTTGCCTGCCGTTCAGAAACCTCTACGATATCCCGGTAGTCGAACACATACTCCACTTGCTTAGACGACTTTTCCATTTCCATCCGAACGGCGCCGAGCGGCAAAGCTGCCGCAACCCCTAGTAGTGCAATGATCCAAAGTACGAACCTTGCGCGCCGATTCCATTGCTGCCAACGTAAAAACACGTCATTCCTCCGTTCTAAACAGGTTGATTATCGTTCTATTCGCTACGGTCTACCCGTTCCATTACGGAGGCTTTCAACGTTTCCAGCGCAGCAGCGGCAGATTCCTTCGACTCGCCTTTCACCGCGAAATAAACCTTGATTTTTGGCTCTGTGCCGGAAGGGCGCAAGCAGAACCAAGAGCCGTCTTCACGCAAATATTTCAAAACATTCTCCGGGCGCAAGCCGTCATGGCCTTTGCCGTAATCAAGTACCTGTGTCACCTTGACGCCACCGATTTCAGTTGGGGGATTGAGGCGCCAATCATCCATAATCGCACCGATTTTTTGAACCCCGTCGAAGCCTTTAAGCGTTCTCGACTCCAAGCCTTCCAAATAAAAGCCGAAATCCGCATACAGCTCAAGCAAAACATCGTACAAGGTTTTTCCTTGGCTGCTATAGTATGCCGCAGCTTCGGCAATCAATAACGCAGCGACGATCGCATCTTTGTCTCGGGCATAGGTGCCTGTCAAATACCCGTAGCTTTCTTCATAGCCAAACAAGAAAGAATGCTCGCCAGTCTGTTCGTAGCTGGTCATTTTTTCGCCGATGTATTTGAAGCCGGTGAGCGTATTTTCCACAGCAACGCCGAAAGAACGTGCAATGTCGGCACCCAGCTCGCTTGTTACGATTGTTTTGATGACAACGCCGTTATCAGGCAGCTGCCCGCGCTCCTTTAATTGGCTAAGCACGTAATGCACCATCAACGCTCCGGACTGATTGCCGGTTAGAACGACATATTCTCCGTCGTTGTTTTTGACTACCGCGCCCATACGGTCGGCGTCAGGATCCGTACCGATAATAATATCCGCATCTACCTGCTGAGCAAGCTTAATCGCGAGCGTAAACGCTTCGCGTTCCTCAGGGTTAGGCGATTTTACCGTGCTGAAAAAACCATCCGGCTGCTCTTGCTCCGGTACAATATGTACATTTTTGAAGCCCACCTTCTTCAGCACCTCACGGACTGGCATATTGCCTGTCCCATGCAGAGGAGTGAACACCACGCTGATTTTTTCGCCGATTTCGCTTTGAATGAGCTCTGCGTTCAGGCTCTGGGCCACCACAGTATCAATAAATTGTTGATCCGCTTCATCGCCGAGCCAGCGCAGCAAGCCCTTTGCCTCTGCTTCTTCGCGGCTAAGTGTTTTCACTTCATCAAAACCCGCAATTCGGCCGATCGCAGCAATTACTTGCTCCGCCTCTTCCGGAATAAGCTGGCAGCCATCTGCGCCGTAAGCCTTGTATCCATTGTATTCAGGCGGGTTATGGCTTGCCGTAATGACAATACCACTTGACGCATTCAGCGAACGAACCGCAAAGGAAAGCTGCGGCGTCGGGCGAAGCGCCTTGAACAAATACGTGGTTACGCCGTTCCCTGCAAGCACAAGAGCCGCATCAAGCGCAAATTCAGGTGAGTTGTTCCGGGAGTCATGGGCGATGACGACCGAAGGAGCTTCCCCTCCGTCTTTGGCGCCGGCTAACAGCCAATTCGCAAGACCCTGTGTCGCTTTTCCAACCGTGTACGCGTTCAACCGGTTCGTGCCTGCGCCCATGACGCCCCGCAAACCGCCTGTGCCGAATTCAAGATCACGATAGAAACGGTCCGTCACTTCCTTTTCATCGCCCGCAATTCCGCGAAGCTCTTCCTTCGTAGCAGCGTCAATAAGCGGATCATTAAGCCAAGCCTCATATTTTGCGGTTACAGCAGCATTAGTCGATTGGGTCATATGTATCAGCCTCTTTCATTCATGAATTTTATTGTAGAAAGGAATTTATGAAGGATTCGATAAAGCAAACATGAGCTCGCCTTCGGCAACGATCTGATCGCCAACTCTTGCTGTTCCTTGCCCTTTTCCGATCGAACCCTTAAGACGAGTGATTTGCACCTCAAGCGTCAGCGTATCGCCAGGCTTTACTTGTCCCCGAAAACGGAAGCCGTCAATGCCCGCAAAAAAACCAAGCTTGCCTTTGTTCGCTTCGATCATAAGCATCGCTACCGTTCCTACCTGTGCCAGCGCTTCAACGATAAGCACGCCTGGCATAACCGGGTACCCGGGGAAATGTCCTACGAAATAAGGTTCGTTCATCGTTACGTTTTTGAGACCGACTGCCCTTACGCCCGGCTCCACCTCCAGAATGCGATCGATCAACAGAAACGGAGGGCGGTGCGGAATGATTTCTTGGATTTGATTAATGTCCAGCATAACAAAAAAAGCCCCTTTCATTAGTAAAGTAGTATAAAAAGTGCCATTATGTACGACACTATACATATCCATCATAAAACTGCAGTTTATGAAGGTTAAGATAAGAGGCTTGGCTGCTTGGACCCGAAGTGTCCTCCGCCAAGCCTCTTTGTTCGTATATAAGCATTTATACGGATACGCTTATAAATGTACTTATATAGGTCCGCGAAACGAGCTTTCGCCGCCGTAGGTAGATACACCCGTTTACGCTTGATATGTAGTTGCCTCAGAAGTTTACGAATGTCCGACAGGCGTTTCTGCCAGCGGCTTATTCAATGACTTAAACATTGCGATATATACAATGGAAGTCACGAAAGAGAACCCAATAACCGCCCACAAATACGAATGCGCATGTGGTGCCTCGAAGAAAATAAGCATGATTGCCGCGTAAAACAGCACGGTAGTCAGTTTGCCCATCCAGTTGGCTGGCACGGTCTTTTTCCCACGAAAATGAAAAAACATTCCCCCAGCTATCATGCCCAAGTCGCGCAAAAACATCGCTGCAGCGGCAGCCCATGAAATATGGCCGGAAATCAGCAACGATACGATAACCGTAATAAGCATGAGCTTGTCAGCGAGCGGATCCAGCATAATTCCGACCATTGTGACCTGGCCGCTTCTGCGTGCGATGTAACCGTCCAGAATATCCGTCACACCCGCGGCAACCATAATCAGAAATGCAGGAATCATATGTCCCTTTATGAACACCGCTATGTAGACGGGGATCAAGACAAAACGCAATGATGTTAAGAGATTCGGCAGATTCAAACTTCCACGCTCCTCTACCTATAACGAACTGTCCACCATGGTTCCCAACTATTATACAACTACCATCCGTAAAAATAAAACCATCCTTGCGCCGCAAATGCCAACCTTCCTTTAAAACGGACTTCTTTCCTATAGGTTTACAAAAATTAAAATAACAGTTTTTCCCTTTGTTATTCATTTTCCTCCTCTGATATCCGTTATTAATAGAATAACATTTACTTTAAATCAGAAAGGACAGGGATGTAGTGAATTTAAGTTTACGCTTTAACATGTCGTTCAAAGAAACTCGCAGGTGGCTGGCAGCCGCGCTTGCATTTGCCATGATCATGACCACGGCAGCAGGCGTTGCGTATGCAGCTGAAGATACGGTAACCAGCATCGAATTCTCTTATGATTCCGACGATTACAACGACAGCACATCATCATTAAAAACATTCGTTGAGGATGACAAAGTTAATTTAACCGTATTCGCCAACATTTCCGGCCAATCCAACAAGAAGGAAGTTACTTCAGACGTAACCTGGAAATCATCCAATACTGCGCTCGTGAAAGTAGAGAAAGGCGTATTAACCGGCGTTGGCAAGGGAACCGCGACGATTAGCGCTACTTATAAAGGCTTTACCATTTCGATTAAAGCAGCATCTGATTATGTGTATGATTCCGTTACGCTTATGCAGAACGACGGAATTACGGCTCCTGCATCCAAGGACATCGAAATCGGCCAATCGCTTGCTTTGACGCTAAGCGGAACAAAAGGCTCCGATTCCAAAACGGTTACTACCGATGCCGTATGGTCAACCTCAAACTCCGCAGTCGCTACGGTGGATGAAGGCGTCATTACATTGCTTGGCGTCGGCTCAACGACGATCACTGCCAAGCTAAAGGGCAAGTCTGACACAATCATACTCAATGTCACTTCACCTTATAAATCCATTGCCATTGATGCCGGAGCATCCGGCAATTTGGTTCAGCTCGAAATCGGCAATGATGATATCGAATTGACCGCTTCTGCCGCTCCAAAAACCGGCGGTACAGAATCCATAACGGATATTGCCAAATGGGTAAGCGCCAACGAAAAAATCGCAACTGTCAAAAAAGGCGTTGTAACGCCGGTAAGCGCCGGAAAAACGACGATTACCGTCTCCTACAAAGGCGTGTCGGCAACGATCGATGTTGTCGTTCGTGCAGCTTACCAGTCAATCAAGCTGTCGCCGGAGAAAGAATTCCATATGCTGCTGCAGGATAAGGCTATCCAAATTAAAGCAGAGGTTCAAGACAATGACGGCAAGACTTTACCTATCACTGACGATGCGGAATGGACGTCCTCGAACGTCGTTGTCGCTACCGTATCTAAAGGGCTGGTAACGCCTAGAGCAGTAGGCACAACCAAAATAACCGCAAGCCATAAAGGCGTTAGCCGCAGCATTGAAATTACCGTCTATCCTAGCATTTCCGAGCTAAGCATCGAAACGGAAACGATTGATGGCTATAACGGCATCAGCGGTGACCTTCCTAAAGTGATGGCAACGATCTTTGACGGAACGAAGATCGATGTCTCCAAAATCGTAACTTGGACTTCCTCGAGCGAGAAAGTGGCAACGATTAAGGATGGGCAATGGACCGCTAAAGAGCTTGGCGATTCTACCCTCACTGCGTCGTTGCAAGGTTATAAAGCAGAAGTGAAGCTTACCGTTCATGTGAAGCCGCTTAAGCTGATCGCAGACGTAAAGGATCTTAGCATTATTTTAGGAAAAGATACGCCTCTTCCTACCGTAAAAGTGATCAACGAAGACGGAGAAGAAGAGGATGTCTCCAGCAAAATCAAATGGAAAACGACATCAGAGGATATCGTCATTAAAGAAACCACGATGAAGGGATTGGATGTAGCGAGCCTTACGTTAACCGCCACATACCTAACCAAAAGCGTGTCCGTCAAGATTAAAGTCGAAGAGGAAATCATCAAGCTTGTCGTCGATCCCATCTCCATCGAACTGTATCCAGGCAAAACCAAATCGGTGAAGGTCACAGGCTACTATAAGAGCGGCAAGCAGGTTTCACTCAGTTCCAAAATGAATTGGGAAGTCGGCAATTCGGGCGTTGCAACCGTCAGCACCACGTCTGTTAAAGGCGTTGCAGTCGGAACAACTAAGATTACCGGGTCTTACCAGGGGAAAGTTGTTACCGTACCCGTCGTTGTCGTGCCGAAGCTCAAATCTCTGCTTCTTTCCAGCAAATCGGTACAGCTGAGTGCAGGCGGAACCTATTCCGCTAAGCTGCAAGCTAACTTCACGACCGGGAATCCGGCCAACGTTACCGAAAACGCGGTTTGGACCTCTTCCAAGGCAAGTGTCGCTACCGTCGTTGATGGGAAGATTACAGCGATCAGCAAAGGCTCAGCCTCGATTAAAGCCACGTACGCAGGCAAGAGCGTAACGATACGCGTAACCGTTAAATAATGAATAAGGGCTATCCCTAGGCGCTGCATGCTGCATCGCGCCTAAGGGGTAGCCCTTGCTCATGAAATAAGGGTCATCCTTGAGGCGGACTTTGCCGCTTCAGGGATGACCCTTTTCATATGGATTAAGATTCAGCAAATATTAGATCATAGAGATGCTGCCACGTTGCCCAGCTGAATACATCTGCCTCCGCTTGCTTGCCGACGACGACATAACCGATATAAAGGCCTGCCACCAGCATAATAACCATAATGACTGGGACGATGCTTTTACGCAAAATCCACAGCAGTATGCCCAAGCCTTTGGAGCGTTGCTTCTTATCAGAGCTTTTGTCCGCCTTCACGCGAGTTTCACGCTTCTTTCTGACGGACCTGCCCTCTTCCGCTGTACTCTTGAACCCGCTTTGCTCGCGGTCCATTCGTTCATCGGCCATACTCATCTACATCATCCTATCTTTATGCGCGAAGCCCGTTCGTGAGGCTCATCATCGTATCGCTTGACGATAACGCTCTGGCTGCCAATTGATAAGCGCGCTGCACATTAATAAGCTCGGTCATCTCATCCGTCAGCTGAACATTGGATTGCTCCAGATATCCCTGGCGCAATACGATGTTATTCTCCGAATCCGGCACGATTTGCTGGACGACATCTCCAGCGTCAATGCCGCCGGCGACAACAAACAAATTATCGGAGACTGCAGTCAATGCCGCGGGACGGGATGCTTGAAGCAGCTTGATGCTGCCGAGTTCAATCGTTCGTTCTGAAGAAACGCCAAGTACGGTTCCGTCCGAGTTAACACGAAGATTATAGCCCTGCGGCACTACAATATTGCCTTCCGTTACGTTGCCTGTGAGAGGATCACGTACGTTAGCCACAACCGGATAGCCGTCTTCCGTTGCCAAAATCGTATCACCGTTTGCCCCTACCGTCAACTGAAACGCCCCATTGCGCGTATAAGCGCGGTTGCCCGCATCGTCTACTTCCACCTCAAACAGGGCGTTGCCTTCGATGGCAATGTCTGCATCCCTGTCCGTCAATTGCATGGGGCCTTGCGATAAATTAGGCTGCACCATCGTCATGCGAGAGCCCCAGCCCTGCGTGAAATCCATGGGTGTTTTCCGCCCTGGCTGACTGAACGCATCCGGCTGTGTCCTAAGGTTCGTCAGCAAGTCTTCAAAAGTAGCTTCCTTGCGCTTGTACCCCACCGTGTTCACGTTCGCAATATTGTCGGCTAGAAGATCAAGCTTCTGCTGTAGTCCGTTCATCGACACCATGGCATTAATCATTGAACTGTTCATGTATTACACCTCCGCTGCTTTAACCTGTTGTTACACGCGACCTACGTCGTTTACAGCCTTGCTCAAGCTTTGGTCATAGAATTGTATGACCTTCTGATTCGCTTCATACGCACGGAGCGCAGACATAAGGTCAACCGCCGCTTGAGCGGCATCAACATTCGAGCGCTCGATATAGCCCTGCCTTACTTCGATACGCTCCCCAGGAGCGATTGCGACCGCTTCGCCTTCTTCTTCCCCGAAGCGGAAGCTGCCGTTCCCCTCACGGATCAGCTGGTTCGGATTGTCCACGCGGCTGATCAGCAGCTGCACGCCGATGTCCTGTCCATCGGCATCCACGAAGCGCTGGTCGCTGGTCAGCATCAACCGATCCAGCCCTACGCCCGCAGGCATCTGGATGGGCTGTCCATTCGTACCAAGCACGCTGGAGCCGTCGCTACCCATGAGAAACCCTTCTTCTGTAAGCGTAAATTTACCGCCGCGCGTGTAACGCACTTCGCCGTTTTGATCCTGCAAAGTAAAGAAGGCTTGCGGCTGATACGTTACCTCGCCATTCGCATCCACATATTTGCCGGATGCGTCAAATGACAGACCGTTCAGCTCAATGTTGGAGAGAAGCGCAAAGTCGGACGAGTTATTCGTCTGAGTCAGATCGCCTTGCAAATGAATGGACAAGCTTTCTTCCGCAAAAACGCCGTTTGTCAATTTGCCGATTTGCTTGTAATTCTCTTGTCCCGCTCCCGTTAAAGACAGCATCATTTCTGGAAACGAACGGGTTACCGCATTTGTCTGTTTATAACCGGGCGTGTTTATATTCGAAATATTATTCGTTACCGTATCATGTCTGCGCTGCTGTGAAATCATACCCGATGCAGCTGTATACAAGCCTCTTAACATCACTGTTACCTCCCCAAATGCTTCCAACAAACCTACTATATATGTTATCGGTTGGAAGCAAGGCTGCCTGAATAGCTTGTCCATGCGACCTATGACTCATTTACGCCTCGGCTGCGCCCCCCTAAGGCTCCCTACCCGCGCAAATGCTACTGTTTTCGGTCGCTTCTACCTTCGCTTCTTCCCGAGCTTGTCCAAGTTATCGAGTAAAATGCCCGTGCCTTTTACCACGCAGTGCATGGGATCCTCGGCGATAAGCACCGGCACCTTCAATTCTTCTGCAAGAAGCGCATCCAGCCCGCCAAGCAAAGCTCCTCCGCCGGTCAGAATAACGCCGCGGTCAATAATATCTGCCGACAGCTCCGGCGGCGTGCGTTCAAGCACGGCTTTGGCTGCCGAAACGATCGTCATAACGGAATCCCAAAGTGCTTCGCGCACTTCTCCCGAGCGGATTGTAAGCGTGAGAGGAAGGCCCGACACCATGTCACGGCCGCGAATATCAATTTCTTCCTGACGGCCGCCCTCAAGCACGGTGCCGATCTTGATTTTAATATCCTCGCTTGTTCTCTCGCCAATAAGCAGCTTGTACTTATTTTTGATAAACTTCATGATCGCATCGTCGAACTTATCCCCCGCGACTTTAATGGAGGAGGAAGTAACGACATCGCCCATCGACAACACGGCTACGTCCGTTGTTCCCCCGCCAATGTCAACAACCATATTGCCGCTAGGCTGGAAAATATCCATGCCAGCTCCGATAGCGGCAGCTTTAGGCTCATCCTCAAGAAATACTTCCTTCGCGCCGCTGCGCTCCGCAGCTTCGCGAATCGCTTTCTGCTCAACTGACGTGATGTTGGTTGGCGCGCAAATAAGAATACGGGGACGGCTAAACCACTTCCGTCCCTCGACACGATCAATAAACGCCTTCAACATAATTTCCGTTATCTCAAAATCGGCAATAACGCCGTCGCGCAGCGGTCGAATCGCTATGATATTGCCCGGCGTTCGGCCCACCATGCGATGAGCTTCCTCGCCTACAGCCAGCACGCGTTTCGAATCGCTTTCAATCGCGACTACTGATGGCTCATCCAGCACAACGCCTCTACCTTTCACATGAATAGACACATTTGCCGTACCAAGATCAATCCCAATATCCTTGCTCAACATAAGGCTTAAGTCCCCCAACGAATAATAATTACAAACGTACGTTTGGTTCCCTTGACACAGAAACCGCTAACGTTTATTATTCGCCAAAAAAGACAAATTTCCTCTATAATTCGAGAAAAAACTTCATAACTTTCCAGCAGCGAGTACTTCCCGCTTCTTCGTGCTCGTTTTCTTGTATTTGATCTTAGTCGCTTCTCCTCCCCTCAAATGCCGAATCGATTTGTGGTACTCGAGAATGTGCTTAACCTGATCGGCCAAATCGGGGTTTATTTCAGGAAGCCGCTCAGTTAAGTCCTTGTGTACCGTGCTTTTGGACACACCGAACTCTTTTGCGATCGTACGCACCGTGTGCTTCGTTTCCACGATGCAGCGGCCTATTTTAATGGTTCGCTCCTTAATGTAATCGTGCACGTTCCCGCCTCCCTACTCGAGATAGTTTGGTACATTATATGAGTGGGCCGGGTATATATTCGTTGTGGTCAAGCCTGACAGGCCGGAATGTGAAAAAATTTTCATAAAAACGTAAAACAGGCAGGGATTTACTCCCTGCCTGTACGTCTAAAGTCCTATTTTTTCGAAAAATCTTATTCGGCAATCAATGAGCTCGGATTAACCGGCTTGCCATTGTTGCGTGTTTCGTAATGCAAGTGGATACCAAGGTCACGCTCAAGGTCGTTCCGACCAGCTTTGGCAATGACCGTGCCTTGCGTGACATCGTCGCCTTCTTCAACGGCAATCTCGGTTACGCTTTGGTAAACAGTCACCAAACCGCCTTCGTGCGTAATTTCAATGACATTGCCATTGGTCGGTTCCGTCTTCACATAAGTAACCTTGCCGGAGAGTGCCGCAAGCACGTCGAACGTTTTGCCGCTTGGATCAACGAAGTCAACGCCCATATGCGGAGTGAATGTATCTCCGACCTGTACGAGTGCTGCCTCGCGTTCTTCATCAGTCGCTTTCTCATCATAGAACGGCAGCTCTACCTGCAGCGCCTCTATGCTTGCGACTGGCCATTTGATAGCCTCATTGCCTGCGATAACCTCAACTGCCTCGTCACCCTTGCCTTGCGTTTCAGTCGTACCCTCTTGCGAAACTTCAGTAGAATCGGCTTTACCTGTTGTAGGAGTCGTTTGATCCGTTCCCTGATAGATCCACATTAAGGTTACAATAATTGCTGCCGCGGCCATGAAGATTGCTGGAGAAACCCATCGCTTTGCAAAAAGGTTCTTCCATCCACTGCTAGATTTGGCGGCAGACGCTCCTCCCAGATTCGTTTTGGGAGTTTCTTCTGGTCTTTGCTTCGGTTTGCTTTGATTTTGATCATTCATTTTCTATCACCTCACTAGCCATTGTTGCCAGATCTGCTAGGTTTATACGTGAGGCAATCATGAAATATTGAAAGAGTTCAAATTAGAAGCGGCCAGCAAGTATTTCCGAGAATTTGGTTGCTTGCTCTACCTGAACGCTAGAATAGTAATGTGCCACAATTTCATCATCGCTTGCGCCAGCTTTGGCCATGCCGTTGGCTCCCCATTGGCTCATCCCAACGCCGTGCCCGAATCCATAGGTCGTAATTGCAATAGATCCGTCTTTCATGCGCCAAGTAAATTGAGAGGATGCAAGGCCTAGCTTCTCTCTCACTTCCCGTCCCGTGAAGGTCGTTCCCCCTATGACGATTTTGCTAATCCGCTTGCCTGCCGTCTTCTCTACTATACGAATGCCCGATTTGGCAAAGCCTTTTTTCGCTATTCCCAGCTTGCGATAGAATTCATCCAAGGTCAGATTGACCGTTTCCTTGTATCTTGGAGATATCGTTTCATCCCACGGGCTTGCCACGCTTCGCAGATAGGGAATTTCTTGGTTCCAATAGTCTTCCGAATTTTCGGTATACCCGTTGCTCGTGGAAAAGAAAGCCGCATCGATCGGGTCGCCTTTATAGGTAATGACTTTCCCTCGCGTCTGAGCAATGACCGAATTGAGCTTCTGCATGTTCTTTTTAAGGTCTGCTTTAGGCCACTTTCGTGCCAGTTCCGCAAGCGAAACATATACCTGATGATCGGTCGTATCGGTCACGTCTGCGCCTTTTGCAGGCACCCCGCTGTTATCCCCGTGTACCAGTCTTCTCATGATATAGGTCCGTGCAGCAATGGCCTGCGCCTTCAACGCCTCAAGCTCGAACCCGATAGGCATTTCCGCCGCCACGACTCCTCTGACATACGTTTCCAACGGTACATTTTCTACTCGTTTTTCCTTAGCCAAATAGACATGCACAACAAGTCCGTCTAGCGTGCTAAGATCTTCCGATTGCGTATTGCTCGGGGCAGCCAGATCAGGCTTCTGCGGGTTAACTTCATGAGAAGGGATCTGACTGCCTTCCGCTTCCAGCGACCTCAGAGGAGGCAGCTCCGTTACCGTTCCCTGCTGCATTGCAGCTGGCCGCGTCCCCGGAGCTGCGCGCGCGTCCTGCAGTTCAAGCAGCGAGAGCCTTATTAAAAGAACGGAAGCACCTAACATAGCGCCAATTGCAAATAAAACCAGCCACCTGCTTGTCCGTAACCGATCGATTGCGGAAACGATTGAAATCCTCCCAATCCTTCGCTTCATGAGCTCTCCTTCCATTTTGGCCGGCAAGAATAGATAGGAAAGGAACAGCTATTCCCCTCTCTCTCAAACCGACCTTAATGGTACATTCTATGAGTGCGAATGATAGGGTAGAACTCCAAAAGTCTAATCATGGCGAAGGGCGTCAACGGGTCGCAGGCCTGCCGCTTTATTTGCTGGCAAATAACCGAATATGACGCCGACAAACGCAGAGAAGACAAATGCCAGCCACACCGTATCTATCGGAACCTCCGTTTCCGTTTTCATAACCATTCCTATAATAAAAGAAGCGATGTAGCCGAGCCCGATGCCTAGTGCTCCGCCAAGACCGCTTATGCATACGGCCTCGACGAGAAACTGGAATAGGATATCCCTTTTTTTCGCCCCTAGCGACTTGCGTATGCCGATCTCTCTCGTTCGCTCCGTGACGGATACGAGCATAATGTTCATGATGCCGATACCGCCGACAATCAACGAAATAATAGCTACGTAAATGAGCTGCCTATTCATCGTCTCATTCACCGAATTAAGCGTCTCCATCGCTTCCTCTTGATTAAGCACCCGGTAAGCATTTTCATTCCCTCTGAACTTCTCATAGAGAACCGCTTCAACTGCAGTAACCGTACGATCCATGAGGCTCGTCTCCGATACGGTTAAATGAATGGTAGACACGCCGCTCGTTTGAAATATCTTTTGCGCGGTCGTGACGGGAATTAGAATTTTCTCGTCGTTCGAGCCAGTCAACGAGCTGCCTTGCGATTCGAGCAAGCCGACAATGGTAAAATTGTACCCGTTGATCGTAATTTTTTTGCCGACTGCGGCAGATGGATCCTCGCCCTCATCCTCGAACAGATCAGTCGCCGTAGCCACGCCGATCAGCGCTACCTTCGTATTGTTCTTTATATCCGGGGAAGCGATATATCTCCCATCCTGCACAGGGAAATCCTTAACCTCCTCGTAAGCCGCAGTAATGCCCTCCACGGTTACGGACACTTGCGTTTTCCCATACTTCGCGTAGCCGGTCGCGCTAGTTACAGGAGCAACGCCCGCTATATTCGAAACGTCGCCAAGCTCATTTGCCTCATCGACAGATAGCGTCGTAACCGTGCCGCGGCCAAGAATCGTAACGGAAAGCGAATTGGGACTGCCCAGAGAAGATACCTGCTTGGCCACTTCATTGGAGGAAGCCTTCCCCATTGCCACAAGAGCGATAACCGTCGCAACGCCAATCAGTATGCCCAGCATGGAAAGAATCGTTCTAAGCTTGTTGGACAATACGCTCTTGACTGCCATCTTGAAGCCTTGCGTAAGTTTCATCACTGCCCCTCCTCTCCTGCGCCTGCTCGGTCAACACCCCGTCTCTAATAATAACCGTACGGCTAGCCAGCTTTGCGACTTCCATATCATGCGTAATCAGTACAATGGTCTGTCCTGCCCGGTTCAGCTCCTCCATCATGCTAAGCACTTCCATGCCTGTCTTCGAATCCAACGCACCCGTCGGCTCGTCTGCCAGCAGCATAGGCGGGTTAGTCGCCAGCGCCCGTGCGATGGCAACTCTTTGCTGCTGCCCTCCGGACAACTCACTCTGGCGATGGTGCATGCGCTGCCCAAGGCCGACACGTTCCAGAGCATCCATCGCTCGCAGCTTGCGCTCCTTGCCCGAAAGCCCCCTATAGATGAGCGGAAGCTCGCAATTTTCAAGCGCCGTTAGCTTCGGAAGCAGATGATAGCCTTGAAAAATAAAGCCGATCTTTTTATTGCGCATTTCCGTCAGCTTGTTATCGCTTTGCCCGGTTACTTCAAGCCCTTCCAGCTTATAGCTGCCTTCTGTCGGCAGGTCCAGACAGCCGATAATATTCATTAATGTCGACTTGCCCGACCCCGACGGCCCCACGATAGCCAAAAAATCACCATGGGCAACCTTGAGCGACACCTCATGCAGCACCGTTGTCTTCTCTCGTGCCATAACGTAGGACTTCGTTATATTGGACATCTCAATTAGTGGAACATTTGCAGGCGTACTCATCGCGAACCACCGCCAGTTGTGCTTCGCATGCCGCCTCCGCCGCTCATTCCTCCACCGCCCATGCCCATTCCGCCTCCCCCGCTCGGGAAAGCCATGCCTCCGCCCGGGAAGCCTTGCTGCATCGTTTCCTCTGCATCGGAGCCCATGCCAGCTGTACCTTGGGCGATTGGTACGAGCACGTTGTCGCCTGCCTTCAGCCCATTGACAATTTCAACAAAGCTTTCATCGCTTAACCCTGTGGTCACCTCAACAAGCTGACCTTCAAGCCCGCCCATCATTCTTCCACCGCCTGCACGACCTCCAGCTGCAAAGCCGCCGCTGCCAGCAGCCCCCATGCCTTGGCCTCCTTGCTGCCGCCCGCCAGCTGTTCCACCTGCTTGACCAGACTGTGCTGTCCCTTGCTGCCCGCCAGCTGCTCCACCTGCTTGACCAGACGGCGCAGTCCCTTGCTGCCCGTCAGCCGCCTCACCCGTTCCTTGGCCTGCTTGCGTACGCCCTCCAGGCGCGCTGCCCGCTTGACCAGCTGGAGCGGTTCCCTGCTCACCGCCAGCAGCAGAAGCTTCGCCGTTCTCGCTTGGCACGCGAACGAACGATTTGGCACCCATTTCGACAACCGCATTCACGGGAACGAGCACGACGTTTTCCTTTGATGCAATCGTAATCGCTGCTTCGCCCGACATCCCTGCCTTCACGCCTTCAATATCCTTAAGGAGAATATTCACGTCAAAGGCAGAAGAACCATTGCTTGAGGTTCCCTCCATCGCAATTTTGGATACAGTTGCAGCGACCGTATGATCCGTAATCGCACTTAATGAGAGATCGACGGCTTGACCCACCTCAACTAACGAAATATCAAGCTCGTCTACGGAAGTGACAAACTCCAGCTTCGAATAATCTACGATGGTCGCTACTGTCGTATTTGCATTAACCTCATCGCCTACTTCGATCGTCATTTCGGTAACCTCCCCATCGATGGAGGCCGAGACAACCTTTTCTTCTTTTGCCTGCTCTTCATAAATATCTTGCAATTCATCCTCGTAATCTGCAATCTCCGTATTCGCATCCTCCATGTTTTTTTGGAGGGATTGTTTGGTCGCCTCTTCGTTTTCCGTTCCTGTCGCTTCTTTATAGCTTTCCTGATAGCCCTCTATGGATTCCTTCAGCTTTGTTATGCTTTTTTCAATCGACGTAATTTTATCTTCATTATCTTCAGCCGCTTCGAACGTTACGAGAACTTGGCCGGCTTTGATTTTATCCCCAGCCTTCACATTGACCGTGGCGATCGTCCCGCTTTTTCCTGCTGTTACCGTTTCACGCGAATTTGCGGCTACGGAGCCTGTTCCGCTGATCTGCTTGAGGATCGAGCCTTTTGTTGCAGCTACCGTTTGCGAAGTTGGCGTCACGCTAGCAGTTGCTTTTTCTTGTGCAAAATAAAAATAATAGGCCCCTGCACCTGCAGCCGCCAAAATCAATACGATGCTGATTCCTATCGTCCATTTCTTCATTCGCTTGCATCCACCCTCCATTGGTCTAAGTAAGTTAGAATATAGCATCCTAAAATGAACGGAAGATGAACAAGCACACGTAAGAAGATACGGCTTCGCCGTCCTCTGCAAGCGGAGGGTATCCGTTTCTCGTAGAAATAGAAGAATACGTTATCGCGTGAAACCTATAAGGTCATATATTTGCAAAAAAACATGGTTCCCTCTTCTAGACAAAGAAGAAACCATGCTGAACCCTTCCTTATAATCGAGCAGCCATGACGAGCAATCGCCATTCAAGCACCATAAATAAAAAGAAGCTGTTTCAGATAGGCCCGTGAAGGCTTATTTGAAACAGCTTCTTTCAACTCCTTGCAACGAAGCGGACCGTTACGCCCAGGTAGGCTGAATCTTGAGGACAGCTACCTCTTTCTCACGCTTAAATGGCACTGCCGCTTCGACCTCTGATATGACTGCCGAGACCGCGACTGCCGGAGCAGCCTCGCGAGCGAGCGATGCCGCAGGAGCATGCTCCTCTTCTGCCTCCACACGGTAAATATCCGCGCCTAGAGCAGCCAGCTTGCCGGTAATATCGACATACCCGCGGTCTACGTGGTGCAGGCCCGTCACTTCCGTCTCGCCATCTGCGCGCAATGCCGCGCAAATCAGCGCCGCGCCTGCCCGCAAGTCAGTCGCGCATACTTTCGCTCCTGTAAGAGGCAAGCCTCCGCTGACAATCGCTGTTCGTCCATCAACCTTTATTTGGGCGTTCATTTTCTGAAATTCATCCACATGCATGAAACGGTTCTCGAATACCGTCTCCGTCACCACGCTTGTGCCTTCCGACACGAGCAGAAGCGCCATCATCTGCGATTGCATATCCGTTGGAAAACCGGGATGCGGCAGCGTTTTAACATCAACCGATTTCAACACGGGGCCTGCTTGCACACGAATGCCGTTATCGCTCTCGGTAATCTCAACGCCCATTTCTTGCAGCTTGGAGATTACTGGCGTCAAATGGTCCGCAATGGCACCTTCAACGAATACGTCACCGCCTGTAATAGCAGCAGCTATCATATAGGTTCCCGCCTCGACGCGGTCAGGAATGACATTATGAACGGCTCCGTACATATGGTCCACGCCTTCGATACGAATCACGCCCGTACCTGCGCCGCGCACCTTGCCGCCCATCGCATTGATATAATTGGCTAAATCAACGATTTCCGGCTCTTTGGCAGCATTCTCAAGAATGGTTGTGCCATCAGCCAAAGCAGCCGCCATCATAATGTTTTCGGTTGCGCCTACGCTGGCCACATCCAAATAAATTTTGGCGCCTTTTAGACGGTTTTTCACACTGGCTTCAATAAATCCATGGCCAAGCGTAATCTCCGCGCCCATCGCTTCAAAGCCCTTCAAATGCTGATCGATCGGACGAGTCCCGATTGCGCAGCCTCCAGGCAGTGAAATTCTTACTTTCCCGATACGGCCAAGAAGCGGACCCATGACGAGGAAGGATGCACGCATTTTGCGAATAAGCTCGTAAGGAGCTTCAAAAGACGTAATCGCCTGCGCGGTAATGCGCATTGTTTCATTATTATAGGATAATTGTGCGCCTAAAGAGGCTAGCACTTTCTGAATCGTCATAACGTCGTCGAGGAGGGGTACGTCATGGATGACGCTGTCTCCTTCTGTCGCCAATAATGAGGCCGCTAAAATGGGGAGTACTGCATTTTTTGCTCCGCTGACACGGACCGTTCCCTTCAAACGCTGGCCTCCGCGGACGATAATTTTGGTCATCTTATGGTTCCCTCCGCGAACTGCAATTTCTATTACATATTCGTGTATTTTCTAGAATAGCTCATTTTACCCAAACTTCATCTTATCACTCAACTACATGAAACGACAAGGTTTAAATTTTTAACATTTTTTGTACGCGCTTCCCTCGGCATTAAACGATCTTTTTCAACAGAAAAGGCTTATTTTGGAGCTCGGATTTTCGTTTTTCAATTCAATAAGGCCCTAATTCATATCTATTCGTGCGCTTTTCGTTTTTTGAGTCCGTCATGTATTACCCATTGTTGACATGTTTCGCTTTTGTTATTCGACAAAGCTTTTGAGAAGCACGGTATAGCCCCAATATTCCAGAATGAATTTCGCCAATAAATGGCCCATTATGATCGCTACCAGCACTTGAAACATTCGGGCTTTCGGACTGCGCGGAAACTTGAAAAAGGTTTCCCACTTTATCTCCTGTACGACAAACCATACGAATATGATGCTGAGAATGACAATGACGATGGAAAACAATCCCGTCATGCCCGTGTAGGTTTGTACGCTTCTATACAACTCATTGTCTACGTTCATACTGCCTCCCCGGCTTCCCTTCTCAAGGGTTAAAGGCAACCTGCGCTTACAACTGAAAATAAAAAGAAATGATTTTTCCGATGTTTGCCGCCTATCCTTCAAACGAATAGAGAAGCCCAATTGTTTTATGCAAATTTTAGGTCATCACGCGATGCAGGAGTACGGTGAAGTCGGCACGGCTTGCTTGCTGCTTTGGCTTGAAGCTGCCTGAATTCACGCCTTCGAGCTGGCCGCTCACCTTCATCGCAAACAACATGGGAGCAGACCAATGCGTTCTGGATACGTCAATAAACGGATCTGCTATCGGCAGCCGCGGCTTTACGCCATCGGCATAACCGATAATTAGCGCCATTTCTGCCCGGGTAATGGGCTGGTCTGGCTTGAACGAGCCGCCTGGGAAGCCTTTTATCCAGCCTTGGCCGACAGCGCCCGTAATAGCGGCATATGCCCAATGATTAGCCGGCACATCTGTAAACCGTTTTGAATTCACCGACCCCGTCGAAATTGGCTTGTAAGCTTTCACGACCATGGCGACAGCCTCTGCCCGCGTTATCGCCCGTTTCGGCTCAAAACGATTGTTGCCCGTTCCGTTAATGATGCCTTGCTTGCTCATCGCCACGATTTCATTTTGCGCCCAATGCCCTTTGATATCCTTAAAACCAGCTATCAGCTCATCGGCCTGCAGCTTCAACCGGTAATACTGCTTGTCGAAGGGTGCATCCGCTTGAAGCTTAGCGTAATAAACGCCGGGCTGCAGCAGCTGCTCGCTCGTCTGAAGCTTGCCAAGTTTGCCGGAGCTTGCCGCCGCTATCTGTTTCATACGTTTGTCGAACAGCTGCAGCTTCAAATTAATATCAACGGGAACCCCTGATACGGCAAAGCCAATCATACTGGGTGCCGCAACGCGGTATTGAAACCAATCCACGTCGGAGCTGCTGCTGATAACGCCTAAATATTCCGTGCCTGGATTAATCATAAACGCTTCATAGGACTTATCGTTCGGTTCATTCGGATCGTCGTATTTGGGCGTATAATCCATACGAAGCGTATAAGTGCCGAGTGTCGGGCTCGCTTCGGAAGAGATCGCATTATGAACACGAACATAATATTTTCCAGGTGCCACCGTTATGACTGGAGACTTCTCGGTCTCCCCTTCAGATTCGTCATCGTATACCATTAGCTGCTGACCGGCCTTCTGCAGAGCAAGACCCGGATCTATTCTCGCCGTATTCGTGCTGAGAGAAAGGCTCAGCTTGCCGCTTTGCGAGAAGGTTACGGCAAACCAATCCCGATCCGCCAGCTGATGAAAGCTGCCCGTAATCGTCTGGGATCGAGGCTGCAGCGTCGAAGCTTCGTACGATTTATCGTTTTGCTCGTAATCGTCCGGCTTCATGGTAAAGGTCGACGTGAGCAGATATGGCAGCTTTTCGCCGTTATTTTGGTTAATAAGCTCCAGATGAATCAGATGCTGCCCTTTCTTTACATCAAACTCGATGGTGCGATTAGCCAGCTTCGTGTCATTCGTGCTCTGCCGAGCGCCGTTCGTATACTGACTGATCCGAACCGGCGGTACGATCTTGCCGCTGGCTACCAAACCCTCGTACTGAAGCGTAAGCTTCCCGTCATACGGCGTGTCGATCCGGTACCAATCATGATCCGCGGTTCCGCTCAGCAAACCGGAAATCTGCGTGCCAAGCGGAAACCTCGCAGCCGTCTTTTGGCTCTCGTTCGGCTCGAACCGATCGGTCTGGAGCGCGGCGCTGACAGCTTGATCAATCTGCAGCAGGCCATAGCCCGAGGAGCTGTCTGCTCCGGCCGCGCCGATATCCTTGGACGTTTGCCGCAGCAGCTCTCGAACCTGATAAGGCTTTAGCGTCTTGTAGCGCGCCCATATGAGCGCAGCAGCAGCGGCTGCTTGCGGAGCCGCCATTGACGTTCCTTCCTCTTTCTTATACGAGCCGCCTACCGCCGTGGTATATACATGCCAAGGGGCAACGAGATCGAGCTCGGTACCGCGATTGGATCTGGCATCTACGACGTTGTTCGTTTTTACGCCGCCTACCGCGAGCACGGTGGGGTAAGCAGCCGGATATTTCACCGCGGCCCTCTCGCCCATCGCAACGCCGTCATTGCCTGCCGCTGCCACAAGCAGCACGTTTTTGCTCTCCGCATACTGCACAATATCAAGCATGTATGGCGAATAACGATGCAAGCCGACTGACAGCACGACAATCTTGGCGCCTGCGCGTACCGCATACAATATCGCCTCGCCAAGCTCCTGCTCCGTACCGTCTCCACGGTGGTCCAATGCTTTTATCGGCATGATTTTGGCTCTCCAAAGGATGCCCGCAACTCCGATTCCGTTATTGCCTTCGGCTGCGATAACGCCAGCAACGCTTGTGCCATGCCCGTTATCGTCCTCAGGCGGCTCGCCCGGTTCTACTAAATTTGCGCCTGGAACGAGATTATCGACTAAATCAGGATGGTTAAGATCTACGCCGGTATCCACGATCGCGATCGTCAGCTCCCGCTGCTCACGCACCGTTTCCCACGCCTTCTTCGCGCCGATCTGGCCGAGATATAGCTGCTTGGGCAGCTCAGGATCAATCGCAGCCAGCGATGCGGCAGGGGATGCAGCTGCCGCTGCGGCCCTCGCCGATGGATCAGCTGCCGCATCCGCTGGCTGCTCCGCTTCAGGGAAGGGAGCGCCGGCGTCTCCTTCATCAGCCGGCATCGAGAGCATGTGCACCGAGCCGTTCGGGTGCACATATTCCACGCCCGGCAGGCTCTGCAGCCGGCGGAGCCATTCCTGTACGTCCGCGTCCTTGTCGGCCGGACGTATCAGCATGACCGCCGCCTCATTCTGGCGGCGGAGCACCTGTGTCCCGCGCAGCTCAGAGCTATGCGCGGGGCTGCGCCATTTGAGCAGCCAGCTTTGCGGCTGCTCGATGCCCTTGCCAGCCGCGCTAGCGGCGGCGGCGAGCGCCGCAGGCGCCGCTCCGGGAGCGAGCCCTGCGGGGGCTATGCCCCCGAGGGTGACGCTCCCGAGCAGCAGCGCGAGCAGCGCCTGGCGGAGCAGGCTGCGCGCGGCGAGCGTGCCCTTTAGGGCGCCTGCATGCTTGCGCAGGCGCTTGGCTTCGGCAAGGGCAGCTAGTGCCCGCGCCTCAAGCCCCGCAGTCCCAGCTGCCCTCACTCCAGCCTCTTCTGCTGCCTTCAGGTCCGCATTTCCAGCTGCCTTCGGCCCCGCATCTTCTGCTGCCTCCAGCTTTGAAGCATGATTGCGTTCTATTCGTTTAATCATCACATTCTGCCTTTGCATATCGGATCCGTTATGGGTAGTTCCTACTTTCAATCGATAAATGCCACTCATTACAATTCTCTTTCAGGCTAACGAATCCCTTGTTGCCAATGGACAAAAGGACAAAAGACCTACAACTTCCATGCTGCCACATATCCAATAGGGGCGATATCCGGCTCCTTTTATTATTTCCCGGTAAATATGTACTAGAATAATGGCCAGTTATGAATGTTCCTCACGTCCCAAAGACTATTGAAATGAACCATTCCTCCCCTGCTGCTCATTACCCATATCAATTGTGAATGAAACAATCGCAATCGCAATTGGCTATGCCTATAAATAATCGACCATTGCAGCCGGTTAGCCAAACAAACTGTACAGTTTATGCGCAGGCCTATCAATTATTCATCCTGTTTCATTCCATATTTGCATGACTCTTGATTCAACTACCGGATGCCGATCTAGTCCCATCTATATTCGCCATCCTCTGCAAGAGGAGGGTATCCGTTTCTCATTGAAATAGAAGAATACGTTATCGCGTGAAACGTTTATAGTCTATATATTTAAAAAAGGGGTTGCCCGCGGCACCAAATCCATGACCGCTTGAGCAACCCCTAACCCTAGCAGCGATGCGGCGGCAAGCTGCTTAGCTTGCCCCTATCGCTAACCGTTAATCATCAAATCGCTTTGCAGCGAGAAAACCGCGTTGATCCATTCCATAACGGGGCCGGGAAACAAGCCGAGCGCAAGCGTCGCCGCCGCGCATAACCAAATGACGATCCCCGTTTCGATCGAAATCCGAATCTCACCTTGCTCGCTGCCGCTCCGCATGAACATCTGCCGCACAAATCCGAAGTAGAAATAATAAGAGATTACGCTGCTAAGGACGATAACCCCGACCAGCCAATACGCCTTTGCGTTCGCGGCCCCCAGCAGAATAAACAGCTTGCCGAAAAATCCGCCTGAAATGGGTAAGCCCGAGAGCGATAAAACAAACACAACCATAGCCGCCGCAGTCCAAGGAGCACGGTAATACATTCCCGCGAAGCTTTTAAGCTCCTCGTTTCCGGAGGAACGGCTTACCGTGCTGACGACAGCAAACGCTCCTATCGTCATAAACAAGTAGGCGATTAAATAATAGACGAATTCGGAAAAATTACTGCTATGGACGACCGACAGCGAAATACCGATAGGAACGAGCATATATCCCGCATTCGCTACACCCGAAAGCGCAAGCAGGCGTTTTGTATTCTTCTGTCCGAGCGCAGCCGTTGCACCGACTAGCATTGCCGCAGCAGCCAGTACTAGAATCGCAAGCCAGATGTCCTTGGATACAATGGCGTTCTCGTCTTGCAGCGTTAGTAGCGTACTGTAAAAGATTCTAAACACAGCCGCGAGCGCCGCGCCTTTGGCGATAACAGCTAGAAACGCGGATATTGGAGTCGGTGCTCCTTGGTATACGTCCGGCGCCCAGGCATGAAACGGAGCAGCCGCAATTTTAATGCCGAAGCCGGCGATCATGAAGAAGAAGCCGACATAGGCAAGCGCCTTGAAGTCAACAAGGGCGGCTGGCAATGCCGCTGCAATGCTTCCGAGATCGACAGCGCCTGTTATTCCGTACAGGTACGACATGCCGAACAATATCATGGCGGAGGATATTCCTCCGGTTATGACGTACTTGAACGCAGCTTCTGCCGATAAGCCGGATTTTCTTCTCATGCCCACCAGCACGTAGCTCGTCAAGCTAAGAAGCTCCAATCCGATATACAGCGTCACCAAATTTCCCGACGAAGCCATCATCATAGCCCCGATGAGCGCCGGCAGCAGCATATAATAATATTCTGCCCGGTCCGTAATGGCTTCGTCATCCCGGACAGAACCAAGCGCAAGCAGTACGATGAGCCCCGTTCCCGTTAAAAACACAATCTTCAGCAGGCTAGAGAAATCATCGATCCGATAGCTGTTGGCAAGCAGCCTGATCGCTTCGCTCGAAACGCCGCCCTCGTTCATGTCCAGCATGCGCAGAAGCACGAGCAGCAGCGAAGCAGCAATTCCGGCAAGCGTTAACCAGCCTATTGACTGCCGCGTTATCCGATTTGGCAGCAGCAAATCAAGAAGGACAAGTATAATGAACACCGCCGCCAGCAAAAATTCCGGGGCAAGATAGAGCATATCCGTCCACGTTAGCGGCACGAATGAAACGCCTTCGTACATGATCTAACCCCCCGCCCTAGTTGCAAGTAATTGATCGAGCAGGCCATCCATGCCAAGCTGTACCGTATCCGTCAGTACCGATGGGAAGCAGCCGAGCAGCAGAATGAACGCCAGCAGCACAATCATCGGGATCGCTTCGATGAGCCTCGCGTCCTTAAGGGCGGCATAGTCGTCCCGCTGCGGTCCGAATGTCATTTTCAATACCGCTCGCAGCATATAAACAGCGGTCAGAATAATGCCGAGAGCAGCTGCCGCAGTCAGCCACCGCTGAGTCTCGAACAGCCCCAGCAGGGAGAGAAACTCGCCAACGAATCCGGATAAGCCCGGCAAGCCGAGTGATGCGAGACCTGCCGTAAGCAAAACCCCGCTAATGAACGGCATCGAGCGGGCTAAGCCGCCTAGCTCTCCAAGCTCGGTCGTTCCCGTTCGCTCGTAAATGCTGCCTACGATCAAGAACAGCAGCGCGGACACAAGGCCATGCGAGACAAGCTGAAAGACTGCACCCTGCAAGCCAAGCTCGTTCATCGCAGCCAAGCCCAGAAGGACAATTCCCATATGGCTGATCGAAGAATAAGCCAGGACAAGCTTTAGCTCCCGCTGCCGCAAGGCAAGCAATGCCCCGTACAACAGGTTAATGACTCCGAACACCGCAAGCGGAATCGCGAAAGCGCGCGCCTGCTCCGGGAAAAGCAGCAGGCCATACCGCAGTAGGCCGTATGCCCCCATCTTAAGCAGCAAGCCAGAATGGATCATAACGATGGAGGTCGGTGCTTCCGTATGCACCTTAAGCATCCACGTATGGAAAGGGAAAATCGGCAGCTTAATGCCGAACGCTACGAGTAGCATAATGAACAGCGTCCACTGCATCGTATCCGACATCAGAAACGGATTGATTGTGCCGATCTGCTCGGGAGCAAGGTTCACCCATGCTTCCGGATTCGACAAGTTGCTGAATATGTCCGTGTAGCTTCCGCTGTATATAAAGCTAACCTGGTCTCCGATCTGGTCGATACGGAAGCCGGCGGTATTAACGAGAATAACGAATGCTATCAGCATAATAGCCGAGCCGATTCCATTGTAGATCAAAAATTGGTTGGCCGCCCGTTCGCGATTAAAGTAGCCCCAAATTCCGATTAAGAAATACATCGCTATAAGCGTAATCTCGAATAAAATAAAAAACAAAAAGAGGTCGCGCGCCAGGAACACGCCGAGTATTCCCATCTCCAGCAGTAGAAACCATATAAAAAACGACTTCCATCTTTTTTTGACTTGAACCGCCGCAAGCGACGCCATTGCCGAGACAAGCGTTGTCAGCAGCAGCAGCGGTATGGACAAACCGTCCACGCCTAGCTCGTATTGGAACGAAAACTTGAATTCGGAAAGCCCGCTCGTCTGCGTTTCCTTGTTCAGCGGAATATCCGCCCAGCTCTGCTGCTCATCGAATGCCGCTCCGCCTTGCTGCTTATCGTACTCCGCGTACAGCCAGAACGAAAGAAAAAGAGGGATTAGCGTAGCGATAACGACCGTCTTCTTCATCCAATTGCTTCGATGCTGCGGGAGCGCCAGCAGCACGATTACGCCTAGCAGGGGCGAGAATAAAATAAACGACAAGATCGGAATATCGTTCAGGATGCTCATGGCAGGAACCTCCTTCCAACGATAGCTACCACAATAATAACAAATCCGATTATGGCTGCTAAGCCATAGGTTTGCGCTTGGCCGTTCTGCAGCCGCGCTGCCGTACGGCCGGCTGTGCCGGCGGCAGCTCCGGCAAGACGGACAGCTCCGCCTACAACATAGGTATCGAATGCAAGGAGCATTAAGCTAAGCAGCTTTAGAGGTTTTACAAACAAGGCAGCGTATATTTCATCAATATACCAGCCTCGCTCCAGCATGTTGACAAACCACGGCTTTTTCTCTTGCCGTGCTGCAAGGCTGAAGCTTTTTTTGCCATACATTAGCCAGCCCATGTATATGCCGAGCAGGCCTACCACTATAGAGCCAACGATAGCAGCGCCGCTGGCATGCGCTTCCTCCGGTCCGTCCGTAAGCCACTTGCCGAACCAGCCGTTCCACGGTGTCTCGATAAACCCGGAAGCAGCAGCGAATACGGCAAGCACGATCAAGGGGAGCGTCATCACAGCCGGTGATTCTTGGGCGCCGGCTGAAGCTGCGCTTGGCCTCCCTCTAAATACAAGAATGAATAGACGGGACATATAAAGAGCCGTGAAGAAAGCAGTCGCCAACCCGACAACGAATAGAAGCGGATTGGTTTCCCAAGCAACAGTCAGGATTACATCCTTTGACCAGAAGCCGGAAAACGGCGGAATCCCGGACAGCGCCAAAGCTCCGATCGCAAAGGTCCATGTCGTCACGCGCATTTTCGAGCTTAATCCACCCATTTCGTTGATGTTCTGAGTATGTACGGCGTGAATGACGCTTCCCGCTCCCAGAAACAAAAGGGCTTTGAAGAAGGCGTGCGTGAATAAATGAAAAATCCCGCCGGTTAGAGAGCCTAAACCAAGCGCCATCATCATATAGCCAAGCTGACTCACGGTCGAATAGGCAAGGATTCGTTTCAGATCATTTTGAGCCAACGCGACCGTCGCGGCAAATATAGCGGTGAATCCGCCCACATAAGCGATCGTCTCCATCGCCGCGGCTGAATCCTGGAAAATATCAAATGTTCGGGCAATAAGAAATACGCCTGCCGCAACCATGGTTGCCGCATGGATCAGCGCACTGATCGGCGTCGGCCCTTCCATCGCGTCAGGGAGCCAAACATGGAGCGGAAATTGACCTGATTTACCGATGGCGCCTACAAATATAAGCAAAGCAATAAGCGTTGTAATCCCGTTCGTAATGGCGCCCGACTGCCCGTCGAAAACGCTCTGGATCGTCGTGAAATCCAGTGCATGCTCCGGCATGTACCAGAACAGCAGCAGAATAGCGAGCAGCAGGCCGACATCACCAATCCGCGTTACGATAAAAGCTTTTTTGGCCGCTGCGCGTGCCCTCGGCAGCGTAAACCAAAAGCCGATGAGCAGGAACGAGCATACACCGACCAGCTCCCAGAAAATATAAAGCGACAAAAGATTATCGGACAGCACCAGACCAAGCATCGAGAAGGTGAATAAAGAAACATAACCATAAAACACCGTAATCCGCTCATCATTCTTCATATAGCCGGCCGAATATAGCTGAACGAGGAAGCTGATAAACGTAACGACCGACAGCATCAATGAAGTAAGATTCGTAATCTCGAATCCAATCCGAAGCGAGTAACTCCCGATGGCAAGCCACTCAAAGGATTTGTTGTAATCCAATGGGCTGTTCGCTAGCCGATCTACCAATATGAATAAGGAGTACGCAAAGGCAGCAAGCGAACCTGCCGAGCCGATTATTACCCCGGCACGCCGATAGCTCCGGCCGAGCGCCGTCAAAACGAGGAAAGCTATCAGCGGAAACAGCGGGATGAGCCATGCCGTTTGTGTGAATTTATCCATTCGCTGCGCTACCTCCTCATTTTGTCAAATTCGTCGACATTAACCGTTCCCCGCATGCGGAACAATGCAATCAGTATGGCTACGCCAATAGCCGCTTCGGCTGCTGCAACCGTGATCGTGAACAACGAGAATATTTGCCCCGTCAAGGAAGGGACAACGCCATACTTCGAGAAGGCAACTAAATTCAAGTTCACCGCGTTCAGCATAAGCTCGAGCGAGAGAAGGACCACCACAGCGTTTCGTTTCACTAAAGCGCCGTATAGCCCAATACAGAATAAAATCGCCGCCATCGTTAAATAGGAGGATAGCATGCTTTCAATCCGCCTCCTTTTTGGCAAGTACGATCGCTCCAATGAATGCAACCGTCAAGAGCACCGATAGAAGCTCGAAGGGGATAACATACCCCGTATATAATAGCTCCCCCATTGCCATCGTATTGTCTTCGCTTTGCTGGAACGCTGCCGGCTCCGGAAATGTAGTCGTACGTATCGCATAAAACAACACGCCGAACAGGCTGAGCGCGGCAATCGCCGCTAGCGTTTGATGAAGCGGCTTTGCAGGCTCGGGCTCGCCAGCATGGTGCTTCGTCATCATGATGCCGAATATCATGAGGATCGACACAGCCCCTGCATAAATCAGCACCTGCACGAAGGCAACGAATTCCGCTTCGAGCAGTACGAACATTCCCGCCAGCCCGAGAAACACCGCTGCCATAGAAATAACCATATGGACAACCTTATCCAAGCTTATCATCAGCACGGCTCCGCAAATCATGATCGCCGAGAAGACAAAAAAAGCAGCAAATTCGCCCGTAAAAGCTATGTTGAACAACTACTTCGCGCCCCCTTTGGCCGGCGCTCCGATATTGTTGTTATCCTGCCGGGTAAGCGTATTGTTGTCGGTGAGCCACTGCGCATCCTTAAACAAGTCATCGCGGCTGAATGTCGCCAGCTCAAAATGGTTGGACATGACAATGGCTTCCGTCGGACAAACCTCCGTGCATAGATCGCATAAAATACAAATCTCAAAATTAATATCGAACGTATCGATGACCTTGCCTTTTTTGTCAGGATCGGGATTCGGCTTGCCTGTCAGCGTAATGCAATCCGTTGGGCAAATACGTGCGCATTGGTTGCACACGATGCATAGCTCCGGTATAAAATGCTGGATACCGCGAAAGCGGTCCGGCATGACAAACGGCATGTCAGGATAGGAAGTGGTCACTTTTGGAGCCGTCATCGATTTGAGCGTTACGCCCAGTCCTTGCAGCATTCCTTTCATTTCCTTCTCCCCTTTGCTAGTTCTTAATAAACAATTCCAAATAAATGGCTGTCAAAAATACATTGAGCAGGGATATAGGCAGCAATACCTTCCAGCCAAGCCCCATCAGCTGATCTACGCGAATTCTCGGCAGCGTGGCACGAATCCAGAACAGAAAAAACACGATAAACGCAAACTTGAGCAAAAACCAAATGATGCCCGGCACGAAATTAAGAAAAGGAGCAGGCGCATGCCAGCCGCCCAGGAATAGCACAGTGGTTAACGCCGCAATCGCATACACGTATACATACTCGGAAAGCATGAAAAACGCGAAGCGAAAACCGCTGTATTCCACATGATAGCCTGCCACAAGCTCCGACTCCGCTTCGGGCAAGTCGAAGGGCGTACGATTCAGCTCCGATACCGCCGCAATGATAAAGATAATGAAGCCAATAATCTGAGGAATGAAATTCCAATCCCAGAACCAGCCTCCGCTCTGCGCAGCCACGATATCACGCAGATTCAAGCTGCCGCTCAGCAGAATAACGCCGACAACCGAAATGACGAGCGGTACTTCATAGCTTATCATTTGCGCCGCTGAACGCATACCCCCAAGCAGCGCGTACTTGTTATTGGACGCCCAGCCGCCGAGCACGATCGCCAGCGTCGAAATGCCTGACAATGCGACGTAGTAGAGCAGCCCTACATTCAAGTCCGCGAAGTATAGATTTTGCGTATAGGGCAGTACGGCAAGCACGGAAAAGGCGGGGATGTAGGCCAGTACAGGCGCAAGAACGAACAGCGCGCGGTCAGCTTTGCGCGGGATGGTATCTTCCTTAATGAGCAGCTTGAAGATATCCGCAACTGTCTGCAGCATTCCGAACGGCCCAACGCGATTGGGACCGATTCGCAGCTGCATCCAGCCGATTACTTTTCGCTCGAAATAGATGGCATAGGTGACAAACCCCAATACGATGAACAGGAAAACGACTGCCCACAGGAACAGTACGAGCGTGCTCCCCCATGTTAGCGGCTGGTTAAGCCAAGACTGCATCAGCAATCGACCTCCCCGACGACAATATCAATGCCGCCTAATATCGTGATGAGGTTCGTCATGGTCTCTCCTACAAGCAGCTTCGGCAATATTTGCAAATTCACGAAGGAGGGCCGCCTGAACTTGAGCCGGTAAGGCTCAGCTTTGCCTTTGGAAACGATATGGCAACCGATTTCGCCGCGCGGCGACTCGATTCTCACATACACCTCGCCCGCTGGCGGACGAAGCACGCGGGGAACCTTCCCCATCGTATCCCCGCCTACTGGGAACTGTTCCATAGCCTGCTTTAGAATGCGCAAGCTTTGACGAATCTCCTCCAGCCGCAAACGGTAACGATCGTGGCAGTCTCCTGTTTTGCCGAGCGGTACGTCGAACTCGAATTTGGAATAGAGGCTGTACGGCTCAGCCTTGCGAATATCGAAATCAACGCCGGTACAACGCAGATTAGCTCCTGTAAGCCCATAATCTATGGCGGTCTTGGCATCGTATGCCCCGACTCCTTTGATACGCGCAAGAAAAATCTCGTTTCCGCTTACAAGCTTGTCGTACTCCTGGAGCTTATTCTCCATATACGGAATAAAGGCACGTACTTTATCCAGCCAGCCAGGAGGCGCATCCCACTTGACCCCGCCGACCCTCATATAGTTATACGTCAGCCGGGCACCGCATAGCTCGTTGAATAGATCAATAATGATTTCCCGATCACGGAAAGCATATAGAAATGGGCTCATTGCTCCGATATCAAGCAAATAGGTTCCCCACCATACCAAATGGCTCGCTACGCGCTGAAGCTCCATGACGACTAGCCTAAGATATTCCGCGCGCTGAGGCACTTCGAGCCCCATCATCGTCTCAACCGCATGCACGAGCACATAATTATTCGTCATGGCGGAGACGTAATCCATGCGGTCCGTATAAGGGATAATTTGCGTAAAATTCAAGTTTTCTGCAATCTTCTCCGTACCCCGGTGCAAATAGCCCATTACGGGCGTCGCCTCCGTTATCACTTCACCGTCAAGCTTGACGATAATACGGAATACCCCATGCGTGCTCGGATGCTGGGGTCCTACGTTTAGGAGCAGTTCTTCTGTTCGGATCAAGGCTGCCTACACCTCCGGGTCTATCGGTTCGTAATCTTTGCGCAGCGGATGCCCTACCCAATCGTCAGGCATCATGATCCGCCGCATATCCGGATGGCCTGGGAAATCGATCCCAAGCAGGTCATAGATTTCACGCTCGTTCCAATTGGCCGTTGCCCATACCGGCGTCGCGGAGAACACGGCTGCTGCATCCCGTTCAGTCTTGATTTTGACCGCTGCCTCTCGCTTGGTAACCAAGGACAACAGATGATACACAACCTCCATATGCGTCTCATAGTCTACCCCGGATACATTGCGAAGGTAATTGAACTGCAGCTCGCCATGCTCCTTCAACAGCCTCGATACTTCACGCCAATAGCTATTATTTATGATCAAGACAGGCATATCGCCGTTCAATTCATTCAAATATGCGTCCTCAACCGCGGCTTCCGCAACCTCGCTCTTCAACAAGGCAGCAAGCCCATCCAGCTCCGGCTGCCTTGGGGAAGGCGGCTTCGGCACTTCTGGCGCCGCTTCCCCGGCCCCAGCTTCCGCTTTTTCCTTCGCGGCTGCCCTTGCAGCGCGCGCTTCTGCCGCAGCCTTCAGCTTCGCTTCCCGCCCCGCATCGACGGGCTTTTCCCCGTCCTTGCCTTGCTCCTCGCTCATCGTCCGGTCACCCGCTTCCCGGTTTTCGCCTCGTACCGGATTTTTTCCTGAAGCTTATTGATCCCGTATATTAGCGCAGCAGGATTCGGCGGGCAGCCCGGTATGTACACGTCCACCGGAACGATTTGATCCACGCCTTTTATAACCGAGTAGGATTTAATATAAGGCCCACCGGCCGTCGCGCATGAGCCCATCGCTATCACCCATTTGGGCTCAGGCATTTGGTCGTACAATCTTCTAAGCAGAGGGCCCATCTTTTTGGTCACGGTGCCTGCCACGATCATGACGTCCGACTGCCTAGGCGAAGTGCGGAACATGACGCCGAAGCGATCCAAATCGTAATGCGACGCCCCAGTTCCCATCATCTCAATTGCGCAGCAAGCCAGCCCGAAGGTTAGAGGCCATAGCGAATTGCTTCTTGCCCATGCTTTCAGCTGCTCCAAGGTTCCCATGAATACATTGCGTTCCAGTTCTTTGCGTTCCTCTATTGAAATTGACTCTAAACTGAATTCCATTTCAGCACCTTCTTTTTCCAGGCATATAGAAGACCAATCAGAAGCATTCCCGCAAAAATCAACATTTCGACTAGCACAAATAAGCCGAGCTTATTATATGCAACGGCCCACGGGTATAAGAAAACGGTTTCCACATCAAAGATGACAAACATTAGAGCGAATAAGTAATAGCGGATGTTGAAACGGACCTGTCCCTCACCTACGGGCTCATTGCCGCTTTCATAGGTGGTTTGCTTGAGCGCATTCGGCTTATTCGGCCGAAGCAGTCTGCCTACAGTCAATGCAACGACTGGCAGCAAGATGCCAAGCACGATAAAAACAGCCACGACGACATAGTTATTGGCGTAGTTTTCCACACAATCGCCTCCGTCAATTCGTTAGGTACGGACCGTTGCCGCTTGGTCAATTTTCCTCACAATTATAACAAATGCTTCCACTGACGTCTATGACGGAGTTACGCCTTTGCCGGCTCCTGGTCGGGCGTTCCGATCTTCTCATTTGTCATGTCGGACTGCCGAGCATCCTGGGATTTCTGCGGCTTTAATTTCCGGAAGCTTCCGTCGCCGCTGTCCCTTTGTTTCCTCACCACCGCTATCATAAGAAGCAAGAAGGGCAGGAGAAAGCCATGAAAGAGACTGTATACCGTCCACACGCCCATGGCAAAAACTCTGGAATGCGCGACGTTGCGGTACGCGATTAAGGAGAGCGGAACGATAATAAACGCATACGGAACGATCAGCGTTCGATAGGTAGATAAATTCAGCATTTGAGCCGTTAGCACTGCCAAAACGTATACGCATAAGGCGAGCTTCATAAAAACGGTTCCGATCCACACCATAGCAACCAATATTTCGACACGAACCAATATTTCTTCAATATTGATGTTTTTCGCCATATCGTAGACAGCGAACGGACTGCGGCTCGTCTCGTCCACTCCCATTACCCCAACTAGGAACACCGTAATCAAAACGCTCAATAGCGTGATAAGCAAAGCTGATATTTTTAACGATTTTCTTAGCTTTTTACGGTCCTGCTTCCGCACTAACGGAAGGATAGCAGTAATGAACACAAACTCTCCGATCGGAAAGCCTAATATCGGATATACCCCTTTAAGCGGCCTAAGGATACCTTCATATAATACGGGTTCGAAATTTTGAAAGCTGAACTGGTTGAACAGCGAAAAGATGATAATGACGATGACCAGCATACCCCAGCCAAACAAAATCTCCCCCGTTCGCGCGATCGTCTCAATACCGAGGAATACGCCATAAATAACGACCAGCATAAACGTGCTGTCGATGAACCATTCCGGCGTCAACGGCAAGACTGAAAGGCTCATAAAGTCTGAAATGTTGCGAAGCACTAGCGCGCTTAATAGGAGAAAAAATAAAATATATATAAGCGTGAGCGCTTTACCGCCCCATTTCCCTACGATTTTTTCGGCATACTGCGCGAGAGACAAATTCGGAAAACGGTCAGCCAATGCCAGATATACGATCAAGATGAAATAATTAAACGGACCTGCTATCAACATAGACAGCCAGCCGTCCTGCTTGGCGATTGCCGTAACAGCAGATGGCAATATTAAAGCGGCGCTGCCAAGAGCAAACAACAACAATATTTTGGCTGCTTGCCCGGACGTAATTTCCGCATTGTTCATCCCCGCAAATTTACTCATATCCGTTACATTCCTTCCTCAATCCATGCTAAGATCGGTTTATAGATGGGCGCCAGTATAGCCGAGATCCAATCAGTCGGATTTGGAATGGGCATATTCAGCAGCACAGACAAGCCAAACAAAGCGCCAACGGCTAATACAAACAAAGACCAGCCTCTTTCGCGAAAACGTCCATTTTCCCCATTATGCCTCCAGATAATAGTGCCCGTAGCAATAGAGAACAACACCAGAATGATTGGCTCCAGCATGCTGATCACTCACTTCACAATAGATTCTCCACGAATTCCCGAGCCAAGTATGGTCGTATTGCACTCAATTTCACTTTTCACAGAAGGAAATTGGGCTTCCCAATCCTTTCCCATTCGCTTCCAAATGCTCGGCTGCTGCAAATAGATGATCTTTCCCCACCCAAGCGCATCGATGCGAAGCTTCTTCTGCAGCCTGTTAATGGTCTCTTCTATTTCATCCTTCACGGCGAGACTCGTCATCGTGCCAATCTCATTCAATACCTTTTCATTACCCACATCGACATTCGGGCACATGATTTCTTGAATGCTTCCCGTTATCCGGACGTTCACCTTGACGATAGGAAGCCCTTCTTCATCGCGTTTGACCTTATATTTGATTGCTGAATCCTGCACCTCGACGATCAGCTTACCCTCGGAGTCCGGACAGGACAGCTTAACTACCGTGCTTTTGATTTTGTGATGAAGCCATGACAGCCCTCTTGACTCCTTAGGCTTTAAAAAGTCAACCAATTTGCCTTCGCGAAACACAGCCATCGTTGACAGCACAGGAATCGCAGCAGGCGGGATGCTATTCACATTCTCATTCGAATGGCCGATCGCTTTATCACCCTCGATCCGAATGGAGGGGAGAACCGATTGCTGTTTTCCTTCGCCTCTCATTCTCGTCAGCTCCTTGACCTTTACTCCGAAATTGGTCCCATACGCAGCCTGATTCACTTCAATCATTTCATGAATTTGGTTAATGGGAATCGGTTCCAGTTGGGTGGTCAGCTGCAGCAACTGCTCCGCCTTCATTCCCCGGGTAATGATGACGGATATATCGGTTCGTATATCCGGGTTTCTTTCAATCAGGTCAACTAACGGAAATATCCCCTTTCTCGCCATTGACTCCCCGATTACAAGCATCTGTGTATGCGAGAAAAAGAGCCTTCTCGATGTTTTTGCCGTCATTTTCCGAATGGCCTCAAATATCGTATCTCCCGTTTCGGTAAAGCTGGTTACTGCCGTGCCTCCTAAGCCGCCCTTGCTTTCGGCAGCGACGTTTTGGGGAAGAACCACCTGCACGGTCAACTGCAGCTTCTGCTTGCCGCTCGGATCATCATCTACTCCAAGCGCGAGCACCACGCCCAGCTTGTCCAAATACCGCAGGTCCCAGCAGCCGCTTAACATAATGAGCATACACGCAGTCCACACAAGACAAGCTTTGCGCCATAATATACGTAGCTTATTTGGACGCTTGCGGTCTTGTGTGCGGCTCATTGTTCTGGCTCCTTTCTAAGCTCCGGCTCAATATCCTGCCTTACCGTATTCTGATTGCCGAGCTTCTGCGGCCTTTCCCGCATCAACCACAATGGCGCACGAACTAGCGTATCCTTCATATCCTTAAGAAAGAATGGCGCAAAGGGTTTAATATACGGCATTCCGAATGACCTAATATTGCTTAGATGCAAAATGAGCAGCAGCACGACAAGTCCTATTCCGTAAAAGCCCAATGTGGAAGCTGCTAGCAGGAGAATAAAACGCAATAGCCGTGCTGCAATCCCCAAGCTGTAAGTAGGCGAGACGAAGCTGGCAATCGCGGTGAAAGAAACGACGATAACGACTGCAGGCGAGACGATGCCCGCCTCCACCACGGATTGACCGATAACTAAACCGCCTACGATAGAGATCGTGTTCCCGGCGGCGCTAGGCATTCGAACGACTGCTTCTCGCAGGATTTCAAATACAAATTCCATAATAAATGCTTCCAGATATGCCGGAAACGGTACGCCTTCCCTTTGGGCGGCCAGCTTCAACAGCAGCTGTGTCGGAATCATTTCCTGATGATAGCCTACGATTGCGACATATACCGACGGCATTAGCAGTGCAATCAAAAATGACACAAATCGCAGCATTCTCAAAAAGGTCGCAATATCGAACCGCTGGTAATAATCCTCGGATGCTTGAAAAAACATATTTAATATGGCCGGTACAACAAGAACAAACGGTGTCCCATCAACCAAGATCGCAATTCTGCCCTCAAGCAAATTCCCGGCAACCGCATCTGGACGCTCATTGCTTAATATGGTTGGGAACGGTGACCATTTCTGATCGGCGATCAATTCTTCAATATAACCGGACTCCAAAATACCGTCGATGCGTATCGACTCCAGCCGCTCACGCAAATCTTTAAGTACATTCTCGTCAGCTAATCCTTTCACGTACATAATGCTAACCGGTGTTTGCGAAATATCCCCGATTGTCCACTGCTCCATCCAGAGCTTTGGGCTCCGTATTTTCCTCCGAAGCAAGGACGTATTCGTCCGAATGGATTCCGTGAATCCCTCCCTTGGGCCGCGGATCGCCATCTCCGTTTTTGGTTCCTCAATGCCTCTTCTAGCTCCGCCAATGACATTAGCGCCAACGGCTTGATCCGAGCCCTCGACGAATAAAATGCCGTAGCCCATGAACAGCTTCTGGAATAAAAGCTTCCAATCGCAAATATCCGTCACGATGCCAGTGGATAAAATGTTAGCCTTGATCACTGCCAGCAGTTCTTTAGGCTCTACCAGCTCATCGAGCGGAAACCGCTCTCTGTGCAATGGCTGAATAATGAATTCATCCAATCGTTCATCGTCAACCATGCCCTGCACGTACACGATGAGTGCTTTTGTTTGGTTTCGATCCACAAGAGTCAGCTCGCGGAAGATAATATCTTGGCTTTCTCCCAGCTCCGTTTTAATGTTTTCCATATTTTCCGATATCGATAGCGAGAGAGGCTTGTTCTCATAAGGATCAAGCTGCTCCTTCTCATGCTTCTCTGCACGAGGCGAGCTTTTCGTCGCCTTTTTCCCTGCTTTGCTTTTGCCTTGCGAGCCTGGTCCGAACATATGCCCCTCTCCTTCCGTTCATTCATAGCATGCCGTCTTAGGATAACTATTCCATGGCATAATTATGTATTGGGCATTCAAATCCTTTGAGCGTATCCTCTTATCCGCCTACACGCCAAAAAGCCGCATGCCCCCGTATCTAAACGGCTGCATGCAGCTTTCATTGATTCCAAGCTATCGAATTCTTGATTCCGTGAGTTTAAATTGACCGACCAATTGCTGCAGAAGCGTCGTAATCGACTCCACGCTTTGCGAGGTTTGCCGAACATTTGTCATTTCGCAAATAAGCTCCTGCACCTTGCTCTCCACATCGGAGGAAACCTTGCGGTTTTCTCTGCTGACGAGTGCGATCTTCTCCATCAGCTGAACAACCTCATCCACGACTTGCGTTTTCCGCAAATCCTCAGCGTGCGCATTCGACAATGTATTCGCTGCGGCGGCAACGAGCTGGTTGCCTTCCTCGACCACTCTTGTTCCCTCGTCCATAGATGCATAGGCCTGCTTGGCTTCGTCATAAATATGGCGGGTAATGACATGTACTTCTTCCGTCGATTTCTTGGTCATATCGGCAAGCTTGCGGATTTCCGAAGCTACCACCGCGAAGCCTCGTCCTTGCTCGCCAACTCTTGCAGCTTCAATAGAAGCGTTGAGGGCAAGCAGATTCGTTTGCGCCGATATTTCTTCGATTACATGCAGCACGCCTTGAATCTCCTGGACGGTATCCATAAATTTATGAATCGTTTGGTTCGACTCCCCCACCTTGAGGGAGATATGATGCATCTTCTCGCCAATTCGGTCAACCTCGGATTTAGCAACGGCTATCTGCTCCGCAGCTTGTTCTTCGAGCTGGTTCAACGTTGTGCGCATGTCGCCTGCCGCATCCTTGGCCATGTCGATATCCTTAAGCTGCAGCCTGATGCTGCCGATCATGTCCGTTACCTTCCCGCTTACACGTTCGGTTGACGCCGAGGTCACTGCTGCCGATTCATTCAGCACATGCTGGCTGGATAGTACGTCGGAGGAAGCAAGTCTCACTTGCAGCATGATGCCCTCTAATGAGTCGATCATATTATTAATCCATTTCGCTAATTCCTTCGACTCGTCATTATCGAATTCATTCAACGTCAGCCGCTGCGTTAAGTCGCCTTTTCCTTCCGCATTGATGCGGATAAAGCGATTGATTCGGCGCAAATGCGATACGACTCGCTCTGATTCTTTCTTCTGGAACACTCCGCTATAAATTAAGCCGAATAGAAGATTAAAAATACCAGCTGCCGCAGCTGTCACCCATACGGGAGCGCTTGCTGCAATGAATACGATTAACAGCGCTGTCATTATGCTTAAGCTGGCAATCGAGATAAGCTGAAGCTTACGTTGTCTCCAACCAACGCTTCGGATCCGGTAGACCTCTTCCAAATCGCCCTCGCACATCATTCCCCATTGGTCTGGACAATATGGAAGCTGGAAAGTCACGCCTTTGCCAATAACGGAGATATGCCTATAGTCTGAATATCCCGGAAACTCTACAAATAGATTATTGCCGTTGCGAATGGTATTCGCTACCCCCGGGTGCAACTGTCCGGTTGCCGGATCGGTAAATACAATCTCGAGCTCCGTGTGCTCTTTAATGGAGACCACGCCCCAGTCGGTCGTTACCCCGTCCTTCAGGTTTTCTCCGTGGGTAAAGGTACGATCCTCGAAACGGCTCCGCGAAAGGGCCGTGCCCGGTGCAATCTGCGTGTTCAAACCAGCCTTCGCCATAAATAAATAGTTATCTCCGGAATCGGGATACACATGCCCGGATTCCCTTTGAATCAAGTCACCAAGCACATCGTTGGGAACACGACCACATAAAGTACCTGCATTTTTTCCGTTTAATACAATCGGCACCAAAAACATTAAGGTCATCTTGTCATGAAACGAAGACGAACGCGCTCCCAGCTTTAACGTAATCGGATCACTGAACGGACCGAACAAGCATTTCCGCGGAATGCTCGTTTCTTTGGTGTAGGCAAGCCCTTGCTGTAGATAGCTTTCTAACGGATAGGCAATACCGATATGAGCGTTATAGGTCGAACTGACTACCGTATGTTTTTCATCTAGGAAGAATAGCTCAGTGAAGTCAATTGCTCTAGCATATGTTCGTTCAAATAATCTTTCTATTTGTGACTGTACTGTAGATGTAGTAGATTCCTCGGATTGACTGAGCACCGCTGTCATTTGCTCGCTTAATCGGTCCAAATGGGTCCAATAATCGGCCGCCCATGTGGTGAGCAGCTCTTTTCGCGTCTCGGCAATGCCTTCAAAGCTATGCTCGACGTCCGTTTTCAGCTGTTTGTTCAATTGCCAAGATACCCAGAGCGGAAATCCTACCTTCATACCTAACCAGTCAAACATATGACTCTCCCCCTGCTAACTCTATCGTTTCTAATGTTAACTATATTAACATATAATATAGGGAAATTCATACAAAATATTAGAGTTTTTGTCGAAATAACCGTTGTTCTTGGATATATAACATCATTTCTACGCGAAAACACGAATATTAGAGAGAATCTAACATCAAGTTTGGCTATACGTGGACTTCCTTACCCAATAAAAAAAGCATCATTCACGCCCATGAGGGTGTGAATGATGCTTTAGTCTTGCACGCCTATTTATGCTTAATGTTCAGACGGTTCATTGCACGCTGCAAAGCAAGCTCCGCACGACGGAAATCAACCTGATCCTGTTTAGCAGAAAGACGCTGCTGGGCACGCTGTTTAGCGGCTTCAGCACGTTCAATGTTAATGTCGGTCGCAAGCTCTGCGCTCTCAGCAAGAATAACGATCTTATCCCTGCGTACCTCGATAAAGCCTCCGTTAACCGCTATAACATCAACCTTATTGTTATCACGTTTGATGGTAACAGGAGCGATACGAAGCGGCGTTACTAGTGGAATGTGGTTTGGCAGTATGCCAAGCTCGCCTTCCACCCCTGTTACGCTAACCATGTTCGCTGTCTCTGCATACACCTTACGCTCTGGTGTTACGATCTCTACCAAAAAAGAACTCATGTGGATTCCTCCCGCCTTTCGCTATACTAGCGTTTTGGCTTTCTCCACGGCTTCTTCAATCACACCAACATATCGGAAAGCTTCTTCCGGAAGGTCGTCATGTTTGCCCTCGAGAATTTCTTTAAAGCTGCGAACGGATTCTTTGACAGGAACGTATTTACCTTTCGTACCTGTAAACGGCTCCGCAACGTGGAACGGCTGAGATAGGAAAAGCTGAATTTTACGTGCGCGAGACACGGTCAATTTATCTTCCTCGCTAAGCTCATCCATACCAAGGATTGCGATAATATCTTGAAGCTCTTTGTAGCGTTGAAGGATTTTCTTAACGCCTTGAGCAACGTTGTAATGCTCTTCGCCCAGTACAGACGGGCTAAGGATACGCGAAGACGAGGCAAGTGGATCAACCGCTGGGAAGATACCCATCTCGGAGATTTTACGCTCCAAGTTCGTCGTTGCGTCCAAGTGGGCAAACGTCGTAGCAGGAGCCGGATCCGTATAGTCATCGGCAGGTACATAGATCGCTTGGATCGAAGTAACCGAACCTTTTTTCGTAGACGTGATACGCTCTTGCAGTTGACCCATTTCAGTTGCCAGCGTTGGCTGGTAACCTACCGCGGAAGGCATACGGCCTAGAAGGGCCGAAACCTCGGAGCCTGCTTGCGTGAAACGGAAGATGTTATCGACGAACAATAGTACGTCTTTTCCTTCTTCGTCACGGAAATACTCAGCCATTGTCAAACCAGTCAAAGCAACGCGTTGACGCGCGCCTGGCGGCTCATTCATTTGACCGAATACCATTGCTGTTTTGCTTAGTACGCCGGAATCCTTCATCTCGTGGTAAAGGTCATTACCTTCACGAGTACGCTCACCTACGCCTGCGAATACGGAGATACCGCCGTGCTCTTGCGCGATGTTATTGATAAGCTCTTGGATCGTAACCGTTTTACCAACGCCCGCGCCGCCGAAAAGACCGATTTTACCGCCTTTTGCGTATGGTGCAAGAAGATCGATTACTTTAATTCCTGTTTCAAGAATTTCCGCTTGCGTGGACAATTCGTCGAAAGCAGGTGCCGGACGGTGAATCGGAAGATTGATGCTTGAAGTCACATCGCCAGCTTCATCGATTGGTTGGCCAAGTACGTTAAATACACGGCCAAGTGTTGGCGCGCCAACGGGAATCGTAATAGCTGCGCCAGTATCCACAGCGATCATACCGCGTACAAGACCGTCTGTCGTACTCATAGCTACGGCACGTACCTTATTGTCACCGAGGTGAACGGCAACTTCAAGCGTCAAGTTAATATCAATGCCGCCTGCTTCGCCCTTTTGCTCGATTTTGACAGCGTTCAAAATTTCCGGCAAATTGCCGCGTTCGAACTCTAAGTCTACGACCGGACCCATGACGGATACAACATGTCCTTTTTTCATGGTTTTCCCTCCTGGTTCCTTCTTGTTACTGCATGCCGGTCAGCTTATCGCAAGCGACTGGCCCATGCAGAGCCTATATTAAGATTGGGCATTTGCCCCTGCAACGATTTCAGAAATTTCCTGCGTAATCGCAGCTTGACGCGCTCTATTGTAAGTGAGCGTCAATTGGTTAATGATTTTCGATGCATTTTTCGTTGCGCTTCCCATGGCTGTCATACGCGCGCCGAACTCACTCGCTTTGCCGTCCAGAACTGCACTGTAAATAAGCGTTTCCGCGTATTTAGGAAGCAGCACTTCAAGTACGCCTTCCGGTGATGGCTCGTATTCGTACGATGTTACAGCCGTATTCCCGCCCACTTCTTCAAGAGGCAGCAAACGAACGGCTGTCGGGATTTGCGTAATTGCATTAACGAATTCGTTGTAGTAGAGGTATAGCTCATCGTAAGAGCCCTCTGAGAAGTTTTTCACTGCGGAATAAGCAACCGACTTAATATCAGCGAAAGTCGGAGCGTCCGGCAAGCCGATAACTTCCTCAACGATCGGCATGTTGCGACGACGGAAATAATCACGGCCTTTCCGTCCAATCACGAACAGCACGTATTCATCGCTTGATTTATGATTCTCACGAATGGTTTGCGTTACTTTGCGAAGAATATTCGCATTGTAACCGCCTGCTAGACCACGATCGGACGTAATCACGAGATAACCCGTTTTCTTGACCGGTCTGTTCTCCAGCATCGGATGCTTCACATCCTTGGTGCCGGCAGCGATACTTGCTACAACTTCCTTAAGCTTCTCAGCATAAGGACGAGCTGCCTGCGCAGCCTCCTGAGCTCTTCTCAGCCTGGAAGCGGCAACCATCTCCATCGCTTTGGTGATCTGCTTCGTGTTTTGTTTACTCTTGATTTCGCGTTTAATATCGCGCATACCTTTTGCCATTTGGTTTCACCCGCCTTTGTTGCTTTGGACCTGCTCCAAAGCCTGGTGTTGGTGGAGTAAGAGCAGCCTAAGCCCGGACTAAAGCGAACGGGCATCGGCTATATATTTGTTATGCCGTTACGGCAAAGCTTTTCTTGAATTTATTGAGTGCGTCAACGAGAGCTTTCTCGTTGTCAGCAACGATGTCCTTCGTGTCACGGATCGATTGGCCGATTTCAGGGCTGTTCGAATCCAGGTACGCGTGGAACTCTTTCTCGAAGCGAAGGATATCGCCAACTGGAATTTCATCCAAGTGGCCTTTAACCGCGGAGAAGATAGAAATAACTTGCTTCTCAACCGGCATCGGCTTGTTAACGTCTTGTTTGAGAATTTCCATTGTGCGAGCACCGCGGTTAAGGCGGGCAAGCGTTGATTTATCAAGGTCGGAACCGAATTGCGAGAACGCTTGAAGCTCACGGTAAGCCGCAAGGTCAAGACGGAGCGTACCGGCAACCTTCTTCATCGCTTTAATTTGAGCGGATCCACCTACACGGGATACGGAGATACCAACGTTAACCGCTGGACGTTGACCGGAATAGAATAGATCTGCTTCTAAGAATATTTGACCGTCCGTAATCGAGATTACGTTCGTAGGAATGTAAGCCGATACGTCGGATGCTTGCGTCTCAATGAATGGCAGTGCCGTCATGGAACCGCCGCCTCTAGCGTCGCTAAGCTTAGCTGCACGCTCAAGCAAACGGGAGTGCAAGTAGAATACGTCACCAGGGTATGCTTCACGACCCGGTGGACGGCGAAGCAAGAGTGAAAGCTCACGGTAAGCTGCTGCTTGTTTCGATAGATCATCATAAATAACGAGAACGTGCTCGCCTTTGTACATGAAGTACTCACCCATTGTGCAGCCCGCGTAAGGAGCTAGGAATAGCAATGGAGCAGGCTCGGAAGCACCCGCTGTTACAACGATTGTGTACTCAAGCGCGCCGTGGCGGCGAAGCGTTTCAACAACGTTAGCAACAGTGGATTGTTTTTGGCCTACAGCAACGTAAATACATTTTACGCCGTTGCCTTTTTGGTTGATGATTGCATCGATCGCAATCGCTGTTTTACCTGTTTGACGGTCACCGATGATAAGCTCACGTTGTCCGCGGCCTACGGGTACCATCGCGTCGATTGCTTTAATTCCCGTTTGCATAGGCTCATGAACCGATTTACGGTCGATAACGCCCGGCGCCGGAGATTCAATCGCGCGGAATTGAGTCGTGTTGATTGGTCCTTTGCCGTCAAGCGGCTGACCAAGTGGATTGACGACGCGGCCAAGAAGCTCATCGCCGACAGGTACTTCCATGATGCGTCCCGTACGTTTTACTTGATCGCCTTCACGGATATCCGTGTATGGTCCAAGGATAACGACACCGACGTTGCTTTCTTCCAAGTTCAAAGCCATACCGACAACACCGTTGGAGAATTCGAGCAATTCGCCCTGCATCGCATTTTCCAAACCGTGTACGCGGGCGATACCGTCACCGACATTGATTACGGTGCCGACGTCTACGACTTGAATTTCGGATTTATATTGTTCGATCTGTTGTTTAATCAGCGTGCTGATTTCATCAGGTCTGATACTCAATTCGTTCACCCCTATCTACAGTGCATTAGATTTTAAACGATTTTTGTAAACGTTCCAGCTTGCCGGACAAGCTTCCGTCATAAAGACGGTCACCGATGCGTACTTGTACGCCTCCGAGCAAGGATGGCTCAACGACTTGCTGTGCAATAATCGTTTTGCCGGTTATTTGTCCGAACTGCGCCGCAACGCCTGCAAGCTCTGCATCAGACAGCGCTTGAGCGGAGTATACGGTCGCATGGGCTTGGCCAAGCGCGTCGCCAGCTACTTTGGTATATGCTGCATATACCTCAGCAATCGAATCCTGACGGCGGCGAGAAATCAAGATTTGCACCGTGTTAAGCACGAGTGCGGATATACGGTCACCGAATGCCGCTTTCAGCACGGCAATCTTTTTATCTGGATCGATGCTAGGAAGAGAAAGGAATTTTTGAATGTCTGCGTCTTGCTCAAGTGCCTGAACGATCAGCTTAAGCTGCTCTTCCACCTCAGAAACGACCTTCTGATTCTCGGCAACCTCGAACAATGCTTTAGCGTAGCGCTTCGCTACGACCGCATCGCGGCTCATTTATTTCCAACTTCTTTCAAGTATTGACCTACCAATTGTTCTTGCGATTTTTCGTCCACTTGCTTCTCAATAATTTTCGACGCGATTTTCACGGAAATGCCGCCAACTTCTGTGCGAAGCGCTGCAATAGCCTTGTTTTTCTCGCTTTCGATATCTTTGAGAGCATCGTCCTTCAGACGGGATGCTTCCGATTTCGCTGTTTGAACGATCTCTTCCGCTTGCTTCGAGCTCGTAGTTCTGGATTGCTCAATAATTTCATAAGCTTCCTTGCGCGCCTGCTGGAGTGCAACCTTCTGCTCTTCCATTTGCTGCTCAGCCGCTTTCCGGCTGCTTTCAGCCGTGTTCATTTGCTCAAGAACAAGTTGTCTGCGCTTCTCCATCACTTCGAACAATGGACCAAAAGCATACTTGCTTAGAAGCCAATACAAAATAATAAACGCAACCATCGCGATTACTGTCGATTCCCAATGCCATGACATAGATGCCGCTCCTTTCTCAACACAATATTGTCTTAATCATAACGAAGGCGAAGAGGGCTAAGGCCTTCCCCGCCAATTTCAGTTATTATGCTTGGAAGAAAGCCAAGAAACCGATAACTACGCCGATGATAGGCACAACTTCAACGATACCTACACCGATAAACATTGTTGTTTGCAATTTACCTTGAAGTTCAGGCTGACGAGCGATACCTTCAACTGTTTTACTAACGATCATACCGTTACCTACACCCGCGCCAACTGCGCCCAAACCTACTGCCAAAGCTGCTGCTAATAATTCCATTTTTAAAATCCTCCTCGAAAATTGTTGTTTTTTGTTTGTATAGCCAACCTCAGTACTTAGAAACAAGCCGAGGCATAAAGCGATGATTAATGCTCCTCATCGTGGATAGCTGCCTGCGAGATGTACACCATCGTAAGAATCGTGAACAAGAAGGCTTGAATACCGCCGACGAAAAGACTGAATGCTTGCCATGCCGCAAGGAACGGCGTACCATACCAACCAAGCATCAGGATGGTTGCGATTAGCACCTCACCCGCAAAGATGTTGGCGAACAACCGAAGCGCCAGTGTAACCGGCTTCGAAATCGTTTCAATGATGTTGACCGGGAAGAAAACCGGAAAAGGATGGAAATAATGCTTCAAGTAGTGCTTACGATTCAGCCTCAGACCAAGGAAATGGACGATTACGAATACGATAAGCGCTAAACCAGCAGTTACAGAAATGTCTGCAGTCGGCGATTTCCACCACGCAAGCTCGACATGTCCACCTTTTTCATCAAGCAGTTCCTGAGTAATCCCCAGGTTCTCGTGAGCATGGTGGGTTTCAGTAACGATACCGAAAGGCAAGCCTAACAGGTTGGAGATGAAGATGAACATAATGAGCGTCATCCCTAGAGATATAAAGGGCTTGACTCGGTTTGCCGGCATCGTGCTTGAAATAAAGTTTTGTACGAAATCGACAACCCATTCCAAAAAGTTCTGCATCTTCGACGGGTTGTCCACCGAAAGATTGCGAACAGCCAGCTTCGCGATCAAGAACGTCACTATGACGGAAACCAAAATTGCTACCGTGGTCGAAATATCGATATTAAACGGCCCCAGTGGCATCACCGGAAATTCATGCATCTAAAATTTTCACCCCTTTCCGCTAAGATTGTCGTTTATTGTGGATATAAGCTGCTACCAATAGAACAAACGGCATGACCATACAGCCAGCTAAAGCGGCCGGCATGTTCAGACCCTCCGGAAAACGATAGGCGATCATGGCAACCAGCAGCACTGTGGCGATGCGGTTTCCAAGACCAAGACCTCTCTTGCGCGGGCCAGCCCCTGCTGCTCCTAGGGTGACCATTTCGACTCTGCGCCTCAGTAAAAACGCATTCATAGAACTTGCTGCCAAGCCCACAAGAAGGCCGAGAGACACCGTACGCCATTCCGGAAGGAAAGCCCATACAATTAGGCATACCGCCATTGCATAAACAAGCGTACGTAATGCTGTCTTCATTATTTTATCCATCGGCGTCCTCCATAACCTTCTTAACGAGCAGAATGGCTGAGAGTAGTCCGACAGCCAGACCGACCAGTATGCCACCTAGCGTCCACCCCTTCGGATCGCCAAAGCGGCTCCCGAGCGATGAGCCGATCCAATAGCCTAAAAAGATACATACAGCGACTTGCACTCCGAGTGCTCCGACAAGTCCAGCCGCATACAGCGGATTGTCCCTTCTGCTCTTTTTATTCATGGCTCATACCCCTGTCAATCCTCATTTATTTTATCCAAGCGGCAACACGTTTGTCAATTGAATTAACTACAAACTTTTGGTGAACAGATCGACCAAAACCCTTGATACATATGGTATTGTGACCCCCGAAAACCGTACAGTACTACTGTATGCTGTACATTCGGCGTTCAGCCTGCTGCCCAAGTCGAATCTATGAACGTTGTGTGAACGAAACCGGACGTTCCTTCAGCCTTCCAAAATGATGCAAAATCGCATCTACAATCCGCTCTGAAGCATGTCCATCGCCATATGGATTCGCCGACTGGCTCATGCGCGCATAAAGCTGAGAGTCGGTCAACAGCGCCTTGGCGCGACCATACACGAGCTCTTCATCCGTTCCGACGAGCTCCAGCGTTCCTGCCTCGATACCCTCAGGACGCTCTGTCGTATCACGGAGCACAAGCGTGGGAACGCCAAAAGATGGAGCCTCCTCCTGCAAACCGCCCGAATCCGTCATGATCATATGCGCATGCGGATAAAAGTTATGGAATTCAAAAACATCAAGCGGATCAATCAAGCGAATGCGCGGGTGGTCGCCAAGAATTTCATTGGCCGGCTCGCGAACCGCTGGGTTCGGATGCACGGCATAGACTACCACGACGTCCTCATGCTCGTCAGCGATGCGTTTGACCGCACGGAATATGTTCCGATGAGGCTCGCCCAGCGCTTCCCGGCGATGAGCCGTCATGAGAATCATCCGTTTCCCTTTTGCCCAGTCAATGACAGGATGAGAGAAAGATTCATCCACCGTATACTGGAACACATCTGTAGCGGTATTGCCAGTCACATAAATGGCAGCATCCGACTTGTTCTCCTTGCGCAGGTTGTTCGCCGACCATTCTGTCGGGGCAAAATGCACATCAGAAAGCACGCCGGCAAGCTGCCGATTCATTTCCTCCGGGTATGGAGACAATTTGTTCCAAGTGCGAAGCCCCGCCTCAACGTGACCGACTTGAATTTGCTTGAGGAACGCCGCATAGCTCGCAAGAAACGTCGTCTGCGTATCGCCATGCACGAGTACGATATCCGGCTTTGCTTGCGCAAGAACGGGATCAAGGCCTTCCAGCACACGGACCGTCGTCTCTGTCAGCGTCTGACGTTCCTTCATGACGTTCAAATCATAGTTCGGATGAATTTCAAAAAAATCGAGAACCTGATCCAGCATTTGGCGATGCTGGGCCGTCACGCAGACGATCGATTCGATTTCATCCTCGCGCTTCTGCAGCTCGAGTACAAGCGGAGCCATCTTAACGGCTTCCGGACGTGTTCCGAATATGGTCATTACCTTCAGTTTAGACAAAATCTTTCACTCCTATTATCAATTCATGACATCTGGAACTAATTTGTTCCAAACATGCGGTCCCCGGCATCTCCAAGACCAGGAACAATGTAGCCTTTTTCATTGAGATGATCATCCAGCGCGGCGATGTAGATATCAACATCCGGATGCGCTTCCTGCACGGCTTTCACGCCTTCAGGCGCAGCAATCAGGCACATGAGTTTAATTTGGTCGCACTTATGGTTTTTTAGCGAGTTGATCGCCGCAATCGCGGAGCCGCCCGTTGCCAGCATCGGATCGATCACGATGAGCAAACGGTTAGGTGCGTCGGTCGGCAAATTAATGTAATATTCCTTCGGCTGCAGCGTCTCGTGGTCGCGGGCGAGACCGATATGGCCTACCTTCGCTGACGGAATAAGCTTCAATATGCCGTCTACCATGCCGAGTCCGGCACGCAGAATAGGAACGAGTCCCAGCATTCTTCCCGAAACGACCTTGGCGTCCGTCTCAGCAACCGGCGTCTGTACTTTGATCGTATCAAGCGGAATTTCTCTCGTGATTTCGTATGACATTAATGTGGCTACTTCATCAACCAGTTCCCGAAAATCTTTTGTATTCGTCTCTTTATTCCGAATAAAAGTCAGCTTATGCTGAATTAACGGATGGTCGCAAATGATTAATTTGCTCATGGAGCGGTATTCCTCCCGTACATTGTTGTTATTGTTCTAGTCGATGTAAGCCCTGACACAATCCCGTATATTATAGCATTGTAAACAAGCCGTTGCATCTTGTGTTTTGCAGACGCGCAAATAGAGGCCCGCGCCTCTGTATAGGAAAGGCGCCGGCCTCTTGGGATTAGAAGCTGCTTCGCAATTAACTGCTGCACCCGCCGCCACCGCAGGAGGAGCCGCAAGACGAGCCGCCGCCGCCGTCTCCACCGCTGCCGCAGGACGAGTCCCCTCCGGAGCCGCCGTCATCCCCGCCGGAATGATCCCTGCCGTCATCCGAGGAGCCGCTGCATGCGTAAGTCGAATCGCCGCTGCCGTTTGCTTTGCGCTGCTCCTCGTTCTGGGCCTGATCCATCTGCTGCGCAAAGTCATTCGGGCTCGCCATCGAGTGATAGATGAGCATGCCCGAGAGCAGGCCAGTCGCTCCCAGTACAGGGTCGTAGCCGTAGCTGCTTTCGTTTCTTGGCTCCTTGCGGGCGTTGCCTGCGTCATTCAAGCCGGACTTGGCGCGATCGATTAAATAATCCATCGTACTGCTCAAATCCGCAAAACGCGAACCCGTCTTCGCATTAAACCACTGCGTGCGGAGCGTGTCCTTGCTAAATTCCTTTATTTCATCGAGCTTTAGTTCCGGCATCCGAGTCCGGTAAAAGGCTCCCCACAGCCTGCCGCTTGCAGGTGCTTGCGCAAACAGCTCGCCATACAGCCAATCGAACAGCGCCCGCTCGCCGGGCTGCGGCGAAGCACCCGGCGCATGCGGAGCGTGATGGATCATCTCGCCGCAGAAGCCTGTGCAGAACTCCTCGTACTCCCTCGTGAACATAAGCATTTCGTGCCACACCGCGTCCACTTGCCGGCTGTACATCGGTACATTTCGCATGATCCCGCACATCAAGAAGTAGCGCTTAAGCTCGAACCACGTCCATGCCCATTCTTTATCTGACATTCTCGGAAATTCCTTTAACACACGATCCTTCACGCGACTTTCGAAAAACAAGGTCAGCGAGCTTTCCAGACGCTCTGCAGCCGTTCTCGCAGGATGGCCGTAAGGTACGCCTAGAGCGTCAGGCGGCTCGGCGCTTGGCCAAGGTGCGAAGACGTTCGTTCTACCGATGGAGGCTCTGCCTCCGCGGGATGATTGGACCCGCCTCATAGAAATATTCGCTCTCACGATTACGCGTATAAGAAGGAATAGGGCTATTGCAATAAATACGATCACGGCAAATTGAGCCATTTCAGCCTCCTAAGCATTTTGTCGTACCCATATATTAACACATTTAATTCCCCTCAAGCTGATAACACTCACATGAAAGCCAAAAAACCTTACAACCAACAAATGCGCCTGCCCAGTCCGTCATTAAACCCATTAAACTGATGCAAAACATTCCCATTAATATTAAATATATGCTGAAGGGCAGCCACGAATTTCATATAAAAGGTATAATGCCTTCATTTGCTTCTTATTTAGAAAAACTATGCACAACTATATCCCCAACTTGTCCACATTTATCCACAACCTGTTGACATAACTGTGTATAACTCAAAAAAGAGGTTAAAACAGTACAATCGCACTGCTTTAACCTCTTTATTTTGCAATCCAGTATTCAAAAATCCACTATTAACATGTGTATAGCTTATACTGACGCATAATGACAAGCGGCAAAATGTCCTTTTCTTATTTCAAGCAAAGCCGGCTCGTCCACCTTGCACTTGCTTGTCGCAATCGGACAGCGCGTGTGGAATTGGCAGCCGCTAGGCGGATTGATCGGACTTGGCAAATCGCCCGTTAAAACGATACGCTCGCGATTTGCTTCCACTTCCGGGTCCGGAATTGGAATAGCAGATAAAAGCGCCCTAGTATACGGATGCGCAGGACTATCGTAAAGCTCGCTGCTCTCGGCAAGTTCTACGATTTTACCTAGGTACATCACCGCAACGCGGTCGCTGATATGCTTAACCATCGACAAGTCATGCGCGATGAACAAGTAAGTAAGGCCCATTTTGCGCTGCAAATCCTGCATAAGGTTAACCACCTGTGCTTGAATCGATACGTCCAAGGCAGAGATCGGCTCATCGGCAATGATGAACTTCGGATCAACAGCCAGCGCACGCGCTATGCCGATACGCTGGCGTTGGCCGCCGGAGAACTCATGCGGATAACGCGTCGCATGCTCAGGATTCAAGTTGACCAAGTCAAGCAGGCCTTCCACCTTGCGCTTCCGCTCAGCTCGGCTGCCCGCCAAATTATGAATGTCAAGCGCTTCCCCGATAATATCAGTAACCGTCATACGCGGATTTAGAGACGCATACGGATCCTGGAAGATCATCTGCATATTGCGGCGAAGTGCCTTCAGTTCCGAGCCGCGCAGTTTATAAATATCTTTACCGTCGAACGTTACGCCGCCGCTTGTCGGTTCATACAAGCGCATGATCGTTCTTCCTGCAGTTGACTTGCCGCAGCCAGATTCGCCTACGACACCAACAGTCTCACCGCGTCCAATGCTGAAGCTGATCTCATTGACCGCTTTTAAAATATTGCCCTTACCCAAGTTGAAAAACTTGCGCAGATCATTGACTTGAACTAGTGGAGAGCTCATACCGGCACCTCTCTTTTCGCGTAAGGATGCAGCATCCAGCAGGCAGACGCATGTGAATCGCTTCCTTTAACGGCATGCAGTTCAGGATCGTTGTCTACACATACCTTCATAGCTTCGTCGCACCGTGCACAGAAGCTGCAGCCGACAGGCGGTTTAATCAAATCTGGCGGTGTACCGGGAATCGGTATAAGAGGTTCATCCTTCCTCTGGTCCAGACGCGGCAAGGAACGTAGAAGTCCTCTCGTATAAGGATGTTGAGGGTTATGGAATATCTCCCATTTCGTGCCTGTTTCAACAACGCGGCCAGCGTACATCACAATGACGCGGTCGCAGACGTCGGCCACAACGCCCAGATCATGCGTAATCAAAACAATGGATGTGCCCATCTTCTCCTGCAGGTCCTTCATGACGCGCATGATTTGTGCTTGGATCGTCACGTCCAGCGCCGTCGTAGGCTCATCCGCGATCAGCAAGGATGGATTACATGCCAGCGCAATCGCAATCATTACCCGTTGACGCATACCGCCTGAGAATTGATGGGGGTACTGTTTGATTCTTGATTCCGGATTTGGAATACCAACTAGCTGAAGCATTTCAATTGCACGCGCTCTTGCTTTTTCCTTATTTAGATTCTGGTGCTTGATTAGACCCTCCATGATTTGATCCCCGACCATCATCGTAGGATTCAAGGAAGTCATCGGATCTTGAAAGATCATTCCGATTTTATTTCCGCGCACCTTTTGCATTTCATTCTCCGAGAGAGACAGCAGCTCCTCTCCTTCGAACAGGACAGAACCGTTCTTAATTCTGCTTGGAGGTGAAGGAATTAGTCTCATGATCGATTGAGCCGTTACACTCTTCCCGGAGCCGGATTCGCCGACAATCGCGACTGCCTCCCCTTTATTCACATTGAAGCTTACGTTGCGGACGGCTTGAACTTCACCACCATATACGTCGAAGGATACACTTAAATCTTTCACTTCCAGCAAGGTCTTCATCTAGCCGTGACCTCCTCACCGTTAAACGGGTTTTATTTTTTCAACTTCGGATCGAACGCATCCCGCAGGCCGTCGCCGAATACATTAAAGGCAAATATCGTTAAGCTTAGCAAGAATGCTGGGAACAGCAATCTCCAAGGATAAATCGTCATAGCGCTGATTCCATCATCTATCATCGTTCCCCATGATGCAACCGGCGATTGCACGCCTAGACCAAGGAAGCTGAGGAACGCTTCTGTGAAGATCGCGCTTGGCACAGTTAACGTCAATGTGACTAGAATTGGACCCATCGCATTCGGGATCAAATGACGGAAAATAATACGCATCGCATTAGCGCCAAGCGATTTGGAAGCTAACGCATACTCTTGATTCTTGAGCTGCATAATTTGACCGCGCACGATCCAAGCCATATTAATCCAGCCCGTAATCGACATCGCGACGATAATGGTCGTTAAGCTTGGCTCCATAATAACTAGCAGCAGGATAACAACTAGAAGATAAGGAATCGAATATAATATTTCGGCAAATCTGTTCATAACCTCATCCACTTTGCCGCCGTAGTAACCCATGATGCCGCCGTAGATGATCCCGATAATCAAGTCAATAAGCGCCGCCATCAATCCTACGAACAAGGAAATCTGAGCACCCTTCCACGTTCTCTCTAACAGATCGCGTCCTAGATCATCGGTACCGAACCAATGCGCCGCAGACGGCGGCTGGTTCGTATTCGCCAGATCATTTGTAAAATGATCGTTAGGCGATATAATGGGTACAAAAATAGCGCACAGCATTATGACAATAATGATCCAAAAGCCCGTCATAGCCAGCTTACTACCTAACATTCTTATCTTAATGTCCTGCCACGCAGTTAAGCTCTTACGTCCAACCTCATCCGCCATGCCTTTGTTATGCTTAATCTTCTCGAACTGTTCCGGAGCCAGATTAGCAACGGATTCGATGTCTACTCGTTTCGACATGTACTATTTCGCCACCTTTCCTCCGGACACCCGCATGCGCGGATCAACAAACACATATGCGATATCAGCTAAGAATCGTGTAACCATTAAAAGCACAGCATAAAAAATCGTAATCCCCATAATAAGAGGATAATCTCTATCCGTTACACTTTGAACAAAGTACTTTCCGATTCCCGGAATTCCGAAAATTTTCTCAATTACCACAGATCCGGTAATAATCCCGGCAGTGAGGTAACCCAAATACGTAACGACTGGCAGCATGGAGTTACGCAGCGCATGCCTCATCACGATCACGTATCCGGAAAGTCCTTTGGATTTGGCAGTTTTAATGAAATCCGCACTCAACACTTCAATCATCGTAGATCTTAGTAGCCTTGCGATAAAAGCAATAGGACCAGCCGCCAAAGCGATGGTCGGTAAAACATAATCCATCGGGCCGTTCAACCCGGCTACTTCAAATATCCTTATCTTAACTGCAAATAAATATTGCAGTAGCGGCGCCAAAATCAAACTCGGGATTGCGAGACCGATTACAGCAAGGATCATTGCGAAGTTATCCATAAACTTGCGGTGATACATAGCAGCCAAAATACCCAGTAAGCTGCCAACGACTAATGACGTAACAATCGCAGCAATACCCAACCTTAGCGAGTAGCCGAATGATTGTGCGATCATTTTGTCGACGGATTGAAACTTTTTCTTCATGGAAATACCCAAATCGCCCTTGACGAGGTTTTTCAAATAAGTTCCGTACTGGACGATAAGCGGTTTATCCAATCCATAATACGCTTCCAAATTTTTCTGAACTTGTTCGCTTGTCGCCTTCTCAGACTGTAATGGACTACCAGGAACAGCGTTCATTAAGACAAAAGTGGCGGTAATTAGCAAAAAAAGCGACAACAACATAAATATAAATTTGCTTAAAATGTAGCGGACCAAGTGATCACCCACTCTCTCGATCATTAATTAATTTCAAAAGGGTATATATAGAGAGACTATATATACCCTTCTAAAATAGGTTGCTCTAAGTTAGTTGCATATGAAATTGACAATCAGGAGTGATCTACTCTTTACCGCCAAATACCCAGCTAATATTTCCTGAGTAGTCAGGTGCTACGTTTTTAAATCCGTCTTTCAACATGGTAACCGTTGTGTAGTAATACAATGGCAATACAGCCATATCTTCTGCCATTGCAATTTTTTCAGCTTCAGCCATCATCTCTACACTTTTCTCAGGTGTTTCAGCTACCAGAGAGTTGTCCAGAAGTTCCCCAACTTTAGGGTTGTTGTATTTGCCATCATTGTTACCAGAATTCGGATGAATCAAATCGTAAGTGTAGTTAACCGGATGGTTGATGTCCGCGCCCCAACCAGCACGAGCGATATCGAACTGTCCTGCATCTCTCGTCTCAAGGAATGTAGCCCATTCCTGGTTGGCCAGCTTAACTTCTACGCCAAGACTATTACGCCACATGTCAACGATAGCCTCAGCGATCGCTTTGTGACCCTCGCTTGTATTATAGAGGAGCGTAATTTCAGGCATTGCCTTCAGACCGCTTTCAGCAAGACCTTCTTCAAGGAGCTTCTTAGCTTCTGTAACGTCTTCTTTAAAGAAATCCGTATCTGGGTACATTTCACGGAAAGACTTGCCGTCAACCGTAATACTTGGCGGTACCAAACCGTATGCTGGTTGTTGATTCGCTTTAGCAACATTGTCAATCAACGATTGACGATCTACAGACATAGCGAATGCTTTACGTACTTTTGCGTTGTTAAACGGAGCTTTCGTCGTATTGAACAAGTAATAGTAAGATGAGGCAATCGATGTAATTTCCGCTTTGCCATCTTTAACCAGCTGTTGTGTTCTGTCAAGTGGGACGGAACCCGCTTGCGCGCCGATCCAGTCGATTTTATCTGTATCAAACAGGTTGTATACTGTGTTCTCATCATTAATCAATGTAACCGTTACTGTATCAAAGTTAATAGCGGATGCGTTGTAGTAGTCTGGGTTCTTCGTCAATACAAGCTTGTCCTCGTGCTTCCATTCCTTCAATAGGAAAGGACCGTTCGATACAATTGTCGCTTGTTCTGATGCCCACTCAGGCTTGCCGTCAACTGCACTTTTGTTAACTGGCAAGTAAGTATAGTGAGCAAGAAGGCTAGGGAAATATGGTGCAGGCGTGTACAATTTCACTTCTAATGTGTAATCGTCAGTAGCTTTAACGCCCACTTCATCAACTGCACCTTTACCTGTGTTGTATTTCTCACCGTTCTCGAGGTAATAAAGCATGTATGCATATTCAGAAGCTGTTTCTGGAGCCAAAGCACGTTTCCAAGAATATTCGAAGTCATGTGCAGTAACGGCTTCGCCATTGCTCCACTTCACATCGTCGCGAAGTTTGATGGTGTAAGTTTTGCCGTCTTCGGAAGCCGTAATTTCTTTAGCAATTGCGTTCTCGGGCTCACCTTTTGTGTTCAAACGAGTAAGACCCTCATACAAACCTGCCGCAACGATACTTGATTGGGCATCCGTCATTAAAGCGGGATCCAAACTTGGCGGTTCACTTCCAAGAGTAAAACGAAACTCTTGCGGAGTTTTTGTTTCTCCTCCATTGTTGGTACCGCCATTGTTCGACGATTCCGGTTTGTTGTTACTTGTACAAGCAGACAACAACATACTGAATGCAACCATTAACACCAACATGAGTTGCGCTGGCTTTTTGAAATTCCCTTTCACTTACATCAACTCCCATTTATATTATTTTTGTTAAAACCATCCTTAAAAGGTTGAAGATGACTAAATGTGATTCATGTCACATAAACTAACATTAAAATAATATTAATCAACGTTATAAAATATACAACTTAAATTTAATAATTGTCAATACGAATATTGAATTCAAAACTTTCCAACGACCGTTTCTATTATACCCTAACTGAATTATTTAATCACCGAAGCAAGCATGTTTTTCACATTTGCTTTATTACATTAATGTATTCTTGCATTAACACTAACTCGTGCTAATACGCGTCAGCATTAATACGATTAAGCTTTAACACGCGTTTACATTACTGTTAGGTAGCTTTAACGCAGCAATACTTTCACTTCATTTTCTGATCCGCATTTATTGCCCTATTGCTGGAAAGTATATCTTATAAACAAGATGGTAATCGTGCATGAGTACTCAAAAATCCGTTTTTCAATAACCATAAATGGGGTATTATGTTAATTATATTTATTATAATAATTCATACTTAATTCATATTTCAGTCACAAATCAGCATGTACTATAATGCTAATAAACGCCATGCCTGCTATATTCGAACACAATAAGCACCGGCTTCGCCCCGCCCTCTGTAAGAGAAGGGTATCCGCCTCTCCTAGAAATAGAAGAATACTTTATCGCGTGAATATATTACGTCTTATATTTCCAAAAAAACAAGCGCCGTTTACGGTTTCCCGAAACGGCGCTTGTTTTATGATTATATTTATTTTAGTAAGTCATACCAGGATATAGCGGATATTGAGCAGTCAGATCACGGACCAAGCCGCGGGCTTTCGCTAGAACCTCTTGATCTTCCGGGCTGTTAAGCACAAGGGCGATAACTTCTGCGATCACTTTCATTGCGCTCTCTTCCATGCCGCGAGCCGTCGCTGCCGGCGTACCGATGCGAATGCCTGAAGTAACGAACGGGCTTGTCGGATCAAACGGGATCGCGTTTTTGTTAACCGTAATGCCCACTTCATCAAGTACATGCTCAGCAACTTTACCCGTAATGTTCAGGCTGCGGGTGTCAAGCAGCATCAAGTGGTTGTCTGTTCCGCCAGAAACAATGTTGAAGCCTTTTGCAACGAGCTCCTCAGAAAGCACTTTTGCGTTTTTGACAACTTGTGTTGCGTATTGCTTGAATTCCGGCTTAAGCGCCTCGCCGAACGCAACGGCTTTGGCTGCGATGATATGCATCAAAGGACCGCCTTGCGAACCAGGGAAAACAGCTTTGTCGATAGCCGCTGCCCAAGGCTGACGGCAAAGAATCATACCGCCGCGCGGTCCGCGAAGCGTCTTGTGCGTAGTCGTCGTAACGAAATGCGCATGAGGTACTGGGCTCGGGTGAAGACCTGCAGCGACCAAGCCGGCAATATGTGCCATATCGACCATGAACAACGCGCCTACGTCATTGGCAATTTTACCAAGCTTTTCGAAATCAATCGTGCGCGGGTATGCGCTGGCGCCTGCTACGATCAAGCGAGGACGGTGTTTGAAAGCAAGCTTGCGAACTTCTTCGTAATCGATCGTGAAGGAATCTTCTTGCACGCCGTATGCTACGAAGTTGTAAAGCAAGCCGGATGCGTTAACCGGGCTGCCGTGCGTCAAATGTCCGCCGTGAGCGAGGTTCATGCCGAGAACCGTGTCGCCAGGCTGCAAGGCTGCAAGGTAAACCGCCATGTTTGCTTGGGCGCCGGAGTGAGGCTGAACGTTCGCATGCTCAGCACCGAACAATTCTTTGGCACGGTTGCGCGCAATATCTTCCACGATATCCACATGCTCGCAGCCGCCGTAGAAACGCTTGCTTGGGTAGCCTTCCGCATATTTATTCGTTAGCACGCTTCCCATCGCTTCCAAAACCGCTTCACTTACAATGTTCTCAGAAGCGATAAGCTCGATGTTATCACGTTGACGAGTAAGCTCAAGGCCTAGTGCTTTCAATACTTCCGGATCTTGTTTGCGCAAATTTTCCATTTCGGTAATCCTCCTCAAATTAGACAGCTCTATTTAAAATGGTTTATTCAATAAGTTCACGCTCGGCACATGCCCGTTAATCACATGTGCCGGCAGATTGCTCAGCCGTTAAGGCATCAGCACGCTCATACACAGCCCGCGAGCCCCCGATCAGCTTGGGCCGCGTAACCGCCATCGTCACATGGGCTTCCCCGATGCTCCGAATGGACGGACGGACAGGAACGGCTACCCGCTTCAAATGCATCCCGATAAATGTATCTCCAATATCGATGCCCGCATGTGCTTGTACGGTTTCGACAAGGCACGGCTCCTGTAAACTGCGGTAGGCGTATGCCGCCATAGATCCGCCAGCTTTCGGCACCGGTACCGCCCCGACAATCTCCAAGCCGTATCGGTCAGCAGCAGCACGGTCGATGACGACCGCACGGTTCAAGTGCTCGCAGCACTGGTACACCGGAATGAAACCAAGCTCAGCTCTTGCAGCTTCAACGCCCGCAAATATTTGCGCAGCTGTCTCGACCGTGCCTGAAGTGCCAATCCGCTCGCCGAGCACTTCACTAGTACTTACACCGATAACCAGCAGCTGACTCATTCCAAGATTCCCTGCGGCCGCCAGCTCGCGCACAATCGTTTCTACCTGCTTGGCAATGACTTCAAGCCGTGCATGTTCTTGTATGCTCATCGCAATGGCCCCCAATTAGGACTGGCTGATAATCTGTTTTTCGATTTCCATCACTTTGTTCACTCTTCCGACATGGCGCTCACCGTTCGAGAACGGTGTATCCAGCCATATCCGAATAATCTCGAGCGCAACGCCAGGGCCGATAACGCGTTCGCCAAGCGCCAATACGTTCGTATCGTTATGCTCCCGGGTTGCTTTGGCCGAGAACATGTCATTGACAAGCGCGCAGCGGATGCCGCGTACTTTGTTGGCCGCAATGGACATGCCGATTCCCGTTCCGCAAATCAGTATACCGCGCTCCGCTTTGCCGCTCGTAACTAGGTCACATACGGGTAATGCATAGTCCGGGTAATCAACCGATTGGTCGCAGCTACATCCGACATCTTCAATTTCATGGCCAAGCGACTGAAGAAAAGGGACAACCTCATCCTTCAACCGATAGCCCGCATGATCGGCACCAATAGCAATTTTCAACGTAAAAGACCTCCTTCGGAATGAAACATTACAGTGCTAGTATACCTATTTTTGCAGAAAAAGACGAAAAAAGAGCAAGACATGCTAATTAGCATGCTGCTCTTTGCCCAGGCGACCGGCCGTATATTCCGATGCTCCACCGTGGTTAGCCCACTTCCGTCGCCAGTTACATCGGAAACCGTATATTGTCTTTTCATAATAGCCGATACGGCTGCAAAAATCAATCTATAATACGGGTTGCATCCGCGGAATTATCTTTTGGAAAGCTTGTCCAGAAGCTTCACGAGCGCATCTTCGATTTCGTTCGCACTGCTGTTATAGATGGATAACGAGCCGCCAAACGGATCGACGATGTCGAAGCTTGGAATTTTGCGCTCCAGCTCAAGCAGCCGGTTTCTCTCCCGCGAGGTAAGCTGCTGGCCTAACGCCTGCTTCATATGCATCTCCGAATACAGCCGCTCCAGCTCTTCGATATCGGCAAGCACCTGCGCATCGCGATTCGCATACTCCTTCAGCGTATAGGTCTTATCAACCGCTTCGGGATACCATTGCAGCAAGCCCCGCTTGTGGTTGGACGTCATGGTCAAAATAATGTCGGCCCAGCCGACTGCCTCGCCTGTAAGAGCGAGTGACGTGCTTTTATGGTCGATATCCCGCTGTCTCAGCGTTTCTACCGCATGCGCCGACACGGGCAACCCGTCTATCGTCGATATGCCCGCTGAGCGAACAGCCACCGTAATGCCTCTCAGAGCAGCCATTCGGCGCAGCATAGCCTCCGCCATCGGAGAGCGGCACGTATTGCCGGTACAAACAAACAATATACGTTTCACACTGCCAACTCCTTTTCACCCTCAATTCAAGCTGCCTTGCCATTAGAATATAAATAAAATGCCGAAAACAAACAAGATGCCGCCGCCTATCGCCTCGCCATATTCCCCAAGGTTCCCGCTGACCTTGCGGCCGAGCAATAGCCCGCATACGGACATAAGCCCGCCAAGCACGCCGATCATCAGTACGGTCGTCCACATATTGGCCGCGAACATGCCTAGCGTAATACCGACAGAAAACGAATCGATGCTGACGCTTAGCGAGAGCACCAGCAATCCCCACAACGATTTGTGATCGAAGGATTGTACCGCATCTCCCCGCAGTGAGCTGTATATCATATGCCCGCCCAGCAGCACCAGCAATATGCCAGCCGCGGTAGTGGCTACAGATCCAAGCAGAACACCTACATATTGTCCTGTGTATATGCCGGCAAGCGGCATTATAACATGGAACAGCGCAATAACCACGCCCAGCTTCACGATATCACGCAGCCGAATCCCCTTCAGACCAATTCCCAGTCCGAGCGAAAAAGCGTCTAGCCCAAGCGCTAATGCAATAATGAGCAGTGTCAGCAGCTGACCAGCTTGCAATTGTGCCTCAACCAAAGTCTATCTCCCCCATGTCCGCCTGTTTTCTATACCAAACATATGCGGGCATGAGGACAAACATACTAATTTGAGCATTTCCTATTCCAAATCCGGATTATACGCGAACGACTCGGTTACCTGCAGCCTTTGCCAGCCGGTTCATCAGGGCGGCTCCAATTCCTTGTTCGCCGCTGCTCTCCGACCATATGCGCTGCACGCCGCCTTCGTCGAAAGCGCGGAGCGCCGCATACAGGCGATGGGCCGCCGTTGCTAGCTCTGCTTGGCTGCCTAAAGATAATACGCGGTCAGCCTTGTAATCGCGCAATCGCTCCTCGAATGCCAGAACGCCGGTCGTCTCGCCGCTGCCGGCAGCCTGCTCCACCTGCCGACGGATATACGTAGTCACCGCATCCGGCTCACCTTGGACAAGGATCAGCTCGCCCTGCGGCGCATAATGCGTATACTTCATTCCGGGCGAGCGGGGCGCAGACTCCGGTTCCTCCAGCGTTGCGCTGTCGATGGTTGCATGCGGCGCTGCTATCCGCAGCGCCTCCAGCGTTATGCCGCCTGGGCGCAATATGCGGATCATTTGTTCACCGACCAGCTCGACGACGGTTGATTCCAAGCCGACACCTGTAGCTCCATCATCCACAAGCCCATCAATGCGCCCATCCAAGTCCTCCAGTACATGCCGTGCCAACGTCGGACTTGGCCTTCCGGAGCGATTCGCGCTTGGCGCCGCAACCGGGCAGCCAGCCAGCTCGAGCAGCGCTAGAGCGGCCCTATGGTCCGGGATGCGGATGCCTACCGAAGCCAGTCCGGCGGTAACGAGCGGCGACAGCACACCGGGTCGTGCCGGCAGCACGATCGTCAGCGGTCCCGGCCAGAAGCTGTCCATCAAAGCCGAAGCAAGCTTCGGGTACGGAAGCACGAGCTCGTCCAGCTGCTGCCGGTTTGCGATATGCACAATTAACGGGTTATCCGAGGGACGCCCCTTTGCGCTGAATATGCGGCCTACCGCAGAGGAGCTTCTTGCATCCGCTCCTAGCCCGTATACCGTCTCCGTCGGAAAAGCGACAAGACCGCCGTCCCTTATTTGCGCGGCGGCTGCCGCAAGCTGGGATCCGAGCTTTTCGTCAGGGAGCCGCTCCACGCTCCACACATTCGTCGTTATCATCTTTATCCTTCAATCCTTGCTCATAATTTAAATGAATCATGCTTCCGTTATTATAGCACATGCATCCGAAAACAAGCAGAAACGGCAGCGGTGCCTTAGCTAACAAGGCACCGCTGCCGCTACTTATGCGAACAAGGATTTAATCCAATTAATAAGCGACTGGATCATTTCAAGCAAAAAGAATTTCGCTTTAGGCGCTTCTCCGCCGGATGCCCCATCCTCCTCCATATCAACCGCTGCCGCAGCCGATACTGGCGCGCTGTCCGCTTTGAGCGTGGATGTCTGAGCCGAACCTTCTACTGACGCCGACGCGGCAGCTTCACCGCTCGCCGCATCAATGAAGCATAGCGGCGGGAACAGCACGCACCACCAGTTTTGGCCGCCGCCCTCGCCAAGCGTAATTCGGAGCGCTTCGTAGTCGCCAGCGGGATAAACCTCATTGCCGTACATTTTAGTTGGGAAGGGCACGATGCCCAGCTCGGCTGAAGCGCCGTATGCAAAGCCTCGGCTTTGCAAAACATTAGCTGTGATGCGTTCGATTTCAGGCATATGGTCAAGAATAGACTGGCGAGCTTCCTCTATGGTTTGAGGACCTGTTGCCCAGCCGCTCATTGCTTTCACGATTTCATCACGTACAAGGCGCTTGACGACTTGGTCAGCCGGACGATCGGAATTGGCTAATATGCGAAGACGGATAGCTTCCTGCGGAATTTGGCCGCCCGCAACCGCCGCGTCCATTTGCTGGGCTTCCCAGCTCATAATTAATAGAATGATAGCAAATACGATAAAACCATAGGATTTACGGTATGAATATTTGTTAGCCGCCACCGATTTGGAAGCTGCGGGTCCCTCGACATTGGAATAAGAATGAATAGATAAATGGTTGGACATACAACACAAGCTCCTCTCGTCGCACCCGTCAGTGCGTCTGCTTGCGTTCCGGAACGTATCTATCCGTCAGTATGTCCCCCGTTTGTAATATATAAACCTAGCAGCTAGCATTTTCTTCAAAGCTAGATTCCATTGCCGCTTGCACGCTGCACCAAGCCGCGGCGCGCCTCCGTCCTACGCATGCATGCGTATTGAAAAAAACCATTCATGCGGTACTATAGAAGTGGAGTAAATGAAACCGACATGGGAACAAGAAAGGATGCCGAGATGGATTTCAATAAAGCTTATACCGCTTACCGACCGCTGCTCCATTCCATCGCCTACCGCATGCTCGGCTCGTTTAGCGAAGCGGAAGATCTCGTACAGGATGTTTTTGCCGATTACAGCCAGCTAAACACTTTGGATATAAATAATGAAAAAGCCTATCTCGTAAGGATGGTTACGAACCGATCCATCAACCTCAGCCAATCCGCGCGCAAGAGACGCGAGGTATATGTCGGAGAATGGCTGCCCGAGCCAGATATCGGCCAAGCCATGCTGGACCCCGCTGAGCTGTACGACCGGCACGAATCGATATCCTACGCGCTGCTAGTCATGCTGGAGAAGCTGACCGCAGTAGAGCGGGCCGTCTTCATTCTGCGGGAATCGCTGGCCTTTGACTATGACGAGATCGCCGCTTGCTTGCAGAAGACAGAGGCGAACTGCCGGAAAATATTCAGCCGCGCCAAAGAGAGGCTTCACCAAGAACGCCAGCGTCTTCCGGGAAACACGGATCAAGCCCAGCCCCTCGTCGAAACCTTCATGGAAGCTGCGGCTTCCGGTGATTTCAATAAGCTGGTCGCCATGCTGACCGAGGAAGCCATGCTTGTTTCCGATGGCGGCGGCAAGGTACGTGCTGCTATTAACACGATAATCAGCAGAGCCCGCGTAATCGCTTTTCTGCAAGGCGTCATCCCCAAAACCTTCCTAGGCGACGGCCACCGATTCGCTGTTGTGAATGGCCAAGCAGGCATCATCATTACCCTCGACGGCAAGCCTCGAAGCGTAATCAGCTTTCAAATCAATGCGGAGGGCAACCAGATCGAGCGGATTTTCGTGATGCTCAATCCCGATAAGCTGAAGCATATACGGATCGATTCGTTTTTATTTTGATTATTTTTTCTCTTCCTGTCACAAACTTGTGCAAGGCTTTGTCTTAGATGACGAAGACATGCAGCACGGCCAAGCGGCCAACAAATCGGATGATAGAGGAGAATGAATGCCATGACTGAAAGAACCGTTATCGCCAAAGAGCTGCCCGCCGCATACCAAGCCATGTTCGGGCTTGAGAAATATTTGGGCACGACCAGCATCAGTAAAACCTTGAAGGAGCTCATCAAAATCCGCGCTTCGCAAATAAACGGCTGCGCTTATTGCATCAATATGCATACCAAAGAAGCTAGGGAGCTAGGCGAAACCGAGCAGCGGATCTATGCACTCAGCGCTTGGCGCGATACGCGCTTTTTCACCGATGAAGAACGGGCTGTCCTTGCTTTAACGGAGTCCGTAACCGTGATCACGAAAGAGCATGTGCCTGACGCTGTTTATGAGGAAGTCGCCCGCCACTTCGACAGCAAGCAGGTTGGAGAAATCATTATGGCCATTACGACGATTAACGCCTGGAACCGGATCGCAATCAGTACGAATATGATGCCGGAATAAAGCTTGCGGCAGCATCGCCCGCCCGCCTGCTGGCAAGGCCGGACAGCAAGGCCGGATAGCAAGGCCGGATAGCAAGGCCGGATAGCAAGGCCGGATAGCAAGGCCGGATAGCAAGGCCGGATAGCAAAAAAGGATGCCCTGATCGCCTAACGGCGCTCGGGGCATCCTTTTTTTACTGCGGCTAGCGAAGCTGCGACTGCGTCGCAATGACGTGGCGCTCAATGCCGGCGTAGTCGCTGATGATGCGGATCTCGTCCCATCGGCCGAGCGCGCGCAGCATCTCGGCCACGATGCGAGGCTGGCCCATGCCGAGCTCAAACGCGACGATCCGCGGCATTTGCGCCAGCCGCGGGAGCTGCTCGATCATACGGCGGTAGGGCGTCAGCCCGTCTGCGCCGCCTTCCAGCGCAAGATGCGGCTCATAGTCGCGCACCTCGCGCTGCAGCCCTTCCATATCCGCCGCAGGTATGTACGGCGGATTGGAGACGAGCACGTCGATGCGCAGCTCGGCGCTGCGGGGTTCGCTCTGCTCATGCCCGGGTATGAAGGGCATGAGCAGGTCGCCCTGCACGAGCGTCAGCCGGTCCGCCGCTTCATGGCGGACCGCGTTCGTGCGGGCGACTGCCAGCGCGTCCGGCGATAGATCGGACGCGCATACGCGCCAAGCGTGACGCTGCGAAGCCAGCGTCACGGCGATGGCGCCGCTGCCCGTGCCGACGTCTACGACCGTCGGCACGAAGTTCCCCTCGCTGCCCGGGTCAGCAGGCCAGAGCAGCGAGGCGGCCGCAAGCACCGCCTCGACCAGGAGCTCAGTCTCCGGGCGCGGGATAAGCACGGCCGGCGTGACCGTAAACGGCCGCCCGTAGAACCACTGCTCGCCAATGATATACTGGACAGGCTCGCCTGCCGCTTTCCGTCGGATCAGCTCCTCCCATTCGGCCAGCCTCTCAGCCGGGAACGGATCACCGCCGTCGCGCAGCAGCGCCGCGCGATCGGTCCCGAGCAGATGCATAAGCAGCAGCTCGGCATTGTTGCGCGGCTCCTCGACTCCCTCAGCCAGCAGAATGGAGGTCGCTTGCACGCTCGCCTGCCTCAGCGTCAAAGGCTCTTTAAACCACGGCCCATTCGATGGCATGCCCATCATTCGCATCATTTCCTTTCGCATTCAGTCCCATTGCCGCACATTCATGCGAACAACCGGCCAATTCAATTGCCCCGAACCTAACAAAACGCCGAACCTCCGATTGCTTAGAGAAGCAACCCTCGGTCCAGCGCCTTATAAGTTAAGCCATTTCACGTTCCATAATATCCGCTTGCTCTGCGATCGTAAGGGAAGAAATAACATCTGCCAGATCACCATTCATAACCGAATCCAACTTATGCAGCGTCAACCCGATACGGTGGTCCGTTACGCGGCTTTGTGGGAAATTGTACGTACGGATGCGTTCACTGCGATCGCCCGTTCCGACTTTGCTCTTGCGCTCGCCTGCATATTTCGCTTCTTCCTCTTGACGGCGTACGTCAGAGATACGAGCACGAAGCACGGCAAGTGCTTTCGCCTTATTCTCATTCTGTGATTTGCCATCCTGACAAGTCGCCATAATGCCTGTAGGAACATGCAATACGCGTACCGCAGATTTAGTCGTATTAACAGACTGTCCGCCTGCTCCGCTTGAGCAGAACGTATCGACGCGAATATCCTTGTCGAAAATCTCAACCTCCACATCTTCAACCTCCGGCATAACCGCTACCGTTGATGTCGAAGTATGAATACGGCCGCCTGATTCCGTTACCGGAATACGCTGCACGCGATGCGCGCCGCTCTCGAACTTCATCTTGCTGTATGCGCCTTTGCCCGTAATCATGAAGATAACTTCTTTAAATCCGCCAAGGTCATTCTCGCTGAAATCCATCAGCTCCACGCGCCAGCCCTGCGTTTCTGCAAACTTCGTGTACATGCGGTACAGCTCATAAGCAAACAATGCAGCTTCGTCACCGCCAGCAGCGCCGCGAATCTCGACGATTACGTTCTTGTCGTCATTCGGGTCCTTCGGCAGCAAAACGATACGGATCTTCTCATCAAGCTCAGCTTGGCGCTTGCTTAATTCGTCGATCTCCATCTTCACCATTTCACGCATTTCGTCATCGAGCTTCTCTGCCTGCATAAGCTTGGCATCATCGAGCTGCTCGGTAACTTGTTTATATTCCGTAAAGGCATCATACGCCTCTTGTAAATCCGACTGCTCCTTGGAAAGCTCTCTAAGCCGTTTGGGATCACTGGATACATCCGGATCACACAATAGCTCACTAAGCTTCTCATACCGGTCTGCGAGTGCTTGTAAACGGTCAAACACGATCATTCACCTCTGTTTATTCCATTAGGATAATGTTCATTATACCATATCGGCGCAGGAGTATCGACTGCTGGTTTCGATTTACAGCTGCTCATTGCGCCCAAATTTGCAACAAAGCCCCACAAGTGCCGATCAGCACCTGCAGGGCTATATTATTGCCAAATTGATTAAACGTTAAAACGGAAATGAATAACGTCGCCGTCGCGCACAACGTACTCTTTGCCCTCAAGGCGGACTTGCCCCTTCTCGCGTGCCGCTACCATGGAGCCTGCAGCCGCTAGATCCGTAAAGGAAACAACCTCGGCGCGAATGAATCCGCGTTCGAAGTCCGTATGAATAACGCCAGCCGCTTGCGGTGCTTTCGTCCCGCTGCGAATCGTCCATGCACGCACCTCTTGCACGCCGGCCGTAAAGTACGTATACAAGCCAAGCAGCTTGTACGCAGAGCTGATCAAGCGGTTAAGACCCGACTCCGACATGCCAAGCTCTTCAAGGAACATATCCTTGTCTTCGCCTTCAAGCTCAGCGATCTCCGCTTCAACCTTCGCGCTGATCGGTACGACATCCGCGCCTTCGGCAGCAGCGAATTCGCGAACCTTCTGTACATATTCATTGCCGTCCGAATTGGAAACCTCTTCTTCGCTCACGTTAGCGGCATACAATACCGTCTTCATCGTCAACAGGTGAAGATCGCGGATAAGCAGCTTCTCATCGTCGCTAAGCTCGACGCTGCGCGCCGGCATATCGTTGTACAGCGCTTCTTTCACGCGCTCAAGCACCTCAATTTCTTGAGCGACTTTCTTGTCCCCGCCCTTGAGGTTTTTGCGGGAGCGGTCGATCTTCTTGTCCACGGAATCAATATCCGCCAGAATCAGCTCCAAATTAATCGTTTGGATATCGCTAATCGGATCTACTTTGCCTGATACATGCGTAATATTGTCATCCTGGAAGCAGCGCACCACGTGCACGATCGCGTCTACTTCGCGAATATGGGCTAGAAACTTGTTGCCGAGACCTTCGCCCTTGCTTGCTCCAGCCACTAGGCCCGCGATGTCAACGAATTCAAACGCCGTTGGCACGATGCTCTTAGGCACAACCAGCTCAACCAGCTTATCGAGACGCTCGTCCGGTACTTCAACAACGCCAACGTTAGGATCTATGGTACAAAAAGGATAGTTGGCAGATTCTGCCCCTGCTTGTGTAATTGCGTTAAACAATGTCGATTTCCCGACATTCGGAAGACCTACTATCCCGCAAGAGAGCGGCATATAAAACAACTCCTTCATCTAAATAATCTTTCGCAATTATACCTGAACCCCACAAACAATAAAAGCCCTGTCTATTAGACGGGGCTTCCTACTTTCATTATATCCAGAAAAGGTACCTTTACCTCTTCTCCATTATCATATAAATGAACCATCTTTGTTCTTGAGTCCATCTTAACTATTTTACCCTTAACAGGTTGATCCCAGTTCCATACAACAAGTCGTATTTCTAATTCTTCCTGCTGGGCTTCCACTAGACGTTCACCTAACTCCTCCAATTCAAACTCGTCTCTCGTCGGCCGCTTTGGTCCCTTTGCTTTCGCCATATCCAAGTCCTCCAAATCTTTATTATATTTGTTAATTGCAACGACATGTTCCGGCAACATCATGCGGCTGCTGGACCACATTTTGTTGCTCTGTGGATCTAATCGATTTACCTTCTTCATAAGGTCCATCCACGGCGAGGAAACTCTTTAGCCTCTGCACGGTTGTAGAGGACTTTAAACGTGTTCTCCTTCTGATCCCATAAGATAAATCCTTCTTTCACTAGCTCATTTATTGAACTCTTTACTTGATCCTCAGTCCTTCGGGATTTATGGCTAATATATGGGATATCAATCTTTGCTGGATCATCACGATATACATTCCATATGACCGTTAGAATTTTCCGTGTAGTATCCTCAAGCATGTTGTTTTATCAACTCCACATCAATAATGTTTGACATGTTAAATATGCGAGGGGCATTAGCTGTATAACAATACGCTTTAACTCGACCGTCCCGTACCGATCGGACTTGTATAGTGCGTATTGATATGTTGCGATTACGGTCGTTATAAATAATCTGCACTGTTTGGCCTACATACTTTTCAATCATGCCCCTCACCCCTATACGAATGTTTGTTCTTATTTTAATACAAACATATGTTCTGTTACAAGACAAAATAAAACCCCAGTATTATTCACTGGAGTTATCCTTTACATATTCAATTAATTCAGAAACGTCTTCGATTTTCAATACACTCATAATGCTATCCAGATTCTCTACGCTCCATCTCTTGCTTCGGTTCTCCATCATATCGTCAATGCTATTCCAACGTATTCCCGTCGCTTCACTGAGTTGCTTAGCATTCCATCGTTTTTCAAACATAATCTCACGTAGTTTCAATTTCAACATTTCAAATCGCCCCCTACCTCAATATACAACTTATAACGTTTATTATCAACAAATAAACAAAATTAATTTATCGTTAAACGTTGACACTCAACGTTAAACGATGTATAATAAGAATATAAGGAGGTGAAAACAAGATGGCCAAACAGAAAAAGAAGAAGCGTAAAGATGAACGAGCTTTGAACATCGCACTAATGACAGCAATCATTAGTCTGATAGGCTCGATCATCACCCTCATCGCCTCGTTAAGGTAATCAACACCGGAAGGGAGCCGCAAGGCTCCCGACCTACGGTGATGAAATACAAGGGGTGCTTCTTCTTTTCTTATCATAACATAAAGGGGCTGGAAATATGAAGATGAACGGTAAACTGTTAGCCGCTGTAATAATAAGTGTGGTCGCCCTTGTTATCGTACTGAATGCGCTTGTAATCACACTGTTAAAATAATTCAATCATAACTAACGTACGTCTGCTATTAGTGATTGGCGATTATAAACTAGGATGTGCAATTTGACAAATAACAAATTCCCAAGCGCTTGGGAAAATAGAAAAAGAGCCCACCAACCGCAAAGGGGTTAGTAGGCTCTTTTCTATTTTCCAGCTCTCAATGCCACTGCCAGCGTGCGCCAGCCTTCAACAGTAAATTTAGGATCGTGGATGATACTTCCTAGATCCACGTTTTTAAATTCCTTACCAAACCATGCCGGAGCTGGTACGAGCTGTTTTAATTCCGCAAGCTGTCTCCCTTGCTCTTGCACTGTTTTTTCTAGGCTTTCAAATGCCTTTCTCTCAGCTGCTGTCATTGGTTGATCCTCCTCTATTGTTGGCTGCAATTTCGCGGCGACCATTTGCTTAAATACCTTCCACCCAGACCATTTTCCAGCATCATACATTAGTCGCGGACATATCTTAGCCGACCAATCATAATGTCGCTTAAGTCGATCAACGCCCCATCCTCGTTTCTTAAGCATACTCGCTACCAACTCTGCCGCGTTTTCTAACGTTTTCGCATAATTTCCGCTTTCACAAATTTCAATTCCTATGGAGGTACGGTTTCCACTCTTGCTGCTGTTTCCGTCACCTGAGTGCCAAGCATGCTCAGATAACGGCAGACATTCGATAGCCACGCGCTCATCTACGACAATATGATAAGATGCCGTTCGGATGTTTGACGGGTTTGTTAACCATGCTCTTTCATTTTTAGCCGTGCTGCTAGGGTTGCCCGTGTTGTGGATCGTTATCGACGTAGCGGCCATTTGCACTGCTGGACGGCGGTTATTAGCCGTCCCTATCGGTATGTGGTCTATCGTGTAATTAACCAACCTTGTCCTCTCCTTCAGCGCTGCGTTTATTTGCTCGTTCCACCTTGGCTTTAAGCTCTGACTCGATGTGCGACATGACCGCCTTTGGAATCCAACTTCCCCAACCAGCCCGGTAGGCATTTGCGGTCAGCGACTGCCAAGTATGATAAATAATGCCGAGTGTAATCCCATAAAAAAATAGACCAGGCATAGCCATCATCGCATCAAGTAGATTGGCAATTGCAGGCATAACAAACAAAAACATTGTACGAGGTAATCCTTCTCGGATTCCGTACTGCGACGAGTACGTTTGATCCTTCCGCGCTGCCGCAATACCGGTTACCCAATCCATTACAATAACAACCATTAACAAAATAATAGGGATTAAACGACCATCCCCGTAAACCAGCGACACCCATGGAGCAATTAATGCACCAATTCCTGCCGCAATCGCCTTGCCCTCTGTCACATCAACAGTTAACCACTGCTTATACATTAGGTTCCATCCCCTCAGTCATCCTTCTGTTTGTATATAAAAAGGACCTGATTACTCAGGCCCTTGGGTTTGATGTTCGCTTATTAGTTGATTAGTTTTTGCATCTTCGATTGATTTACCGAGCCATAGCTCAATCTCCTTTAAAATATCCAGCTGCTTTGAACCGTGGAATATTGAAATCGCGATAATACATTCCTTAATCTCTTCGATTGGCTTATCTACATCAACTGTCAATTCGAGTTTCTTCTTAATCTCTGCCATTTAAAACATCTCCTTCAAATAAAATATCCCTCGATTTAATATCGAGGGATAGAAACAATCTTAACTGTTGTTGTTCATTTTTATTTCGATTTGACTGTTTATCTCATCAAGTTGTGACTGTGCATCTATGAGATTCGATTTAGCTTCTGCTAGAGTTGCTCTGTACATGTCAAGTCTTTCTTGACGAATTTTTCTCCCGTCCTCAGTGGTAGCTTCGGAAACAACTTTTTCTTGTTTAGGAATAAGATCGGTTTCAAAATTGTTAATGACCCGATTCAGATCCGTAATTTTTGTTTCTAATATAAGTTTATTGGTTTGGAGCGTTCCTAATCCGTCTCCCTTTGTTGTTATCGTTATCACACCCTTCTGGTACATAGCGGTAGAACCATATGATTCAACAATATCTTTGACCGGCGCATAACTTTTGCCATCGACTATAATTGCTTTACTCAGTTCCTTACTACCCATCAATACAACCGCTTCACCTTGTATCTTTTTTCCTATTTTCGATACTCCGTCAGCCATCGCTTGTCCACTCGCCATAACAATAGCTCCTACAACAAAACCTACTAATAAAGTTTTCGTCTTCACATTCCATCCCCCTTGGGCAACTTTACCAGCATTATAACATAACTCAGCAATTCACCGATTACTTAGGGATGTTTACGGTAGCTAAAATCTCTCCTGTTCTGCTATACATTTTAAGGTTTCTGGTTGTTGAATCGAATGCAAGATTATAGGCCGCTTCGTCTCTTAATGCAAAATTATTTAGATCATTCAAAGATGCCTTTCTATCCAGTTCCCACTTCAACGTATTTCCATCATCCATACTTCTCAATTGAGTCCAGTTAGTTAGATTTGTAAGTGAACTTAAATAAATGCCTCCACTTGCTTGAATTTCAAAATCACTATCAGCACGAATTGCCATGCCTCCAAGAGAGGCTATTCCATGACCAAACGCAAGAACTCTTCCTAAGTTTGTTATTTCGAACGCTGGTGATGATGCCCACATACTTAAAGGTATGAGCCTAGCGTAGCTCGTTGTAGACTGATAGACACCAAACACATTTCCAGTTGAATCCATCTCAATTCTTGGGTATACGCCTGCTGCTTTTGTTTGTATTTTCGCCCCGGTTAATGTGCCGCCTGTGATTGTTCCATAAGCCGAAATGTTTCCCGAGAACGATCCACTCGTCGCGTGAATCTCGCCTGCAATTGTTGCTCTGTTTGCAAGCAGCTCTCCGGCCATATTAACCCTGAACGGCGCACTCCCGAAAACTTGATGACCTAAATGGATACCGCTTTGATTTGCTTTGAAGACATTGTTTCCAATTCCGATTTCAATTTCCACGAAATTACCTAGCGTTCCTATGACCTTCGGCGCCATAATTCCTGCTGCGGTTATCGCCGCATCCGCAGACTGACCGCCGTCACGGGTAACGTACAACCCCTTAGAAGATATGACAACTTGGTCATTCGGAATCAATTTACTCCGAAGTACAATTCCTCGCTCATCATAAATGACTTCTGATTTGCTATTGTTAATATCATATACCGCTTGAGCTGCAAAGGTTTCGAATGCTGCCGTTCTTACCTTACCGCCACTAATGATGTTATCCACGATCTGCTTTGACTCGTTTAGATCCGCTAGAATATCGTCATAATCCCGCAGAAGGTAATTTGCCAACACCATATTCGGTTGTTTCGCTGGATTGAATAGCGGTTCCCTTAATTCGGTCACCCTCGCGGTTATGCCATTCACTTGCATTTCGGTATCGGTAATCTTTATCGTGTCGCCAAGAAACACTTCAGGCTCTTCGTAATCAATTCGGTGAAGATCTGCCAGGCTAACCGGTACATCAATAGCTGGTACCTCACGTTCTCGAAGGTTTCGACGTGCCGCCTTGAGCAACTCAATCGGGTCCTCGATCTCCTGATTAATATACTCCCCATCATAGTACGTGTTGGTTGTGTTGGACCAATAAGAGACATAAGGAGAAATCAAGTAGTTAACCTTAACTATTCCTCCTACAATCGCACCCGGTACCGCGTTTAACAGAGCGTATTCCTCGCTTGTTAGATTGGACGCGGCCATTCCGATAAATGTACGCCCGTCCTTCATTTCAGAAAACAATCGCGTTACAAGCGTGCTGGCGCTGTCTTTGAAGTTGATGTTGATGATATTTTTCTTCATCCTAGCTTCATATCCGCGATTCATACCGATCTGTTTTTTGATATGAATGACAAAGTTGTCCGGCTCGATCTCACAACCATAAGCATTGATCACTTTATTCAGAGCTTGCAGGCAATCCCCTCTACCGAAATCCTTGATATCCTTCAGGTCAAAAGCATCATCAACAGTGAAACTAAACTTCCCGCTTGTCGCGGCTGATATCGACGTAAGGAGCGTTGTGATATTAACGCCAAATGCTTCATCGATGTATGATGAATAAGGGAATTTGAAGTCAGCCAGCTTGAACATAACGTGAGTACAAACGTACTCTACCATGCGCTTAACGCCTTCCCGCTTCCGCGCTCGATCGTTAATCACATAATACTGACCCCGGTTATCTTTGATATGCCCTTTTATGGGGATTATGTTGTAATCCTCGCTCGACATAGGCAATAGAAAAGATAATTCATAGTCACTGTTGATACGCCGGCGCCGCTCAATCTCTGTAGCATCCGCTACAGCACCTAAGTGGTTAAGGTTTTTGTCATACAAGGCTAGTCTCTTCAAGCCATCACCTCAATATAGATATTTATCCCTGAATGTTAACCTCATTTGTACTGAACGGCCGATTGCAGGGTCTGTAAAGGTGAGGTTATTCTTTTCTGGATGTAATTCAAAAAAGTCACCGTTATAACCAGTAATGACTCCGTTTTTCGTCACTTTTAGCTTTTGGACATCAATCACTATCCGATCACCTGGCGCAAAGGCTCCGGCGATCTCGATGTATTCCACATGGTAACGACTGCCCGCCGCAACCATTTCAGACATTGCAGACATAAGCGCACCACCACTAAGCATGCGGCGAATGAAGGAAGACTCCATTTCTGTAATTGTATTTAATTCAACTGCTCCAGTAATGGCCCTTAAAAAAGACGCCTCCATTTGGGATAGCGTCTCCATAGTGGTATTTGCTTTTACCTCTCGTAACATACTTACCGACATTTCAGTCGATGCTTCCATAACCGAGCGTCCATAAACGTTAATTGATATCGAGCGGTTGAAAGGAAGGCGGTTAAATGATCCTCCAAACATATGGCTTCCTCCTACTCATATTCGCCGCCAGATATTTCTTTAAACTGCTCCGGAGTAATCCAGCCTTTAACCGATACCGCCCTTCGGAGCGTCGCCTCATCCATTTTCTGAGCATCCCACAGCCGTTTAATTGTTTCAAACACCGACACCACCTCCTAGCGCATCAAGTACTAGTGCATCAATTACAGCTTGTTGGGCAGCTAACTGTTCTTCCAATTGATCGATTCGTAATTGTTCCGCTGTCTTCGGAGGTGGTGCATTTTCCTGTTCAATTTCCGCAGGTGTCTTATCACGTTGCACAACGTCTTGCAGCTCGCCATCAACGACAGTAAGTGTAAAATACGGGTGTAACTCTCGTATTTTGTGGTAAAGCTCCGCACCTGCCTCGGTTCCATCATCCACGATGTAATAAGGTATTTCTGAATTAGGATACGACCCTTCATAAAGCCAGTCACCTACCTCGTAGGTATTTATGCCGTCATCAAACAGCAGCAGCCTCTTCAACACCAGTTTCGGCGGTTCGGCCTGCGACTGCTCTGTTTCCGTTGGTTCCAATTCTTCTGTTCCGCTCATTTCACCCCTCCTTATCTAAACGCGATGTAATTATATATGTGTCCGCTAATATTAGCTTGGATCGTAAGTGAAACACCGTTCGTTACTATTTCAATCGTAACCTCAGTGACATTACGTACGGAGCTTCCCGTAACGGCTAGTCCACTATCATTTGATGAATAACTGATGGTGCCCCCGTTGTTTGACTTCATTAACATGACAGCAGACGGTGTAAATGGTAATGAAATAACGCGCGGCGATGCACCATTTCCCGTATATGTTCCGAATACAGGGCCGGTAGCAAGTGAGATCCATGCGCCCCATACGCCATTAACACATGTCCGCGTCGAGACATATCCCGTTCCCGCCGAAATTGGATACGCCGTTTGCGTGAGATACGTCTTGATATCCTGACCGTCATTAAACACATCAATGTACCATCCGTTACTCCCCGCTGGAAGATTCGTACCCGTCCAAACGTAATACTTCCCATTAGTTTTTAACGTGTTCAAATCCGTGCCGGAAAGCGACGTCGTGGTACCCGAAACGGAATGCCACGCGCTCCACGCCCCCGATACCATCCTGCGAGAGAATACCGCCTCTGTATTGAGTTGATAGGCAATTTGAAACATATTAGACGCATCATAACGGTGTACATCATAATAAAAACCCACTCCGGTGAGAGGGGCATTCGCACCATTGAAAATGTAATATTTCCCGTTTGTTGTGAGCGTATTGGCGCTCGTCGCGTCCGCCATCGTCTGTGTATTGATATTGTTCTTCACAAATCCGGTTGAGGCAGCTTGCGTTGTACTCGTTGACGTTGCAGCCGTTGGTACTGTTGGCGTGCCTGTAAGAGCAGGTGATGCAAGCGGTGCTTTTAAATCCAAATCAGTAATAATCGTTGATATGGTTTTTGAAGGTGGTGTATACCAGTTTGCTGTTCCAGTAATCCTTTTGATCATATTAGCCAATTTACTCCACAAACGAGTTGGTGTATCGGCAGCGGCGGCAGCAACTACAGTATCATCAATAGTGCGGTTGCCAATTACGGTATCTGTTGCGCTATTTGTTCCACCCGCACCGGCGGCAATTCCATCAAGTTTCACTTTATCTGGAGCATCCAAAAAGCCAGCTTCCGTTATAGTTGCTACACCGTGAGCTGTTCCGCGAGATCCGATATGTGCGTTAAGATCATAACGGGTGTTCAAGGCATATGCCTCATCCAGCAGAAGCTTCCAATCCTGCACGCCGTTTTGTATTTTGAGATCTGCAATGTCTTGTATATTTTTAGACACAGCGCCACCTAGTGTGGATTGGTACGTGACTGTCGTATCTATCACGTTTGATGAATAGAGGTACTTGTCCAATACTTGATAGGTTACGGTGTACTCAGCGGTAGGATCGTAATCCGTTGACATACATTCCGCTATTTGATTTCCGTTTCCATTAGACGAATTAGAGGACAACACCCATTTCTTATCCTCAATACCATTTCTATAAATTTTAAAAATATTATTTGTTTTATACTTTAGCGGGCTGTCTGTAGCTGAGCCAATTACGCCCATTTCATTAATGTAATACCTTAACGGATTTGCTCCGATTGCAAATGCAGGCATTATCTTTTCTCGCACGACAACGCCATCAATCAGTTCCAACTGGTTCCCACCAGCTTGTAAAGCGATGGCTCCGTTATCACCGATATAAGGCTCCTCGAATCCTTGAGCTAGCATATAATCCATCGTAGCCCAAGCCGTCCAACCTGGAGCCTTATTTGCAGCGCAGTAAGCTTCCGTGTTGGTAGCAGGCGCAGCTCCTGTCAAAATCGAAATCCAACTGGTATATGCTGTTCCGTTGTTTGCTGTTGCTTTCCAGCCATTCATCGCCGCTTTTATTGTGTTAACTGATGGACTAACTGCATCGACCCAACCCGTATCCGCATTAAATAAAGAGATGTAGAAATCGTTTCCCGTCAGATGATGCCACCAGCTTATGCTGATAACATCGCCAGTACTTGATGTACCACCTAAACGAACGATTCTGCCATCAAACAACCTGCAATATGGAACATTCGAAACCCCTCGGAGTCGATCCCCAAAATATCCCCCTGAAGAGGCAAGTCCAATTGCTTTAAAACCTGTTCCTGTTCCTGACGCTGTCCATGGATATGATCCGTCAAGTAAAACGCCGGTTTTCCAACGTCTGAAGATATTTCCCGTAACGCTATCGTATGCATCTACGATTGTCCGTTCCATATTAGCTACGAGGGATGGAAAATTGACGTAATCATCCATTTGTGGCTCGAACGCAGTTTTCACTGTGCCCACTTCAAGCATGATATCTTTAAATGTGAATGATCCGGCTGCTTGCGGTTCTAAAGCGAAAGTTGTATAGCCACTCTGAGCCGTAAATACCTTTTCTCCCACGGCACTGCTAAACAATTGAATACCGGTCGTTCCGATGCCGTCCCAAGCTTTAATTCTATGATTTGCATCTGCCCCTAAGCTAGCCGAGAATACATAGGACTGCCCTGTTATCGTAGGGACAGTGATTGTATTTCGCTGTCCTGTACCTGTCGCGGTCATCGTTAATTCATAAGGTGATACTACCGAAGCCAAAGCATTTAGATTCCATTTCATAAGTGGTGAGAAAAGATTCTTACTACTCTTTCGAATAGTCGTGCCTTGCAAGTGCTGTACGCTATCAACGTAAGAATACTTATCTGCGAGCTTTTCACCTGTATATTCTGGATCAATATCAATCTTGGCATAATCCGATGCTGTTACTTCGTAAATTCGCACGCCGTCGAATTGTACCCAGCCTGCCACACCTATACTATTGAAATTCATAAGCTTAAGATTTCCTACCGCTGATGCCGTTACTTGTTGCCACTTTTTATAAATGGTTTTGTTAGTGGTTGTAATGACGTTACCTAAGTTTGCGCTCCCATTGTTCATTAACAGTACCGCTTGTGATCCGTCTGTAACTACATCAACCAGCGCAAGGTAATATTTATTTGCATCGAAAGATAGGTTGACACTTTTAATTTCTCTTATCGTGCTTGTGTCACTAATGTTTGCTGTAATCTTCTGTGCTTTATTACCATATTTAACGTTTGTCGTTTCTAGCGAAGCTGTGGCACCATTTAGAGTTGCTTCAAAGCCATTGGCCACCCCATCTCCATTGTTATCAAATTCGAAGTTTCCTATTTTACCTAATAAATTAACAAGCGTACGGCCTTGCACATTAAACTCTGCTTGTGTTGCTTGGGATGTATTAAGTAAGTTAAGTCCTCGCTTTAATACGGCTTGAATAGATGCAGCTTCGGATAGCATCGTGTTTAACGTATCGATGTTTTGCCTTGCAGAATCCCAATCTGCCGCCGTAAACATTCGAGCAACCTTTGCTCCTGAAGTCCAGCTCCTCGCTGTCGTCCCGTTATATCCTCGTGTAACTCCCGTTAGAGTATTACCAGACTTACCAGTATAAAGAATTGTCTCAGCAGTCTCGTCGGTCCCTATAACCGCAATGTTCGGCGCGTCAGGAAGAATGGTTGCCGCTACGCTTTGTAATGGAATGGTTGTAACCGTAGCATTGATACCAGCTGACAGCTCCGTTTGATAGCTGTTTGCTATACCTGGATACATAGGTAGTAGGTTCGTCATGTGTTGCTCCCCCTTTCTATTGCGCGTACCGAATCAATATTTTGTTTGCCTCTGCAATGAAGCGATCATTCGTTTGAATTGTTCTTGCATCGATCTCAGCAAAATGCAGAAGATTCCCACCTGTAAGAGCATCTACCACACCAACATGCGTGACCAATCCCCAATTGGCTGTTGCTACAGGAAAGGGAGCATCTGCGGTTAATTTAACGGCCATCTTCCCCCCGTCTAAAGCAGCTGCGGATAGCGTAATGATTTGCCTTGCATAGGCTCCACCAGCTACCTCTGACCCTGTATTTGCTGCTGTGGGACTCGAAGTATACAGCGCTAAATAGATTGCGGCCGGTGGGGTAAAGCTAATGCCACGCAACGCATTCAGATTTCGAGCCGCTTGATAATTTGATATGGCCATGTCTTCCCATCTCCTATTCGAGTTTGTATTCGTTTTTAATCATGATTCCGTTTATCGTGTTGCTGCCCATGTTCGTCAAAACAAAAATCGGACTAGCGCTAAGATCGCCGTCCGATTCAATAGTTATGGTTTGAGGCGATTGTGTCAGCACAAGCTCCTCTATCTTTTCTTGATCACTCTCCGAAAAGGGGTTATGCATTTTGAGCGGTAGCTGAAACATGCCGTCAAAAATGATCTTTTCTATAGACAGCGTACCCGCATAGCGTGCGCGGTACCTTTTACCAGGCAAATCACTGTACGTAATGGTGCGATCGCCGCGTTTTGCATCAAATACGCGAGCAATCTCTCTGACTTTCGCTTGGTAATCCGTTGTAGGATCGTTAGCCATTAAGACGCATTCATGACTAATCACTCTTGGCCCGTATTCGGAACCAAAATCAACTTCACCATCTCTGCCCGCGATTTGCACGGTATAATCTCTTGTCTCCGGCAGCGGAGGTATGTCTCTTCTCTTTATACCGATGCCAAGCGATGACCATGGGATACCGTCGATGTAAGCTTCAATCATCTTGATTTCCCTCCTCGTGACTGGAACCGCCGCACTACGTTATCTCGCTCCGACCAATACGTTTTAGCTGTAGATGAATCGTCAATATTAACATCTCCCGTATGAGATACGATGTATTGATTGTTATTAACGATAGATTCCGACGAACCGGATGCCATCGGCATGCTGAAGCTTGGCATTTTAAAGGATAAATTAGGAATAGCATAGTTCAGTAATTTAAAGAGGTTACCTTGCTGCCGATCGTTTAAAATCAGTTCTTCAGCATGAGCAATAACAGGGACTGCCTGACCACGTACACCCTTTACTTTCCCGCCCTCGGAAAAGTGCTGAATCTTACCCGTATCCTGCTTGATGTTATATTGATCTCGGATCTCGTTGTTACGGGCCGCAAGGCTTGCCATCTTGCTTTTATCTCCACTCGCCTTTGCAGCATCCCACAAGTCCTTATTGTTGTTATATTCTTGCAAGTCCCGCTCTTCTTGCGTCATCGATAAGCCGTTTATCTTACTCATTTTGGATTGATAAGCGAGAATAAATGCATCAAGCTGCGCCAGGATCTCTGCATTCTTCTCGGATTCTTTAAGCACTTGTATTTGCTTCAGTGTATCAGCCTGCTTTACCGCTTCATCCGAAAAATCATTAAACGCTTGAGTCAGTGCATCATAATGCAATTCCAATGTTTTGATCTGATCTTCATAAGCGGAAACTTTAAGCTCTTTCTCTTCCTCCAGCTTCTTCTTTTCAGCCTCTAGGCTGCGAATCGTAAGCTCTCGACTATGGTCAAGCTCCATTTTCTCTATTTCTTTTATGAGCTCCTGGCGCTCTTTGATTCCTTCAGGACCCACCGCCGATTGAAGAAGGGCTAACCTTGCTCGTTTCTCAGCTAATTGTTTTTCATAGTCGTCGTCCGCGTTCTGCTCACGCATTGCCGCGATTAGAACATCGATCGCTTTGATCTTAGCGTCCTGAGCTGCAATGAAAGCATCCTTTTCATCGTTAATACGTTTAATCGTATCGTTTTTGGCTTTATCAAGCGCCTTCTGCTGGACTGCAACAAGCTTTGTCGTATCTGTGGTCTCTTTTTCAATCAGTTGCTTCTTGAGCGCATATACCTGCTCATCAGCGCGTCTTCGTTCTTCCGTACCCTTTAGGTATCGCGCCTGCATGCGTTCCCACGCTTTCAACTCTTCCTCCAGCGACATACGGCCCATAGCTTTCTCATGCGATATAAAGGATTCGGATAATGTCATGGTCTCGCGCATGGCCGCTTTCCTAGCAGCAAAGACCTGCTCGTCCAGACTCCTACGAATCTCCGAACCTACTTTATACTTCCCTTGCAATCGCTCCAGCCATAACAGTTCCTCTTTAGCCGAGACATCGCGGATTCCCTTTTGATGTGAGATCCAATTCGTTGACGCATTAAAAGCATCTTGCTCTAACTTCTTTGCATCTTCAATCAACTGCTTTTTGAGCGCGTATACTTTCTCATCGGCAGCCATACGTTGTTCAGAACCCTTCACGTATTGCGATTGTACCCGCTCCCAAGCCGACAACTCCTCTTTAGTTGAGAGCCTTCCCATCGCTTTTTGATGCTCAATCCACTTTTGCGAAGCGGCAAATGCCTTTGCAAGTGGATCTTCTTCTTTTTTGCTGCTGTCTTTCACTTTTTCAGACTGTACGCCATAGCTAGGATCGGCATTCAGTTTGCTGAATCTTTCACGGATTGATACGATCTTTGCTAAATGATTGACGCTTTCCGGCACATAAAGCGAATGAACACCGATTCCTTTTGTCATTTGATCCATGACAGATTGCGCTTCAGCTAGGCTCCCAATCGAATCTAACTCTAAACCATAGTACTCAAGCCGCTTCTCAAGCTCCGCGTACATCGATGCAGTAATTCCCGCCTGCGTGAACCTGGACGTCTCCAGCAACTCTAATTTCGATTGCCGAAGTGATTTTACGGCGCCTTCTTCAAATGCCCATCCGTCTGCTGTCTTGTAAATACTATCAGCTAGCTGTGGATACTGATTAATTAGCTCCTCCGCTGCTTCAGCGTTCAATGACTGTCCTTTAGCTAAATCAGCAGATAGTTGATTTAAGTCCGCGACACTGCCTCTGACGTTATCGATTTCCTTCTGCAGGTTATCTAGTGCATCCCCAACATCAACAATGGCATCTTCGCTTGCCTCCGTCTCGTTAGCCGATTCCGTCATGGCTAACCTAAAATCATCCGTTGCATCAGCAGTGTTACTTAGCTTGCCATCCAAAACATCAAGCGACTGCTGACCGTTCTTGATTTTTTCATCAAGCACGCCGATTTGTTCGCTCAACTCGACAATTTCTTTCGCTATTGCGGGACTAATTTTATTACCGTTGATGATTTTACCCGTGATGTCCGCGACCTGACCGGCTAAAGAGCTTGCTAACTCCTTATTTCCACTCTTTTGCGCATCCATATAAGCGACAAGAACATCCAAGTCTGTTTTCAATCGATCTCTGGCATTAGTGGATTTCCTTAATTCCTCGGCTTCCACCATACGAAGCGCCTCAGCGTACTCCTTACCAAAGGATTTCACTTTCTCCAAATTCAGTTCAATGGCTTTCCCGTTCTCGTCCCATTTCGAAATCATATCCGGCATGACCTTACTCATCCGTTCAATGACGCTCGTCAGCTCCGCTTTCGCTGTCGTTATTTCTTTGTCTGAACGGGTGGTGTCATCAATAACGGCTTTAAGCTCTTTATACTTTTCAGATAAGGCATACGCGTCCCGCTCTGCTTGCTTCGTGCTGTCCACGGCCTGATTCTGAGCACCAGTATACCCGCTCCATGCTAACGTAGCCGCACCTATTAACGTTGTAACGAGCGCAATTTGCGCCATGATAGGCGCCATTCTAAAGGCGTTCAATGATGCAGTTGCTATATTTGTTGCCGCGGACATGCCGAGCATCGCTCTCGCGCTAGTCGCAATCCCTGTGACCAGCGAAACAATAGATTGTCCCGTGAGGAGGCGCATGCCTGTATTTAAGGTCATAATACCAGCTCCGAGCAACATAACGGAGGTCAGCGTGTTGCGTATAGGATCTGGAATGGAATTGAACCCGTCAACCAACAATTTGGTTGTATCCACGATGCCTTTCAATGCAGACAACAAGCCGCTGTCACCGATAGAAATGATAAGTTGATCCCAGGTTGCTTTAAGCTGCTGCGATTTCTTCTCTAGCGTCTCCATCGCGAGCGCGTTTTCCCTTTGAGCAGAACCGAAAGAGTTTTCAGCCGTTTCGGCGACTTCCAGCACCTTACCGTAATTATCCATCAGTGCGATGAACTTAGATGCTTGATCTCCACGGGCAATGGCTTGTGTGATTTCATGACGCTGCGCATCCGCTAACCCATCCCACTTGCCTGCTACCCGGCTTAGGATTTCACTGAACGGCATCATTTCGCCGTTTGCCTTCTTAATTAGGCCAACATATTTTTCAAGTTTATCGATCGCGATATCGCGGCTTGAAAATGAAATAAATGACTTGATCGCATTACCAGCATTCGCGCCGCTAAAGCCTGCTTGATTAAGTACGGTAAGGTAACCAATTAATTCATTAAGCGGTACCTTTGCATTTTTAGCAGCAGCACCTACCCGGTTCATACCCTCAAGTATCTTTTTAGAGGTTGTCGGGTAGTTGTTCGATACTTCATTGATACGATCCAGCAATCTTGCCGAGTCCTCGGCCGCTAATCCATAGTTGAGTACCGCCCCGGTCATCAACTCCTGCGCTTGAGCAGCGCTCTGGAAGGATTGCTCAACATTCTTTGCCATGAGAGCAGTCGTTGCTAAAGCTTCCGTTTCGCGCTCATTAAAACCACTTTGTGCGATAAGCGTATAAACGCTGGCAGCTTCATTAAGGGCATACCCATATTCCTTTGCAGATTCGATCATGGATTCCTTTACAAAAACCACGTCAGCGGTATCACCCATTACCCGCTTCACGTTAACGAGCTCGTACTCAAAATCCTTCAAGACGCTAATTGCTTCACGAGCCCCACGGATAACTGCTGAATACATCGCTTCCGATAACACATATTGCGACGATCGATTCAACACCCCTTGGCTATTTAGTCGCCTGAGCTGCTCCGCTTGTTGCACTTCTTGTCTAGCGATTTCCCGACGCACGCGCTGTTCATATTGCAGTGTACGTTCGCGTTCCCTTGACAACCGCTGTACAGTCTGTTGCTCCTCAATTCCAAGCTGCCGTCGCATGCGGTGCTCTGCTTGCAGCACGCGTTCCCTTGTGGCGTCATCCGTCCCTGATGCTCTAGCAGCGGTTGAGCCCGTTGATGTAACTCGATTTTGCAAAGCCTGCATGCGTTTTTGATGCTGCTGTTCCTGCTGCTCAATAGCATCATTGCGTCTTTTCACAATCGCCTGCTGCGCTTTAAGCTTTTCCTCGACAATTTGATTCGTTTTATTGAGTGCCGCTGTCTTCGCTTGCAGTAATTCGGTTTGTGCCTTACGCTGCGCGACAAGCGCATTCGACTCCGCTAAGATTTTCTTGCGGCGCTCATCCGCGCTCATGGCTACCTTATCAGCAGCCTTTGCCATAGATGCATAGCTTTTTTCGGTTTGCGCCAGCTCCGTGTTCAATACCTTAAATGATTCCGTGTTCTTTCTTGCGCCGCCGTCGATTACTTTAAACGCTGGTGTCATTTTCGTGATGTCTAAATTAAGCCTGGCGCCAACAACGTCTTTGTTCAATGCTTCCATTCTCTCACCATCCTTTCGCTTTCCGTTTAGCTCGAATGAGCACACTAAACGATAGCGTGCTCATTCGAGCTAAGGAACTCATCCCTTAGCTTATTTGTTGAATATGCCTAAATCCGAAAGATACTTTGCTTTCTTTGGCTTTCCTTCAATCTTGCCACCATGCAAAATAACTTCAAATTCTTTCTTTCGGTCCTTTTCTTTCATTAAGGAGCGAATCTTCGGGATGGTCATATTCACCCATTCCGCATCCGATATGCCATTGCTTATGCACAAAGCCCATAATTGCATCCAGTCCGTTTCATCTTTTTCCGCTTCTTCCTCATCCGGATCGTCTTCCGCATCGGGGTCTGGAGGGAACGACTCCTTAAAGAAATCGCTCCATGAGGTCTTCCAACTCCTTAATGCCCTCATCATTTACTTGCTCGTATTCCTCATCCGTCAATCCTTCGACAAGCACTAGGCTGAACATCTCGCGATAGGCAGCTTCGACGGCGGGCCAATCAATATCTTTGGTACCATCGGTAGATTCCCATTTCTCACGGCCTATTGATTGCGAGAAACGGTAGCTTACACCTTTCATTGCTTGCCGAACTTGACGAATGAGCCCAATCGTACCGATTTTACAGTGCTTCACTAGCCCTTCTGCTAATGTGATTTCAGATCCGATATTTAAGGTTTGGTTAATTGTTTCTTCTTGCATGATTACGCCCCCTGTAACAAGATATCCCCCGCTGAAATCAGCAGGGGATTCGTTTGGTTAATTTGAGAAAATAATTTCAGCTGCGATCCCTTCCGGATTATCCGGTGTAATCTCTGCTTCCAGAACCTCAAGTGCAATGGTGCTCGTTGTTGGTGTTTTTCGTGTTGCTCCAACATTAAGCGTACCGCCGCCGATGCACTTGTAAACCGTAAGCTGGCATTGAACCGGATGGCCAGTGCGATCGTTAATGAGTTCGAAACGATGAATGAACTTGAATGGCTTAGGCTTACGCGTGCCTGTGAAGTTGCTTTTCGTTCCTTGCGCCGTGCTCCATTTATAGATGACCACGATGTTTTTATTATGATTCGATGTATCCGAGGTGATGACGCCAGCAGCAGTAATCGCATACTGTGTTGCTGTTGGTGTGGCAGCAACCCTAGTTAGCAGTGTTAGTTTTCCCTCAGGCGACTTCAGGTACACCTCATCGCTCTCCGCAACGAACGTACCTTCGAACTTTGCGAGTGCCTTGATCGTGTAACCGGATGCAGTTAGAATACCTTCTTCATTTTCGTCAAACGTCACCGAACCCTCGACCGTTTCAGCGCCTTGTGACAATTCCGCAATCAACGGAGAATAGCGCGGTACTTCGATAGAAAGCGTATCTTGCAAATCCTGTGCCGTGAGGTGAAACGGCAAGCCGGATTCCCCGCCGAACACTTTCGTCCATGCAAATTGCGGTGCAAACATGACGCTATTCACTTTCTCGTCAATCCATTTAAGCGAGCCGTCCATGCCCCGCGTCCAAACTCTTCCTACGCCATCAAAAACTAACGGTTCAGCCATGATAAATGTCCTCCTTCAAATAGAAAAAGGAACCTGTAAGATTATTTTACAAGTTCCCATAGACGTGCATCGATTTCTTTGATGCGCTGATTTTCTTTTGTTTGTTCGTAATTTTTCTTTGGTACCGCGTCCCGCCCCATAATGCCGAGCTTTGTGGCCAGCAATACTTTTTCTTTCACAAGCTTCTCAAATTCAGAAGATTCTTCACTATCTGGATTCGTGTTTGACATCCCTTCACCTCAATTTCGAATATAATCCACATCGTATATGGCTTTGTATCCTTTTACGCCTGTAATGCCAGTAGCCATGTCCGTATCATAAGCCAATGTGCATCGAAAGGTATTTAGTGCCGGTTGCCTTACATTTTCATCATGGAATAAATCGAAAGCTCGTTCTGCTATCTGCCGCGCGTCCGCGCTGCTCGGTGCAAATATATCTAAACAGAACTTACCCTCATAGACTAGATGATTCTTGCTGAAGCGTCCCGGCATGATGTAAAGGAGTATCATCGGCACGCTATCACCTGTCAGAACCTTCTCTGGCTCAACGCCTTTGACAATCCGCTCCACAATACTCTCATCGGGAGAGGATGGCGTTAATGCGAGCAGCTCCATGAATGAACTGTCTTGTATCAAGACGTTTGCAACTGCATCGATTAGCTTTTGGCTCAAATCCTCACCTCGTTATAAAGTATTTATGATAAGGGAAGTCAGTCATGATGCGTTGTAACCCTTGGAGTATCCGCTGGCGGTTTGCTTGCAATGCAATGCGCAAGAAGAAGGTCGGCGGCGTGGGGCCGAACTTCTTATCAATCTCACCACGCTGCGCCAATTCCTCCAAATCAACGCCCGCCATGCCGCCTTCGGAAAATTTCATCGTGCCGTCAATCGATTTGTATCGCCCCTCACCACGACCGGCAACCGCCTTGCTTGACCGAGAGCGCAAATCATTCCATAGCTCCGAATTCATATATTTTGTAAGTCCGGGGTTTTGTGATGGCCCCGCCATTAACGAGCCCTTACCAAACTGCTCTAACCACGCTTGCCAGTAATCGGCTGTAATCTCCATGCTGTACATATCGGATGCAAGAACTTCCAACTGCTGCCTAACATGATTACGCACTTCAGGATAATAGCGAATGTTTCCTTTGGCTGTCTCCGTAACTAGATCTGCAAGCTTGATGATCTCCGACAAGAGCTCGTTTCGCAAATCCCGCTCAGCTGCAGCGTGATTGTAACCTCTGATGCCATTTATCATCGTGTATCCTCCGACAGCTGGACATGTAAGAGATTCGGATATTTCGTTCCGTCAACCACGTCCACTCGATAGGGCCTACCGTCTAGCAATATCCTATCCGGTGTGTTGTTTTGTGGTCGTTCAATATCCACGCTCGTTTGCATGACAAGTACATACTTTGTTGTTTCAAGCAGCCCCGGCTCGTCCTGTCTCAAGGCAGCCGTCACATATTGTGCGAAGCACTCCGTAGTTTGAACGGTGCTAAACAACGGCTTGCCGATTGGGTTGTGGTTGCCATCAAACTCGCGACCATATCGCTGGATGTCGATCGTTGCATTCGTTTTAAGCAGCGAACAGTATTTGTCCTGCTCAATCATTCGCCTCATCGTTAGAACCATAAAACTGACATCCGTCTGAACAAGGTCACCGAGCTCCACCGCTGATGATGGAGCAAAGAGACCGTTATAGACGTATTCTTTGCCCATCACTGTTGTCGCCTTTGTTTCACGAGATAGGACTACCTTTTCGGCAGCACCGTTGATTGTACAAGGTGTGTACCGGTGAGCGAAGTCGTTGAACATGCTGGACCACCTACCTGAACGTTCGGAGCGTATATTCGGACAATAAATCCGCAATCTCCGGCGTCACCATGTTATTCCCGAAATACTCTATGCTAAAATCGAAATCTTTCTTCGTCTTCACATTAGAATTCGAGTTGCTAACCAATTGATTGATGAGCAGCCCACATGCTACCTTAACTGCTTCGGGGATTTCCTCCCAGCCGCTTGTGTATCCTATTTCTAGCTCAGCATAAGCCGTTCCAAAGGGAGATAGTCCACACCAAATGGTGCCTAGACGTTTATCTACATCAATGACGCTCAAATCATCGATCGGCTCGAAGCCTGGCGCACCAAAAAAGTTTCCCATCAGTCCCGTCATAACACGCCCGCTTGCAGTCAATACATTTATGATCGGATTGTAGGTTAAGTGTCCTCGCTGCTCATATGTGAGCGGAATTCGCTCGGTATAAGCCTTAACCCCGATTTCCCGTTTGCAATAACCATCAATAAGTGCGGACGCGCGGATAATCAACGGGATTGTTAGCTCAATACCATCTGATACATAGTTCGTATCCTCCGTTGTGAGATACTGACTCATTCGGCATAACCGTCCTCGATGAGCTTATCGGCTAATTCAAGTGATAGTTCTGCCGCGCCATCCTTAAAATTAATAATGATTTTCCCATGATGCAAAGAGTGCGACCCGGTACGCTGGCTATCTGTCCCGATTAGTTGCACTGTTTTCGTTTTCTTTTCTTCTGGCAGCGGAAGTTCCGTAGATCGGAAGGTTTCTTCTGCTATCTGAAGCATGATTTGCGCATCATCAACAGATTTTCCTTCCGGTGACTCTTCGGTAGTTACCTTTTCCGCTTCTTCAATGGCCGCATTGAAGTTGTCAACAGCATCTTGTGGGTAGTTTGTGGGTTCATTCCCAATTACTACAATTTCAACCAACGCTCTCGCGCCCTCAATTGCCGCTGTCAGCTTCTTTAGTTTGCTCGTAGACATTTGTACGCCTCCTCTCTTAAAACGAAATAGGCGGTCATATGACCGCCTCAGTGTTCGAATCTTTAATTAACCAATTGGAGCAATGGTTGGACGCTCAATCGTTCCGTATGCATGTGCATAACTTGGCCCTTTAGCAACCGGTGCGCCGTACTTGATACCCACATACTGCTCTTGCAGGTTTCCAGTTGTCCCAAGCTGGAAGAGATACATTCCTTTCTCTCCTACATAGTGATATTCAAGCATTGGCTCTGTAACGATGGCTACGCCGTAATCTGTGTTTTCTGGACGAGTTGCGTTTACAGCCGATGGCATGAATGGTTCAGGGATCAACGGAAGAACACCAGCTGCTGTTTGTACGGCTGGAACGGTAAGACCGGCGATGGTTGTCTTCGTGAGATTGCTAATATGTGTTGAATTAAATGCAGCGAGTTTTTCTTCTTCCACAAGGTAATGATGCGCCAAAGGATGAATATAAACTGCGGTAGGCATTAGTTCATAGGTTTCACTAGAAACCATCGCAGCCACTTTTGCGCAAATCGCTGACACAATGGAAGCAGCAAGTGAGACGATAAACGTATTCGTGATTTGCTTGGATAGCCCCACATATTGCAACGTTGTGGGAGCTGCCAAATTCGTATCCGTTCCCCTCCATAGCATTCTGCCGTGATGAAGACCAATGCCGTTTAACATATCATTGAGGTCTTTAGCCTTTAACTCAGGAAAATTTGCTTGCTGTTGCCCCATAATAAGATCGTAATGACCAAAGTTGACTTGGTTAGTCGTTGCTTTAACTTTAGCACCGCGCGCTGTACGCGGGTTGCTAGAAGGTGTAGCGCTTGGGTTACGAGGATCAACAGAAGCTCCACCGTTTATTGTATTTTGCTCGTAGTACGTTGAAATATCGCCCGTTGCTGGGACGTAGTTCAAACGTGCGTCGAGAACGGAGTTTCTACGAAGTGCGTCTGTTATTTCCTTTTGAAAATCATCAACAATGATAGCGCCAGGACCTTGAAACTGTGTCGCTGCTGATACATCAATGGAATGCGCTTGACCTACTGCATTACTCATCTTATACACTCTCCTTTGTGCCGAGCTCTGCTCTAGCTTGCATTTTTAATTTGATAGAATCGGCAGATGATAGATTCAGCTTGTCTACTGCAGCACAAAACGTATGAATGTCCGGCTCTTCACCAGCTGCAAAATTCCCGCCCCCATATTTGGAAAGAAGCTGTGATGCAGAAATTGTTTTGCGTTCGGGCTCGTCTGGCTTGACGTGACCAGCCTTTAAAAAAGCCATTTCTTGCTCCAAAGCAATCAATTTGTCCTGAGCCGCTTTCAAAACAGCAGCTTGTGTGTCCTCATTGGTTTTTGTGGAAGCAGATACATTTGCAGATTTGACGGTTTCCACATCCGTTTTAAGCGCCCCTACGTCAGCTACTACGGTTTGGACACTGGCTGATAATGTTGTTATGCTTGCGGTAACGCCCGCAAGGGCTTCTTGCATAGCCGCTTTAAGTTCTTCTGGTTTCATTTTTGATTCATCCTCCTTTGAGTTGTTCCTTGCCGCAAAGCTTGTTGTTTTATATGCAGCGGCTTCAGCAAACAAGATCGCCGCGCCGGTTCCGCAAAACTCGATAACTTCAAGAACACCTTCTTCAGCGTCCTGTACGGATGCTTCCATTTCGAGCGAAGCACCAAATTGATATTCACTCCAGTTATGTTCAGCAGCAAGTGCGTTATAGTAGCGGATCGTCGCTACAACATCTGGAAAGTCCTTTGCGTAGATGTAACCGTCAATCCATGCGTATCCGTCTAATGAACGGTATGCCTTTTCAATGACTGCTACTTTAAACCTCGGATCGTGGTCGGCCATGCCATTTGTGTAATCGATATTGAGCGCCATACCTATAAATGTCTGTAGGTGCTTATCGCATACCTGTGACGAAATGCGGATCTTCTTGCCGCCTGCACCGCCTGGCGGTCCGTCTGATGGTTCGTCCACCTTAAACAATGCACATTTAAAAGGCGCTTTGTTTGGGTGGGTCCCGGCATCCGACATTTTGAAATCTTGAACACGCATGCTTGCATTGCTGAGCTTCAATGTAGCTAACATTTTCTATACTCACCTCCTCCAAGGGCAAAATAAAAACGCCTACTCTTTAAGCGGCGTCATCATTATTGCGGTTATCGCCATCAAGCTCAGGAGGGTCTTTTGGATTTGTCTTTGTCTTCGCTGCCGCTTCCTCATCGATTTCATCCCTCGTTTTGTTAATATCGATTATAGCTGTGTTGCTTGGCTGTAATAACACCTCGCCATGCTGGTTAGGCAAGGCCTTACGTGCTAGGCCGTCTCGCACCTCATCGGCTGTGAGCACTCTGCGATCAATATAGATTGCATCAATGTCTGCCTTTAGCTTCTGATCCTTCAAGCTTGTGGCGTAATGAAATTTGAATTCAATCTTCCCGCCCATCTTGAATATACCGTCGATGATTTGATTATTGATATGCTCGACGATGTTCTCCGCAATTGACTGCACCGTTGATTCAGTATCTTCGTCCTCGCTGTCCGCTGTGCTGCGGTTGACGTCCTTCGTCTGTCCTAGCTTCTTAGGCGATATATCAAAAGCAATGGCTATTATCTCAATCAAAAACCGCTGCCATTCGATGTATAACGCCTTATCGTCCGTTGCTCCAAGGTCCATGGTTGATGTACCTTCAAAGCCGCCGACAATTGGAATCTGCCCCTGACCGGCCACTTCATCTCTCCAGTAAGTACGGAACTTAGATACCGCCGTTGTATCCGTGCTCCTCCCAAGGTTTAAAATCTTCCTTAGAAAAGGATTCTTTGTCTGCCGTCCAGCTGCTCGATGCGTATCGATGAAGTTGTTGACTGATTCCCATACCGTTTCAAGCGGCGCTAATCCGAATGGTGTATTCGTTCGCGGATTCATACGGACGTACATCATCTCTCCTGAAGTTAGGTGCACATATTTGCCGTTAGCACGCTGGGCGTAACGATAGGAATCAGGCTTGCCGTCCCATTCGGGATACAGCTCCACGCTGAACGCGTCCACCGGATACATGCGGAACGGTCGTAGCGTGTTGCCCGCCTTCAATATTTCTGTGGCGCCTGCGCTGCAAACGAGCATATCTTCAACCGTTTGCTCTAACCATGAGCGAAAGCTATCCGCTGGATTCGGCCTGAGCAGCGTATCTTCAATGATCTTGCATAGAGCCGCGTACTTCTCTGTATCCTTCTCTTCGATAGCTGATACGGACCAGTTCAGCTTCGTAATGCCTGACTTGATGACGTTGATTGCGCGGCGTGGTATCGGCGACTCACTCAGCGTACGCAGGTTAGCTGGTGTTCTCTTAGGCGTCGACTGCTTGTTTCCCTTGCCAGCATAATGATAGGGATACACGTCCGTTTGGCGATCGGGTTCATTCTTTGTACGGCCTGCTTCCAGCCATGACAGCATCCATTGTCTAACACCCAAATTATCTCACCTCCTCTAGTAATCTACTGTTCCGAATGAATACCCTGCATCCGTTTGGATATCTGCAAAGGCCAAAACAAAAGCGTCAGCTCTGTCCGGAGACTGAAGCCCACGCTTTTTCATGTCCGCTTTACGTTCTAGGTAAATCTTGCCGTTACTGTTCATGTGCCATTTCCTCGTGGAGAGCTGAGCAATGAGCTTTTCGTCATTCGGCAGCTCAAGCACGCCTGGTACACCTAAAATGAAATTGCTCATGTTTTCTTCCAGCAATGACTTGATGCAGCCCCACATTTGAGAACCGAGATTTCCATAGTGTTCATCCGAAGCGGACGCTCCGTTGTTCACTGGTACGATGATAAAACCTAGATTGCGCTCATCGTTAATCTCTCGAAGCCGATCCGTTACCGCTCCACCGATACCACTATCATCAATACGAATCTCCACCTCATTAATGTGCGGATATTCCACTTTCGCATCATCAATCAGCCTTAATATCCAGCCTGTCGTTTGCATTGTGTCCTGCTTATGATGATGACGCTCTAGGACCGCCTTACCTCCTAGCCTGCCATAAATACCGCTCTCATCATCTCCAAAACGAGCAATGTCCGCTCCAATGAAGAGCTTATTGCCTGTAGGCTGCATGCGTACATCATTCTTGCCAAATTCGGCAGCTTCCAGTGCGATGAAAGTATCTGACTCACCTCGCGGAAACTCACCTTCAACCCTAACACGCCAAACGTCACTGCCCTCACCGTACTTACGTTTGAGCATTGCGATGTTTTCTTTACTTGTCCGAGGGCTTTCTAGGCACGATACTTTATGAGTACGGTAATCTACCCGATCCTTGTTATGCGAATCAAAAAAGAACCCACTCGTTTTAGTTGGGTTCCCGCACATAAAAAGCTTATTGTACTCTCCTGAGAGTGTACCGAATATGGCAGCCATAATGCGGTCATCGACGCCTGACGCCTCGTCTACGATGAACAGCATGTAATCTTCGTGAAAGCCTTGCATGTTCTCCGGCTTCGTTGCTGTTCGTGCTGTAGCAAACCAGCGTTCCTCATAGTTCCGCATGTAGATCTTCGTTTTCGTCCATTTCAGGATGATCTTAAGTATTGGGCTTTTGGTCTGCCACTTACTTATCTCAGCCCAAAGCACATCATGCAGCTGCTGGCGTGTTGGTGCTGTGCAAATGACCTTCGGGAATGGGAAGCACGTTAAGAACCATAGCGCTACAACAGCTTCAAGTCCTGTCTTTCCTACCCCTTGCCCTGAACGAACAGATACAAGTCGATTTGCTGCTATATCCATTAATACAGCAGCCTGCCATACATCAGGCGTGAAGCTTAGCATCTCTTTGCAATAAAGGATCGGATCAAGACGATATTGCGGGACGCGCTTCTTAAACGCCTGCATCCTTATCTTGTCCTGTGCCTTCATCTCCAGTCACCGCCTCAACCCAATCATTAATTAAATCGGAGTCATTATCTCCATCGTCTTTATTCGCCAGCTTCTCAACTTCGAGCTTCAGCTTCTGGACGCGAGCTCTGTGCTCTTCTTGTACGTCCTCAACTGGCATTGTACGAAGCATGTCTTCATACTGCTTGATCATTTTGACCAAAGTCGCCCATGCAGTAGATTGTGAAGTCATTGCAGTTGCCGAGCGATCCCATGCGAATTGGAACTCGAACTCTTCCTCAATGACAACGGGAATAAGTTCCTTCGCTTTGCCGCGCCCTTTGCTGTGAACTTCGAACTTTTGCTTCTTGAGCTCTTTGATCATTTCATCCTTACCAGTCACATGCTGCACCTTTAACGAGCTGACAATCTTCGTAAACTGGAAGCGGATGCCCTCCCAAAGCATATCAAGCGGCGATATTTCAGCGGTCATATCATAGATTTCCTTCGTTTCTTCGTCATCCGGCAGAAACTTGCGAAAGAGGCCATGCGTTACAGCCTTGCTATTACCAAACGGGCCACCAGGACCACCTTTATTATTCTTAGCGTTTTTATTACCGCTCGGTGCTCCTCGGCGTTTAGGCTTCGGGTCGTCCTGTTCTTCCCATTTGTAATAACTTTTCCACTTTCTAACGAGTGAAGCGTTCACGCCAAGCTCAGCAGCAATTGCAGCAGGCTTTAACGTTCGTTCGCTCTCACACCAAAGTTTGAATGCCCTGATTTGATCGGGACTTTGTTCTCTAGCCATTGGCTTATTTAACCCACCTCCAACGGTTTATACAGGCGTTGCATATTGAATTGAGTTGGAATTCCTATTTCAGCCTCAGCGAGCCCGAGGAGGCGTTCTGAACTGTGTGAGGACGTGCCTCTCTCGCTACATGATTAACACCTCTTTTCTCCTAATAACTGGTTCTAGAGTGAATCATAATCATACTTGTGTTGCACTCGCTAAAACATGGTTTTTCTAGTGCTGTCAATGGTTTTTCTCGCTTTCTGAAAATGAGTGCAAAACTGGTCTAGTTGTGATGCACTCAAAAACCTATAAACTCGAAATTGCCTCATCCATCATGTCTTGCGTCATACCAATATAGTCTAAAGTGATCATCGGATCGCTATGTCCATACATCTTCATTAGTAACGCTAATTTCGTCGGGTCCTTGATATACAACTGATATCCCCACGTTTTTCTAAGGGTATGGCAGCCGATGTCCTTAAGTCTAAATTCTCTAGCTGCTTTGTTAAGCATTCGATACGCCGTGCTGCGATGAATAGGTTGTTTCCTGAGCCTGACTTTCTTTTTTACTTGGCGGCTCTGAAATAAAAAATCATCATCTGCCATATCCTTGATGAAATGATGCAAGTCATTTCGGATTGATGGGTGGATGATGAATAATTTATCATGTGCATTCTTTTTTTCGGTCATTTGAACATGCGTGCCTCTAACCATTCCCGCACGAAGTAATAGTAAATCGGATACTCGTAAACCACTGTATATTCCCATACAAAAATATAGGTAATCACGCATGCTTCTAAGCCATAAATAACGCTTAACGCCGTCTATGACTCCTTGATCGCGGATCGGCTGGACGACATTCATACCACCACCTCATTATTTGTAATATAAACAAAAGAAAAAGCACCTTTTGGGTGCTTAATAAAATTATTTATTTGCATTATATAGTGCATCAAATACTTCTTGAATTGTTTTAGCAACAGCTTCATCACTTAAATACTTTTCATAGTTAGCTGTTTTGTTGGTTGTTTGTGCTATTACTGTAGCTCTTGCATTAAAGATTGCTTGTACAATTTCTGATGTGTGGTCGTGTATATCTTTTGGCATTTCTATCACCTCCCACCATAATCATACATCATCTTCCAATATCAGACAATATATGCTATGATAGGAACAAATCCGAAAGCATCGGTCGAAAGAGTCGTATGGGAGAGCATCCCTGCGGCTCTTTTTGTTTGCCCTGCAAAGTGTGTTACCAAGATGAAGGTGCCTCCTCATCATAGTTTCAGGTGCTACCTGACAGTGCAGGGCTGCTCCTCTCATGAGTAGTCATCAACTACATACTGATGAGAGTATTATATGTGATGCGCTATATGCGCTTGTCACCATTGTCTACCGTGTCTGCGTTCCTGCCGATTACGAGGAGGTAGGACGTCCATGTATGGCTTGAGCCTTCTTGCAAACTTCTCTATCCATTGGTACATTCTTCACACACCTCACTCTACTGCAGAATTGTTTTGAACTCTCGAATCTGCCCCATGGACAGCTGCGGCATTTAGCCGGTTGTTGTTTGCTGTCGTTTACTGTGGGTAATCGTCTTGTAAACCTCAACCGGATCGCCTCCTATGCATAGAAAAAGGAGCCGCATTTGCGACTCCTTAAAATTATCGATTGGTCAGATTGTCGGAATGGTCCGGCAAACTGAACAAGGGACAAGTCAACCTTGTTAAGGGCATTTAACCCCACCTCATCATCACACGCTTGGCGACTAGCGCCTAAGGTTGGAAATCTTCGCTTACCCACCGCGTGACCGAGTCCTACAAGTGATAAGGGTACAGTAGGATTCACCCGAGCAATGTTCTGCTCTATGAATCTAACTGTACCCTGTAAGCACTCTTATTTTTGACGCTGTTTTGACGCCATTTACGCGCAATATTTTCATGTTTCCCAAAGCTTGAGCGTATTTGCTATCGACTCAATACCTTTTTTGATTTTGCGGTCAACAGTGGAACGATGCCATATTTCGAAGCGCGCTACAGTCACATGATGCGGCTGTCCTTTAATGTATCTTACGTCTATCATCCGCTTAACATCGTCATCTTGAATTAGGTTGACTGCCCGATCGATGATACCTACGCTTGCTTTATAGGCATTGTATACACCCAATTGCTTTTCAGCAAGCGAATCGATTCCTCTTAATTCGAAATCCTCGACAACCGATTTCATACGGCGATACCGTGATAAGGCAGCCTTCGCAATCTTTAACTCGGATTTAGTTGCTTTCGGGAATAACTCTATCTGTTCACCATACCAGTCCATTGCCATTGCCAACATTCCCCTCATCCCCTTTATGTTATAATGGAAGATGAGTTCTTGTAGAAGTCCTCCGGCGCGCGTTCCCCAACACAGGCCGGAGGCTTTTTTATATTGTTTTACTTATCATGCTATACTTGGCTTCAACTTCAGTTCCATTGTCTAGTAAAACACGATATACGTTAGCTGGACGACAATTAACCATTTTAGACTTAATTTCTGTAATCTTTCCTTTGTAAGGCCCATTCTTTGATTCACTCATGCGGCCAATATAATCTGATAATTCTACGAGTTGCCCTTTCTGTGGACGCCTACTAGAAAAAGTCATGTATTTCCCTCCAAGTTCCTCAATATTCAACCTACGCTCTTGATTGTTGGCTGTTTTAAATATCCAAGATTTGAAGCAACTTCCCTGATAGCATCCATGTCTTCCCGTGGATATCCCCAATGTGGGCTGTACAAACCGCCGTACCCGTTATTGTGGTTCGAGTCATCATCTCCGAAAATATAATCCCTAAAGTCCTGCACCAGCTCCCATAGCGTCCCTCCGTGAGAGAAAGCGTGGTGCTGATCTCTCGTCTTACCTTCCTTTCCTGCTTCCATGAACATTGGAATGCCGCTGTAATCGTCTGTATACCAAAGCTGTCCGTTTGCCCAATGGAATGCTGCGTACCTGTCATGCCTTTTCGAATACAAGAATTGACGGCCGCGGCTGCCAATTTCATGAATCAACTGGTTCACAAGTTCAATTCGTTCTGGATGCCAGAATGGTTCTTGATTCTTACTAGGTGTAGGATCGCTAACCTTACGAGCCCTCACTTGTTTGCAGAAATCAATGAATGAAATATCCCAGCAGTCACTCGCTTGCAGCCATCCATCATATTTAGCTGCTCCTGCCGATTTTGCCATCTTTAGTTCCGAATACGCCGGATGATCGCCCCACATGCTTGCAGGGTAGTCCACAGCATAAAGTTTCATTCCAAAACCCTCCCATGATCTTCAATATTCAGCCGATATTAATTAATTCAGGATGTTCGTGCATGTTGCCGATAACTTCAATCGCCTTAGGTGTGCCATCCTCATCCTTCCACATATGACACACATCAAATGGTTTCCAGCAGGCTTTTTGTTCATTGTACTCAACCACTTTAATGCGCTCGATATCCGAGAAGTGTTGACTATATCCGCCTTGAATCTTTACTTTTACATTATCTCCCTCGTAAATCTCAACACCGTTTATATCCTTAAGGCCGGTGTATTGACCTACAGTCTCAGGATCAACCACATACCAGAAATCTGTGCAAAAGTAGTTATCATCCCAATCAATGATGCTGCCTACAATGCGATCGTTGCCTATCAAATTACCGTATATCCACTCGCCGCTATCGACGTGTTTACCGCGAAATTTAATCTCTCTCAAACTTTTCCCTCCTCATGTTCTTGAATATTCAAAGCTGTCCGTTAGCAATCAATTTCGACGGTAGGTCCATCCAGCACCCAATATTTCGTGGCGTGATCGCCTTGGAATGCTTCGTCGAGCACTGCCTGAATCCGATCGTAATGCTCCTTCTTCAAGCAATCATTTGCTCTTTCATCCCAGTCCTCATACATCCCGTTGTTATATTCATCTTCAATGTAGCGCTCCAGCATGTACTTAGCGTCTGGCTTCCACTCCTGCTCAGTAGCAACATACCAGGTTAGCCATTCGCCATATTCGCCCTCTGTAACCTTCTCAATCAACTCAGCTGCTGTCAGCACGTACCGGGCATCCTCGTAACTGACCAATGTATCTGCTGGCAATGCTGATAATTTAACCGTTTCATTCACCGTTACTGTCATTGAAAATTCCTCCTCATGTTCTTCCGTATTCATTATGTTGTATGAGTAGCTAGCCACTCATCTATAACTGTTATGGCGTAAAGAATTGGATATATTTGCAATGGGTTTACGGCATTGCCTATCGCCTTTAATCGATCAGCCCTGTTTGGAACTTTCTCTGTGACTCTTGGGGGCTCCCAATCGTGTTGCTCCAACCCCATGGGTGCAGGCTGGGGATACTGATTTACAATTTCGATTAAGGCGTTTAACGGATTTAGTCCACATCCGTCCATCCAATTGGAAAATTCATTAGGCACTCTACCCAATATGGGTTCAGCTGCCCTGTTGTGTCTGATACCACCATCGATAACTCCATTTGCTTTCCTTTCTTTATCCTTTTTTGAATTACAGGATTTGATAGATTCCCTCTGTTCCTGTTGTCCGACGAATTCGGTGTCGGCCACATCTTCACCGCTCCCGAAAGGCCGTTTCGTAAATCTTCCGCGTTTATCTCTCCACGTTTTTCCGCATCGTTCGCTCTCGGCGTCGGCCACATTTTGACTGACGTTGCTAGGTCTATGCTGTGTGAACTGCCGTTTTTCGCTTTCCGTCTGCCATTCTCCGTTAATTCCATTCGTTTTAAAGCTGCTGTTTCCGTTGCAGTCGGTGTCGGCCACATTCGAGCCATAGTCGGGAGATCCATTTCCAACCCCTTTAGACTCCTGCCGCTGCTTCCTTTCCAATCCCTTGATTGAGGAGTAGCCCACAATAAAGACTCGCTCCCTGTTGTTTTGCGCTTTAACCGCCGAAGCCGGAAAAACAATCGGCCATGCGGTGTAGCCGATTCCTTCCAAGTCAGCAAGAACATCGTCGAGCCCCATACTGATGTGTCCAGACACATTTTCACCAATAAACCAACGGGGTCGGATCTCTTCCAGTACTCGCTTAACCTCTGGCCAGAGGTGGCGGTCATCTTTCTTGCCTTTTCGCTTCCCGGCATGGGAGAAAGGCTGGCAAGGATATCCGGCGGAAATAATGTCAATTGAATGTCTTTCTGAGATGATGCCATCTGTCATCAACCTTTCTTTTGTGAAATCGTGAACGTCTTCAATGACTGGAATACCCGGAAACCTTGCATTGAGCACCTTCTGCGGGAAAGCTTCTTTCTCGCAGAAAACAATTGTCTCCATGCCAGCCCAGTGCGCCGCTAGATCGATCCCTCCGATCCCGCTGAATAAACTCGCCTTACGCAACGGCACCATCATTGTGCACCAGCTTCGACATGTTCTTTCTCAGGCTTAGGAACGACAAGATAACCATCAACAATTTCGAGAATAATTTGTTCAAAAACCATTTCCTGCATACTAACCCCTCCTACCTACTTAATAACTGGGTGATGACGTGTACTCCAAACTCCTCATCGCCATTAGATATGATTAAAGGCTTTTTGACACCAATGATACGAATCGTGGTTTCCTCATCCCCTATAGCTTTTAAGGCTTCAAGAATGTGCTCAGAATTAATTGCAATCGTCATTTCCTCGCCTTTGAATTGCTCAAGAGGAATTGATTCGTCGGCAGCTCCGCCAGAATCGTTATGGCTTGAGATGTTTATTTCTTGATTCGTTATGCGCACGAATATCTTGTCTGAATCCGATGTTATCCGGGCTCGCTCGATGGAATCGATTAATGCCTGCGTAGGAATCATAATTTTGGTTGCATCATCCGGTTCGATTAGACGATCAACAGGAGGATACTTCCCGTCAAGGATCTGGATATACGCTGCAATCTTGTCCGTATGGAAGATTGCTTTATTGTTGGTGATTATGAGTTTGACGCTGCCGTTGCTAAACAAATTTCTGATTTTCCGAAGATGGAAACCGGATATTATTACGGATTGTGGAATTTCAAAATCAACCGGTTCGGAAATGATTGCTAGTCGTGTGCGGTCGCATCCTGTAAGCAGCAACCTACCGTTTCGCGTCTCCGTTCTGATCCCCATCAAGATAGGCTCCATTTCACTTTTTGAAATGGCATAGGAGCATTGTGACAGCATCTTTTTAAACGTTTCCCAGTCCAACGTAATTGCATTACCTTCGGGGATAACTGGGTAAGGGCTGTCTAGTACGTCCGTACCCGACATTTCGAGCTTAGATTTACCTGATATGAATCGGACTTTTGAGCCAATTACCTCGAAGCGCATCATGGCATCGGGCATTTTCTTAATGATTTCGACTACTGATTTCGCTACTAACACAATATGACCAGGTTGCAAAATCTCCACATCGGAGGTTGGAACAACACTCTCAATTGTTAATTTTGTATCCGTTCCAACAAGCCGCAATCCATTCTCGGAAGCTTCAATGTACACCCCGTTAATGAGTGACAATTGACTTTTTCCGTCTGCAGCTTCAGCAGCTTGAGACAAAGGGGCCAGCAAAACATTCCGGTGTATCACAAATTTCATTGTCGTCTCCTTTCTGAGCTGCTTAATCTATGCATTCAAATGCTTTTGGTTTGTCGCCTTGCCTTGCATCCCAGTGGCTCCCTAGCATTGCTGCTAGTTCGGATTGCTCTAATAAACCAATGAGGGCAATGAGGATTTCTTCTTTCGGGCGCCTGAAACGGTTGGCGATCCGCTGAATCGTCTTGCCTTCTCTGTGTAGTTGGACAATGACTTTCGTTTGTTCTTTGTGCCAAGCAAAATCAAATTCGTCACAAACGATAACTTTCCGCTCGGCCTTGGGTCTTGTCATCGAATCATTCCTTTCCTCTATCACGAAGAATGTCTTGGAATTCAGCATCCGTCAAAGGCTGCTTACCATCCATTTTCCTTGCTAAATCGTGTAATTCTCGAAGTTCGTCTTCCGCCATATCCGTTTTACCTTGATCTTCTGCAACGATGTTAATCTTCGGTTTGCCTGAACGAGATGGTGATTGAATAGAACTGGGCTTTCGCTCAGCATTCCAGGGCTCGTCAACACCTTCAGCCTTAAAGCGTTTTAGAATCCCATTCACATAGGTCAAGTTTCGTTTTCCAGCAACGACCGCTGTTTTCATAGCTTCACATACCCAGCGTTCACCGTAGTCGTCTATGAAATAATTGATTTTATCAGCGGTTACAGAACTGATTGTCCCAAATCCTTCTGTTTCAAAAAGACGAAAGGGATTATAATTAGGATCAATACTACCAGCAGGCGGTTTCTCTCCCTGTTTTTGTATGGTGTTGGTATGGTTCTGTTGGGTCTGGTTAGGTAAGGTAAGGTCAGGTACTGTAGCCCCGTGACCGTTTGACCCGTCACCAAGAGTCACGCTTACGTCACTTGTGACATTGGCGTGACTCTCTTTACCTTTCTTTATATTCTCGCGTGACTTCCGCTTCCTTTCCTTGTTCTTCTCACGGTTGTCCACTAGCCGTCCGGCATAGTCAAACCAATCATGAATGGTTACACAACGTTCCACTTTGTCTACAAAGCCCGCGTCAACAAGGGCTTGCAGGAGATTGTCCGCTTTATCTGTCGGCCAGTCTATCGCTTCCGCTATGTCTTCGGGATCGTAATCAGAAATATTACCATCCTGCGCGTAATCAACAGCCCACCACCATAACATATGTAAGTGGCCAACAACCGTTGGAACCGTTACACCTAATTTCCGAGATAAACGTTTCGTTTTCGGATGCCTCGCTAATTCCTGGTGACTTTCTATCCAAGCCAAAGCACACCCTCCTTTCTATTCCGTTTGCTCCGCCACTAGTCCGATGAGGTGTTTAATCTCGGCTGCATACGGCAATAAATACTCTTGCTTGATATCATCCCAAAACGCCATATCCGGCCAAGCTCCCTCAGGATCAAGCAGCGGTACTAGTTTTAAGCCGTGCATATCGCGGCGTAATACCGTCCCGATGGAACGAATGCTCCACATACGTTTAAGCAGCGTACAAGCCAACTCACGATCTTTAACGTGTGTGACAATGAGAGCAAAGAGCTTCTGCCAACGATGGCTATCAAACTTTTGCTCAGGAAATGGGTCTGAAAGTAAATCTACCTGCACCTTACACCTCGCTTTCTCTGGATTCATTGATTAATAGATTTATGAAGTTGTCAAAGAGCAATGACGCCTACTTGCTCTGCATCGTCGGAGGTCCCATGCTGACGCTCAGGACACCCGACGATAGAGGCAAATTGCCTTTATCGTTTCTTCTCAACAAATAATCCTTCGACTGCTCGCATTACATCAAGTTGCCCAGCGCGAAACATAGCAATGAACAAACCCTCAGCTGCGATCCATGTATCGTAATCCAAGCCTTCTAACCACTCGATATGCTTCTTCTCTTCCGGTTCTAAGTGACGACCGAGAACGGCTTCAAGGCGCTTCAGCATGCCCATACCTCCTCAAAAACACTGTCGTTCCGTATTCTCGAACCATCTTCTTGAAGTGAATACCTTCCGGCTGCTGATCTAACCAAATGTGGCAATTCAAACAAACGTGAAATAGGTCATTGACTGTTGTTTTATGTGCAATAATCCGCCGTCCAATGGTGTGTGCACGTTCAGTAGCCTTTGCACCAAGGCAGTACTTTCGGACTTCACAAATGCCTCCAGAGCGATCTCTCAGCGCTTTGTCTGCCTTACTATTAATTTCGCCAAGCTGCCGCTGTGTCGGCTTACTACGGACTTGTTTGCCCGGCTTTGGTGCTGGATTAAATTGCAGCGATAGATTCATATGTACCTTCCTTGCCAACCACCGAATATGTGCTATAATGGCGGTAACTTATTATTTTGAGTGCATGATCGCTTCGGGGCCTAATCCGGAGTGATCATTTTTCATTTCTTGAACTGCGAACCAAATTTTTAACGATTACCCCATGTTGCAACGGACTCTTGTCAAACCAAAGCCGCGCTAATGTCTCAAGTGTCATATAGATTGTCCCTCCTAATTAAGCTGCTCCAGAAATCTGTAATACAGTTTGTAAAATAGACGCTGGATCTACTCCGTATAAAAATGCGATGCCTGCTTCCACCTGGTTCGTTATCTTCGTCCAATCTCTAAATGTTGCTACATCCACCGGATTCTGATCTTTCTCAAGCTTGCTTATGCTTGATTGTGTTCTATTTAGTAACCTTGCTAACTTCACTTGGCTGATACCAGCCTTTTCCCTACAGTGCTTTAATAAAGTACCGGCAGTCATGTAAATCACACCCCCTTCCGTCAATTCCAATTGGGAATATATTCCCAATTGGAATCTCATTACTGATTGATAGCCTTATAATGCAGATATACCAATTATCTGCATTGCCAACGTTCCCCTCATCCTATCCGGCACAATTTCGTGCCGGCTATTTTTTAGATGTCACTCTTCTACAACTCTGTACACTTGCCCAGTCTCAATGAATGCAATCAGCTCTGCAGCTCGTTTAACCAAATGTGGATGTTCTTTTGGGTTGCAAGGCACTCGCTCATCAACACTTGATGGATCATACATATAATGAGCAACAATTTTTAGTGGTGGTCTTTCTTTTTTTCTTAGAGTGTTCATGGAGGATCATCCTTTCATCAGAAATGTCTGCCGTGAATTCAAAAATGCTACTATTCACGCTGCACCTACGCACCCATTTCCGAGGCGTCTGTATGAGATTCTTGGACTATTAGACCTGAAAATAAGATTGCCGGTTCCTTACCCAATATTTCTGAAAGCTTTAATGCGTCAGCTAATTTAGGAACTGAATGCCCATTCTCCCAATTACTAATAGAGGATTTCTTACATTTCATTAACTGAGCTAGCTTTTCTTGTGTGAATTTTTTTATTTTACGGGCTTCTACTAACTTTGCGTTCTTCAATCTCTCACCGCCTTGTCCAAATATCTTGTACCGATAAATCCATGATAAGTCCAAATTACTTGGATGTCAATAAAAAAGTATGATTATTTTGGACTTTGTTTTATATATAGCGCCTGTATAGTACAATTATTTTGAACTTTCTAAGTCCTAGAGAAGAGGCGTTGTATATGTTTGCTCAGCGACTGCGTGAAGTCAGGAGGAGTAAAAAACTCACTCAAGAGGAACTCGCAATTAAAGTCCAGACAAAGAAAACGACTATATCGAATTATGAAACTGGATATAGCACGCCATCTAATGACATGCTTATCGATTTAGCGGTTGTTTTAAATGTTTCGACTGATTACCTTTTGGGGAGAAGTGACGAGTCCGACTCTGATCACTCATCTGTAGCTAACAAAGATAAACAAAATGAAGGAATTAAAAACCAAGGCACTGATTACGAGACTAATGTAGGTCGAGCATTCTTTGGTGGAGCTGAGAAATATACCGAGGAAGAGTTAGACATTGCTAGAGCAGCTGCCGAAGCCGCCATAAAGGCTTATAGAAAGACGCAAGAAAAAAAGAATGATAAATAAAAAAATAGCCCATTTTGAATAGGGCTATTATTTTTACACATAAAATAGAACATACGTTTGCATTTGGAGGGGTTCTGTTGTACATATTCAATTTAAAATTATATAAACCATCCGATTTAGAAGTTTGGATAAGCGACAAATATAGAGCTCATGGCATCCTCACTTCAGGGGATTTAACTATAGAGAATGTTGCTGAAATATTTGGAATTGAAGTTAAACTTTACGATGGTCCATCTTTTGCACAATGGGAGGAAGAGGGTTATTCTTTTATGTTTTTTAATAAATTCATGACGGAGAAGATGCGGAGGACGATGTTTTTCCACGAGCTGTGCCATCCTTTGAGACACGTTGGTATACAAGACCAATTAATGCCACAACTATTTCAAAGGCTCCAAGAAGCCCAAGCAGGCCAGTTCCAATTATTTTCAGCTATGCCAGCTTACATGTTGGAAGATTTTAAACCGACGCAGGATTGGTCAAATTATATTAAGGCTTTATCTGACGCATTCATACTGCCTATAAGCTTCGTTGAAAAACGAGTGAAACAAATAATGGGCAGAATCGCCCAGGAGCGCAGTGATAGGAATTTCAAAGCTAGAATGTCGCCAACAGCTGCCCGATACGAATACACTGATGAAACTAATCGGATTTTAAATCAACTAAACCAGCAGCTCGAGTTGAAAAGAGAGAGAGGTTTGAGATGAGCGGAATATCAGTAGTTTATGAGGAAGATGGTTATGAAGGTAATCTATTTCCTGTCTCAATGATCTATTATTCATCTGATTTAGATTGGTCGAAAACATTACTCATAAATATAGAAACTCCGTTTGAACGAATGACAACTTTTGAATTAGATAATGACATTATTGCTCTAGCTGTACCTGCACACGCTTATGTGTTGCGCCCTGATTTGCCTCTGCTCTTTGGAATCCACCTGCCAACACTTGAAATGTACATACGCGCCGTATTTCCGGATGAAGAGCTATTTAATATAAAACAAATTGAACGCCTTATACTTCGATTATCTGATATCGAAGACACACTGCAATGTGAAGTTAGATCTGTTTTGCATTGGGACTGAGAGGAGAATAACTATTGAACATAGCTGCTTATATACGAGTGAGTACTGATGAGCAAGTAGATCGTGGAAATAGCTTGCCTGAACAACGAGAACGCCTTAAGGCCTACTCTGTGGCAATGGGTTGGCCTGAGCCTGTATTTTTTGAGGACGATGGTATAAGCGCTAAAAATATGCGGCGGCCCGCACTTACAAGAATGCTTGGCGATATAAAGAATAAGAAATATAACCGCTTAATCACTACAAAGCTTGACCGACTAAGTCGTAAGTTGCTCGATGTACTGAATACAATTGACTATCTCGACAAATTTGATTGCCAATTCGTATCAGCCAGCGAGAGCTTTGATACGTCTACTCCTTCTGGCAGATTGACTTTGCAGCTGTTGGGTTCCTTTGCTGAATTTGAACGTGAACGGACTAGCGAGAATGTTAAGAATACTATGTTTTCAATCGCAAAAAAGGGTGAAAAAATCATTACACGCCCTTGTTACGGATATGATGTGATTGATGGTGTGATGTTACCAAATATCGAAGAATCAATTCATACACAGATGATGGCAGATTGGTTACTGGCTGGCGAAGGTTCTCGAACAGTTGCAAAAAAGATGAATGCCATGGGTTTGTATACGAAACAAGGTAACGAGTGGCATGATAAAATTGTGAGAGAGCTGTTCCAGCGAGAAACATTAATTGGTCGATTCGTATATAACAAAACATATAAAAAGGGAACCAAGGTCATTACTCGTCCTGAAGAAGAATGGATAAGAATATTTGAACATCATGAAGCAATCTTAGATGATGAAACTTTTTTTCAACTACAGGAAATGTTTGCAGCCCGTAAAACTGTGGGAAGGTATCTCAGTGATGACCGGTACTTACTATCAGGATTAGTTGTATGTGGACATTGCAAGGCCAAAATGAATGGCAAGATTTCTAAGAGCTTCTCGAAACAAAAGAATAAAGAAACTGTTCGTTATAGGTACTTGTGTGATGGGTATTTAAAAAAGGCAAACTGTTTTCATCATTATGTAGTTAGAGATGAAATTGAAAACGGCATTATACAAGCAATTAATGAGCTCGCATTATTAACTTCCCCAAAAACACTAAAAATAGTAGTCGCAAAAAAAGAAAATCATTCTACGCTTGAGCGTGAAGTAGTGCTCTCACGCCTCAAAAAGCTCGATAAGCGCATGCAAAAGCAGATAGAGGCATATGAGGAAGATCTGATCTCAAAACACGATTTAAAGCTCGCTAGAGCTCGCATAGACGAAGAGCGATCAAAGCTTCAGGTAGTATTAGATGAATTAGAAGAGGGTGAAGCCGATAAGGTGCAAGAGAGAGTTCGCCATAATGCGCAAAGACTTCTCGGAGAGGTATCGAGTGAGGACCGACTTAAAAGTAAACAAGCAATAAGACAATTAGTTCAAAAAATCGTAATATACGATGGTGAAGCGGTTGAAATTACTTGGTTACCTTCTTAAACGAAGAAAAGAGTAACGATTATAAATTCGTTACTCTTTTCTTCATTTATTTGATTTTATGATTGCTTAGTTACCTGCATTACTTTTTATTAAGCTGTGTAATTAGCCCACAAATCTCGTCAGCATCTCTTATTGCTTTCTTTGTTAAAGCATCTAAACCATTCACAATATTATCATAATCGGCTTTCGTTCTAGATGTCTTGAGTCGATCACCCATGATGCTAATTTTTTGAGCTATCTGATTATTTTTCCCATAAGCAGAAAAATACCATTCCCATGTAACCTTATGAACACTTTCTTTAGACTTGGGTTGGGGAAGTTCTCTCTGCTTATAAAACTCGTTTACATTATTTCGACAAACGATAAAAGCGCCATAGTAAGCTCGACTTATTGCAGAACGTTTATATTCCTCATTTTGATTTTGCGACAAAGCGACAGCTAGCTCACGGAACTTATCCCAATCAAACATAATCACACGAATTCCAAGTCAATGTTCATTTTAAAATTCGCATCAACGGATTTTTGAATCCACCATTCTTCATCCAATCGATCGAGTAAATTCAATGCATTATCAATATTAGAATTTTGATCAACACAAATGTATAAGAATAATTTATTAGGCTTTAAGGTATCTGCATCCCTAATTATTCTCAACTGCAATTTATTATTACCAAAGATTTTTCTGATTTTTATAGAAGCTTCAAATAGCAAAGGCATTAAATATGTATTAGATTTCACAAACTTTATAACTGAATCATTTTCATTAATATCGAAAATGTAATGTAACATGTCAATCATTGCGTCTTGTTCAAAAAAAACACTTGGTCTAACAGCTTCAATTTCTTTCAAACTTAGTGCAGATGATGTAACCGATAATACTTTTCTAGAAGCATTACTTGTTACGACTTTAATGCGTTCCCATGAAAGGAATGGTGTTAGACTTAGCGGAGAATTGTATAAATTATCGAGAACAGTCATTATGACTCCACCACCTCAAAGGTTGATCTGAGCGCTTCTTTGACACTTGCTTCGAATGCATCTTCAATACTATCATGCGCTTGGGCAAGTACTACAAAGAGATCATCAAACTCTTGATTGAAGATAGTGTACTGGAAATCAAAAACTACATTATCTTCATGACTAGACAATTGAAGCTTTAGTTTATCTTCTTTTCCCTCAAAAGGAATTTGAACTCCCATTGCAAAGGAATCGTATGTTTGTGGCATTTGATCACCTATAAATGGATAGAAATTAAGATAATCTGAAAGTTCAACTTCTTCTGTTACTTCAGCATCGGGTATCGGAATGAGATTAATGTACCTCAAGGATGATTGTTTCACTTTGCTTGGTTCTGCTATCCTTTTATATGCAGTTAGTACAGAATCGATAACTTGGAAATAGTTTTCCCATGAAGTGTATGGCTTCACGTGATTTATCGATAAAAAGTCAGGACTAATTTGGACAATCAAATTCTGATCATCATTGATAAACTGGATTCTATCTGTAACAATAACGTTTTGTTGAACTCCTGTAGTTTCTACTTCCACACCGAGAGCGTATGCTTTGGTTTGTTTTCGCTTAGGATATTCAGCTTTCAGTTCCTCATAAATTAAACCAGGAATTGCATCATCCCATTCAAGACCGGGATCAAATTGGAACTCACAAATTGCCTCCAATAATGGTGGGTTATTATATCTATTCCGGGACATTGTTTCTTTTCCCCTCTTCCCAAACTTATATATGTCAAGTATATCCCACAACTCTAGAAAGTATCAATAAAAAAGGAAACATTTTGAAAATGTTCTGCATCTCTTGCAGGATAGTAGGTAGACCTACGATTCCAGCTTTCAATGCCATGCGATAAGACACCCCTATTTTCCCGAAAGTAAACAACTCCAGCTATTATACCCCAGCAGCACCTACATTGAAAGTGTAACCCGCTGGAATGATTAGCGCCGCGGCGGCAATACTACGTAAGCGGCAGTGCACGCAAGCCTATCCAAGCGACTGAGAATCTGGGAGGTGATCACATGGAAAACAAGAAGCACAAGGGGAATTATACCGGCACGACGAATATGAAAGCCAAGAATCAAGATATGGCCTTCGTCAACGATACGATAGAAGATACCAAATCCACGTCCAACTTTACGGCGGATAAAAAGAAAACCGATTAACCATTACTCTTCCAACCACAAATAAGCCCGAAACCCGCGATTCTGCTATCGACGGGCTTCGGGCCTTTCGCTTGCCTACTCGCTTACATCTTCGGGCCTTTCGGTTTTCTGCTTGCTTACATTCTGATCGGCGCTTCCTTCAATTCCGCGCGCGACTGCAAATACCGGAAGAAGGCGACCGAGGCTTCCCCTCGCGTAACCTGCTTCTTCGGCAGAAACTTGCCGTCAGCCAGGCTCATGATTTGAAGGCCGACAACAATTGCCGCCTGCCCTTTATTCTCGATTTGAGCGGAATCCTTAAACGAGGCTTTAAAAATATGATCGTAATTCGCAAGCGCGTTGTAACCAAGCGCGCGGACGATCAGCTCAGCCATCTCATCGCGTGAAACCTTGCCGCTTGGATTAAAAGAACCGTCGCCAACGTCAATTAAATTTTGCTCGAGTGCCGATTCAACATAAACGAAATAGCTGGAGTCTGCCGCGACGTCATTAAAGGAAGCTTTGCCTGACAAGCGATCTGCTGATGCCATTACCGGGGAGATCCCGCTGCTTCTGGCAAGCACCAGCATTTTGATCAATTCGCCGCGAGTTACCGCTTCATTCGGGCGAACCTCGCCATTTTTGACATCGAGTGCTTTATAGGCAACCATCAGCTCCAGCTGGCGCTGCGCCCAGTGGCCCTCAATATCCTTCGCCTTCGGCTTCTCAAGCTGGGTGGACTCGCCGGTTTCACGGTTGCGCCAGCCCCCGGTCTCCGCATCAAGAAACAGCGCTTCGTCAATTAGACGGGGGACAAGCTGATACACGAGCTCGGCTTCGGTAACCGCCTTGACTTCATCGCCCTTAATCTCTCCTGCAGCAAGCATCAGCTTATATTTCTCGATCGGAAGCGGCTGCCCGTTCCAAGAAAACTGCTGCACGAGGCGATACGTCAGCTGCGTCCGATAATAATCGAGCCATGCCGCAATAGCTTTATCCTTTTCAATGACAGCAGGTGCCTTCGCAGGATATTCGTAGCCGGTTAGATAAGCGTCGTAGTTCACCACTTCGCCGGTACTGGAGTCAATCGTCACGTTGATGCTGTCATACTCGATGACTGCACCATGGATCTTGTGCACAAAGTTAAAGTAAAAACGTCCGTTTCCATTACGCTTCATGTCTTCATACTGCTTGGGATCCGGCTTGATAAAATACAATTCGTCGGTTAGCCACGGCAATTGCTTCTTAACCGTTTCAATCGCGAGCGCAGAAGCCTGCTCCAGCGGAACCTGGGGAGTATTAGCCTGCCCCTGGTCAATGTATGCATAGGTATTGAAGCTCCGGATCGACCCCGTATGTCCATCAACAGATGCCGAGGCGGAGCCCGTCTCTTTGCCGTCCTTCTTGAACGTCCAATTTAAGTTCCAGAAGGCTTCCGCTCTGCCCGTGCCTTCATTCGTTTGCTCATTATAGTTAGAGCCGTTCAGCTCTGCTTCGGCAGGCAGCTTGAACGCCGCTTTCACAGCTTCTGCCGCCTGCTTCTCGGTTATGGTTCCTGACTTTGGCTCTTCGCCCGCAGGTTTCTCCGTAAGCGGGGTAACAGAAACCACGCCTGCTCTATACGTATTCAAATTACCATTGCCTTTAAGCTCGCCAGTGGCTGCATCGATGGCAATTGGCAGCAGCTCATAGCTCAGCTTCGGCGTCTTTTTGCCCTGCGCATTGTATGGGACGATGTAGGCAAGCTGCGGAGCAGCTGCGGCGCGAAGCTTTGCGTCCGCTTGTTCAGCCGTCAGCATCGCATCGATCTTCGGGAACACAATGGTATTATCCCATTGCAGCGAGTACCGCCTAACATGTCCCTCGCTGTCCACCTCAAGCTCGATGTAGTTGTCTACATAAGGAATCCCATTAACCATCCGGTCGTATCGGAGCGTATGCAGCACCTCTCCTGTCAGCGGAGGCAGCAGCTGCAGGCCGTATTCCGGGTTATATCGAATGCTGTCTTTGTAGTCAGCTGCTATGGTTTGAATAAAACGGAGTGCGATCTGCTGCGCATCATCCCGCTCAACCTTAAGCGGATAGGACGGCTTGGAAGAGGCATTGTCGCTGTATGAGCTGAACTCAAGCAATTGGCCGCTATCCGCATGGATTCTTACGTAAACGCTTCCCAAATGCTTGCCGTTTGCTTTTTTCACGAAATCCAATCCCCAGGTATTGCGCTTGCCGCTAGCCAGCAGCTCCATGGAAAGGTTAGCGCCTTGAAGCACATATTCCTTCGGAATGCTTACATACTGTCTCGCAAGCGCCTCGGCCTTGCTCTTGGTTATAGCCACATCAACCGAACCCGTACTGCCTTCAACCATCGTAACTCCTCCCGACGCAGGGGCTGTTTCTGCCAGCTTGCTCCAATCCGCAGATGCACGATTGCTATCGGCGAACGCCGAAGCAGGCAATACGCTCATGAGCATAGCTGCGGACAGCAACACCGCGAGCTTCTTCCGTTTATCGTTCCTCACTGCTTCACCCTCCAATGGTCTTCCAATTTATTCATAAATTAGACGCATTAGACATGCCGAAAGTTGCAAAAAATGTAAAGAAGAAACGGCTTAGCCATCCTCTGCAAGAGGATGGTATCCGTTTCTCGTAAAATTAGAAGAATACTTTATCGCGTGAATCATATAAAGTCTTATACGTTAAAAAAAGACTGCCGGCGAACTCATGTCCGTCAGCAGTCTTCTCCAATAACGTGACTTGCACAGCTAAGCTGCTTTCCCTCGCCTGAACGCATTTTTGATCCGCTGCAGGAGGTAGACGGCAAGCCAGCTCGATAAAATGATAAACAACGGCATAACCGTGAAGTTGTATCGGTATTCTGGCACAAACAGCAGCCTGATCAAAGACATAATGACAATGACTACCGCCAGCATGGCCGCGGGATGCCTCCAGCGCCATAGCAGGAACAGAAGCGGAATAAGGCTGCTGTATACAATCAGCTGATGGAAGTTATGGCCTTTCGGGTACACCGTGAACCCCGGCTCATGGCCGGAACCGAAAAACATCCGGTTGTACGTATATTCAAGCTTGCCTACCGTGTACCATTTCACGTACTTCCAGGTTTGCTGCGTGAATCCCGCTTTAATCCTCGCCCAAGCCACCTCATCCTGAGTCAGGCCCGTTGGATCGATGATTTTGTCCAAATAATCCTTATTCGGATATGTACCTGCTTTAAACGGATTCGATTGCGAAGCCGTAAGCACGAATTCATGCAAGGTTACTGCGTTGCGTATCCACCATGGAAGCATCGTTGCCGTCACACAAAGACCCGTAATGACTCCGAGCAGAACCACTTTTTTGGCAACTTCCCATTTCGATCTTGTCGCTTCCATCAGTCCAGAACGGCGTCTGAACCATTGCTGAAGCAGGAATACGCCATAAAGCGGTACGAATAGCGGAAGGAATTCGGCACGCACAAGCACGGTCAATCCGAGCAGGACACCCGCAAGCGCCGCGTCACGCTTTCGCTCCGTACGGAAAGCATAGAGCTGCATGGCTAGATAGGCCATTAAGAAAAATAAAGCAAGCGTCTCGGTCAGCACGGCGCCTGTCGCCCAAATGAAGGGATGATACACCGCTCCGATAATAATAGACAGCATCGCTACCCATTTATTGCGCGTAGCCAGCATGGCAATGAGATAGATCAGCGCTAATGTGGCTACGCTCACGAGAAGCTGAATCCATCTAATTAACGGATAAGGCTCGGCATTCAAGGCGTCGGCAAGCAGATAAGTACCCGCCATGAACAACGGATAACCAGGCGTTACCCTTGCATTCGAAACCTCTTCCTTGTAGCCATATATCCCCTTGTCGATCAGCCGATGCACCATCTCGTCATAATACTTGGTATCATGAGATACGGTATGCTTTACCGAAGTAAGAAAATCCGCTCTCAACCAGCCTGCAAGCAGAAAAATAAGAACGATCGCAATCGTCCACGCTTTGTTTTTCCTAACCCATTCCACCAAATCCGTAAATCCTCCTCTATGCCCCGAACAGCTTATTTCCAAGCAAGTACGATTACCCCTGCCAAAATGATGGCAACGCCGATCCAACGCTGCAGCGGCACTGTTTCATGAAATATAAATACAGCTGCAATCAAAGCAATAACATAAGCCAAGCTTTGCAGCGGATAAGCCAAACTAAGCGGCAGCTTCTTCAGCACGTAAAGCCACATTACGGTAGCGATACCGTATAATACGAGCCCTGACCATATATGCGGCGACCACAGTAGCGATACCCACGAATCCCCTTTGGCCGTGTCCAGCTTGTTCATTCCTGTTTTCCATAGGAGCTGTCCCGAAACAAGCAGCAAAATGTTTAAAAACAATACGATATATGCCATTAGGAATCCGACCTTTTGCGTTCATGCAATTCATGGTGCAGAATGCCAAGCTCCTGCGTAAGGCGAATGACCTTCTCGGACAGCTTCGATACGATGACCGTAAGATGCAGAATGAGCGCGATGCAAAACAAAATGCCAACTAAAAAGAGCAGCGCCGGCGCGTAATCGATTCCTACCGCATCCGCCAATGCGTCAATGATCTGTACGCGGACTGATAAAATAAGCATAACTACGCCGAACAACAGCCACAGCATCGAATACTGCTCGCGCAGAAGCCGACGGTTAATCAACATGATAAGTACAAACAAAAAAACAACGCTTGTGATAATCCACAAGGCTTGCATGGTGTATCCTCCTTCAAGCTATCACGACCTTGTATTGAAGCTTCGCAGCTTCTAGGATCTTTATGATTGAACTTCTACCGGCTTTGTTGCCTTCAAGCTGCGAATGAACAGCGACAGCGTAACCTTTACCATATAATACACCGAACGAACGGCATTTATTGATGAAGTGCCTCCCGTGCGCGCGTCCATCACGACAGCAACCTCGCTGGTGCGCAGACCGCTGCGGTGAATCAGCACAATGGAGTCCACTTCCGGATAGTCCGTTGCGTAATCGCTTTGGAATACCGCGATTGCCCGTTTGTTGGCTGCCCTGAAGCCCGATGTCACATCCAGCACGCGTTTATGCGTCATCGCGCTGACGATGGTGGACAAGATCTTGATGCCTGCTCTCCGCGATGCCGAGGAAAGGAAGCCCGTTTGCTCGATAAACCTGGAGCCGATCGCCAAATCAGCTTTCCCATTAAGCACCGGGTCCAAAATAAGATGCAGCTGCTCCGCTTTATGCTGTCCGTCTCCGTCTACTTGAACCGCAACATCGAAGCCGTAACGATGTGCATAACGATATCCGGTCTGCATGGCGCCGCCTATACCCAAATTCGTTGGAAGTGTGATGACAGCCGCGCCGTTTGCCTCCGCTACTTCACGGGTACGGTCCTTCGAGCCGTCATTGATGACTAATATGTGCGCAGACGGGCAATGCATCTTCACATCTTGAATCACATGGCTTATGCTGTGTTCCTCATTATAAGCCGGAATAATGATCAATATTTTTGAAGACGTCAACCCTTGCCGCAGAGACTCTCCGGTAATCTTGCTGTCCTTTTTCGTCATGACTGCGTTCACTTCATCACCACTCCATAAATCAAAGTTTGAGTACGCTAATGCGCACAATTAGTTCAATTCTACTAACAACTCTATTAGAAAGCAACCGATACGATTGTGAATTTGTGTAAAATATGTGCATTTCAAGCCTTTTTATCGGCCTTTAGTTAACAAAAATAGTAATTTATGTTTGGTAGACAAATGCTATCCATGAAAAAAATATCGCCTGATGAGCAGCCATTGGCTGATACCAGACGATATTTAGACGATATTCAATTGGAAAAAGTTGCTTATAGCTGACCGGAAATTTTCGCTTTCAAAGCATCTTTGCTTTGAACGCCGACCATTTTGTCAACGGGTTGGCCATCTTTGAAAAGAATCAAAGTCGGTATGCTCATTACGCCGAATTGGGAAGCGAGCTCAGGCTGCTCATCCACGTTGATTTTTGCGATTACGGCTTGACCTTCAAGCTCAGTGGAGAGCTCCTCTACGATTGGAAGCTGCGTTTTGCAAGGTCCGCACCAAGGTGCCCAGAAATCCACAAGGGAAACGCCGTTTTGAATGCTCTCGTTAAAGTTTTCTTTCGTCAATGCTACTGCCATTTCAATCATCCTCTCTAAACAATGTGTATGATAAAGGGAATACCCGTCTCACCGCTTGTTGAAACGCGATTCGCTATTCGCAAGCGTGAATTTGTTTCAACACGTCCTGAATCGTTATCGCGCTGAAATGGCTCTCCAGCTGCTTCTCCGCCGTGCAAAATATACCGAACATTACCTGATTCATATTCGATCCCACGACGCAATCCATCTCTGGATTGCCCGAGCACCAGCTCGGAATAAGCGAGCCTTGTGCCATTACTCGATAAATATCAGCCAATGTTACCACATTCGGATCAATCGTCAGCCTATAGCCGCCTCCCGATCCTTCGCGTGTATCCACATATCCGCTGCGTCGCAAACCACCCATTACCTTCCTGACGCGAGCAGAGTGCGTGCCAACATTGTCGGCAATCATATCGCTGCTAGCCATCCTATCCGGTAAATAAGCCAAGTAAACGAGACTGTGTACGGCAATCGTAAATTCGCTGTTCACTGTTTAAGGGCCTCCCTGCTTTGTACTGTAATTTTATCAGTTACAGTTAAAGTTGTCAATAGACAGGACGCCAATTCGCTTTCTTAGCATGCGGAGGGAATCATTCCGCTATCCCGCTCAATTTCTGGATCGGAAACGCAACATTTTTTTGGAGCGCAGTCATGTTTGAGCGCTCTCTCCGAATAAATATGAATAGTGCTACCTCTTTCGGTTTGGTCGCAGCAAGCCGGGTAGGCACATGCTTCCTAAACTAGTTTTACATTGTAAAACTTTAAGGAGGTGACACATAATGGCATTATTTTGGAATCGATGGATACCCGTTCGTACGGAAGGCGGTGCCAGAGCGGAGCTTATTGACCGGCTGGAGGCCCACTTCAAGGCAAATGGATTGAAATCCAAAATTACCATTGAAGGCAATTCCTTGAGACGGATTCATGTGCTTAAAAAGGACGCCGATCTTGCAAAGGTTCTGCTCGATGCGTTTGACGAGGAGCATTAATGCGGGCGCGCAGCAAAGCTAACGCAAGCAGCGGCATTCTAAGCGAATGCCGCTGCTTGGCCTGTCAATTAGGACGAGCGTCCGATAACCGAGGAGCTTCTCACGAAGCGATAGCCTTTACGAACGCCATTGAGTACCCATTCCGGGACAGGAATCAGCTTTTTGGATAGGAAAGGCATATAAATTTTGTTATACGCTTTTTTCAAATCATCCCACATCGTGCACGGCTCTTCCTTCAAAAAGTCTGAAATATCGAGCACGATGCCATGGCCGTCCTGCATCATGACGTTTTTGCCATGCACATCATGCGGGTGCAGGCCGCGCGATCTTGCGTAATCAAGCGCCTCGTCAATATCCGCGATCACCTTCTGGGGAATAATTACCCCGTCAATAATGCACTGATAGAGCGTCTTGCCCTTCAATCGTTTTAGAATCAAGTAATAATGCCCTTTATGCTCGCCAGCGTGGTAACACTGGGAATAGGCCGGATGACTGCCGATCCTGGAATAAACCTCGCATTCGCTCTCCCAGCCTTCGCGCCCGGGCGCATATACCTTCACCGCTATATCGGAGTAGTCGCGGTGCGTGAATACGCCAGCGTAATTGCCTGCCCCCAAGAGCTGCCAGCCCTGCGGCGTTTCCTCCACGCGAATGGGATCGGCAGGGTCAACGCTGCCAAGCACCAGATTCGACAATAAGCTTTGCTCCACTAGCCGGATAAATGGTCCCAGCTGCTTCTCGTCCAACATGAAAACTCCTTCTTTCTTTGCCTGCGAACACCGTTTCCTTCATTGTAAGACCAGCAGGCATAAAAATAAAGACCGCGGCAGAAAGCTTATTAGCCCTCTGCCACGGTCTTCGCCCTTTCGCGGGGCTTAATGGCCGCCGCCAACTACCTTCAAACCAATGACGCCTGAAATAATCATCGATAAAAACAGCACTTTACGCCAATCTCTCGATTCACCGAAAACAAACATGCCCAATATGACGCTGCCGATTGAGCCGATTCCCGTCCATATGCCGTATGCGGTGCTGATGGGAATCGTCTGAAGCGCTTTGGATAAGAAGAAAAAGCTAACGAAGCCTGCCCCTATCGCGCCAACCGTGCCCTTCCAGCGCTTAAAGCCGTCCGACAGCTTCATGAACGTAACGCCGCCTACCTCGCCTAACCCCGATATGATCAAAAAGATCCATGCCATGTTATGAACCCACCTTTTCGTGCTCTACGCTGATTTCGCCTGCCTGTGCAGCTTGTGCCGGCTTCTCCTTCGATACGAGCTTTAAGCCGACAATACCGCCCACGAGCACGGCAATAAAAAACAAACGCCAGAAATCAGCCGGTTCATCCAGAATGAATATGCCTGCTATGACCGTACCAACCGTACCGATTCCCGTAAACATTGCGTACGCTACGCCAATTTCAATCGTTCTCATCGCGCGGGCAAACAGCATGAAGCTGGCAGCCAGCACGATAATCGTAATGATGCTCGGAACGAGCTGCGTGAAGCCCTCCGAATATTTTAGACCGAATGTCCAGCCTACCTCAAGAACACCAGCCAACAATAGAAATACCCACTGCATGGTTACTCAATCCTCTCTCGCTGTCATCGTCCATAGCTGCCACAATGATTGCCACACTAATTTTTTTCTTTTTTCGAAAAGCTCTTCTTCATACAATTGGTTCTCGACAAGCAAACCGTCGACACACACATAAAACGCAGCGATAAGCCGTTCTTCTTCCGCGCCTTTAAACAAACCCTCTTGAGCGCCTTGATGCAGCACCTTAACGATGCCCACGGTCAGCTCGTTCTCGTAACGCAAGAAATCCTGTCTCAGCTGATCCCGCAAATGCCGCGGCGGGACGAGAATCGTACGCTTCAAGAATGCCTGGCCCGTCGACATATGCTTCAGATCGGTAAAAAAAGCGAATAACCGATACACCTGCTGTTTAACCGGCTCCTGCTCCATTTCGGCGAGGAGCTCCATATACTGCTTCCGTTCTTCAGCGATCACCTCTTGAATCAACTGAACAAACAATTGTTCCTTCGATTTATAATGCGCATATATAGACGGGGTTTTGATGCCCACCGCTTTGGCAATTTCTGAAAGCGCCGCACCTTCGTAGCCGGACTCGGTAAACATCGTTAGCGCAGCTTGCTTGATTTTCTCTGAGGTCGTAGGCTCCGTACTCATAGGCAATCCCTCCGCAACGTATCGTTTTATTTTGCCTAACGAACGTTAGTTAGTCTAGCGATTGTAAAACGGTTGGCCCCAAAAGTCAAGGCTTCAATCCGCACAAGAGTAAACGGCTGTCGCCGTCCTATGGCGGCTATGCTTACGTTTCGCGTAGAAATATAGAGAAAGTTGGCGAAATCATATACTTTCCTATATTTTAAGAAGAAACGCATAATGGCGTCCTTGCAATAGACGCCACCGTTTCGGCGAAACGTATAGAGAAAGGATGAGCAAACCCTTATCCTTTCCTATCCGTCAACAGTAAACGGCTGTTGCCGTCCGTTATGGCAAAAGCAATCGCTTCACGTAGATATATAAGCGCGTTTATATGTGAAAACATTTAAATGCTTATAAATCAAAAAAAGCCGCGCAGGCCCCATTTTGCTTGGAGAGCCTGTACGGCTTTGCATTCAGTTTCGTTTTTTGGCACGGTTATACCTTTCCCGAAGCAGCCATCCCGCGTTGATAAGCATGCCGAGCGCTATGCTAAGCAGCATGACCATTACGTTCAGAATAAGGAAATAAACGAGCAGCAGTCCAAAGTCGGTCTCAGTCCGCGATAAAGGAAGAATCTGGCTTAGCACATATGCGAGCAGCACGCTGAATGGAATCCAGAATAAGAATATAAAAATCGGAAAATACCAATGGCGGTTGCGAAACCACTTCACAATGGGAATGGAAAAAGCAACAACCATGAGCGCGCATATGATATAGCTGTTATGGACGATGCCGCTATTGAAATAGGCCGCATATAACAACACATTACCCGCCACCGCGTAAATCAAGCTTAACAGCAGTACGGTCCGCATCGAGCGCTTGAACAACGCTTGCTCCTTCACTGCCTCTTCCATTACTTGCCCACTATTTCTTGCAGCGCCTGGATGAAGGCATCCATTTCTTCGTCTGTTCCGATGCTTACCCGCAAATAACCGTCAATCCGCGGCTGATTGAAGTAGCGAACCAATACCCCTTTATCCCTCAGCTGCTGAAAAACCGCTTGCGCTTCCAGCCTGCTGTGCGAAATGAATACGAAATTCGCTTTGGAGTCGGTCACTTTGAAATCCATCGCAAGCAATTGCTTCGTTACGCGTTCCCGGGTGGCAATGACCTTTGCTGTCGTTTCCCTGAAATAATCGTCATCCTCGAGAGCAGCAACCGCACCCGCGAGCGCAAGCCGATCGATCGTATAGGAATTGAACGAATTTTTAATGCGGTTCAAGCCCTCAATCAGCTCTTCGCTGCCAAAAGCAAAACCAACGCGCAGTCCTGCCAAAGAACGTGATTTGGAAAGCGTCTGCACGACAAGCAAATTCGGATAGTCGCCAATCAGCTCGATAGCCGACTGCCCTCCGAAATCGATGTAGGCTTCATCGATAATAACAACCTGATCGGGATGGTCTGCAAGCAGCTTGCGAATATCATCAAGCGGTAGCAGCTCCGCGGTTGGCGCATTGGGATTAGGGATGACAATCCCGCCGTTATCTGCCCGGAAGTCTTCGACACGGACCTGAAACTGCTCGTCCAGCGGGATAAGCTCCGCGGAGAGTCCATACAGCTTGGCATATACTTTATAGAAGCTATAGGTGATATCCGGGAACAGAAGCTTCTTCGCTGGGTCGAAAAATGCCGCAAATGCAAACGCCAAAATTTCATCTGAGCCATTTCCGGCAAACACTTGCCCGGCAGGCAATCCGTAATAGCCGGCAGCGGCATCTACAAGGCTCTCGCACGTAGGATCCGGATATAAGCGAAGATCCGCATTGGCCGCATCCTTAATGGCCGCAATAACCTTTGGAGAGGGCGGGTAGGGATTCTCATTTGTGTTCAGCTTTATATAGGTTTTGTCCTTCGGCTGCTCACCTGGCACATAAGGCACAAGCGAAGCCGTTAGCGGACTCCAGAATTTACTCAATGGTCGATCTTCCTTTCGTTTTAGCTTCCGAGTTAACTTGCGTTTTACGTATCAGTACTTAGTGTTTATGTACGAGCAGCCTCGTGATCAACAAGCCAAGCAGCGCGCCGAACGTGTTGAGAATGATATCGTCGATATCGAAGCTGCCTACGCGCGTTAGCATCTGCAATAGCTCCACGGCGGTAATGATAACAACCGAAGCTGCGGCGAGAGCGAATCCGCGGCTGTACCTTCTATTCAATAAGGGCAAAAACACGCCAATCGGGATAAAAAGAATAATATTTCCGAATAAATTTTTGAACCACGTATCGAAATTAAAATGATCATGATAAATGATATATTTTTTAATCGTATAGAAAGGAACTAAATTATAGCTGTAGCCTTCTCCAAAATAACGATTGCGATAAAATAATAGCCAACACATGATAAGCACGTAGCCGAACGCAAGCGCGGTTAGAAATAGATTCAGCAATAAGCTTTTGTAATAAGCTTTCGGGTATAAGCGCATTCCTACAGTCTCCATGGAACGGCATAGGTTCGGAATTCATCGGCGCCCGTTATCGCGAGTCCGTTAAGCTGATGGCCGGATGCACAGCCTCCATCAACGCCTATCTTCCCCGGCCCGAACCATATATTCGGATTGCCATGGATATCAATCGCTTTGGTATGGCCGAAGACGACGGTCTTGGCCACGTTAGTCGGCCTGCTTAGGAAAGGCTGCTTGATGTAGAGGAAATCTCTGGAAGGCTGCTCTTTCCAATTCAAGTAGTTCGGGTTAAGCCCGGCGTGTACGTAGATGAAGTGCTCATCCTCATGATAATAAGGCAGTTGATCCAGAAAGGTCATATGATGCATATAGCGCTCTTGAACGGCAGCCTTTGCCTGATCAATAATGTCTCCGATTGCACCCTGCTTCGCGCCGGCATAGCTCTCGGCAGTCTGCCTGCCGCCATGCCCCGCAAATTTAATGAGTGCCTGCTCGCTCCGCTCCAGCATCACATCCACAAAGCGCTCGTCATGATTGCCCTGTACGGCGATCGCGCCGTCATTCTTGACGAGCCCTACAACCTGCTCAACGACTTCACGGCTGCGGGGGCCGCGGTCAACAAAATCGCCAAGCAGCATGAGCTGATCCTCTCCCGGGCAATAATTCATACGCTCAAGCAAGTCGTTGAACGGCGAATAGCAGCCATGAATATCGCTTATGACTAGGGTTCGCTTCATACGCGCCTCCCCGAGATCACAAGATCTCTCTCTATGCCGTCAAGCACGGCGACTTTGGGGAGATGTCCCCATGTTTCAAAACCGAACTTCCGGAGCAATGCCAAACTCGGTTCGTTATGTCCGAAGACGAAGCCAAGCAAGGTGTGCAGCCCTAAGCGCGGACATTCGTCTATCGCCTTCTGGATAAGAATAGATCCTAGACCCAGCTTCCGGAACGGCTCTGCGATATAAATGCTAATCTCGGCTGTGGCAAGATAAGCTGGCCGGCCATAGAAGGATTGAAAGCTGAACCATGCAGCGATTTCGCCCTCTATTCGCAAAACCCACAGCGGGCGGAAATCAGCCGAGTGGTCATCAAACCAAGACCGCTTGCTCGCCACCGTGGCCGGCTCCAAATCTGCCGTGACCATCCTGCTTGCAATCGTAGCATTATAAATATCAACGATACGCTCCAGATCGCTTAGCTGCGCATCCATAATTTCGTACTGTAGCTGTCTGGTCATGCTCGCCACCTCTTACCTTTCTATGTTAGTCACGATGTCCCTTGCATTCGAATGCTGTTAACTTTGACAAATTATATCACATCATGAATTGTCAGCTATATATTTAATGTATTCAGCCGGCGTGTTCAAATTAATAAACGTTGCCATTTGGGCAGGCTCTTGCGGATCAACCGCAATGGTACGAAGACCGTTCAGCAAGCCCATTAGCCGCAAATCTCTCTTTTCCAGCGCCTTCTCGATAGCTACGGCCGTTTCGGCATGATAAAGCGCATGGAAAGGCTGGCCCGTGACATGAATCACATCAGCTTCCTGCGCCATATTTGCCTTTAACACCCCGAGCAACTCCTCCGACACCTGCGGCATGTCGCAGGCCATCACAAATACATACCCGCTGCCAATAGCCGATAAACCGGCATGAAGACCGGATAAAGGGCCGCATGCCGGATAGATATCATGAACATAGGTTACCGAATCAGCCAGTTCACCTAGATTAGCGCGGTAAATCGCCTCCCGCTCCGGTGGTCCAACCGAGACAGTCACATGATCCGCTAGAAGGGCGAGCTGCTTCGCAAGCCGGTAAACGAGCGGCTTGCCTCCTATGTCCAGCAGTGCTTTGTCCGTTCCCATTCTCGTGCTTTGCCCGCCCGCAAGCAGCAGAGCTTGTAAGTTCCGATCTCCCATGAGACCCCTCATTCCCCTTAATAGACAAACGAAGACGGCTGTAGCCGTCCTCTGTGGCAAAAGCAGTCGTTTCGAGGAGATCTATAAGCACATTGATATGAGAAACCATATCAATTCTTATATATGAACAAAGCCCGCCGAGTGACTGCGCTCGGCGGGCTTTGTTCAATATAGAAAAGGTATATCCTTAGGCTATACCTTCCTATATTTCTCGGAATGAAACGAGCCTCGCCGCCAAAGGACGGCGATAGCCGTTTCACCTTGGTTGGTTGCCCTTAGGCTTTGGACGGATCAAACGAGCTTTTCAGCGAAACGATTCGGTTGAAAGCAAGCTTCTCTGCCGTCGTATCCTTAGGGTCTACATTGAAGTAGCCATGACGGAAAAATTGGAACTTATCGCCGCCTGCGGCTTCTTTCATGTTCGGCTCCACGAAGCCTTGCAGCACCTCAAGCGAGTTCGGATTGATGCATTCAAGGAAAGGCTTGCCTTCCTCTTCTGCCTCGCTTGTAATGAGCGGCTCGAACAAGCGGAAATCCGCTGCTACCGCTTGTGTCGCTTCTACCCAGTGAATCGTGCCCTTCACCTTGCGCTCATTAAAGCCCGAGCCGCTCTTCGTCTTCGGATCGTAGGTGCAGCGCAGCTCAATAACTTGGCCCGCCTCGTCTTTGATGACCTCTTGGCAGGTGATGAAGTAAGCATGCTTAAGACGGACCTCGTTGCCAGGGAATAGACGGAAATATTTGTTTGGAGGATTCTCCATGAAATCGTCTTGCTCAATGTACAGCTCGCGCGAGAACGGGATTTGGCGAATGCCCATTTCCTCGTTCTCTGCATTGTTCTCCGCGTCCAGCAGCTCGGATTGTCCTTCCGGATAGTTCGTAATCACGACCTTCAACGGACGAAGAACCGCCATCGTGCGAAGCGCCTTCAGTTTCAAGTCTTCTCTAATGAAATGCTCCAGGTTGCGCTCGTCTACGAGACTATTGCTCTTGGATACGCCGATCTCCCGGCAGAATGCGCGCATGGCTTCGGGCGTGTAGCCCTTGCGGCGCAAACCGCTGATCGTCGGCATGCGCGGATCGTCCCAGCCGTCTACGACCGCTTCGTCTACCAATTGTTTCAGCTTCCGCTTGCTCATTACCGTATTGGTAACGTTAAGACGCGCGAACTCATATTGGCGAGGTACCGCTGCCATCTCGCACTCGGCGACCGTCCAATCATACAATGGGCGATGGTCCTCGAATTCCAGCGTGCAGATGGAATGCGTAATGCCTTCGATCGCATCGCTCAGCGGGTGAGCGTAGTCATACATCGGATAGATGCACCATGCATCCCCTGTCCGGTGGTGATGCGTATGCGCAATCCGGTACAGCACGGGATCGCGCAGCGTAATGTTCGGCGAAGCCATGTCGATCTTGGCACGCAGCACTCGCTCGCCGTCTTTGAACTCGCCAGCGCGCATACGCGCGAACAAATCGAGATTCTCCTCTACGGAACGGCTGCGGTACGGGCTCTCTTTGCCCGGCTCAGTAAGCGTGCCGCGGTACTCGCGGGTTTGCTCTGCCGTCAAGTCACAGACGTACGCTTTCCCTTTCTTAATCAACAGCACCGCACGGTCATAGAGCTCTTCGAAATAATCCGATGCAAATCGAAGGTCATCCCATTCGAAGCCCAGCCAGCGGACATCCTCTTGAATGGATTCTACGTACTCGGTATCCTCTTTAAGAGGATTCGTATCGTCAAAGCGCAAATTGGTCCTGCCCTTGAATTCATCCGCGAGCTCAAAATTCAGGCAGATCGACTTGGCATGTCCAATATGCAAATAGCCGTTAGGCTCAGGCGGGAAACGCGTCACAACTTCCTGCACATGGCCGCTCTTCAAATCTTCGACTACAATGTTTTTTATGAAATTCGAGGATGATGACTTATTCTCTACAGCATTCTCCATCTGCGACCAACCTTTCCACGAAAAATATTTATCCTCTTATAATACACAAATTCCCGCAAAATTATAATACTATCCAAGATCACGCCCGTTAATAGAAACGGAAGCACCCCGCTGTGAGCCAAAATATATGCGCATGCGTACATGCACCGTTCGCATAGGCTTCATACAAAGCGAATACACGAACATGACACGAGCGGATGGAAGGTGAAAAGACAGTGGCCGTTTCTTCCTTTGTGATATTCCCGGACGGGGGCTGGAACAATCTCCCCGCCCTCTTTCAAAGATTGTTCGAGGAGCTTGGCAAACAGCATTCCGTTTATATCGTATCCGCGGAGCCGGTCTCCTCGCAGGCAGCCGTAGCAATCCAAACGCTATCGCTCGACCAAGTCGACACGTTTGGCTGGGAGGAAGCGGCAGCCGTTGTTCTGCATCCCTGCTGGATACAAACGGCGATGGCTGCCGGTCCCAAGCAGCTGATTGCCATGCCGGACTCCCCGCAGCAGGGCGAGCCGCCACTTTGGACAAAATGCCGGAAATGGCTTTGTGCCCATGCCGACTTGATCATTACGGATGCGGAGCCATATTATCTGGAGCAGGCGTTTTGCATGGAGCATGTATTCTTGCTCGACGGGCGCGACGAGGTGACCGATTTACTGGCAAGGCAAGCCTTTGGCTGGATACTTAGCGGCTTCTCCCCGAAGCCGCTCGTTCGTTTGCAGCAGCGCTGCCTTGCGGAATGGCACAGCAAGCGGCTGACCGGCGATGCGAAGAGCGCTCGCGGCGACAAGCTCTCCTTTTATTTTTTCCATGCCGTTTATCGGTACCTTGTCTATGATTTGGAACGGGCAAGAGAGTCGGCTCTAGCGGCATTCGAGCTTGCCGTATTGGAAGGAAAAGCGGATGCGCTGTCCACCTACTACCGGTTTTTGTCCGCCATTGAGGTGAAGCAGGGACTCACCAGACAGGCCGTGCAAACCTACAGCTTCTCTGCTGTTACCGAAGAGGAGAAGCGCACGGTCGATTTTCTGGATGAATGGCTGAAGGAGGGGAAAGACGGGCTCGCAGGCGCGCTCCTCTACCGGTTGAATGATGATTTCAAGCAGTCCATGGAGAGGCTCGAGCTGCTCAAGGCCGATCCGATGGCGCAGCGGCTGTCGATCGAATGCTGCATCCAAACGGGACGCCTCAAGGAGGCCCTCGGAAAAACGGCGAGGGAGCAGCTGAGGCAAGGCGATGACGAACAGCAGTATTTGCTGCTTCGCGGAACATCGGCTCTGCTTGCGGGACAAAGGCATGAGGCGATTCATCGCTTTTTAGAGGCTGCGGAACACCGGATCGAAGCTCTGGGCAATATCGCCGAGATTGCCGCACTGGATGCAGCCGTTCAGGAGCTGTTCAGGGGATCCAGTCTTGAAAGCAGCCATCGTTAAGCTGGAGGAGGACATCGCAATGGACGACGGACGCATTTGGCGACGCAAAAAAAGCGGCAATAAACTGACTGCGATCATGCAGGTCAGGAATGAGCAAGGGCGCTACTTGGAAGCGGTTCTTGCCGAGCTGTCTCGGTTTGTCGATGAAATTGTCATTGTCGATGACGCCAGCACCGACGGCACTTGCGAGCTGTGCAGCTCCTTCAGCAAGGTGGTGAAGCTTGTCCGCCTGGAGAGTTCCCTGTTCCGCACGGAATGGCAGCTCAGAAAACGGCTTTGGGATGAAGCAGTCGCCACCTCCCCCGACTGGATTCTTTCCGTGGATGCCGACGAAATCTATGAGCAGCGCGCCGCCTTGTCCATTCGAGAACTCATTGACCAAGACCAGTACGACTGGGTAGGTTACCGCATGTATGATTTCTGGGGCTCGCTTACCCATTACCGCGAGGATGAATGGTGGACGCTGCACAAGCGGCATACGATGACCTTGATCCGCTACTTGCCAGGCTTTCATTATTATTACCCGCAGTGGGAGCATCATGTCCCACGTTTGCCGGTCACTGCCGCCGCTCTTCCTGGAGTATGCACGGAATTTCGAATCAAGCATCTCGGCTGGGCTGGCAGCGATGCCGACCGACGAGCCAAATACGAGCGTTACAAGCAGCTAGATCCTTTCGGCAAGTGGGGCAGCCTCGCGCATTATGAATCGATACTCGATCCCAAGCCCCGCCTTGTGCGCTGGCATGAAGAGGTGATTGAATGACGAATGATCCGAAGCTGGACACCGTCACCATCCTGACCCACAGCTATCTGGACGGCTATACGCAAAATATAACGAGACCGTTCGGCGGGGGGCTCGAGCGGTACATCCATTCGCTATGCCGCGTCATTATGAAGATGGGACTGCAGCCTGTCGTCTATCAGCTCTCTTATTTCGGTGCGTTCAAAACCGTCTTCGAAGGCGTTCAAGTACGCGGCTGGACATATGAAACGGATAAAATCGCCGCTGCTTTTGAGGAAATGGCGGAAGCCTCGGAAGGCATCCTCATATATGGCAGCTGCATTTGGCACCCGATTCGATACCGTCCGGGCAGCATCGGCATATGCCATGGCATTAGCTGGGATCGGCATGACATGCCGCGCGACACGAAGCAGGAGGTAGCCGCTATCATTCACGGTGCCGTGCTCCAGCTGGACCTTGTCGTTTCGGTAGATTCGCAGTTTCTGACGTATTGCCGTTCCGTATGCTGTTATCCCGATCCAACTCGCATATGCTTGCTTCCGAACGCCGTAGACACGGAGTGGTTTACGCCAATGGAGCACGCAGGCCCTGCTGGGGGAGGTGGCAGTCTTGCTAGCGAGACTGGAAGCGATGAGGGTAGCGAGAGTTTTGGAGGTGCAGGAAGTCGTATAGGGGCGGAGAATAATCGGGGTTTGGTGAGCAACGTAGGGGCGGAGAGCAATCGGGGTTTGGCGAGCAAGGTAGGGGCGGAGAGCAATCGGGGTTTGGCGAGCAAGGTAGGGGCGGAGAGCAATCGGGGTTTGGCGAGCAAGGTAGGGGCGGAGAGCAATCGGGGTTTGGCGAGCAACGTTGGTACGGAGAGTAATGGAGCAAGCTCCAAGCAGCTTCGCGTTTTGTTTCCGCGCAGGCTTAGCTTTGAGCGGGGCATCGTGCCAATGATGCTGGTAGCCACGTCGCTCCTACAGGAATACCCCGGCGTTACCGTCGAATTCGCCGGAGAGCTGGTCGAGAAAACACCGGTCGCGATTGCCTTTCGCCTTTGGCTGGACTCCCACCCGCACCGCGGCCGAATTGAGCAGCGCATCTATTCCTTTGACGAAGTACGCACAGCTTACCGGAATGCGGATATCGCGGTCATTCCGACTATTTTCTCGGAGGGGACCTCCCTTGCCTGCTTGGAAGCGATGAGCTGCGGGATACCCGTCGTGTCCAGCAACGTCGGGGGCTTGAACGATATCGTCATCGACGGCTTGAACGGCCGGCTTGTCCCGCCGCGGGCCGAAGCATTGGCGGCTGCCGTAAAAACACTGCTGGACGATGAAGCGCTGCGCCTCTCCATGGGGAAGCTCGCCCGGCTTACCGCGCTTGCTTTTGACCAGCGCAAATGGCATGCACAGTGGACGGCAATTATTCAAGCGCAGCGGGAGAAACAGCAGCTCGACTAATGGCGCAGCGGGTGGGATACACGGGGCAATTGCTCCGATGCCTCCCGCTGCACCGATCATAGGCAGCCGGACGATTCTAAGAAAACAATGCGGATACGGCTCTCAGCTTGAGCTCCGCTTCGATCTGCAGCGCCGGCAGCGCCCCGCATGCCTGCGCTGGCAGCGCGGCGCGGGCGCGCGCCGCGAATGCAGCCGCTAGCCCTGCCGCGGCTGCGCGCGCAACCCATGGCGCAGCCGCCGCGTCAGTCGCGGCTGCGCCAAAGCTGCCCGCCGCCGCGCGCCAGTCGGCTGCGGCGGCTGCAAGCACGCCCGCGGCGAGCCTCGCGGGCGCAGAGCTGCCGCTCGCGAGCGTGCTGCGCAGCGCTGCGCGGCAAGCCTGCGGTGCGCGAATAACCGCGCACCACAGCAGCGGCGGCAAAGCCGCACCGCTGTCGCTCGCAGCGCGGAACGCGCTCCATGCTCGCCAAGCGCCGACGCGCAGCAGGGCTTGCTCCGTCGCAGGCGCCCATTCCTCGGGCGCCGTCGCTCCGCGAAGCTCCAGCGCCTTCAAATAAACGGCGCGCCGCTCGTCATCCTCCGGCAGCCGCTCCCACAGCAGGCGCCCATCCTCCAATCGGCCTTGCTGCACGCAAAACAAGCCCCGCCAGAATAAAGCATGGCTATCCGCTCCTTCATTAGAAGCTGCAAGCACAAGCCCGCTGACCGCCGAGCTTTCTCGCTCGTCAGCTTCTTCGCCATCCGCCTGCACAACGCCCGCGTCCGCCATCCGTTCAAGGAGCGCCGTGCATATTCGCCGAATCGATTGTTTTCCTAATCCATCCTTCATTTGAATCGCGCCAACCGCCATCAGGAATCGATGCTTATATCGCCCATCGATGGCGCTTAGCAGTATCAACCGTTCCCAAGCGGGCATATAAGCAGGCTGCAGAGTAACCGAACGCATATAATCGTTCCATGCATCCTCCCATTCATATATCCGCTCGCTAGCAAGCCCTGAAGTATATAGCGTCCGGTAACTGCCCGCTCCAGGAGCCGTCGAATACTGGGCCGGCGTCAAGCCAAGCTCCAAAGCTTGCTGCAGTACGCGAAGCGCGGCAGCGTTTTTATCTTGCTCCAGCTGCGCCAATGCCAACGCCTCGTACAAATCCGGGAAATCCGCGAATCCCAAGTTCTCGATTCCGCTTCTTGCCCACGCCTCCGCTTCGACAGGCCTTCCCAAAAAGCGCAGCGCATGGCTCAGCTTCAATAAAAGATCGGATGCGTAGCCCTGTTCAGGCTTTAACGACTGGGCAAGCGGCGCCAGCCAAGCAGCCGCGCCGCTCCAATTGCCGTAAGTAAAGCATTCTGTACCCATCGCATAGTGAAGCATGGCGTCTTCCGGATTTCGTTCAATTTCCTGCATGAGAATCCTGCCGTTTCGCTCCCGCTTGCCTTTTGCCTCCACCACCTCAGGACGATAGCCCTCATGCCATACTGTAAGCGGGGCGTAACCCAGCCTTTGCGCTCCAAGCTCCGACACGCTCGTCGCTACCTCTTCATGCAGCGCGCCCGTAAAGCGAATGCGCGGATCATTGCGAAACAAGCGGCATACCGCATCGCTTATATAGGATTCGGCTGGCTCAAGCTGCTTCTCGTTTGCGGCCGCTGTCCCAATCCAACTACACAGCCTCACGTAATACCCCGCAATCGCTTGGTCCGCAAGCAAGCTCTCCCATACCTGAAGCGGGCATTCGTCCAAACGCTCGTCGGCATCCAATACCAACACCCATGGCTGTGCAGCCAGCTTTAGCCCTTCGTTGCGTGCCGCCGCGAAGTCATCGCTCCACTCTATGCGGACAACCGCCGCTCCAAAGCGCTCAGCGATTTCTATCGTGTTGTCGCATGATCCCGTGTCCACCACAATGATTTCCGATACATAGTTTTTGGCCGAAGCCAGACAAGCCTGCAAAAAGCGCTCCTCGTTCCGCACGATCATGCACAGCGAGACAGGCAGCTGATTCCTTCCAAGAACGCCATGCTTGAAGCCATCTTCCCATTTCTCTCCATCCTTCATCCGCGACTCCCCCAGCCTTCCTCGCATGGGAGAAGCAACCGGATCACGGCGAGTGCTTTAACAGGGAAGGTTTCCTCCAGGGACGATACAAACGGTACAGCATTTTGCCTCATGCCTGTGTCAGGGCTTAGAACGAGCTGCAGCTGCTCCAAATGGTAGTCTGCGCGTTCACGCAAGCTTGCGTATCCCTTGCTAGGTTCAGCCTCTTGATCATCAACAGCTTTCACTGCCCCATGCTCCGCCTGCTTGATCCATTGTGCCAGAGCCAGTGAGGCTTCACTGCCAAACTGAACCGCATGCCAACTGACCCAAGCCTTGGCCGCTTGCAAACAGCCGCTTGCGGACATAATAGCAGCCACCTTGATGACCGCCTCTTCGCTGCGGCAGGCAAGCTGAGCCGCAAGAATCGACGCGATGCGAGCTTCCTCGCCAGCTATTCGCAAATATCTGCAAAGCCTATATAAAGGAGGCGTAAGGGTGGGATGAAAACGGAGCGCGGCAATGTAAGCCTTAACGACTCCCGGCGTATCCAGCTGCATCTCTTTAAGTCGACCTAGCATATAGGACGTGCGGTTTGTGCCAATGCCGTCCTCCGTATGGTATTGAGGAGGTGCAGCTCCAATTCCGAGCGCCGCTGCCGCAGAGGAAGCGGCTGCATGCAGCTGCCCGCATTGAGCGAGCGCCAACGCATGATAGTGATGGATATCCGGATAGTCGGAGAATTGTCCGGCGCCTAACCTCGCAATCTCTGCCGCTTCCGCCCATTGGCTCAAAGACAACAGGCTCCGAACCTCATATTTCACGACCAAATGCGCATAGCTAAGCTGTTCAAAGCCTTGCTGCTGGCGTGCAGTGCGGAAGGCATCCAGCGCCTTGCCGGGCAGGCCCGCCCGCAAATATTCAACGCCAATATTGTATTGGTGGAAACGGTTATCCGGTTCTTTCTGCACCGCGCGCTCAAGCAGCTCCATATTGCGCTGAAGCTTATTCTTCTGGGTAACGATATCCTGCCTGTAGCCGTAGTGGATAATTTTCGTTTCCGTTAATTGAAACACGGCCTGCGGCCATCTCCGCAATAACGATGCCGCGATCTGCTCATGTATGCTCCCCTCGAAACGGACTGAGGCATCATTTCGGAACATGCGAAGAACAGGATGGACCGTTCCCCCTCGTTCATCATCGTTTGCTCCTGTTACATTCCATATTTGCAGAAAAAGCCCTTGGACAGGCTGGCATGCCTCTGCCAACAGCTGTTTGCCGGTGTGGACATCAAGCTCCTCGTCAGCATCAAGAAATAAGACCCAATCTCCCTGCGCCAAAGCTAGACCCGTATTTCGCGCTTTGGCAAAATCATGCTCCCACTCCGCAATCACAACACGCGCACCGTAACGCTCCGCGATGGCGACCGATTGGTCCGTTGAGCCTGTATCAACCACAATAATTTCATCAACGATGCCTTGCACGCTTGCGAGACAGCGAGGAAGATGGAGCTCTTCATCTTTAACGATCATGCATAAGGAAATTAGCTTCCGCGGCTCGGCCATTCGCCCGCCTCCTTTGCATGCCATTCCACTTCGTGCGCCAGCCCAAGGCATCGATGCGCTGCAGAGCGGCAAGCAGCTTGACAGCATCAGGCTCTGCCCAGCTTCCATCCCACGACCGGCTGCCTTGTGGCCCGGCCAAATTCAGTGCCTCCAGAGCAAGACGCAAGCTTGCAGCAGCCGCTCCAAGCCTCAACCGCCTTGTGGTTTCCAATGTCTCCTGCTCCGCGAGCTCGGACACCGCTATGCCTTGCTCAAACATCCCGAGCGCTTCACTATATAGCCCTTTTAGATAGAGAAGCTCTCCGAGGCGAAGCCATTGCCCGCCCGCCAGTTCACCGGTCGCTGCATAGCTGCGCAGCATCCTCTCTGCCGCCGCATCCTTGTAGCCCTCATCATAAAGCGTTTGCTCAAAAAACAAATCCAACCGCTCATCCGCTCGAACCATTTGAGCCGCCAAATGAAGCATGCCTAGCGCCACAGCCCGCTCCATTAGTTTTCTGCTCCAGGCAGCCTTGCTCTCACGCCATGAAGCTCGCGGCACCTCCTGCACTGAAAACTTCAGCACCGCAGCCTCTATGCTCATTAAGGCAAGCTGGTCATCATCCTTCAACTCGCGAAGAAGAATTCCCTCATCCTTTAGCTTGAGCGCTAGACCTTCATTCCAGCTGCACAAAACAATATCCATAATCGCTGTCTCAATTAACCGTGATTCATTTTCAATGGCATGCCTTTTTTGCAAATCATTCATTTTCTCTGCCGCTTCTGCCAGATGCCCTTCGCCGATTAATGCCCTTGCATAAAGACATATATCCTCAGACAGCCATTCCCCCGCTTTCATCGGCGAATCCAGCCTTCTCCATAAAGGCAGCGCCGTGCCGAAAGCACCGACTCTCGTCATTGATCGGGCAATGAGAAACTGTCCTTCTGGCAGCTCGCCCGCTGCCGATAATAGCGTTTCGTGAATTTCCGAATCGGATTTTCCCGCTGCATGCTGGCATGCCGCCAAGCCATTGTATCCACGCTCCATGGATGGCTTCTCCAGCAGCACTCGTTCGAACAATAGCTGTGCTTTATCCAGCAGTTCGAGCTCAAGCCAAATTTCCGCCAGCGCGATATGCGCCAGCACGCCTCCCGCTCCAGCTTCCGCTAGATAGCCGCTGCCCGCCATCGACTCCGCCTCTATCGCCGCTTCATAGGCATGAGCGGCGTCCTGCAGCCTGCAGCCTGCGCGAAGCGCGTCGCCTCGCAGAAGGAACAAATCCGCATAATCGCTGTATCGCAGCGTTTCCTCCTCGAGAAGGATTTCCGCTTGCTCGGTTCGCCGAAGAGCCAAGAGCACCTTTGCATAGTCCCTCACGAGCGTAGGGCGGAAAGGAGCCTCCAGCTCCACTGCGGCAAGCGAGCGTCCAAAAGCTTGGCAGGCCTCAACCAGCTTTCCAAGCTGACATAACGCTACTCCGTAATTGTACAGGCAAAAAGGATCATTGGGACGCTTGGACAGCTGCCGCGCAATGATCCTTTCATTTCTAATCACCTTTTCCTTGCGTACCAATACGGCTGGCATATAGCCGTCATGCCGAATGACGATGCCGCTTTGAGAAAGGGGTCCATCCACATCCGTCTGCCGGTTTGCCCTGGCTCTATTCCCGGCGAACCGGACGAGCTGTTCATGTATTTCTCCCGTATATGCAAAGCCCCGGTCAGCCCGGAAGATCCTCAGCGCCTCATTTCGGATCTTGGCTCCTGCGGCATCCGTTTCCAGCATATGCTCCATCCTTACCCGCAAAGCTGCTTCTGGCGTGTGCCTCAGCTCTTCCCTTAACTGCATGCCAATTTGTGCAGGGCAATCCACCCACTCATCGGCGTCGAGAACAAGCACCCATAGGGTTCGGGCATTCAAGAGAACTTTATTTCGAGCTTCAGCGAAATCGTCTTCCCATTCTATCTCCAGAACCCGGGCACCAAAGCGCAGCGCAATCTGTTTCGACTCATCCGATGATCCTGTATCCGCCACTATGATTTCATCCGCGAATGCCTTCACGCTTTTTAAACAGCGCTCCAGCACATCAGCCTCGTTACGTACAATTAAATGTACCCCGAGCAGCATGCGATACCCTCCCACATGTTTAAGCATTTGACAAAATCTAAGGCGTTAAGTCCCTTGTCCGTTGAAATAAGCGTCAATCGTTGTCGGCAATCCCGTTGCGCTCGAACGGTACGCAAGCCTTGTATATTTCAAAAACCGCTGCGGAACAAGCACATCCACCGAACCGACAGCTACGCCTGTCACCGTATCCACATCGGCATACCAGTTCGTTCCATTCGCGCTGATTTCCACTCGCGCATCGGCAGCGTTCGCGCCAGGACCTCTGTTGTAAACGAAGAATGAATACGTCCCGAAAACGCTCGTCGTTACAGTCGGCAATGCCGTAAAGGCGTCTGCCGTAACGATGTTCAGGCTGCTCGTCTCCTGGAAGCTCTTCTGCGATATCGACGTGACACTGCTTAGCGTTCCTGCAGTGATTGTCGCTCCGAGTACGCTGTTGATCGTTCCTGCTGTTATCGTTGCTCCGAGTACGCTTGTGATTGTTCCTGCCGTGATCGTTGCTCCGAGTACGCTTGTGATTGTTCCTGCTGTGATTGTTGTACCCAATACACTCGTAATCGTTCCTGCCGTTATTGTCGCTCCAAGCACGCTATTAACCGCATCCAACGTTCCCGCTGTTATCGTTGCACCAAGTACGCTGTTTATTGTCCCTGCCGTGATAGTCGTGCCTAACACGCTCGTTATCGTTCCTGCCGTTATTGTCGCTCCAAGCACGCTATTAACCGCATCCAACGTTCCCGCTGTGATCGTGGCTCCAAGCACGCTGTTGATTGTCCCTGCTGTAATTGTCGTGCCTAGCACGCTCGTTATCGTTCCTGCCGTGATTGTCGCTCCAAGCACGCTATTGACCGTATCCAACGTTCCCGCCGTTATCGTTGCACCAAGTACGCTGTTGATCGTCCCCGCTGTGATTGTCGTGCCTAACACGCTCGTAATCGTTCCTGCTGTTATCGTGGCACCTAACACACTCGTGATCGTTCCTGCTGTGATTGTCGTGCCTAGTACGCTTGTGATCGTTCCTGCCGTTATTGTCGCTCCCAGCACGCTATTAACCGCATCCAGCGTTCCTGCTGTTATCGTGGCACCAAGCACGCTATTAACCGCATCCAGCGTTCCTGCTGTTATCGTGGCACCAAGCACGCTGTTGATCGTTCCTGCTGTGATTGTCGTGCCTAACACGCTCGTTATCGTTCCTGCCGTTATTGTCGCTCCCAGCACACTATTAACCGCGTCCAACGTTCCCGCTGTTATCGTGGCTCCAAGCACGCTGTTGATTGTCCCTGCTGTAATTGTCGTGCCTAATACGCTCGTTATCGTTCCTGCCGTAATCGTTGCTCCCATTACGCTATTGATGGTGCTGAGGGTACCCGCCGTAATCGTAACACCCATAAGATTGCTGATCGTTCCGTCTAACATAATATTCACGATATGGCCAGCGGTGTCCGTCGCTAAGGCCTGCGCCGTATCTGTACTGTCCTTCCCGAATATGAGCGTGCGCAGATTATCCGGATTGGGGTTAAACGATGAGAAGTTTGGCATTTTTCTTCACCTTTTTCTTGTTGGAATAGGAACGGTCACGAGGGAGAACAGGTCACCTAGCCAGCTGTGCTTGAAAATAAACTTGCAGCTTTGTCGGCTGCCCCTTCTGCTTCGATTTCAATGTAAGTCTGGAGTAGCGCATAAATTTTGAAGGGACGACGATCTCCGTGACCCCCTTTTCAACTACCCCCTCCATATCAATCGCGTAATCAAAGCCGTTGGGGCCCACTTCAAGCCTAAGTACAGCCGGATTTTCTCCACGGTTTACAATGGCGTACGAATACATCGTCTTATTCGAGGTATCTTGCATGGGGAGCGGCTTGAATTGATCACTCGTCTGCAAATCCTTATACACCGTTTCACAAAAACTGCTGGGCACGCATTTCTCCCTATGCTTTCGATGACTGCATTTTGATTTGCATTTTGATTTGCATTTTGATTTACACTTAGATTTGCATGTCGCTTTGCACTTCGATTTTCCCGGCTTTGCTGAGGTTCCCTTGTTGCGCCCCTTGCTGCGGCCCCTTCTCCTACCAGTCCTTTCACACCGATTCGCCGATTTTGGCATCTGCATTTCTTCCCCTCGTGTCCATGCTTCGATAATCTATGTCATCTCTACGAAATTCGAAACGGCGATTGTTCCGCCACTCATACACCCAAATCATGTTTTCTCCGTATTCCCCCATACAATCAACCACGAAACGCCATATACTACTAGAAATACAAGCATGTCAGTAGACAACGAGGTGATTCATGGTGACAAACAATTCCGTATTCAACACCGAAAATAAACCGCTTTATACGCTCATTAATAACCCTTACAGCTCCTCTGCCTCTATAGCCCCGCCAGAAGCAGACGCGTCAAGCAATGGTCGGCTGTTTATGGTCACTACCGCAAACGCCGCCATAGCTGGCGGCTCCAATCAGTTGGTTCAAATTACAAATCCCAACTTAAGTGGCCGCTCGCTCTACATTTCGAGAATTTCCGGTGGGACCACCGCTGCGGCTACTCTCATTTTGTATGCCGGGGGGACCGTTACAGGGGGAACTACCCCTACTCCTTTCAACTGTCAATTCGGCAACACGACAACGAGTATCGCTACGGCTAGAACCTCTTCGGGCAGCGTTACGGGTACCCCAACCCAGTTCATGTCACTACCAATGGCTGCAGGCATGTTCAATCTAGATTTCACAGGCGGCATTATAGTCCCGCCCAACCGTTCCATTACGTTATCGCTCGGACCCGGCGCAATAACCGCTGCGACAAACATCGCTTGGTGGGAGGTCTAATATGCCGAGCTATAATCCCTTGGACAATTCCGGCAATGAGCTGTACGGTCAAGTCGTGAATAGCTATCAGGAGCCTGGAGCTGCCGCGCCTCCCGCAACGGGCGCCGCACGCGCTGCACGGTATTTCTCAACGGATGCCTCTACCAGCGCAAGCTTGGGAATATTAGGCGGTACCGTGAATACGACAATAAGGCTCAATAATCCCGCGGGCAGCGGAACAAATATTCACATCGCGAGCATCGGAGGCACAATCGATGTATCGCTCAGCCTGTTATCGGGCTTTAGCGGACAGGTCACTATGTTAAGCGGAGGAACTCTAACAAGCCCTTCTTCGATTGCGGCCTCAAATCTTTATTTAACCAGCCCCGTAACGAGCATCGCGGCAGCAACCTCGTCTACAAGCGCGCCAACTGGCGGGAACACTTTTATGATTTATCCGGCTTTCCCTTCGCCCTTCCGATTTACTTATACAGGCGGGATCATCCTTCCTCCGGGACAATGGCTTGTCGTCAATGTAAGAGGCTCCTTAACCCTGCTTGGCGTGCTTGGAACGAGAGCGAATTTAACCTGGTGGGAAGCATAAAACCATTTAAATAGACCTGAAAAAATAACTTTATTCACACATGATAAAATTTCAAAAACCGTTTAAAGTCCAGACATATGCAAATCAATTCTCTCCTCATTTTTTTATATATTTACAACTAAAGAAATTATGTAAATATAAATAAAGACCCTTACTGCAAGTAGATTAAACAAATATAAATATAATATAAATTGCATATTTACAATATTTATTTACGATATGCCTCCTTAATTTCGCTCCATCCGTTTCGCATAGAAATCCGGAACTATGATTTTAATATTTCTGTCAAAATACAACCTCTCCGCCTTCCGTCTTATCACATTGATATGAATTGAAAATGAGGGAGCACAGCTAGTAAACAATAGCCACAAGAGAGACATAGAAAGCTCGGTTCAGCAAGATAGTCTTACGATCGATATAGGGGGAAGCATGGCTCATTTGCATTAGCCTTATGATGGATACAGAGGAAGTGCGATTCGATCATGATAGCCATACGAGGGAACAAAGGGAGTACAGTACATTAGGTTAATCTTACGATGAATAAGAGGAAGTATGGATCGTTAACATTAGCCTTACGATGGATACAGAGGAAGCACGGTTAGTTAATGATAGCCCTATGGTGGACAATGAGAATGTACGGCGTCGCGAACGATTGTCTTACGGCGACACCAACAATGTGCGTGTTCGTGAACGACTATCTTATGGTGGATATAGAGGAAATACGGTTTATAAACGCTATTCTTGCGAGGTACATAGAGAGCGCATGATTCGTTTATGGTAATCGTGCGAGGTGTACAGCGGGAACCTCGTTCCAATTGGTACGAAGCTTCAGAGGCATGACTAAAGGAATGGCAAGCAAAAAGGCGATTGTCCCAAGACAATCGCCTTTTTCGCGTGTTCATAGAACCGAACCCGCTCGCATGTTCAGCATAGCTGGCATCTTTGGAACGAACTTTTGTCGAAATGACGAGCCGGTTGTTCAGAGGATTTGGCCCGAAACGCCATTTCTCTGCTCAAAACGACCTAAAAAGCCATTTTATGGGCTTTTTTTCGCCCGGAAGCCGCATGTATTTCATTTTTAACTGAGGGAGCATTAAAGCAGAGCTTCGATTTCGGCCTTCATCGCGAGTGGTTCATCGGTCGATTCGAACCGTTTAATGACATTGCCTTCCCTGTCTATTAGAAATTTAGTGAAATTCCATTTTACAGAATTTCCCTCTAGATAATGAGGCAGCTTCTCCTCTAGAAAGGCATTCAGCATTTTGCCGCTCGGCTCGCTCGTATTGAATCCTGCGAAAGGAGCTTCCTCGGTTAAATAGCTGAATAATGGATGAGCCGTTTCGTCCCGTACATCCGTCTTATCGAAGAGCGGGAACGTGACACCGTAATTGAGCTGGCAGAAGCTTTGCACATCGGAGTTCGTACCTGGCTCCTGCTCGGCAAACTGGTTGCTTGGAAATCCAAGTATTTCAAGACCTTGATCCTTATATTCTACATATAACTTTTGCAGATCCGCATATTGAGGAGTGAAGCCGCATTTGCTTGCCGTATTGACAACAATCAGCACCTTGCCTTTATAGTGCTCCATGCTTTGTTGTTCACCTTTTATTGTTTCTACGTCATACGAATAAATGCTCATTGTTTGTTTCCTCCTTCAGCTAATTGAGTTTAAATAAATTAAATTGTATACAACTAAATATAAATTTAGGATACCATGTCTGCATAGACAAGTCAAATGAATGCCATGCAGAAAGGACCGCAGATTAGCGAGTTTCTATTCGCTAATCTGCGGTCCCCTTTTCAACAACTAATCTATGATTGCGACGGTTTCTTTCTTCCGCTTAGCCACTCTGTAAACAACGCATAATCCTGCTCCACTTGATCGGCATAGGATACAGCCCAATTGGCAATCGATGTACAGAACGCATCCTCGTCATTGCCCATCGCTTTAACGATCTCGACCTCGCTGTGATACGCCAAAATGCCTTGTGTCACATCGGTATCTGCTCTCGCATGCATTTTCGCCGTTAATTTCCCCATCGTATCCGTCACGGACAGCATGTCTCCCGCCGTCTCTAGCGATTCCAGCTTTAATCTTTTTTTGTACGGCGAACGCTCACGGACATAGAAATGCCGTTCTCCGATCGACAGCCAGCCAAGATAAGGATCCGCCTCGTGATGCATCGCTTTCTGCGTCATGGTTACCCGTTTGCCTTGGTGCTCGAACATCGACCAGAACGATTCGCTATAAGGCATGAAGTATGCAGGTACCGGTACACGGACCTCTTTCACCTCAAGCACGATATCATCTTCGCCGTCCGAGCCCTCGCCGGCCTCGATTAATACATAATAGCGGTCAAGCCCAATCGAAGCTGTTCCCGAACCATGTTTGACAGCAATATCCTTCACTTTGAAGTGGCGCAATTCATCTGCGTCATCCGCGGCGACAGTTGCCAAATAATCAGGCCATGCTCCAAGCAAAGCCGCCCGCTCCCCCTCAGTAGGAGACACGATTTCATCCGTTGCGGCAAACTGGCGATGCTCCTGCACCAACGCGGTCACTTTTTCAAGGAAATGCTGATCCTTGCGCTTTTGCAGCTTTTTGAGCAGCTTCTTAACGGGACCCTCCGCCCGCTCCAAATCAACGGCATAGATGCCGGGGTCGTCCTTTCCTTTCGTGAAGCGCCGCATCTGTTTGGAATACGCCTGTAGATATGCCTCAATCCCGCTTATCTGATTGCTATAAGTCTGCCCTTTCAGCCTGCCGACAAGCGCAATGCTAACCGACATCCGCATTAGGTCATAGAGATACGAACCGAGGTAACCCTCGTCGAAATCGTTCACATCATAGACAAGCGCGCCGCGCTCATTGCGGAATGCCCCGAAATTCTCGAAATGCAGGTCCCCTTGAATCCAAGTAGGCCGATTTACCGGCGTGTGATAAGGAAACCATTCCCGCGACACGTCGAAATAAAACAAATAGGCGCTGCCCCTAAAAAAGGAAAAAGCCGTTTCCGACATTTTCGCATACTTTTCCTCACGCTTATCGCGTGTCAGCTTCATCAGCTTCTGGTCAAATTCTTGGAAGATCGCGGATAATGTCCGCCTTCTCAATTTGTTCTGGGTTAGCTTTACTCGCTCGGTCAGCTTCGGATCCATACGGTTATCCCCCTCTTGCGGTTACGATTCTAATTTCTGCAGCCTTAAATAATCGCTAAGCATGGCCAGACGCCAAGGCACAATCATGCCAAACGCAAGCAAGTAGAAGATTGCCCCCGTTTGAGGTATCGACATATACTCCTCCACAACCCCATGCAAAGACAGCCTTATGACGAATAATGTCATCATAATAAATATAAATGCCTTTGAACGCCTGACATATATGTCAGATTCCACGCGTTCCAGACGTGTGGTTACGATTAATGGGAATGCAAATATGAGCAGGCCTGTCAGAAAAGCAGCAATTCCCCATATCCAAGGAATATGAGTCGCTGAGAAAGCGAACATCATAAATCCCGTTGCCATGCCAAGCGGCGGTATTGCGATTTTTCGCAGCGAAACAGGCTGTTTTCCTGCACGGATACGAAGTATGATTAATGTGAGGCCAGCGAGCGCCGATACAATGATCGAGCCGATTTGGATCAAGTGCGTAGACAACAACACTGCGTCCTCCCCCTGTTGAACTTGGAAACTTGTCCTATTATTCCTTTTATCGTACTGCAAAAACAGGAGCACTGCAAATAGAGAAGCGATTATCCATTTGTCGTTTTCCGCTTGCCGGAAACCGTCCGTCGTTTCGACACGTATCATTCAAATAATGGAAAATCAACCATGAAGGAGTGCATATCTTTGAATCCGCATACACACACAGAGGTTCCCAGTGACCTCTCCGCAGCAGCGGTGTATCCCATCTCGCCAGAAACCGCAAACAAGCTACCCCAGGAGCTGCAGACGGTGTGGCGTAAGCTTGCCTTCTGGATGCGGGCAACCGCATTTTTCACGCTGCTATTCGGGCTGTTCCAAACGTTTATCGGAGTAATCAATTTTGGATGGGGTACGCTCGCCGGCATTCTGGAGCTTGCGATCACGGTTGTCCTGCTCGTTATGGCAAGTCAAGCCAAGAAGCTTCAAGCCAATCCCGGTGATGAGCTGACAGCTGCAAGACTGGCGCAAAGGCTCCTTCTCTACTTCAGGCTGCAAAGCGCATTCGTAATCGTATTCGCCTTCGTGACTATTATGCTCGTTATAACGATACTGCAGTTCGTAACCGATTGGGACTGGCTGATCCATCTCGTGAAAGAGGGCAAAAAAGCGGATAAGCTGCTAATTAAAATTCAGAGCTGGTATGAAACGATCGCCAATTGGGTTTCCAAATTCAACGATTAATCCGCATTTAAATCGTCAGGCCCGCCCGATAAACCTTAGGCGAGACACCCTCTTGCTTCTTAAATACTTTGCTGAAATATTTCTCGTCATGGAAACCGACCATTTCGGCAATCTTGGCTACGCGCAAGTTAGGATTAACCATCAACAGCTTTGCTTTATCGATACGAATACCTGTTATGTAATCAGTGATGTTAATGCCGTACTCCTGTTTGAACCTGCGCGATACATATTCACGGCTGACAAAAAACCGCTTCGCAATGTCCTGCAGGGACAGCTCGGTTTGGTAATGCTGCTCGATAAAAGCAGCAATGTCGCTCATCTTCGCTTTCTCCTGTGCTTGCCGCTGCACGATGGCTTGCGACAAGCGCAGAAGAAGCTCATAAGACCAATCTCGCCAAGCCTGAATCGACAGCGCGCATGCATGCGCATAAGGGGAGTGTTCCAACAGCTCCTCCGCACTGAGGAGGCCGTTCTCCTCCACCGCTTGCCGTCCCGGTGCATCGCGAAGAAGCCGTACGCAGAACTGCAGCACGTCTGCCTTATATTCCTCCAGCATTTGGGGAGACAAATAACCGGATAACCGCGCAGACTCCAGCCATCGCCCCGATGCCGCAGTCAGCTGCCCCTCGATTCCGCTCAAAGCTGCAACCTTCCACTCCTCTTCGCAATCCGAGAACGCCATGCGCTTCACGGCCGCTGCCTCCGCGCTGCCGTGCGTATAATCATTGGCATCCAAAGCATTGCGCCTATGCAAAGCAGATAACGCTTCCTCGTATTGCATCGGCATCGCATCGGGGAAATGCCCTGGGCTGCTCAGTCCCATATGCATGCGTCGCTGCAGCGTCATGAACAAGCCTTCATTAATCTCCTGAAGGATGCCGGGCAGCTTCTCGCCATTTCCCCATACCACGATAACGATTTCAGTCGCAGCTCCCCAATGACGGAACGCTACGCCATTCTGCCTGGCCACTAGAAACTCATTGCAAATGTTAATAATCGCATAATGCAGCAGGTCACTATCCCAAGCAAACCGCTCATGCAGCTGCTTGTCGCTTGCATCAACCTGAAGCAAAGCCATCCGTGCCGTTAGCGTCCCTTCAGGAACTAGCCCTTCCTCATGCAGCCTCCGCAAAACGGTTGCTGCCGTGCTCGGCTCATTGATAAGCCCCGTCAGCAGCTTCTCTCCGTACACCGGCTTAAACTCATTAAGACGCATGCTCTGCTTCTGCCGGTCATTGCGCTCCTGCTCCTCAAGCAGCCACTGCTGTGCAGCCTTTGCAACAGCCGCATTAATGGCCTCCGGCTCGATTGGCTTCAACAAATAATCGATTCCCCCGTGGCGCACAGCTTCCCTGACAAAATCAAAATCGCCGCGTCCGCTTACCACGATGAACTTGACCGTGCCGGCAAATTCGTTAACCGCCGCCATGAGATCAACGCCGCTGCCTTCCGGCATCATCATGTCCATTATTACTATTGCAGGTCTTCCCTTGCGCATCAGCTCAATAGCTTCGAAACCGCCGCCAGCCTCCTCAATCTCGTCGATACCGTGCAATTCCCAATCGACGAGCAGCCTAACCGCTTTACGAACCCGCGCTTCATCGTCAACGATCAATGCTTTCATCTATAATTCCTCCCTTCTCATGCAGCCTCTTAAGAATTAGCGTAATCCTTACGCCCTTCCCCGTCTTATTCTCAACATGCAGCTGCGCGGCTTCGCCATAGACCATCCGCATACGGGCAAGCACGTTGTTAAGCCCTATCTTAGGCTCCGCGCCTGCCTGTGCCAGCTTGACGGAATAGTCGGCGCTTTCAGGCGGCCGGCCGGATGATTCAGTTAAAGAGCTCGGTTCCATGGCGGCATGCGGCATATTGCCAAGGATATCATCCTTGAACGGAGCTGAAGCCAGCTCACGCTGCAGCTCCGCCAGCCGTTGCGATGGAATAGAGGCGCCATTATTTTCGATCACGATCTCCAATATCTGACCCTCGCGCGGATGAACGTGAAGCAGGAGCTCTCCGTCCTCCGCAGCTTTGTCCATGCCGTGCTTGAAATAATTCTCGATGACGGGCTGCAGCAGCATTTTAGGCATTTCTGCATCCAGCAGGGAGTCCTCCACATCCGTTTGAAAGGAGAACCGGTTCTCATACCGCTCCTTCTGCAGCTCAACGTATGCCTTCAAATGAGCGAGCTCATCCCTCAGCGTAATTGTTTTTGCCTCGTTATCCATGCTGTAGCGCATCATCCGGGCAAGCGCGGACAGCAGCGCATATATGCGTGGCACGCCAAGCTCAAGCGCCAGCGTTCCGATAATCTGAATCGTGTTATTTAAGAAATGCGGATTGATTTGCGCCTGAAGCGCCCGCAGTTGATTCGTTTTATTTGCCAGCTCCAGCTTGTATTCACGCAATATCAAATTGTTAATCGTATCCATCATGCTGCGGAAGCGTACGAGAACGAGTCCAATCTCATCATTGCCGGCATACTGGATCGGCACCTGCAGGTTGCCAGCCTGTACCTGATTCATATAACGGACCAACTGCTTCACAGGAGCTGTTATACGAAGGGAAACAATAACGGTTGCGGTTACGATTACGATTAGCGATAAAGCGAGCACAAGCAAATTGATAGCCGCTGCCTGATTGGCTTCTCGAATCAAATAGGAAGTGGGGATGCGCTTCACGATTACCCAATCCGCGATCGCCGTTTGAACGCGATCATACACAAACAGCGCGCCGTCCTTCTCGAAATGTCCGCTATTATTTTCCCCACTCGCAAGCGCGCCTTCATACCATGAAGCTTCCACAGGCTTTCCGAGAAGCGCGTCATCGTCTGCGAATATAAAGTATCCGCTCTGGTCTACGACATATAGATCCTCTTCGCTGCGGTCGTAGAGCTGGCCGACGATATCAGTGAGCAGGGACAGCTTCACATCCATCGAGACGAAGCCCAGCTCTTCATTAGAAGGAACGCGTTCAATCCGCCGATGCAGCGTGAATACCTTCTCGCTTGGCTGCTGCGGCTGCAGGGATGAGAAACCGTAGGTATGGCTCATATGCGTCGGCTGCATAGCTGCGCTCTTCCCGCTGCCCACATAGGAGACAAGCTCCGAGAAGGGCTCAACCTCATTCGCACGCTTTGCGCCTGCCACATTCGTAACGATCGTAGCCCTTCGTCCCAAGCTTGCGTACAAATAAACCTGATGCACATCGGGTACCGAAGATTTCATATAAGACATGGCTGCAAAAACGCTGCTATCCGTCTGGAAATCGGCCAGCCCCGTTTGCAGCTGCCGGTATAGCTCGGGATCGGAATACACGTTCAATGAGCCCAAGTTAAGCTCCTCCAAAACGGCGGTTACGTTGCGCTGCCCTTGGTAGAGCAGGTTTTGCGTATCCTCGAGCGCCCTTTCCTTCATGGAATGCGATGTATAGCTGTAGGTCACGATCATCGTCGTCACGATGGGTACAATCGTTGCGATCAGCATGAAAACCATTAATTTCGTACGTATGCTATTGAACCTCAAGTGAAACCTTCCTCCGCTCCCGATCAATATATTGCACCTGACCGGTCACATCCGTCGGTGTTTATCGCTCTCTCTGACTTGCATAATTAAACATACAATAGTTTTCTGGTGAAAAGAAAGGGGAGTTCCTAAGATGGGCAGCAAGAGAATGTCCGGATGGTGGCCTCAGCTCGTATTCGTAGGTCCGGTAACCATCTTTTTTCTACTTATTATGATTATCCCGTTTCTGCTTGGCATGTACTACTCGTTTACCGATTGGAACGGCGTTGCAGGAACTGTACATTGGGTTGGCTTCGATAACTTTAAACAAATCTTTACGAATGACTCCGATTTCTGGTCCTCGTTCTGGTTCACGATCCGATTCACGATCGTTGGCGTGCTGCTAACCAATTTGGTCGGCTTCTTCCTAGCGTATTTATTGACGAAGAAGCTGAAATCAAGGAATGTCCTGCGTACGATCTTCTTTATGCCGAACGTCATCGGCGGGCTGCTGCTCGGCTTTATCTGGCAGTTCATCTTCGTAAAAGGCTTCTCCACCGTGGGCGACATGACCGGCTGGTCTTTCTTCAACCTTCCATGGCTCGGCGACGAAACGACCGGCTTCTGGGGCATTACGATGGTATTCGTATGGCAATCAGCCGGGTACCTGATGGTTGTGTACATCGCTTCGCTGACTAACGTATCGAAGGAAGTGCTTGAAGCTGCCGAGATCGACGGAGCTACAAGGTTCCAAGTGCTTCGCGGCATTATTATCCCGCTTATCATGCCAGCCATTACGGTTTGTTTGTTCCTCGCGATCTCTTGGTCTTTCAAAATGTTCGATCTAAACTTGTCGCTTACCAAAGGCGGGCCGTTCAAATCAACGGAATCGGTCGCGCTCAACATTTATGCCGAAGCGTTCCAGAACAACCGCTATGGGCTTGGCACAGCCAAATCGCTTATCTTCTTTATCGTCGTCGCTATCATTACGCTTATACAGGTTCGCGTTACCAAGAGCAAGGAGGTTGAAGCTTAATGGATACCAAAAAATATACCGGAAAGCTGTTCATTACCGAAGCGGTTATGATCATTGTCGGCCTTCTGTTTCTTGCACCGTTCTATTTCTTGCTTGTAAACTCAGTCAAGCCCTTCGGCGAGATCATGTCGAACTCGGCCAGCTGGCCGCAAATTTTTAAATGGGAAAACTATTCCCGCGCTTGGGAGCTGACTCGTTTCCCGCAGGCTTTCCGCAACTCCATGATCATTACTGTCGTTACTGTCATTCTGACAGCTCTGATCAGCGCCATGGGCGCCTACCGGATGGTTCGCGCCAATACGCGTTTTAACCGCATTCTGTTCATGCTCTTCGTAGCCGCCATGGTTATTCCGTTCCAATCGATCATGATTCCGCTTCTTAAAGTCGTGAACGTAATGGGCGTCAACAATAGTATGGTCGGACTGATCATGTGTTATCTCGGACTGGGTGCTCCACTTTCATTGTTCCTGTTCCACGGCTTCATCAAAGCGATTCCGCTCGAGATTGAAGAAGCGGCAACGGTCGATGGCTGCAATCCGATCACGGTATTCTTCCGGATCGTGCTTCCGCTGCTTAAGCCGATGCTTATGACCGTCATTATTTTGAACTGCCTATGGGTGTGGAACGACTATTTGCTCCCATCCCTTATTTTGCAGAAGCCCGATATGCGGACAATTCCGCTCGCGACCTTCGCTTTCTTCGGGCAATATACGAAGCAATGGGATCTTGCGCTTCCGGCGCTCGTGCTCGGCATTGCTCCAATCGTAGCTTTCTTCCTTCTTTTGCAGCGTTACATCGTTGAGGGAGTAGCGGCCGGTTCGGTTAAAGGCTAACGCTTGTAATCGGACGGTCGATTCCATATAATAAACCATTAATCAAGGGGGATTTGCATCATGAATAAAAAGCTGACTATGCTGTCGCTTAGCCTCGTACTGGCCATGAGCATCGTACTGTCCGCATGCGGCGGCAGCAACAACGAAGGCGGAAACGCGGCAAAAGACGAAGTGAAAACGGTAACCATTTTCCAATTCAAAACCGAAATCGTTGAAGGCCTGAATGAATTGGCTGTGGAATTCAATAAAGAATACCCGAACATTAAGCTTGATATCCAAACCGTTGGCGGCGGTGCTGACTACGGCGCTTCCTTGAAAACAAAATTCGCCGCTGGCGACGCTCCTGATATTTTCTCCAACGGCGGCTACGCGGAGATGGAAATGTGGTTGGACAAGCTCGAGGATCTCTCTGACCAAGCTTGGGTGAAGGATCTCGTGCCTCTAGCTGCTGAACCAATGACCAAAGACGGCAAAGTATACGGCATGGCCATGAACCTTGAAGGCTTTGGTTATATTTATAACAAAGACATCTTTGCAAAAGCAGGCATTACCGAGCTTCCAAAAACGTACTCCCAGCTGGAAGCAGCAGCAAAAACACTCAAAGCAGCAGGCATCACGCCATTCGCTAACGCTTACCAAGAGTGGTGGCTGATGGGTAACCAAGGAATCAACCCCGCATTCGCGCAACAGCCGGACGTAAATGCATTTATCGCAGGCTTGAACGACGGATCTGTTAAAATCCCAGGCAATGGGAAATTCGCCGAGTGGGCGAAGCTTATGAAGCTTACCGTTGACTACGGCAACAAAAACCCGCTTACAACCGACTACAACACGCAGGTATCGCTGTTCGCAAGCGGCGAGGCGGCTATGATGCAAGAAGGAAACTGGGCGCAAGTACAAATCGACAGCATTAATCCTGACCTGAACATCGGCGTTCTTCCCATGCCGCTTGGCGAAGACGCAGAAGCGAACGACAAGCTGAATGTCGGCATTCCGGCTAACCTTGTTATCAACAAAGAATCCGATGTGAAAGAAGAAGCCAAAACGTTCCTTAATTGGCTCGTTACTTCCGATATCGGTAAAGAGTACATCGTTAAAAAATTCAAGTTCATTCCGGCTCTAACGACCATTACTGCAACGCCTGAAGATATGGGCGACATTGGCACGGAGGTTCATAACTACGTGCAAGCAGGCAAAGTGCTTGGCTTGCAATCCTCGAAATACCCGGACGGCGTAACGCAGGAGTTCGCCAGCGTGATCCAACAATACATCGCAGGCAGAATCGATGAGGCTGCTTGGGAAACCGGCATGCAGGCCGCTTGGGATAAATTGAAGAAATAGGATTAAAACAAGAAAAGCCAGGAGCGCGTTCAGCGTCCCCTGGCTTTTTATTCTTTTCCGAGCTTGCGCGAAACTTGCTCTGCGGCATGCTGCACCGCTTCAATGGATAGTCGCCTCAGCGCGTCATCAAAGCGATATTTCGGGCCTGCGATCGAAAGGCTTGCCACGAGCGCGCCTCGCGAGTCGAATACCGGCGCTCCCACAGCGAAAACGTCGGGATCAATCTCCCCCTGCGTCAGAGCGTAACCCTGCTCGCGTATGCTGCTCAGCTCTTGCAGCAGCAAGTCCTTGGACAAGTCGGGCGCCCACTTGTCCAGCACGTTCTGAACGATTTTCTCGCTTTCATAAGCAAGAATGGCTTTGCCGGATGCGCCCAAATATAAAGGCAATATTCTCCCGTTCTCTGCGGAATATTGAATAAGCGCTTTGCTCCTGATCGTCTGAATGCTAATCGCATTCGTTCCTGAGCGAATAAACAAAAGCGACGTTTCGTTTGTCTCCTTCGTTAGCTCCTCCATGATGGGCAAGGCCAGCGGCACCAGCTCGCGGTGGACCTGCTGGCTGAGACTGCGTGCCAGATCAAGTATCCGCATTCCTAGACCGATCTGCCCCTTCCCTCTGCGCTCAACGATACCGTTCTGCTCAAGGGTCTGCAAAAACCGATAGGTCGAGCTCTCGGGTATGCATACCTTCTGCGCAATGTCGCTCACGGTTAAAGAGCCGTCCGCTTCGGCCAGCGCAAACAGAATATCCAAAGCCCGGCTTAGCGTCTGTGTTCCATTCATGGATCGCACCTCTACGTTTGTACTCATAGTCACCCCTATATATTCGGCTGCGGGTCTGGAATACCTTCTCCGCAAATTCGGCTGCTAGCTCTCGGTAGTTCCTAGCCCGCGTCCTAGCTCCCCTGTTTTCAATAATGCATAAACCGCCTGTATATCTCCGCTTAAGCTGCGGTCACGATCCAAAAAGGGAATAACCGATCTGATCCTATTATACGCGGACTGAGTGCCGTCTCCCAGCTTTATGTTTTTGCGCAAATCAATGGCCTGGGCTGCGTGCATCGCTTCGATCGCCAAAATATAAGTTAGCCTATCCATGATCTCCGCTGTCTTATTAACGGCAAGCGGCGCATTCGTCGAATGATCCTCCATATCCCCGGCCAAGGAATAATAATCGGCAGATACGGGATTGGATAGCTGCCTAATCTCCGCGTCGAGCGCAGTGAATGTTTTCTGGATCGTGCTAAAGGCAAGAACATGCTCTTCAGGCGCCAAAAAACGCGGGAGGCCGGAAAAAGCTGGCGTGCTAAGCTTGATTGAACGGTAGCATGATATTTTGGAAACATGGCTGAGGGCGATGCCCAGCATCTCGAAACCAAGCACCCACGCAAGCGGCTCAAAGCTGGCACAAGCTAATATCCGCCCTTCCTCCTCAAGCACGCAGGGATTATCCTCCGAGCTATTCAAATGCAGCTGCAATGAGCTTCTGGCATAACCAAGCGCGTCAAGCGCAGCGCCATGAACCGGCGAAGCGCTGCGAAAGCTCAGCGGGTCCTGAAGCGCGCCAACGCTGTTATTCCATAGGCTGCTGCCACGCAATAATGCCCGCATTCGGGCACTGCTCCTACCATGCCCCTCGTAAGGGCGGCTGCGGTGGACGCTCTCGTCAAGCGGAGACAGCTGTCCCTGCAGCGCTTCAAGCGAAAGCGCGCAGACCAGGTCGGCGAGCTCCAGGAGCCGCTCGCATTCTTGGATAACCAGCGCTCCGCTTCCCCCAGCAAACGCGTTGGAGGACACAATCGCGAGCCCATCCTTCGCGCCAAGCTTTACCGGCTTAAGACCCGCATGGCGAAGCGCATCCTCCGCGGAAACCCGCTCGCCGCTATACATGACATCGCCCTCGCCAATGAAAGCAAGCCCAAGATGAGACAGCAGCGTAATGTCGCCAGCGCCGACGGAGCCTCTAGTAGGGAGCAGGGGATGAATGCCGGCATTTAAAAAATCAGCGTATTGCCTGATTAGCGAAGGTGAAGCTCCGGTTCTGCCCACGAGCAGCGTATTCAGTCTGGCAAGCATAGCCGCTCTGACGTAACGCTCTTCGGCATAGGGCGTGACTCCCGCTGAATGGGCATAGAGCAGGCTGCGGTTGTAGCTCTCGTAAGCCTGCTCCTCAACGATCCGGTCCTTATTCAAGCCTACGCCGCGGTTGAAGCCGTATATGGGCGTATCGCTTTGCTTAAGCATAAACTGACGCGAGCGCACAACCCTTTGCCACGCGTCCTCCGCAATTTCTACGCAGACTAGCCCCTCTGCCGTCGCATATACGTCCTCGATCGTCAAACCGCTGCCATCCAGCACAAGCGTGCGCATCTTTTGTCGGCTTGTCATCGGCTCATTCCTGAATGCCTTCCAATGCATAGACGGCGAGCGGTATGCCAAGTGCCTGCTCCACTTCCGGATAGACGGTCTTGTCCTTCACGCTAGAGCTGAGCGGAATCTGGCTCTTATGGATCGAGAGCACCGCAAGCTTGCTCCCGACCTCCACATGCCCAACACTGACAGGCAGACCCGTCTCCGAAGACAGCGTCGTTATGACATCGGGATAGGTCGTCAACCGGATGCCGTTACTATCGTCGACTGCCATATATTCATTCATGACATGGAGCGTAAGAACGCCGTCCGCCGTTTCCACGTCAATCGTGCCGATGTCGAATGCGCCGGAGTAATGCACCTCGCGACGGGTCACGACACCTTCGCCTAGAATGCTCCCGTTCGTCTCGGTTACAATCGTATCGATCACAGCCCGCCCGCCTTGCGGCTGTGCGGCAATAATGGCCTTGCCCAGCGCGATGGCGATGGAAATGCCGCCGATCGCCGCGTGCTTCTTTATATAGGAAGCCGGCAAAGGATGGCGTGCCGAAGCGATAAAGCCGCCTGCCTGATCGGCAGCCGTGCGCAAAATATTCGATGTACGGGCAGGAGAACCCTTGACGACCAGCTCGATATACGAACCGTTGTCGCGCTTGCCGCCAACGACGACTTGAATGGTTTCGTAATCGTGCAAGGCCGCGAGTCCCATCGATCCCATTTTACCCGTCGGATGCGCGCGGATATCGCCGGTTGCATCTACGACAGCTAGATCAAGCAGCGCAGCCGGAAGCCAACCGTTTATCGTGCTGGACATCCCGTTTTGCGGGGTCATAATGCCCGAGATTTTGCCATCATAGTTTTCCTGCAGCAGCTTGACCGCTTTAATGTAATCGGTCCCTAGCATCTGCCAATCGGTCCCCGCCGGAGCGCCAATGGCCGTTGCCGTGATGACGATCGCATCGTCCGGCAGCTCATCCACGGAAACAAGCCTCGGCTGGCCGATCGCGACGGCTGCTCCGCCGATCTGCAGCCCATGGTCCACCCATCCGCCTCCCCCGCTCGCAAAAACGGAGCCTCCTCTTACGGCTGCCCATACATCCTCTTCAGTCAAAATACGCATATCGTTTCCTCCCATTCCGTAATCGTTATCGTTTTGTTTGGATTCGCCTGATACCCTTGCGCTCCGCCTCATCAATCGATTCCTCGTAGCCGGCATCCGCATAGCGCAGTACGCCAAGGCCCGTATCATTATTCAGCGTCGTCTCCAGACGGATATCGCTTTCGGACGTACCATCCGCCACCAGCGTAACGCCAGCGCTCGTCATGTAGCCGGAATAACCGCCGCCGCCTGAATGGATCGTTACGAGATCCGCCATCGAGGAACAATTCAGCATGGCGTTCAAGAGCGGCCAATCCGCAATGGCATCGCTGCCGTCCTTCATTTTCTCGGTCATTATGTTCGGATGGGTCATTGAGGCAGCATCCAGATGATCGCGCGAGAACGCTATTGGTCCGCTTAAAGCTCCGTCCCTGACCATTTGGTTGACTGCCAGAGCCAATTTCGTGCGTTCGCCATGGCCGAACCAGCCAATTCTCGCGGGCAGGCCTTCTACCGGGACATGTACACGCGCCAATCGGATCCAGTTGACGATGATCTCGTTGTCCGCGAATGCCTCAAGAATATATTCATCAATCGCTTGAATGTCACTCGCATTGCCGCTTAAAGCAACCCACCGAAAAGGGCCGATTGCCCTTGCAAATAAGGGACGCAGGAAAGCCTCCGTAAAAATATCGATATCAAATGCATGCTCCACGCCATACAGCTGGGCTTGCGAGCGAATATTGTTTCCGTTATCGAAAACGATAGAGCCTTTTTCCTTGAAAGCCAGCATCGCGCGCACCTCGCGCGCAATCGAAGCTCCAGCGGCTTGCTGCAAGCGACCGGGATCGGACTCCCTAAGCTGCTGAAGCTCAGCTATACCATATTCGGAAGGAACATAGCCATACAGCAAGTCATGGGCCGAGGTTTGATCCGTCACAATGTCGGGAACGATTCCGCGTTTCACGATTTCCGGATAAATATCGGCTGCATTGCCAATGAGTCCGACGGATAGCGCCGATTGACTGCGGACTGCCTCCGTAATCCAGCCAAGCGCTTCATCCAAATGCTCCGTCCTTCGCTGCAGGTAGCCGGATTGTATCCGCCGTTCCACCTTCTCCTCGGATACCTCAACGCAAAGGATAGCTGCCCCGGCCAGCGTTCCGGCGAGCGGCTGCGCGCCTCCCATGCCGCCAAGCCCGGCGGTCAGAATAAACTTCCCCTGCAGTTGTCCATCGAAATACTTCCTTGCAATGCTCTGGAATATTTCATAGGTCCCTTGAATGACGCCTTGCGAACCGATATATTGCCACGCCGCCGCCGTCAATCCGCCCCAAATGAGCAAACCCTTCTCCTGCAGCTTGTAGAAGTTATCGCTAGTCGCCCAGCGGCCAACCAGATTGCAGTTCGCCATAACGATGAGCGGCGCGAAACGATGCGTCTTAAAGATGCCGATTGGCTTGCCGGATTGAATAACGAGCGTTTCGTCTTCTTCCAGCTCTTTGAGCGTGCTCACGATCGCATGATAGGAAGGCCAATCACGAGCCGCCTTGGCTAGCGCTGCGTATACGATTAAATCCTTTTGATTCTCGCCATTCTCAAGGACGTTCTCCAGCATCCGAAGCAGCGCTTCCTGACGCCAGCCCTTGCAGCGGAGCTCCGTGCCCCTGGCTGCGGTTATCCGTTCCATGCTAGTCATCCTCCCTGCCTTGACTATCCCATTTCTGATCAAACAGAAGTACCGATTGAATGATCGCTTCAATCCCGGCGGCGACGTGCTCGTACGTGGTCCATTCCTCGGGGCAGTGGCTGCGCCCTCCGGCGCTCGGCACGAAGATCATCCCGATCGGCGCAATGCGCGCCAGCTGATTCGCGTCATGGCCCGCTCCGCTCGGAAGGTCCATCGTAGGCGCAACAGCGCTGCACGCCTCCCTTATGACCGACTGCACCTCGTCGCTAACCCGGATTGGCTCCGACCTTGAAAGTGGCTCCATGCGGATGCCGATTCCTCTGCGCGCCGCAATGTCGGCGGCTCTCTTCTTAAGCTCAGTCGCCGCCTGCTCTACGATAACCGTGCTTAAGGAGCGAATTTCCAGCTCGAAGGTGACGCGACCCGGAATGACATTCGCCGCATTCGGCTCAACATACAGCCTGCCTACCGTACCAACAACAGGCTCATCGTAGCGCTTGCTTGCTATCGCTTCGAGTGCAAGCACCAGCTCCGAGGCTCCCGTCAGCGCGTCGGCGCGCAGTCCCATTGGCGTCGTCCCCGCATGATTCGGAGCGCCCTCTACCGTAACGGTAAACCGGTCGATACCCACGATGCCCGTCACCACGCCAAGCTGATTGCCAGTCTGCTCAAGCAACGGCCCCTGCTCGATATGAAGCTCCAGATAAAGGGCGATATCTCCCTTTTGTCTCGCACGTCCACTGATCTCGGCTGACGCGCCACCGGCTTGATCGATCGCATTCCGGAGAATCAACCCGCTCGGGTCTTTACGAAGCAGCATCTCCGCGGTCAAATTGTCGACCATGGCGCGACTTCCGATGGTTGAGATTCCGAATTCGCTCGGCTCCTCCGCAGTGAAGTCCACGATTTCAAGCGGATGCCGCAGGACGATCCCCTCTTCCTTAAGCACCCGCGCAAGCTCAAGCCCCGCAATGACGCCAATAATGCCGTCAAACCGACCGCCGCCCGTAACGGTATCCGTATGAGAGCCCACTACAATCGGCTTAAGTCCCGCTTCGCTGCCGGGCAAGGTCCCGATCAGATTGGAACCTGCATCCTGGCGCACGTCTAGTCCTTGCTCCAGCATCTGATTATGCAGCCATTTCCGCCCTTGCTCATACCAGGCTGTAAAAGGCCTCCTGGTCCAGCCTGGCTTGCTGGCATCTATATAAACGGCTAGCGCTTCAACCTGCTGCCGAATACGTTCCGTATCCATGGATAACCGTGTCACGCTCATGAGCTGACAACCTCCCTTTTGTAGGCAGCGCCTGCAATGAACTGCCCGCTGCCGGGCTGAGCCACGATCTGTTCACCGTCATATACGCTTCTCCCCCTAATAATCGTGTGCCTGATTTCCCCCTGCACCTCATGCCGATGGAATGGCGAAAGCTTGGAGTGCGAGCGGAGCTTTGTCTGGTCGATCGTCCATCTTTGCAGCGGATCGATGACCGTAAAATCAGCATCGTAGCCAGGCGCGATTTTCCCTTTGCGCGGTATGCCGAACACCTCTGCCGGATACTGGGACATCCATTTGGCAAACACCTCCGGCGGAACCCCTTCCTGCATAACCGCACGGTCAAACATGAGGGGAACCATGATTTCCACGCCGGGCAGTCCGGACGCCGCCAGGAAAATATTATGCTCCCCAGCCTCCTTCCTGTCCGGTCCCCATGGCGCGTGATCGGAGGTAATGATATCGATGCTCCCTTGGCGCTGCTGCTCCCAGAGCCTTGCCGCATCCCCCGCCAGCCTGAGCGGCGGGTTGTTTTTGGCGACAGGACCGAGCTTCTCCAGCGCAGATACATCCATGAGCAAGTAGGGATAACAGGTTTCCGAGGTAACGTCTACCTGCTCCTCTTTGTACCGCTGTATCAATTCAATCGTCCGCGGGTGGCTGACATGTACAATATGTACCTTGACCCCCGTCCAATAAGCAAATTCCAGCACCTTCAACACGGCGCTAGTCTCCGTTACCGGCGGCCTCGTCTCCATATGCGCCCTCGGATACAACCTCCCCGCACGTATGTATTCCTTGGTCAGGCTTTTAATCAAATCGTTGTTCTCAGCGTGAAAAGCAACCCTGAGGCCCGTTTCCCGAATAAGCTCCATTGCCTTTATGATTTCGTGTTCCGGAATTTCCGGGAAACGAAACGGGTCCGTCTCGAAGGTCGACAATTTGAAGGCAATAGCTCCCGCCTCAGCCAGCGGTATAATTTGCTCGGTACCCTCCGTCTTGGCAATAGTAGCCCACAAACCAATATCGACAAGCGCTTCCCGCTTCAGCCGCTCAACCTTTTGCTCGAACAATTCCACGGAGCTGATCGGAGCAGGCAAATCGTAGGGCATATCGAGCAAGGTGGTAATGCCGCCCGCTGCGGCCGATGAGGAGGTAGATACGAAACCTTCAAGCGGATTGCTGAAGCAATGCACATGGGCATCGATCATGCCTGGAAACACGAAGCAATCCCCAAAATCGAGCGTGCGCTTCCCAAGCAGCGAGCCTGCCCCTGCGATTTGGTGGATTGCTTCGTCCTTGATCCCGACGTCTCCATAGACAACTTCATCTTCCAATACGAGATTGCCCCGCACAATTAAATCATAGAACATGCCTTAGCCTCTTTCCTTGTGGAGTAGATGGAACGGGTTCGCATCGCAAGCAGCTCTTCTTCTCGCATTATCCAGAGGAGCTTTCGGCTTCTATTGCAGGCTTGCGATTCCCGGTAAAATTCGATAGAAAGACACCAGCCAATATAATAACGCCGCCAAGCAGCTGGGTTCCCTCGATGGAGTCCCCTAGCACCAGAAAGCCTGCCAAAAGGGCGATAAACGGGGGTAGATTATTGAATAGCGAGGCGGTACCCGCACCTACGACCGCTACCCCGCGGGTCCACCACCAGCCCGCAAATACGTTTATGAGGCTGGCTGCCAAAAGCAGCAGCCACATCATCGCCTCTCCGCTGAGCTCAAGCCTGCCAAGCGCTCCTTCGCCCAAGGCAAGGGGGAACATAAGGCCCATCCCTGCGAAGGTTGAGTACAGATTCATGGATAATGTCGACAACCTCCGGGACAGCCTCGGAATAAACAGCAGGCTGATCGAGAAACCCAGCATCGCAATGAGCAAATATAAATCACCAATGGATACTCCGATTGCCGACTGGCCCGATATGACAATAATCAGAACGCCGCCGAAGCCCAGAAGCGCCCCGCCGATTCTCCTAGCCTGCAGCCTTACCCGGAAAAACACAGCCTCCAGCAGCAGCGTGACGAGCGGCGCCACCGCATAAATAAGCGACCCATTGGCTGCGGAGGAATATTGCAGCCCTAGGAAATAGAAGGGCTGCTGGATGAGCGTGAAAAAAAAGGAGGACGCGAGCAGCAGGAGCCACTCGGTCCTTGTTGGACGCTGAAGGGTCTGCGTTCTGCTTATTGCCAGCAGCAGCACACCCGTTAGCGCAATGCGAAGAAAGGAAAGGAGCACGGGTGAGAAGCCTCTTAGCAGGTAAGCGCTAAGCACATAGCTGATTCCCCATAAAACCGTAACGGCAAATAATCCGAGGTAAGCCGATCTTTGCGCTGACGGCGACAACGATACAGCAGCCGCACCACCTTGCACTTTGCCCATCAGAGTGGCGGAGCGATGTTTTTGTAGGGAAGTCTATCCTCTTCCTGCAGCTTCCATTGCACGCCATCGACGTAAAGAGCGTCGACCTCTTCATTGTAGAAACTGAGCCTTCCGGCAATTTCATGTACCTCCGGCAGCGACTCCGCATAGCTCCATGCAACATCTTTCGCCTTACTGCCGTCTTCAAGCAGAGCCGACCAATAAGAAGCCGTTCCTTTATAAGGACATTGCGTTGAAGTAGTGGAAGGCTCCAGCAGGTCAAACCGAATGTCCTCTTTCGGCAAATAATAGCGCGGCGTCAGCCCCGTTTCGAACAAAATAACGGGACGATGGCTGTCGGCAACAAGCCTGCCCCCTATATATACCTGTACGTGACGCGAGCTCGGAATCGCATCGATTCGGGAGTAAGGATCCCTGGCATGCACGAATACCTGCTCCTCCTCCTCGAACCAGGCATCCGCCTGCTTCCAGACGAAAGCCACGTAACCCGCGATAACGGCACTCTCGCCCGGGGATTGCGGATACTGCCATGCGGCGCGCTCGAACACAAGTCCGCCTACTGAGATGTCGCCAAAGACAGCCTCCCCTTTATTGCCGTGGCTCTCGCGGCGCTCGGACCAAGCGATATGCTCGTTCTTCACGTCCTCCTGCGGAAAATAATAGACGGGCAGCTTTCCCGTCTCGGTAACGGTTAAAACCTGCTTGCTGTCGGCTATCGTAACTCCGCCGAATACGACTCGAATCCATTTGGGACTTCGCTCCGCCCGGATTTGCCAGCCTTCATGTCTGCCGTCTCTCAAGGACCACTGCGGATCAATATGTGCCATCATCCATCTCTCCTTTTTCGATTAAACGCGTACCGACGAATGCCGGTTGGCCGGGCGCTGCAAATTCAAATGCTCACGCAGCGTGCGTCCCGTATATTCCGTGCGGAACAAACCCCTGCGCTGCAGTTCGGGAATGACCAGCTCAACAAAATCATCCAGACTTCCCGGCAAATGTGGGAATGCGATATTGAAGCCGTCAGCGGCTCCATTCACGAACCATTCCTCCAAATGATCGGCAATTTGCACCGGCGTTCCGGCAAAGCCCCGTTTGTTCGTTACGCGCTGATACAGCTGGCGAAGCGTCAACGGCTCCTGCTGAAGCAGCTCCCGAATGCGCTCCAGACCGCTTTTGCTTTGGTTAAAGCCGTCAAGCTCCGGGATAAAAGGCAGCGGCTCATCGAGCGGGTATACCGAAATGTCGTGGCCCAAATAATGCGACAGCAAGTCAAGTCCTAGCTTCTGCGGCGTCAGCTCCTCAATCACGGCCAGGCGCTCCTGCGCCTCGGATTCCGTACGGCCAATAATCGGCATGATGCCCGGCAAAATTTTGAGCTCATCCGGGTTTCGATTGTATTTGGCCATCCTGCCCTTAATATCTTGATAAAGGCGCTGTCCATCCTCAAGCAGGCCTCCGGGAGCGAACGTCGACCCCGGCGCAAAAACGACCTCTGCTTTCTGCGCTGCCAGTTCCTTGCCTGCCTCTGACGCTCCCGCCTGAATTAATACGGGGTAGCCCTGAGGCGGGCGGGACACGTTGAGCGGGCCTCTTATTTGGAAATCCTTTCCCTTATGCTCCGCATTGTGCAGCTTGTTTTTATCCGCGAAGTAGCCGTTTTTCTTATCGAAGAGCAGCGCATCATCCTCCCAGCTGTCCCATAGGCTCTGCGTAGCCTCGACGAATTCGCCTGCCCGCTCGTACCTGAGCGCATGCTGCAGATGCTTCTCTTTGCTGAAATTGCGTGCTTCCTCGTCCGTCTGGGAGGTGACGATATTCCAAGCGGATCTCCCGCTGCTGAGATGGTCAAGCGTAGCAAGCTTGCGGGCGATATGGTAAGGCTCGTTGTACGTGGTAGAAATCGTAGCGGCAAGACCGATATTCTCGGTTACGACAGACAACGCTGAAAGGAGCGTAAACGGCTCTGGCCTTATACTGTTGGAATGGCTGATGCCGGATTCGAAGCGATCCCACACGTACAGCTCATCCGCATAAAAGAACATATCGAACTTGCCCCGCTCGGCGGTTTGAACGATCCGTTTGTAATAATTGAAATCCATGACGCCTTCCGCGTCCGCTTCCGGGTGCCGCCAGCTTGAGATATGCTCGCCAGCCGGGAAATACATCATGGCGCCTAGGGCCATCTGTTTTTTTGGCGTACTCATATGTGTAATACAACTCCTTCTACTCGTTATTTAGAAAGCAATCCGTTTGCCGTCAGCCATTCCTTCGCTACGTCAAGCGCTGGGCGCTGCTTTAGCTCGACTTCGCCATTCAGCGTCTGCATTTGGGCATCCGTTATTTTACCAGCAAGCTTGTTCAGTACTTTCTCCAGCTCCGGATGATCCTTAATCACCTCGTCACGCACGATTGGCACCGCGTAATAAGGAAGGAATACATGTTTATCGTCCTCAAGCACGACAATGGGCTTTGCTGTAATTTGGCTATCCGTCGTATAGAGAATCATGGAGTCTATTAGCTTTTGGTCAATGGCCTGATACGCCAGACCGGGGTTTTGGATCGTTTTGATTTCCTTGAACTTCGGGTTGTATTTCTCGAGAATCGGCGGCCAGGCATCGGGGCGGTTAATAAATTCCTCGCTCGCTCCGAAAATAAGCTCTCCTGACTTCTCTGCCAGCTGGCTGGTCGTCTTAATGCCATATTTCTCGGCTTGGTCCTTGTGCAGGCCAAAGGCATATGTATTGTTGAAGCCGATTGGATCCAGCACTGTCAATTTACTTTTTTCCTTTAGCTCCTTTTTCACCTTGTCGTATGCTTTCTGGGGATCGAACTCGGCTTCCGCTTTCAGGATATTAATAAGTGCCGTGCCTGTGTACTCCGCATAGACGTCCACTTTGTCTTCCTGTATGGCACTCCAAAGGAGGGAGTTGTCAAGCGTCTCTACGTTCGCTTTGAGCTTCGTATCATTCTCGATAAGCAGCTTGAAGGCATTGGCCAATATATCCGATTCGGCAAAACCTTTGGTCGCGATATTGATTGTATCCGATTTGCCTGACCCTGACGCGGAGCACCCGCTCATCACGGCGATCAATATTGCCGCTGTCCCCAATGCGATCGTATTGCGAATGGAACGTTTGCCTTTTATAGCTGTTTGATCATTCCTTGTTTTCATTTCTTTTTCCCCTTTCGCGTTCTGCATTATATTTTGGATTGCTGCCGCAAGCCCTTTGGCGTCAAGCGGCGGTTGAGGTACAGCAGCAGCAGGTTTACGACAATCACAAGCAGTGATACCGGTATGGCACCTGCCAGAATAACGTTCGTATTGATCATAGAAATCCCTCGCGTAATGATATCGCCAAGCCCGCCCGCCGCTATATAAGTCGCAATGGTTGCCAAACTGATCGTTTGGACGGCGACTACCCGAACGCCCGCCATAATGAAGCTGCGGGCAATCGGCAGTTGAACCATTCGCAAAATCTGCCATCGCGTCATGCCCATGCCCGTTCCGGCCTCGATTAAAGCCGGATTCACGCCCGAGACGCCGACATACGTATTTTGCAGAATCGGAAGCAGCGCATAGAGCGTCAGAGCGATAATAGCCGGCTTCGTGCCGATACCTACTAGCGGGATCATAAATCCGAACAAGGCTAGGCTCGGAATCGTTTGAATAACGGATACGACCGTAATAATGCCATTCGCCAGCCGTTTATGCGTGGTGAGGTAAATCCCGATCGGTATGGCAATCAAGCAAGCGATAACGACCGAGATTAATGACAATTCCACATGCTCCACCGTTTTCTGCAAAATATGCTCCCAGTCCGCCCTAATCGTGTTCCAGAATTGATTCATGCCAGCGCCTCCTCCCTGTTAAACTGCTTTCCGATTGCTTCGAGCAGGCTGCCTTGCGTGACTGCCCCAACAAACTTATGCGAAGCATCCACGACAGGGACGACGCGATTTTTCTTCAGCAGCTCAAAAAGCTGCGCGATCGGAGCGTCGCCTCTCACGTATGGAGCGTCCTTCTGCATCATTTCGCTGACCGTCCGTTCTCCATCCCCCTGGTGATTGCCTAGCAGCTGTTCCCGGCCGATGATGCCCAAGTACTTGTTCTGCTCGCAGATTACGGGCAAGGTATCCAGTTCATGCGTCCTCGCATAATTCAGCGCGTCAGCCGGTTTGGCATACGCGTATACCGAGAAATGATGGGCAAGCGCGCTGGAAACCGTATGCTGCGGGACTAGCGGCTTAAAGCGCTCCTGTCCGATGAATTCCTTCACGAAATCGCTCGCTGGATGGTTCAGCAGCTCCTCCGGCGTGCCCGCCTGTACGACTTTGCCATCCTTCAGCAGCACGATTTGATCGGCGATCTTCAAAGCTTCATCGATATCGTGCGTTACGAATACGATCGTTTTTTTCACATGCTCATTCAGCTTGATCAGCTCCTTCTGAAGCTGGATGCGGCTAATCGGGTCCAGTGCGCTGAACGGCTCATCCATAAGCACGATGGAAGGGTTCGCGGCAAGCGCTCTCGCCACGCCGATCCGCTGCTGCTGCCCACCGCTTAATTCATGCGGATACCGCTTGCGGTACGCTTCAGGCTCCAGGCCGATAAGCGACAGCAGCTCCTCCGTACGTTCCTTCAACTGCCGCTTCGGTTCACCCTTCAAGCGAGGAACAACCGTAATGTTCTCTTCGATGGTCATATGCGGGAACAATCCGATCTGCTGAATCACATAGCCGATATTTCTTCTAAGCAGCACGGGATCAAGCTCTCCGATGTCGCTTCCCTCAAGCAGGATCTGCCCTTCCTCCGGCTCGATAAGGCGATTGATCATTTTCAGAATCGTCGTTTTCCCGCAGCCGGACGGGCCTATAATCGTTACAATCTGTTCCTTGGGCACAGTCAAATTGAAATTGTGCAGCACGAATCCCGCGCCATAATCTTTGCTTACCTGCTTGAATTCAACGGCAGCCTCGCTCATTCCCATCCATCCCTTCTATAAAGAAAAAGGCCTCACTTTCCCTTTTGGGAAAATGAGACCTCCTCGCGCAAGGTAGACCTCTAATTATTAACATGTGATAACCAACAACTGTATTACAATAATATTACGGTATCCATCCGTTGTCAACGATTATTTATACTAATCCCATCGGAATTAACAACTTATAAATAGGTATAAAAAAAGACCTCCTGTCAACAGGTCAGTCGGGACATGCTTTTGCGATTTATACGCCCTATTTCTTCCATTCGCTCGCGTTAAAAAAATCCAGCGCGGATCGATACCAGCTTGGCTCCGCTTCCTTTACCCCATCTACAAAGATGGCGTCCACTCGCTCATTGTAGAACGAATGCAGCTTCGCTATTTTCGGAATTTCCGGTATCGGATTCGGGTAGCTCCACAATACATTTTCATAGGCTTTACCGTTGACCTGCGCGGACAAATAAGAGGCATCGCCTTTGTAAGGGCAGCTGGTCTGCAAGCTCGACTCCGTGAAATATTGCTGCTGAATATCCTCTATAGGCAAGTAATAACGGACCGGTACGCCTGTTTCAAACACGATCACCGGGCGTTTACTGTCGGCTACCGTAACGCCGTTCAGCACGACCTGGATATGACGGGAGCTTGCAATCGCATCGACACGCTTGTACGGATCTCGGGGATGAACGAATATTTCCTCTTCCTCCTCCAGCCACTTATCTACCTTGTTCCAATAAAAAGCCACATGCCCGCGGAGCGCTTCGCTTTCCGGAATCGGATTCGCATAGCCCCACACCGCATTTTCAATAAAGCGCTCGCCCGCTTGAATGCTCCAGTAAGAGGCATCCCCTTTCAAAGGGCAATGGGTTTGATGCTCCGACGCTACCAGCAAATCCTGCCGAACATCCTCTACCGGGAAATAATATACGGGCAAATGCCCCCGCTCATGCAGCGTAATAACGGACTTGCTGTCTGCGATCGTCACGTCTCCGACCTGTACGCGGACCCAACGCGGGTTAAGCTCGGCCTTAATGTTTTTTTTGGCCGTATCTGCCGTTTGGCAGCTTTCCTGCTCGGTTTGATGAACACTCATGATTATTCCTCCTATTTTATCAATAATAGATAATTCATTACCATATTCACATATTAGCATCCGTTCCACAATTCCACAACCATTATTCATATAAAACCAATAGGGATTTAAGTATATGGCATTTTCACTGTTTTTCCGACAAAAAAGCCCCGTCATTGCTCGGATTAGAGCATTAACGGGACACTTTACCACTTACCTACTTAGACACAGCCCAAGAACTCTTAGTCGGGTTCTCTCGAACGTTCATCGTTGCGGCATATACTTGCGAATATCCACGCCTAGATTTTCCGACAGTCTCATGCCGAGTGCACGGTCTGCCCGGAAAAAGTTGCAGATGGCGCGAAGCCGAATATCATCGTTCGTTTGCTCCAGCTCTCCCGTCAAATTGGCGATGAGATTCTCCCTCTGACTCTCCGATAAAGAACGGAAACGCTCTCCTGCTTGCGTGAAATCGTCGGTTTTATCGATCTTTTGACGGCCCGCTGCTCCTTGAAGAGGGGCGTAGGAGTCATTATAAGACGGCACTTCCTTCGGGCTTTCCGACAAGCTGTTGGGCTCATAGTTGACGGTAGAAGGATCGGCCTTCATCGTCATCGCTCCATCCCGCTGGTGGTTGCGGACTGGCGCATACGGACAGTTGACGGGTATATGCAAATAGTTGGCGCCTAAGCGATAGCGCTGCGTGTCTGGATAAGAGAACAATCGGCCTTGCAGCAGCTTGTCCTCCGACGGCTCAATGCCTGGTACGAGCGCGCTTGGCGAGAACGCCGATTGCTCCACCTCGGCAAAGTAGTTGACCGGATTCCGGTTCAGCGTCATCGTCCCTACCTTATGCAGCGGATACATATCTTCCGGCCATACCTTAGTTGGATCCAGCGGATCAAAAGCCTGCCGATCCACATGCTCGTTCGGCATGAGCTGCACATGGAGCTCCCACTCCGGGTAGTCGCCCCGCTCAATGGAAGCATGCAAGTCCCTTGTCGCATGATTAAAATCTTTTCCTTGCATCAAGCCTGCTTCCGCTGCCGTGAAGTTGCGCACGCCCTGCAACGATTTCCAATGGTATTTGACATAGGTGGGCTTTCCGGCATCGTTGATCCATTTGAAAGCATGTACGCCGAACCCGTCCATTTCGCGGTAGGTTGCCGGCGTGCCGTCATCCGAAAACAGCCAGGTCAGCATATGCGTCGATTCAGGCGACAGCGTCATGAAATCCCAGTAACGCGCTGGATCCTGCAGGTTTGTGTGCGGCGCGGGCTTAAGGGAATGAACCATGTCAGGAAATTTCATGGCATCCCGAATGAAAAACACGGGCAGGTGATTGCCGACAATATCATAGTTGCCCTCTTGCGTGTAGAACTTTACTGCGAAGCCACGCGGATCCCGTGCCGTTTCTGGTGAGCCGGTTCCGTTGATAACGGTGGAGAAACGAACGAATACCGGGGTTTCGATATCTGCTTCCCGCAAGAAATGAGCTCTCGTATGCTCCTTCATGCCTGCTTCCGTACGGAACACGCCATGCGCGCCAGCTCCCCTTGCATGCACGACTCGCTCCGGGATCCGCTCCCTATCGAAATGGGCAAGCTTCTCGAGCAAATGGTAATCTTCAAGCAAAGCAGGACCCCGCTGCCCCGCTGTCCTTGTATTTTGATTATCGCCAACTGGCGTTCCCAGGTTCGTTGTTAAATCGTTTTCCATATTAGCACCTCTTCATTCGGTTTATATATTTAGACTTGATCTAAATCTTTAAACCAATCTTATCGAATTGAAGGGATGCTGTCATGAAAACAACATGAATGAAAAATGAAAATCTCATGAACGTCGTCATTTCGTAAAGCTGGAATGGCCTCGGAAGGCCTTCTGCCTGCCCACCATCTAATCGCGAATTTCGGCGATACGGTAACCTGCGCCTCTTACGGTGACGATATATTTCGGAGATACGGCGCTATCCTTTAATTTTTTGCGCAAGCTTTTAATATGGGCGTCCACCAGATTGCTGCCACCGTAGAAATGAAGCCCCCATACCGTATCGAGCAAGGATTCGCGAGACAGCACCGACCCGTCGGATGACATAAAATGCAGCAGCAGGTCATATTCGGTTTTGGTTAGCTCTACGCGCTGCCCGCCTCGGTCAACCGTCATTTTCTTCAAATCAACCGTGATGTCCTTAAAGGTCCGTATATCTTGATCCACCGCTTTGGGCACAACGGCAGGACGATTGGACAGCATGCGGTTAATTTGCTTGACGGCCTGCTCTGGCTTGGCTGGCCACACAAGCAGCTCGGCAGCGCCAAGAGCGAAAGTATCCCGGCTTTCGTACGACTTCTGGTCAAGCAGAATCAATACAGGAACCGCATGCATATCTGCCGACTCCAGCAGCTCGGCGCCTGCTTGAAGCGTATGCCCCGTTGCGGCATTCACGAGCGGAATTGCGTCGAATACGAGCAGCTCGGGCTGCAGGCTTTGAAGCATGCTCTTCTGGAAATCATGGAGGGAGAAGACGTCGAAGCATTCAGACGACAGGGCAACGAGCAAGCTCTTGACTCGCTCCGGCATCGGGCTAATAATCATGACCCGCTGCGTGATCGAACAGATCATGCCGTTTTGCAGCAGCTCTTCTTCCGTATATCCGGCTTGCTCATTCCCGCCGTTCGAATGGTTGTTTATCACGGTTGTTTCGTCGAGCATGAATCGCAAACCCCCTCTAATACAATCTGGGCATGATCAACCTTATAGGAAGTCTCGGCTGCCACTTTCTTCAACCAATCGTTCGGCAGCTCCGTTAACACTTCGTCTACGCGCCCGCAAACCGTACACACGATATGCTGATGCTCATCCGTCCGGGCATCATAACGGCTGACGGCCTCGCCCAGCTTCAGCTCGCGAATAAGGCCTACGTCCGTCAAATACCTTAGGGAATTGTATACGGTGCCGTAAGCAAAATTAAAGCCTTTCCCCTTCAGCCGGTCTATGACGTCCGCCGCCGTCGGGTGATCGGGTGCATGCTGCACCACTTCGAGAATTTCTCTGCGCTGTATGGTTAAGTTGATTTTGTTCATCGCTTTATCATTCCTTCAATTTAAATGACTTTAGACTAAGTATAAATCGCTCCGTCAAAACGGTCAACCGCGCGGTTTATCTTGCATCCTATCGATCTATGAAAAAATCGTTCAACTTTTTTGTCGAATTAAATAATCTGAATATTTACAAAATTCTAATAATGTTATATACTAAGCCTATCTTAAACGAGAGGGGATAGTCCATTGAAGTAAGTGAGCGAAGCATGTCTCATTAACTCGGAAAGGAGTATCAATCGGATTTAAGGACATGCGGGGACCTAATGAATGAAATGATGACGATAGTCGGACAGTCAGTACTTAATGAAGGAAAGGATTTGAAACAAATCGAAAGGAAGTTGATCGAGGTCATTCAGGCAAGGATCGAAGTCGATAAGGTTTGTAACAAATTCGAAAGGACGAAGCAGAAACAAGGCAAGCAGCGGATTGGAGCGTTTGAATAAATTGAATAGTTTTCTACCAAGCAGGTGAAGGGCTTCTGGTTATCATAGATAAGCAGAAGCCCTTCTTATGTGCGTCTATAGGATCGGACTGAGTAAACGGGATATCGATTCCTTGAATCTGTTCATAAGCGGTCGTTCCGCATAAATCGCAAGCGTCAGCTCCATGCTGACCTTCATGTCATCCTCGAATATGCGTTGCAGCTTTGCCGCCGTCTGCGTATCATAAATAAACGCATTCATTTCGAAATTCAGCTTAAAGCTGCGAATATCCAGATTGGCAGTTCCGACGGAAGCGACCTTGCCGTCAATGACCAGTGTTTTGGCATGAAGGAAGCCTTTCTCGAACATATAGCATTTGACCCCATTGACCAGAAGCTCTCCCAAGTAGGAATGCGTCGCCCAATAAACGAAGAAATGGTCCGGCATGCTCGGCAGCATGATACGAACGTCTACCCCCGACAAAGAAGCGATCTTCAGCGCCGTCATTAAGCTCTCATCGGGTACAAAATATGGCGTCTGCAGGCAAATTGTTTTTTTCGCCGCGTAGATCATCTTGATATACGCATCCTTAATTTGCTGATATTCCGTATCCGGACCGCTTGCGACCAGCTGCATCCCAATCGTACCCAGCTCTTCGCCCATAATCGGGAAATAAAGCTCGTTCAATACGACATTGCCCGAAGCTGCCAAATTCCAGTCCATGAGGAACTGCGCCTGCATTTGGAGCACCGCGTTGCCTTGTACCCTCAGATGCGTATCTCTCCATTCGCCAAAATGCTTATTCAACCCCAAATATTCATCGCCAATGTTAAATCCGCCGATATAGCCGGTCTTCCCGTCAATGATAACAAGCTTGCGATGATTGCGATAATTGATCTTCAGATTCAAATAAGGGATGCGTGACGGGAAAAATGCCGCCTCCTGGCCGCCTGCCGCCAGAAGCTCGTGGAAATAGCGCCTCGGCAAGCCGGAGCTCCCGATATGGTCATAGAGGAACTTAACCTCTACGCCTTCAGCAGCCTTTGCCGCCAGCGCCTTCACCAGCCTTCTTCCCAGCTCGTCGTCGCGCACGATATAGTACACGAGATGAATGTGATGCTGCGCGGCTTCGATATCCTTCAGCAGGGCGTCAAACTTTTGGTTGCCCTCCGTATAGATTTCAACCGCGTTATTGCTCGTATACAGCGCATAGCTTGTTTTCAAGTTCATATAGATCATGTCTTGGTAGCTCTGCATCGCAGGATCGGTATAGGCGATCTCGCCGTCGCGCAGCTGCCGCATTTGGCGTTCAATCGTATGCTCGATAATCCGCTGGCTATCGCCCAGCAGCTTATAAAGCTTTCTTTTGCGAACCTTCTGCCCCAGTATTAAATACATGACGAACCCTATGACGGGTATAAAAAAGAGAACCATGAGCCAGGCCCAGGTCGTACTAGCGTTGCGCCGTTCCAGAAAAATAACGGTAATCGCCAAAAAAATGTTAAGAAGCATAACAATTCCGTATGCGTTCTGCATAATAGCTGATTGAATAATAAACACCTCAGTCTGATGTAAAAGCTAATGCGATCATACTTCATGCACGTTGTATGTTCAAGCCTGATTATATGCTACAATTTAAGCAGATCTTGTTATTGCTTCATTAATACCCCCTTTCGAATCATGTTTAACACCCGATAAGCCAGCCTACGATCCGGGAACGAGATGACCGGTGCTTTAAATAAATAAGACGCGCAGCTTTGCTACTGGAGGAACAACGATGGACATACGCAAATTTAGATTGGACGAGAAAGCGCTTGGCACTTTTAGCGAGGAACGGGACGAATACGAACGGGATTACGCACGGCTCATTCAGTCTCCCGCGTTCCGCCGACTGCAAGGCAAGTCGCAGGTATTCGGCGCAGGCACAGGAGATTACTACCGTACAAGATTGACCCATTCGCTCGAGGTATCCCAGATTGCGCGCGAGGTTGCCCGCAGGCTCAATAAGCAATATGACTTTCTTTCCCGCAAGGAGCATCCTGGGCTCATTCTGGATCCGGCTGTCGTAGAAATTGCTGCGCTCGCCCACGATCTTGGGCATCCTCCGTTTGGTCATAAAGGCGAAGAGGTGCTTAACCATCTGCTGATGGAGGAATACGGCATTCCTTACGAGGGTAATGCGCAGAACTTTCGGATCTTGATGTTTCTGGAGAAACGCGCGGGAAGCGGAAGCGGCCTTGATTTAACCGCAGCTGTCCTGCTTGCTGTCAATAAGTACCCGTTCAGCCTTGGCGAGCCGGGCAGGCTTAAAGGCTTGTACAGCACGGAATGGGGCGAAATCGAGCAGCTGCGCCGCGCTTGGAAAATTCCGATCGGCTGCTCCACTTTGGAAGCGCAGCTGATGGATTTATGCGATGACATCGCCTATTCGACCCACGATATCGAAGACGGCATCCGCGCCGGCAAAATCCAAATGAACCGCAGCTTTTTTGAGGATAGCAGGCTGATCGACCATGTCGTACAAGAGATTGTCGAGGACAAGGGAAATACGGGCATCGGCTGGGGAGAGGTAGATATTCCTGCTATGGTCAAACGCGTGCTCGTATCCTATTTCGAGCAATGGCAGGAGCTTTATGCAGGCTGTGAGCGAGAGCCTTCCCGCACGCGCCGCGAGATGAAAGCAAGGTGGGTCAGCTTATTCGCCGCCAAGGTCGGCATCATCGACGATCCCGTGACCGGTTGGAAGAAGGTCACCTTCGTCAATAGCGGTCAGCAGGATATCGAATTGCTTCGGACGATGGAGATTTTGAAGAAGCTGGCTTGGGTAACGCTGATTAAGGATTTCCGCGTGCAGCGCTTGCAGATGCGCAGCGAGATTATGATCCGGAGACTGTGGGACAGCTTTAAGGTTCCCGACTACGGACGACTCATCATCCCGCCAGACTGGATCGAGAATTACGAGCTGCACAAAAACAAATGGAGCTGGCCCCGGTTTGTCGCGGATTATATCTCCGGCATGACGGATGCATACGCAGAGAAGGTATACGCCGAGCTGTATGCAAGCAAATCCGGATCAATCTACGAAATGGATTAATAACAAGGGTAAAAGGCTGAAGCCGTCCTCTGGCGGCTAAGCTTACGTTTCGCGTAGAAATATAGAGAAAGTTGGCGAAAAGATATCCTTTCCTATATTTCAAGAAAGCGCGGCGAGCCGGGAGTGACACTCCCTTCTCGCCGCGCTTTTTTTTAACATGCAGCCCTGTCTGAGCCTAGCCGATAGGTGCGCTAACTGCGCTTGCCGACAACTCGGTAATGTAATCAAAGAAGCGGACCGGATCAACGTCATATACCAGGCTAACCGGGCGGCCGTCTGCACGTTCTACCGTACGGCCTTGGCTTGCGCCATCCTTGACCACTGCACTGTTCACCGTTTTGATCGCAACAAGCTCCGGATTGCCTACAACCGCTGTCGTTAGCACATCCCATAAGTAATAAGTCGAATTCGTCTCCATATAGACGAGCGGAGGACAAGCTGCGTAACATTGGCCTACGAAATCAAGACCTTCATGCTTGCGCAGCGATGCCCAGCGGTTGCGAACCTCCATCGTTAGCGGAACCTTATTCGTACTCTCCAGCGCGACCAGCAGAATGGATAGGCTACTTGCCCAAACGCGGTGCACCGCCTCCGGATCCCAGAATGCATTCCATTCGGCAGTGCCGTCATGCTCGGGCTCTTGCACGTTGCCTTTCTCGTTAAACGTTCCGCCCATCCAGACCAGCTTCTCAATCTTTGCCTCGATATCCGGCGCCTCGTCCAAAGCGCGCGCCAGATCGGTTAGCGGGCCGGTGAATAGAAGCGTCACCTTCTCCTCCGATTGGCGAAGCTGCTCAATCATATGCTGATGCGCAGGCTTTGCGGCAACGCCCGTACGGATCGTACCCGCTTCATTCAAGATGGGGAGCGCATCCACAAAAAACGTATGCATCCGCCATTCGGCCGGGAACGGATTGACGCCGCGAGAATTGGATCTCGCCACTTCGATTGACTTTGCTTTGGCAGGAACGCCGAAACGGTCAATGATTTTGCGGCTTGCCTTCATGCCAGGCTCCAAATAGCCGTCCGCCGGTATGACCGATACGCCGATAAGATCGATATCTTCCATTTGAAGCAATAGAAATAGGGAGACCAGATCGTCTACGCCCGCATCGTGATTGAAATAAAGTTTAGTTGCCATAAGTATTCATCCTCTCTAAGAAGAAACGCCTGACGGAGTCCTTTCAATAAACGCCATCGTTTCTCCGAAACGTCTAGAAATAGTATGTACAAAATCATATACTTCCCTATACGTCAAGGTGAAACAGTTGTCGCCGTCCTTTGAGGGCGCGGCGCGTTTCATTCCGAGAAATATAGAGAAAGGATAGCGAAATCATATCCTTTCCTATATTTCAAGTATAAAACGATATATCGTTTGTCAATCCTATATAGCGAGGAGGTGAATTGTCAATGGCTAAGGATGTATTATGCGAAGTGAACTCATGCAAGTTCTGGGCAGCAGGAAATCACTGCGGCGCCTCTTCTATTTACGTTGTCAGCAACCGTGGCAAGCAAGCCAGCAACTCCGAAGAAACGGATTGCAAGACGTTTGAACCAAAGATCTAACGTTTACCTTTACCTGTAAACACGCGCAAGCCCTCTGGCCGAGTCACCGCAAATGTCTCAGCGCATACAGACGAGGCTTGCGCATTTGTTTATTATTTGGTTACCGGAACAGCATCATAATACTCTTCAAGCGTCTCTCCGCTCTCAGACAGCTCCGCTGCAAGCTCCTTGCCTACGTACCGCAAATGCCATGGCTCATACTGATAGCCGGTAATCGCTTCCTTGCCATCCGGGTAGCGAACAATAAAGCCATACTCGTCCGCATGCTCAGCAACCCACTTCGCCTCCTTCGTGTCCGCGAAGCAATCGGCTGCCGCACATTTCCCATCGCTGCCGGAAACGTCAATGGCTAGGCCCGTTTCATGCTCGCTCGTGCCCGGAAACGCGCTGTAGGTTCTCGCTTTTTCTAATCCGTCCCGCTTCACATAGCGCTCAAACAGCGTCTTTTGCGTAGCGTGGGATCGGTAAGCGGAGACGCCAGCCAATAGGATGCTGTCATCCTCGGCAGCTGAGAACAGCTTCTCGAGCGCCGTTGCCGCTTCTTGACGCAGCTTGCGCTTCTCCACCTTCTCCGAGAAAATAAACCTGACCTCCGGGTACACGAGGTCGGACGGATCATAATTCTCGGGCAGCTTGCGCTGCTTGTTAACGAGGACGGCGATTTCCGAAGGCTTAGCGATTACAGCAAGCCCATCCTCCGTCTGCCCGGTTTGTCCTCCGTCCCCTTCATGGCTGGGCTGCTCGGTTGAAGCACCGTTGCCCGCATCCGGCTCGTTCGTTGCTTCCGGCTTATCCGTCTGTACCGGTGAAGCGTTATCCGCTTCCTCCGTAGGCTCTGCCTCGCTATTGCCCGACAGCTCGCCGCCCCCATCCGTCGTTCCGCCATTTGCCGCTGCCTGCTTGGGAGGTATCGTATTCGTTTCTTCTTTATTGAATATAGAGTAACCAATCACCATTGCTGCGCATACCATAAGGAACAGCAATAGCCTTCCTCTTCTTTTTTTCATCATAGGCCTCCAATTATATTTTTACATATATTACATGTAATTATTCATCTACCTATAGTTTGTCCGCTTCCATCTCATTAATAGACTACTAAAATCAATGTAATGTTTCAATCTGCTAGCATGAAAATCATGAATCAGAAATGATTACACAAAAAACCTTTGTAAATTGTTAACTTGCTAATATTTTGCTTGGGCATGGAGGAGCCTTTTGCCTTTTGACATTCGACAGTAATTAGGAGCATAATGGATTAAGAATTTACCGAACGCATATATATTACTATTAGCGGGCTGGCTGCCTCTGAGAGACGGCCTGTTTTTGCTGTGAAAGGTAGGCGGTTATATGACATTTCTTACTCCAAAACGATTATTAAGCACTCGTCCCATTCTTTTCTTCTCATTTATCATGCTGCTCAAAAGCTATCTGGCATGGATGGTTATTTTTGAGGATGGATTCTCATGGACAACGATTCTAAAAGAAATTCCATTTGTCCTCATCGTGTATTGTCTCATAGAATGGTTCGCATCCAAGCGCAAGCTCGTCTATTATTTAATTGCCAATCTATTAATGACCCTTATTTTATTCGCCGTCATTATGTATTACAAGTATTACGGGGTCATCGTTACCTATTTGGCGCTGGAGCAGGTCAATCAGGTCACCGCTGTCAAGAACAGCGTATTCTCGCTTATGGATCCATACTACCTATTAATCTTTATTGATATTATAATTATGGCTGTTCTATTGTTTCGCCCCAAGAGAGCATTGAATTGGAAGAAAGAGAGCTCGCGCAAAGAAAACAAACGCCTTGTCGTCGCTCTTTTCACGATCTCGATCGCGCTTTGCTTGTTCAACATTTTGCCTAACCGCGCAAGTATGAACGAGATTGTCAAAGCGGAGCAAATGGGCATTCTCAATTACGAGGCCTATATGATTTTCTCCAACAAAGACATCGATTTCGTCGATCCAAACCATATTACGCAAGAGAAAATCGATACGGTCAAAAAAGTAGAGCAGCCCGCGGCGCCGCAGCTTTGGAAAACGGCATCGGGCAAAAACGTCATCATTCTCCAAATGGAGTCGTTCCAAAACTTTCTCGTCAATCTCAAAATTGACGGACAGGAAATTACGCCTAACATCAACAAGCTCGTGAACGAAAACTATTATTTCAAGCATTTCTATCAGCAGGTTGGCCAGGGCAATACATCCGATGCCGAATTCGTCGTGAATACGTCGTTCTACATTCCGCCGCGCGGCGCGGCTACGATGATTTATGCCGATAAGGAGCTTCCAAGCTTGCCGAAAATGCTGAAGGAAAACGGTTATGATACGGCTACGTTCCATACCAATGTCGTGGAGTTCTGGAACCGTGGCGAGCTTTATAAAGCGCTTGGCTTCGACCGTTATTACGACGCGAAGTTTTTCGGCACCGAAGATACGGTATTCTTCGGCGCATCCGATGAGCAGCTGTACAAAAAAACGGCAGAAGAGCTTGATCGCATGAGCCAAAACGGTAAACCGTTCTACTCGCATATCATCTCGATGACGGCGCATCATCCGTTTACTATTCCGTCTGACAAGTACAAAATGACGCTGCCTGAGCGCTACGAGAATACGTTCGTCGGAGATTATATCCGTGCTCAGAACTATGCCGACTTTGCGCTTGGCCAATTTATCGCGGATCTGAAGGAACGCGGCATTTGGGACGACAGCTTAGTATTGCTTTACGGAGATCATCTTGGTCTTCCTGTATACTCGCTCGACAAAGACGACAAAGAGCTAATGGCGGAAATTTACGGTCACGAATACGGCTATACCGACATGATCAACATTCCGCTTGTAGTCGCATCTACAGGAATCACGGAAGGAAAAGTGTTCGATCAGCTAGGCGGCCAAGTGGATATTTTGCCGACCATTGCGAATATGCTGGGCATTTCGCTCGGTGATCACATTCATTTCGGCCAAGATCTGCTCAATCAGTCGTACAACGTGCTTCCACAGCGTTATTATCTCCCGTCCGGCTCATTCTTAAGCAGCAAGGAGCTGTTTATGTCGGGAAGCGGCTTCGAGGATGGCAAGCACTATTCCTTGGCCGGCAACGGCGATACGGAGCAAGAGGCTACGGAGGATGAGTACCAGCGTGCGCTGGAGCTGCTTAATCTATCCGACAGCTACGTAAGCCAGCTTCCGAGCTGGAAAACCAAATAAAACGAACAAGCGTAAACGGCTGAAGCCGTCCTCTGGCGGCTAAGCTTACGTTTCACTTAGAAATATAGAGAAAGTTGGCGAAATGATATCTTTTCCTATATTTCAAAAAAGACTCACCTTGAAGCGCGTCAAACGGCTTCCGGGTGAGTCTTTTGCTATGCAACGTCAGTTAGCTGTTCTTGACAGCCTCAAGTACTTCATTCACATGTCCCTCTACGCTTACGCTGCGCCATTCCTTGACCAGCTTGCCCTGCTCGTCCAGCAGGAAGGTAGAACGTTCAATCCCCATGAACTCCTCGCCGTTCCAGCTCCGCAGCTTCCATACGCCAAACAGCTCAGACACGGTATGCTCTGTATCCGACAGCAAAAGAAACGGCAGCTCATGCTTGTCTACGAATTGCTCGTGAGAAGCCAGATCATCAGGGCTAATACCGATTACCTCCGTATTATTAGTGCCAAACTGTCCGTTGAAATCACGGAAATCACACGACTCTGTCGTGCAGCCCGGCGTCATATCGCGAGGATAGAAATAAATAACCAGCTTCTTGCCGGCATAGTCCGCAAGCTCCACTTCCTTGCCGTTCGACGCCTGCAGCTTGAAATTCGGAACTTGGTCGCCAACCTTCACGATTTCTCCCATTGTTTATCATTCTCCTCCATTTATATTTTGGATCATCAAACCATGCTCATTCTCGCTCAAATAAAGCTCTCCTACGCCTTGCACAGTCACCCTCACCGGGAAGCTTTCTGCGGTTTTGTCCGTGAAATGCCAGCGCCTGCCCGTTTCCACTACCATCATCAAGCCGTTATCGTCTCCGACAGGATTAAAGCTTTCGTTGCGGGTTTTGTATGTCAGCAGTCCAAGCTCTGCCAGCTGGTCTACCGCAGAAGGAACCCTGCTCGTCGGCACTCCGATTTCACTAATGCAGAGGATATGCTGCTTGGGATCAAAAGGATTATCCGTTGCGTTATTCATCGTGTGCCGCGCGATCAGTTCCAGAATGTTGCCTGCAGGATCCTCGAAATATACCGAATGCGAATCCCATGATTCGCTGTAGGATATATCCTGTCCGGCTTCCGTACCGATCGGCACCAGCGCCTCGATCCATCGCTTGGCTTCCGCCAGCTTATTCTCCGGAATCGTAAATGCAAAATGATAGTAATGCTTTTCGTTAAGCGGCTGCTCCAGCTCCGTAAAGGTCAGCTCGCTCCAGCCCGCCTGCACAGTGAAACGCCCTTGCTCGGTGCTTATGACCGGCAACCCAAGCACATCGGCGTAAAAAGGCATAAGGCTTACAGCGTTAGCCGTGTGTAATACTAGCTTCTCAATAATCATTCTACACCTCATTATGCTCATAATACAAAATGCTCTCCGTTGCAAAAGCTTTCGCCTCAGCTTGCTGCTCATAAAGACCGTATGCCAGCATGAGCTTCGTCAAGGCGGCTTCAACCGATAGCTTCTCTATCACAATAGCACCCGCTTCAATTAGGCGAAGGGAAGAGGAGTAAAGGGCATCCGACCGGTCTTTGATCGGACATATGTATACATCGATACCTTGCTTGCTGCAGCCCGCAATAAACTGTGTCAGCGAATAGGGACCTTCTTCTACGGCGCAAGCTGTTCCCGAATGATGAAGATCATGCAGCACCGCTTTGGGACGGTTTTGCCCAAACTCATAATAGGAATAATTAAGGCCCGGATACGGCTTGATATAGACGATGCCCGAATCCAAACGAAGCGAATCTACATCCCAAATCCAAGGCTTCGGGGCCGACTGCCTTAACGTCTCCGGCGCCGGATTTCGCTTATCCGGTTGAAAAATGAAGCTGCCCTGCTCCATTCTGCCATAAGGAATGTCATAAGGACTCCCGAACTGATCCGTAAAGGACGCACACTGCGTAATCCGGGTTCCGAGATATACAAGCGGTTCTCCCTTGTCATTCTCATACAGCGCAAATACGCCAGGCAGCTGCTCTCCCGCAGCAAAATCAATGGCATTCGCAAAGTTCCGCCGACCATTGCTTCTGGCATCCTCGAGCGGATAATTGCTTGCGGTCAGAACAAAGGGTATTCTTATGCCCGCAAATAAATAGCTCATCATCGCAGCGCTATAAGCCAGCGTATCTGAGCCATGGGTTACGATAATACCGCAATACGGAGTCAAATCCACTTTGCGGATTGCTGTGGCAAGCGTTATCCAATCGGCTGACGTCATATTCTCGCTCAGCAAATTCAACGGCTGAATCGCATCCAGCTTAACGTCTTGGCGCTGCAGCTGGCTATTGCCGTAATCCTCAATAAGCGAGTAGGAGCCCGCGCCGTCAACGTCGATGCCCGCGCCCTGCTTCTTGCTTCCTATCGTGCCGCCCGTAAATACGACTAATAATGACTTCAACCTGTTTCCTCCTTGCTAGCTTGCGCTTGTTCCCATCCATCCTTGCGTTTGGAATGCTTTAATCGTATATGCGGTGAAGCATTCCGGTCAAGGCGTACAGCCATCCTTTACAGGTTGCCCTGTCGCAGAGCCTTCATACCGCACGCTGCTTAACCTCCCCGAGCAAGCAAAAGGAGCTGCGGATGATGAACGCAGCATCCTTCGCGTACATCATTCGCAGCCCCTTTCATTCAGTCGCCTGTCAGCTTCCTCTGCTCTTTCCAAAACAGATCAAACTGTTTCAATAGCGTATCCGTAGAAATCACTTCTTGCAAATATTTGCGCCCATCTGTCAATGCCATCTGCAAATACTCGCTATACTTGGCATAGTGGCTCGGCTGCTTAACGCCCTGATAGCGTATTGGATCATTAGACATGAGCATATAAGGGGCGTATGGACCCGTTGCGTATTTCTCTTGCTCAAGCGCATTATTATAGATCGTGATAACGCCCGCCGCATCAGCAAAGCTGCGGTTGTTCTCAAGCGAAGAAAGGTAGGAAATAAATGCCCAGGCCTCGTCTCGGTGCTTGGATTGCAGCGCAATTCCCCAGCCTGCTGCACCTACATTGTAATGGGAAACGCCCTCAGGTCCAACCGGGAGCGGCGCCGTTGCCCACTCGCTGTCCTCCAGCTTCTCCTCGATGAACGGAATCACGTCCGAATCCTGGATTAGCATAGCCGCTTTCCCTTCCGTAAACGCCTTTATCTGCTCGTTGAAGCCCCAATCTATAGACGCGGGATGCGAGGTTTCGATATAAAGCTTACGGTAGAGCTCGAGCCCCTCAGCAGCCCCGGAGCCTTCGAATATCGTCGTTCCATCGACGTTAAACATAGATTCGCTGGCGCTGACGTTGCTTCCGTTATAATCCTGAACGATGGAGGACAAGGTGTTGGCAGTAGCCCTCCCGCCTCGAAATGCGAAGCCATATTGCCCAATTTCCGGCTTCGTAAGCTGCTTTCCGACAAAAAACAGCTGCTCCCACGTTTCCGGTACTTGAAGCGCTCTGGCATCGAACCAGTCCTTGCGGTAATAAAGCTGCACTTGGTATAGGCTGCTCGGAATATAATAAGTAATATCCGCGACATCCCTTGCCATCAATCTGGCGTTGTCGCTTAGAAGCGTATAATTATCCCAAGCACTGATGTATTTCTCTAAGCTGACCAGCAACCCCCTTGATGCATACACATGCGCCGTAACATCGCGAACCTCAACAATATCGACCTCTTCCCGCTTATCGAGCATCGATAAGATCTTTTCATCCGCCGTTTCATAATCAGGCGAGACCAGTTCAATCGCGATATTCGGATGCTCCGCCTCGAATTGCGCGATAAGCTTCTCCAGCTGCAGCGTCCGCTGAGGCGTCGTCAGGCTTTGTACCATTTTCAAGGTAACTTTGTCGGCCGCACCAGTCTGTTCAGGCAGCTCCGACCGATTACTGGCCGTGGTGCAGCCGCTTATGAGTGAAATCATAAGGATGATTGAGAACGGATACAGCCCTTTGCTCAGCAAATGGAGCATCATCAAATCCCCCCGATTCAAATAAAGGTGATAACCATTACTTTGTATATCGGCTTCAAGCTCCCCAAACGATACAGTTTCGCCCTTGTTTTTTTGCGGAATAAAGCATCGTATCTGCCTCATTTACAATTTCGTCCGTCCGCTCCGGCGTCCGCGTAACCGCTCCGAAACTCATTGTAACTTGGAACGCCTGCCCGCCTGCCTCGTAGCGCGTGAACATTCTATTGGCTCATCGGATATGCACATCCCGACGCTGCAATATAAATTTAAAGTAAATTCATTCTACTATGGGCCCCCTATTCTGTCTAAGAATAAATGATCTGCCGATCAGGCTGCCATTCGGCGTGCCGGTTTCCGTACTAACGTCCTGCCTCCCAGCAGCAAGAGCGTAATAAGGAATGTCAGGCCGTACATCCACTTCGCCACCGGCAGCTGCGAGTCCGTTCCTGCCAGAAAGCCATGAGCCATCGCGAGCGCAAATATCGGATAAGCGAGCAAATGTACGAACAACCAAAGGCCTTTGGATAGCTTATTGTTTAAGTCTGAGGTAAGCAGCAACAGCAGCATGCCATAGAGTGATAGCGTTCCCATGCCATAGAGAACAGGATGCTCATGTGCCATAAACGGTACGAGAACCTCCTTCCATGCGAACGGGGTATAGGTATCAATAACCAATACTGCTGCATGCAGCAGCGCCAGCAGCGAGCCGCTATTCGTCAATCGCATATGGTACTTGTACACCAGCGGCTTTCTTTTCCCTTTCATGAACGGGTAGCCATATAGAATACCTAGAGTCATTCCTCCAAAAAGCAGTAAATAAGCGGCTATGCCGAAAAAGCGGATAAGCTGCCAGGTAGGAAGCCCAATCATCCAGTCTGTCATGTTACCTTCCTCCTTGTCGAATGTTTCGCAATGGCTGCGGGATGCCTATGAAACGATCGGTCCTCCAGATACATATAACCCTCGTATGCTGGGGCATGCTGCGCCAGCAGCCGCTTTCCATTCTCCATTCCGGCAATGCAAACAACCTTAGACCATACCTCGCAAGCAGTAAGATTCGGTCCCGCGACCGTGCACTGGACCACATCGCTTGCGCTTGGCTTCATTGTACGCGGATCGATGATGTGATGGCGTTTTCCGTCATCCGTAGTCCAGCTTCTCCCGATCGTGTTTGAGGTCGCTACTCCGCCATTGAAAAGCCAAACCGATGCATCGGTTCTTGCGTCGTTCCACGGACTTTGAATGCACAGCTCTGCAGGTCCTGCTTCCTCCCGCTCATCCCATACGAAAGCATCTCCGCCTGCGTTAATTAGGCCTCTCGCAACTCCCTTTCTGCGGCGGAGCCAATCTGCCAGCTTGCGGACGGTAAAGCTCTTTGCAATCCCTCCAAGATCGAGCCGTACGCCCCGGCCAAGCTTTACTGCCCTCATTCCTTCATCCCATTCCAAGGGAACGTGATTGGAGGATGCCAGCGGTTGCTCACCCTTCGCCTCTTGAAACTGCGGCACATGTTCAAAGGACCGGTCATAGCCCGCTGCTTGCAGCGCCGCTAGCACATTCATGCTAAACAGCCCTTCCGTACGCAACCGGTAAGACTCTGCCTCTGCCAAAACCTTATATAAAATATCCGATACGAGCATCCAGTTCCCCTCAGCACGATTCAATTGGCATAACTCGCTGGAGGGCAAGAAGCGGCTAAGCCGGGATTCCATATCCGCGAACCAATCTTTCGCGATCGTTATGTATTCCGCTCCTTCCCCATCGCTTGAGCCATGGACGAGCTGCACGTCGACTTGGGTATTCATCGCGCGAAACGTTGCGGAAGTCAGCCTGCTCATCCTATGACCTCCCCGTCTGAGACCTCAAACCGGTTCCGGCCGAGGCATCCTGGTCCTCCGTTGATCCATAGCTGCTCTCCTGCCTCGCGGAGTTTCGATCGGAGCGTCCATTTGAACGCTGCGATGCCCAGCTGTCGACGACATCGTCTTCCTCAAGCTGCTGCTCGGTAGATTGGCCGGCGTTCTCGCCTGTCTTCTTCGCATGCGCCTCTTGAAACGCCTGGCTATTGTGTACAGTTCCAAATACAAGGTAAATGGCACACGCTCCGCATGCCGCCAGCTGCCATTTCATCGCCCTATGCTTCATTGGTCCTTCTCCCCTCCGTATCCATTCTTGCTTCTTCATTAAGCAGAGTATATCGCGGCACGCTGAAGCCTAGGTTAAAGCCATATAAAAAAACGATGAGTCCCGCCGCCTGCGCCGGGCCAATCGTCTTTTAGATCCAGCGATTCATATTGCGCGCAGCCCTTCGAAACAGTTTATTTTCAAAAATACAAATAATAATAATAATCATTGTCAATGCTGTAAGGGTAGAAGCCATTGCTGCCCGACGAGAAAGGGATGGAATCCGTTCCTGATTAGGCAGTCGGAATGTAAAAGCAAGCCATTTCCGAATCATAAACGTTCGAGGTGAACCCAACATGATGAAGTCGAACTCTGATGTATCCCTTATGCCGCTTATGCGTGCAGATAAAGAAACCCGTCCAGCGGAGAAACGTATGGCCAGCAAGCGATATTTTGGGCGCGGCGGCGTAAAGTTCGCCCTGCTGAAACTGCTTAATAGCGAGCCGATGCACGGCTACCAGATGATGAAGTCGCTTGGGGAGCAATCCGGCGGGCTCTACCAGCCAAGTGCCGGGTCCGTCTATCCCACGCTTCAAATGCTTGAGGAACGCGGATTCATTGCCATCAAAGTCGAGGATAACGGGAAAAAGATCTATAACATTACAGACCAAGGCCGCTCAGCCCTGCTCTTGCTTCCCGACAAAACAAGACGTACAACGATAAGCGACGGACATCTCTCGCCTGAGGCTGAGTCATTCCGCAATGAGAAAATACGCAAAAAACTCGGACTCTCGCCGGAGTCATTCGACCTGTTCCGGTTAGTGACACGAGCGGAGCAGGAAGCTTCCGCCAGCAAGGAAAGAACGGTACTGCTGCAGCAGCTGTTAAGCGAGCAGCAGCTGCAGCTCAGTGCCTTTCTTGCGGACGATGAGCAGAAAACCAGTCTCTAGCCTGCATGCGGCAGCATCGCAAACAAAAAAAAGATTACCCGCAGCCTCCCTAAAGGAAGACTGCGGGTAATCTTTCATCAACTATTAATGCGTCGAGTCATGAGAGACATGCTGTCCGCTCAGCTTAAGGCTGCCTTGGCTGTCGCCAGCACGCTCCGCGTCTAGGCTGCGTCCCATAAACGGCCACCAGTTTGCTGCGCCGAACGTACGCACCATCACCGGAATAAACAAAGGAAGCATCAGGAGCGCGTACATGAACAATCCGCACAGCACGATCGTGGCGATTTGCAGAAGCGACATGACGCCCGAAGGAAGCATCGCCGCAAACGTACCGCCCAGGATAACCGCTGCCGACATAATAACCGTACCCATATTTTTCATCGCTTCCAGAATGGCTTGCTGAGGCGACAAGTGACGGTATTCTTTGAATCGGTCCATGAGGAATATGCTGTAGTCTATGCCGAGCGCGACCAGCATAACGAATCCGAAGAACGGAACCGCCCAGCTTATGCCCGACTGCCCGAGCAGCCTCACGAATATAACTTCCGCAATCGCCAGCGACGAATAGAAGGTCACAAGCAGCGATGCAACCATATAAAGCGGCATAACGATGGAACGGAACAAGATGATCAAGATAATCGAAATACCTATCAGCATGAGAATAACCGTACGCGAATAATCCGCGTTCGAAATATTCCTCAAGTCATTGTTCATGCTGGTAACGCCGCCGACTGCTACCTCGGCACCACTGTACTCGGTACCTTGGAGGCCGCGGCTAACGGCTGCTTCAAGTCCGTCTATCTCATCCATCGTTTCCTGCGCATACGGATTGCCGCTGAATACGACGTCGAATTTCGCGGTTTGGCGATCCTCGGACATATACACGTTAAGCGCCGTCTGGAACTCCTCATTCGCGATGGCATCCGCTGGGATGTACCAGCCAGATATTTGCTTATTCGGCGCTTCGGACAACCCGTTCAGATAACCGCCGGCTGAAGCCAGCCCATCGGTAACCTGCGTTAAGCCATCCACGCTTTGATTAAGCCCGCTGGTAAGCTCGCCAAGCTGATCGTTTAACGACGCAAAGCCTGCCTGCAGCTCCTTCTGTCCGTCCGAAAGCTCATTGAAGCCTTGCGTCACGCTAGGAAGCTTCGAAACAATTTGGCCTTGGCCTGCCGCTGCCTGCGAAATGCCTTTTTGCAGCTCAGCCAAGCCTGCCGCCAGCTTGCCAAGTCCAGATGCCAACGCAGACTGTCCTTCGGTTGCCTGAAGCAGTCCCGCATTCGCTTGCGTCATGCCCCCTGAGATGCCCGACAGCTGCGTATTAAGCTCAGCCAATTGACCGCCGATGCCCGCAGCTCCCAATTGCAGCTGCCCAAGCGAGTTAAGCGCCTCTTGGAACTTTTCATCATTTTGCAGCTCCGGATAGCTGCCCTGCAGATCGGTCAAACCTTGCTCGACGCCAGACAAACCGCCGGCGAGCTTTGCTTGCTCCGCTGCAATGGTTTGATAGGCGCCGCTAAGCTTGCCAAGACCCCCCCCGAGCTGCCCATAGCTTGCAAGCAATTGGCGGCTGGCGCCAGCTAATTGCTTCGCACTCTCCTCGGCTTGCTTCAATCCGTCGCTTAGCTCGCCTGCGCCGGCAGAGCCGTCCTCCAGCCCCCGTTGAATCTGCTTAAGGCCCGCGCCGAGCTGAACGATGCCCGCTTTCAGCTCATTCGTACCGTCGACGAGCTGGCCTGCGCCGTCAACCGCCTCATTCAGCTTTGGCGCGTTCTCGCTTAGCGCCGTGCTTGCCTCAGACAGGCCATCACCGATCTTGCCAAGGCCTTCTCCGCTTTGTCCAAGACCGTCCTCAAGCGTCGTAACCTGATCGGATACGAGGAATTGCTCCATAATATCGCCAGTTGGCCGCGTTGCGCTGCGAACGGCCTTCACGCCTTCCGTATTAGCAAGCTCGCGGCTAATCTGCTCAAGCGCGGCAAGCCCCTCCGGTGAATCCATCGGCTTATCCGACTTCACAATAACCGTCGTCGGCAAGGAATCGCCGGGTCCGAAGCTGTCCGATATAATGTTGAATGCTTTGACAGAATCGTATTTGTCTCCGATCTCATCAAGCGAATTGAAGGATATCGTGCCTTTATACGCCGTTAGGAAAGGAACGATAATGACGGCCAATATGAGGAGCGCCCATACTGGACGCTTCAAGGAAAACTTGCCGACCGTTCCCCACAGCTTGCTTGGCTTGTGCTCCAGCGACCCCTTCGCGGGCCAGAACAGCTTCGTCCCGAGCACGGCCATAAAGAACGGCACGATCGTAAACAAAGCGAGCAGCAGCACCGCCACCCCTACTGCCACCGCAACTGCGGAGCGGTAAAGAATAAAGGTTGAGAAGCCGATGGCTGCGAAACCGACCAAAACCGCCAACCCGGAGAACAACACGGTTCTTCCTGCCGTGCGATACGTTTGAATAATCGCCTGCGTTTTGTCGCCGCCGCTATGCGTCAGCTCCTCCTTAAAGCGGCTGATGAGCAGGATGCAATAATCGGTACCGATCCCGAATAAGACAGCAACCAGAAAGATCTGCGTAAAGTTGGAGAGCGGAAAGTCGAAAGAATCGACCAGGAACGCTACAACCGACTGCGTAATTAAGTAGGTGAAGCCCACTGCAACAAGCGGCACGATGGGCGCGATTGCTGAGCGGAATACAACGAATAAGATGACTAGAATGAAACCGAGCGTAATAAACTCCGTTTTCTTAAGCCCTTCCTGCGAGCTTTGCACAACATCCTCGGAGATGATCCAGTTTCCCGTGAAATAATGTTCAACCTTCACATCGGAAATCGTTTCATAAAGGCCGTCACTAAGCTCGGAGAGGGTGCGGTCTCCCGCCTCAACGTTAACAAGCGCCAGAACGGTGCTGCCATCCTTGGATACCATCTGCTCTGCCAATTCTTTGGTGTCGAAATGGGTAGTTACAGCAAGGACGCCAATCTGATCCGCGCTGCTCTTCAGCTTATCGATGCCTGCCTTTACATCGGCTAGGTCCGAATCAGACAACCCTCCGTCTTTATGGAAGACTAGAACGGTAGCCATTCCACTGCTGGAACCAGCCCCGTCATTCCCTCCGATTGCTTCCTCCAGCTCGCTCGCCATTGTTGAAGAGTACCCGTCCGGCACGTTAACCTGCCCTTTCGTACGAACGAGCTCTTCCATATTCGGCGCCGTGAGCATCAAGCCGATGGCTGCAGCGAGCCATAGCGCCAGTACTAGCCATCTGAATTTCAGTACGGTTCTCATCTCTGTTCTCCCTCCATATGGATGTTAGCTATGAATGCATCATTTCCTTCGCGAGTCTCTCGAAGGTTTCAATAAAACCAAGCGCCTCTTGCTCCTCGAACCGTTCGATGTATCTGGCGAGCAGCACGTCGATCTTATCCGCCATGTGATCGCATACCTGATTGCCTTCCTCGGTAAGCGTCAAATAAATGACGCGCCGATCCTTCTCATCCGGCAGCCTCTGAATCAGGTTCTTATCAAAAAGCCGGTTAATAATCGCTGTTATCGAGCTTTTGCCTACGCAGAAAATATCCGCCAGCTCCGAAGATGTGCTTCTGTCATGCGACCGCAAGTATCGGAGCGTAGAATATTGGTCTACCGTAAGATCCTCGGGCATAAGCTCGCGGATCATCGCATTCAGCCGGCGGTTGACTAGAAAATTGGCCGCCTCGTAGCGATCGATAATATTTTTGAGCAATGCTCGGTCCACCGTGATGTCCTCCTTATATCATGCCAAGTTATTGCCTCTAAACTAATTCTATCGTAAAACAGTTTGACAATAGAACTATATCAAATCGAATCCAGCGATGCAATCCTATATTTCTGAACATATCGTGAACAAGAAATGGCTTATTTATAAAAAGACTGTAGAAAAATGGAAGCTTATAAAGAGAATAAAGGAGGATTTTAGTGAATATTGTCGAATTATAGGGAAAATAAATAAGCAATCAGGAGGCCGCAGGTGGGTAACATATGGTTTAAGCAGCATCATAAACAATTGATGATGGTTTGCGCATTTTCTTTATGCACATTTCTTGCGCTAGCGGCCGAGACGAACCATTTTCAGTTTTTATACGGCATTACCTTTTCGTTTACCAGCTTGTTCATCCTGCTGATCATGCGTTTGTTCGGATTACTGCCCGGACTCTTGACTGCGGTTGCCGCTGTTTCGATTGGCCTACTGCTATTCGACCAGCCCGTCTATCACTCCGTTCTTATCATAGAAGTGTTAGCCGTCGGCTTGCTAATTCAAAAATTCAAAAACTCATTATTCGGTGCGGATGCTTGGTTCTGGCTGCTTGCCGGCATACCGCTCATTTATATCTTCTATTCGGTGGACTCCCCGTTAAATGCGAAGGACTTGCTGCTTATTGCTTGCATGATCGCGATGAACGGCATGTTTAATTCCTTGTTTGCCGAAGTAATCGACCATTACTTGCCTCTGCGCAGATGGAGCGGCTTATCATGGGAAGAGAGAAGGCTGCTCTCCTTCAGCAAGGTACTGTTCCATTTCTCCATCGGCATCGTTTTTATTTCTTTCTTGCTTAATATTTTCATGAACAGCCTTAGCTCCTTCAAAGAAGTAAGCCTATATGCACAGCGGTTATCCGCAAGTGAAACGAATCGCATTGTGGACTCCTGGAATAGATGGCAGGCCTCCAAGCTGTCCTTCTCGCTCACCGAGGCCGAGCAGATTCAGGAAGAAGTCCGTTTCTTCCGGCTGCTGCTTGAGAACCACGCTAGCACCTTTACTCTCCATATAACGGACAACGACCATTTCGTCGTTGCTGCAAGCAACCCTGAGGCTGAGGGGCATAAGTACGACTGGGGAGACAACCGCCAGGTAACGGCGATTAACAGCCAGCTGTCTTTAACGATGCCTAACGAGCCCAGGCAAGCACTGCAATTCCATACATGGCATGATGGCATTTTTGTCTATACGGAAAACATTAGCTCCACCGACTGGCATATTGCAATTGAAGTACCGATCAAAAACTACCAAAACTATTTGTTCTCAAAGTACTTTACGCACTTCATATATTTGATCCTGCTGGCCATATTCGCAGCCATTCTAGCCTTCTTCATTAACCGCTCGCTCTCGAAGGGCCTAACGCAGCTGGCAGCGGCGACCACCAATCTTCCGTTGAAGCTCAAGCAAGTCAATAATGTAGACTGGCCTAGCAGCAGCCTCGTAGAGGTGCACTCACTGATTGCCAATTTCAAGCATATGTCGACAAACCTAATTCATGTGTTCCAAGAAGCACAGCGAAGCAACGAACGGCTGGAGTCGCAAGCCTTTATGCTCCAGCAATCCGAAGAGCGGCTGCATCAGCTCGCTTATTACGATATGTTGACCGGCTTGCCTAACAGACTACAGTTTACATTGCATTTCCAAGATTTAATTGCCTTGCACGAAAACAGCAAACAGCCTATCGCCGTCATGTTCGTAGATGTGAACCGTTTTAAGCAAATTAACGACACCTTGGGCCATGCCGTTGGCGACGAGCTGCTGCGAAAGGCGGCGGAACGCTTCGGGACTGCCGTTTTTAAAGACTGTACCGTATTCCGGCTTGGCGGGGATGAGTTTGTTTTTATCGGGTGCTATGAGAATGAGGAGACGGTTTCCGCTGGCGCGCAGGCTGTCGTCGACTCGTTCAACGAGCCCTTCATCATCGATGACAAGCTGCTCTTCCTGACCGTAAGCGTGGGGGTAAGCCTGTATCCGCAGGATGGAGAACAAATGGATACGATTATCCGCAATGCGGACATCGCCATGTACAGCGCCAAGGAGCAGGGCGACGGATGCTACCGCTTCTATAAACCAAAGCTCGTCTCGGCTATGACGGAGAAAATGCAAGTGGAGAACGGGCTATACAACGCCTTGCTGCAGCAGCAATTTTCTCTGCATTATCAGCCGAAAATGAGCGCAGCAACCGGCAAGCTCTGCGGCATCGAAGCACTGATTCGTTGGCATCATCCGGAGCTCGGCATGGTTCCTCCCGATAAGTTCATACCGCTGGCGGAGCAATCCGGATTCATATTGGACATCGACAGTTGGGTTTTCCGAGAGGCCTGCCGCCAGAACAAAGCTTGGCAGGATGCGGGCTTGCAGCGGATATGCGTATCCGTAAACATCTCCGCAAGGCATTTCTATCAAGGAAATCTAACCGAAATGATTATTAAGGCGTTAAATGATACCGGATTAGAGCCGCAATACGTGAGTTTGGAGATAACCGAGGGCGTATTCATGCGCAATATGGACCAAGTCATCGAGACCATCCTATTTCTCAAAAACCTTGGCATTCAAATTTCTATCGATGATTTCGGCACCGGCTATTCATCGCTCAACCAGCTGCAACGCCTGCCGATATCGGATGTCAAGCTTGATCGCTCTTTTATACAAGGCATTACGAGCGACTCCAAAAAATCTTCAATCGTCAAAGCCATAATCGAGCTCGTGCACAGCATGAACATGAGGGTCGTAGCGGAGGGGGTCGAGACGGCGGAGGAATCGCAATTTTGTACGGATTTGCAATGCGATGAGCTGCAGGGTTACTTATTCAGCAGACCGCTGCCGCCGCAAGAGCTTGAACTGCTGCTCGGAAAAGCCGTTTGAATGCTCGCATAGCTGCACGCAGCAAGGAGCTGTCTCTGGAATCAATGATTCCATGAGACAGCTCCTTATTCATAAGCTGCGCATTTAAGCTAGTCCTGCGTAAGAACTAGGCTTCCGAGCCAGCATCGGTTGCTGCTGCTTGATCCTTCGGCGCAGCTCCTTCTAGACGCTCGCCGCGCGCGCCTTTGCCGCCAGCCTCTCCTTTGCGACCGCCTCCCGGCGCTTTCAGCTCACCGTTAATTTGCTTTGCTGCACGCTCTGCCGCTCCAGCAAGCTTCGTGTCGTATTGCTCCTGCGTAATCGTACCCGCTGCCAATTCAGCTGCAAGCTTCGTTTTCTGCTCATTCGCCTGCAGATCGATGAGCACCTGTACGTCTATGCCCTTCTCGGCGGCTAGCCCCGCAAGTGTCTTGCCGCTCTCAAGCTCTGTCTTCAGCAGATCCTCCGTCACCCCAAGCGCCGAGGCTAACTCGTCCAGGTTGCGTTCGAAGCCGCCGCCCTTGCCGCGCTGAGGCAGCACGCCATTCACATGCTGGGTCGCCCTCTCAACCGCCTTCTCAAATCTTTCATTATATTGCTCCTGCGTAATCGTTCCCGCCGCCAATTCGGCTGCAAGCTTCGTTTTCTTATTCTTTACCTGCAAATCGATTAGCGTTTGTGCTTCAACGCCCTTCTCCGCTGCTAACGCAGCCAGCGTCTTGCCGCCTTCAAGCTCCGTCTTCAGCACATCCTCCGTCACCCCAAGCGCGGCCGCCAGCTCGGCCGAGCCGTGAAAGACGCCATTGCCGTCACGGCCATGCTTGCCAAAAGCATTACCCTTCGAATCAAGCAGCTTCTCGGCTGCGGTTGCCGCATCCGGCTTTGCTGGCTGCTTGTCTGTATTCGCTGCGGAGGCATCCTCTTGCTTAGCCGGCGCCGCTGCCTCCAGCCACTCAACGAGCTTCGTCTTCAGCTCTGCCCTTGTTTTCCCTTGGGCCACAGCCACTTCTGACAATGTCGCTGTCTCCAGCTTTGCCTGCAGCGCTGCCTCTTCGAGACCTAAGTACTCAAGCAGCCGTGTTTGTATTTGATCAATGCCATGACCGAATCCGCCGCGTTTACCCGCATGATCCGCTCCAGCCTTGCTGTTGTCTGCCTTGGTGCCCTGCTCCAGCTGCGTGCCCGTGCTGCTTGCCGCGTTCACGTATTGTTTAGCCCAGAGACTCCCGCCCCCAAGCGCCAGCGTCAGCGCTATCGCGCCCGCAGTTATTGCTTTTGCCTTTGCCTTCATCATTGTTTCTTCCACCTTTCACTTTCGATTTGGTCTTGCAAGACCTATCATAGCCCCGCATGCTTAAAGCTCCTTTAAGCCCCGCTGAAAGTTGGCTGAATTTGGACATGGCATACGATTCGTTGAAAACCGACAATATTTTCACTAACCATTTTCGGCTTATCTGCTTTCACATGTAAAACTCAACACTTTTCTAACAATAAAACGCGCATTTCCCTAATAGATGGTTGCTACTATGGATACAGCCGCTTGATTAAGCACTGTCAAAAAAATGAATACGCTATCCTCTTCATTTTTCGACATATTTCGACGATAACATTACTTATCTTATCATTATGAGGTGTGGTCCAATGAAACGTATGAAAGACAAAAGTTTAGTCGTTACCAGCTCCATCGTGCTCGCTCTTCTGCTCGTTCTAGTCATTGGCATTACCGAGTATCTCTCCTACAGCACGCAGAAAAAATCATACCTCGCTGAAATCGAACGGATCGGTGAAACCTTAAGCTACCAAATCGAAGCCGGACATGATCTGCTTACCTTCGGCTACAACGAAATTACTGCCGGCAAGGATACCAAGAACGAAACCTTCGATCGGTTCAAGCTTCAATTGGACGTCATGATCAAAAACGATATTGTCTCCAACGCCTACGTATACATGCCAGACATTATTGAACGGGACGGAAAACAATTTCTCAAAATGATGCAAAGCAACGAAGCGCTCACAGCTGAAGGGCTAGGGGCAGGAGATGATTACGAAATGACGCCCGGCTTCGCCGAAGACGTTCAGACCGCTCTGGAAAAAGGCAGCGTCGTCACGGAGCCCGTCGTAGATCAATTCGGCGAATGGGTCTCTTATCTGGCACAGGTGAAGGATCCAAGCGGCAAGCTCGTCGGGATCTTCGGAATCGATATTGATTACAAACAAATCAATGATGCGATGAAAGAAATGCTGTGGCAGAGCATTGGAATCGCGCTGCTGCTCTCTGTTATCGCCATTCTTATTATTATATATTTGATCCGTTTGGTGCTGAAGCCGCTTAAACGTCTTGCCGAAGTATCTTCCCTGGCTGCAAAAGGCGACTTGACCTTAGCCGTACCCGTCAAAGGCGGGAACGAAATCGCTCAAGTATCGCTAGCTTTTAACGAAATGATCGCAAGCCTTCGCCAGCTTACCAGCAACATCCGCACCACTTCAGACGAAGTGGCCGGATCAGCTTATAACATGCAGCAAAGCGCGGAGCAAACCTCGCGTGCGACAGAAGAAGTGACGGAAGCCATTCAAGAGGTAGCCTCAGGCTCCGACACGCAGCTGCAAAGCTTCCAAGAATGCCAACGCGCCATGACCGAAATGACCATCGGCATTCAACGCATCGCGGAATCATCCTCATCGGTATCCGAGCTTGCTGCCGATACGACCGCGCTCGCAACGGAAGGCGAGTCGGTTATCAACGAGACGCTGCAGCAAATGCAAGCCGTGGAAACGAATGTCGTTGCTACCGTATCCACGCTGCATGAATTAAAGCAGCAAAGCGACAACATCGGCAGCATCCTCGCCTTAATCGGCGACGTTGCGAATCAAACCAACCTGCTTGCGCTTAACGCTTCCATTGAAGCAGCGCGTGCCGGCGAGCACGGCAAAGGCTTCGCGGTCGTAGCCCATGAAATCCGTAAGCTGGCTGAACGCTCCAAGGAATCCTCGGAGCAGATCGGTACGATCCTGCACAGCATCGGCAGCCAAACGGCTGCTGCGGTTACATCCATGGAGCTGTCAGCGGAAGCGGCGCGTGCCGGATCACGGGTAACCAGCCATGCGGGCGAATCCTTCCGTTCCATCGTCGCATCCATTCGCGACGTATCCAGCCAGGTACAGGAGGTTTCCGCCGCATCGGAGCAAATGTCCGCGGGCAGCGAGCAAATCGCCGCATCCCTCGATGAGCTTGAGGGCATAACGGCAAGCGCCGCAGGCAACTCGCAGCGCGTTGCCGCTGCATCGGAAGAGCAGCTCGCTTCCATGCAGGAGGTTGCCAGTTCCTCCGAACAGCTTCGCAATCTCGCTCAAAGCTTGAATGAAGCCATCGGCAGATTCAAAACCTAATCAAAAAAGGCACAATCCCCTCAAGCTTTTTGAGGAGATTGTGCCTTTTAACTATATAATCATGCTCCTATTCCAATAAGGTGAATAAGCGATTCAACAATCCATTACTTTAAGCCCTTAAATGGCAATTTATTGCCTGGTAGTACTATAGGAAATTGTGCTGTGCCAAATCAATAAGTTGATCGACCAAATGAATAAACAATTTTAAGAATTGAAAAAGACCGATACTCGGCATCTGAGTATCGGTCTTTTTCTTCATTTGATGTTATATATGCGTCATATAAAGCGAACTGTAATAAATATTGGAGGAGGAATTAGTATTTATCATCTAACAATATGCTTATTGTTTGGATTTTCGGGCCAATGACATTACCAGCACTAACTATTATTATTTAGTTAAGGCAGGTTTGAGTGAGGAAAGCTTACATTACATTCTTTTAGTATGGATAGCACAGGAGGAATCGGCATGAACCAAAACATGTGGAGAAACAGTATTCGCGGCGTCAAAAAGCACTGGTTGCTGCTGGCGATGATCGTTCCAGGCATGTCCTATTTATTTATCAATAACTATCTGCCTATGTTCGGAATCGTGATTGCGTTCAAGGATATTAACTTTTCCAAAGGAATATGGAACAGCGACTGGGTCGGATTCGATAACTTCGCTTACTTATTCCAAACACAGGACGCTTGGATTATAACGAGAAACACGATTCTTTATAACGGAGCGTTTATCGTGCTTGGAACGATTATTGCGGTAGCAGTCGCCATCTTGCTGAACGAGGTCAAAATACGTTTTTTCTCCCGTTTTTATCAGAGCGTCATTCTACTGCCTTATCTGATTTCGATGGTCATTGTCGCGTATCTGGTGCTTGCCCTGTTAAACGAAGAGAACGGCTTTATGAATTCTTACGTGCTGCCGTTACTTGGAATCGACCCTGTGTCGTGGTATGCGGATTCCGGCAAATGGCCGTATATCCTGACGATCGTTCATTTGTGGAAAACGATAGGTTATTCCTGCATCGTCTATTTGGCGGCAATCGTCGGTATTAGCCAAGACTATTACGAATCCGCCATGCTGGACGGAGCTTCCAAATGGAGACAAATTCGGAGCATTACGATTCCTTTGATCACGCCGACTATCATCATCATGACGCTTCTGGCAGTAGGGAAAATTTTTCACTCTGATTTCGGCTTATTTTATCAAGTTCCGCTTAACGCGGGGGCGCTGCAATCAACTACCGACGTTATCGATACCTATGTGTACCGCGGACTGATGACGTTCGGAGATTTCGGAATGTCCTCCGCGGCTGGCCTGTATCAATCGGTCGTCGGATTTGCGCTAGTACTGTTCACCAACGCCTTGGTGCGCCGAAAAAACCGAGATTTAGCTTTGTTTTAAAAAAATAGGAAAGGAGCGAAACCAGCAATGAATGCTAACCGCGTAAATCAAACGGTCGTTCACATTTTGTTTATTATAATGAGCATTGCCGCGCTGTTCCCGTTTCTGCTGCTGCTTGCGGCTTCATTGACGGATGAAAACGCCATTATTAGGAATGGATACGCCCTAATTCCATCCGATTTCAGTCTAGACGCTTACATCTATTTGTTCGAAAAGTCCTCTTCGATATTACGGTCATACGGCATTACCGCGCTTATCACCGTTGTGGGGACTACGGCAGGGCTTCTCATTTCAACCCTGATTGCTTATCCTCTCTCCAGAAGCGTGCTGCCGTTTCGAACGTTCGTATCATTTTTCGTATTTTTTACGCTGCTGTTTAACGGAGGGCTGGTGCCATTCTACCTCGTATATACCGATCTATTCCACTTGAAGGATACGATTTGGGCGCTGCTGCTGCCTAACTTGCTCACCAACGGATTTTTCATATTGCTCATGCGCAGCTTTTTCTCCATCTCAATCCCAGGCGAGGTCGTGGAATCGGCGTATGTGGACGGGGCCAACGAATTAACGATTTATTACCGGATCGTTATGCCGCTTGCGCTGCCTAGCTTGGCCACGATCGGCTTAATGCTATTGATATCGTACTGGAACGACTGGTACAACGGATTGATATTTATTAACGACGGCAAGCTGTTCAGTATTCAAAATTTGCTTAGCCGCATGCTTGCCGATGTTCAATATTTGCAACAAAACAATTTATCGGGTCAGACGGCAACCGTATCTTCGGTGCCGATCAGCACAGTGAGAATGGCCATAGCGGTTGTAGGTGTATTGCCGCTCATTTGCGCTTATCCTTTCTTTCAGAAGTATTTCGTTAAAGGGCTGACGGTTGGCGCGGTCAAAGGGTAGGCTGTTCCCGAATCACATTCGGTTCGGCATAAATAAGAAAAAGATTGGGGAGGAATTCGAAATGCTGAAAACACGTAAGGGATTACTAGGAGTTTTACTGCTTGCGATGGCAGTTGTGCTTGGAGCTTGCGGAAACGAGGGTAATGAGGATCAACCAGCCGGTAGCGGAAATGCTGACTCTGCCGATTATGAAGTCGCCATGGCTTATCCGGCGTTCGGAGACGTGTCCGACGTGCACTCGGTGCAGGACGCGATCAGCAAAATTACGACCGAAAAAATCGGCGTCACCGTCAAGCTAATTCCGATAAACGGCTCCAATTACGCCAATCAAATTAATTTGATGCTGTCGGGAAGCGAGAAGCTGGACCTAGCGTATACAAGCATTTGGTTTGGCTTCGAATCACAAATCAGCAGGGGACAGCTGTTGCCGATGGATACATATTTGACTGAATTCGGCAAAGGCATATTGAGCGCCATTCCTAATGAAGCGGCCGACGCAGGGAAAATGAAGGGCAAAACGTTCGGCGTGCCAAGCGTCAAAGCGTGGGCCCTTACGCCAAGCCTAGTCATGAGTAAAGAGCTTGTCGAGAAGCACGGAATCAATACGGGAGAATTGAAAACATGGAGCGACGCCGGGCCTGTGCTGCAGGTAATTAAAGAAAAGGAGCAGGGAGTGGCTCCTATCGTCAGCTATACGACAATGGAAACGCCAGGGAACGCGATGCTGCCCTTCGATCCGCTAGGCAATACGTCGGGCGTTCTGAATTTTGACGGTACGGACTATACGATTCAAAATATGGCCGAAACAGCCGAATTCGCCAAAATGACTAAACTTATGCGTGAGTGGTATGGAGCCGGTTATTTCAACAAAGACGTCGCTACGACTCAAGAAACGGGATCAAGCCAAATAAAGTCGGGCAAAGCGTTTTCGTTCATTCGCAACATTAACGATTGTTACAGCGAGTCCGTAGCGGCAGGAGTCGATCTCGTATGCGTACCGCTGGAATCGTCTTATATGACGCGAAACAGCGTTTCCTCCAATATGATGTCGCTTGCGAGAAACAGCGAAAACCCGGAAAAGGCGATTCAATTAATGGAGCTGCTGTACACGGACGAAGCGGTCATTAATTTGTTTACTAACGGCGTTGAAGGCAAGCATTACGTGAAGAAGGATGACGGCCTAATTGCCAAGCCGGAAGGAGTGACAAGCACGGGCTACGATTCGAACCAATACGCGGTCGGCAACAACTTCCTGTCCTACGTATGGGAGGGGAATGACCCAAATATCTGGACCAATCTAAAGGCGTTGAACGATGGAGCGGTCAAATCGAGAGCAATGGGATTCAGCTTTGATATCAACTCCGTGAAATCGCAAGTGGCATCGGTAACGAATGTGATGAACCAGTATGAAGGCGGATTGCAGACCGGAACCTCAGAACCGGCTTTGCTTGCCGAATACGCGAAAAAACTGAAGGATGCCGGTATCGAACGAATCATCACCGAGAAACAAAAACAGCTGGATGAATGGCTGAAAACGAAATAACGGAAAGGCGGAATGAACAATGAAGTATCCCGTAATCGATGTGCATCATCATATTATTTCGAAAGCCATGCAAGCGAAGCAAAGAGAGCTAGGCATTGAAATTCCAAGCTTTATGCCGCAGTGGAGTCCTGAACGAGGGTTTGAAAAGATGGATTTGGCCGGAATTACTTACTCGATCTTGTCGGCCCCGTCCGATCTGACGTTCATCGATCAGCCATCGGCAAATACGCTCGCAAGGCAAATGAATGAAGAGCTTGCCTCATACGTACAGCTGCATCCTCTGCGCTACGGCGCGTTCGCAACCCTCCCGATGCCCGATGCAGCGGCCGCTTTGGACGAAGCCTCATATGCGCTGGATATGTTAAAGCTCGATGGCGTAGCCTTGTTAACGAGCTACCAAGGCAAATATTTAAGCCACCCCGATTACGAAGAACTATTGTCGGAGCTGAACCGGCGCAGCGCGGTAGTATTCCTTCATCCGATTCTCATTAAAGAGCAAATCGCGGGATTAAGTCCCGCTTTGCTCGAAGGAACGTTCGATACGACGCGGGCCGTAACGACCATGGCCGTGCACCGGATTTTTGAACGGTATCCCGCTATCAGATTCATACTTCCGCATACGGGTGGCATGGTGCCCTTTATCAAATGGCGAATTGCTCTAGCGGTGCTTGGACAACATTCCTTTCAATTCGAGGCAACGACAGAACAATTCGAGGAGGAAATCGCCAAGCTGAATCATTTATACTACGATTCGACTTTAAACTTAGGGACGCTGCAGAAGCTCATCGAGCCGGATCGAATATTGTTCGGCGCGGACATTCCGTGGCCGTCCGACAGCATACTGCGCATGCAGCGGGAATCGGTATTTGCCGAAGCCTCCAAGCTGGGTGAAGACAATGCGAGAGCAATCGCTTACGAAAACGCCTTCCGGCTTTTCCCTCGCATCGGCAAGCTACTATTCAATCAAATCATAGGATGAATCGAAATCTTGAGCTTTGCCGCTAGAAGATACGTCGCTGTTTGCGATGGCCGGAATTCCTTTTTTCTTTGAGAAATGGCTCTATCGCAAAGGCGACACGGAAGCGCAAGCTTACGGACATTTCCTTCACATTAACTTTTGTCAGCTTTTCGCATTTATCAAGTCTATAAATTACAGTGTTACGGTGAACAAAGAGCTGCTTGGCCGTCTCGAGAAGCTGGCATTGATTATCGAGAAACGTCTTGAGCGTGCGAAGTAGCTCCTTCCTTTCGCCGTCCGACAATGAAGCAAAGCTATGAAACGTTTCCTCGTAAAAAATCTCCATCTCTTCATACGGCAGTAGTCTTAGAAGATAGCTGATGTCATTAGATTTGTAAAATTGTATAAATCCTGTTTTGTTCATTTGATAGCCGGTTTGAAGCGCTTTAACGGCTTCGTCAAAGGATAATCCGATATCCAACAGGTTTTTCACCGGGTTTCCGATTCCTAGCGACACGCTCAATTTATCTTTATCGTAAAGCTCGTCCGTAATGTCTTTTATTTTAGCAGCGATATGGTCCATTTCCCATTCCAATTCTTCCAAGGAAAGCAGTAGGCCAAACAAATCGTTTCTCGTAAATAACGTGGCATATTGGTCCAATTTGGAAAATCGGCGCTTGATCAAGTCGTAATAGACGTCTCGTTCGGAAATTTGTTTTTCGTCAAACGGTACTGCGTTGTTGAGAAAGGTTTGGTTGTCTTTTTTAATGGCGACGAGGAGGAAAGGCGATTGCGGCTTTAATCCGTATTTTCGACCGCGGCTGACAGCATCCTGCTCGGATGTAATAATTCCGTCGATCAAATCGGAGAAAAATTCGTTTTTGTATCTTCGGGAACGCTCCTTGACCGCTTGCTCTCTGAAAATTTCCATTCCGATGACGTTTGAAGCCTGCTCGAGGGCGAGCGTATACAAGTTGGAATGAATCGGCGTTTGCTGCAGCAGCGCGATATAGCCTTCATGCCTAAACGTAAAAGTAGGGTAAAGATCGACATGCCGGTAGTCTGAATGCTCTGGTCTAATCAGACAGAGCGATAACGTAGAGGTCATTGCAGGCAGAGTTTGCACGAAGGATAAAAGCGGTTCTTTGAAATGAGCAAGATTCGATTCAAAGTGATGGGAGTAAATTAACGATTTATGGCTGATGAACGCAACGGGGGCCGCCAGCAATCGCTCCAACGATTCGATAATTTGCGTAACGCCGCCTCCGTTCATAATCATATCGGAAAACTGCTTATGGATCGAAAGCGAATATTGCAGCTCGTAATTTTTGTTATCCAATATGAGACTGGTCGATTGCTGAAGCACTTCTCCCAAGGAATGCCGTACTTCCGATATTTCGATTAGCGGAAACTGGAGTCGATCAGCTTCCTTGATGACAAATGCGGGAATGGATAGCGCAAATCGCTTCGTCTTGACGGCTAATCCGGGGCAGCCCATCCGGTTCATCGTTTCAATCAATTCGATAAACAAATCCGGTCTCTCCTTTATGAAATATCCATTGGTCAAAAGCAGCTCTCCAGGCTTTAAAAAATTCAAAATATCCGGCGCGTCCATAATATTGACCGATTCAACCTTGCGGGACAATCCTTTGTTTCCGGCTATGACGTTGTAATTCGCAAATATATCATGGGTCAAGAGAGTATCCAACAGCATAGGTGCCAGCTCCTTTTATGATAGATATATGTTATATAATATAACATTAAAATTCGATTTTTGTACCATTCATCCATAAAATTGTCGAGTATTCACACTTATATAACAGTTACGTGACATGAGCTGGCTCGATACATTTTAGGAAAGCGAAAGTGACATCCATTCGTTACATGCAGAAGGAGAGATAACATGGGTACATTGCCAAGCTCCAAAACGTCAGCACAATCGAGACTTACGCGAGTAAAGATAGGCGGCCAACTATGTGATTTAACGCTTAATCTTGCCAAAGGCGTCATTGCCAGCATATCGCCAAGCGGAAGCCACTCTCGCAGCGATGATATTAAAACGCTGGATGCCGGGGGGCTGCTTTACTTGCCAGCCATGAAGGACCATCACCTTCATTTGGATAAGCATTTCTTGGGAGAACCTTGGATGTCTCTGCAGCCGTTCCATACGCTGGTCGGGCAACTGGCGTTCGAAAAGAAGCTTTTATCACAAACGCCAACAACGGCAGGAGAAAAAGCGATACGCCTAATCGAATTGTTGTTGAATCAAGGCACGACATCGATACGCACGCATGTGGACGTTGATCCTGAAATCGGACTTTCGCATTTGGAAAGCGTTTTGGAAGTCCGAGAGAAATATCGCGGACGAATGAAGATTGAAGTCGTCGCTTTCCCACAGCAGGGGCTACTTCGTTCCGAATCCATACGACTGATGAAAGACGCGCTGAGAGCCGGCGCCGAACTTGTAGGCGGCGTCGATCCGGCAGGACTTGATCGGCAAGTGGACCGCAGCCTTGAGGCGATGTTCGAGCTTAGTTCGGAGTTTAACAGCGGTGTTGACCTGCATCTTCACGATCCCGGACAGCTTGGATTATATACGATAGAACGGTTTGCCGAATTGACGAAGCAAGCCGGAAAAGAGGGGAGGACCGTTGTCAGTCACGCTTATTGCCTCGGCGAAGTGTCGGAGGCGGAATCGCTGCAATTGGCTTATACATTGAAGGAGGCGGAAGTCGGCATTCATACAAGCGTACCCATTGACCACCAGATGCCGCGCATCGGCCAGCTCTTAAGCGCTGGAGTCAAAGTCGGCATCGGCTGCGACAATATTTTGGATTCGTGGAGTCCCTTCGGTAACGGAGATCTGCTGGCTAGGGGCTCGCGCCTAGCAGAAAAATTCAAATGGAGAACAGATGAAGAATTGCTGAAGGTCTACCCGCTCATCTCTACCGGCTCGCTCGCTCCGAAAGCGGGCGACCGAGCCGATTTCATGCTCGTTAACGCCAAGAACGCCATGCATGCCGTCGCTTCGGCTCCGAAGCGGGAAGCGGTATTTGCAGGCGGCCATCTTGTCGGTGGAGAACTGATGGCCCAAAAAGATAAATTCCAATAGGAAGAGGAGAATGAATAACATGTCCAACTCTAAATCGTACCCACTCATCGATACGCATACCCATATCATGTCGCCTCCGGTCGCCAAGAAAATGAAAGAATTGAATTTGTCGGGCCCTCCTCAAATGTCACGATGGTCACCGGAGCTTCATATTGAAAATTTGGAGCTTGCCGGAATTACAATGGGGGTGCTATCTGCGCCCGCAGCTCCTGAATTTGTTCCGCCGCATGAATCAGCCGCCCTTGTGCGTGAGACGAATGAATATTTTGCATGGCTCATCCAGACCTATAAAACCAAATTCGGCGCATTCGGAACGCTGCCCATGTTTAATGGTCACGATGCGGTTCAAGAAGCTGTATATGCGCTCGATACGTTAAAGCTGGATGGCGTCGCCTTCCAATCGAGCACCGGCGGCAAGTACTTGAGCGATCCGATCTATGAGGAATTGCTGTCCGAGCTGAATAAGAGGAGCGCAGTCGTCCTTATTCATCCCATATTGATCAAGGAACGACCGGCCGGACTGTCTCCGGCGCTCCTCGAAGGCACGTTCGATACGACAAGAAACGTAACGACGATGGCGGTTCATCGTATTTTCGACCGGTTTCCGAGCATTAAATTTATTATCCCGCATACAGGCGGCATGGTTCCTTATCTGAAGTGGAGAATTGCGATTACAGCATTGGCAGAGGACGTCAACAACTTCCTAGGCATTGAAGCTTCGCAAGAGGAAGTGAAGGCGGAAATGGCTAAGCTGGACAGTTTGTATTACGATACGGCGGTCAATCTGGGGGCTCTCCATAAAATGGTTCCCTCTTCTCAAATCTTATTCGGCACCGACATTCCTTTTCCATCGAAAAACGTCGTCAACCATCAAGTTGATGCTTTGTTTACCGATTTAGGCGAATTGGGCGAAGAGAACGTCAAGGCGGCAGCATACGGCAATGCGCTTCGGCTGTTCCCGAGACTTAGAGAAGTCATTTCCGAAATTTAGCAGGATGGCGAAGCCCTAGCTGGATAGAAATAGCGTCTTACCGAAAAAGGCACAAGTTCCTCGAAAAATCTTGAGGAGCTTGTGCCTTTATATATCCATTCTTATGCCGGCAATGCCCCGCCCAGCTGCAGCTGGTACATGGCGAAATACTTGCCGCGCTGCTCCATCAGCTCATCATGATTGCCGCGTTCTACGATTACCCCGCGATCAAGCACGAGAATCTGATCGGCATTGCGTATCGTGGAGAGGCGATGCGCGATCACGAAGGTTGTGCGGCCCTTTTTGAGCACATCGAGCGCCTCTTGAATAATCGCTTCCGTCTCCGTATCGATACTCGCCGTCGCCTCGTCAAGAATGAGGATTGCAGGGTCATAAGCCAGTGCTCTGGCGAATGATACGAGCTGGCGCTGCCCGGCCGACAGCGTGCTGCCCTTCTCGATCACCGGAGCATCGATACCTCCCTGCAGCTGGCTGAACATATCGTACGCACCTACGTCGCGAAGCGACTGCTCGATCTTCTCGCGGCTGATAGCCGGATTATCTAAGCTGATGTTGGAAGCGATCGTTCCCGTGAACAAGAAAGGATCCTGAAGCACGATTCCCATATGCTGGCGAAGCAGCTGCTTAGGCATGTCGCGGACATCGTTGCCGTCCACGATGATCTTGCCTTCTTTCGAATCATAGAAACGGAACAGCAGATTGAGAATCGAGCTTTTTCCCGAACCGGTATGGCCGACCAGCGCAACGGTCTGACCTTGGCGCGCATGGAAGGAGATATGCTTCAGCACGTATTCGTCCTGCTTGTATGCAAATGAAACATCTTCGAACTTGACGTCGCCTTTATAGCGATCCATTTTTCCTGTAGCTACGTCGATTCCTTCTTCGTCCATCAGCTTAAATACCCGCTCCGCCGAGACGCGTGCCGTCTCGAGATTCGACAGCTGATTGACGATACCGACAATCGGCGCAAACATACGGTTCATGTAATCGACGAACGCATATAGCACGCCTACCGAAACGGCGCCTCGCAGTGAATCGCCCCAGAACATCCAAATGACGACAATGAACAAAATGTTCCGCACGACATTAACGAGATTATGCGATGTAATGGAATTTAAGCTGAGCAGCTTGTTTTGATACTTATAATAATGCTCATTCATGTCCTCGAATTCCTTCGTCGTTTCCTTCTGGCGGCGGAACGCTTGGATAATGGTCATCCCTTGGATGGATTCATTGATCATACCGTTAATTTCGCTCAGCTTCGCGCGAATAATTCGGTTATAGCGAGCCGCGAATTTACGGTATACGATAATCCAGACGATAAGAATCGGCACGAGCGGCAGCGCCACAAGCGCCAAGCGAACATCGAGCAGAAATAACGCTCCGTAAATAGCTGCCATATAAATAATGCCCGTAAAAAAGTTGGCCAGCACTGCGACATAAAGCTCGCGGATCGCTTCCGTATCGTTCGTTACGCGGGATACGACCTGGCCCGCAGACAGATTGTCATAATAATTAACCGGCAGCCGCTGCGTATGCGCGAATATATCGGTTCGCATCTTGCGAACGATGCGATTCGCTGACGTCTGCAGCATTAGCCGCTGTCCGTAAGTAAAGACCGCAACCAGCAGCAAAAAGCCAAAATACATGGCTGCCAGCTTCAATAATGAAGGAAATTCCGGCTGATAGAACGCGTACAGCTCATCCTTCGCAAGCTTCGTTACCTTGTAAGAGACACTCTCTGCCGTATCCTTGTCCGTGACGGTGAGCGCGCTTCCTTCGACGACCCGTTTGCCATCATCGGATGCTAGCGCGCCGTCAAGAAAGTAGAAGCTTCTTCCTACCTGCAGCACCCGGACCTCTTTGCCCTTCTGCCCGGAAGCATCAGCCGCGTAGTGGTCCTCCCGCTTATACCATTTGTCTTTATAAAGAACGGCAAAGTCTTGCTTGCCCTCGACCTCATGCCATTTCTTCTCTATGCCGAGAATGTTTTGGTCAATCATTCGTTTGGCGATAAAGGGACCTGCCAGCTCGGCGCACACTGCGAGTATGAGCAGCAGCAGCGCAAGCATAATCGGTTTTTTATAAAGCATGGCGTATTGAAACAAACGTTTTCCCGTGTTGCCCATTGCTCTTCACGCCTCCTCATTTTTACGTTTCAATAATAGCCTCTAACTGCTGGCGGTCGTACTGCTCCCGATACCAGCCGTTGCCCGCGAGCAGCTGCTCATGCGTGCCTTCCTCTACGATCCGTCCGTCATCCAGCACGATAATCCAATCGGCATGCTGTACGGCGGATAAACGATGCGTCGTAATGAGCGTCGTCTTCCCTGCTCTTTCCGTGCGGATGCCTTCTATAATCTCGGACTCGGTCTTGCCGTCTACGGCAGACAAAGCATCGTCCATAAGCAGAATCTCCGGATCGGCGATGAGCGCACGCGCAATGCTGACACGCTGCTTCTGCCCGCCTGACAGTGCTACGCCCCGCTCGCCAACCATCGTCGCAAGCCCGTCAGGCAGGAATTTAATATCCTTCGCGAACGAAGCACGCTCAAGCGCCCGCTGAAGGTCAGCCTCTGTTCCTTCCTTCAGCCCGTAGAAAATATTGTCGCGGATCGATTTCGAGAACAAGATCGGCTGCTGCGGCACATAGCCGATCCAGCCGAGCAGCTCCTCGATTTTCAAGCTCCCGAGAGCTGCACCCGAAATGCTGATTTCGCCCCGGCCCAGCGGGTATTCACGTAGAAGCTGCTTGAGCAGCGTCGTCTTGCCGCTTCCTGTCCGGCCTACGATACCGAGCGTCTGGCCTTGCTTTAGCGCAAAGGATACGTTCGACAAATTATCAACGTTAGAAGACGGATAACGGAAAGTTACCCCTCTGAACTGCAAGGAGGACGGACCGCCAACTTGCACGGTTGCGCTGGCATCGGCAACATCCGGTTTATAGCCGAGCGTTTCACTAACGCGATCGAGCGAAGCGTTGCCTCGCTGCATAATGTTAATCAGCTCGCCGATAGCGAACATCGGCCAGATCAGCATGCCTAGAAATACGTTAAAGGATACCAGCTCTCCGAGCGTAATTTCATTGTGAAAGACGAGATACCCGCCATAGCAAAGCCCGATCAAATAGCTCGTTCCAACGAGTATTTTCATCGTGGGCTCGAACAATGCGTCAATGCGGGCAACCGCAATATTTTTGTTCAGCACATCATTCGTTTTGGCGCCAAAACGCGCCTCGCTCGCTTCCTCCTGCACAAAGGCACGGATGACGCGTACGCCAGACACCGATTCAAGCACCTGGTCATTCAGCTCGCCAAAGGCATCCTGCGCATCCATGAACCGTTCGTGAATTTTTTTGCCGTAATGCTTCATCGCAAGCGCCATTAACGGCAAAGGCAGCAATGCGGCCAGCGTTAGCTTCACGCTTATTAGGCCTGCCATTACGATAAGAATGGTAATCATAAATAGCGTCGAGTCGATCAACGTCAGAATGCCGAAGCCCGCTGTCGTAGCCACCGCTCCCAGATCATTCGTCGAGCGCGCCATCAGATCGCCCGTCCGGTTACGTTCATAGAAAGTAGGGGTCATGCGCAGGAAATGGCCCATTAACCGCGACCTGAGCAGCTTCTCCAGTACAAAAGCTCCGCCAAACAGCTTATAATGCCATATGTACGTAATGATGTAACCCACAACCGTCAGCCCGATCCAGCCGTACAGCACACGATTGAAGTCAGCCTGCCCAAGCAGGTCCTGATGGATGCCATCAATCGTATAGCCGATTAGCCAAGGCGGGATGACATCAAGAAATCCCGTTAAAATAAGGAGTGAAATGGCAACGGTATACCGCTTCCAATTCATTTTGAAAAACCAGCTTAATTTTTTGAGTACACTGAACATATTTATCTACCACACCTTCCGCTATCCATCCAAGCTTCGTTTCCCTTCAATTGCACAAGCAGCATCCTTCAACCTAGCGTCCGACACATTCCTTGCCGTCTATTTTCCCCTAAATGGCTAGCGTAAACGGCTGTCGCCGTACTCTGTGGCAAAAGCAGTCGTTTCGCTGAGACATATAAGCGCATTTATTTGCGAAAACATATAAATGCCTATATATCAAAAAAAAGAAGCATGTCGCCGTAACGACACGCTTCTTCCTCCTTCGAGCCAGGGCTGCACAGCAGTCCTGACCCGCAAGCATAGAAAAGGCGCATGATTACGATGACGTAATCATGCGCCTTTGATGGTGGGGATTCCCTTTATCAAAGAAAAACGACGCGCGGATGGATTACGTTATTCATGTTCAAACGATGATTCATTGCAGCAGTTAAATGAAAGTGAATGTTTGTATTCATGTAACGTAACCCTCCTCTCGATAAAATCTAATTGTCACTTTACCATTCGCGGAAATGGCTGTCAACCCCTTGCAACCGTATTCTTTTTTTATAATCAAGTTTGACCACGCCCCTCCGGTTGAGCTTTATTAACGCATTCGCTCGATCCGATTCGTTGCGCAAGCCATCCGTCACAAATCGTTTCCGTTTACTGTGATTTCAATCACAAGGCAGCTGCCTGCTCCCAGCTATACTTGGCTTATTCCTAACGGAGAAGCGAGGCTTGCCTATGGGCACGCTCGCCGAAGAGCCGTAAGACATTGGAGGGGTTTTTGATGCTAAGCCAACATTCGATTCAAGTCATTAAATCCACCGTACCCGTACTTGAGATTCACGGCGTCACGATTACGAAACGCTTCTATGAGCTGTTGTTCTCCAACCACCCGGAGCTGCTGAACATTTTTAACCACGCCAATCAGAAGCAAGGCAAACAACAAACCGCTTTGGCTAATGCCGTTTACGCTGCAGCCCTGCATATAGACAATCTAGCTGCCATTATTCCGGTCGTGAAGCAAATTGGACATAAGCACCGGAGCCTAGGCGTTAAGCCCGAGCACTATCCCGTTGTCGGCAAATATCTATTAATGGCCATCAAAGAAGTATTAGGAGATGCGGCTACGGAAGACATTATGTCCGCTTGGGCTGAGGCTTACGGCATAATCGCAGATGCTTTCATCAGCATAGAGAAGGAGATGTACGAGGAGACGCGTTCGCAGGCCGGCGGCTGGGACGGATTCCGAGAATTCCGAATCGATCGCGTCGTGAAAGAAAGCGAGGTCATCTCCTCCTTTTATTTGGTACCTGCGGACAACGGCGCCATCGCAAGCTTTTTGCCTGGACAGTATGTGAGCGTGAAAATAAAAAAAGAAGGGGCAGAGTATACGCAAATCCGGCAATATAGCCTGTCGGATGCTTCCGGCAAGCGCTATTATCGTATTTCGGTCAAACGCGAGGATGCCGATCAGGAACGCGCCGAGGGAGCCGTGTCCACGTATTTGCACCAATGCGCGCAGGAAGGAACAACGCTCATGCTATCGGCTCCTGCGGGAGATTTCGTCTTGGATACCGCTGACGAGCGTCCGGTTGTCCTTCTGAGCGGCGGCGTTGGGCTGACTCCTATGATCAGCATGCTAAACACGCTGACCGAGCACTATCCTTCGCGCCTAGTAACCTTCATCCATGCTGCGCAGCATGGCGGACTGCATGCGATGAGAGAGCAGGTGAACGCCCTCGCGGAGCAGCATCCGCAGCTGTCCGTACACTACTGCTATGCGCAACCGACAGAGGAAGACCGGCAGCTCCGCCATTTCCATAAAGAGGGCTATATCGATTTGGCATGGCTGCAATCCGTCATCCCGCGTGCCAATGCCAGCTATTATTTCTGCGGTCCTACTCCTTTTATGGCAGCCATTAACCAAGCGCTTCAGCAGTGGGGCATCCCGCAAGCGGATATCCATTTCGAATTTTTCGGACCTGCGGCAAGCCTTCAGCCTGTCGCTTCCAGCTAATCCGCGCCGCTTACTTCATTTGGGCGCGAAGCAGCCGGTTTACGGTCTCGCGCCGAAGGCCGATTAGCTGTCCGATCTCATCCTGCGTCAGTACGTCGGTAATCGGCGCTGCGCCAATATATAACGCGAACCATTGCTGCAGCTTCGCCAGCTTGTCCGCTGGAGCTACCTGCGTCAACTGGTCGATGCGCTGCTGCATCATGCGCAGCTTGCCCTGCAGCAGCAAAGCGATTTCACGGCTCTTCTCCGGGCTTTTCTCAAGCTCGCCATACCATTGCTGCTGAGGAACAAGGTCCACCTCGCAGGTAACCAGCGCAACTGCCGTGCCGTGATAGGGCATGGGGCTGATTAACGAATGATGGGGGATGATTTCATCCGGTACGATCAAATTAACGAGAAAAGGATTCCCGTCCTCGTGGACGCGAACAATCTTGAGCATACCGCTGCGAAGATGATACAGGGAGCCCGTCTCGCCTTGATGGAACAGCGTTTGTCCTTTGTGCAATAACATGCCGATCCTCCTTATTGCTGAGCCCAGTCGAATGCCGACTGGGCTCTTTTGCTGCTTTGCTTGCATGTCCAATACGGGTAAGACTCCAAAAATGACACATTTAAGCAATTGACTGTACAAGATCAAGCGGCGTAAAATGTAACATGCTGAGTAAAGTTATCGGTCTATCCAACTATGAAAGAAGGCGAGTCTGCGGCATGCGCATACGCACTTATGCAATCTGCTTGTATATCATCCTCATTTATTGGATTTCATCACATATTCCTTATATGCATTCCTTGTTTTTCCCTACGCTGGGCGCGTTCAGCCTGCTCTTCATCTCACGTCCGTTCGAGAAAGCGGAGGTTCGCAAAATCGCCTTCGGCGCGGTCATTTCCTCCATTGTCGGATCCGTGTCGGTATACATCCACCCAGGCGTCATTTCGCTGCTGCTTACGCTGGTGATCGTTATTTCTTTTATTAACACATTCAAATGGAATGCGCCGCCGATTCTCGCCGTCTCGCTCATTCCCTTTTTTACGCAGCCGTCGCTGCTTTGGGTCATTCCGCTATCCGTCTGCGGATCTTTGCTCGGGCTGTTGGTTACGTTGTCTGCCGCCGCACTCGTCGAGAAAAAGCTCGGTGCCTTATCGCTATTCCCCAAGCGCGGCGTCAAAGCAGAGTCCGACTCCGCCTTATAAGGAGCCGCGCCATTCCTCCGGCAACAACCGCTGGTATTGCGGCTGCAAATACCGGTCATCGATCAGTACCAGCGTTCCCCGATCGGTTTCCGAGCGTATTAAACGGCCGCCAGCCTGCAGCACCTTATTCATGCCGGGGAACACATAAGCGTAATCATAGCCGCTCTTCCCCTGCTCGTTGAAATAATCCTTCAGCATGTTCCGCTCCACGCCCAGCTGAGGCAAGCCGACTCCGACAACGATTACGCCAACTAAGCGGTCGCCGGCAAGGTCTACTCCCTCCGAGAATACGCCGCCCATCACGGCGAAGCCAATCAGCGATTTTCCGCTGCCTGCCTGAAACGAGCCAAGAAATTGATCCCGCTCCTCCTCCGCCATATCCGGCCTTTGCAGAAGCACCTCGGCATCGGACGCCGAGCCGGCAGGCACCGACCACTCTTTTAGCTCCATATAGGTCTCATAAACCGCATTCATATAAGCATAAGAGGGGAAAAACACAAAATAATTGCCCGGGCGCTCAGCCATCAGCTTCACGATCAGCTGCGCGATCGGCAGCTTGGATTCATCACGGTCATGATAGCGGGTCGAGAGCGGGTTGACTATGACATCAAGCTGATCTCTGGAGAACGGAGACGGCACGGCCAGCGTGTAATCGTCCTCCCCGGCCCCCAGCATGTCCATATAATAAGAAACAGGGGACAGCGTGGCCGAGAAATAAATATGGGAGCGATAGCCTTTCCCCATATGCTGTAGAAGCTTGGACGGATCCAAGCAAAATAGCTTTAGCCGCACATCGCTTTTTGTCAGCTCCGTAAATACGACATACCGCTCATCGAACAGCTTAGCCGTACGAATGAAGTTCTGGGCCGTGAAATACGTATCCAGCAGCAAGCCACCGGCGCTAGCCCCTAACGCCAGCGCCTGCTCTGCCGCATGAACGAATGCATCCGCCAATGCGACCAGCGTCTCCGGCAGTTGACGCTCCACCACATGCGGTGCGCCGTCGCTCGTTTTACGAAGCGCGATGAAGTAATCATTAATAGCCTTTGCGGTTCGGTAGCCCTCGCTATGCACGCTCTTCAGCTCGCGCTGCAGTGCCAGAAAAGGCGCCTTCGACAGCTCAGCCGAGAACATCTCACGTGCGCGGTCTACCAGGTTATGCGCCTCGTCCACAAGCAGCGCCGTTCGTTTTTTCATCTCAGCGTATTGCCGCTTAAATGAAATCCGCGGATCGAATATGTAATTATAATCGCAAATGACCGCATCCGCCGCATAGGCGAGATCGAGCGAAAATTCAAACGGGCACACCCGGTGCTTATGCGCATACGTTTCAATAACCGACCTCGTCATCACCGTCTCCTGCTCCAAAATATCAAGTACAGCGCCATTTATGCGATCATAATAACCGTCTGCATAGGGGCAATGCTCCTTCTCGCAGCGGACCTCCTCTTGAAAGCATACCTTATCCTTAGCCGTGATGGTCACCGCATGCAAGCGCAGCCCTTTCTCCTTCATGAATAGCAGCGCATCCTCGGCAGCAGCCCTCGTCGTAGTCCTTGCCGTCAAATAATAAAAGCGCTGCAGCATGCCCGCACCGATTGCCTTGATCGCCGGATAGGTCGTCGATATCGTCTTGCCGATGCCGGTAGGCGCCTTCGCGAACAACCGGACCTTCTCTTCGATCGACTTGTAGACCGCGCCTGCCAGCTTCCGCTGCCCCGCCCGGTACGTTTCGAACGGAAACGCGAGTCCGCTGATGCTTTCATTTCTATTCTGTTCGTGCCTGCGCCGCTGCTGCGCGTAAGGTGCATACCGTGCAGCAACATCATGGACGTACTGCTCCAGCTCTTCAAAGCTGACTTCCCGCGCGAAACGGCGCTCTTCCTCCGTTTCCGTCTGCACGTAGGTTAATTGCACACGCATCGCTTTCTGGCTATGCTCCTTGGCGTACATATAAGCGTAGAAAAGTGCCTGCGCCCAGTGCACGGCATACCCGTCATCCGTAATGTGGTCAAGATCGCCGCCGGTCGACTTTATCTCGTCCACGGTAAGCAACGGCTCCGTACGGAGCAAGCCGTCACAGCGCCCGTCCACGACAAATAGCAGATCATCAACGGCGATGTCCGCTTTGACGTACACTTCCTTCTCATCCTGCTCCCCGTAGGTTCGCTGAACCCTCTGATGCGCCTTGGTGCCTTCATGCATCGCATCGATCGCATTCAGCCTGACGTCGATGCTGCCGCTCAAGAATACATACTCCACCAGATGCCTTACCGATATCGCAACCGTTCCGTCGATTAGCATAACTGTTTCTCAACCGCCCCATAAAGAACATTTGTTCCTTAATTGTATCACATGCGGCGTATCAAACAACCAAACAGCAAAAAGCAGCATCTGCAATTCCGCCGGCGGCAACGGATTTGCAGATGCTGCATGAATAGGAAGAACGTACGAGGATAGGCTGCTTTGCCGCTCTATGGATAAGCAGGCTAAAGCTCCTCTGTCTCTTCCTCCGGATGGTTGCCAACGCCGTTCAACAGATCCGTGCCGTGGAACTCCTCACCTGGCGAGGCAGGATCGATGGGACTGTCCTTCGCGATAACGTCTGCATCGGGCACTGCGGCAAGCTCCTCCGAAATTTCCTCGGCCGTGTCCACTTCATCATCCAGCATGACCGGAACATGCGATTCATGCAGCCCGGCATCCTCATGCCGATGCTGGCTGGACAGAAGCTCGGTAGCTGCCGGAACCTCACTCGCGCTCGCCTCTTCCGTAAACAAACCGAATGCCGGATCAATATCCTTTTCCGTAGCCAAGCTTCCTATATGCCTTTTATCACGCTCATTAACGTTCTCCATGCAATGACCTCCTTAGACGTTTCTACCCTATAATACCCACTAAGGTCACGATTCTAACCAAAAAGTGAAACCGAGTTTGTCGAAAAAAAAGGATGCTGCTGTAAATTCGTCGAAGCCTACACAGACTGCACCGTAGAACTGGAGGCGTATATGACGAGACCGCATCTTCACAGCTTGCTTATTACATTCAATTGGAACCGACTCATTCTGAATATTATGTGGGCCATATCTATTGTCGTGTTCATCTCGCAGTGGCTGATATATGAGGTCATCGCGCCTCAGGTGCCATTTTTAACGCCCCTGAATTATTTCGCGCAAGACCTGCTTGTACCGGATTCGATTTTTTTGATTATTATGATAGGCCTTGAGCTATGTCATCGAACCTATCCGCAATGGTCAGAAGGAGCCATTATTTCCGCTTCCATCGCTTTGTCGTATATTTATTTATATTTCATCCGGGATTATTTTGCGGTAGCGCCGGTCGTTCTGCTGTTTCCGTTGTTTATTTCCATCATTTATTTCAAAAAGGGATATTTGCTCGCATGCCTTGCCCTGTGCTTTGCCGGCTTGTTCGGAGCCTTCTGCTTGTCGGAGCACCGATCCACGGCGGACATGATCGATTTGATTCTGATGACCTGCATTATTCTGGTCGCCGCTTTTACCGGCCTTGCGGTCATTCGACGCGGCAGCGAGCTGGTCGAACAGCTCGACATGGTGCAGCAATCCGAGCAGGAGCTGCGAATTCAGGCAATGATGATGGAACGCATGGCCAAGATTGACCCTTTGACGGGTTTGCATAACCATAAATCGTTTCACGAGCATATCGAAAAGCTGCTTGAGAATCAGAGGCTTCACGCTTTTCCGATTCAGATCGCGATTCTCGATATCGATAACTTCAAGCAAGTGAACGATACGTTCGGTCATTGGGCTGGCGATATTGCGCTTAAGCAGGCTGCCTCTTGCATAGCGGACAGCCTTTCCCACACATGCTTTGCAGCCCGCTACGGCGGGGAAGAATTCGTTGTGCTGCTGCAAGAAAAGGATATGCGGACTGCCTGGCAAATCGTTGAAAAGCTGCGGATTTCGATCGCTTGCAGACCGATTGGGGAAATGAACCGGCGCCATGTAACCGTCAGCATCGGGCTTCATGCCATCGAGGCCGGCGAGACCAAGGAATACGCCTTCCAACAGGCGGATCAGGCGCTTTATGTTTCGAAGAGCGAAGGCAAAAACCGCACAACGATCCAGTAGATGCCAGGCTACCATCGGGCTAATAGCAGCCTAAAACGACAATGGTCGCGTTATCCTGATACGGCCGCTTCTGCGCGCATACATGCGCAATGATAAACGCCGATGCTTCCGAGGGAGGCAATCGCAGCGCTTCCTCCAGCAGCTCTTCCGTCAAATCTTCATTTAATCCGTCGCTGCACAAAATAACGTGATCGCCTGTGGTGACTCGCAGCGGCAGCTCGTTCGCATCAAGCTCTGTGACGTTAGGGATACCCAGATAGCTCGTCAATAAATGCCGTTCTGGATGGGTGTCCGCCTCTTCCTGCGTAAGCTCGCCTGCTTGGACCCGCTCCTGCAGCCAGTTTCCGTAAACATGATCCTTCGTTAATGGAATCAAGCTGCCGTTTCGGTACAAAAAAATACGGCTATCGCCCGCCGAAATCCAGTATAACCTCCCCTCCTGGATGACAACGGCAATCAGTGTCGTGCCCACGCTCCATTCCAGTCCATGCGCCAGCGCGAGCTCGTATACCGATTTGTTAGACGCGTGCAAAGCACCGGCAAGCGCTCCCGGCACCCCCCATTTCTCAACCAGGCTTCTATATTCGTTCAGCATCGTCTGCGAAGCCAGCTGCCCCGCCTCCTTGCCCATTTCATAGCCGCCCATTCCATCAGCCAGCACAGCCAGTACCCCCTGCTTTTTAATGACCGCGATATCCTCCAGCTCCGAGTAGCAATAAGCATCCTGTTGCTCCTCCCGCTCGCCGATGTGCTGCGCAAAGCCAAGCTGAACCTGAATGCTGCCGAATAGGAAGCTGTCACTCTCCTCCGCAATTCCGATTCTCGCCCGCTCCTCTACTCTTCTATTCGGACCCGTATTCTCGTTTTCTCCTTCGCCTGATGCATTAAAATGTATAGAATCATGCTCTCCTACACTTGCGAAATCTTTTTCAGCCTCAGGCATATGCTCAAGCGGATTCTTCACATACATGCTCCTTTGTCGGCGGGCATGCCTGTATATGGCAATCGCCGCTGCCAGCAGCACTCCAATCCCGATCACCGTGCAGCTCCACCCTATCCCGCTCATCGCATCCCCCGCCCTATCATGGACTTGCCCGTACGTACGCGGGCTTTCCCTTCATCTATATTCATATTGGGTAGCGCAAGCTTTTATGTTCGTAGGGATACATAGCGAAGAGCCCCGCACATTTGACTGTACGGGGCTCTGCTTTCAGCCTATTATTTCTTCACGATATCCTGTACCGCTTTATCGAATTTCTCAAGCAGTTGATCGCTCGTAATTTGTTTGCCGAGGTACTCCTGCATAGCCGCGCCCCATTGCTGCGTAATGCCGTCCGGGAAGCGATCCCAGTTCCAGCCTTTTACTTGCTCAGGGTTAGCGTTCGCAAAGGTTGCGAAGTCGCCGCCGATTTTACCTACCGCCTCTGGATTCGGCGTGATGGAAGACAGGGCCGGAACAAATTTAAAGTCCGTGGAGATGAATTTTTTGCCTGTTTCCGATGTAACCATCCAGTTCAAGAATGCTTTTGCTTCTTCAACCTGCGCGGATTTGTTATTTACGATCCAGTTGTTCGGCACGCCTGTGAACACGTTCGGCTTGCCTTGCAGAGGCACAGCCATCATGCCGAGGTTAAGCGCCGGGTCGATCTCGTCGATCATGCCTTGAACCCAGTTGCCATGCTGAATCATCGCGTATTTGCCCGCTGCGAATTCAGCGACTTGCGTGTTATAGTCCGTTGTCAAAGCATTGTCTTGGCCGTTGGCGAACATGATATCCACAAGGCGAATCCACTCTTTCATAATCGGATCGTCCTTCAGCTTCACTTTGCCTGCCTTAACATCCTCAATGAATGCAGCAGGATCAGCTTGATTCGCGAAAGCGATATTCAGCGTATGGATACCCATCGACCACCACTCGGAAGTAAGGGCAAATGGCGTGATACCTGCATCCTTCAGCTTTTTGGCGGCAGCCTCCAGCTCTTCAAGCGTTTGCGGAAGCTCGGTAATGCCTGCTTTTGCAAACAAATCCTTGTTATACGTAAAGCCGTAAGCTTCTAGGTTCATCGGCATGCCCAGCAGCTTGCCGTCACGCGTAATTTGCGCTTTGGACGCTTCAACCAAATCCTTCGCCCATGCTTCGCCAGACAAGTCTGTCGCACGGTCCACATAAGGATCGAAGCCTGCCCAGCCGCTGGAGTTGAAAATTTCAGGCTCCTCGCCTGCAGCCAGCTCCGCTTTCAGCAATGCGCTGTAATCCTCGCCGCCGCCGTGCGTCTCAATTTCCACCTTAACGCCCGTTTCCTTCTCATACTCGGCAGCCAGCTTTTCAAGCGCTTCCGCAATCTCCACTTTGAATTGGAACACTTTGATTTTGACATCCTTCTTCGGAGCCTCCGTAGGATCCGGCTCCGCACCCTGGTTGTTCGTTTTCGCTGGTGCATTAGTTGCTGTTTCACCGTTTGCGTTGTTGCCGCAGCCGCTGAGCAGAACAATAACCATGATAGCCGCGAGCATTAGAAAGGAAATTTTTTTCATCTTATGACCTCCCGCAATTTTTATATATACACTTTTTTTGTAACGCTTACATCGTCATTATAAGTGTGCAACAAGCTGGCACAACACAGAATATATTGTACATATAGGTGTAAAATGTTGATAACTTCCATTTATTCATGTAAGTCATTATCCTTTTACGGATCCTGCAGTAATTCCCTCGATAATATGCTTTTGCAAAAACAAGAAAAATACAATTATCGGAATCGTGCTCAGCGTGAGCGCCGCCATCGCCAAGTCCCATTTGCGCAAATACTGCCCGAAAAACTTTTGCACCGCAAGCGGAATCGTCGTTAGATTGTCGTTAATGACGAGCACCGGCAGCAGGTAATCATTCCAGATCCACAAGACGTTCAGAATGATAACCGTAACGGTAATCGGCTTGAGCAGCGGGAACACGATGCGCCAGAACACGCCATACGGCGAGCAACCGTCCATGACTGCCGCTTCCTCCACTTCCAGCGGAACGGACTTGATAAAGCCATGGTATAGGAACATCGACAACGAAATGCCAAAGCCCATGTAACAAATAACGATACCATAGAGATGGCCGCGAAGCTCGAACATCGACGTAATCCGCATAAGCGGCAGCATGACCGATTGGAATGGAATGATCATGGCTGCGATAAGCACCGTTAGCAGCAGCTTGTTGAAGGCGGTCGGCCGGCGCACTAAGCGGTAAGCCATCATAGAGCTGACGACAACGAGCAGCAGTACGCTGATCGAGGTAATTAAGAACGAATTCAGGAACACGGTCGGAAAGTCGATTGCTACCCACGCGCGCTTGAAATTGTCGAGCCCCAGCTTCTCCGGCAGGGAAGCGGCATTAAGCAGAATGTACTTCAATTCTTTGAACGAGTTGATGATGAGAAAATAAAACGGCGTCAGGAAGATAAGCGCCACGGCAACGCCGATAAGCTCAAGCAACAGAATAAGAGGCGTGTAACGCTGCCTGTTTTCCATTATGCCTCCACCTCCTTCTTCTTCGTAATCCATACCTGCGTGACCGTGATCAGCGCTACTCCGAAAAAGAAGATCATGGCTTTGGCTGTCCCAAGCCCGTATCGATTGTTCACTAGCCCCTCGCGGTATACGTTAAGCGCGATCGATTCCGTTGCATTGCCGGGCCCGCCGGCTGTCAGCGACAGGTTTAGATCGAACATTTTGAACGAATTGGAGGTCGTTAAAAACAAGCAGATCGTAATCGCCGGCATAATGAGCGGCACCGTTACGGAGCGCAGCAGCTGCCATGCCCCGGCACCGTCGATTTTGGCGGCCTCGATCAAATCCTTCGGCACGCTTATCATCGCCGCGATATAGATGATCATCATGTAGCCGGCTGTCTGCCATACGAACACGATAACGATGCCCCAAAAGGCCGTATTGGGCGTGCCGAGCCATTGCAGGTTGAAAAATCCGATATTCGTCGCTTCGCCGATAGCCCGGAAACCCCGCACGAATATAAAATACCAAATGTAGCCGAGCAGCAATCCCCCGATTACGTTCGGCAGGAAAAATACCGTGCGCAGGAAATTGCGGCTCTTCAGGTTGCGCGTTAGCAGCAGCGAGAGCAGGAATGCCATCACATTGGTCACAATAACCGCTGCGAGCGTAAACTTGGTAGTGAACCAGAAGGCATTCCAGAACCGCTCATCGTCGGTAAATATTTTGGTAATATTTTTCATGCCGGTCCATTTGGCGTTGCCGAGATCCATACCGTTCCACTCCGTGAACGTGTAGTAGAAGCCCATCACGAACGGAGCAAGCACGATCAGTATAAAGGCAATAAGCCCAGGGCCGACAAATACCGTTTGCTGGACCCACTCGGTCCATTTGATTTTTTTGGACATTATCCTCGTCCCCCTTCTCTTTCCCTCTGACGGTAGCTGTCTGTTGATACTCACAGTATAAAACCGATTGACGGGCTCCGAACACAGAGGATGATGATAAGGTAGGTGGACTATATTGACCATCCGCACATGGATCGGTTACTGTGTATGCATAAGCGATAGGAACAGAAAGCGAGCGATGGTGGTCATGAATACGGGGAAGCCATTCAATACGATTCGAAAAAAGCTTATGCTGTTGCTGCTTGCGGCCACCATATTGCCGATTGCCACCTCCATGGTCATCTCGTACAATGCGACGACCAAATCGATTACCGAGGAAGCCATTGCCAAAAACAACCGGCTGCTGTCGCTCGGCAAAACCAACATCATGAACTACATGAACAACATCAACCAAAAGTCGCTAGCCGTCTACAATGCGATGAATGTGCCTCGTTCGTTGTATTACATTTTGGAGCACAGCATGGAGGACGAAGTGTTCCCGAACGATATTACGGACGTGATCCGCAATCGCAATCTGCTGAAGGACCACCTCTACAACATGTATCAAAGCGTAAGCGAATTTCATAAAGTCAGGCTGTACGTCGTGAAGCAGAATGCGACATACCTGCTTTGGAACGATGATATCAAGGTCGGCCAGAACACGGGAGAAGTGCCGTTAACCTCTAAAAAAGCGTATATCGAGGCATCGCATCAAAGCCATAATTACGGGCTCGTTGATCTCAAATCCGCCGCTTCCGAAGAGATGGTATTTAGTTTGCACCGCCCCATATTCCTTGCGCCGAGCGAGGTGCTGCTGGCCGAGCTGTCCATCGACGTCAGGCTGCATGTGCTGGAGGATTTGAACCGTCAGCTCTATGACAGCGGACAAGAAAGCTTCTACATCACCGATGCGAGCGGCCAAATCGTCTTATCCTCGGATAAAACCGAGATAGGTACGGCAGCTAAGCAAAGCTGGCTCGGCACGGTGCTGCAATCCGGACAGGACAGCGGCCATTTCGATTGGAAAACGGAAGCTTTCGATGGGATGGTCTTCTACGACCGGATCAAAACGCCCTATATGGACTGGTATTTAATTAAGCAAACACCCTACAAGCATCTCTACAGTGCCGCAGACCGTATTGCACGCATCAATACAGCAGTCGGCATCGCCTTTCTGGCTGTCGTCGTGCTCGCCACCTTATTCATTTCCATCCGGTTCACAAAGCCCCTTCTGCGCCTAATCGGGTACGTGAACAAGATCGAAACCGGCAATCTAAACGTGTCGATCGATATTCACAGCAATGACGAAATCGGCTTGCTCGCCAGACGCTTCCGATCCATGATGCAGACGATCAACAATCTGATTCTTACCGAATACCGGCTGGAAATCGCCAATAAGACCAATGAATTGAAAGCGCTGCAAGCGCAGGTCAACCCGCATTTCCTGTATAACGCGCTGCAGTCGATAGGCACCGTCTCGCTTCAGCACGGGGATACGAAAGCCTACTCCTTGATTACATCCCTTGGCAAAATGATGCGTTACCAGATGAACACGATGAACGCCGTCGTAGAGCTTAGCCGCGAGCTCGATTACGTGCAAGCCTATCTCGACCTGCAGAAGCAGCGGTTTGATACCGCCCTTCATATTGAGCTGAGCATCGATGAACGGACAAGAAGCATTCTGATTCCGAAAATGATTCTGCAGCCGCTGCTCGAAAACTTTTTCAAGCACGGATTTGTGCAATCGTTTGAACAGCCGTCCGAGCTGATAATCGCCAGCTTTCTGGACGAAGAACGGCAATTGCTGTCCATTGAAGTGAAAGACAATGGCTGCGGGTTGTCCGAAGAGCGGCTGCAGGAAGTGTTAAGCCAGCTGCGTAAAGTACCTAGGCTAGGAGCCGCTCGCGAGGAAAGCGAAGACGAAGGCGGCATCGGGCTGCATAACGTGCTGTCCCGGCTGCGCCTGCATTTCGACGCGACCGCTGCCATGGAGCTGAGGCATGTACAGCCGCACGGCTTTTCGGTTACGATTCATATTCCGCTGTCGAAGGAGAATGAGGCATGAAGGCATTAATTATTGACGATGAGAAGCATGTGCGGGAAGCGATTCGCCTGCTCGTGCCTTGGGCGCAATTCGGGATTGATACGCTGCTGGAAGCGCAGGACGGCATGTCCGCTACGGAGCTGATCCGCAGCGAGCGTCCCGAAATTATATTTACCGATATGATGATGCCGAACATGGATGGCAGGGAGCTGCTGCAATGGACAGCTGAGCACGCGCCGGCCAGCAAAATCATTGTCATCAGCGGCCATGATGATTTCAGCTTCGTCCGCCATGCGGTCAAATACGGCGGAGTCGATTATATTCTCAAGCCGATAGACGCTGATCAGCTTATCGGCGCGCTTACGAAAGCCGTGGATTGCTGGACGGCGGAGGAGCAGGAGCGTGCTCGAAAGCGTATGATGAGCATCGAGCTGAACCAGCTGAAGCCGATGTATCTGGAGCAGTATTTCTCAACGATCATCAATGAGCCTGGCGCCCATCCCGGCTTTGCCGATACCATCAAGCAGGATCTTGGTATTACAAAGCCGATAACAAGCGTCCGCATAGCAGTCATCAGGCTCGATCTCATCCCTCCTGCCGTGCGAGACAAATTCGCGGATAGTCTCGACCTGCTCCTATTCTCGATAACGAATATTTGCAATGAATTCTTAAAACCGCAGCAGCAAGGCTATGCGCTTCGCCACTGGAGCCATGAGCAGGAGATTCTGCTCCTCTTCTGGGGTGATGGCGATCAGGCGGCTGAGCTCATTCAAGCGATGAATCGCGCTTTCCTTCAGACGCTTAAGACCCGGTTTCACTTCGGACTTAGCGACGCTGCCGCCTTTCCGGCCGCTGGTGCCAGCGCTTATCAGCAGGCAAGGCTTGCTCTGCTGCGCCGGAATTTGCTCGTAAATGACGCATATTTACACGTGTTCAGCTCAGCTTCTGGCAGCAGCAAGAACACCCCGCTCCTCTTTAGCGAGCATGAAGAGCGCATTCGATTTGCCGTGCTAAGCGGCAGCAAGGAACAAATTCGCCGCGCTTTGAGGCCATGGTTTGATATTTTGGAGCAAGAACGCTTTCTTTCCTTGGAGCAGCTTGCCGTATGGCGTCAGCAATATGATCTTGCCAAATCGATATGGGAATCAAAGAATGAGCGCAGCAGGAACGGCAACGGCCGCACGGCGGCTAACGGGGAACATGCGTCGCTGCCTGTTGATGCCAATGGTTTCTTTGATTTCGGGCAATGGCAGCTTGCCGTATTGGCGGAAGCCTTCGAGATTGCAGCGAGGTTCGCCGAACAGGACAAGGAACGCAGCGTCATCGAGGAAATCGCCGCATATATCGAGCAGCATCCCCATGAGGAAATTACGCTGCAGGATATTTCCGAAAAATTTTATTTGAGCCGGGAATACATATCGCGCAAGTTCAAGCAGGAGACAAATGGCAATCTATCCGATTTCATCGCGGAGGTGCGCATTAAACGCGCGAAGGAGCTGCTTGCGAACGGTCAGCTGAAAATTTCGCAGGTCGCTGAGCTTGTCGGCTTCCAGGATGAGAAATATTTCAGCCGAGTGTTTAAGAAACGAACAAACTGCTCGCCTAATGATTACCGCAAGCACCATTTCGGCGGGGATGTCTGAACAGAAAAAAGCCGGGCTCTGCGCGAACGGTGTTAACCGTACGTGCAAAGCTCGGCTTCTGCCTGCTGGAGAAGAAACTACATAATTGGCGTACCCTTTTTCAGCGTCTTCATGTCACTATTGGAGTTGTTGAGCGCGGGCAGCATCTTCTCGCCGCTGACCATTGGTTCATGGCAGATCAAACAAGTAGGAACGTGATCAAACGCGAAGTTATCGCGCATCCAACTGTTGCACCCTTCCGTCTCGCATGTCCATACCTTCGTGTTTTCTTCCGGAATCTCTTCAAGCGGTTTTTTACGATTGTACATGGTCAGCCCCCTTCGCGATAAAAAAGGAAAAACTGCCTCGAACTGATGAGTTAGGGGCAGTTATCGTTTATAAACAGCAGTGTATTGTGAATATGTGCTACAAACTTGCAAGTAATCTTATTGTACCATATTTCGTCCAATAAAGGCAAATATGTGCCTATGCTTGTGCGCCTTTTTTTAAAATATAGGAAAGTATATCATTCTGCCTACCTTCTCGATATTTCTACGCGAAACGTTAGCTTATCCGCCAGAGGACGGCTTCAGCCGTTTACGCTTGCCGGATCATTGTAATAAGCGAATATCTGCTCCACAGGCTTGAAAAACAAATGCCCATCCTCCCAAGGCTGGAAATGCAGGTCCATTCTCGAATCGCTCCATGGAGTTGGCGTCCCCTTCGTGCTCAGCTTGCCGGGTATGACAGGTGCTTCTACGACAGCCGGAAACTCTTGGTAACCAAACAAAAGATTCTCATGCATCGCAATGATCTCGTATTTGGGTCCATGGAAAGCTTGCTCCTCCTGCAGCTGGTAATGGTAATAAATATAGCTTGCCGCCATTTCCGGCTTCAAATGCGCCACCCTGCCAACCCTGCGCTCGACAGTCTCCTTGCGCAGCCAATGCTCCTCGCTGGCAGGCTCGTTGAAATGAAACACATCGATCATTGGAACCCAATTCCGCACATCGCCCTGTCCTGGCCAATCCTCTAAAAATGGCGTCACCGCCGGCATCAGCGCAGACGGCTCGAGCTGTCGGTTCCTGCATTCGCAATACAAGAATAGGTTGCGCTCCCAACGAAAGCAGCCGACGGTCATAATCTCCCCTTGCTCCATTAACACCAGTACAGCTTCCTCCCGTTTCGCGGCATCAATCGCCTGCTCTTCCTTGCCTTCCTGCATGTACGCTCTTGCAATGAGTCTAATCATATGTACCTCGCTTCTCCTGTTTGAGTGGATTGCTGTAAGCGCCTACAGGTGCTTACAGGCAGCAAACTCGGGTTACTTGGGCGCTTGTTAGAACATATTTGTGCTTATCGCGGCGCTTCGACTTCATTCGGCAGAAATCTGTTCTCCCGATTATATCTTTATAGCTAGCATAAAGGATGTCCCATCCAGCGTTCAATGGCTGCCGAATAAAATATTCACGGTCATGCCTGATTTTTCAAATGTTGGTTATTCTAATGGGAGTAGTAGATATCACAATTGCATCCGAGGAGGGAACAGCATTGGAAAGCACCAAAAGCTTTGTCGATAAAATAAAGGCCAATCAGCACAAAGCCGAGCTCAATAAGCGGCGAAGCGGAAACGGAAACCCCGCAGAAAGACTCTCCAACAAGCAGCACGGCACCAATAAATAAACAAAATACAAAAAGACCTTTTGACGGAGCAGCCGCCAAAAGGTCTTTTCATCCTGCGTTTGCAATTCATTTAAACCGAATATTCATGGGGGTAATACTCAATGCGCGAATCGGCGATAATCGTAAGAATGCCCTTATCCGCATCGTATTCGACCTGCCCATCCTTGATGTAATACCACGTTTTCAAAGTCGGCTGATCCTCATACTCCTGAAAAATAAACACATTCAGCTCATGCTTATGAGCGAGTACCTCTTGGAGCATCGGACCATTCGGTACGTGAACCGTGAATCGCCAGCCCTGCCCCTGTGCTTCCTGCGTGTAAGGCACGCCGTGCTTATTCGAGTCGATAAACATCCGTCCGCCTATCGCGTGCTTCACTTGAAACGTTTGCTTCATCACGTAACACCTCCCCTGAGCTTGCGCATGCAAACTGATCTCGAAAGCCTATGGCAAATCAATCAACATGAAAAATGACGGTGCATCAGCTTTAAAAGCCAGCTCGTTTAACGTATCAGCTTGCGCCGTATCGCCTGTCTCTAGCTGCTTGTCATTCACTTGAAGCACGCCTTCGATCATATAAATGAATTGTTTGCGTCCCGGCTCAACGGTATAAGCAAGCTGTTTTCCCTGCTCTAGCTTGCTCAAATAAATCGTCATGTCTTGTCCGATCGATGCTATTTGCTCCGCTCCTTGCGCAGAGACAACAGGCAGCAGGGCATTGCGCAGCTTGTTCGGATCAAAGCTGCTCGCTTCGTAAGACGGCGCAAGTCCCCGTTCTCTCGGCATAAACCAAAGCTGCAGCAGCCGCAGCTCCGTTTCCTCCGAGGCATTAAATTCCGTATGAATGACGCCGGTTCCAGCCGACATGCGCTGCACTTCGCCAAATGAGGATACGACGGAATTACCAAGGTTATCCTCATGTCGTATAAAACCGTCCAACACGATGGACACGATCTCCATATCGCTATGGGGATGGGCACCAAAGCCTTTTCCCGGAGCCAAATAATCGTCATTGCACACGCGCATCACGCTAAAGCCGGTTCGATTCGGATCATGGTAGCCTCCGAACGAAAAGCTAGGCTGGCTGCGCAGCCAGCCTAGGTCTGCCGAATGCCGCTCAGCAGCAGGAAATACGTCGATCATCGTCTCTCCTCCAAATCACAATTTATTTACTTACTTATTTATAGCAGTTTTCAAACCACCTAGCAACTGCTAATCCCTTACAGGATTCAACAGCGGTTCAAAACGGTCGATATGGCATTCCACGATATCGCCATCACGAATAACGACGGCGCCGGGCGTCCCCGTGATAATAATATCGCCTGGGAGGAGCGTCATAACGCGCGAATGATAAGCCACGCAAAACCATGGCCGAAATTTCATGTTAAACGTCTTGTTCGAATGAACCGTCTCGCCGTTAAGCACCGTTTCCACCCGTATGGAAAGCGGATCCGGAAATTCGTCCTTTGTCAGTAGCTCCGGTCCTAAGCTAAAAAAGGTATCAAAGCTTTTGGCCCTCGTTAAATAGCGCTGATTCCGGGCATGGATATCGGATGCGGTTACGTCGATCGAGGTTGTGTAGCCGGCAATGACGTCATATACCTCAGCCTCGGTGATGTTCTTGCACGTTTTGCCGATAATGATGCCGAGCTCGGCTTCCGCCGTAATTTTGCCCGCATCCGGAGGAATTCGGATGGCGTCGAGCGGGCCAATCAAAGCCGTATCCGGCTTCATAAAGCTAACGGGCTCCTCGCTTGGATCAACAGCCGCAAGCTCCTCCGCATCCTTCACATAGTTAAGGCCAATTCCCCATATTTTGCGCGGGTAACGATAGAGCGGGCCGTACTCGGCTTCCTCGAAGGGGATGGCGTCAAGCTGCGCCAGCTTCTCTTTGCCTCCCGAGCCATACCATTCCGTTAGCAGCTCAAGCTCGCCAAGCCGGATAAGCTCGAATAGCTCCGTGCTCCAATTGGCATCTTCTGCCGCGTTAATCGTTTCGATCAGCACAAGGCCTTGCGCGCCAACGATCGCGCCAAGCTCTCTTCCGTTTATTTTCACCGTTGCTAATTTCATTTCACAGCACTCCTCCTCAGCTTATTGGTTCACGCTTGCATCCACGCGGTTCGCTACCCATTCCAGCAGCCTCAAGTCCTGTCCGCGGCCAGCAACGAAAGAAAGGCCGACCGGGCAGCCAAGCTCGCCCCTAATCGGAACCGTAATCTGCGGCAAGCCGGCTAGGCCGGCGATACAGCTCATTTCGAACGTCCGCAATCGGCGCTGCTCCACCTCAGTCCCCCCCAAATGAAGCAGCGGAGCAATGGCGGGCACCGTCGGCAACACTAGCACCCCATCATCGCCGAGCAGCTCATCCATTCGGCTTCGCGCTTCTTCCCTTAGCGTATACGATGCTGAGCTATTCTCAGCTTTCAGGGTGCTGGCCCATGCGAAACGCTCGGCAATGCCCGGTCCGAAGGCGGGATTCACCCGCTCAACCCATTCTCGATGCGCACGCCAAATCTCGATTCCTTGAATCGTACGGAACGCATTCATCCATTCCGACAGCCCGCCAGGGGCAACCTTAACATTGCTCGCCTCTTCAACCAAATCGCGGAGCGCCGGAAAATACCCAGACGCCGCTTCAAGCGTATGCTGATCCGTCAACGACCATATATCATCAGCAAACAGCATGCGTCCGAATTCCCCTTCCTTTGCTCGACTCCCGGCCAAATTGTCCAAAAGCACAAGGCCTACCTCAAGCAGCAGCTGCGGATCGCGAGCCATCCAGCCTACCGTATCAAAGCTTGGCGCAAGCGGGATCAATCCTTGCGCATGGACCGCTCCATGCGTAGGCCGAATGCCATATATGCCGCAGTACGCAGCTGGGACCCTGATCGAACCGCCCGTGTCCGTGCCAATCGCGAAATCGGCTAATTCAGCCGCTACTGCCGCTGCAGACCCGCTGGAGGAGCCGCCAGGGATGCGTCCAGGCGCTTTCCTATTAACCGGTGTGCCGTAGTGGGCATTCTCCCCGTTTATGCTGTACATAATCTCGTCCGTAATGGTCGTACCCTCAAGCTTTGCGCCGCTGCGCAGCAGCCGGTCCACTACGGCAGCGTGCTCCTTGGCAGGCTCATGCGTACGCAGCCAGTCCGGATTGCCTGCGCCAGCCGTATGTCCGGCAATATCGAACACGTCCTTAACCGCAAACGTTTTACCGCTTAGCAAGCCTTCGGCGACAGGTTCTACCACCACTCGCTCATCTGCATACACATTCCAGCTTTGCATCGAATTCGTCCCCTTCCTATCGTTCATGATGCGGCTACCAGCCAATCGCGGCACCGTCGCAGCGCGGATCAGAGCCGCCTTGCAGGAAGCCCTGCTCATCTCGTCTAATGGCATGCGCATGCCCCATAATGCCGTCGAAATCCTTTACTTTGCGAACCGTGTGGCCCGCGTTTGCCAGGGAATCAAGTACCTGTTGCGATACCCGCCCCTCAATCTTCAGCTCCTGCGTTGGCTCTCCCCACGTGCGTCCCCATACCCATCTCGGCTCATTAATCGCCTGCTGCGGGTCCATTCCGTAATCGATCATGCGCGTAATAATAGCCGTCTGCGTCTGCGGCTGTCCTTCTCCGCCTTGCGTGCCGTACAGCACTGCCGGTTTGCCGCCTAGGCAAGCCATCGCAGGCATAAGCGTATGAAAGGTCCTTTTCGCCGGTTGAAGGCTGTTCACGTGATTCGGGTCGAGCGAGAAAAACGAGCCGCGGTTTTGCAGCAATACGCCCGTACTGCCAGCAACCACGCCGGACCCAAACTCAAAGTAGAGGCTTTGGATAAACGAAACGGAGTTGCCTTCCTCATCGACAACGGCCGCATAAGCGGTATCGCTGCCAAGCACCTGCGACTCCTCCGTTGATGCTCGGTTCATCTCGATTGAGGCAGCAAGCGCAGCCGCATAGTTTTTGTCCAATAACCGCTCCAGCGGCACGTTCGTGAACGCAGGATCAGATAAATAAGTATTCCGATCACGGAAGCTGAGCTTAAGGGCCTCCACGCATAGCTGGTAATAGGCATGCGAGCCGTGCTCCATCTCGCCAAGCTTGAACTTTTCCAATATATGAAGCGCCATAATGGCCGAAAAGCCTTGCGAATTAGGCGGCATTTGATGAATCGCATACCCCCGGTAAGAGCCCTCAATCGGCGTCACCCAGCTGCCTTTATGATCCGCAAAGTCATCTGCTGCCAGCAGTCCGTCATGCTTCGCAAGAAAGTCCGTCATTTCCTTCGCGGTCTCGCCTTTATAAAAATCATCGCGACCGAATTGGGCGAGGCGCCGCAGCGTCTTGGCAAGCGCAGGCTGCTTAAAGCGTTCGCCAATCTTTACGGCCTGGCCGCCAGGCAAATAAATATCGGCTGTTTCGAGCATCCTTGCAAGCACGGCTTCATTATGTACCGTGTTGTGGTATTGATCCTTGGACATCGGAAAACCATTTTCGGCATAATCAATCGCGGGCGCCAGCACCTCTGCCCATGTCAATCTACCGTACTCGCTATGAACCGCATCCCAGCCATCCACCATACCCGGCACAGTTACAATACTGCCCACGCCGCGATTGGGAATTGCCGCAAGCCCAGCGTAGGCCTCTATATTTGCTTTATAGCCAGAACGGCCGCTTGCATTATAACCTCTTACTTTGCCCTCGCTATGATGATAGCCCAGCCAAAACGAGTCCCCCCCGAGACTTGTCATATGGGGGTACACGACGGCCAGGCATGCGCTAACCGCGACAGCCGCATCATAAGCATTCCCTCCCTGCTCCAATATGCGTGCGCCAGCCGCCGTAGCTAAATAATGAGGGCTTACTACCATTGCTTTGGTTCCAATTACGGACTGATTCACGCCTATCACTCCTGAATATGAATTTGATTGGGTTATGGCTCGCTATCTATTTGTTTAAATGATAGATAATATAACATCTTGTATAAATCTAAAATACCACCTCACCGTTTGATAGGCAACTAAAATGTAAGCATTATTTCAATATTGTATTGATTACGTATGAATTAGTGTATATATTTATACATATGGTAATTAAAACGCGATATTACAAGACACCTTGATATGAGGCATTTTCTGAATGGAGCTGATAAAGCATGCAAGCCAAACCGTTTGATGAGACGAACACGATAGAAATTGATGATATCGATCGAAGAATCATAGCTGAGTTGAATATAAATGGAAGAATATCTTACACGGACTTAGCAAAAGAGATCGGTTTATCCCGGGTCGCCGTTCAATCCCGTATCAATGCGCTAATGGATGGAGGCGTAATCGAACGCTTTACCGCCGTCATTAATCCAGAGCGGATCGGCATTCACGTATCTGCTTTTTTCAACGTAGAAGTAGAGCCCAAGCATCTGCACGCTGTTGCCGATCAACTGTCTACGGAGCCGTTCGTTACGAGCCTCTACCATATGACGGGACCAAGCAAGCTGCATATGCACGGGCTGTTTCGCAACAACCAGGAGATGGAGCATTTTCTAAAAGAAAAACTCTATACCCTGCCTGGCATTATGAGCGTAGACTGCCAAGTTTTAATTAATCGGTATAAGAGCCGTATGGGAATGAGGCTGTAAGCATGGCTGGCAAAATGATGAACAACCGCTACATGCAGCTCTCTTGGGCCATGATGAAAACGGGCATTATCGGCTATGGCGGCGGTCCATCCGTTATTCCGCTCATTCGGTACGAGGCCGTTACCCATTACAAGTGGATAGAAGACGAGGAATTCGGCGAAATTCTTGCGCTGGCTAACGCGCTCCCCGGACCGATCGCAACCAAAATCGCCGCTTATCTCGGTTATCGCGAGAAAGGAACGCTTGGCGCCATCGTATCCGTACTCGCTCATATCATTCCTTCGGGTATCGCAATGATTCTGCTGCTGACGACCGTTCAATTTCTAAGCAGCGCTGCATTTATTCAAGGCATGATCGGAGCCGTGACACCCGTTATAGCGGTCATGCTCGGGATGATGGCCTACGAATTCGGAGAGCGAGCAGTCAAAGGGCTTGGAAAATACGTGGGCTTCGGCTTTTTCGCAATAGCGTTCGCTCTTCTTCAAGGCGTTCATATCCATCCCGCTTTCGTTATTCTATTATTCCTTTGTTACGGTGCATTCCACTTGCGTACGGTGGCGGCTCTGCAGCGCAGAAAACAGCAGAAGCAGCAGCGCGGCGTACAGAAAAAGGAGGGCGTAACCCGTGGAATGGATTAATTTAATTATCGGCTTCTTTATTGCCAACGTCCTTGGCTATGGCGGGGGACCTGCATCCATCCCGCTTATGTATCGGGAGATCGTGACCAATCATGCCTGGACGACGCCTATGGAGTTTTCCAACATTCTCGCGTTAGGCAACGCGCTGCCAGGTCCGATCGCAACCAAAATAGCCGCGTTCATCGGCTATGATGTCGGCGGCTGGCTAGGGCTTATTGTTGCGTTGGCGGCAACCATTGTTCCATCAGCTGTGGCGCTGATTGTGCTGCTTAAAGTGCTCCAGAAGCACCGTCAGTCTCCTATTGTCAAAGGAATGACCCTGCTTGTGCAGCCCGTAATCGCAATCATGATGCTGCTGCTCACATGGCAAATGGCGCAAAGCTCCGTTGAGTCGATCGGCATCATTCAATCGCTCATTATCGCTGCCGTCGCTTTCTGGGCGATGCAATTCCGTAAAGTTCACCCTGCCATCGTCATCGTTATTGCATTCGCATATGGCGGCCTCGTTATTCCTCATTTGAATGTGCTGTAATTGCGGTTATTTAAGAAGAAACGCCTGACGGCGTCCTTTCAATGGACGCCATCGTTTCGCGAAACGTATAGAGAAAGCATGAGTAAATTCATATGCTTTCCTATACGTTGAAAAAAGAACGGATTCCGCCCGGCTTGCTTGCCTTGGGAATCCGTTCTTTTTTGGTTTTCACTGCTTTACTAACGACTATTATCCGAGGCGTGAAGAAAAAAAGCAGCCCAAGGAAAACACCTTAGGCTGCTGATTCAAATGCCTTTTCTTCGTTAGAACCGTCCGCGAATCTCATCTATAAACGCCTTCGATTGCGCCATCTGATGCTCCTTCGCTTCCTCCATAATAATATGGACATGCGGCTTATATTGATTCAGAAGCTTCATATAGAGCTCATAGTTCATTCCGCCGAGCCCCGCCGTTGCCGTACCAAGCTCTCCGTTCTCCAGCAGCAAACGATCCTTCGCGTGTGCGGCAATAATGCGGCTGCCCAGCAGCTTGAATGCTTCCTCTATAATCTGGTTCTGATTGTGGAAATTGGCTGCTGTCAACAGATTTCCCGGATCGATCACGACGCCGATATTGGAGGAAGGCACTTCCTCCAGCATGCGCGCTAGCTCAGGCGCCGTTCCGACCAGATGGTCATTTGCAGCCTCAAGGCCTACAAACACGCCCCATTTCTCCGCCTCCTCGGCAAGCTCCTCAAGCGTTTCTTTCATAATGGACCAATCGCGGTCGGTGTAGTCTCCGCCTTCATTCCGTCCGGTCTCCGCCGCTACCATGGGGGCACCAAAAAAGCGGGCATAGCGCAGCAGCTCCTTGAACCGGTTCACGTTTGCGCGGCGCAGCTTCTCATCGCGTTCGAATAAATGAACGTAACAGCCCAGCACCGAAATCGAAACGCCGTTCTTTTCGAACTGCTCGCCAATCGCATTCGCAAGGCCCGGGCTAATATTGCCGGGCTTGCTGAAATCGACATCGCTAATGGCTTTCCATAGCGCGAGCTGTACATGGGTAAAGCCGCTCGCAGCTACCTTGGGAGCTAACTCCTTGTAAGGCAGGCTTCCGAATAAATGGGCAAGAACACCGACTGACATTTGATCGACTCCTTTACGTTTAGACGCTGCCTTTAAGGGCAACCTCTAGCTCTGCCTTAGGCGCGTACACTTTTTTGGCCAAATACGACTGCGCGATCATAAAAATACCGCCCGTTACCCAATACAGCGAAATCGCTGCAGGTGCCGACAGGGCGAACACGCCCATCAAAATCGGAGACAAGTAGCCCATAAACGCCATTTGCTTCTGCTGAGCGGCATTCGCGTTCGGCTGCGTCGTCTGCGATACCTTGAACTGCACGAAATACACGAGAGCCGCGATAATCGGCAATACGATATCCGGCGATCCAAGCTTAAACCATAGGAAGGAGTGGTCCGCCAGCTCGGGCGTCAGCTTGATCGCTGAGTAAAGCCCCATCAAAATGGGCATCTGAATCAGCATAGGCAGACATCCGATGGCAAGCGGGTTGACCTGATGCTTCTGGTACAGCTGCATCGTTTCCTGCTGAAGCTTTTGTTTGGATTCCGAATCGGATTTGTTTTTGTACTTGTCCTGCAGCTGCTTAAGCTCCGGCTGGAGCACGGCCATCTTTGTTTTCATTTGGTTCTGAGCGCGATATTGACGCATCATGAGCGGCAGCAGCACCAACCGGATAATGAGGGTGATCCCGATAATCGCAAAGCCATAGTTGCCGTGGAACATATCAGCCAAGTATTGAAGCACCGCCGAAAGCGGATAGATGACATAGTGATTAAACAAGCCTGGCGTATCGCCGTCGATCGTGCCGCTAGCCGTGCTGCAGCCGCTCACCAAGAGCAAGCCTGCCAGCATCAAGCCGATTATAAAGAGTCGTCCATATTTTAATGAAGGGAATACATTGTTCGTTTGCATAAAAATCCTCCTCGTTTGTTTGAAAGTACTGGAACAAACGAGGACATGCAATCTGCTATATCGTCATCAGGCGACTCCTTCCGCTTCACCTTTCTGGCTAACCAATGGTGCAGCGGAACGGTGCGAATCAGCACCTGCGGCATGGAAAGATACAAGATGCTTATGACTTCGTCACGCTCCCAATGCTCATGGGCATCGGTTTGCAAATGCGAAGCGTAAGCGAAAGCCAAGGAGCATAAGAGGCTGAGGGAAATGAGATAGGGCATTATGTCATGCAATTCAAACTCGAACAATGTATTCACCTCCTTTCATCGTCGTTTCGAAAATAGATTTATTGCTGTCTGGTTATTATAACAGTAATTCTCATCCGATTACGACTATCCCAAGCACAATTATGTTACAAAGCGGTGCTTCTTGGTTATTTACAAATGAATACCATGCGCCATATAATTTCTAAGTTGCCAATGTCCGCACCGCGGCGCTTCATTCCACCATAGATTCCCAAACAACTTAGAAGAAAGAGGACAACATGAATCGAAAAAAACTAAAAATCATTTATTTATCGCTCATTGCTTTCACGGTTCTGCTGGTCGCGCTCGGCCAATTTTTCCCAACCGGAAAAACCGGCTCTTATTCCGTAAGCGCAGAAAGCGCCGCAGCGCCTGCCTCCGGGCAGAAGAAAAAGCTCATTATGGGCACATCGGCCGACTATCCGCCATACGAAAGCGTAGATGCCAAAGGCAGCGGACAAATCGTCGGCATGGATATCGACGTAGCCAAGTATATCACCAGCCAGCTCGGATATGAACTGGAAATCGCCAACATGGATTTCAATGGGTTAATCGCTGCGCTGCAAACCGGACGCGTCGACTTTGTCATGTCCGCCATGTCCGCTACGGACGAACGGAGACAAAGCGTTGATTTCTCTGAAATGTACTACGCCGCGCGCAATACGATTGTTTCCAAAAAATCAGCGCCGCTTGCAACCGAAGCCTCGCTCGCAGGCAAACGAGTCGGAACCCAGCTCGGCTCCACGCAGGATCTCTATGCGGCAACAATCGCCGGCGCCTCGTTGAAGAAGCTCAATAAAATTCCCGATCTCATTCAGGAATTGAATTCCGGCCGGATCGATGCCGCGATCGTTGAGGATGCCGTCGCCGTAGAAATGACAAATTCCAATCCCGAGCTTGCCATGAATTTCCTGCCTGCCGAGTCTGCGGACAACGGGTATGCGATTGCTTTCCCCAAACAATCGCCAATTGTCGCCGAGTTTAACGGCGTTCTCTCCGAGATGAAGGAGAACGGCAAGCTTGATGACATTACAAAGAAATGGTTTGCCGAGGAAGAAGCAAGCTCAGGCTCATTGCTTGGCCTGAACATTGATTTCAGCATTCTTAAGGACTACATTCCGTATATTCTAAAAGGGGTTTACGTCACCCTGCTCTTCACGCTTGTGTCCGCCTTGTTCGGACTTATATGGGGAACGATTCTGTCGCTCTTCAAAATCTCCGGCATCAAGCCGCTGGAGTGGTTCGCAACCGCCTACACATCCGTATTCCGCGGCACGCCGCTGCTCGTTCAGCTTACTATTATTTATTATGCGACCCCGCAGCTGTTCAACTATGACATTCCTGCATTGATGGCAGCCGGGCTAGCATTCGGGCTTAATTCCGCTGCCTATTTGTCGGAAACAATCAGGGGCGGCATTATGGCTGTCGACAAAGGCCAGCGGGAAGCTGCCGTTGCGCTTGGCATACCATATCGAAAAATGATGATCCGCATTATTTTCCCGCAAGCGCTTCGTACGATTCTTCCCGCGCTCGTGAACGAATGCGTAGCGCTCTTAAAAGAATCGTCACTCGTCTCGGTCATCGGAGTATCCGATTTAATGCGCCGCGCAGACGTGGTTCGCGCTGACACCTTCCGCTCCATCGAAGTGCTGCTGTTTGTCGCTGCCATCTATTACGTGCTTGTCCTTATCCTAACCTCGTTTGCCCGTAAGCTCGAAAGGAGGCTGCGCCGCAGTGATTAACATAACCAACTTAACGAAAGCCTTCGGTAAAAACCAAGTACTGAAGGGCATTACAACAACGGTAGAAAAAGGGGAGGTCGTGGCGCTGATCGGTCCGTCCGGATCGGGCAAATCCACGTTTCTGCGGTGTATCAACATGCTGGAAACGCCGACCTCCGGCCAAATCGATATTGAGGGAACAGCGATTACCGATCCCAAAACCGACATCGCTCGCGTTCGCCAGCGCATCGGAATGGTCTTTCAGCACTTCCACCTGTTCCCGCATATGACTGTCATCGATAATATTACGTTCGCTCCTATGGAAGTGAAAGGACTGACAGCCCAAGAAGCGCGCAGCAAAGCGAAGGAGCTGCTTGCCCGCGTTGGTCTCTCGGACAAAGCAGACAGCTATCCTTCCCGCTTATCCGGCGGGCAGAAGCAGCGCGTCGCTATCGCAAGGAGCCTCGCGATGGAGCCCGACATTATGCTATTTGATGAGCCAACCTCAGCGCTGGATCCCGAGATGGTCAAGGAAGTACTTACGGTAATCCGCAGCCTTGCCGACAGCGGCATGACGATGCTGATTGTCACGCATGAGATGAAATTCGCCAGGGAAGCCGCAGATACGATCTATTTCCTAGACGACGGCAAGCTTGTCGAGCGCACCAAGCCTGAGCAGTTTTTCACAAAACCGCAAAGCGAGCGAGCTGCGAGGTTTCTGGAGCAGGTGCTTTAATCCAAGACGCTCCTTCGTCTTGGGTAGAATGTCTGTGGCTGGCACTGCGCATACGCCCCTCCCGCGTCAGCCTTGCGTCGGGAGAATGAACACCGGAGCTGCCACAAAGCAGCGAACCTAAAGAGCTCTGCGGATATTCATGCCGCAGAGCTCTCTTTATTTATCCCTTACTCTCACAGCTCCACAAGCGCCTCCATCTCAACGCATGCCATTACGAATGCACCCACGCCATGTAGATCATTCTCGCAGGTAGGCCGCGTCACGTAGCTCTCATAGTCTCCTGCCGAGGTGCCGATGCAAATATCGGGCAGCACAAAGCCTTCCTGATTATCGCTCTGCACGACGCGCACAAGTCCCTCATATCCTCGCCTAGCCGCAGCAAGGACAGCATCATCCGCTAAACCGAGCTTATACGCTTTGGCTAGCGTATAGACAAACAAGCAAGTGCAGGAGGTTTCCAGCCAATTGTCCGGCATATGCCCCTTGTCCACGATCTGATGCCACAGGCCGGTCTCCGTATCTTGATACCGCACGAGCGCGGCTGCAAATTCGGAAAGCGCGGCTTCGAGCTCGGCACGGCCCGCTCCCCCTTCTTGCAGCTCATCCAGAAATTGAGCGAGCGCCAGTCCGTACCAGCCAAGCGACCTCCCCCAGAACTCCGGCGAGCAGCCCGTTTCCGGATCGGCCCAAGGCATCTGCCTGCTTTCATCCCAAGCATGGTATAGCAATCCCGTTTCCTCGTCGCGCATATGCAGCCGCATCAACCGCTCTTGCTGCAACGCCAATGCACGCAGCGGCTCATCACCGTAAGCATTCGCATATTTCAGCGCGAATACGCCTCCCATGTACAAGCCGTCCAGCCACATATTGTAGGCATACTTATCCTTATGCCAGAATCCCCCCTCCGAGGTTCGGTGCAGCGTGCCGAACAAACCGCGGAGCTTGTCTGCTGCAATCCGGTATTTGCGCTCCTCCGAGCGCTCATCTAGTCGGAACAGCAATAGCCCCGCTTGGATCGCGTCCAGCTCATCCCGCGCGAATTCAAAATTGCCGCAGTCGTCAACCAGCTGATCGACATACCTTTTGATATACGCATCATACCGATCGTCCCGCTCCGCCTGCCATAGCTGCTCCATTCCGCATAGGAACACGCCTTGATGATAGTGCCAGCGGCCCGCTGGCGGAAGCTCCTCCGGCGCATGGCTGCTCATTAATTGGTCGCAGGCCGCCCTCGCCCATGCGATCGGCGTCCGTGCCTCATGATTCGGCATTTCCAAAACTCCCCTCAGCTGTTTCTATGCCATGATTCTTCGCTCTTTCTCTAGCAGGCTAGCCTTTGATCGATCCCAGCATCGCTCCTTTGGCGAAATGCTTCTGCAAGAACGGATATACCAGCAGAATCGGCAGCGTCGCTACAACGATGACGGCCATCTTCACCGTCTGGTCAGGCGGCGGTACGGCCGCGTCCAGGTCGGAGCTGTAATCGAGACCGCTCGCAAGCACGACAATTTGACGCAGCAGCACTTGAATCGGCCATTTGGCGCTGTCGTCCAAATAGAGAATCGCACTCAAATAGGTGTTCCAATAGGTCACCGCATAGAATAAGGATATCGTCGCAATCGCTGGCATCGATAATGGCAGAACGATTCGGAATAGAATGCCAAAGTCATTGCAGCCGTCTATTTTGGCCGACTCCTCCAGCCCCTCCGGAATATTCTGAAAAAAGTTTTTCAGAATGATTAAATTGAACGCGCTGATCGCGGAAGGAATGATAAGGGCCGCATACGTATCGATCAGCCCCATCTCCCGTACGACAAGAAACGTTGGAATCAGCCCTCCGCTGAAGAGCATCGTAAACACGACCAGAAACATGATCGCCTTGCGCCCGTCGAGATCCCTTCGCGATAATCCGTAAGCCATGAGCGCGGTTGTAAACATGCTGAACAAGGTGCCAAACAACGTTATGCCTGTAGATACTGCCATCGCGCGGAAAATCGTATCCGTCGAAAAAATAAACGTATAGGCGTCAAAGCTCCAGATGGTGGGAACAAGAATGAATTTCTTCATCGCCATTTCGGCGCTCGTTGTGAACGATCCCGCTACGACATGCAGAAACGGCAGCACGGTAACGAGCGCGATTACGGCGAGCAGCGCGAAATTCACGATCGAAAACAACCGTCCGCCAACCGTTTTATCCTCTACCATGCGAAAGCTCCCTCCTCCGGTTGCCATAATGGGTTAGCTGGGTTTTCCTCACTTAATAAACGCCCTCCTCGCCCATCTTCTTCGCCAGCCTGTTCGCTGCCATGACCAATACGAGCCCGATAAAGGATTTGAAGAAGCCGATTGCGGTACTGTAGCTGAACTGTCCCTGCCTTAAACCGGCCGTATACACATAGGTATCAATGATTTCCGCTACGTCGCGATTCATTGAATTCAGCAGCAGATACACATGCTCGAATCCAAGCTCCAGCACATCCCCGATTTTCAATATGAGCAAAATAATAATAACGCTTCTGATCGCGGGAAGCGTAATATGCCACACCTGCCGCACCCGCCCGGCGCCGTCCATTCTCGCGGCTTCATATAAACCGGGATCCACAGAGGCAATAGCCGCCAAATATATGATCGTTCCCCAACCCGCTTCCCGCCAGATAACCTGGATAATGTAGGTCGGCCTGAACCACTCGGGGCTGAGCAGGAAATTGATTTTTTCGAACCCAAAATACGCAAGCAGCTCATTGACGATGCCGCCGTCCGATGTCAGCATAACGAAGCTGATCGACACAATGATGACCCAGGACATAAAGTGGGGCAAATAAACGAGCGTTTGGAACGTTCTTTTGAAAAAGGAGGAGCGAACCTCGTTCAGCATAAGCGCGAGCAGGATCGGCACCGGGAAATAGAACAGCAGGTTCATGCCGAACAACAGCAGCGTATTGGTCAGAATGTTAAGGAAATCCGGCTCCGTAAAGAGCCTTTCAAAATGCTTGAAACCTACCCATTCGCTTCCGCCGAAGCCTTTGAACGGCTTATAGTCCTGAAAAGCGATCGAAAGGCCCGCCATCGGGATATACTTGAATACGATAAAAAAGAATATGCCCGGCAGCAGCATGACATAGAGCCATTTGTTTTTCCATAGCCGCTTTTTGAGCTCGCTCGTTCTAGGCTGCGGTACTCTCGCCTGCCGAATAACCGTTTCTTGCATATGGCTTCTTCCTTTCTGCGGGAGGTTTGGAGGCTGCGGATCGGCGCAAGCAGCCTCCAAGTCATCACAATTGCTGCATTTGCTCGATCAATGCTTCTATTTCTTGTACGCTGCGTTGTATTCTTCGATAATTTGGGCTCCGCCGCGCTTCTTCCAGTCCTCTACCGCCTTATCAAAGCCTGCTTTGTCAATCGTGCCGTACATGTATTTGTACGTGGCATCCTTAATGATTTCTTGCAGCTCAGTCCCTTTCTCCGTATAAGCAGCCGAATCGAGCGGTGCCGTTGGATCGGCAATGGCGATCTTCTCGTTCTCCACGATGAGCTGCTCGGCATGGATTCGCGCTTCCAGCTCATGCAAGCCCTCGTACATGCCATTCGTTTCCGGCTCGCCGATAACGCTGTCCTTGAAGCCTTTCACTTCCCGCTCGGTCAGCTCTTTGTCCGCGGATGCTTTGGCTTTGCCGTCCACGACCGTGTAATGCGTGCCTTCAATGCCCCAAAACATCATATTCGCCACTTCCGGCGTCATCAGCTTATCGAAGAACGCCAATATTTGCTTGAGCTCCGCTTCGTCCTTGATCGCTGATTTAGGAAACAATGCGACGTTATTGTAGCCAGGGATAGACCATGAAGCTATTTTCCCGTCAGGACCCGCTACCATGCTGTGCGTATCGACAACCGCTGTTGGCACGTTTTTGACCAAGTCCTTCACGAGCGAATCCACGTCCTGCATCGAGCCGATATAGACGCCTGCTTTGCCGCTTGTAAACATATTCACTTGATCGGTCTTGCTTGTCGCCGCAAAATCCACGTTCATCGCTTTGGCATCACGGATCTTTTTGATAAAATCCATCGTTGCCGCATATTCCGGCGTCGTAAAGTCAGGCACAAGCTGGCCTTCCCGCTCACCCCAGTTATTCGGAGCCCCAAACCAAGCGGCAACCGTTTTGAATGCGCCATAAACGAGATCATTGCGATCGGCTAAGCCGACCGTATCCGGCTTGCCGTTTCCGTCCGGGTCGCCATTCGTGAAATTGTCCATCATGGCATACAGCTCATCTACATTAGCAGGAGCTGTCAGGCCCAGCTTATCCGCCCAGTCCTTGCGGTAAATCATGCCTTGGCGTGCAAGCGGCCTTCCGATATAAACCGAATACAGCTTCCCGTCTACCTTCGTATTATTTAAAATTTCTTCCTTTAGCTTGCTTAGGTTCGGGAACTCGGCAAGGTAAGTTCCTATCTCCCAAAACTGCCCTTCACGGATCGCTTCCTTCATCTGCACGAAGGTCGCTTGGTTTTTCAAATACGTCACCTGCGGCAGCGATCCCGTTGCAAAGGAAGCATTTAGCTTCTCCTCGTACGTATCTGCCGGAAAAAATTGATAGGTCAGCTTGGTGTTCGTCAGCTTCTCCAGCTCGTTCTTGATCGTATCCGGCGGTGTCTCTGCTGTGTTAAGCGGAAGCATGATCGTAATTTCGGTTGGCTTTGCCGGTTCTTCCGGTTTGGCTGTTTCTTCTGTCTTAGCTCCGGTGTCGTTGCTCGGCGAAGGCGATGTACTATTGTTGCCTCCGTTGCTGTCACCCGAGCATGCCGCAAGCAGCAGGCTGAACGTCAAAACCATGCCCATCAGAATCGAATACGATTTTTTCTTCATACCCCATTGACCTCCATATATCGTTTTGATTGCTCCCATTCAAGCTACCATGCCTATTTGGAGTCCCGAAATAATCATTTGAACCGATGCGCGTCTTCAAGGGCTCCAACTGAGCTAATGATTATCTCCCTCTTAAATGACACTCCCTAAGCCCAAGCCCGAAACCGCCCCCAATATGGCCATCTCAAAATCATTTCAAGAAGCTTCAGCTTCCGCTTTCAACTTCATATAGGGTAAGAAGAAACGCCTGACGGCGTCCTTTCTATAGACGCCATCGTTTCTGCGAAACGTATAGAGAAAGGATGAGCACACTCATACCCTTTCCTATACGTCAAAAAAAGGAACCTTCAGCCCCACTTTATCGTGGCGTTGAAGGTTCCTTTCGGGTTTTTATGAGGCTTGCAGACGCTAGTTATCCATTTCTGGGAACAACCCCTTCTACTTTTTGAAATAAGCTGCCGTATACTCACTCATGATCAAGCTTCCTCCGCTGCGCTTCCAGCGCTCAACCTCTTGATAAAAGCCATCTGCGCTAATTTGTCCGAGCATGTACTTATACGTCGCGTCGGAGATGATTTTAAATAGCTCCATGCTTTTTTCGTCATTGGTTTTGGATTCCAGACCGATGGTTGGGTCCTTGACGATAAATTTGTCATTATCCGCGCTAAGCCTCTCTGCCAGCTCCCACATCGATTCCTTCTCAGCCACCTTCATCAGGTTCGGATTGCTCAAATCCGCGATCATAAGCGAATATAGCGCATTCACCTCGCTCACGCGCAGCTGGGAGGTTGCTTCCGGCAGCGCCACCTGCCCGTCTTCCAATTGATAATGCTTGCCCTCTATGCCGTAACGCATTAGGTTCGCAGCATCCTTATCCATCGTACGGTCGAAGAAGCCGAGCATGGCTAGCAGCTCCTTCTCCTCGCGAATGGCTTTTTTGGAGAACAAGTACAGGCCGTTATAGTTCGGTATGGACCATATCCGGTACCCCTCCGGACCCAGTATCCGGTTCACGAGCGTGAACCGCGCCTCAGGATTAATCTGCATCGCCTCGTCGGATAGCCGTTGAATATCCGTCATGCTGCCAATATACACGCCAGCGCTGCCGCGAATGATCTGATCGCGCTGCATGTCCTTGCTCGTCACGGCAAAGTCAGCATTCAGCAGCTTCTCTTCATATAGCCTTTTCATGAAATCCATCGTATCCATATAAGCTGCCGTCTCGAATTCCGGTACAAGCCCCTGCTCGGTCACTCCCCAATTGTTCGGCGTTCCGAAATAAGAGCTCAGCGTCTTGAATGCCCCGAATACCAAGTCATTGCGATCAGCTAATCCAACCGTATCCTGCTCGCCATTGCCGTCTGGATCGTTTATCGTGAATTGCTTTATGACCTCGTAGAGCTCATCAATCGTTCCCGGCTCGCTAAGCTTCAGGCGGTCCAGCCAATCCTGCCTAATAATAATGCCTTGACGGGAAGAGGGACGCTCCGTGTACAGTCCATAGACTTTGCCGTCAATCGCCGCTTGGCCCAGAATATCGGCATCCAAATGCTTCAGGTTAGGGAACTGCTCCAAGTACGGCCCAATCTCCCAGAAAGAACCTGAGCGAATCGCGTTTTTCACGAAAATATAATCCGTATGCTTCACGAAAGTCGCCTTCTTGAGCGAATTGGTGGAGAGCGCCGTGTTCATTTTATCGGTATAAATGCCATCCGGCACCCAGTTGATATCGAGCTTCACATGGGTGAGGCCTTCGATTCCCTCCAGCATTTCCTCGCTCGGCGGATGGGGGAAATGCAGCGGCGCCATAATGGAAATGGTCGGTATCGTAGGGTCATTGCCCAGTTCATTCGAAGCATTCGACGACGTGCATGCTGCGCATAAAAGAAGAATGAGCAGCACCGCGGCAGATCGCAGGCTAACAGACAGCTTTGTTCTTCGTGTACGGATGCTCATGGCGGCCCCCTTGTGTAATCGCCCTTATATCCCCATAATCTAAGGAAATGATTATCGGCGGGACAGATGATTATTGCTCAAAATGTATGCGTTTACTAAAATAAAACTAATTCTCTCCCAATCTTAGATAAGGTGTTGGTGGCTGTGCGATCCTTAACCTTCTTAGGCAAGATGACGATCTTCGGTTTCCTGCTCAGCACGCTTCCCGTTATTTTCATTGGCGCCTTCTCTTATGTGACCTCATCGAATGAAATACAGAAAAATGTAAATGCAGGAAAAATGCAGCTTATTATGCAAATTAAATCAAATGTAGAGCAGAAATTGATGACTGTCAACCATACGCTCAATCAAGTCATCAACTCCACGGTGCTCAAAAAAGCGATGAACCAGCCGCTGACCGTGAATGATTTCGTCATGTACGACGATTTACGGAGCGAGATTCGGCATATGCAATCCTTCGATACGAAGCTGGAGGACGTGCTGCTCATTAATGACCGCCATAACTGGATGATTAAAAACTCGGGGTTGTACGCTTTCGGGCAGTACGCTTATTATGAGCAGCTATCCGGCTTGCTGCAAGCGCCTGAGGGAACCTCGTGGATGCTCAATCCTTCCAGCTGGTTCTACAGCGAGGAATCGGCGGAAAGCGCTGCTTGCGGCTACAGCATCAGCCTCGTGAAGAAGCTGCCGACGAACGGACTCGAGAAATATGGGCTGGCGCTCGCCAATATCCCCGCATGCAGTCTGCAAGAGCTGCTGGAGAGCGATGACGAGCAATTATCTGCCATCATGATTTTGGATGAGCAATATCGCATTCTGCTCCATCATGACCAGTCGCTGATCGGCAAGCCAGTTACTGAAACCGGATTGCAAATAGGGCTGCTTGACGAAACGAACGGCCAATTCAAGGAAACCGTCAATCAGAAGGACTATTCGGTTACCTACTACCGCTCCGATCTTAATGGCTGGATTTATTTGTCTACTGCCTCCATAGCCAGCATGACGAAGGAATCTACGAAAATCGGCACCTATACGCTGTACGTATGCTTGTTTATGCTTGCGTTGTCGATGCTGCTCGCTTGGCTAGGATCAAGGCGCATGTATTCGCCGATCCAGCTTCTGCTTAACCAAATTGGGGCGCGTCTAACCGATATTCAACAGCGAAAAACCAATGAATTCCAGGTTATTGGGGAGCGCGTGGCGCATCTGTTCGAATCGAAAACCGAGCTGGAGAAGGAAGTACGGCAGCATATGCACCAGGTGCGCACCTTTTTTTTCATGAAAGCCTTTCAAGGACAAATCAAGCCTGGCGACATTAGCGGCAAGCTTGAACATTTCGGCTACGGCAAACAGTTGGCCGAATGGAAAACCATGGCCGCCGTTACGCTGCAAATCGACTTTCTTGAAACTAGCCGGTATGCCAAATCCGACTTGGAGCTGCTCCTTTTTGCCGTTCACAATATGATTGAGGAGCTTGTTCCTTACGAGCAGCGCCTTGCCCCGGTCATTATGGACCATACCATTGTCATGATTATCGGCAGTACGGAGCATGACATCAAGGCTTTCCACACGAGCAATTATGCGCTAACCGAGCATTTGCAGCAGGAAATCGCCAGCTGTCTAAACATACAGGTCAGCATAGGCATCAGCCTGCCCTTCGGCAATTTCTCCGCGTTGGCAACTGCATACCGCGAGGGGCTGGAAGCGCTAAAGCATCGCATCAAGCTGGGCGAAGGCATCATCATTCCGTACGAGAACGTGAACGCAGGCAAACATTATTTGAATCTCAACTATCCCGTACATATAGAAAACGAGCTTTTGGATGCGATTAAGCTCGCCGACAAAGAACGGGCAAAGGAACTGCTGCGTTCTTTCTTCCAGGCCGTGTTCGCCGTGGAAATGTCCCCGCAGGAATATCAGATTCCGCTTGCAAGGCTGCTCAACCAGCTATTGATCGTGATGCAGGAGTCCGGCGTGAGCATGAACCAGCTTCATCCCATGAAGGGCTCTTTGCTGGAGGAGCTTCTGAAGCTGCATACGGCAGCGGAAATAGATGATTGGTTTTGGACGATGGTCGCCTACCCGATGGTCAGAATTTTCAAGGACCGGCAGGAAGCGCAATATCATAACATTTCCGAAAAAATCATCGATCTTGTTCAGCATCAGTACGATACGGATCTTACGCTGGAGGAATGCGCCTCGCGCCTGCATTACAATGCCAATTATTTGAGCAGCGTATTTCGCAAGGAAACCGGATATTCATTCAGTGAGTATTTGTCGACGTACCGGTTCAAAATGGCAAAAAAGTGGCTGGCGGACAGCGAGACGCCTATCAAAGATATTGCAGCCAAGCTGCGCTACAACAACTCACAGAACTTTATTCGGTCTTTTCGCAAGCTAGAGGGGATGACGCCTGGGCAATACCGGGATAAACATCGAGACATAGAGCGATAAACCTGCTAGATTCATTTGGAAGATACTATGTTATACTTTTGAAAAAGCGAAGGAGGCTTACATGATGTTATCACGACCGTCAACCGAGGAGTATATCCCCTATCATGAGCAATATATCGGACTCGTAGGCGAAGGCGCCGTTACCGAATTGCTCGAAAGCCAGCTAGCAAGCACGACTGAGCTCCTGTCTGACATTCCCGAAGCCCAAGCCGATTACCGTTATGCGGAAGGCAAATGGACGCTGAAGGAAGTGATCGGACATATTTCGGATACGGAACGCGTCATGTCCTATCGGCTATTGCGTGCTGCACGCGGTGACAAAACCCCTCTAGCAGGCTTCGATCAGGATGAATTCATGAGTGCCGCTTCATTCCAAAGCTGGAGCTTGTCGCAAATTATCGAAGACTACATAACCGTTCGCAAGTCTACTCTATCCTTATTGAGAGGCTTGTCGGAGGAAGCTTGGCTTCGCATAGGTATAACTAACGGCAGTGAGGTATCCGCAAGGGCACTCGCTTATATCATTGCCGGACACGAGCTGCATCACTTGAAAATCGTACACGAGAAATACTTGGCAAGATAAGGATCAACCATAAAGAACTCCTATATGTAAACCTTTTATTATGATAAAATGGTTAACATATAGGAGTTTTTGTTGTAAGGAGCGATGAAGGAATGACGATTCGATTACGCGGACATCACCTGCTTTGCCTGCTCGGCTACCGCGGCATGGGCTATTCCGATGATTTCTGCACCAACATGACCGCTATTTACGAAAGGCTGCGCACGCAGCCTCGCACCCTAGTTGAATTGATAACGGGACCGGATGACGTATGCCAAGCTTACCCGCCAGACAAAGCCAATCATTGCGAAGGAACCGTATACGGCTTGGACGAAGCCGTGCTATCGAAGCTTGGTCTTACGGCAGGCTTGAAAGAAAGCTGGGACTCTTTGTGCAGCCGCGTGGCGGCTTCGATGGTGCCTGAGGACATTAGCCGCCTATGTACCACCTGCCCATGGGAAAAGTATGGCGTATGCGCCGAAGGCGTAGGCCTGTTGGCAAGCGGACAGCCATTGCCCAAGGTGGGGGCATGACACTCGAGCAGCTTCGAGACGATCATCCCTAGAGCCTTCACCTAACCATTGCCTTCCGGGAAGGGAAAAGTCAATTCATGTCGAATGGTATCGTATGCGAATAATGAAAACTACACCGGCTTTCAAACGTTTCTCCGTCATGTTGCTGTTTCTAGGCATTCTGCTTGGCTTGCGATTGGCTTGGGCAACTGTTTTCCCTACAGCCGATGCTCCAAGTCCGGTCAATGGCGTGCTTGATTTACGAGGATGGGATTTGCAGCAATCACCGCCCATGCGATTGGACGGAGAATGGGAGTTTTTCCCTGGCCAGCTGCTAAATCATCGTGACCTGCTTTCAATAAACGATCATTCGTCTACATATGTCCAGGTCCCTGGAGACTGGAAAAATTCTTTTCCCGCATCTCATGAAAATTCTTTCGGATACGGCACCTACCGACTGCGCATGTTAATTGATCCGTTGAAGGAACCCGCCACGCTCTGGTTCAAAAAAATCCAATCATCGGCCCAGGTCCAAATCAACGATCTACGCGATCCTGACATTGGCAAGCCCGCTGCGAATCCGGATGATTATATTCCCGAGAAGGTCTCCTTTACGAGCACTTACACGGAGCTGGGCGTACAGGAGCTTGACGTGTACATTCAAGTAGCCAACTACGAAAACCCCTATGATGGAGGAATTCAGCATTCCGTCCGTTTTGGCTCCCAGGCGGCCATTGATTACGAACGGTGGTATTCGATTGGCTTTCAGCTCGTTTCTTTTATCGTTTTGCTGCTGCACGGCTTGTATGCCTTTATTTTGTTTTTTCTGAACCGCAGCGAGCGAGCGCCGCTCCTGATGGGCATGATTACGTTAGCAGCGTCGCTTGCGATTGTTTCCGACAATGATAACCTGCTGATGCTATGGCTGCCTATCAATTACGCGTGGTCCTTCAAAATCAGGCTGCTTTCCTATTTGTGGCTTGCCTATTTGATTATCTTCTTTTTCAGAAGGTTTACTTCGATGCTGCAAGGCCGCAAAGGTTTTTACGTGTATTCGGCCGTACTGATCCTGTATTCTATTTTTTTATGCGTGGCGCCGACAGCTCTCGTCCACGCTACCTATCATTTTAGAGTTTTTAGCGCCCTGTACTTTTTTCCTTTCGCATGGCTCATTTATTTGATAACCAAACTCTTTTTTATAAAATCAACCGATGAGGATGCCGTATTTCTTCAGCTCTCTGGCGCAGCCGTGCTGTCGAGTGCGATATGGGCAGCCATAAACGTTGGCATTACCAAAACGCATCTTTATTACCCGGTTGACATTATTGCCGCGATTATCGGATTTTCTACGTATTCGCTTAAAAAGTATTTTCGTAAAACGCAAGAAATTATGCAGTTAAACCTTCAACTGCGTGAAACGGATCTGCTAAAAGACCAGTTTCTGACCCATACGTCGCATGAGCTTAAAACGCCTCTGCACGGCATTATGAATATTGCGGAAACGGTTCTTCTGCATGAGAAGGACAGACTCCATTGGAAAAGCATGAGGGATATGGACTTGCTCGTTAAAATCAGCAGGCGTATGTCTTATTTGCTCTCCGACCTTCTCGATATCACACGGCTTCGGGAACATCGAATCGTTCTGCAAAGGGAGCCTTTGCAGGTGCAAGCGCTGCTTCCGGGCGTAGCAAGTATGCTTCGTTTTATGTACGAAAACAAGCCTATCGTTTTAAAGCTGAATGTGGACCGGGCTTTTCCTGCCGTATTGGCCGATGAGAAACGATTAGTTCAGGTGCTCTACAACTTAATGCATAATGCGATCAAATTCACGGAGAGAGGTACTATCTCCGTTACGGCGGAGGCCATTGGCGGGAATGCGGTTATCCGCTTCTCCGATACCGGCGTCGGTATGGACGAAGAGACGGCAGCCCGAGCTTTTCAGCCATACGAGCAGGGACCACACGGGATAAACGAAGGAAGTGGAATCGGAATCGGATTAAGCATATGCAAGCAACTAATAGAGCTCCATAACGGTTCGTTCACGGTTCAATCGGAGCTAGGCAAAGGAACGGTGTTTAGCTTTAGCCTGCCTTTGGCCGAGCCCTCCTTCTCTTCTTCCTTGCACCGGCAGCTTACTGAGCTCGAAGCAGCAATGGAGCTTACAGCAGCCTCGCGGGTAAATAACGAAGATCCGAACGTGCGGGTAGACACCATTGCGGCATCTGCCCCGCCATCATCACATGACGATCGGATTCACATTCTTGCCGTTGATGACGATGCCGTTAACTTGAAGGTGCTTGCATCCATTCTCTCGACTGAATCCTATGCGATAACCACGGTGAGCTCCGGCGAAGAAGCGCTAAGTATGCTAAATGTTCGGCAATGGGATGTACTCGTCATTGACGTCATGATGCCGCATATGTCCGGCTATGAGCTGACGAGAAAAATTAGGGAGCGCTATTCCTTGTCGGATCTCCCCATTCTGTTATTGACTGCCCGGGCCATGCCCGAGGATGTCTATACCGGCCTGTTAGCCGGTGCCAATGACTACGTAACGAAACCCGTTGATGCGTTGGAATTGAAATACCGCATGAGGACGCTAACGAACCTCAAGCAATCGATTCATGAGAGCATGCGTATGGAAGCAGCCTATTTACAGGCGCAGATTCAGCCTCATTTCTTATTTAATACTTTAAATTCCATATCGGCCTTAAGCGCTATCGACACCGATAAAATGCAAGAGCTTGTCGAGGCCTTTGCAGACTATCTCCGCATCAGCTTTGATTTTTTGAATACGCAGCCCGTTGTCGATTTGTCTCACGAAATAGATTTGGTTAAAGCCTATCTCTTTATTGAAAAATCGCGTTTTGAACATCGCTTAACCGTGGACTGGGGGGTAGCTGCCGATTGCCAGCTTAGCCTTCCTCCGCTTACGATCCAGCCGATAGTAGAAAACGCGGTCAAGCATGGCCTTACCCGCATGCAGGGCGTTAAGGTTTCGATACGCGTCACACGCCAAGGCGACTACGCGCACATTGAGGTGAAGGACAACGGAATCGGAATGGACAAAGAAAAGATCGCCAGGCTGCTTAGCGAGCCAAGCGCAGCAAAAAGCGGAATCGGCCTGTACAATACGAACAGGAGATTAATAAAGAGATACGGCCAAGGCTTGACCATCCATAGCAAGCCCGGAGAGGGTACAAGCGTTTCGTTTCGCATTCCCGTGCATTCCGGCGTTTCTCCCAAAATATGAAATCCTTAACTACCGGTAATGTCCTTCGACCCGGGCACGGTATCCCCATGCCGGTTCATGCATGAGCTGGGATCACAGTAATGAACCTTCCTTTATGCAGAAAGCGGCAAGACGCGGCACAATGCCGGCCTTGCCGCTTTCGCATAAGCACCTAATTCGCTTTTAGCTGCTCCATCCCGTTCATGTACGGCCGGAGAGCCTCAGGAATCCGAATCGACCCATCCTCGCACTGATGATTCTCAAGCAGCGGAATTAATATACGCGGGCTTGCCACTGCCGTATTATTTAACGTATGGCAGAACTTCAACGTTCCCTCCTTAGTCCGGTAACGGATATTCGAGCGGCGCGCCTGGAAGTCATGAAGGTTAGAAGACGAATGCGTCTCCCCGTAGCTCTCCCGGCTAGGCATCCACGTCTCGATATCGTATTGCTTATACGTTTTTTGCGACATATCTCCCGTACAGACTGCCATTACCCGGTAAGGCAGCTCAAGGAGTTGCAGCAGCTCCTCGGCATTCGCCGTTATTTCCTGAAGGATCGCCTCCGACAGCTCCGAATCCGCTTCGCAGAGAACAACCTGCTCTACCTTGGCGAACTGATGTACACGGTATAGACCGTGCACGTCTCTGCCCGCAGAGCCCACCTCGCTGCGGAAACACGCCGACGCCGCAGCCAGTTTGATGGGAGCCTCGGCATCTACGATTTCATTCGCGTAATACATAACCATCGGAACCTCCGAAGTGCCGACCAGCCATTTGTCGTCATTCGCAATCCGGTAGGTCTGGTCTTCCCCCAGCGGGAAAAATCCGGTGCTGTTCATTGCCTCCGTGCGAACCATCAACGGTACGTCCAGCGGCGTAAACCCTTTCCCCACCAGCATATCCAGCGCGAGCTGCTGAACCGCCCGATGGAGCATAACCCCTGCGCCCTTGAGGTAATAATTGCGGCTGCCTGCCGCTTTGACTCCTCGTTTGACGTCAATGAGATCATGCAGCTCACCGAGCGCCATATGATCCTTTGCCTCAAATTCGAAGCTTCGGGGCACGCCGATCTTCCTTACCTCTACATTGTCTGCATCCGACCTGCCAACAGGCGTATCCGGCGACACGATGTTAGGAACGAACGAGAGCAGCCCTGCTAACTGGCGTTCGACGGTCGCAAGCTCTGCCTCCGCCTTTGCCAGCTTCCCATTCGTCTCCGTTACTTGCAGCTTCACCCGCGCCGCTTCTCTCTCAGCCCCCTGCTTGATCAGCCGCCCAATCTGAAGCGATAGCTTATTCCGGGCTTCCCGAAGCGCCTCTGTCTCCTGAAGAAGCGTACGCTTCTTGTCATCCCGCAGCAGCAGCTCTTCCATCGACAGCTTGATTCCCTTCTGATCTGCCGCCGTCTGCACTTGCTCCGCATTTTGCCTTATCCATTTCAAATCCAACATGCTACCGCGCTCCTTTTGAGTAGAAATACAAAAAACGCCCTCATCCCTATGGGACGAGGAGCGCTTTGTACTCGCGGTGCCACCCAAATTGACCAAACAGACAGGCTGTTCAATCCTCTTTGATCCGCTGTAACGGGCGGTCCCGGTAAACTTAGGGGGAGGTTTCTGCCTCTCCTTGACGAGAACGCCTCCGAGTTGGAATCTCTTCACTGGCGTGATCCGATTATTAATTTCTAGTACTATAGCATAGGATTCATGCGAAAAACAAGTGCTTCCTCTAAAAAAGGCGCTTCTGCCAAGCGAAGCCGGTTCACGTTCTTTCGAGAAGGAAATGTGCGTTTTAGGGTTGAAGAAGCATCGTTAGGCTTACAATAGGTATGAATAGATCTCAGCCGGCCAAGCTTAATCCGCCAACCACAAAGGAGATAGTTATGCTTAATCAGATATCGAAGTTGATGTATAGAATAAGCTTGAAAAAAAGCCTCATTGTATTTTCCGCCTTTGGCCTTGCCTTTGCGATTCACGCTAGCTGCGGACAATCCGTAACGGGCGTCATGGCAAGCCATTCGGTCGCCAGCCAAGAGGATAATCCCTTCGCGCCTGCCGGAATTAACGATCCAGAAGCCTTTATTAAACTGTTTAAGGCTACCCAAGCAGCCGTTGCCGCAGATAACAAAGCGGCTGTCGCAGCATTCATCCTGCTGCCGCTGCATGTAAATGCAGCAACCCCGTTTGCGATTGATTCAAAGGAAGCATTTATCGCACAGTACGATGACATTATGACCAAGCCCATTAAGGACGCGCTTGCCGCGCAAAAGGTCGAAGAGCTGTTCGTTCGCGACCAAGGCGTCATGGTCGGAAACGGCGAGCTCTGGTTCGGGGTAGTCGATGGGCGACCTCAGAAGTACGGCTTAATTGCCGTTAATCCCGTACAGACAGCTCGCGCGAGCAGTAATTGAAACAAACGCCGCTTATCCGAGCGCGAGAACGAGAGCACGCGAATGATACTACGAGCTGGCGAGCGCATTGCGAAATGCCAAAATATATTTCGCTTGATCGAGCGGGTTAACGCCTCGGCGAACCCGCTCCGCCTTCACATCGGACGGACACTCTCGGTAGCCAGCGAAAAAGGTCGATAAGGCGCCTCTTCCTTTCGTAAGCGAGCCAAACCTCGCGGGGAACTCCAGTGAAGTCGCTACTGGCAGCGTGCCTTCGAGCTCCATTCGCTCCTGCTTCACAACAGGCGTGCCGAACTCTCCCCGCATTTGGATCAATTCGTTCATGAGCTTGCCTCCCGTCTCCTCCGGCACGGAAATCCGGAAAGAAAGCATGGGCTCCAGCAATGTCACTCCTGTACGGGCTAATCCATCCATCACGCCCATGGGCGTAGCCAATGCAAAATCAAGCGGATGCGTATGCCAGACATGATGCTCGCCTTCTATTAGCGTGACTTTCACGTCCGTCACTTCCCACCCAAAGAGACCTTGCTGCAGCGCCTCCGGCACGCTCCGCGCCACTTCGTTCTGGTATCGCTCCAGCAGCCGTTCCGACCGCACGACCGAGCTATAGACTAGTCCGCTGCCGCGCTCGCCGGGTTCAATCCGGAATCGCATAATTGCCCAGCACGGCTTCGGCATCGTATAGGCTATGAAACCTTCGCCCGCCTCGGCTGGCGTCTCTTTGTAGATAACGGAAGGCTGGCTGAATTCGACCTTTAAGCCATATCTGTCGTGTAGCACATGCGTCAGCACTTCAATTTGAATCGGTCCCATCACCTTGAGGTGCAGTTCCCGCTGCTCCTGAAGCCACTGCAGATCGAGCAATGGATCCTCGTCGGCTAGCTCTTGCAGCGCCGCAACGACAGACGGGTATTCGGCCTCGCTGCTCCAACGCACCTGAACCGTAAGCAGCGGCACCGCAAGCCGCGTCTCGCCGGGAACGTAGTCGGGGCAGCCGATAATATCGCCGATCCGTGCCTGGTTCCAGCCGCATACGGCAGCGATGTCTCCTGCAGCCAGCATACCGATATCCTCTGCCTTCTGGCCATCTATCTTACGGATTTGAGTGATCTTCTCCTCGAGCTGCTGCGTCACATTCCGCACCGAATCACGGTTGCGAATGCTGCCGCTATACAAACGTACGTAGGCAATCTTCCCCATCGCTTGGTCGCGTTCGATTCGGAATACCACGCCGGATACCGGTCCATCCGGTACGGCTAACGGCCCTGGCAGCAGTGCTGCCATCGCCTGCATCAACGGCTCAACGCCAATGCCCTTATTCGATGCGCCGAATAAAACGGGAAATAGCTCACCGCTGCGGGTAAGCTCTGTCAACCTTCGTACCAGCTCCTCCCGCGGCAGATTTCCATGATCCAAATAGTGAAGCAGCAGCGCTTCTTCGCTCTCGGCCACCGTTTCCTCGAGCAGCTGCAAATAGCCCTGTACCTCTTCCGTATCTTCACCTACTACATCCAGCACGCTTATAGACCCGTTAAAGCTGTCCTCCGTGCCGAGAGGAGCTTGAATAGGCGCCGCCTGAGACGATAGCAGCTTCCTCACCTGCTTCAATGTCCGCTCTGCATCTGCACCGATCCTGTCCATTTTGTTCACATAGATGAGCGTTGGAATATTGCGCTGCCTTAGCGCATGCCAAATAACCTCCGTTTGCGCCTGCACGCCCTCTACTGCCGATAGAATAAGAACCGCCCCGTCCATCACTCGCAGGGACCGCTCCACCTCAGATAGGAAATCGACATGCCCTGGCGTATCCACCAGGTTGACAGCCATTCCTTCCCAGTTCAAGCGCGTCGCCGCAGCGCGTACCGAAATGCCTCTCGTGCGCTCCACCTCAAGAAAATCGGTTTGCGCCGTGCCTGCATCCACGCTGCCAAGCGACCGAATGCGCCCGCTGTGGAACAAGATCTGCTCCGTTGTTGTCGTTTTCCCCGCGTCAACATGAGCGAAGATCCCAATATTCCTTATATATTGTTGTGCATTAAGCTCCATGTCGCATATCTCCCTCGAACGCTCATTCTTTCCTTATCGTAACGTTGAAAGCGCATTACAGCAAGCATCTGCTGTCGATTCCTGGTATGCCTAATAGAAAAGGGATGCCCGAGAGGCATCATAGCCTTCTGAGCATCCCTTGCATATATGGCCTCTATCCGTGCACAGCTGGCGCTGCGTCCTTCTGTTCCCGCTTGACCAGAGCGTGCTTCTCCCACGCCCTGCTGCGCCAGCGGAAAAACATGATGAACGCACGCAGCCACTCATCCGCAGCAATAGCCAGCCAAATGCCAGCCAAGCCCAAGTCAAGCTGAAAAATAAAGAAATACCCGAGCGGCAAGCTCATTGCGACCATCGAGAACATGCCTACCCATAGCGGGTATTTCGCGTCCCCAGCCGCGCGTAGCGAATTGACAAGCACGATGTTGATCGTGCGTCCCGTCTCAAGCACGATGCTAAGAAGCAGAACGCTTACGCCAAGCCGGATAATTTCCTCATCGTCCGTAAACATTCGCATGAGCGGCTCGCGGAACGCGATTACGAGCAGCACGGCGAATAAGGTAACGCCGCTTGCCCAGCGCACGCTTTTCCACACGCGGTGATACGCGGTCGACGGCTCGCCCGCACCGACCAGCCTGCCGACAATAATGGAGGTCCCCATGCCAATCGCGAATGCGAACAAATACGTAAACATCGAGATGTTATTCGCATAGTTTTTGGCTGCCAAGGAGGCTGCTCCAAGGTAGGTTGCGTAAAACAAAAACACGATTTGGCATGTTTGGTACATCACCTGCTCCAGCGCGGACGGAATGCCGATTTTTAATATTTTGGATATATATTCCTTGGACATGTTGAAATAGTAATGCAGCTCCACCCGGACCGACATAATTCGATACAGCATCCAGAAAAATACCGCAAGCGCCAAACCGCGACTGATGACCGACGAAAGCGCCGCGCCTTGCACGCCCATCTCTGGGAAGCCGAAGTTTCCGAATATGAGCAAATAGTTGCCGATAATGTGGATGATATTCATGCCCAGCGATACGTACATCGCTTCCTTCGTAAAGCCGTGAACCCGTATGATGGCCGCAACCGAGTTAATAATCGCCTGCAGGAAAATCATGCCGCCAACGATGGATAGATAACTCTTCGCATGAACGAGAATTTCGCCCTGCAAATTCAGCGTTTGGAGCAAATGCCCGCCAAACAGCACGAAGGTTAAGCTGATCAGCAGCCCGACCGCTAAATTAAGCGTGACGGCAAGCGCTGATATTTTGGCCGCTTCGATAAACTTGCGTGAACCGATATATTGCGCAACTACGATGGATGCCCCGTTGCCGATGACCTCCAGCAGTAGGATAGCGATATGCAAATATTGATTGGCCGCGCCCACTCCGGATACTGCATTATCCGAGATCGCGCTAAGCATAAGCGTATCCGCGATGCCCATAAGCATAAATAAAAAGATTTCTAAAAATATGGGCCATGTCAGAAAAAACAAATTAATATTTTTCGGATCCTGCTGCCCTTGTCCGTTACCGGCTTCTGCCGCTGCCATGATGTCACCTTCTTCTAATAGGAAAAGTAAAGCACAGGTATCGTAGCATATCGCGAGGGCTATTGCACGTAAGAAATACGATTTTACGCGAATAAAATGTTGGTAGTTTCAATGTAAACGCATACGTGGTTTTTTCGCCAAATTCTATCATCCATAAACGGCTATCGCCGTCCTTTGACGGCGTAAGCTATCGTTTCGCGGATGAAATATAGGCATAGGAATAAGAGCGAAACTTGCACTTTCCTATATTTAAAAAAAAGACTGCCCCGAAGCCGCCTAAGCAGCCTCGAAACAGCCTTCCTCTTTATAATATAAAATGATAGATATCATTATTGCTCTTCAGACTCTTCTTCGGCTGCTTCTTCCTCAGCCGCCTCTTCCTCTTCTTCCTCTGCAGCGTCTTCCTCTACCGCAGCGGCAGCTTCTTCCGCTTCCTCTTCTTCCAATTCAGCTTCAACAGCTTCTACTGCCTCTTCCGCTGGAGCCTCTTCCGAAATCAGTTCTGCGGTTTCTTCCACGCCTTCTTGAACTACTTCTTCCTCTTGGCTCATGTTATCACCTCCTGCCTCTTATTACCTTAATAATAGCGCTTTCATAGAACTATACAAGGGGTGTAAAATGTCGTTTCATAAGAAGTATTTCCGCTTTTTGTAACGTTCGATTCCTTTCGAGTATTTCCGACGAATCTCCCCCGCCACAGGTCTAGGACTGCGTTCGGACCTGCGGCGGTTTTTCATTGCTTCCGTACTAGATAAGATAAATGACGACTAGTAAACGCGTCTTCGAGACGCTTGAAACCGCATACCAACACATTCTTCAGGGGGCTATACCGATGTACTCATTGCTCATTAATTTAGAGCTCGGCGCTTTAATGCTATTCGTTGTTTTTTCACTCGTTACGGCTGGGAAAGCAGCCAAGCTCATTTACTGCAAAACAGAAAAGCAGCTTAACATAAAGACCCGCAAGCTCGTTTTCTGGTCCGTTTGCCTAAGCTTGCTTGCTTCCGTCATCACCGGTGCAGATGCCGTGCTCGCGGCTACGGCACACCCGCTGTTTTGGCTGGATCGGCTGTTCGTCCGGACGCCGCTTGCCGTCATGCCCGTTCTCCTGATCTGGTTTTATTCTATCCCTAGGCTTCGCAAGCTCCTGCATCGAACGAACGGACGGACAGGGCTTGCGCCAGACGTCGCACGCAGGCGGCAGGCTACCGATCCTGCGTTCATCGTTCCGTTTCAGCTTGCGGCCTTATGCTCGGCCGCTTTGTTTTATTTCGCATTCGTACCGCCCATTCCGTTCCATTGGACGGCCGTAACGATTCCCATAACCTCGCTCCTCTTTTTTGCCTGCTTGCTGTGGATGCTGCAAACCCGGCGTAACCAACTGGCCGCGGCAGCACCGCTCGTGTATCGCCCATGGAGGCGCAGACTGACGCATGGCGGCGTGCTGCTAGCCCTATTGGCCGTTGGCAGCATTCCGTTCCTAACCGCTTTGGAGAGCAGCAAGCTGCCCGAGAGACTCAGCATGATGGCAGGCAAAGCCGACTACGGCATCGCTAATGCTCCTTCGAACGGCTTAGCATTGGCCGGACATCGCCACCCAGCTGTCAGCAGCCAGCCAAGCACGGAAACGGCACCCGTCTCGGTAAAGAAGCTGACTGGGCCGCTCTCGGGAAATCCGGACCGCCGTTTTGCGCTTACCGCCGAGCATAAGAGCGTCACGCTAGCTTCTGGGGAGCAAGTCGAAGCATGGACCTATAACGGCCAAGTGCCCGGCCCCGAGCTTCGGATGAGAAAAGGCGAGCTTGTGGAGGTTATCCTTCACAACAAGGACATCGAAGATGGCGTTACCCTGCACTGGCATGGCCTTGACGTGCCGAACGCGGAGGACGGGGTTGCCGGCGCAACGCAGGATGCGGTCATGCCCGGCGAAACGTATACTTACCGTTTCATAGCCGAGCAGACAGGCACCTTCTGGTATCATTCTCATCAAAACTCCAAAACCGCTGTTCAAAAAGGCTTATTCGGCGCACTCATCGTAGAGCCGTCCGATACTGCCGCCGACCATGTCGAAGACATCACCGTGATTACGCATATCTGGGAAGATGCCGGCATGTCGATTGGTGACAACCGGGGCATCCAGCAAAAAAAGATTGCACCTGGCACGACTGTAAAGCTTCGACTTATCCATACCGATGACTGGGTTCGCCAGTCCTACGTTTTGACGGGTGCTCCCTTTAAGGTTACCGCCATAGACGGAACCGACCTGACCGGACCAAGCGAGCTGCATGACCAGAGCCTTGAGCTCCTTACCGGCGGCAGGTACGATATCACCTTCACCATGCCGGATACTCCTGTCTTTCTGCAGGTTGGAAAAGGCAATTCCTTGGGCATACTGATGAGTAAAGACGGCCACGGAGAAGCACCGGTTCGCCGCAAGACTACAACCTTTGATCCAACGCACTACGGTACGGAGGCAACGGCAGCCCCCTTTGACCTGAACAGCAAATTCGATCGCGAGTTTATGATGGTGCTGGATAACCGGTTTGCCTTCTTCAACGGCGGCTTCGCCGCTTATGATACGATCAATGGGGAGGTCTTCCCGAATACGCCGATGTTCATCGTCAAGGAAGGCGATCTCGTAAAAACAACCATCGTAAATCGCAGCTCCGTCGAGCATCCCATGCATCTGCACGGCCATCACATGCTCGTGCTGTCGCGCAACAACGAGTCCGTTACGGGCAGCCTTTGGTGGTCCGATACGCTGGATGTCGCACCCGGAGACTCCTATGAGGTCGCGTTCCGCGCAGACAATCCCGGCATCTGGATGGACCATTGCCATAACTTAGTGCACGCCGCCGCTGGCATGACGATGCATCTCATGTACGAAGGTGTCGTGTCGCCCTACGAGGTTGGAACGGCGACGCCTAATCACCCGGAGTAATCCATACTGGACTTTAGTCCAGTTCGTATTTTTACCTTCAGCAGGAGGACAGCCGTTTTTGATCTATGCTATGCTGAGGACAGCTAATAAAACGTGGATTGGGGTGCTATTGAACAATGAATATTAATGTAAGAACAATTAGCGGGTTTGTCCTGCTTCTGCTCGGCGCTTGCCTGTTCCTTAACCAAGGCGAAACCTTCGGACCTGGCAAAATATTTGCCTACTTCTGGCCATCGCTATTCGTTATCCCGCTCGGTCTATTCTTTCACTGGATGTACTTTTCCATGGTTGGAAGAAAAGGCGTCGGCCTTCTCATTCCCGGCGGCATTCTTTTTGTCGCAGGCGTTATTTGCCAAATTGCAATGTTATTCAATAACTGGGTTTACATGTGGCCGGGCTTTATCCTAGCCGTTGCAGTCGGCCTTTTCGAATTTTACTGGTTCGGCAACCGCAACAAATGGATGCTCATTCCAATCAACATTCTTAGCGTGCTGTCGCTTCTCTTCTTCGCGGTATTCTCGATTGGCTCCTTCTATAATAAGTTTGTACTCAGCCAGCCGATTATCGCCATCGTATTTATCCTTGCCGGCGCCATGATCCTTCTTATGAAGCGGAAAGACGCTTAACCACTTCCTCCGGCTATGTGGTATAATCACAAGCATCGCAACAGCTGCTTCGCAAACCCAGGCTCATGCTTACGAAGTGGTTTGCTTCGCAAACTTAAGCCCATGCTTACGAAGTAGTTTGCTTCGCAAACTTAAGCCCATGCTTACGAAGTAGTTTGCTTCGCAAACTTAAGCCCATGCTTACGAAGTAGTTTGCTTCGCAAACTTTTAGGAGGAATTAAATGCTTTCTTTTGAACAAAAGCTCGCTATTATTGAGGCATTTCCCGAATTGGAACGGAAGGACGTCTCTCTCGGACGAACCAACTTCCATTACGAGGAAAGCGCCCATGAGAAAAAATCGGTCGTGCACCATCTGCATCCGAACGGAAACGGCTATGTCTTCGCCGGACTAGTGCCAGGCGTTGCGACGGATGACAAGGGTCTTGTCAATATTCGCGACTTTACGGAGGAGGAGCTTCGCTCGATTATCGAGAAATCGATTAGCTCGCTTGCTATCGCACCCCCGGAGAAGCCGGAATCCAAAAAGAAGAAAAAGAAAAAACCGCCGCTGGAGCAGAAATGGATCGGTCCGGACGACGCGGTGCTCACTTTGCTTTTTGAAGAGGACCTATGGTATTTGTATGCGGATCTCAATCTGGAATCGGCCTTCGAAACCTATGAGGAAGCAGAGCAATACTTGGAAGAAGAGCAGTTCACACGCGCTTAGCTTCTATACGTTTGTGATTGGACGGAGAAACAGAACCCTGTTTCTCCGTTTTTTTATGAGGAACATTCCTTCTTCCAACAAATATTTTAAGAAATGCCCCAAGAAACGACAGGAATTATGTAGACCCGTGTCTAATTGTAGTAAGTGCACCTTAGACTTTGGGGGGATATCCTGTTGTCCATTAAAGCCAAATTATCATTATCGATTTCTATCATCGTTGCAGTCATCTTGGCACTGAGCTTATCCATCTATTACTTCTCTTCCAAGGCTGAGGTACAATCAAGTCTCGAACAGCAAGTGAACAATATCGCAAAGCAGATCAGCCTAACGATTACGGCTTCGGAGAGCGCGAAGCAATCCATGGAGGATGAGATCGGCGAGAAGCTGAGACTGGCTGCCATTGCGGCAAAAGCGCAGCTCGATCCCGATATCGACAACGTGAAAAACGAGCAGCTCGTGGAGCTTAGCCGCAAAATTGGCGTCGACCATATTACGCTTTGGAAGCGCTTCGGCGATGATGTAATCGCTTTGAAATCATCCGATCCCAATGAAATCAACATGAGCTCCAAAACATGGGATTACTGGCATACCGCATTTCTTCAGCTGTTTGAGAACCATAATGTAACGATTCCACAAGGTCAAAAGCTCGAAAACTACTGGTCCGGCCCATTTAACTTCTCCACCTCTGATCCTAAGAAGATTAGAAAATGGGGGGACTATTACGACGGAACGACCAATTATATGATCAATCCCTACGTCAACGCGCAGGTGCTGCTGGATTTCGATTATTCGATTGGCACGAACTCCATCGTGAATAAGATCATTGCTAACCAGCAGGATATTTTGGAAATAACAGGGTTCGATCCGCAGTTTTTTGGCAAAAGGCCGATTATCAAAATGAAAAAGGGCATTCCCGTTTACAATCTGGACGTGCGCGATATCCCATTTGGCCAATATACGTACAAAGACCAAGAAAACGACTCCGTACATATCCAGAATGCCTTGGATAGCGGGCAAGCGGTAACCGCGAAGAGCAACATCATGGGCAAACAAGTGATGAAAACGTTTATTCCCATCACGATCGACAAAACCTATGTCATCTGCATCAGCTTTGACCAGCAGGCGATTCTAAAGCCGCTTAAAAAACAGCTTTTCATGCAATCGGTCATTTCATTATGCCTCGTCCTCGTATCCATGTTTGCCAGCTATTTCATTGCAGGCTTTATGATTCGCGGCTTGAACCAAATTCTCAGCAAAGTAAATGCGATCGCAGCCGGCGACTTCGGCCAGCTCATTACGATTCGCAGCAATGACGAGCTGGGCTTGCTTGCTTCAAGAATCGATACGATGGGCAGCAACTTGCACAGCTACACCACGCAGCTTCAGGATACGGCCGAGGAGCTCCGCAGCACGAAGCAATATTTGGAGTCCTTCGTTAACCATACATCCGATGCCATACACGTATCGGATTTGTCCGGCAGCGTTATTCAGGTGAATAAGGCATTCGAAAAGATGTACGGCTGGTACGAAGAAGAGGCTCTCGGCAAGCCGCTTGAAAATGTGCCTCATGATTATTTAAGCTCGCATCACGAGCTTGAGGCTACCGTGCTGCGCGGCGGCTCCGTCACCGATTTCGAAACGGTGCGTTATACCAAATCCGGCGAGCTCATCGATCTCAGCCTAACGATCTCGCCCATTCGCAATGAGCTTGGCGCCATCATTGCGATAGCGACTATTTCGCGCAATATTACCTCCCGCAAGCAGTCAGAGGAAATCATCAGACGCTCCGAGAAGCTTTCGGTCGTCGGCCAGATTGCGGCAGGCGTGGCTCACGAGGTACGCAACCCGCTGACGACGCTCAGAGGCTTCGTGCAGCTGCAGCAGAAGACAGGTAGCCTATCGCAAGCTAACCTGGAGGTTATGCTCGGAGAGCTTGATCAGATCAACATGATCGTAAGCGAATTTCTCGTATTCGCCAAACCGCAGGCGACGCACTATCAACCGGTCAACATTCTTCATCTCGTGAGCGATATTATGATGCTGCTTGATTCAGAGGCCAAAATGAGCAATGTTCAGCTTGACTTGCTCGCGGATCCCATGCTTCCGGAAGTCATCGGCGAGGCTAACCAGCTGAAGCAGGTTTTCGTTAATATCATGAAGAATGGCATTGAATCCATGCCTAAGGGCGGCATGCTGTCCATCAAGCTTGAATGCTGTCGACAAGAATCGATTATTATACAATTCATCGATCAAGGCTGCGGCATTAAAGAGGAGGATCTTATCCGCTTAGGCGAGCCCTTCTTCACGAAGAAAGCGAGCGGCAACGGTCTTGGGCTGATGGTAAGCCAGCAGATTATTGCTGCGCACAAAGGCACCATCGTCTTCCGAAGCCAGCTTGGCGAGGGCACATGCGTGGAAATTACGCTGCCGATGAGAACCTCATAAAGAATAAGCTTTATGCCACACCTTCTGTTTCAAACATTTAGCTTCTGATTCCCTTCAGCTGCAAACAAAACAGGCCAAACACCCCACTGAGGGTGCTCGGCCTGTTTTGTTATATGACATGAAGCTATTATTGCGCGTAATCGCCCGTATAGTTAATTAACGATGTATCGTGTACGCCTTCAATATCGCTTATCGTTTTCATAAAGGCCGTATTATCGTCACGCATCTTAATTTCGACCGTAAGCTCGGTGAAATCCTTGCGTACCGTCTTGGACTTAAGCTTGGAATCGAGCTTGCGCAGCTGCACCCGTAGCTCGGCAGTCGCAAGATCTGTATGGCGGATAATCAAAAGGTAAGCCTGTTCTTTAATTTTACGTTTCGACAGCCATGCCAAAGTCAATCCAATAATGATTGATCCGCCTAGCGCAAGAGGATACATTTTGGCTCCGCTCGCAATACCCGCAGCGATTGCCCAGAACATGTATACGATGTCCAACGGGTCTTTTACCGCAGTCCTAAAGCGCACGATGCTGAGCGCGCCTACCATCCCGAGCGATAATACGATATTCGTGCTAATCGTCATGATGATAAGCGCTGTAATCATCGTCATTAACACGAAGGAGACATTGTAGTTATAACTGTATACGACTCCGCGGAAGGACTTCCGGTAGATCCAATATATAAATAACCCGATTGCGAATGCCGATGCCAAGCCCAAAAACATATCCACATATGAAATGCTTCGAAATGCTTCGAGATGAAGCATGCTTTTTTTGATTACGTCCTGAAAATTAACCGTATCGTTCATTATTGCACCCCTGCTAGTCTATTGTTTAAAATGCTTCATGCCTGCCTCGCGGCAGATGACATATTTCGAAATCGCGGATCGCGTATGGCGTTCCGGTTGGATGACCTTGCGTATATTATCCGGTAGGAAATCATCGAATTTGATTTCCATTATCGTTTGAGCTGGCAGCAGCGTTTCTTCCTGCACCAAATGCGGATCAAACAAATCGAACGAATTGACGCCCGCTGTCAGCCGCTTGTCGAACGTAATCCTGACATTCCCGGGTTCATAAACGTAGGCTTCCCGGAAGTAATCCACGATGACGATGGGTTGAAAAGCACGGTGCGCGAGCGCCGAATAAAAGTCAATTAACAACGGCTCTTTTTTATCTGCCAAAATCTCATAATCTTTACGCATAATGGCGTCATACTCCGCACGGCTAATCACGGCTGCTTCCTTGCAGACGAACTCACCGTACTTGCTCTTGCGCTCGACAGTGATCTTAGCGTCGCTGCCATTGTAGATTCGGATACGATATTTTTCGCGTTTAAAAATACCGTTGTTCTTGTCATACAAAGAATGGTCGTGAGGCCCGTCGAAATAAAGGCTGCGTATGCCGTACCCGTCTATCGACAATGAGTTTTTATCCATAACCAGCATCGTTGATACTTTATAGCGAAGCGAAATATAATCATGCGTATGCATATAATACTTCATTTCGTTTCTAAGCTTCTTCCCTTGAAATAACATTTTAATCCACCTCGAACTGTCTAATGCCGTTGTACTCGTCACCTTCAACATCCGTAAAAGAATCAAAAGAAGTTTGTTCGTGGCCCGAGCTATCTCTTACCACTACGCGCCAGTAATAAATGCCATCATTCGGTTTTTTGAAGGTTGCCTTGTTGATTTGGATATCTTTTTGCGAAGCCACGATTTGGGTAAAGGCAGGGTCCTTCGCTACGGTCACATCATAAAGAAGATCTTCGCCTTGGAGATCGAACGAAATGCCCCAGCTTAAATGAATTTCCGTAGCTTCGTTATCGACATCATCCATATAAAATGGTTTTGGTTTCTCTAGATCGGCAATAAACCGTTCTACGGCACGTTCCGGGGTACTCTTAATCTGTTCTAACTCTTGATCAAAATCGACATTGCGGCCAGGCAAGTAATTCATATCAGGTGCTCTAAAGAGATAAGGCTTTACGACATCCTTATACTGGTTAAGCTGTTTCTCTACGCTGTCTTTGTTAATCCATTTAGCAAGCTCATTCACTTTATCCTTTAATTGCTCAATATGCTCCTCATTCCTGAAATAGCGGTTATGCAACGTATTTCCCCAAAAATTGCTGAGGCCTGCTTGGTATGACCGAATGAAATTACCCTCCCGCTGGAGCTCCCATCCGCCGTCATAGTCCCAAGGAAGGAAATACCATTTGTTAGAATTCAAAGGCGAGTACAAATAGAAATTGTTGGCATCCGTATCCATGTTGTCCATTAAAATATTTATAGCCGTCCACGTTAAGAGGTTTTCCAAATCAAAATGCTCTTCAACTACATCGTCTATAGGCTTTTTATAATTATTCAAATCATCCAGCATACCGATCAATTTATCATGCTCTTCGCGGCCTTTAATTTCAAGAATCGTTTCAAATGCCGCTTTATCATAATCCGGGTCGGATTGCGATTTTATTTGATCAGGGTACCTTTGGAATTCAAAAAAGTTAACCTTATAGAGTTGTCCATATGGATCTAGCCAATGGGACTTGAGAAACATTTCGTTAGGCTGTTCGATTTGACTGTACAAACCGTAGTCTTGATACTTCTGATTTGATTCGCCTTCGGTCAGGTCTTTCACGTACAAGTGGACAAATTGCGTTCTCAAGCTTGTAATATGAGGAATTTGCTCAAGCATATCAAAGCTTAGTTTATTGCGTAGTCTCGAGAGGTCCGTTGAATGCTTGTTTAAATTCAGCGTTCTCTGATTTTTCCACAAGCCTGCCTCATCAAATAATTTTATTTTGTAAGATTTCTGAGCGGCATAGCGAGCCGTATTGCCGCGAAGGCTAATCTTGGCATTCGCTAGGTCAGCGCCGTACCCGAACATCCCCGTCACAGGTCCTTTGCCATCATCGTTACCTTCCTGCATGATGATTTCCATGTTCTCTTCGCTATAGCGATCCGTAATCCGGTTAAGCCCGTACCAGCTTACAGGGTCGGCCTTCCCGGATTTATCAGGCAAAATCGTCACATACAAAGCCTTCACTGAGCCGTCCTCATCACGCTCATAGACCCTCTTATCTTCTGAGATACCATCGCTCTGCACGGACTCCGTAACAGAGCTGCTGCTTTCATTATTTGCTGCTTGGTTGCCGGCTTTGGCACTATTACTGGAACAAGCCGATAACGCAAGCGTCATCACAATAACTGCAGAAATAATGACGCCGGAACCAGCAAGCGACTTTTGTGATTCCTTACGTTGGCTTTTGGTCGTAAGCGGCTGCGAGCAGAACGTATAATAATCAATATTCCGCAGCACATGCAGCAATCTGCCAATGCCAACAGCAAGCGCGATAAATGCTGCTATAAACATCCCGAACCCGTTTAGGTCCAAATTCATCATCCAGTACGTCAAACCTGCATTTGCTACTATAAACAAGCCGCTAATCATAAGAACACCTTTCCGATCGTCAAAGTACATCAGAACATGCACGAGCACAAACATGATAATAAATAAGAAATAACCTAATGTTAGAATGAGAAACAAATCCAGCTGTGCCATCGTAAATCCGATTTTTGGCAGAAACTTCATTCCTAATGCTATGGAAAGAATCGTGAAGAGAAGCTGTACTTCCATTAGGAAGCTCACCTCGCGAAGCAACGTCCTTTGCATTTCTTTTTTTGCTTTATTAATATCCTGATACGTACCCCCATCTAGGACGTTTAAATAATACGTGCGGAACTTCTCGTAAAAAGAGGTCTCGACGGATACGACGAAAACGACCATGGAGGGCACAACCGAAAGAAATGCGTAAAATACGGGTAAATCATAGCTCGGCATGACCAAGAAACGATTGGCTACCTCCTCGCCAGACGGTCCGAACCAATAAACGAAGCTATGAATATAAACGCCGCCATACACGAAACAGCCTGTAAAAAAGAGTGAAGGGTACTTTTTGAAATAGGTTAAAAAAGTAAAATAGTCACGGCTTCTGGCGCGCGGAAACATTTGCTCGAAGTGAAACGAAGAAAGCACGGCAATAATAAAAAAACCAATATCAATGGAAAGCAGAGCCGTAGTCGTAGCTTGAATATCCGTATAAGTAAACAATAAAAACCCGCTAAGCAAGGCCGCCACCACGCCGATGGTGAAGCTTCGAACGATTCGCATGTAATCTTTCAGAGCGGATAGGTAAATGCCTTGAATCCAAATAATAATAAGCTCCATAAAGAATAGATACGCCGCTACCTTGTAGCTTGAATCAGCCGATACCTCTCGGAGAAACAGCCAAGCAACTACAGCACACACCGGCAAACAAACGATTAATGCCCCGTAGTAGGAGGAAAGCAGCTGTTCATACTTTTTCTGATAGATCATATCCGCTATGAAACGCGTAATGACCATCGATATTCCGCTCGTAATAATAATGGAGAAAATAAAACAATACGTTACAGTTGAGATATACAGCTCCCACTCTAAGTAGCTCCCATTAAAGACAGACATCATTCTTTGAAGCGCAATAATCAAGAACATACATAGAACCATGGGTCCAATGGTTGTCAATGAAGAGTAGGCATAAGCCTTGACGTTATTGATTAGTCCTTGCTCCTGAAACAACTTTCTCAGTTCGAAGCCGATTCCAGCCACTTTCGCGAGCCTCCCAACGATTGATAAAGATTACGGTAGCTTGAAATAAAATCCTGATGTTTATAATAACGCTGTACGCGCTCAAAGGCATTTCGACCCATTTGCTCACGAAGCTTTTGGTTTTTGCAAAGCTTTACGACACCATTAGCAAGTTGTTCATAATGCATGACAGGCGCAACTAAGCCAGCCGGTCCGATTCCGTCATCCATCCCGTTAAGCAGCTCTTTACAACTTCCGACATTTGTCGCTACAAATGGCTTCGAACATGCCATTCCTTCCAAAATAGCAAGCGGCTGCCCTTCACTAATGCTCGTAAGCATTAAAACATCCATTTGGCCGATGTAATCCTTGATTTGAACTTCGCCCGTGAATACAAGATCCTTGATTTCCATAGACTCTACCATCTGCATGCATTCCTGGTAATATTGCTCGTCCTCTTCAATTGGACCCATGATATACATTTCGGCATTGGGCACTTCATGCTTAATTAAAGCAAAACTTTGTATCATCGTCTTAATATCCTTAATGGGCACAACCCGTACGATCGCCCCGATACGAATCTTTCCATCCTGCGGAGCCTTTGCAATATCCACATAATTGTTAATGTTCACACCGTTCGGGATAATGCTGATTTTGGATTCTTCGCATCCAACCTCAATCTCAATTTCCTTGTTGCGGCTGAATAGTGTAATGACTTGGTCGGCTGCCTCGTATGTACAAGTAGACAAGTTGTAAAAGTATTCAATCCACAAATCTTTAAAGTAACCTTTTACCCAATCAGCCTTAATAATTTCTTCTTCCCGTTCCCGTGAATAAATGCCGTGCTCTGTTAGCAACAACGGTTTCTTGTGTATATGCTTAGCTAAAGCCCCAACGACGCCCGCATATCCCGTTGATACACTATGGTAAACGTCAGCCATCGGAATTTCATGCCGAATCGTTAAGAATAACGGCAATATCATAGAGCGTACCGTCCAGAACATCTCTGTAAATGGGACCAAATTATATTTATTGCGCCCAAGCTGCTCCAAAATATCGAAATAATCCTTGCTGGATAGGAAGTCTGCAGCTCTTCGGAATTTACTCGTGCGCAGCAAGTCAAAAATGTTCCCCCAGTTAATTGATCCTTCCCCGCTGAGCAGCGCCATCATATCCTGTTGCTGGCTATTTGTGAGCTTAAAGCGGTGTCCCCATTCGCCCTCTTCAAATAAATAAGCGTCGAGAAACATTTCTTTTACCTCAACGACATTGCTTGGCAGCTTGTATTTGTATTGGCCCTTTTGCTTGGTTTGTGCCCCTATTGCGTAAATCACAAACTCATGCTCTGGCATTTGGTTAATAATGCTGTGTATCCAGCTGGATACTCCGCCTGTAATATACGGATAAGACCCTTCCGCAATGATGCATATTCTCATGTGATTACCCACCTAATTCAATCGTGAATTTGGAATTATATACTTCTACGAGATACGTATTCGTGTCTATCTTTTGGACCGAGCAATTGACTTGTTTGCCGATCTTCTTATCGGAACGCAGCACATAATAGAGATTAGAGCGATAGTTGGATACTTCCCCTTTGATGCTGCTCTCAGTCTGAGTGAGCGTCAATTGCGAGGTCAAGGCAACTCCCATATCGAGCGCGGCTTCAGTTGATGTCATCGGGCGAATCCAAGGATATGTCTTTTTCAACCGTTTTATTTTATCCGTAAAGCCTTCATAAAGCTTCTCCCAGGTCTGATTTTTGCTGCGCGCGCTGCTGAGAACGTCATCCGGATGAATAAAGTGAGAGTAGATACCCAAGCCTGTCATTGCATTCGCTTCCGCCCAGCGCTCAAACGTATCCTCCGCATAACCAGAAGTAACGCGAGGCATCTCGATAATGCCGTCCTTCGCAATTTCGTATTCCTGAACATAAGCCATGCCGCTGGCGTCCTCACCATATAGGGAGGAGATAACGGTCAAATCCGGCCACCCTTTCTTGAGAGCCTCCCTTCCTTCCGCATCAAGAACGTTTGAAGGAGGTACATAGGAGAGCAAGGTGTATTTCGGGAATGCTTCGCTAGTGAACTTAAGCACTTCTTTTATGGACTCCGCCATCACGTCCGCGTTTCTCCATGCGTTGTAACCAAAGCTCTCGGAAACGGATTTGTCTACTACCAGTGATTGATGGTTATAACCGTGGATCCCAATTTCTCCGCCGCTCTTAATCACTTCGCGTCCATATGAAATCAATCCGTATCGGTCTTCATCAACTGGCTTCTCGAAAGGAGGCTCCACTTCATCGTGATAGGATTGAATAATGACTGCCGTATATTTTATTCCGTATTTTTTTGCTGCCTTTAGCATATCCGGCCACCAGATTTGTTGATAGAAACTTGGCGTGTCGCGTTCGTATTCACGGTATATGGCAGGTATTACACCCTTTGATATGGGAGCAGGGAAATCATCTATGAAAAATATTTTAGAATTGAATATGGGATAAATAAAATTGGGCTCTAGAAGACTTAAAGAACCCGCGAAAAAGCCGCGGTTAATTTTCTCCTGCAGCATGGTACCGTTAATCATCATAAAAGCGCCTTTACCGTAGGACCGCGTCCATAAGAGGGGATTTCCGTCCGATGTTGTAGCTAGCAGTTCAGCCTGGTCGTCGAGCTCGACGCTCATCGTTGAATTCTCCATAAAGTCATCATTGATGTGAAGCTCTTTTTCGCCAATGAGCACATTTGAGAGCAGCTCGATTCCCATCATTTCATGCAGATCACCGAATGCCGCGATTCCTAATTTCCGATAGAGAACTTGAAAATTAGCATCTATGTTTAAGGAGCTCATAAATAGTACGTAGCCGCCATCATTAACAAATTGATCAATCCGGTTTATATTCCCAAGCTCATCAAGGTTATTGTAGGCAATAATTAAGACGCCACAACCGTTAAATACCGGAGTCTGCTCCGCAATATTAAATTCGGTCGTTTTCTTCTGCATGTATTGAAGCGTGCGCGCTGCGTTATTTTTAAGTAAAACGCTATACTCATCAGAACCATGGTAAACGACGCAATAATTGGTTCCAGACAGCTCTTCCAATGGATGCTCCTTAACGTTGCTAAGCAATGCCGCGCGCTGTTCGGTTAAATTCGTATTATGCTTGAACTGCAATACATACTGAGATCGAGCAACTTGTATGATTACGCCCAATGCCAATATGACTAGCAAGATAATATATATATTTTTGGAGAAATTAAGCTCCTTCTTCATGTCATGCCCCTTCCGACCAAAACCTTACCATGGTGAGGGCTCTATTCGAGAGCCTCAACGGTGACTTTTTCAATGTGTCTATCGTGTTTTGCAGCTTGTCCACAGATTTTGTCATAAAATAGAGCTGAACAAGGCATAAATAAGCTTCTTCACTTTGCGGATACTTCTCAATGTACCTCTGACAGGTTTCCTCGCATGCAATGAATTGGCCCAGTTCCATCTCGGTATTCAGTTTTTCTACGAACGCTGATTCTACATCCTCAGACTGGGAAATAAGCTGCTCTAGTACAGCAACGTATGTATACTTGTACTTAAGCGCGGTGCGATCATCCAAAAAGCCGCTTCGCATAAAACCCTTTAACACCTCTGAGTAAGCGCGCAGCAAATGCTCGTCCGTTTTGTTCTGTTCATAGCGGACGGAAAGCTCCTGAATAGATAATGAAAGCTTTCTTTTGGCTTCCATAATGGCGCTAACCGCATAATGGGAAGTTTCCGTATCCTCATTGCTGACAGCCGTTTGCAATACCTCCAGATAGTTGATGGAGTCCTGCTTCAGAACATCAATCATGACTTTGCGCCTTGCGGAATGCTCGCTCACGATCAGCGCATCTTCGATCGATATAATGTTCAGCTCTTTCTCTATTTCCATCTTTTTATGAATGCCCGTCGTATTGACGGACATTTCTTCCTGCTGCTTCATGATATAATCATCCAGCTTCTCGCCAGCATGGTTGAACCAACGCCTTGGCCAAAACACGGGTAATAACCAGCCTATTACAGGCAGCAGTACCACGATAACAAGTCTTAGCATAAACTCGCGCATCGATTTGCGATAAATGATAAATAAAAGGAGCGCAGACACCAAAATATATAGTCCGTATAATAAACCAATCATATTAGAGATCCCCTTCGACTACCCTCATGCTAATTTCTTTTTGCGCGAAGCGGGACAGCACGAATGCGGCATCCTCTTCCGCCGAGTTGGAAAGAATAACGAGCACTTTCCCATCACTAACTGTGCCAATATAATCCGTTTCCCGCAGCATGCTGGTCACCTTTTCCGAATATTGCTTCAAGGACATCTGGCCAAGCTCCCCTTCGAGCAGCAAGTAAGGGGTGTTATGCATGGTTTTTGCTAGTTTCTTGCTAGAAATAATTTCTTCAAACGCCTCTTTGTGCAGGACCGAGGTTCCGTCGATAAAGCGGCGGCTTTCCGTCGCATCGTAATAAGCAAGCGCGCGCGACAAAGCAGAGGATACCAAATCGGAAGTAACCTTGAATAGGTTCTGATAGTATAATGAAAACTTGTCGATCGACATGCCTTCAATAGCTATAAAGGCAGCAATGTTATCTTCATGGTAGATAGGCACGCTCATCAATGGAGCTTGGCTGTTCAGCTCTTTATTCACATAAACCTTGCCGTCTGCCATCATTTTTTGAATGTATGCATGATCTTCGACACGAATCGATTTGCTAACGGCTCCACCTGAATCGTTGGAATGCGCAACAAGACGCATGAATGAACGGTTTGGGCTAAGCGTGTAAATGGATACGGTTTGAACGCCCATAATGGATTTGACTACGTTAACCGTAGACATAAATACTTTTTCGAGCTCTAAGCTCTCCAGTTCTTTCGTAATCGAGTGAATTTTCCCGAAACTGTCGCCGCTGTTCAAAATCCGCTGCTGAAGCTCGTCTTTTACTTCGCGTACTTCCGTGTACACCCCGTTTAAAAATTCGTAACGGTTTTCCAGCTCGTCAATCTTTTGTTCTTTTGCTTGGATCATTCTATTTTTCCGTTCCACGGAATAACCGACTACAAGTCCAATGAATAAATAGATCGCAACCTGAAAGAAGAAATCCGTATCATACATAAGAGATACGATTTCATGTCCGTCATTTAATTTCTTGAATAAAAACAAGCTAATAGCTAGGACAACTGCCAAGATAGATTGGCGGCTGCCATAAATAATTCCAATAATAGTTATGTAGAACAATTCCACATCAATCAAGCCATAGGCGCTGCTTTGTTGGCTTAGCACGATCCATGCGGTTAAAGCAAAAGCTAATACATTCTCGGCATAAGGTTGAATACTCTTCAACCATACTCTCGTTGAAGTAGATTCCTTGGCTGCTTCCGTTGTTATGCTTGCCGCGCTTTCGCGACTCGCTTGATTCGACTGGAACCATGCAAAGGTTCGTTTCAATCCCTCGTCCGTATCATACATGGGCGACCAATCCAACTCGCTCTTAATCTTCTCGTTATTGAGCGTAGAACGACGGATATCACCGGCTCTATTGTCCGTATGGTGAATTTCCTTCACAGTATGCAAACCCTTTAATACATCTGCCAATGAGTTGATGCTGCGCTCCGAATTAGTCGATAGGTTATACACCCCTGAAACCGGTGCGTAGGACGCTCGGAATATCGCATCCGCTACATCCTCAACATATATGAAATCCCTTGTTTGCTCCCCGTCCCCATGTATAAATAGAGGCTCGCCCGAGCTGACACGATCCATAAAGATCGATATGACGCCGCCTTCTCCTACACTGCCTTGACGTGGTCCATAAACATTCGAGAACCTAAAGCATACGGTATCCAAATCGTACAGCTGGCTCCATTTCAAGCAGTATGACTCGCCTACCCATTTGCTTATGCCATAAGGTGAAATCGGATCACAATGATCCGTCTCCACTAACGGCAGCTTATCATTCATGCCATAAACGGCAGCGGATGAAGCAAACATAAACTTTTTCACTTTATATTTTCGGGAAAATGTCAGCATGTTCACTAATCCAAGAACATTGGATTCCGTATCCAATCTTGGATTGCTGACCGATTCCGCAACACTGACTTGAGCGGCTAAATGTACGACTGCATCAAAGCGGTTCGAGCGGAAAACTTCCTCGCATTTAGGGTCCTCAACAGACAGCTGATACCCTTTATGTTTGAAATTAATGTTCTCCTTACGGCCCGTTGATAAATTATCTATGATATAGACCTCGTAACCTTCTTTATGAAACCTATCCGCTACATGAGATCCAATAAAACCATAGCCTCCAGTAATAAGAACTTTCACAAATCCACCCCGTCTTTATAGTATAAATATGGATACAATAACCACCCCAAGCTCTGGCTGACGATAAGAATAGATCCAGCATCGAGAAAGAAAGTCTTGTTATTTTGTCTATTAATTGTATGTAAATGTCGAATGCTAACCTATGATAACACAGGTGATTCATTTAGACTACGGAATAACTATAATAATGTAGAATTATGAGAGTTCACTCAATTCTTTGAAATATTATCCTCTTTTGTTCTACATAAACAAACAAAAAAACCCTAAATTCGACAATATCCGGGAAGTCGCTCATCGCGCAATTCGCTTGATATTATCGAATATATAGGGCTTTCGTCGTTAGGTCAAAAGAATTATGATTTCATCTACTTTTGAACGATAGAAAATGGTTTCATGATGCCGTCATTCGGGAGCATCGTCTTTGACGAATCAGAAAGCAACACGCCAATTGCAACGGTATCCCCTTCCTTTACTCCTAGCAGGTCTAGCGCGATTGCGAACTCCACGACTTCATTTGTCGACACATATTTTTTGATCGTTTTTAATGACTCCACCTTTTTCCAAGACCAATCGCTTCCGGAGCCCGAATAAGCATACAGCGTTCCGTTCTCCAGCATGAATTCCGCTCCGCTCTCCGTCAGCTTCGTAGACTTGTAGCCTTTTTTGGCATCATTATCCGTGTTGAAATACAGTTGTACTTTGCTGGATAAGTCGCTACCTTGAAGCAGAACGTTTACATGCGAATCGGCCAGTATTGCCTTCAATGATTTCGGATTCGTTTCACCCGTCATGAATGCCGGAATGGAATCCCAATCAGCCGTTTCTCCATTTATGACGATAGACGGCTTAGCAGGCTCCGGTGTAGACGTCGGCGTCGGCACCGGTGTCGGTATCGGTGTAGGCTGAGCAGTCGGTACCGGTGTCGGGCTTGGTGTCGGGCTTGGTGTCGGCACTGGCGTCGGTATTGGGGTCGGACTCGGTGATGAAACGGCGGGATCATTCCCCGTCCATAATCCGATCGCAGCAAACTCTTTACCTGACGGAAGTTTATCTGATTTAGAGTCATTCCATACATAACCTGCAGATATCGTTGTCGGTTGGGTCATTCCCAAATCCGATAATGCAATTGAAACTTCAATTACCGTATTGTTCTTAACGAATTTCTTTAGCTTCGCATAATCTTTAACGGTGGTCCATGTCCAACTCGTACCGTTTGTTCCGCTATACTTGTACAGCACTCCGTTCTCGATTAAATAGTCTGCACCGCTAGAAGTCCAATAAGGAACTTGGAACCCTGTCGTTTTGTTATCGTCCGTATTGAGGAAGAATTGTCCTTTTTGCTCCAATAGGCTTCCATAAATGAACAGAGTAAGCTCTTGATTCGATAGAATCGCTTTTAAGCTTTGCACATTAAACGATCCTTCGCTAAGCAGCGGTACATCCTTCCAATCGGCCAAATCGCCGTCAATCTTAATGAGTGGCAGCTGATCCAGCTCAGGCAATGTTTCAACTGGACCTTCATCCGGCACATTCGGTGTTTCGATAACCGGAGCAGTCGTCACCGGAAGGATAAATTCACTGGCGCCGATGTCCACGCTCACGCCTTGCAGACGTACGGCGTTCTGGAAATCAGTAGCCCCATTCAGATCAGCTTGCGCCAATCCTGTATTAATGGCAGGCGAAGTGCCCTTCAATTGCGGATTGCCGTTCTTGTCTACAAGCAGCGGATCGGCAAAAACCGAATGGGCGTCATGGCCTGTCGCTTTTTTATACGCATCCCATGTCGAATACGAAACTCCTTGCCATCTCCATGCCACGGCGTCCGGCAAACCGTCGGGCCGATACATGAGATTATAATCAATGACGTTCCCTGAGCCGCTTACGTTTGACTTGTATATAAATGCTTTCTTAGAGGTGCTATAAATTAAATTATTCATAATTTTATTATTCTTGTTGTTCCATTGAAGCGTAATTTCCCCATAGCCTTGATTTAACGTATCATTCTCGATGAGCGTATTATTCGATATCATGTTATCCGTTGCTCCGCCATTTGATGAGCTTGAGCCACCCATAATAATGCCGGCTCCAAAGTTATGATGGACGTAATTGTTACGCACAATGATTTTATTCGTCAGCTTACCTTCCTTCTCGCTAGCAAGCTCGATACCGAAATCGTTATTAAAAACGAGATTGCGTTCGATAACGACTCCCGTTCCCCCATCTACATAGATGCCCCCAGCTGCATGAACTCCCTTATAAGCCGGATTCGTTGAGGAGTCAATGTTATATACGATATTGTCCGATACGGTTCCGTTTCGAGCTTGGTCGGTGCACAGACCCGAGCATGCGCCATAAAATCCAGCAATATCAATGCCAATATTATTATTATCATGAATACTATTGTTGCTGACGGTGAAGCCGTTGACATTGCCGCTTAAAGTTACGGACTCGCTGTATCCTGTCGTCAAATGATGAACCTCGTTGCCGCTAATTCTAATATTGCTCATTTCGACGCTGGAGCTTCCGTAGAAATGAATGCCATGCGCATTGCCGCTAGCCGCTTTGTTGGCAATATCATGTATGTTGTTATTTAAAATATGAACGTCATGGCTGCCATCGCGAGCTCTTATGCCTGCTGGCGTAACCGAGCTGCTCGTTGATGTTACGTTACGCAATTCGAAACCGTCAATAATGATGTAACTGGCGTTTACGAGATGAAATAACGCATTTTTTCCGCTCGCAGGCGCTAAACCGGTTGCATCTAGTATTGGCTTTTCCCCAGGATGCGCCTGAAACGTAATATACCCGGCCTCTTTGGAGCCTGAAGCCGTAATATTTACGTATTCCTTATAAATACCGCCTCGCACGTAAACCGTGTCTCCAGCCAGTACGGTGTTCGCTGCCTTTTGAATCGTTTTCCAAGGCGCTTCTTTCGATCCAGGGTTGTTATCGCTCCCGGTTGTTGCTACATAATATACATAACCGCCCGTTGCCGCCTCTACTCGAGAACCTGATACGAGGGGAAAGGACTCTACTACTACCATAATAATAAGAAACAATAGAAAAAACAGCTTTACGTACCTAGGGCCGGCTATGCGTTGTGTGTGTAGCTTCATAGTAGAATCAGCATCCTCTCTAGCCAATATTTCATTGTTTGAAGCCATCCTTTTTTTCGATTAGCTTATAATAGATAAATTATACCAAATGAATGCTACATGTTCATGAGGTATATAACCTTACTAAAAAATACATTTTAAAATATCGTACTCAATCAGAAACCGCGTTTATCCGACAAAAGCTCACATTAAATCATTTTATTTTCGCCTAGCAACGAATACATATCGATTTTTGTAGAATTATGTATGCAACCTAATTCTACACGCGGCATCCTTGCACCTTTAAAGATTAAAAATAAATTTGCCGAAGCTGTATAAACATAGATTTAGACGTATCTCGTCATATAACCGCGAATTTTATATTTTTTTGAAGTAAAGCGATCTCATATGGTAAAATGTGTCCGAAGCCTTTTTGCAAGCGATGGGAAGACTTAAATAATAACGTACGATCATTCCGCTATATTGGAGCCGCATATGTTGATGACTATGGATACCCCTATTTCTCAGTATATAATTTTTGTCGTTATTTCCGGTGTTCTAAGCGTGCTGCTTGCCATATATGCATACAACAACAAGAATAAGTTCACAGGCATGAAAGTTTTTATGTGGTCGACAATCCTATCCGCTGTATACACCTTTGCCTTTGCCTTTGAGCTCGCCAGCGATTCGCTTCGCGAAATTCGTTTCTGGCTGAATATCGAATATATTGGCATGCCGTTTATTTCGCCCTTAAGCTTGCTGCTGATTATGATTTATGTCGGTATCGAGAAGTTCAATACGTTTAAGAAATCTTGGGTCTTCTTTATTATTCCTTTCATCACGCTGTTAATGGTATCGACTAATGAATACCACCATTTATTTTATAAAGATCTATTTCTCAATCCTCATATCGAAAAGCCTATGGTTGATGTCATACCCGGTCTATGGTATTACGTCCATGGTAGCTACACGTCCGGCTCTATGTTTGCCAGCTTGTTCCTATTGTACCGATATTGGCGGAAGACCAAATCCATCTACCGCAAGCAAATGATAACGCTAGCTATTGGCATTATGCTCCCGATGCTGGGAGCGCTCGCTTACGTGCTCGGCATTACGCCTCTCGGCATGGACCCCGTGCCCATATTGATGTGCATTACATCCACCTTATATGTGACTTCGATCTTCTCGACCTCGCTTCTCACCGTCGCGCCGATTGCGCGTGAGCACATATTCGAGAGCATGCGCGATGGGGTGCTTGTCCTTAACCTGGAAAACCAAATCATGGATTTCAATGGAGCCGCTGCCAAAATCATACCCGCCCTGACTCCCGAAACGATCGGACAAAAGCTGGAGCATATCTGGAAGCGCGGTGCGGAGACCGGTGCCTTTTCCTTAGGCTCGGACGAAGCCCTCGACCATGAGGAGGAGCTCAAATGGGTACGCGGCGGAGAAACCTTCTATTATCGGATTAGGTCCTCCAGGCTCCTTAAGTCAAATGGCCAACTCGCTGGCAGAACCATCGTCATGATCGACGTTACCGAGCATACGCTGCTGCAGCATAAGCTTCGCTATCTCGCGGAGATCGACGGTCTTACTTCTATATATAACCGTACCTTTTTCATGGAAAAAAGTAGAGAATTGCTGGCAGCTGCTCACCAAAGCCAAGCCCCGCTCTGCTTTATTTTGTTTGATATTGACCACTTTAAGCAGATTAACGACCGTTATGGACATAGCGTAGGCGATTTCGCTCTAAAGCATATCGTAATGATTTCCCAGCAATTTCTGCCAGAGCACGCTTTGCTTGGCCGGTACGGCGGCGAGGAATTTGCCATAAGCCTGCCGAGTACCACGCTGGCGCAAGCCGGTCAAATCGCTGAACGGCTGCGTGCAGAGATTGCCGCCAACCCGCTATATAGTTCGGCTAAAGCAATAACGATTACCGCAAGCTTTGGAGTTACTCAAGCTCGAACCTCGGATATACCGCTTGAAATGCTGCTGAGCGAAGCAGACATCGCCTTATACCGGTCAAAACATACGGGAAGAAACGCCGTACATCTTTCTAATAATGGCAGCATACATGCTTTTCAAGATAAATAACTATACTAGCGGGAAAGAGATAGGTGGGATTGACTTATGCTTAGAGCAACTAACCTGCGCGACAAATTGCGTTTCCGTCCTAGCCCTCCGCAGGTTATGACTTTTGGCTTTATCTTGCTTATACTGGTTGGTGCGCAGCTTCTGTCACGGCCTATATCCTTCACGAACGATACTTCTATCTCCTACTTAGACGCTTTGTTCATGTCGGCAAGCGCTACCTGCGTGACCGGCCTTACCGTACTGAATACAGGAACTCATTTCTCCACTTTCGGACAGGTTGTCATTATCCTATTAGCCCAGATCGGCGGTCTCGGCTTTATGACAATGGCAACCTTATTTGCCCTACTGTTTCGCAAGCGAATTTCGTTCCGGGAAAGACTCGTGCTGCAGGAATCGATGAATTACGGATCGACGGAAGGCATCGTGCGCATGATTCGCAAAGTTCTGCTATACGCTTTAGTTATCGAGCTGTCCGGCGCTATCCTGCTGAGCGGCTATTTCATGCTAGAGATGCCGGTTGGACAATCCATATATTTTGGGATATTCCATAGTATCTCCTTTTTCAACAACGCAGGCTTCGATTTGTTCTCGCAGTTTCCAGAGCGTGCCAGCAGCCTTATTCATTACGTAGAGGATCCGTTCGTCAACATCGTATCCATGCTGCTTATTTTTTTCGGAGGAATTGGCTTCATTGTTATTTCAGAGCTGGTGACATACCCCAAAAACAGAAAGTTTAGCCTGCACAGCAAGGTGGTTTTATCGGTCACCGGCCTACTCACCGCATTCGGTGCCATTGTCATTTTCGCGCTCGAGTTATCCAATCCGCATACGCTGCAGCCATTGTCGGCTATCGGCAAATTTCTCGGTGCTTTGTTCCAGTCCGTCACCGCGCGTTCAGCAGGCCTGAGCACGGTAGACCCCTCTATGCTTAGGGAAGTGACGCAATTTTTCCTCATACTGCTTATGTTCATCGGCGCAGGTCCAGGTTCTACGGGAGGCGGTATCCGCGTGACGACCTTCGCTATTCTCATAGGCGCGATTATTGCGATGATGCGCGGCAAGGACGACGTCGTACTGTTCCGCTATCGCATTGCCAAGCAGCAAATCCACCAAGCGATCATGTTCACGATGATTGCCTTCTCCATCATTTGCGGGGCGACAATGCTGTTATCCATTACGGAAACCGGCTCGTTTCTGGCTATATTGTTCGAGGCCACATCCGCGTATTGTACGGTCGGCATGTCGGCAGGGTTAACCAGCCACCTCAGCGAAATCGGCAAGGTTATCATTATTTTGCTCATGTTCGTCGGGCGCCTAGGTCCTGTTACGCTCGCTTTCGCGCTCAATACGCGCTCGAAGAAAGAACTGTACCGTTTCCCTGAAGGGAAGATCACAATCGGCTAAGCCGCGGTTTGCATCTGCAATCCGACCAATGATACGATTAATGAGGACAAATCATTTGCGTGATTAAAGGAGCTTTCGTTCTGATGCCATTACATTCACATATTCACGCCGGTCATGCCGCTGACGATGCGGCAATTGACCGCACCGGGCGCGTGCTGATCGTGACCGCCGTTGATGCCGAGCGGGAAGCGGTCCTTCGCGGATTAGCCGGCTTGCCGGGCATCGACGTCATCGCGGCGGGAGTAGGCTCAGCCGCAGCCGCAGCCGGAACTGCGGCTGCTCTTGCCTCGCCGGACGCTGCCTATCGTTTAGTAATTAGCGCAGGCATTGGCGGCGGCTTCATAGGCAAGTCGGCAATTGCCTCTCTTGTTGTTGCCGATCTTATCGTTGCTGCCGATTTAGGCGCGGAGTCGCCGGAGGGCTTCCTTAGCTTAGACGAGCTCGGTTTCGGCTCAGCACGCGTGGCTGCAAGCACCGCTTGGAACAGCCGGCTGCTTGCAGCCATTCAGGGCAGCGGCTTATCCGTATGCGGCGCGCCTATTCTTACCGTCACGACAGCAACCGGCACCGCTGAGACCGCAAGCCTGCTCGCACGGCGGATTAAAGGCGCCGCTGCTGAAGCAATGGAGGGACACGGCGTCGCGGTAGCGGCTGAGCGTTTCGGCATTCCAGTCACGGAAATTCGTGCCATATCCAATGCAGTCGGACCACGTGACCGCTCTGCATGGCGAATTGGCGACGCACTCGCTGCACTAGAAGCAGCAACCAAGTCAATACGGGAGGTACTATCATGAATATTGCATTTTCACCCTGCCCGAACGATACATTCGTATTCCACGCTTGGGCACATCAACTCGTCCCAGGCGCGCCAGAGCTGGATGTCACCTACGCGGATATTGACGTCACGAACAACTGGGCAGCCAAGTCCAAAGGTCCGGAGGTTATGAAAATCTCCTATGCGGCTTTGCCTTGGGTCCTTTCGGAATACAAGCTTCTGCCCTGCGGCGGCGCGCTTGGGAGAGGCTGCGGCCCGCTTGTCTTAACCAACGGGACCAATGCGGCTCCCGCTACTTTGGCTGGCAAACGCGTCGCGGTACCGAGCGAACGCTCCACGGCCTATCTTCTATTCCGTCTTTGGGCTGCCAAACATGTCCCAGGCGGCGTGGGAGAGATTGTGGTCATGCCGTTTCACGAAATCATGCCAGCCGTTCGCGACGGCAGCATCGATGCGGGCTTAGTCATTCATGAAGCGCGCTTCACCTACCCAAACTATGGGCTCCACATGTTGATCGATCTCGGCAGCTGGTGGGAATCAGACACCGGTCTGCCTATCCCGCTCGGCGCTATTATTGCTAAGCGCACGCTCGATACCGAGGCAATCACGGAGTGGATCCGTTCATCCGTCCAATACGCCTGGGCTCATCCGGACGAGTCCAGCCGTTACGTCATGATGCATGCTCAGGAGCTTTCCCCAGAGGTCGCTCAAGCGCATATTGATTTGTACGTCAATTCGTTTACGGCTGATTTGGGCGAGGATGGCTATGCCGCAATTACGGCTCTGCTCGGCCGAGCTGCAGAAGAAGGACTCGTACCGAGCTTTGACATGTCGCTGCTGAAACCATAATGAATTTCAGCTTAAATAACGGCTGACGCGTATCGTTTTTTTCGACTTCGACCCATAAAAAATGGCTGAACAGAATGATGTCTGTTCAGCCATTTTTCGATCTGCTTATTAGATAGCAGCACGCGTCACCTCTCCGTACGGCGCGAACTTATCGCTTGCAACGCCATTGCTGGCTGCCCTTGCCCGTTTAATAGAAGCCACTGCGAACCGTTACAAGCTTGCCGTCGCCCGCAATGCCATAAACCACGACCTGATGCGCCTTCTCGCTTACTCCAAGCGTATCACCACTACCTTATAAGCATAAAAAAAAGACTGTCTCCGCAGGCCATCGGCCATAAGGACAGTCTCGCTTAATCTTTCCTTTAATCCTTATCCATAAGCTTAAGCGATCCAAAGGGATCGCCGCCCTCGCTATTCGCATTATCCGATTCCACAAACCGCTTAAGCGCAGAAAGCTTGTTGTCCCAATAGCGCTCATAATAAGCGAGCCATCGCTTCAACTCCAGAAGCGGCTCGGGATCTAGGCGATAGCGCGTTTCTCGTCCAACCTTCCTATCCTTTACCAGACCGGCATCCGCCAGCACTCGTAAGTGCTTGGACACAGCCGTACGGCTCATCGTGAAATGGCCGCTGATTACGGTAACCGGCAGCTCTTCGTCGCCAAGCAAATGCAGCAGCCTACGCCGCGTAGGGTCAGCAATTGCTTGGAAGACATCATGCTTTGGCGCGGGCTCCGCCATTCTAGGCTCCAACGTATTGGCTTAGTTTCTTTACGATACCAACCCAACCCCCCGACATTCTCTCGCGGACTTCCTCATGCGTTTGACCGAACTCCGTCACTTTATTTACGTCCCAGCCTGCATGGATAAGCGTAAACTCTGTTTTCTCGGCTAACTCGACAAGCTCAAACGTTAATGACCAATCCTTGCCCCACTCGAAAGTTAGTCGGTTAGGCGGATCAAGTACGGTTACTTTGCAAGGAGAGTTGCCAAAGGGGCCTGCCTCAAGATGGAATTCGCAGCCCAGCTCCGCCACGAAATTGTTCGGCATGAACCAAGCCGCGATGCCCTCAGAGGTAGCTACGGCGTTCCATACCTTCTGGATCGGCGCATCGAGGAGCAGCGTTTGCCTAATATCAGGCAACGTATTTTGCGTTTGATTGTTATCCATTTGGTAGCCTCCATAAGTTGTTGTAAGGGAATAGATTTGAACCGATAATATGAAACCTTTTGGTTTCGCATTACGATTATATGACACCTTATGGTTTCGTGTCAAATGGGTAACAGATAGATTATTATGGATAAAGCGATACCGACGAAAGGCAGATCCAACCTTACGCATCCAGCTCTTTGGCAAGCATTAACCTAACACTGGGGCAATACGAGGCAGGCTGCGACATACCCGATTGTATTGCTAGCACATATTTCGATGCTCATCATATGGCATTCATTAATTCGAATAATAATTCCGTAGAAACACCTTTATTTTTTGGGGATGACGATCATCAAAATCAATATTATTATACAACAACAGGTAAATATAATACGGACTCTAAAAATGGAGAATCCAATAAGATTACTACCGCTGTATATATTGAAGCCACAATGTATATATTTTACGATATTTATATCGGGAGATGCTTTTGCACGCAAATGATTTAGCAGACCGACAGGATATTACGGGTTGAAGGCGAATGATATGAGCAAAAGAATCGAAATCAAACTGCAACTACAGTAGAATATAAACGATCATTAGAAGTGGGTGGTCATCATTTTTGAGAAGATGTATGCCAAAAACGTTATGGATTCCTTATATTATCTATTTATATTTATTAGGTCGGATCCACTGAACCCCGTATTATATCAACTATTATGTAACTACCAATGCTGGCTTCAAGAAGACACAAGAATGAATCGTCGTTGCATTAAAATGTTAGTACATGAACTGGAAAAAGTTAACGACCACGCATACAAAATGACGATTATCTCTAATCTTCAGAAGATAAGATGGTTTGCAGGAGCTAAGGACATGACAAGCATCTATCAAAGCATACTTCCAATCAAGTACATATTACAAAGTTTAATACATGTAATAGAGCAAACGGAGGCGGCAAAGATAAGTGTTATGGCAAGTTCCGTGCATAACTATCCCTCTTTTATATCCGGTAAGTATCGTTGTGGCCCTTTTGATTTTTGGAACGAGCATCTGAGCTATTACAATCGAATCTATCACAGCGATTTCATGGATGATTGGAAACATTTATTTATAAAGAGTTAGCCAACGGACCGCAAAACCATCCTTTGTTTAATACAGTGAACTACCGTGCACGTAATGTTCCATAAGCATTTTCGCGATGTTCAGCGCTTCCGTCCGATCGCGGGCCGGTGGCCGAGATCAAATAGCCGTTCTGAGCCGACCAACCTTTGCTACGGGTCTCCAAATGCCTCAGTCTCTCCCTGTGTTTACAGGATACGTTTACAAAAAAAGCGACAGACACGGACTTTTCTCGTCCATGCTGCCGCTTTATCTATTATCATGGCTGAGCTGCTACTTGCTTACGAAAACCATGACAGTATGGATGTAGAATACCTCCATATCCATTATGCATTATGCATTATTCGATGCTAGCCACAGCTTCATGCATGCTCGCTTCTATATGGATATGAGCGAGAGTTGCTCCGACCATTTGCCTCCCACCAGCTTACCGCCCGAGAATGCAGCTTCGCGAATAGGCGCAGATGCAATCGCATGTTTCGCATTCGTTGCAGCTGCAAGAATGAAGCTAGCTGCATCGCCCTCCTTCGGAGTTAACGGGTTCTCTGAAATAAGCGGATACGTTTGCAGCAGCGCATCATCCAGAATCCATCCGAACTTCTCAGCCAGCTTCGCGCCTCTTGCCAGCAAATCACCGTTTCCAAACGGACTCCATGCATCCAAAATATTGTCCGAGCCTACGTGAACCGTGACGCCTTCAGCTATCAGTTGGTCTACGCGCGGCATTGCCCTATCGAGCGGAACGCTTGTTATAATCGCGACATCGTTTGCTTTCAGCTTCTGGGCGAGCTCTCTTGATTCAGACTCAGATACCTGGCCAAGGCAATACGCATGGCTAACCGCTGTCCTTCCGCCCTTGCTCGCTTGCAATGTCAGATCGGCGAACCGACTAATCGTATATAAGCCCAAATGCCCCGGGTCGTGCAAATGAAGGTCCACGCCTGCATTAAACTCGGCACTCAGCTCGAACGTCGCTTCTAGGCTTCGGTCAACTTGCCGATCAAGACCTGCCGGATCGACGCCGCCTACGTATTCGGCACCTGCGCGGAGCGCATCCTTCATCACTTTAATCGAATCGGAACGGAGAAGCCCTTGCTGCGGGAACGCCACGATTTCGATATCCATCACGCCGCGATACTCCTCTCGCACCTGAAGAACATGCTCCAAATGTGAAATCCCGATTTGCGGGTCCACATCGACATGGGTTCTGATTTTGGTCGTGCCGTGGCTAAGAAGCAGTTGGATAATCCTGCGAGCACGCTCGGCAACCGTCGTCGGAAGCGAAGCAAGCATTGACTTTTCGAACGATAATTGCCCGGGCAATGTAATAAACGGTTGCAGCGGCTTCCACGGCTCGCCAAGGAAATGCTTGTCTAGATGGATGTGCATATCGGTTGTAGACGGCAAATAATGCAAGCCCGCCGCATCCCGAACGCTGCTCGTATTTACCCCTACGGAAGCATTCGTGCTTGGCGCTATTCGCGAGATCAAGCCTTTTTCCAAATCCAATGTCAGATCAAACAAGCCTTCGTTTATGCGTACGCGATTTATTTGTGTAATGGACATGTTCGTCACCCTCGATTTCATCATTTAGTTAGTGAGCGCCTAGATAGGCTTTGATCATTCGGTCGTCATTCAGCAGCGCGGAGGACGAGCCGTGCAGCGCAATGCTTCCATTATCCACGACATACCCCCGCTTCGCAATCGACAGAGCCTTGTGAGCCATTTGCTCGACGAGCAGTACGGCAGTCCCGTCCTTCGCCAGCTCGCCAATCGTAGCGAATATTTCGTTTACAATAATCGGCGCAAGACCGAGTGAGGGCTCATCCAGCAATAGCAGCTTCGGCTTACTGATCATCGCCCGCGAGAGCACGAGCATCTGCTGCTCGCCTCCGCTGAGCGTGAACGCTAGCTGATGGCGACGTTCATGCAGCCTTGGAAACCGTTCGAATACAAGATCCAGCTCCTTTTCGAATTGCTGCTTCGAATAGGAGCCGATTTTTCTTTTGAGACCCATCCGCAAATTTTCCACGACCGACAGCGTGCCAAACACCTCTCGCCCTTCCGGGACAAGCGACACGCCGAGATTCGAGGTTTTGTTCGCGGATAGCTGGGTTATCGGCTTGCCGTCCAACTCGATGACGCCTGCATTTGGGCGTACGAGGCCAAGTACCGATTGGAGCATCGTCGTTTTGCCTGCCCCGTTCGAACCGATTACCGCCACGATCTCACCTTTGCCAAGCTCCACGTCAACACCCTTCAAAGCTTGAATGGCGCCATAGCGCACTTCTAGTCCCTTAATGCTCAGCACTGGCAGCAACCTCCTCTCCGCCTAGGTAGGCCTGTATGACGCGAGGGTCGCTCAGCATTTGCTCCGGACTTCCCGTTCCGATCACCCTGCCGAAATCAAGTACCGTCACCGTATCGGAAACACGTTGCACGAAATCCATATGGTGCTCGATTAATACGACCGTTATGCCATGCGAAACAAGCTTCCGCAGGAGTTCCTCCAGCTGCTCGATCTCAGTCGCCGTCATGCCCGCCGCAGGCTCATCGAGCAGCAGCAGGCTTGGCGAGGTTGCCAAAGCACGCGCAATCTCAACCATGCGCTGATGCCCGTAGGGCAGCTGGCTTGCAGGCATATGCCGGTCTCCCTCGTAGCCGATGAGATCCAGCAGCGCATGGGAACGCGCCTCCATTTGCCGTTCCGAGCGAAGCTGCTTAGGCGTTCGAAGCAGAGATGCCCCTAAGCCGCTGCGCTCCCGCTTCGTCATGCCGGTCATGATATTCTCAAGCACCGACAGCTCTTTAAATAACCGCGAATGCTGAAACGTCCTTGCGATGCCGAGCTGGGCCACCGCCGACAACGAGCGCGGCACAAGCTTCTCGCCATGCAGCTTGAATGAGCCTTGCTCCGAGCTGTACAAGCCGGAAATGACATTAAGCAGCGTCGTTTTGCCTGCTCCGTTCGGTCCGACCAATGAATGAACAGTACCGGATGCAACCGAGAAGCTGACATCCTTCAAGGCATGCAAGCCGCCAAAATACTTATTGATGCCCTCAAGCACGAGAAGCTCCTTAACCTTAGCTTGCGTGAAATCGTTAAACAAAACTGCCTCACCGCTTGCCGTGCCGGGAGAGGCTATCTGGCTTTTAGGGGCAAATCGGCTCAAATGCGGTGCAAGCCAGCCTGCCACTGTGCCAGCAATACCCTTCGGCAGGAAAAACAGCACCGCGAACATAATGCCGCCGTATAGTGCCATCCGAAGCTTTTCCATATCGAGTACTTCAGGCAGGAACACGATAATGGCCGCTCCGATAACCGGACCAAGCACTCTCCCCGACCCGCCTAGAATAACGATCAACACCAGCTGGACGGAGGTTTGGAAATTGTACGTGTCCGGACTAATGAAGCTGTTCGTATGCGCGTAGATCGCACCGGACAATCCTGCCAGCACCGAGCTGATCGCGAACCCGGCATACTGCACCGTAAACTTGCGAATGCCCAGCGACGCCGCCGCGATTTCATTTTCCTTCGTCGCAATCATCGCCCTGCCCCAAGACGAGCGGCGCAGATTGCGGGCGATCAGCAGTGCAATAACCGCAATCGCCAGCACGAATATATACATGCTCTTCAGATCGAATATATAACCGGCAACCTGCGGCTTCGCAATGCCGGAAATGCCGAGCGGTCCGCCCGAGAAGCCGTCCCAACGGATCAGCACCTCATGGATAACGACACCGAAGGCAATGGTAATCATAGATAAGTATACGCCGCCCGCCCGAATGGTCGGTATGGCAATCAAGCTTCCGATAATCAAGGATACCAGCATGCCGATCAGCGCTACCGTCCAGAACGATAGTCCGTAGGTGGTGCTGAGAAAGGATGACATATAAGCGCCTATTGCCATTAGCCCTGCATGGCCGATAGAAACAATGCCGCAATAGCCGATTAAGATATTCATGCCTGTGCATGTAATGACGAAGATTCCGATCATGAACAATAGATTGAGATAATACGTGTCGACCATCCATGGACCGGCAGCAAGCAGCCCCACGGCTGCGAGACCCGCAATCCATCCGGCAGCCGTGCGGTAACCAAAGCTTTTTTCGATAAGTTGATTCATCTGTGCACCCCCTGACGTTTGCGAACTTACACTTTTACAATCGTTTTTCGTGCGTTGAACAAGCCCATCGGCTTCCAATACAGCACGAGAATAACTAAACCGTAAACAAACATCTCTCTGAATGCGGTCGAAATGTACTGCCCGATGAACGCCTCCGAAATGCCGAGAATGAGTCCTGCTGCAACGATTCCTTTCGGATTGTTGACGCCTGCGAGAATGGCAACCGAAATCGCCTTAAGCCCGAGAGGCAGGCCGATATCGACGGACACGGCATAATTGGTAGACATCAATGCGCCGCCGATGCCAGCGAGCAGACCGCTCAGCACGTAAGCGACTGCAACGATCTTGTTGCTGCTGACGCCCATAATCTCTACGGCCGTCCGATTGTCGGCGGTTGCCCTAAGCCATAATCCCCAATGCGATTTTTTGTAAAATAAAATTAACAGCACCAGCAAAACTCCGACAACCGGAAGAAAAATAAACTCCTTCCAGTAGATGCCTGCGCCAAAAATGCGAAGCATATCATCGCCGACAGGTGAAGGCGTTACCCCTTCATCCGGACCGTTAACGTACAACGCGACGTCTTGAATAATAATGCCTACCGCTATCGTGCTGAGCACCCACTCAATCGAATTCGCGCCCTTGTCGAACTTGCGGATGGCGAGTCTCTCAATGCCTAAATTGAGTAAACCCACGATTAACGCCGCAAGCGCGAATGAGACGAGAAAGGGCAGGTGCCCTAGCTCGGATAATCCGAACATGAGCACCCCGCCAAGCATGACCAGCTGTCCTTGCGACATATTCAGCGTGCCGTTCACGACGAACGTCAAGCTGTAGCCAAGCGCAATCAAGGCATATAGACATCCGACTGAGAGCCCGCTAATGACGAGCTGAAGTATAAGCGACATGTCCATCCCTCTTTCTTTGTTAAGTGACTTATTGCTTGTCGGAAATGACCAGCTTGCCGTCCTTCCATACGCACATCAGATACGAGTTCACATCGACAGCATCATGATTGTCAGGCGTGAAGGCTTGGTCCCAATCCTTGATTACGCCGCTATACGAGCCGAAACCCGTTTCAAGCGTATTTTTGATCGCCTCGCGGTCCTTTGCCAAGTCGCCGGTCAAGCCTGCTTTCTCGATCGCTTGGAAAATCATCATCGCGCCGTCATAGCCTTGCGCCGCGGAAGCAAACGTCGTCGGAATATGTCCGAATTTCGCCGTGAAGTCCGCCAAAAACACCTTTGCCGTCTCACGCGTTTGATCTACGTTGAAGTTAGCCGTTTGAATTGCATAAGTCCCCTCCGCAAGCTCCTTGCCTACCTCCTGCGCGCCTTTGTTCGCCATACCGTTCTCCCCTACGATCGGCACTTTCCAGCCGAGCTTATCCATCGCCTGCAGCACATAGCCGTTAGCTGCGCCTTGGCCGAATAAATATACAACTTCAGCTCCTGCTTCCTTCGCACGGTTAACCTGTGCCGTCATGTCTTTGTCCTTCGCGTTGTCGAAGGATTCCACGGCTACCGGCTTCAAGCCCTCCGCCTCCAGCACCTTTGTCATAGCTGCTGCGGCGCCTTTGCCGTAACCGCCATTTTCGTGCAGCACCGCAATATTGGTCGTATTGAAATGCTCCTTGATGAACTTGAGCGCGTATTGCGCCGTAATATTCGCATTCATCCGAACGCCGAACGTCCATGGCATGCCGGATTCTACCGACGCCGGTACGTTAGAGGTAGCGACCATGAACGGAAATTTCTCCTCCATGATAATCGGCGACTGCGCCAGCATGACCGTACTGTGGAACCCGCCAATTGCCGCCAGCACCTTTTCTTTCTGGCTAAAATCACGGATAATGCTTATGCCGCGAGTCGGGTTTTGCTCCGTATCGCGTACGACCAACTCCACCAGGCGACCATTAATGCCGCCTTTCGCGTTTATTTGGTCCACAGCTACCTGAACGCCTTGATACAGGTTAACGGAGTTCATCGCATTATCGCCGGTTGCTTCCGTGGACATGCCGATCAGAATCGGCTCTTTGCTTGCCGCTTCCCCGCCTGATTCCGCTGCGTTAGCAGGCTCAGCTTCCTTCACGTTGCCGTTTCCTCCGCCGCATGCCGCCAGCACCCACGCCATAACAATGACCAATAAACCTAACGTCCATGTCTTGCTTGATCCCTTTTTCATCCCAAACCCACTCCTCTATATGTTCTTTTATAAAAGCCCAAGTAATCTGCTTTCAACCAGCGTATCCGCCGTCTTTACGCCGCGTTTCCACACCGTGCGCCGCTCCGGCTTATCGAGCACAATATCGCGCTCGGTCATGGCAGAGAAAAGCACCATATCCGCTTCTGCCCCCATGCGGATGCCGTAGTCCTTCAAACCAAGCGCCTTGGCCGCACCCTCAGTCAGCATGTGAATCAGCCTGCATGCATCAGCCTCACTGCCCATGTAGGAGGTTACCGCCAGCAGCCATGCCGTTTCGAGCGGATCGGCCTTGCCGAACGGAGTAAACGGATTGCGCACATTGTTGACACCGATGACAACGTTGACGTCCTTCTCGAGCAGAAGCCCGACTGGCGTCAGTCCGCGCCGCGGCTTCTCTCGGTCGCCTCTCCCGTTGATGAATAAATCAGTCGCCGGGAGCGTCATAATATGAAGCTCTGCTTGCTTGATCAGCTCTGCCACGGATACTGCCCGTTCTTGCGGGAGCGAGCCAAGCGTTGTAACATGGCCTGCTGAAACCATGCCTTGCATGCCAGCTTCAATTGTCATGCTCGCGATGTCAGTTATGGCAAGCTGCTCGGGGTTATCCGAGAAATCGGCATGGAAGTCGATCGGCTTTCCGTATTTCTCAGCCATATTAAATACGAATCGCAAATGCTCTTGCAGGTTATCGTCTTGGTAAGTGATGCCACCGACCACATCGCCCCCAAGCCGCATCGCCTCATCCATTAGCTCTGCTGTACCTGGGCTTTTCGAAATGCCCTCCTGCGGGAAAACGACGATCTGCAGATCCAGTGCTGCCTTCACCCGATCCTTCAGCTCTAGCGCAGCCTCGAAAGCGGAAAGGCCTAGAATCGGATCAACCTCCGCATGGCAGCGCATATGGGTAACGCCGCTGCGGATGGCTTCGCGGATAACCGCAAGCGATCTCTTCTGCATGTCATCCTTCGTAAACCCATGCTTCATATCCGCAGTCATTTGAATCGCAGCCTGCAAGGAATTTGCTTCTTCTTCCATTCGGGAGAGCAGATACGCTTTCTCGAGATGGATATGCGGTTCAACGAACCCCGGCAGGAGCATTCCCCCGTTACCCTGTTCCGTTTGCAGCGCCGCCGGCTCCCCGTCAGCTCCGCTTGCGGCTAAGTAAACGATTTTTCCCTCGCGTACCCCAACGTCCATAAGGAACTCTGCTTTCGGCAGCCGCACTTCTTTGATAAGCAAATCGAGCAACAGCTTCACCTCTGATCCTATTTCGATGTGTACATAAATTCGCAGCCTGCTAAATAGCGTTCGTCTTTCGTTTGTGTCATGTTATCTAACATTATTTCACTTGAAAAAAGCATACCTTCTTACATCCTTGCTGTCATTGTTCGATAAGTCCAAAGGTAACCATGACGTTTGGATCATTCGTCCAGCGAACTATTTACAAAGGTTATAATTGATGTTAGTTTTTATATCATCCATTCAAACGAGGAGATGGACGAGAATGCTGCTCGAGCAATTGCTTTCCAACGCCATTTTTTCCAAGTCGCACATCATCGCAGGGCGAAGCGGAATTACGCGTGCCGTTCATACCGTCAATATTATGGATGCCCCCGACATCATCCATTTCTTAAGGCCCGGCGAGCTGCTGCTTACCAACGGCTATTTCATGAAAGAAAAGCCCGAGCTGCTGCTCGAGCTTATGACCAAGATGAATCAACTGAAATGCTCAGGACTCGCGGTCAAAACCAAACGCTTTGCGCTCAAAATTCCGCAGGCGGTCATCGATGAGGCCAATCGAATCGACTTCCCGATTATTGAGATATCCGCAGTCGAGCACTCGCTCGGTGAAATTTTGCAGCGTTCGACCAGCGTTATTTTGGATAACAAAAATGATGAGCTGCAATATTCGCTCACGATTCACAAGCGGTTTTCGACCATGATTATGAAAGGCGACGGCATTCCCGAAATTATAAATGCGCTGACGCAGCTGCTTGATTCGCCTATCATTCTGCTAAGCAGCAAATTGCAGCCTACCGCGCATTCGAGGCATTTCAAGCAGCCCGGACTGCAGCCGCTAATCGCCGCTGCCGAAGCTATGCTGAGCGGATTGCCGAACCTGCAAGCCTCGGCGCAGCTCTGTCTGATCGATCCCGCGCTTATCAAATACCGTTATGTGGAGCTGTATCCGATTTTCACCTACCGGCATGAGGGCTACCTCATCGCCTTCCAGCCTAAGCAGGCAGCCTCCAACCAATACGGCTTGACGCTGGAGCAGGCCTCCAATGTCATCGGCATGGAAATTACGAAGAGGCAAGCGGTGAAAGAGCGCTCGCGCCGCTATAAAAACGAATTTTTCTCCGATTTGATCGACGGCTTCATCAGCTCCGAGCAGGAGGCGCTGCATCGCGGCAAAAAATACGGGCTGAAGCCGCAGGGGACGTGGCTGCTGCTCGCCGCACGCAAAGACGAATCGACCGGTCTGTCTTCAGACATGCCAAAAACCACTGCGTCCTCCTCCGACGAGCGTCTGATTTCCGAGCGGGATTTGCAATATGAGCTGATCAAGCGCCATTTCGCCACATTAGGCGAAGTATTTGTTATGTTTACAAAAAACGACCTGTTCGGCATGCTTGTTTTTATCCAAGACAAAGAATGGGAAGAAGGGTTGTTCCTGAAGCAGCTCACTCTCATGACCGCTCAGCTGTACGAGCAATCCGGGCTCAGCATCTCGCTCGGCATGGGCAAGCCCGTTACGAATGTGCTCGATATCGGACTCTCCTATAACGAAGCGGTTAAAGCGCTGCAGATCGGCTATCAGATGAAAAAAACGAGGTTTATCCAGTCGTACCAATCCAAGGATATCAGTTATTTATTCCGAATGATCCCCTACGATGAGCTGAAGCAATTTCACGAGGAAACCTTTCACTGCTTCTCCGGCACCGAGGAAAGCGAGCAAAAAGAGCTGATGCGCACGTTGAATGTGTTCTATGACACGCAGTGCCAGCTCGTCGAGACGTCCAAGCAGCTGTTCGTGCACCGCAACACGGTAATCTATCGGCTAGATAAATGCGAAAAGCTGATGGGCATTAAGCTCAAAGACCCGGTTGAAAGCCTTCGGTTCCGCATCGCCTTCGCCATCGAGCCCCTTCTGCGGGCAGGAAAGGGCGAATCCTCCCTCCGATAGTGAAGTGCGATGGCCAATAGGAGATGCCGCTTAGGGGAGCATGACGTGAAGAACGGGAGGAGGTCTGCTGTGGAAGACTCTGCAATAATGAGCAGCCACTCCGGCCTTTGCGTTAACTTACGTCTCCTCTTCCTTGCATTTATGAACAGCTACTCTGGCTTTTGCTTTAACGCACACCTTTACTGCCTCGCATTAATGAGCAGCTACTCTGCTTTCGCGTTAACGCACGTCTCCTCTACCTTGCATTTATGAGCAGCTACTATGCTTTCGCGTTAACGTGCACCTCCTCTACCTTGCATTAATGAGCAGCTATTCTGCTTTCGCGTTAACGCATGTCTCCTCTACTTTGCATTAATGAACAGCTACTCTGGCTCTTCGTTCAGCTGCGCTTACTAAAAGCCGAAACGCTAAGGCTACAGTGTACTTTCTGCAACAGAAACCCGTATTTCTCGCCTGCTTGCCAGCTACGCTGCATAAAGTGCAACAGAATTAGCCTCTGGCTCTCTCTTTGCCTCGTATCCGGTTCATTCTGCTGCATAAACTACAACGTACGCTCTAAACTAACCGGATTTTGTCTGTTCCATTGCATAAACTGCAACGTAGACTAAGAGCATGCGATTCCAGCAAACCTAGCTAAATCGCCTTCGAGCCCCGTCCCTTCCGTTGGTAGGAAAGGGTGACCTCGTACAACGCTAGTGAAGTTCGATGCCGTCAAGGAAATACCTCGAAGGAGAGCATGGGTAGATAGGACGAAGGCAGGTCGGATGCTGAAGAATTTACATTAAGGAACAGCTCCTTTCGCTTTTGTATTGACGCGCGACTTCTCTGCCTTGCATAAATGAGCAGCCACTCTGCTTTTGCGTTAACGCGCGTCTCCTCTGCTTTTTCGTTAAGGTGTGTCTTCTAGAAGCCGAAACGCTAAGGCTACAGTGTACTTTCTGCAACAGAAACCCGCATTTCTCGCCTGCTTGCCAGCTACGCTGCATAAAGTGCAACAGAATTAGCCTCTGGCTCTCTCTTTGCCTCGTATCCGGTTCATTCTGCTGCATAAACTACAACGTACGCTCTAAACTAACCGGATTTTGTCCGTTCCATTGCATAAACTGCAACGTAGACTAAGAGCATGCGATTCCAGCAAACCTAGCTGAACAAACTACCACTTACAATATTGCTGAATGAGCCATAGTAGCTATACTAGTAGCCAGCTACCCCCCTCCACCACACTCAGTACATTCACTACATCCACTTCAACAAACTACTCCTCCATAATTGCCAAAAGAACGCTTGCAGCCATACCAGCTATACTAGTCATGCCAACAAGTAGCCAGCTTCTCCCCATCCACCACATTCACTACATCCACTTCGACAAACTACTCCGCCATAATTGCCAAAAGAACGCTTGCAGCCTTACCAGCTATACTAGTCATGCCAACAAGCAGCCAGCTACTCCCCATCCACCACATTCACTACATCCAATTCAACAAACTACTCCTCCATAATTGCCAAAAGAACGCTTGCAGCCATACCAGCTATACTAGTTATGCCAACAAGCAGCCAGCTACTCCCCATCCACCACATTCACTACATCCACTTCAACAAACTACGAATCACACTGAACCGCCTAACGGCAACGGTTAGATAATTGCACTTGCATAGAACAAAAAATTTTCTATAACGAAGCTCCATTCGCATGCTTGCTACTGCATCTCCGTACACAAAAAATGAGGCATTCCCGAGGTATTTATTACCTACCGAGATTGCCTCTTATCCATTATGATTTACTATTACTCCTATGATTTACTATTACTCCTATGATTCACTATTACACCTAGAATCAGCTCTACCTAGATAAAGCTCTTCCCCCAATGTCTCAGCTCTCACTCCAAATTCGCATGATTGCCGTACATCGCCTTGCCGCTCAGCTCCTGCTTTTCCATCAGGCTTAATATAACTGCATCGCCCACGATCAGCAGTATCTGCTCGAACAAGGAGCCCATAGGCTGTACTGTCGACGCTTCATGCTCCGCCTGATCCTTCGGCGCACCAGGCAGCTTGACTACAAAGTCAGCAATCCCGCCAATGGTCGACTCCGGAGCAAGCGTCAAGGCGCCTACAACCGCTCCAAGCGCGCGTGCCTTCTCCGCCATCGGCACAAGCGATTTGGTCTCGCCCGAACCGCTTCCGATCAGCAATAGATCGCATTTGCCCAAGCTGCGCGTGACCGTCTCGCCCACGACATACACATCAAGTCCCAAATGCATCAAGCGCATTGCGAACGCACGCATCATTAAGCCTGAGCGGCCTGCTCCGGCAACAAAGACGCGGCCAGCAGAGCTTACTGCCTCAGCCAAATACGCCAGCTGCCCCTGATCAAGCTGATCTGCGGCTCGCTGCAGCTCCATCAGTATAACCGCATAACCAGCAATGCTTCTTTTCATAGCGTTTACCCCTGCTTGATCAATTGCTGCATCTCGGATGCAACGGCACTCATGTCTTCTTGTCCAGTAATGCCGCCGCCAACGATAATCAGATCAGGACCGGCAGCGATCACTTCAGGCAGCGTACCCAGCTTAATTCCGCCGGCAACGGCTATTTTCGCGTTTTTGACTACGGACTTCAGCGTGAGAAGATCCTCAAAAGAGTTTTGACCAACGGCCTGAAGATCATAGCCGGTATGCACGCAAATATAATCAACGCCAAGCGCATCTACCTGCGCGGCACGCTCTGCCAAGTTTTTTACCGCAATCATATCGACTAGAATTTGTTTACCTTGCTTTTTGGCCTCTTCCACAGCGCCCGTGATGCTAGCATCCTCGGCTACGCCAAGAATGGTCACGATATCCGCGCCAGCTTCGGAGGCTTTCATTACTTCATAGCCGCCTGCATCCATAATTTTCAGATCGGCAAGCACGGTCATGTTCGGGAATGCGTTTTTTAACGCTTTTACTGCGTGCAGCCCTTCGTTAATGACGATCGGCGTACCGATCTCCACGATATCCACATAAGACTCCACTTGCTTAACGACCTCGATTGCTCCCTCTATGTTAACCAAATCCAGTGCTAGTTGTAATTTCATTTATTATCGCTCCTCATTCGTTTTTTCGTTCCGACAGCCCTTATTCTAGACCCTCTCAGTCAGAAAAAACAGTACGCACTTTTATGGAACGTAGTACCCATTTGGGTACTATGAGAAGCAAAAATCGCCTCACCCGCGCTGCTCGGAGAGCCTTTCCTGATGCTGCTCTCCCCACTGAGACATAACGTTTAGCAGCGCTTTTACGGATAAGCCATACTCGGTTAACGAGTACTCTACTTTAGGAGGCACCTGTACATAAACCTTGCGGTCGATGATCGCGTCCTCTTCGAGCTCGCGCAGCTGCTGCGTAAGCATTTTTTGGGTGATGGCCGGCATCTCCCGCTTCAGCTCGCCGAACCGGTGCGTGCCCTCAGTCAGATGGCACAGAATGACCGGCTTCCATTTGCCGCCGATGACCTTAAGCGTTAACTCTACCGTCTCTTTAAAATGCTGATCTCCCAACGTAAACGACTCCTTTTCAATATAAAAATGATACCTTCTTACTATAAAGTTGCTACTTGCTTTAAGTATGATGTAGCATAATAATTAAACCTAGCGTATGTGGAGCCTTCTTAAAAGGATATCATATCGTTGTGGCTATGTACGAATCACCCCCTACCAAACATTGAAGAGGAGAGATACCCTTGGAATTAAAAAATAGATCCGCTATTATTACCGGCGCGGGAAAAGGCATCGGCAAAGCGATCGCGACCGCACTGGCGGCAGAAGGCGTTAACTTGGGCCTAGTTGCCCGCACCAGCTCCGATCTGGAATCGCTGCAAGCCTCGCTTGCAAGTAATTACGGCGTGAAGGTTCACATCGCTTCCGCAGATATTGCGGTCAAATCTGAAGTGGACCAGGCTGTTTCCACGCTGAAAGAAAGCCTAGGCTCCATCGATATTCTGATCAATAACGCGGGAATCGGAACGTTCGGCACGCTGCTGGATATGGACCACGAGCAGTGGGAGCGCATTATCCAAACCAACGTGCTCGGCACCTATTATGTCACGCGTGCCGCGCTGCCAACGATGCTGGAGCAAAGCAGCGGCAGCATCATTAACATTGCATCCTCGGCAGGCGAGCGCGGCTTTGCGACAGGCTCAGCCTACTGCGCATCCAAGTTCGCGGTAATCGGCATGACAGAAGCGCTTATGCAGGAGGTACGCAAGTCGAACATCCGCGTAACTGCCCTTACGCCAAGCACCGTCAATACGGAGCTTGCTTCGAATGCCGGACTCAAAATCGGCGATGAGGATCGCATGATGCAGGCCGAGGATTTGGCCGAGCTTGTTCTAGCGGCCTTGAAGCTGCCGGATCGCGTATTTATCAAATCAGCAGGCATCTGGACCACGAATCCGCAATAATCGACAAGCCGAGAAAGCCCCGCAGCCGTACACGGCGTCGGGGCTTTCCCTTCAGGCGCACGCAAGTCAGTCACGACATCGAGGATTTCAATCGAGACATGCGCAAGTCAATCTCAGCTTTGAGGTTTTCCGTCGAGGCACACGCGCATGTCGATCACGGCATCGGGGCTTTCCCTTCAGGCGCGCGCAAGCCATTCAGGGCGAGGCAGATTTACTGCATTCGCTTATAACGAGGAGGCATATGTACCAATGACGATTTCGAATATTCCTTTATCCATACTCGATCTGGCACCAATCGTAACCGGCGGATCGCCCGCCCAGTCCTTCCGCAACACGCTGGATTTGGCGCAGCACGCCGAGAAATGGGGCTATCACCGCTACTGGGTGGCAGAGCATCATAATATGCCCGGCATAGCAAGCTCCGCGACCTCCGTCGTTATCGGGTACATTGCAGCCGGCACGGAAACGATCCGCGTCGGCTCAGGCGGCATCATGCTGCCGAACCATGCACCGCTCGTCATCGCCGAGCAGTTCGGCACGCTCGAATCGATGTATCCGGGAAGGATCGACCTCGGGCTTGGAAGGGCTCCGGGGTCCGACCAGGTTGCCGCCCGTGCGCTGCGGCGCGGCCTTGGCTCGAACGGCGAGGATTTCCCAGAGCAGCTGAACGAGCTGCGGCATTATTTCAACCCAACCGAGGAAGGCCGAGGCATCATGCCCCGAGCCGTTCCGGGCGAAGGGCTAGACGTACCGATTTGGCTGCTTGGCTCCAGCGGATTCAGTGCCCAGCTTGCCGGGCATCACGGCCTTCCGTTTGCATTCGCAAGCCACTTTGCGCCTGACTTCCTGGTTCCGGCCTTAAAGCTGTACCGCGATAGCTTCCGTCCTTCAAGCGTGCTCGATAAGCCTTATGCCATGGCGGGCATCAACGTCATCGCAGCGGATACGGATGAGGCTGCCGCTTACCTTGCAACTTCTCAGGAGCAAGCTTTCTTGAACCTGATCCGCGGGCGCATGGGGCAGCTCAATCCTCCCGTCGACACCATGGACGGACTTTGGACCGAGCAGGAGAAAGCGATGGTGCGCAAGCAGCTCAGCTTCACCATCTCCGGTACCAAAGCAACCGTCAAAGCGAAGCTGAATGCGATTATCGAAGAGACAAGCGTGGACGAGCTGATCGTTGTCAGTCAAATCCACGACCACAATGCGCGTCTCCGTTCCTTCGAGCTGCTCGCAGAGCTTATGAGCGAAGACCGTACCTAAATCAAATTACAATTTCAAAGGCAGAAGCTACAGCATAACAGCTGCGGCTTCTGCCTTTTTGAGCTGAACGCGCCATTATTCATTTATACCTTGGGTAGATCGCGGGCTATTAAGCAATACTAATATCAGCCATTATTAGGAGTGAGTACATATGAAACAAATATTCGCCATCTATGCCAAGGATCTTAGCGGCATTGCCCGCAACAGCGCTGCTGCCATCATCATAATCGGCCTCGCGTTCCTGCCCTCCCTTTATGCATGGTTCAATATCAAAGCGTCGTGGGATCCTTACGGCCAGACCAGCTCGCTTGCCATCGCCGTCGTTAACAACGACGAAGGCGCCGAGCTGCGCGGCACGCCGATCCAAGCCGGATATGAAATCATCGCTTCCCTGAAAGAAAATAAAAAGATTGGCTGGGTGTTTGTCGAGGAAAAACAAGCGATGGACGGCGTTAAGCATGGCGATTATTATGCCAGCATTACGATTCCGGCGGACTTCTCCGCGAAGATGGCCACCGTGCTGACCGACAATCCGCAGCAAGCGGAGCTCGATTACGCCGTCAACGAAAAGATTAACGCGGTCGCGCCCAAAATTGCCCAAAAAGGCGCAAGCGGCATTATCGAGGAGGTTCGCGCCAGCTTCGTAAAAACCGCAAATGAGACGATATTCCGCATCTTCAACCAAATAGGCATGGAGCTTGAGGAAAACCAGCCGGCTATCGAGCAGGTCCGCCAAACCGTATTCAAGCTGGAGTCGCTAATCCCGCAAATCAATGAAGCGGTAGCGCTAGCCGCAACCGATATCGAGAAATCGAAAAAAATAGTCGGCACGGTGCAAGCCGAGCTGCCGAAGGCTGCCCAACTTGCCAAGGATGGCGCAGCATTCACGAAGCAGCTCGGCCTTTTCTTCGAGCAAAGCACACTAGCGCTCGACAACGCAGGCCCGCTCATTAAACAGGATTTGCAGCTGCTGCTCGAGACGGCAGAGAGCATCCAGCAGCTCACCGCTATTTTGCAAGACACAACCATTGATCCCGCCGTCGTCCAAACGACGCTCGCGCTCGCGGAAAAACGGCTATCCAGCGCGGTTGCCGTGTCAGGCGGGATGGTCAAGCTGCTGGAGCGCTTGAACGCGCTAACCGATGGCAAGCAGCTAACCGCCATCATTGGCCGGCTGCAGCAGGCGAACAGCCGGTTCCAGCAGCAGCTGGAGCTGGTTTCGCAGATCCGCTCCGCCATTCAGAAGGGTGAGCAGCCGGCTCAGACTTTAATCGATCGTCTAAACTCGCTATCGAAGGAAGCTTCCGTAATAGTAACGGACGTCCTTGGCCGTTATGACAGCGAGATCCTGCCTCGCGTCAAACAAGCCGCGGATAAAGCGAAGCAGGCAGCGGCAAATGCGCAATCGGTGCTTGCGGAAGCAGGAAAAGCCGTTCCGGACGCCATCAGCATCGCAAATGATGCGGCTAAGGGGCTGGAGATAGGCGGCCGCGAGCTGGCCAAGCTTCAAGCTCGTTTGCCTGAGGCAGAGCAGCGGATCAAGGATTTTGCCGGGCGCATACGCGAGCTGGAGAAGGAAGGAAATTTGAACGAGCTTGTTGACCTGCTCAAAAATGACGCGGAGCGCGAGGGCGCTTTTTTCGCTGAGCCTGTCATCTTAAAGGAGAACCGCTTGTTCCCTATTCCGAATTACGGGTCCGCGATGTCGCCGTTTTTCACCACGCTATCGCTTTGGGTCGGCGCCCTGCTGCTCGTATCGCTGCTGACGGTCGACGTTCACCGCGCAGAGACGGCTTATCGGAGCTACCAGATTTATCTGGGCCGCTACCTCACTTTTCTGACTATCGCGCTTGTGCAATCGCTTTTGGTGACGCTCGGAGACATGTGGCTGCTGAAGGCTTACGTCGCCGATCCGTTATGGTTCGTGTTGTTCGGGCTCCTGCTGAGTGCCGTATTTATGCTGATTGTCTACACGCTCGTATCTATATTCGGCAACGTGGGCAAAGCAATGGCTATCGTGCTGCTCGTGCTCCAGCTTGCGGGCTCCGGCGGCACGTTTCCCATTCAGGTTACTCCGCCTTTCTTCCAAGCCATCCATCCCTTCCTGCCCTTTACGTACGCGATTAGCATGATGCGCGAGGCGGTCGGCGGCATTCTTTGGGATATCGTGGCTCGGGACCTGCTTGCACAGGCCGTTTTTGCCGGAGCTGCCCTGCTCCTCGGTCTCGCTTTGAAGAAGTGGATCAATCGTTATACGTTCAAAATGCTGGAAAAAGCGAAGCAAAGCGGGATCATTCATTAGATCTACATTTGACTCTCTCCCAATTTCCATGAATAATAATATTAAAGAGATAGCAAGTATGCTGGCTAGGAGGAAATAATATGTCCATTGTTCCGCGCATTATGGAGTTTAACAAACAGTTTGTTGAAGAGAAACAGTACGAAGCTTATCTGACTGACAAATTTCCAGACAAGAAGGTTGCTGTTCTAACTTGTATGGATACGCGGCTTGTCGAGCTGCTGCCCAAAGCATTGAATATTAAAAACGGTGATGCCAAATTTATCAAAAACGCTGGCGCCATTCTGACACAGCCCTTCGGCAGTGCCATGCGCAGCATTCTCGTCGCTGTCTACGAGCTTGGCGCTCGCGAGGTGCTTGTCATCGGACATCACGGCTGCGGCATGACCAACTTGGATACGGAGGGCTTGGTCAGCAAATTCATTAAACACGGCATTGATCCGCTTGCCATAGAAACATTAGAAAATTCAGGAATCCAGATGGAGAAGTTTTTGCGGGGCTTCGCAAGCGCCGAGGAAGGCGTGATGCACAGCGTTGAGCTTATTCGCAAGCATCCGCTATTCCCGAAGGACATTCCTGTTCACGGTTTTATCATGCATCCCGAGACAGGTGCTCTTGAGCTGCTCGTTGAAGATTATCGCGACGAGAAGTAACTGCATTTATACCCTTAACAAAAGTAAACGGCTGAAGCCGTCCTCTGGCGGATAAGCTAAAATTCCTCACTGAAATAGAGAGAAAGTTGGCAGAATGTTATACTTTCCTGCATTTCAAAAAAAAACGTACAAGCCTCGCCTAGAACGGGTGCTTGTACGTTTTTTCAGTTTCTTCTATTTGACCGCGATATAAATATCGATCTCTGCATGCTCCGGATCGAAAGCACGTCCGTCATAAAGCTCGAAATCGCCGGTAAACGCGCGCTCAAGCGAAGCTTGCTCGAAATAAGCCCAAATCTCGCCCCATGCCTGTGCCACAACTTCGTAAACAGGCCCTTTTTTCGTCCTGAATACCTTATATCTCGATTCCGGAACCTCAGCGTGCTCTAGACCGTCAGGAATATCCGCGTGTCCAGCAGCGCGCTCATGCCCAATAAGAGTCGTGTACGCACCGCTTGCATCACTCTCGTAATCCGTATATAGCGCGTAGATCATATGCCCGTTGCTTACCCGTTCACTCTGCGCGGTACCGCTTGCGAAATAACCCTGCCAAAGCTTGGCTAGCTGGCCATCCGGCCCTGCCTCGGCTGCATTGGTCGTGCGGACAGCTACCCCAATTAACGATATCGCTGGCTTTGCCACAAGCTGTTCATTCATCTGTTTTTCCCCATTTCGTTGTTTCTTTCACAAGTATAGTCGGGGAAACTGGACAGCTGTCTGTCTTAGTTCTCGTAGCTTTCAACAATTTGGCGAGCCCGGCGAACGACCTCCTCCGCGACATGGGAAGGGTGCTCAACTTTGACCTGATTGCCATAGCTGAGAACCATGCCGAAGAACCACTCGTCTATCGTCATCTCTCCCTCGACTCGCAGAGACCCATCTTCAAGCGTGGCAACCATATCCGGGTGGAAAGAGTCTCCTACGCGGTAGCGGACCTGCGGCTGAAAAAGCAGCGTTACCCGTGCGAGCAAACGGCCAATCCATTCCGAATCCCATGCATAGCTATCCATTGCAGGTACAGCGCGCCGCTCGAACCGTTCCTCAAGCATAACAAGCTGCTGCACGCGGGAGAGTCGAAACACGCGGAACTGCCCGCGCAGCGTGCAATAGGCATGCAAGTACCACACGTTCCCTTTTAAGATCAACGCATAAGGCTCAACCGTGCGCTCCGATTCGGAGCTATTGGAATTCATATAGCTGAACTGCGCCAGCCTCGTATCTTCTATCGCCCGTCTAAGCTTGTTTACTTTATCCCGCGCAGTCGGTCCCAATCCCCAGGGATTGAGATCAAAGACCAAGCTTTCCGGTCTATGGCCCTCCTGATGCTTGTCCGATTGATGCAGAAGCGTTGTGACCTTTTCCTGCAGGCTGGCGTAGGTGGCATCATCCAGGGCCGTACCGATGCCCTTGACCGCTGCGATAATCGATGAAATTTCTCCCAATGAGAGATACTGGCGCGATATGGTGTACTGCTCCATAATCTCGAAGCCGCCTGCCGTGCCTTGGTGAGCGAACACGGGTATTCCCGCTTGGCTCAACGTATCCATATCACGGTAAACCGTCTTCGTAGACACCTCGAAGCGGTCCGCCAGCTCCTTGGCGCTAATGCGGCGGCGGTTTAGCAGCAGTACGGTCATAGCTAACAAACGATCGATCTTCAGACAGCTTCCTTCTTTCTGCTGCTACTTTTTCTACATGAATCTAATCTCGGCAATAGGGCCGCTCTCTACAAATCCTACATTCTTGTATACCTTATTGGCGTTCGGGTTTTTAGTATCCGCATAAAGCATCGGCTCGCGGTCCTCTTCCTCCAGTATCGAGCAAAGCCCCGCTACGACTGCGCTTGCATACCCGTTCTTACGCAATACCGGCGGCGTGTACACCGTATTGATCCGACCATGCCGCGGAGAACGGTGTGCGATATTGGCCATCGACACCGGAAGCTCGTCAACCGTCCAGAAATATAAATTGCCTCGCATAACCATGCCCTCAGCCGCGGGGAGCTGGCTCGCAGGAATGACGGATGCCCCGTACGCATCCTCGGAGAAGCCTGCCATAAATTCAGCGACGAGCTCCACATGCTGCCTTGTTGCCTGAACCAGCTTTCCTTTTACCTTAACGGGTTTAATCACCTTTGGGCAAGAATAAGTTTGCATCTTCATGTAGGCGTGGTATTTCAATGAATTAATCTCGGAGTACAGCTTAGCGAAAAGCTCTGCCGTAGGCGGGGCACCACATATGCCAGGCAGATCCGTCCCTTGATGATAGCCGACAAGCTCCTTCATGAGCATAATCCTGTGTTCGTCCGTAACATCCTCCGATAGCCAAAGCCAAGCGTTATGGCCTGGCGATCCTGCGAACAGCATTCGTCCGTCAGGCGTTTTGAGCGCGGTCGCCCCCTCGATCGCTGTAATCAAATGAATCAAATTGTATTGCAACTCATCCCGCATAAACGGAAATTGGTTTAATACGCAATCATCGGCTTGCAACTTCTCCAGCATAAGATCCCTCCCCCTACCCACGGTTAGCACAATATATATGAAACATGGAGCAGTTGATTTCAATTGGTCCACATCCAATACCCATAAAGCGACCGGGTGTAACAATTACGCTGCATATTCTCATTCTCAGCCTCATGCTATCGGTTCAAAAAGTCCGGACGGGCACACGCTGGATCATCTCCCATAGAATGCCGAACGAGCCGAGTAACTTGCTATCCGCCGAAGTCAGCATTCGTCAGATCGGTGTTTGCCCCAATCGCTGCCTTGCTGCCCTCTCCCGCCGCCACGATCAGCTGCGCAGGCACGATAATAGAGGCATCGCCTGCAGCATATACGCCTTTGACGCTCGTTCGGCCGTAGTCGTCCGTCACGAAGCCGCCGGACGGCGTCATCGCGCATCCGAGCGCTTCCCCGAATGCGGCGGCTTGGTCCCAAGAAGGCGTAACAAAGCCGCCCGTACGCTTCACCTCCGCAGCATTCTCAAATAGGATACTCTCCAGCTTCCCGTTCTCGCCTTGAAGCGCTTTGATCTTGTAAGGAGCCACCTGAATGCCCCTCTGCCCAAGCATGGCGATCTGCTGCGTATTCAATGTATTAGCTCCATTCGTGCAGACGAGCACGTCCTTGCTCCAGTTATACACGATTTTGGCCAAGTGAAAGAGATTGGAGCCTTCCGACAGAACCATAAGCGGCTGGTCTCGAAGCTCCCAGCCATCGCAGTATGGGCAGCTAAACACGCTTTTTCCGTAAAATTGCTGCAAACCAGCTATATCGGGCAACGACTCCTTCAGCCCCGCGGCCAAAATGACCGTACGGGCTTGGTACATGACCCCGTTGCTCGTCGTCACCTCAAAAACGCCAGCCTTCGGTTTAATTCCGGTGACCTTATCCGGCTTGATCGTGACGGAAGGATACTTCGCGATATCCTGATGCGCGAGCCTGCGCAGCTCCCGCGGCTCGATTCCGTCCCGCGTAATAAACCCATGGGACTCCCGGGTAACTGCGTTCCTCGGCTTGTTCGTGTCGAATACGATGACCATTCTCCGCGATCTGCCCAGCATCAGCGCGGCGTTCAAGCCCGCCGGCCCGCCGCCGATAATGGCACAATCCAGCTTCATGTCCACGTCTCCCCCTTCTTCACGTGATGCGTTCTATCTATTAAAGGATCGCTTATCCTTATTCATTCAGAAGGAAGAGAATGCCTACGCGTGGCTGCTTTCTGAAATTCAATAAAAAAATTGTCGAAAATAAGGTAATTCGCACCATTTTAATAGTACAATTTGGCAAGTCGTGCTAAGATAAAAGAACTACATCATAAGCTCGGATCACGCATGGTTACACCATTTCGTACAGGCAGGCTTTCCATCTTAGGAGGGGTAATACTTGGCTAACAGTCCATTACAGAAGAAGGCGACTTCTTCCCGTGAATCTATTAAGTCGACGCCAGGCCAGCCCTCCGTTACTTCGGACCGGGCGCCAAGCGCCGCAGCCCCTTCCAATGTCCTGCAATTGCAGCGAACGGCCGGGAATCGCGCCGCGCAAGCAAGCGTCAAGCAGCTCCAGGGCGACGGAGCCGCAGCTTCCGGAGGCTCGCAGGCGATCGCCAGCTGGCTGAAAGCAGAAGCCGCCAAAGATAAGAAATCGGATTTGTTCGCGTTCTTTGAAGCGTTAAGCACCACAGAACAAAAAATCGTCACGCATCTGTGCTCAGGCGGGACCGGCTCATCCTCGCTGAGCAAGGCAAAGAAGCATATTACAGGCTTTACCGGGCGCAGCGTCGACTGGGATAAATTCTCTAAGATCGTGCGAACCGTTAAAGGCCAGAATACGAAAAACTACAACGACGACACCGATCGCGACTATGTGACATACGCGACGACGGCGGCAGCCGCCTCGGTCGGCGCCGCAAGCGCAACCGCGACCAGCGTAAGCACGACTCAGGGCCTTGTTACAGGCGCAGCGCACGAAGGCGCCCTCGGAGCCGTAACGGATATCGGTCCGGCAGCCGCTATGCTCAGCGGGGTTACTTCAGGCATGCAGATCTACAATGCGACACAGAATCATGACGAAGCTCTGAGCACGCATGACAAAGCGCAAAATATCGGAGGAGAAGGCTTTGCAGGCGTTGCCGACCTTACTCGCTTCGGCGCACAAAGCGTGGTCAACACACAGACATATATGGGCGCTGCTGTCAGCACCGCTGCTACGGCAGCGGCTGGGGCAGCTGGCGTAGTTGGCGGAGCGGCCTACCTGGCAAGCGGGGCAGCCGGCGTGTATACGCATGGCAAACGCAAAAAAAATCTCGAAAAGCTGGAGAAAGAAACGGCCGGCAAGGATGCCAACCTGAATCTCGCAGCGAATATTGGGGCCAGTACTCAGGAGATTAATCGCAAAAAAAGCGGTGCTACGGCGCTAAAAGGCGCGGCAATGATCGTCGGGGGCGGCCTGTTGCTTGCGAGCGCGGCAACCCCTGTCGGATGGCTGCTGCTCGGTGTTGCGGGAGCAATTGGCGGTATTGCGGCTATTTATAAATTCTATAAAAAACGTACCCGCAAAGAAGAAATCGTGGACCGCTTCCTTGGCGTGGACAAAAAAGTGGCTGAGCTTCAAGCGGCTGATCCGAAAGCCAAGCCGGACAAATCGGTGCTTCGCAACGGACTGCTTCAGCAGAACGGATTCAACTCCGTTGCGCAATGCTACGCCCAGATCATTACCGATCTCGCTCACACGATATACAAAAAAGGCGTGCTAGAATCCGATCCGCAGTATGTAACCTTGATTACCAATATCGGTCTCAAGCCAGATCCGAAGAAGAAAACGCCAAAAGCCGACCTTATCGCGAAGAAACTCCATACTTAGTAAATGCTGGAGGTGTGCATGACCATGGATACGACAGGACCAAACCGACTGCTTCACCTGCTGGAAGCCGATTACCGCTCGGAAGGTTTCCGGACTGGCTGGGCCGAGCCTACGCCCGAAGATCCTTTCCGCTCGCTCATCGTCTTATTTGACGACATTGGCGACGAAGCGCGCGAGATCCAGCTGGAGCTTTGTTTCCTTCCCAATATGGAGGATGCCGAGGCAGCAGGCATCTGTATTCTGCAAGCCTTTGTTACAATAGCCGAGGATGTGTCCTCCGAAAATTATGAGCAGCTGCTGCTTCTCGCAGCCAAGCTGAATACCGTATTGCCTTTGGGTGCATTCGGATTATTCGCCGACACAGGCGTCGTTTACTTTAAGCATAATTCACTCCTTCTGCTTGGCAACGGGGACGTATACAATGTCAAAGCGATCGATACGCAGAACGGCCTCATTCTTCATCTCCATCAGCTGTACATGGAAGCCTTGCTTCGCGTATCGGCAGGAGACGAAACCGCTGGGCAAACGCTGGAGAATCTCCTGCTTTAGCCTGCAACAGCCGGAGAACCCGCTGCTTATATCCCGCAATATATGTCTGGCCCCAGCGCACAGCGCTGGGGCCAGACATATATTAAGATCTTCTCACATACGCCGCCGCCAATCGACATTCTTCTGCTCGAATTGTATAATTCTGTTGTTCCTTCATTAATTAACGGTGGTGACCAACATTCTATACGTATTCTCTCTCGTCGTTTCCTTCGCGATCGTTTATTTCTTAATACCGCCGTTTGGCAGAATGGCTTTCCGCTTTGATTTCGTGGACAAGCCCCGCAAGGACGTGGAACGAAAGCTTCATCGCGAACCGATTCCGCTGACCGCAAGCTACGTCATATTTATCGGATTTTTCATTACGTATCTACTAGTCGCCAGAGACTTCTCGCTCCAGACCGGCGCTATCTTTGCAGGTGGCGTGCTGCTCCTGGTTATCGGCACCGTGGATGATTGGTATAAAACAAAGGGGAAAGATTTTCCCTCCCTGCCTAAATTCATCGTGCAAATATCGGCGGCTGTGCTCGTGTACGCTTCCGGCATATCCTTTACCGGTTTTTATAACCCGCTCTCAGGCGATTACGTCATGCTTCCGGTCATTTTACAATTCTTGCTTACGATCTTGTGGATATTCGGCGTTACGACCGTCATTAATTTCTCCGATGGCATGGACGGGCTGGCAGGCGGGCTATCCGCAATCTCGGCCGTGACCCTATTCGTAGTTGCGCTCGCAAAGGGCCAATCCAACTCTGCCATTATGGCTATCATTTTGGTCGGCGTAACGATTGCTTATTTAAGGTATAACAAGCCGCCAGCCAAAATCTTCATGGGTGATGCCGGTGCGACCTTTCTAGGATTCATCCTAGCCGTTATCGCGCTCGACGGCGCATTCAAGCAAGCTACGGTCATATCGCTATTCATCCCGATTCTCGCGCTGGGCGTACCGATATTCGACAATTTGTTCGTCGTCGTGAAACGGATGATGCAAGGAAAAGCGATCTATCAAGCAGATGCCAGCCAAGCCCATTACCGGCTGCTTCGCGCAGGCTTGAACCACAAGCAGGTGGTCATGTTCCTATGCTTAATCAGTACCTGCCTGTGCTTGTCATCCATCATTCTGCTGCTCGTCCAAATCTAAAGCAAGAACCGAGACTCGGCGTCTCGGTTCTTTTTTATGCGCGTTACAGCCGCTTGCTTACGATACGCTCAATGTCGGCCATAATAGGACACTACCTCAGGCCATCCCCACTGTCCATAATAGGATGGAGCGATGTCAATTTGTTTAATCCATGCAACGGCACGGCGGCCGCGGGCATCTGCCAGCATGACATTTGCTACTGTCTGATCGGTATTCACCCATGCAAGAGCATCTTTCAAACGTTCAGGATCGTACTGCTCTTGCTTTTTCGATGGTCTCGTTAGCTGCTTCTGCTTGCCGCTTGCCAGTTCTATGCTGACTAAATGCGGGTAGACGGAGCTTGCGGGCTCCATAGCGTCTGCCTTCTTCTCCTTAGCTCTTGATACGACGATATGAGCTGGATCCTGCCAAGTGAAATCCCCATCAACAAAACCCTTAGGCGTGTAGACAGCGCTTCTCTCAGATGAAACGGCAATGACCCTCAACTGCTTGTTGCTGGTCGCTTCGCGTCCGATTCCCGCAATGAAAGCAAGCTGATCGCCCTTTGCCGACCACTGGAACCATTCCTCGCGATGAACCATCTCATCCAGCGTGCGAAATACGACACCGTCCGCCGATATGGCGCAAAGCGTGTTGCTGTCAGCTGATAGCGAAGCGGTCGGCGTCGCTAGGAACGCTATCCATCGGCCGTCGGCCGACCACTTGAAGGCACTTGTCCCGACGGCAAAAAAATCATCAGAAGGTTTCGGCAGCACATGCACAGTCACGTATTCGGCTGGTTGCCCTAATACCATAACCGGAATTTCATAAAGAGTAATCGGCGTCCACCCATCCGGCAGCAGCTCCGAGCGGGAGGAGGCAAAAAAGCCTTTTCCGCTTGGCAGCCAAGAAAAATTGCCGATGCCATCTCCCTTCCCAAGTATCGTGCCTGGCTGCTCGGCATCGACATATTGCAGCTGCCCGTTAATAAGATAAGCCAGCTTCCCGTCATAAGGCGACCATTGGAACCGCCCGCCTCCCTCCGCATGCACAAGAGTTGCTCTAGCGGAACGAAGCTCCAGCACCCATAACTCCTTTTCGTCTGCTCCCTTTGTATAGGCGAGCCGCTTCCCATCAAACGACCAACTCGGATTCCGAATGGCCGGTCCTTTATCCAGCAGCGTCTCTTCCTCGCCTGCTTTCACCCATAATCCGCCTTCCCTGACGAATGCAGCCATCGGCTGGCCTGTCCCTCGGGCTGCCCCGCTATAGTCAGCTCCCCCTGCGATCCAAATAAAGGCCATCAACACGGCCATTCCCATTCTCAAAAAACGCATTCGTTGCCTTCCTCCTCATGTTCGTCACGTTATGGTTACCGTTCCCTGCGCCAAAAGAAACATACTAGGTTTCCATGCATTATTTTGAGAGCTGCCATTTCGGATTTGATACCGGTTTGATACCGATTTGTAACTGTTCTGTTACGAATTTCCCGAGCTTACCTTCTATAATTGCTTATACAACGATTTAACTTCCAGAGGGGCTGAACATCATTTTTACCGTCCGCAATTCCTTCCTATCGCACTTGTCTCGTACGCTTCGCTTATTTCGCTCTGCTGCAAGTCTCCCCATCCTGATTCGTGAAGGAGGCATCCGCCATGCCTAAGCCCATTGGCAACAGCAGCAGGTACATGCCTGGACTTGATGGCTTGCGCGCCTTCGCCGTCCTAGCCGTTATTGCCTATCATTTGAATGTAAAAGCCGTGCCTGGCGGCCTGCTTGGCGTGAGCATGTTTTTTGTCCTCTCTGGTTACCTGATCACGGATATTTTGCTTAAACAGCTTGGGCAAAATAAAGCCATCGATCTCAAAACATTTTTTATTCGCCGTGCAAGACGGCTTCTTCCCGCGATGTTTCTCATGATCGCGCTCGTTTCCATATGGCTGTTCATCAGCGATTCCAGCAGGCTCTTGGCATTAAGAGGAGATATCGGCTCAGCCTTGCTCTATATAAGCAATTGGTGGCTCATTTTTCATGAGGTTTCTTATTTCGAAAGCTTTGGTCCCGCCTCGCCTTTCGGACATTTATGGTCGCTTGCGGTCGAGGAGCAGTTTTATCTCATCTGGCCGCTTTTGCTAATCGCAGCGATCCGCTTCGTACCCAAACGCGGCCAGCTCGCATTATGGACACTCGCCGCGGCCGCATTGTCTGCCGGTGCTATGGCGCTGCTCTATCAGCCAGGGATCGATCCAAGCCGGGTATATTACGGTACGGACACAAGAGCTTTCGCTCTTCTTATCGGGGCTGCTTTAGCTGTCGTTTGGCCGAGCTGGAAGCTATCCATGGCAATATCGCAGCGCAGCCGCATTATGCTCGACTGCGTGGGAACGGCCGGCATGGTCGTAATCGCGGTTATGATCGCTACCACTGGGGAATACGATGCCTTCCTTTATCGCGGCGGCATGGTGCTGCTTGCCATTGCAACAGCTGCAGTCGTTGCCGCAATGGCGCATCCAGCGAGCAAGCTGGCCAGCGCCATCGGCAGCAAGGCGCTTGCGTGGATTGGCGTTCGCTCTTACGGCATTTATTTGTATCATTATCCGATTATCGTGTTGACAACGCCGACTGCCGAGGCAGGAGAGCTTCATATAGCAAGAGCGTTCATCCAGGTCGTACTCACCTTTGTTCTTGCAGAGCTGTCCTGGCGATTTGTAGAGGAGCCGATCCGACACGGCGCTATCGGGAAGCTGTCTCGTTCGTTTAAGCAGCGCTTCCAGATCCCCCATCTACGGAAATCAACGACCTACTTCGTCGGCATCGTCTTGATCGTATCCTGCGTTTCCTGCGCAAGCAGCGTTAATCTCCAATCGGCAGCCGTCCAAGCGGATAGCGGATCAGAAGCAAACCACCCGGCCGTAACCGTTGAAACAACGCCGAATCCTCCTAAGCCTGCTGTACCTGATGCAGAAAGCAAGCCGGATAAGGCAGACGGAAAGCCCGTTACCGCTGTTGCCAAACCAACGAGCCCCACCGCTACGGCAACGCCCGCACCTGCAGTAAAGCCGGATGTTTCCCATCCGGCTGCTGAAATTACGGCAATCGGAGACTCCGTTCTGCTGGATGCCGGTCCTTATCTGGAGAATCTGCTGCCCGGCATCGCCATAGACGGCAAAGTAGGCAGGCAGTTCTCGCAGGCCGTTGCCATTCTAGAGAAGCTGAAACGCGGAGACGAGCTCGCGGACACGGTCATCATTGCCCTCGGTACCAACGGTTCCTTCACGACAAAGCAAATGGCTGCGCTGCTGGAGACGATCGGACCGGAGCGCAAGATCTTCATGATCAACACGCGAGTACCGCGCAAATGGCAGGACACCGTAAATAAAATGCTCGCGGAAACCGCGAAAGCAAACGAGAATGTGACCATTATAGATTGGTATTCGGCAAGCAAGGGGAAAAAGGATTTCTTCTCCACGGACGGCGTCCACCTGAAGAAGCACGGTGCTTCCTTCTATGCGGATATGGTAGCCAAAGCACTGCATCGTTAGAAAGTACGGGGTATGCTAAAATAGCGTGCAGCGGAGAACAAGCTTCTCTCGCTGCACGCTATTTTAGTTAAAGCACTATAAACTATCTGTCACTTCGGTTTCGGTTTCGGTTTCGGCCTCCACTGAAGCAGCTAGCTACATGACACGCAGCTCGAACAGCCTAGCCGTTTTCTCTTCCTGCAGAGTGACTTCCAGCACGCCTTCGTCTTCATGCCAAACCCATTCAGAACCATGGGACTGAGCAGGATACGCGCATTTCGCTTGAAGCTGCTGCCCCTTCCATCTCGGAAGCGGAAGCTTCGCTGTGCCTGTGCTTCCTTTAATGCGCCATACGGCCAAGTAAATGCGATCCTCATGCCGTAGACCGTAGCTCACCCAATCATCCTGCTGCGTCGGCAGGCCAAGCGGCCAGAATGGCCGTGCCGCTGGAATGTCGCTGCGGATGGCTTTGTAATAATCGAGTGCTTCCTTGACCAGCTCTCTGCGACGGGGACTAAGCTCCGCCAGATGGCCGCTCTGATGAACGCGCAGCAGCAGCGCGTTGACCATATTGAAAATAACCTCTTCGTCATCGCCCTCTCTCAGCGGATAGGACCAAATAGCCGACTGCTCCGGCGTGAGTACCGCAGGCGAGCTTGCTGCGATTGCCGCGTACTTCACATAATCCTCTTGGTCGCTCGTCGATTGAATGCTATGTCGGCTGAGCATCGCATAATCCATCCGCATGCCGCCGCTCGAACAGTTCTCGATGACTAGGCTCGGATATTTTGCAAACGTCTTGTCCAGCCATGCCAGATAAGCGCGGTTGTGCTGGAGAAGCCCGTCTCCATAGCTATCAGCATCGGTTTCCGTTCCGATCCCGGCGTTAATATTGTAATCCATCTTAATATAGCCAACCCCATAATCCTCGACCAAACGGCGAATCACCTCATCCGCATGGGCGATTACCTTCGGGTTGCGGTAATCGAGCTGATAGCGGCTGCGGTCCTTGACGCGTTTGCCATGCCGCATGAAAAACCAGCTGTCATCGGTTTCCGCAAGCTTCGGACTATTGATGCCCATGACCTCAAGCTCCAGCCACAAGCCGGGGATCAGCCCTTTTTCCCGGATATAATCGAGCACATACTTAATGCCTTCCGGGAAGCGTTCTTCCGACGGAAGCCACTCGCCTACGCCGTCCCACCATTCGCCTGGCGCATACCAGCCCGCATCGATACAGAAGTATTCACAGCCTACTTCCGCTGCGGCGTCAATTAGCGGCAGCAGCTTAGCTGTCGTAGGATCTCCCCATAAGCAGTTCATGTAATCGTTAAAGATCACGCGAAGCAGCCGATTGTCCTCATTTGGTCTCCGAATAAGGCGGCGATAAGCCGTTAGCTGATCAATCGAATCTTCGAATCCGCCAACAACCGCCCCGATTGCCAGAGGGATAGACACGAACTCCGCGCCTGGCGCAAGCTTAAGCCACCAATGGTTGTCATGCTCGGTCGGACCGCTAATGAGTACGGTCAGCAAATCGGACTGTTCAATGATTTCCCAATGCCATGAGCCGTTATGCTCAATCTGCCAGAACAAGCTAGATCCCGCTTCTTCATTCTGCAGGACAGCCATCGGAATATGCTCGGCTGCTGACCATGAGCCGGTATTGCTGCAGGAAACACGCTTCGAACCGCGATCCTTCATATGGGACATGCCTAGCTCAGGCAGCTTGTACGAGCGCCATTGCAGCTCGCTTTGCCAGCCATTATGGGCGATGTGCAGCCTCATTTTATCATCGCGGTCCAGCTGTCCTTCTTTGTCCAAGCCCGTCAAGGCGAAGGATGACACGTATTCCACTTCAGCATCGGCCGTGCCATCGTTCTTAAGGACAGTCCAGCAGCGAACGGTCTGTACGCCATCGTAGAATTGAAAGTGCTGAACGGCCTTAAGGCCCGTCACTTCATCCCGCAAGACGAGCTCCAGCTTTCGCCCCGCTTCGTTGCGCGTATCCGTATGCGCATCATAGACCATCCGCAGGCCTGGATAAGAAGCACGATGCGTGCGTCCGTGATACTCGTCACGGTCCTCCCCTGTCAGCTGCAGCTCCATCAAGCGGAATCCCTGCTTTTGATTCGTTTGAATCGTCCCGTTGCCCAGCGGTCTTGGGCCGAAATGAAGGAACAGCACATCCCCGCTGTCCGTAATTTCAAACTGCAGGTACAATCCGTTTTCCGCGATTTCAATTTGCTTGCTCATCCCATGCCCACGTCCTTAGCTGTTTGATTTAGTCCCCATAAAACAACTTAACCCAGCACTGTAAAAGTGCTGAGTTAAGGTCATGCTTATTCGCGAGACTTATTCTGCGGAGCCGAATTGCACCCAAGCCTTTTGGATTTCGTCAATGGCTTGGTCCTTCGTTTTGCTGCCGCCGATATAGCCTTGCATCAACTCACCAAACTTTTGGTGGAACGTATCTAGAGAGTAGTTAACCGACAAGTCGCCGGATTTTTCCGTTTTTAGAATCTCTTCCATTTGCTTCGGCATATCCAATTCAGGAAGCGGAGCATCCTTGATTGGAGGAATAACCTTCGCTACAGTGGAGAACCAGTTCTTACCGTAATCGGAAGTGTACAGCCAGTTGAAGAAAGCAATCGTTTCATTAACCACTTTGGAGTCTTTGTTGATGCGAAGCGCTTGGTCAGCGCCTGTCACAAGCAAGTTCTGCTCTGCTTTTTCGCTTACCGGGTAACCTACGATACCAAGTTCGAAATCTGGCGTAATTTTTTTAATCGCTTCCTCGTCCCAAGCGCCTTTACCGGTCATGAATGCTGCTTTGCCGGAAGCAAAGTCACTTACCTCTGCGTTGCTGTCACGCTCAAGCGGCTTGCTCGTACCATGCTTGACCGTCGTGTCGATGAAGCTGAAGAAGTTGTCTTTTAGTACGGGGTACTCGTTGAAAGTCGTTTCGCCTGCAATAAATTTAGCTACCAATTCCTTCGGCGTAATGCCTGCATCCTCAGCAGCCGCATTCACGAAGTTTTGGAAGATATGCTTCCATACCCACCACTCTTTATAAGCATTGGCGAAAGGAGTAATGCCTTTTGCTTCAAGCTTCGCGATTGCATCCTCCATTTGGGAGGTTGTTTTTGGCACTTCTGTGATGCCTGCTTCAGCTAGCAGCTTCTTGTTGTAAACCATGTTCATCAAGTTTCCTTTGACAGGGAAACCAAGCACTTTACCGTCTTTGGAGCTCATGTTGATTTTGACGGAATCCGTCATTGCAGCCGCAAGCGGCTCGTTTGTAAGGTCTGCGCTATATTCGGCGAACGTATCGATATCGCCGCCCGCAGTCGTTTGGAACACGTCCGGCGTGCTTCCCGCAGCAATCTTCGATTTCAATACGGTGTTATAGTCGGCTTGCATAATTTCGAGATTAATCGTAACGTTCGGTTTTACTTTTTTGTATTCTGCGATGTATGCGTTAAATGCGTCCGTGTATTCGGGAGAGGCCGTAAACATATTGATCGTCACTGGCTTATCCGAGGCTTCCGTATTTCCTCCGGTATTCGTGCCCTCGTTGTTGCCTGCCGAATTGTTCTTGTCGCTGCCGCAAGCAGCCAGTATTCCGATAATCAGCACGAGGCTGACGGATAGTGCCAGAAATCTTTTGAACATTGAAATGCCCCCATTTCCTTCGTTGGTTGTGGTCTACGATGCCTATTCTAAAGAAAAAGAAATCGGATAAGAATGCACATAAGTGAATAGTTAAGGGTAAAAAAGTGTCATGCTGACCGCTGTTCACTTTTTAGCTACTCCCGCTTGATGCCCGATACTCGCTAGGCGACAACGAGTAATAGTTGCGGAACGCCTTGCTGAAATAATTTTTATCCTTATAGCCCAGCATTTCGGAAATATCTTGGATTTTCAAATTCGGGTCATCGAGCAGCTCCTTCGCCTTGTCCATTCGCACCTTCTGCACATACTCGTGAATACCGAAGCCGAACTGCTGCTTAAACAGCTTCATCAAGTATTCCCTGCTCAGAAAATATTTGTCCGAAAACATCGAAATTTTGATTTCTTCAAAGTAATGGTTATCGATATACGTTTTAATATCCCCTACTTCGAAGGGCTGATTCGTCAAGAGCGATTTCCTAATTTGACCGCTGAAATAATCCAAAATATCGGCCAGCAGCTGCTCGAATTGCTCCAAATTCTCAAAATCACTGTTAATGCCCACATCCCGCAACGCGTGATCCCCGCCAAGCGGCAGTTCGGCTTGCGGCGCGCCAAGCTCAAGCGCCATATCATTAAGCAAAATAACGAACTCATGCAGCGCCCGGTCCGCTTCCCCGATATTGAACCAATCCGACGCGCGCCATTTCTTCATGTAATCATTCAGGATGGATTTGGCGTTATGTATGTTGCCGCTCTCCAATGCGCCGCGAATGACCAATATCCGGCTTGTCAAAGACTGCGTTTCCTTAGGGGCCAATGCTTTATCCGTGGCCGCAATGACAATTGCCCCGTTAAGCTTAAGCAGGTCAATGCCGTTGATTGCAGCTTTTGCCGCCTCGTAAGAGGAAGCCAGCTGCAGCGCATCGGGCGTGGAATGGCCAAACCCAACGGCAACCACGATGCCGAACAGTTCCTTCAGGGTAGAGACGACTTTATTTAACTGATGAACCGACCGATAGGCGATGTCCTCCGGATAGCCACCCTTCATCGTTAGGATCGCGATTAGCTCGCGTTCCTGCTTCGGGCTTGCGAAGCTAAAGGCTCCGAAATGATCGCCTGCTATTTCATTTATGACATTCGCGACCGCGAAGTGCAGCAGGTCAGTATCGTGATGAAACCGTTTTTTGCGGATCTGCTCCAGATTGAGCACGCGCACAACGACTGCCGTAAAGCGGTTGCCGGGATCGTCTGCACCGATCAGCGGCAGGAAGGCTTCGTTCGTTTGGCTTTTGAAGCTGCGCTCGATGATCGATAAATAGACTCTTTCCTTAAGCCGCGGCAGCGACATATTCAGCGTAATGTTACGATTAATGAAGTCGCTGTCCTTCTTGCGCTTCGCGTCCAGCACGTCGATCGCCTTGCGCAGCGACGCATTGAGATCCTGCCGGTTGACCGGCTTCAGCAAATAATCAACAACCTTGGAGCGGATCGCCTGGCGCGTATATTCGAAATCGTTATAGCCGCTAATGACGATCGTCAGCAAATCAGGATAATCCCGTTCAATGATTTGAAGCAGCTCCATCCCGTTCATCTCCGGCATCTTCATGTCGACCATAGCGAGATCGACCTTATGCTCAGCCAGCATGGCAAGTCCGACCTTCCCGTCGGTTGCTTCCAGCACTTCCGCAACGCCTAAGCCCTTCCAATCGCCTAGTATGCGAATCGCTTCGCGAAGCGGCTCTTCATCATCAATAATCAACACCCTATACATGGCTCACGCCTCCCCGCGGTAATAACATTGCCAGCTCCGTGCTTGATTTATCCGTATGGATAATCAGCTCTGCCTCGTCTCCGTAAAGCAGCTTCAATCTAGTATTCAAATTCACGAGCCCAATGCTCTCGTTCTCATCCTCGCGATCTTCCCATGCCTGCAGGAAGGATTGCCGAACCTGCTCCAGCCGCTCCGCCGTGAATCCCGGCCCATTGTCCCTTACCGAAATGACGGCATGCGACTCCGTAACCGCAGCACGGATTTCAATCGTAATCGTACTTGATACCTTCTCCAGCGCGTGCTTGATGGCATTCTCGACAAGCGTCTGGATCGAGAGCTTCGGCAGCTCCAGCTCCAGCAGCGCTTCCTGCCACTCATACGCCACCTGGAGCCTGCTGCCGAACCGCGCTTTCTGCAGCGAAAGGTAATTCTCGATATGCTTCAGCTCGTCCCGCGCCTGCACGATATCTTTCCCGCTGATGCAATAGCGCAGCGTCAGCGCCAATGCATCCACCATATCGGCGATATCATAACGCTCATTCTTTAACGCTTTCGTAGAGATGGCCTGCAGCGCGTTATAGAGAAAATGCGGATTTATTTCCGCCTCCAGCGCTTTCAATATGGCGTTCTTCTCTACGAGCTTCATTTTGTAGCGCTCATTAATCAGATCGTTCGTCCGCCGCACCATGAGATTAAAATGACGGGACAAATACGCAATCTCGTCTCTCCCTTTCACCTCTGCCTCTGCATCGAAATCCCCCGTGCTGAAGCGGCTCATATGATAAGAGAGCTTCTGAAGCGGCCTTGTAATCGCATTGGAGAAATAAATAACGATAATAATCGACAGCAGCAGGAACAGCAAGCCGATTATAAAGCCTAAATTACGCGTCGTGCGTGCTGCTTCATAAATCTGCGAGTATGGAATCGGCTTAACAAGCCTCCAGCCCTCCTGCTCGCCGATGTCGTAGACAACCAAATACTTCTGGCTTCCCTCCGACCAGGTCAACTGGCCTTTCGCTCCTTCTGTCAGCTTTTCCGTGATGGAGGCGTTCTTCGCCCTTCTGTAGAACGCTTCGTCATCCGTATAGAACGGTTCGTTGTCCGGACTTAAAAAAAGCAAATGCTGTCCCTCGTCAAAAGGGATATCCTTCAGAATCTGTTCGCTGACCGAATCGTCGAAATAGAACGAAAGGACTGCCTGAGGCTGCCTCGATACAATCGACCGAAGTACCCTGTGATATGCCATAAAGGTGTTGCCGAACTCGATCGGATAGCCCACTGCTTCGGTTTCTGATTGGACAAACGATTGGTACGAGCGATTGAAAGGACTTGTCATGGCTTTCTCGTACCACGGTGTCTCGGCAATCTTCGGGTCGGATCCCGTACGGACCGCGATATTATAATTTTCCTGCGTAATCGAGTAATATTTGTTTTCGTTCACGACGTAAAGGTAGATCGCCTGAAGATCGTTTCTCGAATAATACAGCTGGCGCAAATAGTTCTCCAAGTACATTTTCGAGGCATAATCCTCCGATTCGTGCATGATCGCATACGTAATTTCATCGAACCGGATTTGCGGCAGCGAGAGCTGCTCCATTCCCTTCAAATAGTCCTCCATGTTCTGATTAACGAGCAGCAGGTTATTGGAAGTGCTGGCAATGCTGTTCGTGACCGACTCCTTCTGGAACATCTGATATGAAATAAAAGTCAATGACGCCACTACGAGTATAATAATGGTCGTGAAAAGCAAAATAAGCTTGTTCACCAACCTTCTGGTCACCCGTTCGGCGGTTTCCCTTATTGCCCGCAACGCTCTGTTCATCAAGAAAATCCACCACCTTTTAATACAGCATGAAGTTCACCTTTTTACCCCTAACTGATTTCTTAAATCCATTTTTGCAGGGCGGATGGCTGTTTTATAATACACAATATAGCTAATCCCGATTTTTTGAAATATAAATTTAGATGAACCATAAAGAGATGAGGTATGGCGATGTTCAAATCATTAGGTAGAAAATGGAGCGAGAAGCTCGAATTCGGCATCTTCACCTTGCCTGTATTAATTTGTATCGCGGTCGCTTTTTACATTCCGTTCGCGATGACGATCCGTTATTCCATGACGAAGTGGAACGGGATTTCCAAGCATCCGAAATTCGTTGGGCTCGACAACTTCAAGCAAATTTTCATGGGCGACACGAACTTTGCGAACTCCGCATGGTTTACGATTAAATATGCCGTGCTATATATCGTTATCGTGAACATACTGGCCATTCTTCTGGCAGTTGTTCTGGATATGAAGCTTAAGACGACCTCTTGGCTGCGGGCTGCTTTCTTTATCCCGTATATACTAAGCCTTGTGATCGTTGGCTTCATCTGGAAATTCATTTTCATGCAAGGCTTCGAATCACTTGGGCAAAGCACAGGCTGGGGCATCTTCGATCTCAGCTGGCTCGGCGAGCCTAAGCTAGCCTTCGTATCCATACTGCTCGTATCCATCTGGCAATCCATCGGCTTCTATCTTGTCATTTACATCGCGGGCCTGCAGTCGGTGCCTGACGATTTGAAGGAAGCCGCAACCGTTGACGGAGCCGGCCCGGTGAGACGCTTCTTCAGCATTACGCTTCCGCTGCTTGCGCCTTCCATCACGATATCCGTCTTTATGGCGCTGACGAATTCCATCAAAGTATTCGACGTCATCCTCTCGCTCACGGGCGGCGGGCCTGGCGGTACGACTTACAGCATCGCCTATGACATTTACCGCGATACGTTCCAAAACAATCTTTACGGCTACGGTACGGCAAAAGCGCTTATTCTGTTCGTCGCTGTCCTATTCGTAACGATCATTCAATTGACGCTCTTCAAACGCAGGGAGGTTGAAGCCTGATGAAAACGCAAAGTAAAGGCAGAGCAGGCCGCATTGTCCTTGAGATCGTCATGGTGCTCCTCTCGCTCGTATTTCTATATCCGTTGTTCTTAGCCATTAACAACTCGTTCAAGAGCTTCGGCGAGGTCATGACCGATGTCGTCGCCCTTCCGAAGCAGCTCGTATTCGAGAACTACTCGTATGTATGGTCGTTCATCAATTATCCGAAGCTCTTTCTAAACAATTTTGTCATTACGACCGTCGGGCTTGCGGGAATTATCCTCGTTTCTTCTATTGCCGCTTACAAGCTGGCCAGAACGAAAACGCGGTGGAGCGGACTGCTCTATATCGTGTGCATCATGCCGATGCTGATACCGTTCCAGTCCATTATGCTTACCGTGCTTCAGCTCGCCAAAGATCTCCATTTGTCCGAAAGCACTTGGGGACTTGGCATCCTTTATTGGGGCTTTGGCGCACCGCTTGCCGTCTTTATTTATCACGGCTTCGTGAAAGGCATTCCGAAGGAAATCGACGAGAGTGCGACAATTGACGGCGCATCCGGCTTCAAGCTGTTCTTTCTCGTTATTTTCCCGCTGCTGAAATCCGTTACGACAACCATCGTCATCATCGACGTGATGTGGATCTGGAATGACTTCCTGCTGCCGCTGCTTATGGTTAACGGCTCGCCCGATACCAAAACGTTGACGCTTGCCGCTTACACCTTCGTCGGCCAATATACTTCCGATTGGCAATACGCGATGACAGCCATGGTGATGGCCGTGCTTCCATCGATTATCGTATTTATTTTCTTGCAGAAATACATCGTCAAAGGCGTCGTTGCCGGAGCGGTGAAAGGTTAAGCAAAGGCCTAAGCAGGGTCGGGCTTTCAAATGCACCCAGTACCTTCATTTGCCCATGGGTAACAAAATCAAAGGAGCTAGCGCATTTAAGCCGCCTAGCTCCTTTTTCGTGCGCCTATTCATTTTCTCAGTGGAACCGGGGATTGACGGGGCGCTCCCGTTGACTCTCTTACGATTAAAGTGGGATCGAACTCCATCGTTACATTGCGCTTGGACGGGTCTTTAATTAGCTTCAGTAAAATCTCGACGCCTTGCCGTCCAATTTTCTCGAACGGCTGCCGAATCGTAGTCAAGGTCGGGCGGAACTCCTCCGCATAGATCTGATCATCGAATCCAACGACGGAAACATCCTCGGGAATACGGATTCTCTCGTTCTTAAAGGCATCCATTACGCCAAGCGCAATAAAATCATCCGCCGCGAAAACCGCGGTAGGCAAACGGCCCGATTGAATCCAGCGCATCGCAATGCTATGGCCCGACGGAATGCCAAATGTCCCCTGCTCGATATGGAACGGCCTCAGTCCTGCCTCTTGAAGCGCAAACAAATACCCCCGCTCACGTTCGCGGCTGCTTAAGTAGGAATCTGGCCCGCTGATATGGGCAATCTCGGTATGTCCCAAGTCTATAAGATGCTTCGTAGCATCATAGCCGCCTTTATAATTGTTGACCACGATGGATGGCACCGACGGATTGCGCTGCTGATTATCGAGAATGACAAACGGAATCTTTCGTTTCTTCAGCTCCATCACGTAAATGTCCGCATTCATAGGCGACAGCAGGATGACGCCGTCTACACGGTCTTCTTGGAACATGGAGCGTTGAAAGGAATCCTCGTCACCCGGTGAAATCGATAACGCCAAGAAGTAACCCTGCTCGGCTAAGCAATCATTTATTTCCTTCACGACTGCATCGAGCACCGTATCATGCAAGGTGGTCAGCGTTAGCCCAATAATGCCTGTCCTTCCGCTCGCCAGGCTCCTTGCTGAGGCGTTCGGGTGGTAGTTCAAATCCTTCATGGCCTGCAATACTTTTTCTTTGTTCTTCTGCCGAACCGAGGTTGAGTTATTGAGTACCCGCGATACCGTCACGACCGACAAACCTGATTTTTTGGCCACATCAAAAATACTCACCTTCATGGACGAACCGCTCCTGTTAAACGCTATTTCTACTAACATACCACATCTACCCTAACATTTCATATCAGTGCGCTTAGCCTTCATGGAGCTTGCTAGATATCGAAAAGGCTGCCCCCGGATGCGCAGAGCATCGCTTGTCGGGGAGCAGCCTTCTCGTACTATTCCGTTTTGAACTGCGCGGAAGCAACCGCCAAATCCTGCGTCAGCTTGTCGATTGTCGTAACCATTGCCGCTAGCTGCTGCACCATAGCCGCCTGCTCCTGCACCGTTGCCGTTACCTCTTCGACGGACGCGGATACTTCCTCGCCCGAAGCCGACAAGTTTTGAGCGGCATCGAGCACTTCGTTCTTCGCATTCTCGACCTCATACAGCTCTTCGGCCATCGCCCGAACCTGTTCAATTATATCTTTCACATGCCCGGATACGAGCTCGAATGATTGTTTCGTCTGGCCTACGCTGTCATTATGCTGTTCCGTAATGCCCTCAATAACATGAACGCTTTGGTTGTTCTGCTCAACATGGTTGATCGTCAGGCCTACGATGGCATTGATGTCCTGCGATTGTATGGAAGTCTGCTCCGCAAGCTTCCGGATCTCGCTCGCCACCACGGCGAAGCCCCTGCCGTGCTCTCCCGCCCCTGCCGTGCTCTCCCGCCCGTGCCGCTTCAATCGAAGCATTCAAGGCAAGCAGCTTCGTTTGATTGGCAATCTCGGCAATCGCATCGGTCATGCGGCCGATGCCGGATGAGCTCTCCGCTAGCTGGCGCGTAATATCCGAAATTTTGCGAACCTCTTCTTCATTCCGTACATTGATTGCAACCAAAGATTCAATGACCCCGTGGTTTGCTTCGAATATCTCGGTTATCGCGTCAGCCTTTTCTTTAATCGTATACGATTTGGCTGTGGCGCTGGCGATTTTGTCACCCACGTCCATAAACTTATTGACGATGGATTCCGTATCATTCGCCTGCGATTCCATCGCCTTCGCAATCTCCGACGTCGTCGTCGATGTTTCCATAATGGAAGCAGACGTTCGAGCGGAGGTTTGGTCGAGCTCTCTCGTACTGCCGTGAAGCACAGAGATCGAGCCGTTCATGCTCGTAATCAATTCCCGGTTGCGCCCTGCCATCGTGTTGAAGCTGTCCGCCAGCTCCTTGAACTCGCCATTGTATTTGCCAGTCGCCGAAGTCGTTAGATCACCGGAGGACAGCTTTTTGAAAAGTCCCGTCAGCTGTACGATCGGCTTCGTGACGAGCCGGGATATAAGCACGCCAACCGCTATCGATAATACCAGAGCAATCAACATTACGGTCATCATCTGCCTTAGCATCGCTTGCAGGGGCTTATTCACATCCGAATAGGGATCCTCGACAATGACGGTCCAGTCGGATAAAGGGATTTTGGAGTAGTAGGCAGCCTTGTCCTTCAGCTTTACTTCGCCTTGGGCCAGCTTGCCTGAAGTGCTTGGCATCGAAATATCCGCATACTCTGCCGTTTCCATCGGCTTGCCTATCAACGCCTCGTCTCCGGAGTGGTAGACGATGGTTCCTACTCGGTCCAGAATGATTACTTTTCCTTCCGTGTTAATTTGAATGTTCGCCAGCTTGTCTACGAAAAAGGAGGTAACGGCCGTTGCGATAAATACGCCCTGCACCTTGCCGCTGGAATCAAGTACGGGCAACGAGAATACGTTTACCTGATTGCCGCTTGTTTTGGATACCAGCGCTTCGCTGACTACCGTTTTACCTTGCAGGCTGTCTTGGAAGTACTGCCGATCAGATCTTGTTTTCGTTATAATTTCAGGATTGTTGGATGCGATAATCACGCCGGTCTTATCAATCAGCATAAGCGATTCAATGCCTGGCATGCCCTTGATGCTGGATATGAGCGTCTGGTTCGCCTTCACATGGACCTCATTCGCAGCTGAGAAGAAGGCTTCGTCCGCCAACTTGCCCGTATTCCGCTGATTCACTAAGTCGGTAAGCGCCGAATTAATGGATAATAAAAAAACCGACTGCTGCTCGAGCTGTACGGAAGAAAACAAGCCCTCCCCAATTCTGTCGGAAATTGCTTTGATCTCATCCTTGCTCTTGTCTAACGTAATGCTCGAAGCGATCTTGTACGAAATCATGCTGGTAGCCGATAATACGACACACACGAGCAGACATATCATGGCAGGAAGCTTAAAGCGGAAGGACAGGTTCGATATCGAGTCCATTTTCTTAGCGGCGGGCATTTAATATTCTCCTTTTTGACAGCTGATATGGCATTTGTGCTGCATAGTACCCCCATCCTATCAAAATATCATTAGAATAATGAGAGAAATGCTTTAGGATATTGTTAGCTTTCCGCAATACCCGTCAATTGCGGTGCATACTCCATCCACGATAATGCCGTTATCATAGGCAGCCGTTTGCACCTTCGTCCTTTTCATTGGGCTAGGCTTCCTTGCATGGTCTACATCACAATATAATACTTAGTAATACTTTTTATTTTCCTTACGCAAAAGTGTCCTTTTAAACCAAACGCAAACAGCCCGTACCGGTAATTATCACCAAGGTACGGGCATTTTGCGTTTGAACATTTTATGAAGCAAGTATGACGAATAGGAGAGCGATAAGCGCGGGCAAGCCTTGTACGACGAGAATCGACTTCTTCGCGGTCAAACCGCCGTATACGGCAGCAACGAGCACGCAAATTAAGAAAAAGAGCTGAATTTGCTGGCCGAATTCGGCATTCGGATGAAATAGGCCCCATGCCAACCCCGCTGCCAGAAAGCCGTTATACAATCCTTGGTTGGCTGCAAGCGACTTCGTGCTCTCCGCAAACTCCCTCGTCGTGCCGAAGGATTTGCGCGCGCGCGGCGTATTCCATAAAAACATCTCTAGCAAAAGAATATAAACATGCTCTACTGCAACGATGGCGACAAATATAATGCTTGCGATGACCATTATTCTCTCCTTTCTTTTTCCTTATTGAGGTCGTTCAATCATAAACTGTTCACCCAGCTTTGCATAGTCGCTTCCGGCAAGCCGGCTTACCGGCTTCAAAGCCTTGGCATCAATGCGGCCTTTCTCGTATAAGGCCTCGTCGATATGGAACCGGACGACTCTGCCGATCAATAGGTCGCAGGCAGGCGATTGCCCGTCTCCGCCAAGCGGCAGCGCCTGCTCCAGCACGCATTCCATCCGTATGCCCGCCTCAGCTACGCCAGGCACGGCGATGCACTCGCTTGCTACCGTGGTTAAACCCGCAAGCGCTACCTCGCTTTCATCCGGCGGCACATTCGCCGCAGTCACGTTAATCGCTTCAATATAGCCTTCCTGCGCAATATGTACGACGAACTCGCCGGCATGAACGGCATTGCGGGCGGTGTCCTTCTGGACACCGCCCGGTTTGCGCTGTACGGATACCGCTACCATCGGCGGATTTGCCGTAACGATATTAAAAAAACTGAAGGGCGCCGCATTCAGCACGCTCTCGCTTGATAACGTCGTTACGAAAGCAATCGGCCGCGGTATGATGCTGCCGATGAGCAGCTTGTAATTATCCTGTACGCTTTGGCTTGTTGGATCAATCGATTTCACGGACAAACCCTCCTATTCTAGCATGCAATCCGGTTTACTCGCTTTTGAATGTATTTGCATACCAAGCCGCAGCTGCTGCGACCTCCGAGCTCGTCAATTGATGCCCGAACTGCTCCCAGTGGAGCGTAACGGAAGCTCCTGCTCCTTGCAGCATTCCATTCAACTCCTCGGTTTCCTGAGGCGTGCACAGCGGGTCATTCGAGCCTGCCCCGATAAAACAAGGGACATCTGTCAGATCCGGCAGCGTTACATCGCGAATCGGTACCATCGGATGATGCAGAATCGCTCCGCGCAGCGCTCCCTGATAGTGGAACAAGAGGCTGCCTGCAATGTTAGCGCCGTTGGAATAACCGATCGCCACAAGGTTGCTGCGGTCAAACCCATATTGCTCTGCCGCACTATCTAGGAAATCATTCAGCTCTTTGGTCCGGAACACGAGATCCTCTAAATCAAAGATGCCTTCTGCCAGCCTGCGGAAATAACGCGGCATGCCGTTCTCCAGCACGTTGCCCCTTACGCTGAGCACCGATGAGGCTGGGGATAACCGGTCAGCGAGCGGGAGTAAATCCCGCTCCGTTCCGCCCGTGCCGTGCAGCAGCAGAAGTACTGGTGCCGCCGGATCCGTTCCTTGCTTGAATATATGCTTCATCATTTGTCCTCCTCCAATACCCTGATGTCAAAAGGCGTTAATAGCTGCTCGATATCTTTGCGGCGACCTTCGTACCACTCAGGCAGCATCAGTTTCTCGCCTAGGTGCTCCGCATCCTCGTCACGGGCAAAGCCCGGAGGATCTGTCGCAATCTCAAACAATATGCCGCCGGTTTCCCGGAAGTAGATGGCGTTAAAGTACTGCCGGTCAACAATCGGAGTAGGAAGGAAACCGCTGCCTTCGACTTGGCTTCTCCAAAGCGCATGCTCCGTATCGTCTTTTGCCCGCCAAGCAATATGGTGGACGGTCCCTGCTCCTCCATGGCCAAGCTCCATGCTTTCCACGTTAACGTCGATAAGGTTTCCGAGATCACCGGAAGCTTGAAAGCGCGCATACCCGCCTTCTTCGCCAATTTTTTCAAGACCCATTACGTTAACAAGCGTCTCGGCCGTTGCTGCAGGCGCCGCGCTGTACAGGATCGCTCCGCCAAAGCCTTTAATCGCTTTCTCTGCCGGTACTCCGCCGAATGCCCATTTGCTTGGCGCTCCCGGTTCACGAGCCACAATCTCCAGCTTCAAGCCGTCCGGATCCTCAAGCTGCAGGTACTGCTCGCCGAATCTCGATGTTTGGGCGAACGCTACGTTCAGCTTCGTGAAGCGCTCTTTCCAGAAATCGAAAGCATCGTTAGGCACCACATATGTCGTGTACCCCACCTGTCCAGCGCCGACTTTTCCTTTGCGTGAGTTCTCCCAAGGAAAGAACGTTATGATCGTGCCCGGGCTTCCCGCTTCATTACCGAAGTACAGATGGTAAACCTCAGGTGCGTCAAAGTTAATTGTTTTTTTAATCAAGCGAAGACCTAGCACCCCTGCGTAAAAGTCAGCCGTTACCTGCGGATTTCTTACAAAAGCGGTGACATGATGGATACCTGTTGTTTTGTTTGTCATTTTAAACACTCTCCTTATTTTATATGAATTCCAAAAGTATTGTAACTAACAAAATCTCAGATTAACGAATGAGTGCGTCGATTGAATATTCACCCGCTCCTGTTAATGCAACACCTATAGCAATGGCTAAAAGCACGAGATTATATTCATAGCCGTTTGCAGTTGCCCACAATCCATTCTGCCCATGTACCTTAACGATTGCAACCAGCATCGTCATAACAATCAATACTGCGGCAATCGGAGTAAGAAGCCCTGCTGCGAACAGCAGCCCGCCGACAATTTCCATGAGGCCCGCAACCACTGCCATTGCTACACCCGGTTTAACGCCAATCGACTCCAGCCAGCCGCCGGTTCCTTTAGGGCCGTAGCCTCCGAACCACCCAAACAGCTTCTGTGCGCCATGACCCACGAACAACAACCCTACAACCAGACGAACGATTAACAATCCCAATGCAATACTCATTTTAATTCCTCCATTTTTTGTTTTTTATTACTAATTAAAGAATCTTTAATTAAAGATAATTGACAAGCGTAAACGGTTGCCGGCAGCTTCCCGCCGCGAGAGTCCGTTTGGCTTCTATCAAGAAAGAGGCCGCAAGCTGTACGCTAACCTCGCTACTTGTAATGCTCCTGCGCAAATTTCCCCAGCTTCTTAAGCAGCTTGCTTGCAAGCTGTTTCTCTTCCGATGACAACCCGTCTACTGCCTGTTCGATAACCGCTTGGTGTCCGGGAAATACATTCTCTACGAATTGCTTGCCCTGATCCGTTAAATCCGCATAAATGAGGCGCCGGTCTTCGGTTGATGCTCTGCGGCGAACCAATTCCTTCTTCTCCAGCTTATCCACAACGTACGTAATGTTACCGCTGCTCATCAATACCTTCTCACCGATTTGCTGCAAGGGCTGAGGTCCTCTATGGTATAACAGCTCCAGCACGCCGAATTCCGTTCGATTCAAGCCGTTGCTTCGTATGTCGCGATCCGCATGCGCGTTGACCCATTGGGTCGCTCTCGACAAAGCAATGAAAAGTTCCAATGATACATTCGGTTTCGGATTGTCGTTTGCCATGATGCTCACTCCCTTCCGCGTTTCGCATGTCTTTAAGTTAAATATCTTGAATTAAAGATAATATATTTTCGGGGCGTTGTCAACACCTTATTTCAAATGATTTGTTTTGCCCGTTGCCAAACCGTTCCCGATCGGCGAATATCAACTTACAAGGAGGCGGTTCGATGATTCACATTGTTAACGGAGATTCGGTTGGCAGCAAGCTCCATGAGGCTGGCGTGCAGGGAGAGGTACTTGTATGGAGGGAAATGTACACGTTCGGTCCCGTCTTTCTGCTGCCCGAGCTGGCTGAGAACAAGCTGCGCAGAGCTGCCTATATGGAGCAGGCCTTTGGCATACCGCCGCTCGAGTGGGTATCGTCTGCCGAGACACAGGAACGCCGGCTCGCAGCTTTTCGCGAGCACCGCGAGATTGTGCTCTGGTTCGAGCATGATCTGTATGACCAGACGATGCTGAGCTGCTTGCTCCATTGGTTCGCGCGGCAGGATTTGGGCAGCACCAAGCTGTATTTGCTAAGCATTGACCAGTTTCCAGGCATTGCTTTATTTCACGGCTTAGGTCAATTGACCGCGGCTGAGCTCTCCACGCTCAACCATACTTGGAGCGAAATCAGCGGTAAACAGCTAGCATTAGGCAAAAAAGCATGGGAAGCATTCGTCGCTGAGCATCCGATGGCTATCGCGGAGCTGCTGAAGGAAGATACGTCGGCGCTGCCGTTCCTGCATGATGCGCTCCAGCTTCATTTAGCCCGTTATCCGTCTGTTCGGAACGGTCTTGGCCTTATTGAGCAAACGACGCTGGAGCTGCTTGCGGCAAAATGCCATACTCCCCTGCAGCTCTTTCAACAAATAAGCAATAAACATCACCGGCTCGGGCTAGGCGACCTGCAGTATTGGTTCATACTTAAGCAGTTGTCGGAAGGCCATGATCCCTTAATATGCATAGAAAACGATGTACCTATTCCCGGCCTGCATGATTCACCAGACCAATTCCTACAAGCCAATATCATGCTTACCGAACGAGGCAAAGCGGTGTTGGCCTGCAAAAGCGACTGGGCAAGGCCAAGCGGCTGCGGCAGCTGGCTTGGCGGATTCTTTCTAGGTGATGAAAGGACACAGTGGCGCTGGGATGATAAAAATGCAGTTATCCTGCGGCAATAAATGCAAGAGCCCTCCCGCATGCGAACTGTGACCTCTAGGAAGGACACTTTTAAAAAAGTCCCTACCTATGGGTCACAGTTCAATGAAACCCGGAAGGGCTCTCTCATATTAATTCCACCACACCGAAGAGGGGTAAGCAGCACCATGAATAAAGACCGTCTCGCCTATACGGGGAGTCGCTATCCTTGCGCTGCGCGCCTTCGCTGCTTTCACTGCACGTTCAATAGGGTCCGACCAGCTGTGGAGCGCAAGAGTGAAAGCACCCCAGTGAATCGGGATCAGCACCTCTCCCCGCACGTCCAAATGAGCCTGTACGGTTTCCTCGGGCATCATATGTATGTCTGCCCAACGCATGTCATATTGTCCGCATTCCATTAATGTAAGATCGAACGGCCCGTATTTATTTCCGATTTCTTTGAAATGCGGGCCATAACCGCTGTCACCGCTAAAAAAGATTTTGGCGGCTTCGCCGTGAATGACCCATGAGCACCACAAGGTTGCGTCGCGATCCGAGAGACTTCTCCCGGAGAAATGCCGCGCCGGCGTGCAGGCAAGCCGCAGCCCATCATATTGAAACTCGTCCCACCAATCATGCTCCTCGATAATGGAAGGGCTCACGCCCCACTTTATGAGGTGCTGCGCTACGCCAAGCGGAACAATGAACCGTTTCACTTTGTCCTTTAGCTTAACGATTGAACCGTAATCCAGATGGTCATAGTGGTCGTGGGAAATAAGGACGGCATCGATAATCGGCAGCTGCTCAATCTCAAACGGCAGCTTGCTGCTGAATCTTTTTGCTCCAATGAACGGAAATGGGGAAGGCGCTTTACCGAACATCGGGTCTAGCAACAGGTTTTTACCGTCAAGCTGCAGCATGGCAGCCGAATGCCCGAACCAGGTAAGCTTAGGCTTCGAGCCTGCCTCAGGCGAATAAACGTTTTCCATCTGCAGAGTAGCGATCGGCTTGCCGGGCCTCGCGTGCGGATTGCCCTTCATGAACGCGATAAGCAGCTTCAGCTTCTCACCTGTCGAGGTCTCCATCGAGGTCGGTATGGCATTAACGAACCTTTTGCTGGCATACTGCTCCGACCCGCTGAGCCGCTGACGCTGCTTCTTGGACGGTCCAGCGCCGAATGCCGGATAAAACCGCAGAACCAAATAAACGATGACCACGCATAAGGCAATACTACCAATTGTTATAAGCATTTTGTTCGACCTCTTCCATTCTAGCTTTATAGACGCAGAAAAACCGCTATTGAAGTATACGTTACTACTTCAACAACGGTTTTATCAAGTTTTGGCAAAAGCGTACTTACGCTCTTCTTGATCCGCGCATAATCGCGCTTAGAATCAGTACGACTACAATCGCTCCAATGATAGCTGGAATCAACGCGAATCCGCCTACCGAAGGACCCCATCCGCCTAGCAAGAGCGTACCTAACCAAGCTCCGACAAGTCCAGCTACGATATTACCGATGATGCCGCCCGGAACGTCGCGACCTACGATCAAACCGCCTAACCAACCAATAACGCCTCCGACAATTAATGTCCATAATAGACCCATATTTATCTTCCCCTCTCTTTGCTTGCGATATAGCTAAGATTAACCTTATTCGCGTACTTTGAAACAAATGAGCGGGGGCTAAAATATGGATATTGAAAATCGGCTTTCTCTGAGTGCAGTAACGGACAGCCGGCTCTCCCGCTATGGAAGAGGAAGCGACACCTCAAAGGAGGAGCCCTGATTCAACTGACTATCCACCTTGATTGCCCCGTGATGAAGCTCGACGATTTTTTGGACAATCGATAAGCCTAGCCCGCTTCCGTCTGCCGTTCTCGTCCGCTGCTTATCCCCTTTATAGAAGCGTTCGAATATCCGCAGCTGGTCTTCCTTGGATATGCCGATACCGCTATCGGCAACCATAACTTTAACATCACTCGGAGAATGGCGGATTACGATCTTAATGCTCCCGCCAACCGGCGTGAATTTTATGGCATTATGGATCAGGTTCACAAACACCTGGCTCATCATTTCTTCGTTCGCTTCGATCGTCGTTTCTTCCAGCTCAAGCTCCAGCTCAAGCTCCTTCTCCAGCCACTGCGGTTCGCAAGCGAGCACAATGTTTTCAAGCTGCGTGTCCAGGCGGTAAAGCTTTGGATCGAGCTGCTGCTGCTCCGACTCAAGCGTAGTCAGCTTAAGCAAGTTATCGCTTATCTTGGAGAGCCTCGTCGTTTCCTTCTCAATAATGGACAAATAATGCCGCTGCTCCTCCGGGCTAAGCCCTTCCCGCTGCAGCGTGCTGGCAAAGCCCCGAATCGAAGTCAAGGGGGATTGAATCTCATGGGATACGTTCGAAATGAATTCTTGCCGAAGCAGCTCCACCTGCTTCAGCTCATGCGCCATGTCATTGATGGATTGCACGAACTCGCCGATCTGCCCATGGTATTTCTTGTCGCGGTCGAGCATAATATTGAAATTGCCCTTTGCCATCAGCTTGAGCGCATCCATCATTTCAATCCAGACTTTCCTTTGCTTCGGCACCGTCACCAAGTTCACGGTACCCGCCAGCAGTATGAGAATAAGGATGCCAAGCGCCCAGTTAACGAGCTGAAGAAGATATTCGGGCAAAGCGACTTCATGATGCGAGTAAAACCATCTCGTCAGCCAATACGCAAGCGAGAACGCTAAGCCGCTGAACACAAACAGCATGGTGATGGCTCCCGCGAAGCGAAGCACCATGCCGGCTATGGAATGGCGCCGCTTCATTTCAGAGCCTCCAGCCGGTAGCCTAAGCCGCGGATCGTGCTGATCTTAATGGAGATGTCCCATGATACAAAACGTTCCCTTAGACGGTTGATATGAACGTCAAGCGTACGCTCATTGCCGTCAAAGTCATATCCCCAAATGCCCTCTATAAGCTGGTTGCGCGTCAACGTTCTGCCCAGATGGCTGACCAGCATGAACAGCAGCTCAAATTCCTTCGGAGGGAGCGTGAAGAAGTCAGCGCCAATCCTTACCTCATAAGTTTGCCGGTCCAGCATCAGCTCCGCCACAGACACCTGCTGCGAAACCGCAATCCGGTAGCGCTTCAGAAGCGCCTTAACCCGGACCGTCAGCTCCGCCGGATCAAACGGCTTTACCAAGTAGTCGTCGGTCCCCAGATTAAAGCCTTTTACCTTATCGCCCATCTCTCCTTTGGCCGTAAGCATAAGCAGCGGAACGTCATACTGCTTGCGCAGCTCCTTGCACAGCTCCCAGCCGTCCATATTCGGCATCATAATATCCAGAATGACCATATCCGCGGGCGCTTGCTCCATCTGAGCAAGCGCTGCTTGCCCGTCCGGAGCTTCCTGCACGAGCAGTCCTTCCTTCTGAAGAATGACATGAATAAGCTCCCGTATGTGCGGATCATCGTCTACTACGAGCAAATACCCCATCTTAATCCCTCATTTCTCACTTAGGAAGCCGTTTTGTTCATGCGCAGCTGGCCGTTCGCGAATTCGCGGTACATCGCGTGGCTCGCATAAAGCTGCTCATGCGTTCCGACGCCGGTAATGGCGCCCTTCTCTAGGAACACGATCGAATCCGCATCGACAACCGTCGACAATCGATGCGCGATAACAATCGTTGTCCTGCCGATCATCAGGTTTTTGAGCGCATCCTGCACGACCTCTTCTGATTTGCTATCCAGATTCGAGGTCGCCTCGTCAAGCATAAGAATACGCGGATCGCGAAGCAGCGCTCTAGCTATTGCTATCCGTTGACGCTGGCCGCCTGACAGCTTGATGCCCCTTTCTCCAACCTCTGTATCGTAGCCGCCAGGCAGTGCTTCAATAAAACCGTCCGCATAAGCCATTCGCGCTGCCTGCTCGATCTCCTCCTGCGTAACGTCCCGTGATAGCCCGTAGCATAGGTTATCCTTAATGGTGCCTGCTATAATCGGGCTTTCTTGAGATACGTACCCGATCTGGCTGCGCCATGAGCGCAGGGACGCATCCCGAATGTCCTTCCCGCCAAGCCGAATCGCCCCCGAGGTCGGATCATAGAACCGCTCCAGCAGGGAGAATAGCGTTGTCTTGCCGCTGCCGCTCGGTCCCACGAGCGCCGTTACCTTGCCCGCTTCAATCGTCAGGCTCACATCCCGCAGGATCGGCTCCTCTGGCTTATAGGCAAAAGAAACATGATCGACCTGAAGCGTTTGATTCATTTCCGTAACCGCTTTGCCGCTATCCTGATCTTCCTCTTCCGATTCGATAATACCAATAATGCTCTCCGTTGCGCCCATTGCCTTCTGGAACTGCGTGAAAAACTGTGAAATTTGCGTAATCGGCAGCATGATTTGGAACAAATACATAATGAATGCGACCAGCTCTCCGGCTGTCATGGCGCCGGAGGAAACCTGCACGCCGCCAAAGCCGATCAAGCATACGAGCAGCAGCAAGATAATAAACGAGACCATTGGCGAGATTAGCGCCTGCATGCGCGCTTCCTTCAAGCCGAAGCCGAATAGGTTTTGAATGCCGCTGCGTCCCTGCTCATACTCTGCCGGCTCGGACCCCGATGCCTTTACCAAACGAATCTCTGATACAACGCGGTTCACAACCGAAGTGAACTTTGCGTTCTCGGCCTGCGTCGCCTTCGAGATCGTGTACATCTTGCGGCCGATCGGCACCATAATGAGAGCTGCCACGGGGAAAACGGTAAGCATGATGAGCGTCATTTGCCAGTTCATGTAAAAAAGGATCGACAAGGCGCCGATAATGGATAGGATACCGGTGAAAAAGCCGGTCACATGATCGGTTATAAGCCCCTTTAGCAGCGCCGTATCGTTCGTTAGACGGCTAATGGTATCGCCCGAGGCTTTGTTATCATAATACGGGACAGGCAGGCGAAGCATCTTGCTCCACAGCCGCTCGCGGATGGACGATACAATCTTGTTGCCGCTGTAATGCAGCAAATATACCGACAAGCCGCCCGATACGACCTGCGCAATAAATGCGGTTGCCATCAAGACGATTTGTGTCGTGCTCAAGGAGCCAAGCGAGAAGCCGTTGACCATGTTTTTCGTAAACAAGGGAATCGTCAAACTTACAAGCGTCGTGATCACGCTTAATATAACCGCTATGGACAGCATCATTTTCGGAGGGTTCGTCTCCATGATAAGTCCAATAAACCGCCTAACGTTGCTTTTTTTGTCTTTCATAACTACCACTCCTCTATTTCTCTTCTCTCCGCTACGCTTTTTACTTTACCTTGCCTGTTTAAACGGAATTTAAACAAGCGGCGTGCTGCCGCAAGATGATGAATACCTCTTAATACCGTTTTTCAAAAAAAGGGTTGCACCTCTCGCTTCATGAGAATTATTGAAGGTGAACGGTAAATTCGGCATGAGCGTGCAGCTGGGCCGCAATATTCATCATGTATTTTCGCTTCAGCAGAACATCGCCGAGCATGAAAGAAGCTGTCTCATCCATATAGGAACAGCTTCTTGGCTTAGAATCGGCGCCCGCATGCGACTTCAAAACCAAAAAAACAGCCATGCCGCAATGATGCAACATAGCTGCTCAACGAAGCAGTGAACGAGTCCCTATCCTGTTAACGTGCTGGACAACCTGCTGGCCGATTATTTGGTCTGCCTCTTTTTCGAGAGCACCAGCAGGCTGTCCTTGTAGGTATCTCCCCACTCCTTCATTTGCAATATAATCGGCTTTAACGTTTCCCCAAATGCCGTCAGCGAATACTCGACCTTGGGCGGTACCTGATGATAGACCTCGCGATGAACAATTCCGTCATTCTCCAGCTCTCTAAGCTGCAGGGTCAGCATACGCTGCGTAATATTAGGGCAAATTTTGCAAAACTCATTGAATCTTTTCGTTCCATCGATCAGGTGGTACAAAATGACGCCTTTCCACTTGCCGCCGATCACGTCCAGCGTGAATTCAACGGGGCAGCCTTCGCCTGTGGGGCAATCGCCAAACCCGCTTATCCGGTCTCTCATCTCGCCTCGTCCCCTCTTTTACAGTATATAATTTGATACTACATTACATGAATGTGCGTACTTACGTATCTGCAGGTTAACACCTATACTAGGGATATGGCTAGCATAAAAGAGAGGAATGATTCCTATGACCACTATGAAAGCAATTGGATTACACCGTTATTTGCCCATCGGGGACGTTGAAAGCCTCATCGATTTGCGCATCGAAAAACCTATTCCTACGGGACGTGACCTGCTCGTTAAGGTTAAAGCGATTTCCGTTAATCCCGTAGATGTGAAAGTCCGTTCACCCAAAGGAAAAACGGAAGCCGCTCCGCGCGTGCTTGGCTGGGATGTCGCAGGCATCGTCGAAACGGTAGGCCCCAATGTGTCCCTTTTTAAGCCGGGGGACGAAGTTTACTACGCAGGCAGCATAACGCGTGCTGGCGGCAACAGCGAGTTCCACCTTGTCGATGAGCGCATTGCCGGCCATAAACCAAAAACGCTTGATTTTGCGCAAGCAGCAGCTTTGCCGCTTACTGCCATCACCGCTTGGGAAGGATTATTCGACCGTCTCGGCATCTCACATAATCGTGAACGTAACGAAGGCAAGTCTATTATGATAATAGGCGCTGCCGGCGGAGTCGGGTCTATTGCCACTCAGCTCGCTAACGAAGCTGGGTTGACCGTAATCGGAACCGCTTCAAGGCCTGATTCAGCGCAATGGGCACGTTCATTTGGCGCCCACCATACGATTAACCACCATTGCGCTTTCCTGCCCCAGCTGCAGACGCTCGGCTTTACATCCGTCGACTATATTTTCTGCCTTAACCGGACGGAGCAGCATTGGGCCAATATGGCCGAAGCGATCGCGCCTCAAGGGAAAATTTGCTCCATTGTAGAGATGAGCTCGCCTATCGACCTGACCTTGCTCAAAAACAAAAGCGTTACCTTCGTCTGGGAGCTCATGTTCACGAGAGCGATGTACGAAACGGCAGATATGGATGAGCAGCACCGGCTGCTGAACGAGGTTGCCGAACGGATCGATAACGGTGTTCTCCGTACAACCATTGCCAAGCGGCTGTCGCCAATAAATGCCGCCAACCTGCGGGAAGCCCATCAAATCGTTGAAACCGGCAGCATGATTGGGAAAATCGTTCTGGAGCGGTTTGAGTAAACATGTGAATCGCATGCAAGCCTGAAAAAGCAAATAGGCGGAGCTGCTCCAGCTCCATTCCTGCATTCCGAGGTTGACTTTAACGTTACGTATACCTTTATTCTTGGGAAGTGAGCGATACATACCATAGAAGGAGGAGTTACCGATGCCAGATCATGGGGCAATCTACGCGCAGCAAGCAGAGCGCTACCACGAGTTAATCGCGAAGCAGCCAAGCTTAGAATCAATCATTGAGGAAATTCGGCCCGTAGCAGGGCTCGACGTAGTCGATCTTGGAGCTGGCTCAGGCAGGCTGGCTGCCGTACTGGCCGGTCAAGCGAGGTCCATTGTCGCGCTTGATGCGCAGGCAGCGATGCTGGAAGTAGCAGCGAAGAGGCTGTCGCAAGCGGGATATACGAATTGGAGTACAAGCGTGGCTGACCACAGAAGCCTGCCTTTGGAGGATGACAGCGCAGACTTAGTCGTGTCAGGCTGGAGCATCGGGTATCTAGGCAGCGACACACTCCCGGGCTGGGAGGACGATATCAGGCTAGTGATCAGCGAGATCAAGCGGGTGCTCCGCCCTGGCGGGACGGCAATCATAGTGGAGACGATGGGAACCGGGTTCGAAACGCCGAATCCCCCTCGCTTCCTAAAACCGTATTTCAATGCGCTGGAACATCATTATGGCTTCTCGTCCCGATGGGTGCGCATGGATTACGAATTCGACAGCGTGGATCAAGCCGAACAGCTGACCCGCTTCTTCTTCAGCGACGAGCTTGCCGACCGAATAGCGGAGGAGCAGCTTATTCGCCTGCCGGAATGCGCGGGCATTTGGTGGCTGCAGCTTTAGAGCTGCGCTAGTTGCGGCTGCGGCTTTTGGACGCATAAGGTCGTCATGCAGCGCTTGCCCGCAACGATGACGTTTTTGAGCGGCTCATACAGCAGTCCGCCTGTTCTCTCCATAAGCCCATCCACTCGCTCCTCATTCACAAGATAACGCCTGCTTCCGTCAGGAAGCAGGTATTGTCCGTCTCCAAGGGGCTGCATGCTGGACTCCATCCCAATCGAGGAGGCCAATCGTGCGAACAGCCTGCCTCCGGGCGCAAGCACACGCCAAAGCTCATCCCACATTTGATCGAAATGGACGTCATTGCTCGCGAAATGCAGCACCGCGCTGCTAATAATGAAGTCAAAGCTATCATCCTCGAAACTTAGCCGCTCGACTGCCTCCACGCGTGCTTGTTGCTCCGACCAATTCGTTGAGCTTGCCGCTCCCAGCCTTTGAACATCGGCAATTGCCGCCTCCGAACGATCAACTGCCATCACCGAATAGCCGTTTCGAAGCAAATACACGAGATTGCGCCCCGAGCCGCAGCCAGCATCGAGTATGCGCATATCCTTCGTTAATCGCCCTTTCAACAGCTGGTCAAACAAATATATATCTATATCGCCAAAAAGCGACTTCAGGCCCGTCTCCATGCAATCGACCCGCTTCCTTATGTGTCCTTATACTTGTAAAGATATATCTTCGTGCGGTACAAGTCCTTGCATAGAATGATCCGCTCCGGCTTCCGATTCGGAATCGCGAAGCAAATGCTGATGACATACGCGCCTGGTTTTAGCTGCTCGCCAAAAATCGTATCCAGCCGCCGCATCGCACCCGGATACAAGTAACACACAACCCTATCCACATCCTTGTAGGAATATGTGTATAAATCCTGCTTTTTAAACGATACATTCGTCCGATTCTCAAGCTTTGCTAGCCAAAAAGATATCCACATGGGGATAACTGAATTTTCGATACCGATAATTCGCCAGCCCCTGAAGCTTCTTCCGAGCTGAAGCGCCAGCGTTCCCCAGCCGGACCCGGCATCAACCATAACGCCCTGCCCGGGCAGGCTTCTCAGCAATAGCAAAACCTCTCGCCGCACCACGGCCGAGGAAGGCATCGGCGATATGCCATTGCGCCAGCTAACGAACACGATGGACAGCAAGGCAAGCAGCATCGCTGCCGCCAACGCCAGCATAACAACCTGGTATACGAAGCTTTCCATTCGATTCTCCTGAACTTTAATTTGCTTTTAGCCGTGTTGCGCTCCGCAAGCTGGCAACCTTACAGCTTACTCTTCGCTAGGACTTGTTGCCTCTGCGAACCTTCAGCTGCTTGCCTTTGACCGTCGTGTTTCTCATGACCTCCAGCACGAGAGATCCTTTGCCGTTTAGAATCTCCACGTCCGTTACATTGTCCAGAATCGTAATAATCCCGATATCATCGGCGGAAACGCCCTCAATCTTCGCGATCGTTCCTACGAAATCCACCGCACGCAGCTTCTTTTTCTTGCCGCCGTTGAAATTCAGCTTCATAATCTGCTTGTTCAGCTGCTCCCGCTTGTCCTTCTTCAGCTCAGGTCCGATATTGAGCTTCTCTTCAAAGGCTTCCCTGCGAAGATCGACGGCTTCCTCGGACGGCGCCTTTGCTTTTTGAATAGCGAACCCGATATAGCTCTCGATTTCGGCAAGGCGCCTTGCATCCTTGGATGCAGCGAAGGTGATGGCTTTGCCCGTCTTGCCAGCCCGTCCCGTTCTTCCTGTCCGGTGAACGTAGCTCTCCTTCTCAAGCGGAATATCAAAGTTGATGACATGCGTAATATTCGTAATATCGATGCCTCTCGCGGCCACATCGGTTGCGATCAAATAGCGGAATTGTCCTCTGCGGAACGCGTTCATAACCTCGAAGCGCTCATCCTGCTCCATGCCGCCGTGAATGCGGTCACACGGGTAATCAAGCTCAGCCATCTGCCGGAATACTTGATCAACGTTCTCCTGCGTGCGGCAAAAAATAATGCAGCTATCCGGATTTTCGACGATCATGACATCCTTTAACATCGCAAACTTATCCGATTCCTTCACCTCGATGACCGAATGCTCGATCGTAGCGGTTGTAAGTCCTGCCGCTTTGATCTCAACCTGGGCAGGCTCATGCATGTATTTGTGCGACAGCTTTGCGATGTCTGCCGGGAACGTCGCCGAGAACAGCATCGTCACCCGATCATTCGGCAGCTGCTCTATGATCGCTTGCACCTGCTCGATAAAGCCCATATTCAGCATCTCATCCGCTTCATCGATGACCAAATACTGAATGCGCTCAATCGGGAGCGTGCCCCGCTCGATATGGTCATGCACGCGGCCAGGCGTTCCTACGACCATATGTGTCCGCTGCTTCAGCTCTGCTCTTTGAATGTGAAAAGGTGCCTTTCCGTAAACGGCCATCGATTTAATCCGCTTGAATCGGCCAATGTTCGTTATGTCTTCATTTACTTGAAGAGCCAGCTCCCTGGTTGGCGTCAGCACAAGCACCTGCGGTTTATTTTCGTTCCAATCCACAAGTTCGCACAACGGAATGCCGTATGCCGCGGTTTTGCCGCTGCCCGTTTGGGACTTGACGACCAAATCCTGCTTGCCTAGTGCGACCGGTATAACCTCGCGCTGCACCTCTGTAGGCGTATCATAGCCAAGACTCTCGAGCGCTCGTACAATTTCTTCGCTTAACGCATAATCCGCAAACTTCATTTCACTCATCTATATACCTCTTCCGCACATTATTAGTTTTTTCGTAACCTCAAGCATAGCATACTAGCTGTCCTTTTGATCCATAAACCTTTTCTTATCGCTCTCAGCCTGCTAAATAAGACTTATTCATAAGGACTTATGGCTCATATGACATTAAGCCCTTCGTCTTATTATTGGGCCAATATTGGAAATAAAACACAAAAGAATAGTAAACTAAGGCAGATACCTACCAGCATTCGTGTAATTTGGTTACTACTTACTTAAGGGAGAGTGTCTGATGAGCGAACAACAGGAATATCGGTTTCAGGTTAATTTAAGCGGAATGATTAATATATTATCCAATCACTTATATAGCAGTCCAAAGGTGTTTTTGCGGGAGCTGCTGCAGAATGCGACCGACGCCATTACGGCACGAAGCAGCTTGGACCCTTCCTACAAAGGAAAGGTGTCCGTTGAAATCGCCGGAAGCGGCGAGCATGTCACGATGACCGTGGAGGATACGGGCATTGGATTGACCGAAGAGGATATCCATCAATTTCTGGCGATGATCGGCCATTCCTCGAAGGTCGGCAATGATTTTCTCGCCAACGAAACCTCCTTCATCGGCCGCTTTGGCATCGGCCTCTTATCCTGCTTTATGGTCAGCGAAGAGATTGTCGTACTGACCCAGTCGGCCAAAGGCGGCCCTTCCATGGAATGGCGCGGCAAACCGGACGGCACCTATACGATCCGCAAGCTCGACACGCAGCTCGCAATCGGTACGAAAGTGTACCTGCGCTGTAAAAGCGATAGCGCTGATTATTTCGAGCCCGCTGCCGTAGAAGAGCTGCTCTTCTATTACGGCGCCTTGCTGCCGTATCCGGTCACGCTGGTCGCAGGCGGTCAACAGAAGGCCATCAACGCTGCGCAGCCTGCCTGGTTCGTCGAGCCTGAGCTTGCCCGCGGCAAACGCCGAGAGGTGCTCGAATTTGGAAGCCGGCTGCTCGCCGAGCCCTTCGAGGATTTCATTCCGCTGCGCACAGCGAACGGACGTACCGGCGGCATTGCCTATATTTTGCCGCATAGCGTCAATCTAAACGCTAGGCGCTCGCACAAGGTTTATTTGAAACAGATGCTGGTATCGGACAAAGCGGAAAATATTTTGCCGGAATGGGCTTTTTTCGTCAAATGCCTGATCTGGACGGATGAGCTGCAGCCAACCGCCTCGCGTGAGCATTTCTATGAGGATGACCGGCTGCAGTCCGTACGCGATGAGCTGGGCGAAGCCATCCGGGACGAGCTGGTCCGCATCGGGAGCCATGAGCCGGAACGCCTTCAACGCATCATTGCCCTGCACGCTCTGCCTATGAAGGCGCTGGCTGCGGAGGATGCCGCATTCCTGAATACCATTTACAAGTGGCTTACGTTCGAGAGCACCTACGGAGAGCGTACGCTTGGCGAGCTGATCAATGAGAAGCAAAAGATATACTATACCGCTACCGTGGATGAATACCGGCAAATCACGCATGTGGCGGCTGCGCAATCGCTGCTCGTGCTGAACGGCGGATATATTTACAATCATCAGCTTCTAGACGGAATTTCTTATTTGAACCCCGAGCTAGAGCTGGAGCGGCTGATGCCCGAGGATGTTTCCCTGTCCTTTACCGATCTAACGATGGAGGAAAAGAACAGCTATTACGATATGATCCGGATCGCCGATATCACGCTGCAGCGGTTCCGCTGCCATATTCAGCTGAAACGGTTCAAGCCGGCTGAGCTTCCGGCGCTTTACACGCTATCGAAGGAGTCATCCGCGCTCCGTTCTTTGGAGAAAGCCAAGGAATCGAGCACCGATCTGCTTTCGTCCGTGCTGGGCAATCTAGGCGCCAGCTTCGGCGAATCAGCCTATTCAACCTTATATTTCAACCTAAACAACCCGCTGATCAGTCGCCTATTCGCCGCAAGCAGCAAAGAAATGCTGCCGGCCGCGGTTGAGATGCTGTATACAAACGCGCTGATGATGGGGCATTACCCGATGAGCCGGCAAGAGCTGGCCGTTCTGAATCAAGGCATCGTACGATTTATTGACTGGGGCTTGTCCGCGAATGCGGGGAATGGAGGGACATCCATATGAACTATGATTTCGAAACATTGATGGACGAGGCTTACGATTTGCCCGATGGCCTAGCAAAGCTGGAGGTTTTGGAAGCAGCGGCGCGTTACGCCGATGCCGAAGGGAATATCGAGCAGGGCTATGAGGCTAGGGGCGAGATCGTTCAAACGGCTATTTTCCACGGCTACCCGCTCAAAGCGCTTATCGCGTTCTCCTGGCAGCTCGGCCAATATGACCGTAATCCCGAAGCGTTCGCAAGCTTTAATCTCATGTGGTCCTACAAATGGATTGTCGGGCAAATTTCGCATTTCCCGGAAATCCCGCTTCATAAGATCGAAGAGCTTGTCGATGATCTGGGCAAGCGGTATAAGGAGCATGGCTACGATGACCGCACTTATTTATATTATCGCTTCCGCACCGCCATGGACCTAGGCCATATGGAAAAAGCACAAAGCTACATGGAGCAATTCCAGAAGGCCGACCGCGATCACATGAGCGATTGCGAGGCATGTGAGCAAAACCAGATCGTGCAGCTCTATTCCCTGCTCGGCGAGCATGAGAAGGCGCTTGAAGCCGCGAAGCCGATCCTGTCCGGCGACATGAGCTGTGCGGAGGTACCGCATATTACGCTCGCCTATCTGCTCCTTCCGATGCTTCATCAACAATCCGAGCAGGAAGCGCGCAAGGCGCACGTCAGGGGCTATCGATTGATCAAGGGCAAACGGGACTTCATTGAGACGATCGGCAGGCATATCGCTTTTCTATCGTCAACGGATCTTAAGAAGGGCATCGACTTATTCGAGCATCACTTGGCGATGGCCTATGATCATGAGGATCCGTTTCACAAAATGGTCTTTCATCTTTACAGCGCGCAGCTGCTTCAGAAGCTTGCGGCAAGCGGCTCGAAATATCGGCCGCGGCTGCCTGTCTCCTTCATTGGAACGGAAGAGGATACTAGCCTTGAAAGCCTGGCTGATCACTTTGCCCAGCTCGCTTTGTCGTCTGCGCAGCAATACGACACCCGCAACGGCAATTCGTATTATATGGAATGGGCGGAAGAAGCGCTTCGCCCTTAAGCATAGCGGCTTCTCCCTAAGGTCTGTCATAGACAGCGGGGAGAAGTCTTTTTTTGGCTAGGCTGTAAAAAGGCTGGAATAGCCTCCAACGTATTAATCGCTCTCTTATTTCCCTTCCTGCTAACGGCCTCGCTCAATACGCGAATTGAGCTTCAAAAAACTTTTTTCGAAAAAGGTGATCCAATTCTTCCTCCTCAGCGTGAGCCTTAGTAAGAAAGCAAAACAACACATACGAGGAGAGTGAATGTACCATGAAGATGAAAAAATGGCTTGCCCCCGTACTTAGCTTGTCTTTGCTGCTTCCCGCACTGGCAGGCACGCAAAACGTTCGCGCAGAATCGATGAAGCCGAGCGTAGAAACCCCTGCCGTCGAGCTTCGGGCAGGACTCGATTACTTGCTATCCGAGCACTTCACGCTGGCGGTCGTCTCCATGACCAAAGCGTACGACGGCGCATCGGACGCAGCCTCAGCCCAAGCTGCGCTGAATCAAAACGCGAAAGACATGGTGCCCGCGATCGCATCCATCTACGGTGATGCAGGCGCCAAGGAGTTCGACCGCATCTTCGCGGCCCATAATGGCTACACCGACAAGTATGTGACCGCCGTGAAAAGCAAGGACATGACGGGCCAGACGGCAGCCCGGAACGAGCTGGAAGCCTTCGCAAAGGAATTCGGCAGCTTCCTTGGCTCCGCGACGGAAGGCAATCTGCCTGCCGCGGCCGCTCAAGATGTCGTCCGTACGCATGAGAAGCAGGTGCTCGAAGTATTCGATTTCTATGCCGCAGGCAATTACAATGCGGCTTATACCGAATTCCGCGAAGGCTTAGGCTTCATGTTCGGCGTCAGCGATGCATTGGCGGGCGCTATCACGACGCAGCTGCCCGCCAAATTCAATCAAACCCGCTCCGATACGCCTGCCGGGGATTTGCGTTCCGCATTGAACCACTTGGCAGCCGAGCATTATGCGTTAGCCGTACTCGGCATGCAGAAGGGCTTCGACAAATCGCCAGCCTATGCCGCTCTCTTGGAAGCACAAGACGGCAACACCAAGGATTTCACCACTGCCATTACATCGATCTATGGCGCTGAGGGCGGTGCGGCATTCAAGAAAGTATGGACAGGCGATCATATCTTCGCACAGGATGAAATCATCAAGGCCGTGCTTGCAGGCGATACGGCCGCCATCAGCAAAGCAAGAGCCAAGCTGGATGCTTTCTCTGTAGCTTTCGGCAAATTCCTTGGCGCAGCAACAGGCGAGAACCTGCCGACCGCAGGCGCTACTGCTGCAATTGCCGAGCATGAGAAGCTTGTGCTTGAAGCCTTTGATATTTATCAATCGAGCAATAAAACTGGTCTGTACGACAGCTTCCGCAAAGGCTACAGCTTTATGTTCGGCGTAGGAAAAGCGCTCGGCGGGGCCATCGTTACCCAAAAACCGGAGCTCTTCCAAGTAAAACCGCCGATTACGCAGCCTGAGAATCCGAATAACGTTACGACGATTTGGTTCCAGCTGGGCAACAAAAATGCCCAAATCAATGGAAAAAACGCGATGATGGATGTCGCTCCATATGTCAAGAACGGTACGACCTTCGTCTCTCTCCGCACATTGACGGATACGCTCGGCGCAAACGTGCAATATGTACCGGCAAACAAAACGGTTGAGCTTAGACTTGGCAAGGATAAAGTCGTATTCTGGCTAGGCAAAAATGTGATTCAAGTCAATGGCGCTAACGTGACCCTTGATGCCGTCGTTCATATCAAAGACGGGCGTACGCAAGTTCCTCTTCGTTTCATTGCAGAATGGCTTGGCTGGAACGTCAATTGGAAACAGTCGAATCAATCCGCAACGTTGACGAAAGCCATGTAATTGGCAGCTGGAACAAGCAGAGAACTCCTGACGGAAGCTGTCAGGAGTTTTTTATTTGCCATAGGATTCAAGCTGGCAGCTGGCAGCATTCATAAACCTGACGCAGCCATCCATTTCGCCATGCCCATAAGGATTTGAGCGATTAACATGCGGATAACGAGGGTAATGATATTGCAGCGAGACCACTGGCTTCAAGGGATAGTACTACAAAAAGTGAGTACTATCTCGCCAAGGATTGGGTCATTATAATACAAGACATACCACCAAGAAAGGCATGTGAGTACAATGCTTCGATTGAATGTTACCCGCGTCGGCTTCCTGATGGGCGTGTCCCTGCTGCTTGCTGCCATCATCTACTTTTTCGCTGCCAACTGGGGCGGCTTAGGCCGTGCCGATAAAATTCTTGCCTCCGCCGGCATCATGGTGCTGTTCTACGGAGCATCTGCCTTTTTTGCCAAAATGAAAATCATGCTCGGGCATCATTCTTTCCTGTCTGCCCTATTCCTTGTAGGCGGCTGCATTTCATTCGGCGCGGCCGTTGCCCTGCTCAACCAAATTTACAATTCCCATGCGGACACATACGAGCTGTTTCTCGTATGGTCGGCTCCCGCACTGCTGTTTTCTTTTATTACGCGCTTCAACCCGTTTTATTTGTTGTCCTATGTCCTAATACATTTAACGCTGTGGCAATATTTTTTCCCAAGCTCCATGTACATTGCACGCACAGATAACGAGCTTTGGCTGATTGGCAGCATGTTCGCGCTCATCAATCTGATCCTGTTCCTGCTTACGCAGTCCAAGCTTCTTCCTTCGGCTCCGCTGAAATTCGTTAGCTTTATCGTCTTCCATATCGCCTTGCTTTTTCTAAGCAATTCGACGCAGTTCGAGCATTTGGGCATGTGGATGAACATCGCTTGCCTCACTGCGATTGCGATAGGATTCTACTACTTCATCCGCGTTCGCCTGAACAAAGTGATGCTTACGCTCAATGCGCTGGCAGCATCAGCATTTGCCGTATTTAAATTTCTAGAGCTGCTTTCTGAGCATGCCTCTACTTCGTTTTTCATTTTCGGCCTGCTATTCGTTGCCTTGCTGCTGACCGCAAATTTCTTTTTCTTCCGCTTCCTCAACAAGCTGGGAGCAGATGAAACAAATGATGTGCCGCATGCGGAGACCAAGGTAAAGGAAGAGCATCAAAGCGTGCTCGTTGGCAGAATCGTCTCCACAATCGTGACGGTAATCGGTGTGTTGATCGGAAGCATTTCATTAGTAGGATTAGTCTTGCTTGCATCGAACAATGTCGATCCAGAGCAGGTATTGCTCGTCCTCTCCTTCCTGTTCGTGCTTCCGATGCTGCTGCTTCGCCGTCTCAATCCGGTCATCCGGTACACGATCCTAACGATCGGATACGCTGCAGGGGTAGTCGCCATCGTATGGATTGATGCCGCAGCCTTAACGCTTCTGTATCTCGCTCTAACGGCGGCAGGCTGGTTTAGGCTCCGCGGAAGGTCGCAGCATCTATTCAGCTATTCGCTCATTAACTTGAATATCGCCATTCTGCTGTTCCAGCTGTTCGAATACATTCAGCATGCTTCATCCTTTATTGTGCTTATTATGGCTGCGCTGAACGCCGTCGTCTATGCAAGCCACCATCTTCTACGCGAAGGGGCCATGCGACGGCATGTTAGGGAATGCGGACTGCTATTTACACTGCTGCTCATGTTTTGGCTCACGTTTATGCCTGACATTTTCCCGTATTCCTATGAGCTTTTTAATGTGATCAACTTCCTTGTCGTCACGGTTCTTTCATTCCTGTTCGTTCGCCGGAAGCAGACGCTCGAAGCAGCGGCGAGCTTAGTGTTTTGGTTCATCTTCGTTGGTTTCAAATACTACGACTTGTTCTGGACGCTGCTTCATAAATCGATAACCCTTGCTCTGTTAGGCGTGATCGCCATTGCCGTTACTTATGTGTTTGCCTATCGGTCACGCGCAGCGGTTCCGGAGGATACGGATGCTTACAGCCGAATTCTGCATAAGAGCCCTGTCCTAATCGCCATCGTCATCGTGCTTCAGCTTGGCTATGTCGGGTACCATGCAGCGACGAGCGAGATCCTGCTCTCTGGCGGAACTCCCGCAAAGCTTGCCATTGAGCCGCTTGACCCCAGATCGCTGCTGCAAGGCGATTACGTAACGCTCAATTACAGCATTTCTACGCCGCCGTCCATCGTAAACAAGGAGCTGGAGGCCCGCGGAGGCTCGCGCCGCATCAAGGCCGTGCTCCAGGAAGATGCGAATGGCATCTATCAATTTAGCCGGTTATATGCGCAGGGAGAGCCGATAAGCGCCAAAGAAATCGTCATTAATGGCGTCTATAATGGCTGGGATGGCATCTACTATGGCATTGAAACCTACTTTGTTCCGGAAGGCACCGGAATGGAGACCGAGCGGCAAGCGAAGTTTGCGCATATCGTGGTTGGAAAAAACGGAGACTCTCTTCTGAAACGATTAAGCAAAGAATAAGCAAACGCCTCAGCAATTGAAAAAAGCAGGACGTGCGCGGCCCACTTGGCCGGATACGTCCCGCTTTTTCTTATGAAGTCAGCCTGCTCAGCTCCGGAAACTCCTCCAGGTAGCCATTGCGTTCGAGCTCCATCAGCGCCTTCCGAATGCTTTGCTCGTCTTCCCCGGACTGATCCGAGAGCGTCAGCAGCTCCGCCAACGTAATTTCCTTATGCTCTTTGCAATACGTAAGCAGGCCTTTGGCCGCCCAGGACAAGCGGTCATCCTGGAATTCACCGATCATTTTACGGAACAATTTATGTGGTATTAACTGCTCATCTACTAAGGACTGCATCGCTTTTATGGCTAGTTTCGTCGTCATGCGCCCCTTTTTGGCAACCTCATCCAAGGTGAGCGACGCGGTATCCGCCGTGCTTGAGCTCAGTACGATATAAATCATTTGCGAATAAATATCCAAGCTCGGATTGTAAAAGATTTCGGTCGAAACGGTGAAGTTTCGCACATTTCCCGGTGTTATTTCAGTAGTCATATTCTTTCTCTCCCTTCCGATTGGTCTATACCATAATAAAGGTTCGGATACGGGGTTTCAAATCAGCCTTTATTAGAAAATGTTAATTGTAGTCAAACCGGTATTTCTCTAAATCGATTCGCCCCTCTGCGCTTACTTCTATGCCTTCCTCTTCAAGAAAACGAATCTGCGAATACCGCGCCTCCTCGTCGGTTATGGCAATTTCTCCTTTTGCATTAATGACTCTGTGCCAGGGAAGCTTATGAATACCGCTAAGCGAATGCAGAATGCGAACGACCTGCCTTGCGCCTCTTCGGCTGCCGGCCTGCTCGGCTACTTGGCCGTAAGTCATGACAGATCCTTTCGGTATCGACTGGATAATCAAGATTACCTTTTGAGTAAATGGCTTCATGTCAATCGTTCTCCTTCTCTTCCATAGGCCTGTTAAGGGCGCTTATTGCCCGTTTCTTAGCCTAAAGCGACAAATCGCAATATTTTTTTACAAAAAGTAATAAATTTCTTTTTAACTTTTGACAAAAACGATGTAGAATAGAAGCAAAGGGTTCAATCCGATTACGTCATGCTCGCTAATGCTTCCTTGTCCGATAGCCGGGATAAGGCTGTTACTAACGCACACACATTTTTTTGCGAAACTATGTGAAAAGTGTAACAAACTTCAAGGATGTTAAGCTTCACTTAGCGACTGGCACAATTGAGACCACAACTTACTTTCAAATTTACGCAAAGGAGGACATTCTATTATGTCACAACCAACTGCTGGACAAGAGGTCGCAGCAAGCCTCGTGGAAGAAAAGCAAACTTTGGATGTACTTGATCAGTTATTGAAGCCGGAGGTTCAACAGTCTTTGACTGTACTTGTAGACAACCTTCCGAAATTAGCTGAAATGGTTACGCTGATGACTAAAGCTTATGACTTCGCGCAAGGCATTGCAACAGACAAAGTGTTGATCAACGATTTCGCTCAAGGTATCGGTGAATTCGTCAAACCGGTTCAAGAAAAAGCAAAAGGTATCGCTACTGCAGCTATGGAAGCTGGCGAGCGCTCACAAGAGGCTGCTGGATCATCCGTCGGCCTATTCGCTATGCTGAAAATGCTGAAGGATCCAGAAGTTCAAAAAACGCTTCGCTTTGCACAAGCATTCCTTAGCGTATTGTCGGAACGGAAAAACGAAAAAGCATAATACACTGATTACGTATAGAACGAACGGAGGATGAACATGTCGAAGCAAATTCTAATTCTTGGTGGCGGTTACGGCGGTCTTCTAACTGCTCTAACAGCTCGCAAGCACCTAAGCGCAGCAGAAGCTAGCATTACAATCGTAAACCGTTTCCCTACTCACCAAATCATCACTGAGCTGCACAGACTTGCCGGCGATACGATTGCTGAGCAAGCCGTTGCTTTGCCGCTAAGCAAGCTTCTTGGCGACAAACAAGTCAACATCGTAGTTGACACCGTAAAAGAAATCAAACCGAATGAGAAGCAAGTGGTTCTCTCCAGCGGCCAAGTACAAAAGTACGATACGCTTGTCGTTGCCCTAGGCAGCGAAACGAACTACTTCGGAATTCCAGGACTCGAAGAGAACAGCCTTGTTCTTAAATCCGTTTCCGATGCTAACAAAATTCGCAAGCATGTGGAAGACCGTCTTGATGCTTACAAAAAATCAGGCAACAAAGCTGACGCAACAATCGTTGTCGGCGGCGGCGGCTTGACAGGCGTTGAGCTTGTTGGCGAGTTCGCGGACAGACTTCCTGAAGTATGCCGCAGCAAAGGCATCGACTTCAATGATATTTCGCTTTATTGCGTAGAAGCCGGCCCTGCCGTTCTGCCAATCTTCCCTAAAGTATTGATCGATCGTGCAGTGACAAGCTTAGAGAAGCGCGGCGTGAACTTCATTACGAGCGTAGCGATTACCGAAGCAACCAAAAGCTCCGTATCTTTGAAAGACGGACGCACGATCGAATCCAGCACAATCATCTGGACCGGCGGCGTTAAAGGCAACCCTGTTGTCGGCAGCAGCGGTCTTGCAGAGGATCGCGGCCGTTCTACGGTTACGCCTACTCTTCAATCGACTTCGCACGCTGACGTATTCCTAGCAGGCGACTGCGCGGTAGTATTCCCAGAGGGCGGCGACCGTCCTTACCCTCCTACGGCTCAACTTGCTTGGCAAATGGGCGAAACGGTAGGCTACAACCTAGCGGTTCAAATCAAAGGCGGCGTTATGGATAAGTTCGTTCCGGTATTCTCCGGTACGCTCGGCAGCCTTGGCCGCAAAGACGGCGTTGGCACAATCGGCGGAAACGCAACGCAGCTGAAAGGCTTGCCTGCATCCCTGATGAAGGAAGCGAGCAACATTCGTTATCTTTCGCACATCCACGGCCTATTCGCGCTTGCACACTAATACACATAAAGAAAGAAGGAGAGCATCGCGCTCTCCTTCTTTTTTTTCTTTTTTTGGCATCGCGTAGCTTATTACTGCTGCTCGGCCTGCCATGCTTTGAATTGCTTCCCGTATTCGGCAACCACTTTGTCCAGCCCTGCTGCCTTCAAGCTTTCCAGCGCGGCCGGGAAGTACTTATCATAATCCACTACCCCCATTTTGATCGGGAAGATTTTGGACTTTAGTTCCGACAGCACGTTCGCGTATTCGACGGCAATCGGCTCCGTGTTAAGACGGAAGCCCAGCACGGGCGAGAACTCGACTGGGTTCGTCGGCTCTGTCGTTAACTCCTTCAAATAATCCTCGGGCGTATTTACGTCAAATAGCGTGTATCGGTTATTGCCAATCATCCATGAGTCGAAATAATAGGACGCATCGTTGTCATCCTTAATAAATTCTGCGGTACGCTCGCCCACCGCTTTATAATGCGTGCCTTCTTCCCCGTATAGAAATAGATTGTGGTTGTCCTTATTCGTGTACAGCCAGTTTAAAAACTTTATCGCTGCTTCCGGGTGCTCTGACGTAATCGGAACAGCATTCGTATTGCCAAAAGCCAAATATTGCAGCAGCGGCTTTTCTTCTGCCAAATATTTCTCGCCCACTTTGGCTTCCGGGTTGTTTTTCGCAATGGCTACGCTGGAGTAAAACGCCCCGTTCGTGCTGAAAATGAAATCGCCCAGCGTCATGGCTTTGTCGCGCTCTTCTTTTTTGTAAGTCAAAATATCGGGATTAATAAGCTTCTTGTCGTACAGCTGGCGGAAGTATTCCGCGTCCTTCTTGAACTCCTCGCTCTCGAGCCATGAGGTGACATTGCCGGACTGATCGACTTTAACTAGCTGCTCCCGATAATCTACATAGAATGGCCAAGAGTCATACGTACGGTGCAAAAAGATTGGCGTAACGTCCTGCTCTGTTTGAATATAGAGCTTCTTATCAGCGGCTTGCTGCATTTTTTCGGCCGTTGCAATTAGTTCCTCAGCTGTTTTCGGGAACGGAAGCCCCGTTTTCTCCAGCAAATCCTTACGGTAACCGAGCGTTCCCATTTCACCGCTGCCTGACGTTTCATAGCGCCACAAGGCAGGCACGGAATATATTTTGCCGTTTACCTTCGCGGCATCCCATGCATATTGCGGAATGATTTTTTTCAGCTCGGGCCCGTATTGGTCTATAAGCTCATCGAGCGGCTGGAGCGCACCGCGCCCAACGTACGAGCCGGTAGGCACAGAGCTGTTCTCCATGACATGCAGCATATCGAATTCCTCGCCCGTGCTCAGCATCAGATTCGTCTTCTGATCCCAAGCATCCCACGGAATATAGTTTACCTCGAGCTTCACATTGACGCCGTCAGCCTTCAGCTTTTCATTTACCTTTGCTACAACGTCATCGGAATGCGGCTTGACTGTACCTGGGATTACGTATCGCAGCGGTAGAACCTCGCCAGCATCCGCTTGCCCGCTGCCCGTATTGCCGTTGGTTTCCTCATTGTTAGCGGAATTTCCGCATGCCATCAGCAGCATAGTCAGCATAACTAGCACCAAACCCGCAGGTATAAAGCGCTTCTTATTTGTATTCATCTTTGTTTCCCCTCTCTGCATGTGTAAGATGATCGATCCATTCGTATATGTCTTAACCTTTGACTGCTCCGACAATGAGTCCTTTAATAATAAACCGTTGAAGAAACGGATATAGCAGCACAATAGGCCCGATGGTGATGATCGCTACCGCCATTTTGAATGATTCTGTCGGCAACGTTATGTTCGAAGCCACGACCCCTTGCATCTGATTCACCATGTTGATTTCCGACTGCAGCTTGTACAATAGATACTGGAGCGGATACAAGCTTTCTTTGTCTACCAGCATAATCGCGTTGAACCAATTGTTCCAGTAACCTAATCCGTAGAATAAAGCGACCGTTGCGAGTACGGGCAGCGACAATGGGAATACGATGCGAAAAGCGATATAGGCGTCGCTTGCGCCATCGATTCTTGCCGATTCCAATAGAGCCTCGGGAAGCTCCTGCATGAAATTTCGGACGAGAAACAAATTAAACGGGCTGAATATTAACGTAGGTACAATAAGCGCCAGCAGATTGTTTTTGAAGCCAAGAAGATCATTCATCATATACCAGGGCACCAGGCCCGCGTTAAAGAGCATCGTAATGAAGAAAAACAAGGCAATTTTGTTGCGATAGCGTACTTGGCGATTAGCCAGCATATAACCAGCCATCCCTGTAATCACAACCGCTGCGAGCGTACCGATCACGGTCACGAAGATCGAAATCCCGTAGCTTTGCAGCAGCTGGTCATTGCTTCCGAACACCGATTTATACGCGGCTAACGAGAAGCTGTCGGGAATGAAGCTGTAGCCCTTTCGCAGAATGGATTCCTCGTCGGAGAAAGATACAATTAGGACGAGCAATATCGGCAAGGTACACAGCAAGGCGAACAACGTAATAAAAGCCGTATTAACGACTTGAAATAGATCTCGGTTTTTCAATGCACTCACCTCTTTCCTTAGAACATTGCGCTGTCTTTGTTGAATTTCTTGACGATCCAGTTCGCGGATAGGACAAGCACAAAGCCTACTACAGATTGATAAAGTCCAATTGCCATGGCGATTGCCGGATTGCCTGAAGTTCGCAGCGTCCGGAACGTATACGTATCGATGACATCCGTTGTCGAATAAAGCATACCATTGTCGCCGATAATGGCATAAATCATCCCGAAATCGGAATAAAAGATTTTCCCGATCGCTAGCAAGGTAAGAATGGACACGGTTGGCATCAGCATCGGAATCGTAATCGATTTGATTTGCTGCCACCGGTTGGCGCCGTCTATTTTTGCTGCTTCGTATAGGGAGTCATCTATGGCTGTAATAGCTGCCAAATAAATGACTGCCGACATCCCCGTTTCCTTCCATACACTGAGCCCGACGAGAATGCCTGTCCATGGCTTCGGATCGGAGTACCAATTATGCGGATCGAAGCCCAGAGACTCCAGCAAGCCATTAATAAGACCATGCTCCGTCGCGAACAAGCTGTACACGATGTAGCTGACAATGATCCAAGACAGAAAGTGAGGGAACAGCAGGGTAGATTGCGATACGCGTTTGAATGCCCTTGAACGAATTTCATTTAATAGAATAGAGAAAGCTAAAGCCACTACCGTACCGAATAAAATGGACAAAAAATTCAGCTTAATGGTGTTCCAAGTGACCATTGAGGCTGCCGTCGAGTTAAAGAAAAACTCAAAGTTTTTCCAGCCTATCCATTCACTCTCGAATATTCCCTTCGTGTAACTAAACTTTTGAAAAGCGATGACCATGTACGGCAGTGTCATGTAACCATAAATGAGCGTATACAGCAGTGCCGGCAAAACCAACAAATACGATACCGGATTTTTTCTGATGTCGGTAAAAAAGGTGTATCGCTTGAACGACTGCACTTTAATCCGGCTCATAGCAGCTTCCCCCTTTGCAATGTTGTGGCTTGCGTTTGATAGTTTCAGTATGTGCTTCAGGGTGAACGGCTGAATAGTCAAAATGTTTGGAAAGCCTTTAAAATCAAGGCTTTTGAGGGATACAAAAATTAGTGATGCCTTCAATTTTTGCTAATGGGGCCCAATAACGTTGCATTGAAGTAGGATGTATTTTAAAGTTTTATAAATAAAGAATGTAAGCGATTTATACGTTAGCGCAGAAGGAGGCAAACCGATGAAATGGAGGAGCTGGCTGTATTATTCCGTCTACCGCAAAATGCTGATTTATTTCGTGCTGCTTGTCGCAATAGCCGTGCTTGCTGTAAGCAGTACGCTTTATGTTTTTTTTGCCTCCAAAACGGAGAAAACGATTAGCGACCATGTCATATCCATGCTTCAGCAGACAAGCTATACCTCAAGCATCGTACATGAGCAAATTGAAACGATCGGCAATCATTTATTGAAAAACAACCAGATTATTACGGTTCTTATGGGTAAACAGCATGATTATGTGCAGGACCGCGATGCCATGAATATTCTGATGGATATCCAATCCACCTATCCGTTCATTAAATATGTAGGTATCTATAATGATTACACAAAACGATATTTGAACACGGCAGGCACCCCCTACGTGCTTACCGAGCCCGAGAAAGAGCGCATTAACGACATCCAGCACATGCAATACATGGAGTTGTTCGCGCAGAAGCTACGGCCGCCGACCTCCTTGCCAAATAGTGACCCCGAGCATGTGCTTACCGTCATTTTGCGGCCAAATTATGCTTTGGGCTCCCCCAATAAGGGAGCCATTGTCATCCACGTAGATGAGCATTATATTCTGAACACGATTAATTCGATCAGCAGCGCGAGCGATGACGTCTTTGTGATGAACGGCGAAGGGCTTGTCTTATCCCATACCGATCCTGGGCAGTTTATGCAGCGCTTTACCAATATGCCGCATATCGCGCGCATTCTAAGCTCTCCATCCAAAACAGGACACTTCAAGGCTGATATAGGCGGCAGCAAGCAGCTTGTCACCTTCGTGAAATCCAGCCAGTTAAATTGGTATTTTGTCAGCCTCAAACCTTACAAGCTGCTTATATCGGATATCGCCGGATTGCGAAACTTTACCGGGCTTATTGCGGTCCTCATTATCGTGCTTGGCGGGTTGACGTCTTTATTCGCTACGAACAAGCTCTATAACCCGCTTGGACGATTGATCAAACGGGTGCATGAGGCGACAGGCAGCCGGCAGCCTCTATCCGAGCAAAACCATAACGAGTATGCCCTGCTTGCTGATGCGTTCTCCAACGTGATGGACCAAGCAAATATGGTAGAGCTGGAGCAGCAGCAATCATTGCCCGTGCTGAAGAAATCGTACCTACAGCATTTGCTGCACGGGACGCTTCAGGATTTATCCGCTTCCCATATGATCCAATCTGCGATCTACGAGCATTTTACAAGCCCCTATTATATGGTGATATTGACGAAAATCGATCATTACGCGGAGTTCGCTCAGCAGCACAATCAGACCAAACAAGGGCTGTACCGATTCTCTGTGAATAATATAAGCAATGAGCTGCTTCAGAAGCATTTGCGGAACGAAACCATCGTTATTGACGAGGAAACGCTGGCCATTCTCCTTTTTCTGGATAACCCTGAGCTCCCGGAGCATGTTTTATTAACGCTGGGTGAAATTCAAAGGGTCATCTGGGATTATTTCAAATTCACCATTTCATTCAGCCTCGGAGAAACGGTTGACGATCGAAATGAAGTTGACCGCTCTTTCATATCCGCGCAGGAATATGCCAAATACCGCTTTTTCTTCGGGCATCAGTCCATTATCTATGAAGGAATGGTGCGAAGCGGTCTACGGCAAAATAACGCCTATCCGGCAGCTGCCGAGAAAAAATTGAATGAGGCGCTTCGCTTAAACCATGATCAAAAGGTCGAGCATGCCTTGAACCAATTTATGAAACAGCTCAGTGATATGAGCTATTATCAGGCTATTTCGAGCGCAAATCAGCTATTAAACGCACTGCTGCGCGACTTTGACGGCGCTTTGCCTATTATGCAGGAATATTCGAAGGAATATTACGATACAGTCAATCAACTGCAAAAGCAGGAGACGATTCAGGAGGTTCATTCCCTGCTCCATCACTTCTGCAAGCTGATCAGCCTGCTGATGGATAAGAAGCAAACGACAAAGACCGATACGCTAATCGACTCCGTACGCTCGTATTTGGAGCAGCATTATAGTGACCCAAGCTTGGGAATTGAATCGATTGCCGAATCGGTACAGCTCTCTCCCGGGTATTTGGGCAAGCTATTTCGAAGCCATACCCAGATCTCCATCAATGATTATTTGAAAAACACGCGACTGGAAGCGGCAAAAGAACTGCTCATCACGACGACTGATTCCGTTGCGAGCATAAGCGAGAGGGTAGGCGTATTGAACACAACCTATTTCTTCACCTTGTTCAAAAAAACCTACGGAATCTCGCCTGCCCAATTCCGTGAACAAAATAGCCAGTAAACGAAAAGAGGCCGAATGCTGGGAGGAGAACTTCCTCTGCATTCGGCCCTTTTATTAAGCTGAAACAAACGTTAAAATTGAGCTTGTCATGACTGCTTCAACGATCACTTTCTTGTATGAGGCAAGTGAGAATAGAGATAACCTATTCGGTATTACCTAATAATATTAAGAAACATATAGTATCATTAAACAATATTCGGTCGTGTTATTCTCACAAAAATCAAGAAACACCTAGTAACACTTAGTGTTTCTAGGTGTTTCTTTTTAAGTGATAATACCAGTAAAAACGTTATTTAGCTAGCTCCAAGCTTCAATGTCATCGTCATCGAACTCTTCTTCAACAGCAGGCTCGGGTGGTTTCGGAGGCGCGATAACCTCTTCCACCGCCGCCGCGAACTGGCCAAGGCCAGCAGCCAAATGCGCGCGGAGATCCATTTCTTGCGTCGCAGGCTCACCCGCTTGCAAGGTGCTTCGCTCCATCGGAACGTATGCTTGCAAATTGCGCACGCCATTGCTGGCGATTTCTTTCTCGACCAAATAACGCAGCGAATCCATCAGATTCGATTGGGAATTCAACCACTGCATAACCAGCGGGTCCTCCGTCTTTTTGGTTTTCAAGCTAATATTGTCACCGGGCAGTTTTGTTTTTTTCATATTAATCACCTACCAGAATCCGTTAGAATATGCCGATGCTTGCGTGATGCTCCTTATACGGGCTGAACCGCTTTGCTTTTGAGCGCTTCATAAATTTTCCCGCGTACGAAGGCATCAAGTCCCATTGCATTAAGCTGTACGGCATATTCAGCCGGAATATAAAGCAGCTGCATTTCCCGTTCCTCACACAGCTCCTTCAGCTGTGCGTACAATACGGAGCGCATAAGAATGCTGCCTCCGCCATAAACGCAGATCAAGTCAATTTCATTGCGCGCTTTGGTCAGCTGCTTCTTCACATGCTGAACGATTTGCCTAACTTGGCTCTCAAGCGGACGCTTCAATGTCTTAAGCGCACGAGCATGATATTTATGGCCTGGGTTTTTAATGACATCGCTGAAAAATTGGCGAGGGCTGTCCGGCAAATGGATGAGGCGATTAAATTCCTGCAGCGCTTCTTCGATTGCGTAACCAGCGCCATGATGGCTGCCATGAACGAACTGGCGCAGAAACTTATTGCCCTCCGTAATCGGATACTCCGTCGAGCCATCGCCAATATCTACGTGAAGGATACGCTTGTCCTTGAAATAGCTGCCGTTGAATTTCTTCTCGATCCCGTAAGATTCAAGGAAATCACCGAATATTTCTCCTTCTCTCCAGCTGCCCGCAGCGTCCTTCTGCAAAGTGAATATGACCGGTGTTGCTTCCGGAACGACCTTGGCAAACGGGAATACGATCTTCACGGCTACGCGCTGCATGCCTAGATGCACCGTTACGTGATGCGTGCCCGAAGTGAAACGCTTCTCGAACTTTGTCGAGGTTTCGTCCGTGTGCTGAGTTACGGGCAGCGCCGTTGCCATATCCGCTTCCACGTCGATTTGCGCTGGGATCTTTTTTTCTTCCTCATAAGCCTTCTGTACCGCCATAGCTGCGATTTGCGCAAGCGTATTAATGACCGGAAGGTCCATATCGCTTTTCAAATCGATTCCGATCTGCAGGTTGTCCAGAATTTCTCCGCTTTCCAGCGCGAATTTGCCGACGTAATACATTCCTGGCCGGGCCGCTGGCGAATCGATCGTAACGACGAGCTGATCCTGCAGGTTTTTGATAAAGCTTTCCGGCGTTTGCTCCTCGCTCCACGGCAGCTCGTCCACCGTACAATTCACATTGGGCTGTTGGACCAATTTTCCGTCGATAATCAAATCATGCTCACTGTTTCCGTTATCGTTGCCTACAAAGAAATGATAATTCATAATTGCTTGCCTCCTTGAAAAGTTTTGGAGAAACCTATCTAGCTTCCAAAAGTTGATGGTCAGTGTATCGCATTCCTAAGTATTACTTTGCCACACTAAGTGTTAGTTTACATCATGCTAGAGTCCCATAGCTCATTAATCTTTTCTCATCTGATTTTGTCGATCCTTGTTTTTTTCGCTCAATAGACGCGTTATGCTGTCGTCTCCGCTAGTATTCGCTAACAAGCGTAAACGGCTGAAGCCGTCCTCTGGCGGCTAAGCTTACGTTGCGCGTAAAAATATAGAAAAAGTTGGCGAAATGAAATACCTTCCTATATTTTGAAAAAAGCTAATTCGACAATGTCGAATTAGCTGGCCACGCTGCATAATTACTTATAAAGAGCGCTCAAAGTGGTTGGCATACCATCGATGCTCTTCGTGTTTTTCTCTTTCCGGTATTGGACCAATCCGTCCTCGCCCTGCTGAACCGCCCAGCGTTGAAGCGTCTCCCGCTCGCCTTCGTAAGACATAAATGGAATCGAGTACCCGCAAGAGGTTTGCACCTTGTGCACCTCGATATCCATAATCTGTCTGGCACCCGGCAGCGGCGTAAACAATGGAAAAAGCGTATCCCATTCCGGTGAATTAGGAAGCACAACCTTCCCCTTACCGTAAAGCCTAAGAATATTGGGTGCTCCGTCAAACGCGCAGAACATCACCGTGACTCTTCCGTTCTCTTCAAGATGGGCGCTCGTTTCATTGCCGCTGCCCGTCAAATCCAAATAGGCAACGCGGCTCGCAGACAGAATGCGCAAGGAATCATGTCCTTTAGGAGATATACTGACATGCCCTTCCTCCGATAACGGAGCCGATCCGACAAAAAAGATATGCTGCTGGCGAATAAACGCCTCATGCTGAGGTAACATGGCATCAAATAGCTTACCCATTTTCCCCTCATCCTTTGCTTTAGGAATGAATGATTACATTGCTTTTATTTCAAGAAGCTCGTATTTAATAACGCCCATTGGCGCGTTGACGCTGATGATGCTGCCAACGGTTTTCCCCAGCAGCTCCTTGCCCAGCGGGCTTTCGTAAGAAATTTTATTTTCCGCTACGTCCGCTTCTTCCGTGCCTACGATTTTATAAGTAATTTTCTCGGAAAATTCGATATCGTTAAGAATAACGGTCAGACCGATATTGACCTTTGAGAGATCGAGGGTATCGGCTTCGATAACGCGGGCTTTTTTGAGCATCTTGGTTAATATTATGATTCTCGTTTCCATAAATGACTGGTCGTTCTTCGCGGAATGGTATTCGCTGTTTTCCTTCAAATCGCCGTAGCTAATCGCCAGCTTAATCCGAGCTGCCAGTTCCTTTCTCTTAACGTACTTCAGATCGTCCAACTCGGCTTGCAATTGCTCTAAGCCCTCTTGGGTTAATATTACTTCTTCGTTCGACATTTGAACAGCTCCCATTTGCTTTCTTCCTCTAATCTTACCCTATATTGCAAAAATAAGCGAAAAGCGATGACTTCCAGCTGATGGGACAGCGCTATAACGAGTGAAATGATAAGAATAGAGGAGCCTCTCAGTCGGAAATGGAATGGCTATTTCATGCGGTTGAAGCATACCGGGCTGCCTCCTATTTCGACGAAGCTTTAGCATGCTTTAGCATGACTGGCTTGAGCCAGCCAACCATATCACCTTCAAGCTAGTACCGTCTCCGGTACGGAGCTCCTCCCTAAAGAAAATTAAGAAAAGGCAACCTATGACAATGATCCAAGTCATGGCTACCTTTATCATCTACTTCGAAATATCAATAAAGCCTTCCCCGAACACGTCGCGTACGTCATGGATCGTAATAAAAGCGTTTCTGTCGGCTGCCTTCACGATTTTTTTGAGCGTACTTAGCTCTTGCTTGCTTATGACGATATAAAGGATCTCCTGCGGCGTTTTCGTGTAATAACCGCGACCGTACATAACCGTAACCCCTCGATCCATCACCACGTTGACTTGTTCCGCGATCTTGTCCTGCTCCTTCGAAATAATCGTCACGGCTTTTTTCGGATTTACGCCCTCAATGATGAAGTCCATCACCTTCGTCCCAATATAAAGCATGACAATCGTCAGCATAAGCGCCTCTGCCCCGATAATGAAATAAGACGAGAAGGCGACGATCAGATCGAAAAACAGCAGCGCATAGCTGATATTCCAGTCCAAATACTTATTGGCGATGCGGGCGAGTATAGTCGTTCCGGCAGTCGTGCCGCCAACTCGGATGATTAAGCCAATTCCGATTCCGCCAAACAAGCCGCCGAATACCGCATTCACGGTAATCTCATCTGATGCAATGCTCCAGTTCTCCGTCAGATGCAGGAATAACGAGTGAAACAACACCGCAGCGATCGTATAGATAACCGTTCTTCGGTCGAGGAAGCGATAGCCGACAACTAACAGAAAGGAGTTGAAAAGCAAGCTGATCAAGCTTGGCGACCATTCGAACAAATAATATAAAATAATCGTTATTCCCGTAACTCCGCCCTCTCCGAGCTCATTCGGAATAACGAATAAATTGATGGCTAACGCAAATATAAACGCTCCTGCCATAATGATAAGCAAATCCAATGCTTTTTTCTTCATGTTTTTACACCCTTCTTAGCCAATATCATGCCGTGCGGCAAATTCATCTTAACAGATAAAGGATGGAAGCAGAAGACTGTCACGTTAACGCAAAAAAGAACATTCCCTGTGACGGAAATGCCCTCTGCAAACGGCAGTTGTCTAGCCAAGCTGAAGCTCTTTGGTTTTTTTGATTTGCTTGCTTCTAAGCTGTCCGCAGGCCGCATCGATATCGGTACCGTGCTCCAGACGGACGCTGACGCTAACCCCTTGCTTCTTCAACGTGTCATAGAAGGCGCGGATGGTCTCTCTATCCGAACGCTGATACTGGCTATGCTCGTCGACCGGGTTATATGGGATGAGATTCACATTCGCCAAGCTTCGGCGATTGCCGATCAGCTCCGCCAGCTCGAGCGCATGCTCCCTCTGATCATTCACATCCTTGAGCAATATATACTCCAGCGTAATTCTGCGGTTCGTCTTCTCCAAATAATAATCGATGGACTCCATCAGCTTCTCGATTGGAATCGCTTTGTTAATCTTCATAATCCGTGTCCGCAGCTCATTGTTAGGCGCATGAAGGGAAACGGCAAGGTTAACCTGCAGATCGGAATCGGCGAACTCCACGATTTTGCCTGCAAGACCGCTTGTAGATACAGTAATGTGCCTAGCTGCGATAGCGAGTCCCTTCTGACTCTTGATGACGCCGATAAAGTCTGTCATGTTCGTGAAGTTGTCGAATGGCTCGCCGATACCCATCACAACGACATGGCTCACATGCTCATCCTGCTGCATCCGATCCAGGTGAAGCTGGGCCTGCACGATTTGCTCAACAATCTCAGCGCTGGACAGGTCGCGGCTCTTCGCCAGCAGACCGCTTGCGCAGAAGCTGCAGCCGATGTTGCAGCCTACCTGAGTCGTTACGCATACCGACAAACCGAATTTATGGCGCATCAATACCGTCTCGATCAGATTCCCGTCATGCAGCTTGAATAAAAACTTGTTCGTTCCGTCCGCCGATTCCTGCCGCGTATGCTCCGTAAGGGTCAGAAGAACAAAGTGCTCAGAGAGCAGCTTGATGCATTCCTCCTTGACGTCAATCATATCGCCGAAAGCCGTAACCCGTTTCCTGTACAGCCATTCCCATACCTGCGTTGCCCGGAATTTCGTATAGCCATGCTCCTTAAAAAAGTCCGTCAGCTGCTCAAAAGTTAACCCATATATGGATGGTTTGTTCATGTATAATCCTCTTTTCAAAACTGCAAGATCCAGTCTATTCCCGCCTATATAACCGAAGCGCGTATTCTGCTTATTATTGTCCCAAAATTGGCTCGCGAAAACAAGGGGGCTGTCGCGTCAATTAACGAATATATTCGCTCCGCTCAGCGGCGCCTGCGGCCTATGCCAGCTCCAAGCTCATTTCCGATTATATTCAACCGCTGTTCATCCACCTTCCGCGCAGCAGCTCTGTTCCCTTCCTGACGGAAGTGTTGAATCAAGTGATCATAATTGTTCAAGCCATAGGGGTCCAGCTCGATCAGCTTGCGAAGCAGCTGCTCCTTCATGGAAGAAGGCGTCTCCGCCACCAGCTGCTCCAAGCGCAGCACCGTGCTTGTGCGAAGCTGGTGCCGTTTTGCCTCCGCCCAGCTGTAATGCTCCATCTCGAGAAAATCTCCTCGATATAGGAGCAGCAGATCAGCCGCGTCATAGCGGCCGGAATGATCCGCCAGCATATTTTCCAAATCAGTCACATCGCTTGCCATCTCTGCCGAAGTCAGCCAATACCGCTCATCTCCAAAAGCTACAGCTTCTATAAATCCCGCTTTCTTGAGGGTGGTCCTGAGGTTGTACAGCGTCGTATGGAATAAGGTTTGCGCGCGTTCCACGTCCAGGTCCGGCCATAGATCATTGAGAATATAATAGCGATAAACCGGAGCCCCGGCAAAGCTCCATAGATAAGCAAACAGCTCTTTTGTTTTTTTCGTTCTCCAGGTTACGAGCGTCCCATCAGCCTGATAGAGCTCTAAGCTGCCCATTGCCTTGAGATGAAGGGAATGGCTCGCACTAGAAAGCGAAGCGGCCTCCCCGTTTGGCACGATTCCAGCAGGTACGGAATTACCCATTCGGCGAATCGCTTTGGCCTGCATGTTCATATAGCGGTACACGGTGCTTGCCAGCTTGTCCTTTACGACTGGCTTCAGCAAATAACCGATTGCATTTGTTTCGAACGCTTCAATGGCATATTCATGGAATGCCGTGACGAAAATGATCTCGCTGTCCGGAGATTCGGCAAAGAACAGCTCAGCCGCAGCAAGCCCATTCATCCCGGGCATCTCAATATCCAGGAAAATAAGATCCGGCCTTAATGCGGCGGCTTGCGCAATCGCCTCCGCCACCTGGCTGAATTTGCCGGCTACGGTTACGCCTCCGATCTCCTCCAGCAGAATCTCCAAAACCTCTAACGCCATTTCCTCATCATCAACCATAATTGCGCTTAGCATCAAATCCCTCCGGTATATGCAGCTTAACTTGCGTCCCTTGACCCGGCAAGCTGTGCAGATCCATCTTAACGCCATAGAGCATTTGCATGCGACGGTTAACGTTGCCGATACCGACACCGCCAGCTTCGCCATTGTCCAGCTTGCGCAGCGTGGATTCATCCATCCCGGCACCATCATCCGCTACAGTAATATCTACCCCTTCGCTGCTCCCGCAAATCGTAATGTGTATGCTGCCGCCTTCCGGCTTCGGGCCAATGCCGTGGCGAACCGCATTCTCTACGATCGGCTGAAGGGAAAGCGGCGGAAGCATGCAGTTTACGCCATCCTCCAAGTGGTAATGAACCTGCAGCCGATTGCCAAAGCGAAGCTGCTCAATCGCGAGATAAGCTTCAACCAGCTCGAGTTCTTTTTTAAGCTCAATCAGCTCACCTTGGAACACGAACGTAAATTTCGCCCGCAAATAGGTGGTCAGATGATAGATCATTTCCCTAAGCTTATCCACGTTCTTATAACTGAGCCCGACCAATGCATTCAAGCTGTTATATAGAAAATGCGGCGTAATCTGAGCATGCAGGAAATCCAGTTCCCGGCGTATGGCCTCCTCCGAGGAACTCTTCATAGCAAGCAGCGATTTCATGCGCGCCTTCAGCTCCATAAGCTCAAACGGTTTCTGAAGAATATCATTCGCTCCGGCAGCGAAGGACGCCATGACATCGCCTGTCTGGCCCGAGGCGGTCAACATGAGCACAGGAAGCTCGGATAAGCCGTGCAGCTTCCGTATCTCCCTGCAAACCTCGAGGCCGGATATGCCTGGCATCATAATGTCGAGCAGCACGAGGTCCGGCTTAACCGATTGCTGCAGCGCCAAAAGCGCTTCTTCTCCGCTCTGTACAGCGGTATAGGCATACGGCATGGATTCAACTGCGTCCATCAATATTTTCAGATTAGACGGCTCATCGTCGACGATTAGGATATGGAAGGAACCTTTAAGCTCGCTTGCCGCCGCATGCGATACCGGAGCATAGCTGCGAACGAGCTCGCCGCCTGCTGCTTCGGACACATCATTCGCCTCTGCCGTTGCGAGCGGGATGGTGAAGGTGAACCGGGAACCTACGCCTACCTCCGATTCCACTTCGAGCACGCCTCCTTGCAGCTCCGCCAGCTGCTTAGAGATGCTAAGTCCAAGTCCGATGCCGCTGCGCGCATCCATATCTTCATGCTCGTACTGCATAAAGGGCTGAAAGAGCTGCTGCAGCGCTTCCGTCGGAATGCCTCTTCCCGTATCGGAAACAGAGACGGCAAGCATACCCGATCTCTTCTCCGCCGAGATCGTTACCGTACCCTTGATCGTATACTTCAAGCCGTTCTCCAATAAGTTATGCAGAATCTGCCTCAGCCTGTTCTCGTCTGCGAGCACCATAGGCAATGATTTCGGTAAATCATTAACGATTCTCACCTCGTTATTAAGCGAGGAGATCGATAGCGTCTCCATGACAAAGCGAACCGACATATGAAGACTGACGGAGGTCCTATGAATAGAAAGCTGCCCATGCCGAATTTGATTCATATCCAGAATATCATGCACCAGCCCCGCAAGCCTGCGTCCTAATAAGTGCATGAGCATAATATTCTCGCGATGCTCCAGCTTAAGCGGCTTTTCCTCATTATCAAGCAGCGATTGCGATAAATTAATAATGCCATGCAAAGGCGTTCGCAGCTCATGCGAGGTTTTGGCCAAAAATTCATCCTTCTGCCGATCATAAACAATGAGCTGCTCGGCAAGCCTTTCGCTCCTCTGGAAACCTTCCTGCATCCGGTTTGAGATGAGAAACGCCTGCGAGAATACGAGGAGCAACGGCGTAACGATCAAATAATAGGGATTATCGAGCGCCAGCTCATAGCGAAGCTGCGCATAAATCCAGCTTACGATGAGAAAAAAGACCCCAATCAGAATCGTAAAGCTTCCTTGATCGCCCCTGCTTCTACTGCGGAATATGGCGTAGAAAACAGATATAAAGGTAACGAGCTGCAATATGACGGCAATAAAGAAAATACTCCGCAAATAAGTGTTCGGTACAATCATAAACAACAGGAAATAAATAAACGAACAGCGCCGCAGCCATCGAAAAACGATGTTGTCCCGCTCTCCTAAATAACTGTAGGCATATTGCGCGAAGAAAATAAAAGAGAAAAAAGAAAATAAAAAGATCAGCTTCTGCAACCAAAGAAATGAAAGGCCCGGAATAACCAGGATGGCTAATATTTCATTATCAATGCTGAAAAACAAGCCCGTTGCCAGGCAAAAAAAACTGAAATACATCAAATGCTTCTCTTTCCGCCACTGTCTGAACATGCCCAAGTAATACAACCCGAAAACGAGCAGCATGGTGACGACAATCATATCCGCCAGCCTCGAGTGGTCCCGCCGGTTCGATATATCTTCGTCTAATCCGAATTCCGGCGCCTGAACCAAGCCGCCAGCCAAATATTTAAAGCTCGCTACCTGAATGAATATATCGACGGTCTGCCCGTTGGAATAAGCCGTACCTATAAAGGGAATGTTGCTCGAAATAAACGCATCAGGCGAAAGCGACGTTCTCCCCGTGCCTCCGAGATCGCTGTCATTCATGAAAATATGGCTCGACATTCGCATCTTCTTGCCGCGAAGGCTGTAAATATCCGATTCGCTTACATAAATCTTCAAATGGTAGGTACCTGCACCGAAACCCTTTTTGTTCGAAAAGCCCTCCATCTCCCGCCAGCCTCCGGGAACAAGTGCCGGAATGGCCTGAATATCCGGCTTCAAGCTGGGCAAATCCTCCGGCGTAAGCAGCTTTCCTTCATAGAAGTCCCACTCGCCCCGCAGCGGTACGAACCCCTGTTCAGCGAAATTCCACTCTCTAGCATCCAGCACCCCGTTCTTCGCCTGCGGATAATTCACGGAGGGCTGAACCCACTGCATGATGAAAATGAATGTCACCGCAAAAAACATTCCAATGATACCAAGCAAAACTGCCATTTGTTTGTTCATTTCATTAGTCCTTCGCCTCTGTCTTTTCACTATTATGAATATACCATATTTCGGCTCTAGCAGACGCTTTCAACCTATGTGCAAACCGCGCAAAAAAGTGCCGTTTCCCAAACGCATCCTTGAATATATCAGCTCTAGCCTGGCATATAATCGGGCAAAAAAAACCTTCAGTACCACTTTTATTGTGGGACTGAAGGTTTTCACGCATTTTATTAGATTTGCCCGCTCCTGGTTTACCTGAGATAGACAGCTTTAACGCCACTTTTCTACTCTACAACCTTCTTGGACGCAAACAAAAAATAAATAAAAAACAAGCTGCAAATAACGGAAAGGAAACCAAAACCTCCGAAAATATCGAGCTTCGAAGAGAAATAACCGAAACCTAAGCCAGTTAGCGTTAGCAGCACGTTCTCCCCAAAGGATTGAAACGAGCCCATTGTGGCTCGCATCGACGAATCGATTCGGTGATGCAGATAACCAGCCGCAAGCGGTTCAATTACACCGGCAGCCGTACAAATCACGACGATTGCAATCAAGCTGCTGTAATGCTGAGTCATCGATATATAAAAGAATCCGAGCGTGAGAACCGCGGTTATGCCTAGGAGCAAGGCTCGATAGCTGATCCAATGCTTTAGTTTATAGGCAAGCATATTGCCCGGCAGCCTGAGCAGGAATATGGCGGCAGAAAAGACTCCGAAATACAGAACCGGAATATCTAATCGCTCCAGATAGATCTGCCAAAATTCATCGATGAAATTAATAGCGGCTCCCATAACCATTCCCGATAGCATGACTAAGCTGAGCCCCTTGTTCCTTCTGAAAAACCGGATGGAAACGAGGAGATACTGCTTGAAAGGCATGGAGCCCTCATCTGCTCTACCGCCGACCCGAGCGGGTTCGGCCAATAACAGCGTGACCGCTAGCGATACGGCCATGGCACATAGGGAAATCCAATAATTCAGCTCCAATCCGAATTGGCTCGCTAAGAAACTGCCGCTCAGTGCGGCAAGGATGACCGCTACCAGGCCCCATGCGTTTAATCGGCCTACTACTTTCTCGAACTGCGACTCTTTTGCTTCTATTGCCAAGGAATCATACAGCAATGCATCCTCTGCCCCGCTGCTGGCGGAATGGCCGATTGCAGCTATAAACACGACCAATGCAAAGTGCCAGAACGCGGTCGCGAACACGAGCAGCAGAAATTCAAGGCAACCAAGCAGCGCAGCGCATGTAAGCAGCTTCTTCCTACCCCATCTGTCTGCCAAAATGCCGGAGGGCACCTCGAATAACACAATCGTGAACGCAAAAATAATTTCAGTGTACACAACCATTTGTATGGTCATGCCCCGCTCTTCCCAGAACAGTCTTTCAATCACATAAGCGGGAATCAAATGGTTACAAAAACGAATGACGAACAGCTTCCGGACGTTCGGTATATGGCCCATGATGACGGCTCCTCTCCTTTTGAATGCAAATTGCGCAATCAAATAAAGCGGAGGAGCTCGTGGTCGATAGGCAGCAGCGGATTAACAGGGAGGTCTTGCGGTTCTCATAGCTATATCCCCTTAAAATCAATTTTTAGGGCTTTATATGCTAATTATTGTTCATATTATACCCTCTAGCCCCGACCGAATGCGAAATTTCTTTAACGCAGCGCCCGCGGATATCCTCTTTTCTCTTTAATCAAGGGTCGTTCACGCCGATAAACATAATATGCGACACGATTCGACATATTCATTGCTTACTTGGAGGATTTTCAAATGATCGATAACCTTTCCGAAAAACGCTTGAAGGACTTATTAAAAACCTGCGGTCACCAATCGCATTCACATTTATATTACCTTTGCGACAAAGAATGGCTATGGGATTCCCGGTATGAGGCACTTCTCGTTTACCGTTCTATCGGAAATCGCAGAATTGTGCTGGGAGACCCGATTGGCACGCCAGCCGCTGTCGAACGGCTTATTGCGCAGTTTATCGAGGACTGCGCTCAGAACAAGCGTGTCCCTGTTTTTTATCAAACCAAAGCGACATATCTTTCTTTATATAAACGCCTAGGCATGCTCAGCTCCAAGATTGGAGAAGAGGCTCAGGTTGATCTGACCGGTTTCAGCCTAAAGGGAAAGCAATGGCTCAAGCTGCGCAACCGCATGAATAAGTCGCAGCGCAGCGGCTTTACGTTTCAAGTTATGCAGCCCCCTTATTCGGACGCGCTGCTGAACCGGCTTGAAGCGATTTCGGATGAATGGCTCGCCAATCGGCAGGAAAAGGGGTTCTCCGTCGGCTCCTTCTCGCAAGGCTATGTCAGCCAGTTCCCAATTGCCGTACTGATTGGCCCTAGCGGGCAGTATGAAGCCTTTGTTTCCATCGCCGGCGGGCAACCTCAGCACGCAAGAAAAAAAGAGGAACCGCTCCCCGGCCGTATCACCATTGATCTGATGCGCTATACGAAAGCATGCCCGCATGGGACGATGGACGTGCTGTTCGCGTCATTGTTTCTATGGGGCCAAGAGCAAGGCTATTCAGTATGTAGCCTCGGAATGGCTCCGCTTGCTAATTCAAATCCTTTCCCGGCAGCTGGTCTGCTGTACCGCTACGGAAGCAAAATGTACAACTTCAAAGGGCTTTATGAATATAAGAACAAATTCGCTCCCATGTGGAAGGATGTTTATTTCGTCTATCCTTCCGGCACCTTGCCCCTAAACCTGGTACTGCTCTCGCTGATTATTCATAGGCCTAAAGCCCAAAAGCATACGCAAAAGCATATTGCCGTAGCTCAGGTATCTGAAAAAGTATCCACATTCAAAAAACGTGCATAACCCGCTCGTATGACACGACGGATCCCACCTATTAGACCTTGTGTATCCAGCATTAATCAAACGCGGGACGGCATCATTTGGGATGCCGTCTCTTTTGTATTATAATTTTCTACATAATCAAATGTATGGGAGATGTTGAACAGACCATGAAAACGGAGATCATAAACCGCTTTATTGCTTACGCACGAACAGAAACCCAATCCGATGAGAGCAGCACTTCATGCCCCTCGACGCCTGGCCAGCTAGTGCTTGCCCGTAAGCTTGTGGAAGAGCTGGCAAGCATCGGCATGGAGGATATCACGCTGGATGAGAATGGTTATGTCATGGCCACGCTGCCCGCGAACACGGACAAGCAAATTCCCACGGTGGGTTTCCTTGCCCATGTCGATACGGCCACCGATTTCACGGGTACGAACGTAAAGCCGCAAATTGTAGAGCCATATGACGGGAATGATATCATCCTCAATCAGGAGCTAGGCATCGCGCTGTCTCCTAAGGACTTTCCTGAGCTCTCCGGCTATAAGGGCCATACCTTGATCACCACCGATGGAACGACGCTGCTGGGGGCAGACGATAAAGCCGGCATTGCCGAGATTATGACAGCTATGGCTTACCTCCTTCAGCATCCTGAAATCAAGCACGGCAGAATCCGGGTCGCTTTTACGCCCGATGAGGAAATCGGCAGGGGTCCGCACCGCTTTGACGTGGCGGCCTTTGACGCTGTTTATGCCTATACGATGGATGGCGGCCCATTAGGAGAACTGCAATACGAAAGCTTCAATGCCGCAGGCGCTCACATTACGGTCAAAGGTAAAAACGTCCACCCCGGCACTGCTAAAGACAAGATGATTAATTCCGCGAAGATCGCCATGGAGCTGCAAGGCATGCTCCCAGCCGAAGAAGCACCCGAACACACGGCAGGTTATGAAGGCTTTTTCCATCTTGCCTCCATCGAAGGCGACGTTGAGGAAACGCAGCTCCGCTATTTGATACGCGACCATGATCGCAAACGGTTTGGCGAGCGGAAAGCACAAATGACCCAAATCATGGAGGGACTGCAAGCCCGCTATGGCAAGGATCGCATCGTACTGGAAATTAAAGACCAATATTTCAATATGCGGGAGAAAATCGAACCGGTCATAGAGATTGTTGAAATCGCAAAACTGGCGATGGAGAATCTCGGCATCAAGCCGATTATCGAACCGATTCGCGGCGGCACAGACGGCTCCCAGCTGTCCTATATGGGACTGCCCACGCCCAACATCTTCACAGGCGGGGAAAACTACCACGGCCGGTTTGAATACGTGTCAGCAGACAATATGGTGAAGGCCGTGCATACCATTATTGAGATCATTAAGCTTTATGAGCAAAAGGCATAACGTCGTTCGCTGCTTCCGCTGCACGAAGGGCAGCCAGATAGAAATAGCTTGATTACGCGAACAGAAAACGAAATAATAGGTAACAGGTCTTTTAGGCTTGTTGCCTATTATTTTATGTAAGCTTTCACGAGCACTCAGAAAGGTTGACAACGACATCATGGAACTAGCAGAACGCTTGGCCAAAAAACAAACAGTCAAGGAACCATTCCCCATTTCTATTCTATCCCTTACCGTCGGCGCCTTCGCCATTGGAATGACCGAGTTCGTCATTATGGGACTGCTCCCCAACGTGGCGCAGGATTTAGGCGTGAGCATATCTGCCGCTGGGCAGCTCATTACGATGTATGCGCTCGGCGTAGCCGTCGGTGCCCCCATATTAACGATTCTTACCCACCGTATTCCGCAAAAAAAGCTATTATTGCTTCTAATGGTGTTATTTATTGTTGGCAATGCAGTATCCGTAATCGCCCCGAGCTATGCCGTTCTAATGGGAGCGAGAATGTTAACCGCTTTGACGCACGGTACTTTCTTCGGCGTCGGCGCCGTTATCGCGTCTAACCTCGTACGCCCCGACAAACGTGCCGGCGCCGTGTCCATTATGATGGCCGGGCTCACGATTGCGAATATCATCGGCGTACCGCTTGGTACCTTTATCGGTCAAAATATGGGGTGGCGAGCCTCTTTCGGTGCCATCGCCATCATGGGCATACTGGCGTTGATTGGCATCCTAATCTTTATTCCGAAGCTAAAGCCCGAGAAGCCCGCAAGCATTGTCCAACAAATCAGCGCGCTCTCAAGCCCAAAGCTGCTGCTATTCCTATTGATCGCGGCGCTTGGCAATGCCGGCTTATTCGCCGTGTTCACCTACATTGCGCCGCTGCTTGTGGAGGTGTCCGGCTTCGCGGAGCACAGCGTAACATGGATTCTTGTCCTGTTCGGCTGCGGCGTAACGATCGGCAACATCGTCGGCGGCAAGCTGGCGGACTGGAAGCTGCTTCCCTCTATTCTCGGACTGTATTTGGCGATATGCCTCATTCTAGCGCTGCTTACCTTCACCATCCACAGCCCGATTGCGGCTGTTCTGACCATCTTCTTCTGGGGAGCGGCGTCCTTTGCCGTGATGCCGGGGCTTCAGGTCCGTATTATGAGCCTAGCAAAGGCAGCGCCGGCGCTTGCTTCTACCTCCAGCCATTCAGCAGGCAATTTAGGCAATGCAGCAGGCGCTTTTATCGGCGGCTTTGTCATCACGCATATGTCCATAACGGCGCTGCCATGGGTAGGCGCACTGCTTGTGGGAGCCGCGCTTATGCTGGGAATCGCCTGCTATATCTCCGAGCGCAGAGCGTAAACTACAAAAAGAGGCGATCCCGGTAGTAACGGCCGGGATCACCTCTTTTCACATACATAAGCTGATAAACAGCCTTCCTCATTACGCCTTTTTAACAAACTCCGATTTCAGCTTCATTGCTCCGAAACCGTCAATTTTACAATCGATATCATGGTCACCGTCCACTAAGCGTATATTTCTGACCTTGGTTCCGATCTTCAATACGGATGAGCTTCCCTTGACTTTCAAATCCTTAATGACCGTCACCGTATCGCCGTCAGTTAAAATATTGCCGTTCGCGTCTTTTACGATTTTTTGGTCATCGCTTGCCGCAATGTCGGGGGAAAGCGTCCATTCATGGCCGCATTCTGGACAAATAAGCATATCTCCGTCCTCATAGGTGTATTCGGATTGGCATTTCGGACATTTCGGCAATTCCGCCATCGTATAAGTTCCCCATTCATTTTCTATTGTGGATCGTGTTGCAGTGCCGCAATCGCGCACTTAAAATTCTTTTACAAGTATAGGGGATTTCCGTAATGGATGCCACTAATGTACGATGCCGGCTAAAGCAAAATTCGGTTTTCCATTATATTTTTCATGCTGATCAGCGTCTTGGAAGGACCCATCCGGACTAGTAAGTCTTGAAACGCAGCTATTTCCTCAACGGAAGAGGTTTGAACTTGAATCAGATAATTATACTCGCCGCTGATGCGGTGCAGGTCGGTTACCTCCTTAGCTGCTGCGCAGAAATCAACGAGCTCCTGGCAATGCTCCGTCTTGACCATGATGAACGATGTGGTTCCCCGGTCTAGATGACGTAAATTAAAGGTGGCCGTATAGCCGGTAATAATATTTTTATCCTCCAGCTTCATTATTCGCTCCTTCACCGAAGGCTGTGACATCGCAATCTGTTTGCTTATTTGCGAGACCGAAATCCGTCCTTGGTCCTGAAGCAGCTGCATAATCTTTTTATCAATTTCGTCTAGATGCGAATCCATAACAGCCCGCCTTTCATCCTGAATTTATAATAAGCTTTTATCGCCGAAATAACTTCTTTATTTAATATAAATTTCATTATAACCTTTTGTTTATTATGTGATTTAATTATTTCTCTTACTATAATAGATAGACACTACGCTAAGGGAGAGATTCGATTGAGCATAAAAGGACTCGCGCACATTGCCATACAAGCCAAGGATTATCAGGCTACAATCGCTTTTTATACACAGGCTTTAGGATTTAAAGTCGGCCATCATTGGAGCTTGCCCGCATTTCAGATCAAAGAGGCTTCGATGCTTATCTCGCCTGACCTCAAAACATGCATCGAAATTTTTGATAACGAGGCCGTCATTCCTGCTCAAGGTAAAAAAGCCGCTTCAGACGAGGAAGTCGCTCATGGGGCGCTGCTTCATGTTGCATTTTATGTGGAGAATGTAGACAACCTATATGAGAAGGCGATCACTCACGGAGCGACCTCATATGTAGAACCAGGACTGCTCACCCTTGGAGAGCCCCCTCTAACCATCAAAAACGCTGTCGTTCAAAGCCCCAACGGCGAGGTTATTGAGTTTTTGGAAGAGGTTAATTTTGATACCAGAGACGCTCGCAAAAACAATTGACAGCCGACCTAAAATGAATTATCTTTGTTGTACATACAAAATAAAGATTGCAAATCCCGCATTAGTCCTTAAGGAGGGTCTCACACATGACAAATGAACGGAATGAATCTGCCGAGCGAGATCCTATCCCTGACGAATCGTTTCTGCACACCTGCTTATACTTCACTGCCAATCGGTTAAGCCGCGCAATCACCCGAATGGCAGATGATGCTTTTGCTACGACTGGGCTCACGCCAGCCTACGGTTATTTGATCCGACTCGTTATCGGCAAGCCCGGCATTACGCAGAAGGAGCTCTCCGAGAAGCTCCATATTACGCCTTCTACTCTTACGCGCTTCATTGATAAGCTCGAGGGAAAGCAGCTTGTCGAGCGCAAGGTTCAGGGAAAGACGGTCCTCGTCTACCCAACGCCCAAAGGAGCCGAGATGGAACAGTCGCTGCGCCAAGCCTCCAAACAGCTCAAAGCCAATTATGAAGCATTGCTCGGCAAAGAGCTTGCCGAACAATTGACGCGTGACGTGGAAGCAGGCAGCGCTTTACTGGAATAAGTAAAGTGCTTGCCCCCATATATTTGTATGTACAAACAAAATATAAAGGATGGATAGGCATGAGTAAAACCAAATTGAAGGGCGAACTTAAAGTGAAGTCCCGCTTCTACTATGGCTGGATTATCGTATTGCTAACCTTCGCTACATTGCTCGTATCCGCGGGAATTCGCTCGCTGCCAAGCATTCTGCTCGTTCCCTTTCAGGATGAATTCGGGTGGAGCCGAGGCGGAATTTCCAGCGTCATCTCTATTGGTATCTTATTATACGGGCTTGTAGGCCCTTTCTCTGCTGCCCTGCTGCTGCGCTTCGGAATCCGCAAGGTCGTTATTAGCGCGTTAGTCGTGCTGGCTGGCAGCCTTGCCGCTACTCCCTTCATCAGCTCCCTCTGGCAGTTCGAGCTGCTATGGGGGGTTGTATCCGGGCTTGCGACGGGCATGATGGCTAACGTGCTCGGCGTAACGGTCAGCAATATGTGGTTCGTGAAGCGAAAAGGCTTGATCATCGGCTTGTTAACGGCGAGCGCCGCGACCGGGCAGCTGTTGTTTCTGCCGCTGTTCGCCAAGGTCACCGCCGATTGGGGCTGGAGATATGCCGTTTATGCCGCCGTTGCCGGCGTTCTGATAGTACTGGTGGCCGTAACGATCTGGATGCGCAACCATCCCTATGATGTGGGAGCAGCGCCTTACGGCTCGGATGAAATCGTCGAGCCTGCCGTCTTCAAAGGCAATCTATTCCTGACTCCTTTGCAGAATTTGCGGTTCGCCATGAAGAATGCCACCTTCTGGCTGCTTGCCGGTACCTTCTTTTTCTGCGGGTTCTCAACAAATGGCCTAATCGGCACGCATCTGATTGCGGCATGCGGCGACCATGGCATGCTGGAAGTTACAGCCGCTGGTCTACTCGCCATGATGGGGCTATTCGATTTGTTCGGCACTACGATTTCCGGTTGGCTATCCGACCGGTTCGACAGCCGCTGGCTGCTCTTCTGGTATTACGGCTTACGCGGACTATCCCTGTTGTTCCTGCCCTATGCGCTTGACGCAACGCCTGCCATGCTTGTCGTTTTCTCCGTATTCTATGGTCTCGACTGGATTGCCACCGTACCGCCAACCGCCAAGCTTGCGGGCGAGACATTCGGCAAAGAGAAATCTGGCATGATCTTCGGTTGGATCGTGGTTGCCCACCAGATCGGCGCATCAACCGCGGCATATGGAGCCGGCGTCATGCGTGATTGGTTCGGCAGCTACTCGCAAGCCTTTGTCATCGCCGGCTTCGTCTGCTTCTTCGCCGCGTTAATGGCCGTGCGGATTAGAAAAAACAACGCAGAGAAGCTCCAAGCTGCATGAATAACGCGTACATGGCGCAAATAAAACACTCGGAACCGAATCATTCCGAGTGTTTTTGCCTTGTTTTATTGAAACGAAACGTTCATTTACTTCTTGCTGTTCCATGCCTCTGCAAGCAATTCCCCGTTAATACCCGCACCAGCAAGCGCCCCCATGGAAGCTGCCGCAATGGCCTGATACATTTGGGTTGCCGCGTCGCCTGCGCTATAGACACCCGCTATATTCGTTTTGCCAAAAGCATCGACAATCACGGTTCCAGCGTCTGTCACCATGCATCCCAATGCTTGTGGCAAGTCTGACCCCGCAGCAAGATTCGGAGCAAAGAAAATACCTTTGCACGGAATGGCCGTTCCATCCTTCAATACAACCCGCTCCACCATACCTTCGTTTGATTCAATACGTTCGATCGGCGAGCTATAGGTTGGAACGTTATGATGAATAAGCTCTGCACGCTCTTCATCGGTCCATTCATCGGGACCATCCGTACAAATCGTAAATTGACTGGTCCACCCGGTCAGCATCATAGCCAAGTGCAGCGCTCTAGCTCCCTTCACGATCAGAACCAATGGCTGGTCTCTTAATTCCCATCCGTCGCAATAAGGACAGACAAACGCGCTTTTGCCGTACGCTTCTGCCAATCCTTTCACATCTACGGGCAGATCCTTCATGCCAACGGCAAATAGCAGCTTTTTGGCTCGATAGACCGTTCCCTTCGCAGTAGTCACTTCAAACGCCCCATCTTCCCCTGTCACGGAAAATGCCGAATCCTCTACAAATTGCACGCCAGGATAAGCGCTAATCTGCTCCTTCGCAATACGGCGGAATTCGCTAGGGCTAATGCCGTCACGGGTTAAGAAGCCATGTGTCTCGCGGGTAACCCGGTTTCGTGGACGGCCTTCGTCAATCACGATTACTTTTTTTCTCGCCCTGCCCAGCACGAGCGCTGCATTCAATCCCGCTGGTCCACCGCCAATAATGGCTACATCCATATTATTCTCCATTCAAATCACCTTCCTAGATCCTTAATGTCTATAATTAGAGCACAAGAAGCTAATCGCTTCCCGCTTCAAGCGTATGGGTTAGAACAGGATGCGGAAACAAGCACTGCTTTATTGCATGTTGGAGTCCGTCAATAAAAAGATATTATAGACTCTTAATATCCATTATAGTAAATGAGAGCTTATATTTCAAGCATAAAAAAAGCCAAGCCCTACTGGGCTTGGCGGCTTACAACTGTCTAATTCATAAATTTCGCATACTGCATCAAGCGTTTAAGCATAACTACGGCTTGTGCACGCGTAGCCTTAGCGGAAGGAACAAACGTTTCCTCCGTCATGCCCGTAATAATGTTGGCGTCAACCGCTTGTGCGACAGCGGATTGCGCCCAACTGCTGATGGATGCCTGATCCTTGAATACAGCTAATGTACCATCCGATTCACCCGCAGCGTTCGTAGTTACACCCGATGCAGTAATCGCTCTTGCGATCATAACAGCCATTTGCTCGCGAGTAATGGTGTCATTAGGTTTAAAGCTGTTGTCACTGAAACCATCCACAAGCTTCGCTTTCACGGCTGAGCCAATCGCGCCCGCAAACCAGTCACTTGATTTAACGTCGGTGAAATTCGCTGCGGCTGCATCTAGCGATAGCCCTAAGGAGCGAACGAGCAATGCCGCGAACTCTGCCCTTGTAATTTGTTTATTAGGAGCAAAGCCGTTGTCCGCTACGCCATTGACCACCAGTTTGGATGCCAGCAGCTCGATATCTGATTTGGCCCAATGCGTACTTACGTCATTAAACGATTTTGTTGAGGAAAGTACGGCGTATATACTGTTGCCGTTGCGTTTAAACGTTACTTTCGTAGAGCCGTCGGCTTGCTTCTCAAACAAAGCCGGAACGAATGAGAACTTTCCAGATTGAGGATCATAAAGGACTACTGTCGTGCGCGCTCCATCCACTGCATTTGTTAATACAATGCTTCGCTCCACGTAAATGGAACCGAATTGATTAAGCTCAATCGTCTTACCGTTTCCTGTTGCAGTTACCGTAAACGTAATTGCTTTACTAAGTTGGGTTGCGGATATATCGAGTGCGCTTTTCTTGATTTGAGCATCCAGATCGGCAGCAGCTGCCGAAATGGTTACTTGGATGCTTATATCTTTGGTCGCGGCGCCCAGGCTTTGCGCGATTGCGGCAAAATCAATAATGCTTAGCGGCAATGAATACTCCCCATCATTCGTTTGCAGCGAGATAATGGTATTCGGAGCGCCGGCTGCGGCTGCAGCCAATACGGCGGATGATAGGTTAAATTGGACCGTCTCACCAGCAGGATTATTGTATGCGATAAAAACAATTGGCGCATCTCCGCGGTTGTCTTGCTTTGCCGCTTTAGCAAGGGCGTCCGCCAATGCCTCTTCATTTTGCTTTACGACCGTCACTGCATTTCCTGTGGCATCCTTAGAAGGGACAGCCTCATTCTTGCTCGTATCCACCGTTACGGGATCCGCGTTCGATTTGGGCGGCGTTACGGGCTTGCCGGCCGCTCCAGGCGTCCCTATCGTTCCGATAGGCGCACCGCCACCTGAGCCTCCACCGCCTGTGCTTGAAGGCTTAACGATGAAATCCAATGTTGCTACTTGTTCGGCTTGTCCAGCGACAACCTTATAGGTACCCGCCGCTTCTCTGCTTGCCAAAGTAAAGGAGCTGGAGAACTTCCCTTCGCTTACCGGGGCAATCGTGTAGTACACGACGCTGTTTCCCGGCCGCAATACTTTAATGATAACCTCATCGAGAGTAGACGTACCTTTTATAACCACATTTCCGCTTTGCTCAACAGGCTCTATTGCGTTTATCGTAACCGCTGCAGTGCTTGCGAAAGCCGTGACGGGTACAAACATGAAACAAAGCATCATGACCAGCATCATATTAAGCTGTCGTAGTTTCACTTTTATATTCCTCACCTTCATATTAATTCCTTAATTGATTATTATTCCGGACTATTATTATTGTTGTCACTCAAAAGCAGAGCTTGATCGAATTCGCTTTGCGTTTTCACGCTAGCCAGATTCAAACCCACATCGGTCGGGTCATTGCTATATTTGCTAACAATATACGCTTTGACGGTGTAGTTAGGATTTGTCGCTGCATCGCTCACATTGAAATTCGCCGAATATGTGCCTGTTCCCACTTTCAGATCAGCGGCAACGATGCTAACAGGCGTTGTTCCATTAAACAGCTGGAATACAACCGTTTGATTGCCTCTTTGATTGGTATTGTTATTACTATCGCGCGAGAATGGATTTGAATTATTGCTTTGATTAGCATGATCGCGTGCGAGCACATTAATCTTCGCAGTAATGCCATTGTCCGGAGTCACGACCGGCGCTGTCATGTAAAATAGTTCGGTGGATTTCATTGCATAGCCCTCAATATACTTACTGCTGTATCCGTTCGCATGGATATAGATTTCATAGCTATAGCCTTCTAGAAAAACGCCTTTCTGAATTGTAAGCTTTCCATTCGTCAGTGTGTATTCAGAGCTTGTAAGTTCTCTAGTAATTTCATTGTAATCATCATACACTTCGATGCTTGTTACTTGGTCTCGCCAGCTTGCATTATCTTCGAATAGAAATTCACTTACTGTATTACTTAGCAATGAACCTCTGAAATCCGGCGTGTTATATGCAATTTTTTCGTTAACCTCATTGTTTTTCCGATAGCCATACTCGTCTCCGACAATGTTTGCCTCTACCTTAACCTGAATCGCACCCGCTTTGATCGCATCGTGGAAAATAATCTTTATCTCGCCACCTTGCAGCGAAACAATATCGTTAGGGTCGAGATCTACAAAGGTAACGCCTTGATCCGAAGAGATTTGAATCGACTCTTTAAGATGTGATCCCATTTCGTCTATTGTTAAATCCATTAGATTTTCACTATAGTTATTGAATTGCAAAGTTAAGAGGCGGCCATCATGAGAGAGATATCTGCTATTTAAGTACATATTTGTCAGGTCATTTACATTAATCCAATTGGTACTAATGCTGGAATGATCGAACTTGTTTCCACTCATATCGCTAATTTGGTTTACTCCATTAAATTGGAAATAGCTATAGTACCCCGGTGGCAATGACACAAAATGGAGATTAATGGTATTGCCCGTTACGGTTACGTCAACATCATCAGCAAGGCCAGAGTAATACCCGATTGCACTGTTATACATTTGCGTGTTCTGTTTGAAAGTTGCAATAGCAGCTGTATCCATTTGAATATCCTCATCAAAATGCAGGGCCAAATCTTTAAGACCATTAGAGAAATAATATTTCAAAAATTGAGGAGGCGTTGAATCTGCTGGATTAGGATCTTCTACGCCCGCGTTTGCCTTCATATAAGAAGTCGTTCTTGTATCAGTCTGTACATTGCCATCAGCATCTCTTAGAGCATCACCTGAAATGATAATTTGGTTGGATTCTCCTTTAATCGCTTCCGCCAAATGAATATGCAGCTTTCCAGAAACAAGCGTTGCCGTATCCTGCCCTGTTAACGGGATCAGTTTTCTTTGGGGATCCCTTGAGATTTGAATATATTGTTTGAGATAGCTTTCATTCTCAGTATTATCGAAGACTTCTTCGTTAAAAGTAATCACGATATCATGATTATCGGCGCTAACTTCAGCGCTCTGTATGACTGGCGGGCTTACTTGAAGATTCATCTCTTCGTTTAGGTTTCCAGCCTCGTCCCTTATCGTACCCGCTGCAATCTTAATGACCGTATTAGCCCCTGCAATAATTTTCATATTTTGACCATAATCTAAATACATCTGATTCCCATTATCTAAGTAGGCTTCACTCTCTTGCATCTGGAAAGGTGTGAAATTTACGCCATCACTCGATATGCTGATGTTATTTTTCAAAAATGCCGTAGTCGCCTCATAACTGGAATTCTCCGCCACATTAATAGTAAAGTTCTCATCAAAGTTTAAATACACTTCATTTCCATACGAGGATCTCGCCCCAACAAAAGCGGGAGCTGTCGTATCCGGCACTGTAAGCGGCACAAAGCTAACCTCTCCTCCAGCCGGTGCCGCATAACCTCCTACGGGTGCTGCGCTTAGAACCGCTGCCGCTGTCAATGTAACAGCCATCCATTGCGAAACCTTTCTTTTCATTTGCGTCTTGCCTTTGTTGTTTCTTTTAATCATCTGAATTTTCCACTCCCACTTCAATAATTTAACCTACTAAAGTCTAGTGTATATGAGACCAATGACGGGGAAATGACAAACCTCGACAGAAAAAAAGAATTCCGCTATCGCGAAACTCTTTTTTCCGACATATTATTATGAATTTAGTCCCACTAACAACTGAGCGTATAAGTCCGATGCCTCAGGGGAAGGCCTTATGCCGATTTCCCTATGCAGCACTTCCACGAATTGAGCATAATTTTTCACGATTGCTTCTTTATTTTCTTGCAGCGCCCACGCCTTCATGAGCAGCATGAACGATTCTTCATCGATTTCATTATGCGTCATTAGTTTTAACAATAACCGAATCGACGTATTGATTTCCCCGACTTGCATCAGCGCGATGGATAGCCGCTGCGTAAAAGCGTTATACATCAACGTTAGCCGCTCTACCTCATTCCAAGCCCATGGAAAGGCACGCTCTCCGAACAAATGTCCGGTATATTGCTGCTCCAGCTCAATAGCCTGCTGAATATTGGAATCATTAATGGTTGCCAGCCGCCTGCAGCCTTCTTCAAAACTTAAGAAATCAACATGCACCTGACTAAGGCTGAAAGCATAGTGGTTGCTCTCGGAGTGCAGGTTTTCCTTCAAGCCGTAAGCCTCCAAAACTTTTCGCAGCTGATAGACTGTCGTATTCAGATAGGTTTCAGCGTTTTTTTGGGCCATGCCGCCGAACAGATCTTCAATGATTTTGGACCGGGACACCAGCCTGCCTTTATGTAATAGCAAATAACCCAAAAGCTCCGCGCTTTTGCTCGATTTCCATTTGACCCTGACGCCATTGGCGCTCTGAATATCGATGCCGCCTAAACAAAGCAGGGTAGCCACCTCTCTATCCGGTTTCCGAATTGACTGTAATAAAAGCTCCGAACGTTTCTCTGCAAGCGCTTTTTGAACCGTTTTTTGCAGCCGTTCTTGAATGACGGGCTTTACAATATAGTCAAAAGCATCCACATCGAAGGCAAAAACGGCATATTCCTTATGCGAGGTAATGAATACGATCTTGGTCTGTCGTCCAATCCCCCGTATACGCTCCGCGAACTCCACTCCATTCTCCCTCGGCATGCTGATATCCAAAAATACCAAGTCTACTTCATAAAGGCTGAGGTAGGAGAAGGCAGATTCCGTTTCTTGGAATACGCCGACAATCTCCACCTCCGCAATTTTGCCGAGCATCCGTTTCATGATTAAGTGCATCGCCTTCTCGTCATCAATGAGCAAGACTTTCATGGTATACCCCCTTTATGCCAGGTAGCGGCTTGGTAGATGCAGTTGGAGGAATAGGAATGGTGAAATAAAAGGTGCTTCCTTGCGACGGCTTGCTTTCAAACCAAATTTGCCCGCCATTTAACTGAACGAATTCCTTGCATAACGTGAGCCCTAGCCCTACGCCGCGTTCACCGGCCGTTCCCGCCAATGAGTTCGGGTACGCTTCTTCCTGCAGGAGCGTGTCGGCTTGGTCGCAGGAAATGCCTAAGCCTGTGTCATGGACGGATACCGTTACTTTACTGCTGCTAATTTCCGCTTTTACGCGAATGCTCCCATCGAAGTTCGTAAATTTAATCGCATTGGATAGCAAATTTCGAATGATAAGATCGAGCATTTCCTTATCCGCATAGACAAATATGCCTTTCGGTATGTCTGTATGGATGTGAATCCGCTTCGCCTCGCTCCTAACGCTAAGCAAGCGCATATTACTCTGAACTGCATGCAGCAAGTCCCGCTCCACGGGGCGGAATAGCATGCCTCCTCTTTGGCTTCGAAACCAATCAAGCAGGCTTTCCACAAGGTCAAAGGTGTTCTTGATTTGCTGGCCCATTTCATTCAAAAGCTCATCGTGGCTTTCTCCGCGGTCCTGCATTTCCTCTTCCATTAACTCCATGAGGTTAATGAGTACGGCTAGCGGATCACGTATATCATGGGCGACAACGTTGAACATCTTGTCTTTAAACGTATTCAGCTCGCTAAGCTGCCTGGCATTCTCAAGCAGCTTCTGTTCCGACCGAACCGATTCCGTCACGTCGCTTAGCAGAATCATTTTGCCAACGGGCTTCCTGCGGCTATTGTTGACATATGACATATGAATATTAAAGAACAGCTCGTCCGAATGCCCTGAAATCTGCGTTTGGCTTGCATGAAAAGGCTGATGGACTACCCTCTCAAGCAATGCTGGATATTCCGAGAAAATGACTGCGGCGGGCTGCCCAATTTTTTTTTTGCTCAAGTTTTGAATTGTGTCTGCCGCAGACTGGTTAAAGCTCATTAAGCTGTTATCCATATCAAGGACGATAACGGCATCCTGCATGGATTCGAACATTTTCTGATGCGCGAGCGGCGCCAGCCTGAGCATATTAAACTGGTAGATTCCCCACATATAGAATATACCCGAGATAACAAATCCAAATGGGGAAATGTCAATGGGCATGTACACGATGCCGCTTACATAAATCAGAGCAAATCCAAAAGGCCCCCAAGAGCCAATAATCATTAAAGCGACTTGTTTTTTTATGCGCGGCGTTTCTTTCAAGAACATTCGGATCAGCATGACCATGCCAATGACAAAGATAACGTAAGAATAATAAACATGAAGATAGTATAGAGGTCCCTTCTCCAACACGAGCAACGGGAATCCTTCTGAATAGTCGAGTGTCATGCTTTTATAGAATAGATGGTGGAATTCATTCGTGTGGTGTGCTACAAACGTAATCAATGGGACGGATATAAGCGCGGCCACGACCCGTTTGCTAACGAGCGCTTGGCGTCCCGTATACTGGAGAACCATGATGAACCAAAATAGCGTACCGAAGGGAATGCCGATGTATTCCATTCTGAGCCAGAATCGAATCTGATCGAGCGAGGTACTGACAATCTCAAAAGCATATCCAAAACTGTAGAAGACACCCGTGAGCATACCCAAGCCATAGCTCACGGAAATAGGAAGATCCCTTCTTTTCCAGCAAAGGTAGCAAATGATTATGGCACAGCAGGCAGCTGCCATCAGAAAGACCGATAAATATATATTGTAGCTCATAAAGGGCTATCCCCCACGCTGGATATGGTCTTCTTTTAAACGGTATAGGATTTAATTAAGTATATCACCTTTGAATGACGTAAAAATGACAAACTTCGACATGATTTGCGAGCAGGTTTGAAAAGAGAGCCGATTGTGTGAGACAATCATTTCGTTCCCTACATATTTATAACCCAAGTACCAAGGAGGAGTTTCATAATGAGAACGATAAAGCTTGGAACAAGCACGCTAGACGTGCCAGTCGTTGCGGTAGGCTGCATGCGGATCAATTCACTCGATAAAACCGAGGCCGAGCGTTTTGTCCAAACGGCTCTTGAGGAAGGCGCTAATTTCTTCGAGCATGCCGATATTTACGGCGGCGGCAAATGCGAAGAAATTTTTGCAAATGCCGTTCACATGAACGCAAGCGTGCGCGAGAACCTGATTCTGCAATCCAAATGCGGAATCCGCCCAGGAATGTTCGATTTCTCCAAAGAGCATATTTTGAATTCCGTTGATGGCATTCTGAAACGATTGAATACGGAATACTTGGATGTTCTTCTGCTCCACCGTCCGGATACATTAGTTGAGCCAGAAGAGGTAGCGGAAGCCTTCGATCAATTGGAGAGCTCGGGCAAAGTACGTCACTTCGGCGTATCCAACCAAAACCCGATGCAAATCCAGCTTCTCAAAAAATCGGTTAAACAGCCGCTTGTCGCCAACCAGCTTCAACTGAGCATTACCAACACAACAATGATTTCTGCCGGGTTTAACGTGAATATGGAGAATGAGCCTGCCGTAAACCGCGATGGCAGCATACTAGATTACTGTAGATTGAACGACATAACTATTCAGCCTTGGTCACCGTTCCAATACGGCTTCTTCGAAGGTGTTTTCCTTGGCAATGAGAAGTTCCCTGAATTAAATGCAAAAATCGATGAGGTAGCAGCCAAATACGAGGTGAGCAATACGACGATTGCCGTTGCTTGGCTTCTGCGCCATCCTGCTCGCATGCAGCCGGTCATTGGCACAATGAACATAGAGCGGTTGAAGGACTGCTGTAAAGCTAGCGAGATCTACTTAACCCGCGAGGAATGGTATGGTATTTATCGCGCAGCCGGCAACGTGCTGCCATAATGCCCATAAAGTCAAAACAGCCTCCTGTCCACGTGGACAGGAGGCTGTTTTGGTTTAATTTATTGGTGCTGGCACTGCCGAAGCATGCGATGCCTCTATCGGTGCCTTCCCTTTTTTGAACCCCGAAGCAAGCAGCAGTAAGAGAAAAGCCCCGCCGATGCTCCACACAATCGCTGCATTCGATGCTGCCGCCTTCAGCCCGCTGAAGTACATGACCTCTCGCAGTCCATCCGCAACGAATCGAAGCGGTGTCCAGGAGTATATCCAATCCTGCGTCGTTTGGGTTAGAAATTCAGGCGCAGCATTCAGGATCGGCATAGAGAAGAACATCAGCAGCACCATGATCGCCATCGCCGGAAATCCAATCCAATTGAGCAATGCAGACTGAATCAAGAAATACATCGATCCAGCCAGCCACAGAAACAACCAGGTTTCCGACGCGTGAGCCAGCTCCATCCCGTACCACGAAGATGCCATCCATATCAGGAAGCCGGAAGCCGCGCCTATTATAATGACGCCCATACCGAGCTGCGCCAGAATGCTCACCCAGCTATTCGCCCCAGCCTTCCTCGCATTCCCTCTAGCGAGAAACAAGATTACCGCTGCAATCAGGCTGCCCATCCACATGATCTGCGTCAATAAGCCTGGCGCATTTCCTGAGGCGTTGTTCGCTCCGATGGCGTGAACAGCCTCTTCTTGTACCTGAATAGGCGATAACAAAGCTTGAGCGACAGTAATCGGCAGTTGCTCTGTCTGGTTGCCGATTTGTGTTAGCATCGACTTGGCAAGCTCAGCATTGACCATCCGCATAGCTTGGCCCAGCCCTTGCTTCACGGCAGTAGCTGCCTGAGTATTGAGCCCGTCATTGCTTACAATGCTTACGGAAGCTTGAGCTGGCTGTGCGCTCATTAGCGATGAGACATTTGCGCTTAGATCGACAGGCAACACTAACGCACCATAATATTTGCCTTCGTCCAAAGCTTCGCGTGCAGCTGCTTCTGACTCAATCACAGTAAACGTGAACGGCATCTGCTCGTTAGTAAGCAGCATCTGCTTGATCATTTCTCCCACTGCGACTGCTTGACCATTCGCTGTCTGAACAGGCTGATCAGCAACGACTAGCGCTACAGGCAAATGCTGAGGCTTCATGCCGAGCACGGAACCCATCATTGCCGCGCCGAATACGATCAGAACGACAAAAACGCCGACAAACCCAATCCAAGTTATTTTTTGCTTAAATAATGCCATCCTATACATTCACTCCTCTATTTTAATGGACATTCTGTTGATTAAAGGTCACAATGCTTATTATAATAAGTAGCAGTGAAAGTACAATAATCAGTTCTTCCCGTACTGTTTATTACTCAGCAGTTCAAGGATAGAGTGTTGATTTTCTCATAAAATAGTGACGAAGAGGTGACAGGATTAGATGAGCAACCAGTTGGATCGGCGCCAGGTACGCACGAAGCGCCTGCTTTATGAAGCACTAATGAGCTTGATTGCGGAGAAAGGCGCTGATCACGTAACGGTGACGGATATCGCGAACCGCGCCGAGATAAACCGCGGCACTTTCTACCTCCATTACCGCGATGTGCCCGATATGCTGGAACAGTTGAAGGAGCATGTTTTTGAGAAGGTCAGAAACCGGATTACTCAGCTGAACTTTCAAGATGCCATTCACTATATGGACAGAAACGAAGTCTACCCTGTGAGTGTTCAATTGTTCGAGGAGATAGCGGAGCATGCCGATTTTCTGAAGACGATGTTTGGTCCCAAGGGCGATCTTGCCTATGCGATACGTTTCCGGGAGCTGTTCGCCAGCCATATTTATGCGAAAACGCAGCAGTTAGGCGGCACAAGTCCTGCTGCTATTCCACCGGATTATATCGTCGCTTATGTGACATCTGCCAACTTTGGCCTGATCATGCACTGGCTTGAGACTGGCCTTAATCGGACTCCGAGCGAAATTAGCTCCTATATGGCACGAATCATTAAATTGGGCCCGATGCTGGCGTTTGGGTTCCATGGATTGCCAAATGCGGATCATACCCTTAACAAGGAACGGTAGTGGACAATCATGCTTTAAAGGATTACGCCAAGCGTAAACGGCTGTCGCCGTCCTCTGTGGCAAAAGCAGTCGTTTGGCGGAGATAGATAAACACATATATATGTGACAACATGTAAATTCTTATCTATAAAAAAAAGGTTGGGATGAATGCTTATCGCATTCTTCCCAACCTTTTTGCATGTATGTGGATTACGCTTTGTTTGAAGAACCAAACTCACGAATTTTTCCTTGAACGGTAGCTTTGATTGCATCGCGGCCTGGGGACAAGAATTTGCGCGGATCGTAAACTTCGGAGTCGGAAGTCAAGATTTCACGAGCAACTTTTGTGAACGCGATTTGGTTTTCTGTGTTAACGTTGATTTTTGCAGTTCCCAGTGAGATCGATTTCTTAATGTCTGCAGTTGGGATTCCTGTACCTCCGTGCAATACCAATGGAAGCTTGATCGTTTGGCAGATCTCTTCCATTTCTTTGAAGCCTAGGTTTGGTTCGCCTTTATAAGGACCGTGTACGGAACCTAGAGCAGGAGCTAGGCAATCGATGCCTGTAAGCTCAACCAGCTGTTTGCACTCTTGAGGATCAGCGTAGATAACGCCATCAGCGATAACGTCGTCTTCTTGTCCGCCAACAGTACCTAGCTCGGCTTCAACCGAAACGCCGCGCTCGTGTGCGTAAGCAACCACTTGTTTTGTCGTTTTTACGTTCTCGTCGAATGGCGAGTGCGAAGCATCTATCATAACGGAAGTGAATCCAGCATCGATCGCTTCTTTACATTTCTCGAAGCTTGAACCGTGGTCCAAGTGAATGGCAACTGGAACTGTGATCTTCATTTCTTCGATTAGGGATTTCACGATTGCAGTTACAACCGTGAAGCCGCCCATATAACGAGCTGCACCTTCGGAAACGCCAAGAATAACAGGGGATTGCTCAGCTTGAGCAGCACCTAGAATCGCTTGTGTCCACTCCAGGTTATTGATGTTGAATTGACCAACTGCGTAACCTTCTTTTAAACCTTTGTTCAACATTTCTTTCATTGATTCCAAAGCCATGATAAATCCTCCTTCAAAATAATTGCAATTTAATAACTCGACCTTTCAATCATACCCAATTCATCCGCAGTTTAAAAATGCGTCCGCAAACTGCGGTGATACTGGCACGAACGGAATCGGCTTTCCCACGTTCACGTTCTACTTGTCAGTCTACATGTTATCACAAATTTCGTTATAAGACTACCTATAGGGAGGGTCATCGCACGTTTGCGCGATTCAAAGCCTTAATGAAAAACTGCAGCGGTTAGCTGCAGTCTCCGGTTGAGAAAGCTATGATTTATTGCAAAAGCTCGTTAATCGCCGCTGAAGTTCGCAATGAACGAATAATAAGCGTTAATGCTTCAGCGCGCGTTGACTTATTCTCTGGGGCAAACTGATTCGTGCTCACTCCATTAATCATGCCTGCGCCTGCTGCTTCCTCGATTGCCGCTCTTGCCCAATATTCATCCGAGATATCCGAGAATGCTGCAGGGGCATCATTCTGGCTCAATGCTTTCAAGTTCACAATCCGAGAAATAACAGTCAGCATCTCCGCTCGCGTAATGTCATTGTTTGGTTTGAAGGTGCCGTCTTGATAGCCGTTGATGATGCCGCTCGAAGCCAAGCTTTCGATGTAGGTGCTTGACCAATTCTGTGAATCCAGGTCGCTGAATGACGTGCCTGAGGAAGCCTTGCCTAAACCAAATGCCCTTACGATCATCGCACTGAACTCTGCTCGAGTTACCGATGCATTCGGCTTGAAGCCGCCGTCTTGGAAACCTTCAATAATCTGAAGGCGTGATGCAATACCGATATCCTTGGATGCCCAATGCGAAGCCGTATCCGTGAAGGAAACCGGTTCAGAGGCTGTCCATTTTTGTTTCAACTCAGCCGTCAGCTTATCTATATCAATTGCAGCAGACGACAAGAAGGGATTGGATGCCGCCGGTGTCGGTTTTGGTGTTGGAGAAACCGTTGGATTTGGTAATGTGGGTGCTTCTGTTGGTGCTTCTGTTGCCGTTGGCGTTGGTACCGGCGTTTCCGTTGGATCCGGTGTTGCAGTCGGTGATGGAGTTGGCGTCGGCTCGAGTTCCCTCGTAACTGCCACATTATAGAATTGTTTGCTGCCGTCTTCCGCCGTTACGATGACGCTAATTTCATTCAAACCTACTCGCAAGTCGATTGGATTAGTAACTGGTGACTCATCACGTTCGTAAGCTACGGATGCGAAGCTATCATCTGGCGTGTAGGTGACCGTAGTGACGGATACCTCATGTGGTGCCTGACCGGTATATTCTAATATTTGACCATTGAAATCCCGATCTAATACAACGCCGCTTAAGCTGAGCTCGCTAAGAGAAGCAGCATTGCTAAGTTTTTTAACTTCCACGCGAAGGTCAAAGGATTTAGTCAATACAATGCCATAACCTGCTAACGTGGCTGTCATCTTCACATCTGAGAAGCCTGAGCTCGTTTTAGACTTTTGAATAACCCCAGCTTCGGTAATGACATCGGTATTGCTACTTGCCCAAGAGACATTGATTCCCGGTATATCATTCGATAGCAAACTAATGTTTTGCGTCACATTCTGCTCGTTATCACCGGAAGCAAATCCAATTGATACTGCTTTTATAGCCTCATTAAATTGTGTGTTATAAACTAAATGCGAGCCCGAAAACAATGAAATATTCGGTTCTGAAAAATTTTCAATAGGCGATTTAACCAAAAATGTAACTTCACCTTTTTGGGTATATGAAGAATATCCCCCCGTTACTTCACTATTCCCACTTCCAGTATTATTTAAAAAAACAACACTTGGATCGGCGGAATGAGCAAATATCTCCGTGCGATCACTCACTGTGTTCCCATCCGTTCCATATACAGAATAGGTCACACTTACAAACCCCGGATGATCGATATCCGCTTTAGGCTCTATTTGCTGAACAACATAATTTACTGGTAACGCTGGTTTAGTTGATGAGATGTCTTTCATTTCGACTTGGTTATAGGAGTACACAACTTCAGGAACCCAGCTTACAATTCCATCGGTCAAGTAACCTCCTACGATCGTTTTACCAACATCAGTCGTGGCCACCGTTAGTGACGGGTTTGTAGAATCAATTGGTATATGCTCTACGGATCCATTCGAATATCTAACGTACATTTGCTCAGAGCTTTCTAATATCTCTTCGGGGCCAATAACAACGCTGAATGACCCCGTATTGGTTACACAGCCACTTAATATTACCAGTATCAAAGCAGAGACGAGTACCGAACGACTTAACGAAAAAAGTTTCATAAACATATTTCACTCCTATATGATTGAATAGATGATCATTGGATGCATGTTCATCTATTCAATCATACAGGAAGCTAATGACGGCAAAATGACAAACTTCTACAAAAGGTGCAATACTTTCACATTGAGGCATATCTTCAATATCAATCATCACAAACCTATCAACTAAATTACATTTCTCTTATCGATATGATGCTGCGTATGCTTCAACTTTAACGAAATTAGCGGTTAGATAAACAAAAGAGGAGAAGCCGTCGGCTTCTCCTTATTCTCTATGCGTTCAAACGGTTTACTTTAAGCGGCTCGATAAGAACATTTCGTGCGTAAGCAAAAAATTCGGTGAAGTGATCCGTTTGGTTATGAAGGTCAATCGCTTGCTCGTCTTTCCACTCCTCCAGCATAACGAACTTGCCAGGGCTAGTGACATTCTCGAACAACTGGTAGCTGATATTGCCTTCCTCGGCTTGCGTAGACGAGAGCAGCACGGTCGATTTATCTAGAAACGTCTCGCGCTCCCCCGCTGCCACTGTCATTTGAACCTGTAAAATAATCATGTGCATCCTCCTTTTATTTGGTATCGAATTTTTGTTGCTCCAGCATCTTTCTCACTTCCGGATAATAGATCCGGTTGTACAAGGAGGACACGGCTTTCGACCAGCCTCGGGATTCTTTACCGTCCGTACGTTTCAACATATAGGCAGAGACTTCATCATCATATTGTTTGATCAAGCCTTCCTGCTCCGTATTATACTGCTCCTTATGCCAAACCGCGGCTTGAGGGAGCCGGTGCTTTTTCTCGGAAGCTCCTGCCGGGTGACCGACCACTAGACCGCTAACGGGAAACACGTAATCAGGCAGTCCCAGCAGCTTAATCAGCTCAATAGGCTGTCTTCTCGCACCGCCAATAGGCACGATACCTAGCCCTAAAGATTCTGCGACGGCAATGGCGTTACCCATAGCTAGGCCTGCATCGGTAGAGCCGACAATAATCGACTCGACCCCATCCGTCACAACCAGCTCTTCGCCATTCAGCTCGGCCGCAATTTTGGCACGGTAGAAATCCGCGCAAAACAGCAAGAAAACAGGTGCCTGCGCAATCCAAGGATTTCCTCCAGAAAGCTCTGCGATCCGCGCTTTCGTCTCTGGATCCTGTACGCTGATGACTGTTACCTGTTGTCCGTTAATGGACGACGGTGCGGCCTGTACGGCTTCAATAATCATCGTCAAATGCTCTTCGCTCACCGGTTCATTCGTATAGCTTCTAATCGATCGGTGGTTTGTCACGGTATCATATACTTGGTTCATTATAAGCAGCTCCTTCATCGTTCATTTATTCAAATCTGTGCTTCCCATTCACTCACAGCCAATTCTCAGCTTCACTCAACTACTGCATCTACATATAATTGATTTTTGCAACTATTAATGAAACGCAAGCCTTCTTACTAGGAAGAAGGCTGTTTCTTGAATGGGGTATTGTTCAATGCCTGGTTCATCAAACTTAACGTTTCGAAAACTTGTTCGTGCTTCTCAGCCGGAATACTTGCAAATACATCCTGCAAATATAGCTCCATGGATTCCGTGATATGCAGCTGCTTCTTCTCACCATCAGCAGTCAGCGACAGCACAACATAACGCCGGTCATTCGGATCAGGCAGCCTATTAATCAGATTAAGCTCTACAAGCTGCTGTACTTGCCTGCTAAGGGAGCTTGTGTCCGTTATAAGCAGCTGCGCGAGATCATTCAAAGATATATTTGGCCGCTTGCCCAGCTCGTACAAAATATGGCTCTGGATAACAGAGACGCCGCAGCCTTGCGCGCCATCCTTCTGCAGCATGCCGAAAACCCTAACCAGCAGTTGAAAAGTTTCCCGTACATTTACGTAGGGAGAAATCTTTGTCATGATCATCACCTGAACAAAGTGTATCACACAATAGTTTAACTTTGCAACTATTGTATTATTCAACGACAAAAGATTACATTAATTATAGACTGGATCACTTAATTTTTTAAGCGCTAATGCCAGATCCTGAACCCCGCCTCCACCATTAACGGTAAACGTAACGTCTACCGTATGCGGTTTACCTGAGTTGTCTCGATAGCTTATAATACGATACTGTCCAGCAGGCGCATACAGATTAAATGTCGAATCGCTTACGCTAACATATGAAAGAGAAGCATTCTGGGAATTATACATCATCAACAACCCACCATCTATGGAGATCGAGTCACTGGTTAACCTGGCACTTACATTTAGCTCAGGCAGCTTAATCGTAGAAGGCGTGGCCGTCGCTCCTTGAATCGTGAAAGAACTATTTTGTTGTAAAATATAGGTCGTACCGTGAAACATCAAATCCATGATTTGATATCTCCCGCTTGGCACGTCTATATTTACTTGACCATTGGTCCAGCTAACATATGAAGGTAACTCATTGGGCATTTCCAAGGAGCGAAGGTTCATGTTGCCTTCATTGATTTGTTGTCCCTTGGCGTCCGTAATAATGATCGAAGGCAGTTCAACGCGCACATCCTGAATGACCATCCAACGATTAATATTTTTTTGAAGGCTTAATTCGTAAGGTGTCGTACCGTGCTCATTTACTTTATAGGGATCAGCGCCGGCTCTCAGTAGTGATTGTATGATACTATAATTTTGGGATTGAACCGCTTTATAAAGGGAATTGTCCAGCCCTGGGTCTGCTCCATGCTTCAGCAGCGAATTTACAATAGCAGGTGATGGCTTCAGGCTTTTATAGGTGCCGTTCTCTGAACCAATTGATATTGCGCTAGAGGCTAACTCGAGCAGTGTCCCTAAATGATCCCTTTTATTCGGGTCCAAGCCCGCCGATAGCAAAAGCTCAAGCAATTCGGCATTCTGAAGTGTAATGACGTTAAATCCAATATATTGGTCATTTCCTTTCATTTGAAATCCACCCTCTATTAAAGCACGGGCAGCCGCCGTTCTATTATAGGTAACTGCATAATCCATCGGAGTGTTATTTAAATATTCTTCCAATAACTTGCCATTCGGATTGGCGCCTCGCTTAATCAAGTTAGCAACGGCAACGGCATCCCCTTTTCTCACCGCTTCAAACAAGCTGCGTTGCAGAGCCTTCCTAGCTGCTTCGGTTAATCCAAAAACTAGCTGGTTTTCCTTTTCGTCGTAAGTTGCTTCTTTGCCGATTACAATCCCGACAAACCTTGCAGGTACAAAAATTCGCCCTTCCCTGACGACGGGAGCCTGTGTCAAACGAAGCTCACGGCTTCCGATATAAATTCGGGTTTGATCTACACTCGCTTTATAAGTAATATCCTTGTACTTTACCGTAATTTGCTTCTTATCGAACTTCGAATTCATTTTCAGGGCATCGAATATTCCCTTGGCATGCAGCATCGTACTCCCATTAACTACAATGGGCTTCACGGCAAGCTTGATTTCATTGCCATCGACAACAATTTTCGTTGCCGGCTTCTCTGCGGCCTCAACGAATGATTCTAACTTTAAAAACGAAAAAGATAGAAGAATTGCGGTTAACATTAATATACTCTTTGATACCCTCATCAATAAAAGCTCCTTATTTTATCAATTTTTACCATTGTATCATCTTGGAAATTTATAGCCATTCATTTTTAGTTACTTAGCTTTACAAAAGATGGCAAGGATACTGCCTCCTTTTGTCGAATACCTACATCTGGAAGGATTCCATTTGATCATCATAACTTCTACAGGAGGCGAATATCAGTATGGCTTTCACGATAAACAATCTAAAGGACAACAACAATGTTGTCATTAAGGAACAGCTCGGTGGCTTTACCGTAATCGAGTATAAAGAGGATCTCAGCAACACGACCATGCTAGACGCACAAGCAAACTTTTTTATGAGCAAAAGCAATATGCGCAACAAGCAGCTCATGGTAGAGATTAAAAATAGCGAGGTCATGCTGAGCGCTGGTGCCATGCAATATATGATTGGCAATATTGAAATGACTTCTGGCGTTAAAGGAGTTGGCGGCCTCATGAGAAATCTCGTGTCCAGTGCAGTAACAGGTACGAGTGCCATCAAACCCCTTTATAAAGGCACAGGCACCATTTTGCTGGAAACGACCTACAAGTACCTGTGGTTAATTGATGTCGACAACGACCACATTGTCATTGATGACGGCATGTTCCTCGCTTGCGAGACGACTCTAGAGATCGGTGTAACTGCGCGCAAGAGTCTCTCTTCAGCCGCGCTAGGCGGAGAAGGCCTGTTTAATCTTAGCGCCAAAGGAAAAGGCATTCTGGCGCTCGAAGCGCCGATTCCATCGGAAGAGGCTGTCGTTATCGAATTGCAGAACGACGTGCTCAAGGTCGACGGGAACTTTGCGCTTATGTGGTCGAATTCCTTGGAATTCACCGTTGAGAAGTCGGGCAAGACTCGGATGGGCTCTGCGGCTTCCGGAGAAGGACTCGTCAACGTATATCGGGGGACTGGCATGGTCTGGCTCGCACCGCTCATGCAGTATGGCAACGGCCTGATACCTAAGAACACGCCTTAATTTATAGCATTGTTAAAAACAAGAGGGTACACCGAAGCCTATGGCTCCCGGTGTACCCTCTTCTGCATGAATCGCACGATCGTAAATGTCCGAAAATTCAGCCCCTAATGGAATAAGGGCTGTTGAATTCTAATCTATTCCGCACACGCCAAGCCAATCAAATAGATGCGTCTATTCTTTGGTTTCCAGCATGCTCAGTAAAACCGTTACAGCCTCTGCCCTAGTCGCTTTAGCTTGTGGCGCGAACTGATTCTCGCCTTTCCCTTGCATCAATCCTGCTTGCTGTACAAAAAGAATGCTGCCTTTCGCCCAAGCCGGAATATCCTTGTCGTCAGCAAAGCCGGTCTCGGTATTTTCTTGGACAGGCTTGCCCGAAGCTTTGGCCAGCATTGCTGCCATCTCTGCACGTGTAATTTGTGCATTCGGATGGAAGGCTCCGTCACTGTAGCCTGTTATGATTCCAGCTTGCACCGCTTGCGCAACAGCCTTTTTCGCCCATGCAGCAATTGCCGTCTCGTCCGTAAAGGTCATTACCGCTCCATCTCCTTGCGGCTTCAATGCATTCACCAGCATCAATGCAAATTCCGCGCGTGTTACGGTTGCATTTGGCTTAAATGTGCCATTCGTATAACCACTGACGATGCCGTCCGCGATCGCTTTCTTGATATTGGCTTCAGCCCAATGTCCTGCAATATCACTAAGGGTTACTGTTTGGTCAATACCAACAGCCAGTACTGCAAACTTTGTGAAGTGATTGACTTCAACCATTATTTGATTGCCGCTCACTACACCCCCAGCTTCAACCCACAGCCCTTTTATTTCATCGTAATAGAAAACCGAAGCTCTTTGATTGCTCTTAATGACGGACGGGTCAAAAACAAACGATATTTGAATGGGATTGGCAAAGTTCTCATTAAAGTTTTTCTCGAGCTCATAAACCGGGCTAGCAAGAACCTCGTTATGTTTCAAAAGATGCAGCGTTTCTTGTACCTTTTGAATCGTAAGCCGCAAATCCTTCATGATGGCATTCATTGGAATTAAAATTTTAATTTCCGTACCTAGACTAACTTCACCTGATTTACCCAACGGAAGCGTCAACTGACCATTCGTAGAGATAACCGCCGTACTGCTCGGCGTCGGAACGCCTCCGCCCGCTGCTGGCGTTGGTGTCGGCAATACGAGTAATGTAACTGTATAGACCGTCTTCGTTATACCGTCCTCTGCGGTAACAATCACCTTGTTGCCTGTTGCCAATGCTTGAGCAACGCTTACCCCGTCGGCCTCATAAATGTCGAACGTCGCATGCTCAGCAGGTGTAATGGCTGCTTTCAGCGATGCAAGTGTAGTTTCGGCCGGTATGCCGGTAATCGTTTCATTGACAGAGCCGCTCGCGCTTACCGTTCCGATTGTGGAACTCAATGTCGCTAATGTGCTTAACGCTTCAGTCGCTGGGAAAACGGCCGTAATGACGCCCGCGTCCAATCCATTAGTAGTCGTCACGGCTCCGGCTACCGTAAAGAAGTTTTCAGCCACGCCCGTGAGCGTATAGCCTGCTTTTGGCGCTAGCGTAATTGTAGCTGTATAGACCGTGCTTGCCGCAAATGGATTATGAGCCGGCGACCATGAAATAGCTGCCGTATATTCGGCAGTTTCGATTGCAGCTTCCGTAGGGACAGCATACTTAACAGGTACAGTCACGCCAGTAATAGCTGCGTTCTCCACTGCTGCTGGTTCTGTCGCCGGGAATATTGCGGTAATGACGCCTGAATTTTCTTCATTTGTCGTTGCCGCTGCTCCCGCTACTGTAAAGAAGTCTTCCGTTATGCCTGTTAACGTGTAACCCGCTTTGGGCGAAAGTGTAATCGTTGCCGTGTACACGATGTCTCCTGCGAATGTTGCAGCATTAGGTGACCATGCTATTGCCCCCGTGTACTCATCTGTTTCCTCAATCGACAATGCTGGCTCTTCACCTGTGATCGGCACGGTTACGCCCTCAACATCCGAAATCTCCAATACGGCTGGATCCGTTACTGGGAAGGTTGCTATGATCACGCCTGAATCCTCTTCATTAATAACCGTTGCGGCACCAGCAACGTTAAAGAAATTTTCAGCTACGCCTGTTAGCGTAAAGCCTGTTTTTGGTGTAAGCGTGATCGTTGCCGTGTAGGCTGTCGAGCCCGCGAATTTCACAACCGAAGGCGACCATGTTACGGTGCCTGTATACTCGTTTGTCTCATCAATTGCCGACACTGGCGTTTCACCCACAACTGGTGCAATAACGCCTTCAATATCCGCAAATTCTACCGCTGCTGCATCCGTCGCTGGGAAAATGGCTGTGATGACGCCTGAATCGGCATCATTCGTAACCGATACGGCACCTGCTACGCTAAAGAAGTCTTCCTCGATACCTGTTAGTGTATAGCCTGTTTTTGGAGCGAGAGTGATCGTTGCCGTATACACCGCTGAACCCGCATATTTCGCAACGGAAGGCGACCACGCTATCGTTCCTGTGTATTCATTCGTATCCGTAATAGACGCTACCGGCGTTTGGCCTGTTGCTGGAGCCGTAACCCCTTCAATATCTGCTTTCTCTATTCCTGCAACATCCGTTGCGGGGAATATTGCTGTAATAATTCCCGAATCTTCTTCATTAGTAACCGATACGGCTCCCGCTACGCTGAAAAAATCTTCTTCCACGCCGGTGAGCGTGTAGCCTGTTTTCGGAGCGAGCGTAATCGTTGCCGTGTACACCGCCGACCCTGCATATTTCTCAGCGGAAGGGGACCACGCTACTGCTCCTGTATATTCATTCGTTTCATTAACGGATAGCACCGGTGCTTCGCCTACAACCGGAACCGTTACCCCATTAATAACCGAGTCTGCGACTACGGCTGGTTCCGTTACTGGAAAAATGGCCGTAACTACGCCTGAATTAGCCGCATGAGTGACCGTTGTTGCGCCGGCTACGGTAAAGAAGTTATCCACTACGCCTGCTTTGGTGTATCCCGCTTTCGGAGACAGCGTAATGGTTGCCGTATACACCGTATTTGCAGCGAATGCTGCATGTGCCGGAGTCCAAGTAATAGCAGCATCGTATTCCGTAGTACTCATCGACGAAACCGGGGAAGCCCCCTTTACAGGAACCGTAACCCCTACTATGGCGGGATTTGCTATAGCTACAACCTTGATATCCTCACTGGACACAACTAAATCCTGTTCGAAGGAGGCCGGTTGCTCCAACGACGACGCCACTCGTACGTATAGATGGTCTCCCACGTAAACCGGAAGATTATCTACGCTCGTTCCGGCCATGGATGTGAACGTACCCTCATTGATTCTGTACTCCATTCCCCCAGCCGAAACCGTCAGCTTAGTTGTACCTGGATTCGTTCCTTCAGCCAATGCTGCTGCCGGTGCTGCTGCCGGCCTAATATCCGACAAGCCGACAGTAAATGTTTTACTGATCGCGTTATTCGCTGTCTTGCGAATAGAGATGACATCACCCGCAATGGCATCTAAACGATCAACAAACGTACCGGCTACCGTTGTGTAGCTTCCTCCATTTAAAGAAAAATCCATACCCTCAACATTTTCAAGCTTTGTTGTTCCGCCCTCTGTTCCTTGCGCTAAATTACCGGTCCACAATTGCGGATATTGACCAGAAACGAAATACCAAAGAGATGGATCCCAACCCGTGAATGTGGCTTGATCCTTCATCTCTGAGGTTGTTTTGCCGATGCCTTTTCCTGTATCAGCTTTTCCTGATGTCATGCTATCGTAATAACTAGTCGCTATAGGTCCATCATTCGAATAGTATGCTCCAATTAAACCGCCTACTGATGGCTGTGTCGCGGTCACCGCTCCTGTCGCATAGCTGTTGGTTACGGAGGTTCCTCCGAAATACCCGCTATACGCGCCCACCAGGCCGCCAACATCATAGCTGCCCGATACATTACCTGTAGCATAGCTGCTGTCAATCGGGCCGCTGTTGATTCCTACCAGCCCGCCTACTCTACCAGTTCCATATGCAGTTCCGGTTTGAACGACATTGCCTGTAGCGTAGCTTGCAACGAGGGGGCCATTATTTTGTCCGACTAGACCCCCAACCTCCATATTGGATACGGTAGCATTTACGGTGGAGTAAGAGTTGCGAATGGTTCCATAATTATCTGCAACCAACCCGCCTACCCGATTTTGACCGAATACACTGCCCGTGGTATAGCTGTTGCTAACGGTTCCGTTGTAGTTGTTACCAACCAATCCGCCCACCGAATACATACCCTTGACATCAATATTTTCTAACCGAATGTTCTTGAAATTGCCATTCTCGGCAATTCCAAAAAGACCGACGTTTTCATTCCATTGCCTATCAATCTTTAAGTTGCTGATTTTAAACCCATTGCCATCAAAACTACCTTTGAAAAAATAACTTCTGTCGCCATAATTGGGATCATTGCCGATTGGCTCCCAATTGGTATATGCACTCAAATCAATATCTGCTGTCTGTTTAAAGTGCGCTCCCGCTTCCAGATGATACCTCACATCATTAAGCTCTTCGGCTGTTGAAACGAGGTATGGATCCGTTTGGCTTCCTGTCCCCCCATTAAACGCTTGCACCTTAGCTCCGCCTACCATTAACCCGCTAAACAAACCTAGCACCATCACGAATACTAAAACCGTTGAAATGCCTTTTTGATACCTGCTGCGCACCTGTATTCCTCCTTAAATGTCTGAGCTTTGCTTTATTCCTAAGCTATAATTCGACAATTATCGATATTTTCAAGACTATATCACTATTCAGAAAACAAAAATATCCCCCAAACGGGGGATAGCATTTCAAATCTATTATGAAATCAAATTGTATAATGGCCTTACCTATCTTCAAAGTTATCGATCAGATTCAACTCTCTCGCCCGCTTCAAAGCTTTCATCCTATTATTTACTCCAAGCTTTCTATACACATTTTTAATATGTGATTTGACGGTTTCGTCCATTATGAATAGCCGGTTTGCAATATCCTTATTCAATAATCCTTCAGCTGACAGCCTCAATACTCTCGTTTCTTGCTCGGTTAAAAATACCCTGTCGGATAAGCCGGCTCGATTGGAGCCATTGCAGATCTTAAGCAATCGCTTAGCATATTCTATGGAATCGGAAGATACTGCAGAGCTGAACTGCTTTATTTTCACATAGGCGGATAACAATTCTGCCATTTCAGCCCCCTCATCCACGAAGCTGCGAATGTACCCCTCAGGCTCTGCCAACACAAGAGCGTTATCCAGCTGCGCCAGCGCCGGCTCCATTTGATCCATGCGATAATAAACAACGCTTAGCAATATCAATGCTTTGATTTGATCCCGCATACGATTTTCTTTCCGCAACCATTCATATAGCCGATTCAACAAATGAAGAGCGTCGCTTTCCTGCTTTTTCTCCACAAGCACCTTAGCCATGATCATGTACTCGGCTACGTGGTTTAGGGATAACTCATCGGTTAGCGCCAATCCGCGGCCTTGCAGCCACTCTTCCCCGCGCTCGATCGAGCCTTGCTGTAGAAACAGAGAAGCTTGTTCTGCTTCGACCATACGCATAAACAGGTCATAGTCAGGTGAGTCAACCTTATGCTTTAATTGCTCCAAAAGCTCGGAAGCGCGTCTCGCATTGCCTTTGGCTTGTTGAATTCGCGATGCGCTTATATATACGGGTATCAAGATTCGGGCAAAGGCAGCAAGATCTTTGCGCTCCAGTGCCTGATTCATATACAACTCCGCCTCATCCAGCCGGTTATGTTCATATAGCAATCTGCTATAGGAGCCATAAAAGTAACCGATAAACGGATATTGCTGCTTGTTTTCCCACATTAGAATCCATTTCAGCAGAAAACCTTCCATTGCCTTGAAATCGTTTATAACCGCAAGAAGATCATCAAAGAAATCAAGCTCTTGATACCGATTGCAGCCCATTGTCTGAAAAAAGCTGCCATCCGGCAAATGACGCTCCATCAACTCCAAGTAGAAGGACGTTTTCTTCAAGTCTTGCTGCAAATATGAAGCCATCGTATCAAAAAAGTAAATGTTGCCCATTGTCTGGTTCCATTCGTCGGCATTCATCTTTCCCTGCAGCGCCTGATAGCGCGCTTTGGCTTGCTCTACTCTTCTAAATGCGGCTTGCCATTCCCCTACTCCCATTAATACGGCTATATAAAAAAGCTCAATCATCGGTTTCTCTGCAAGGGAGTTTTCAGGAATTGCAGATACCCACCTGATTAACATTACATTTTTCTTCTGCACCAATACATGAAGATTTTTCTCTATTAACCGAATCGCGTCCTCAATTTGGTTTCCCTCGATATAATGCTCTACAGCTTCTACGTCCAAACCATGTTCCTCTAGCCAAAGAGCCGCGCGAATATGTACCTGCTTCCACTTGTCAGCGTCTGTTCTCCGGAGAATTTGCTGCAGGAAGTCGGAAAGCAAATGATGGTATCGAAACCAGCCTCTATGGTCATCCAGCGGAACAATAAATAAATTGAGCTGCTCAATCCGATCCAATTGCTCTTGGCTGTCCGTTTGGCCTGTTACGGCCTGGCATATCGAATGGTTCATCTCACTCAAAATCGACGTTTCCAATAAAAATTGGCGCAGCTGTTCCGATTGATGCTGCAGTACTTCCTCCAGCAAATAATCCGATATTTTATGCTGTTGTCCACCGAACCGCTGAATGGCGCTGCCGATGTCATCACTTGCTTGTAGAGATAGCGCAGCCAGCTTAAGTCCGCTAATCCAACCCTCCGTCTGCTTATACAGCTGGGTCACTTGATTCTTGGTTAACGACAAGTTCGTCGTATCCCTGAAAAACACAACCCCTTCATCCAGCTGAAAACGTAAATCCTGCATCGTAACGTGCAGCAATTCGCCCTTAACCAGTAAACGCGTGGTGGGAATGGCCAAATCCGAGCGGCTTGCGATATAGAAATGAATGTGAGGGGGCAGATGCTCAATGAGATACGACAAAGATTTTTCTATCGTTTGAAGCTCAATGGTATGATAATCGTCCAAAATAATGACTAGATCATCATCCCAATGGCTTAATTCATTCAGCAGCGCCGTAATAAGCGGTTCAGATGCTGGAGAAGGTCCCTTCTCCAAAAGAGGCAGCACTGTGCTGCCAAAGCCTTGTATTCTCTCCTGGATGGAGATAATGATATATTTCCAGAATGATTGCCAATCGTTATCCTGCTTGTCCAAAGAAACCCATGCAACGAGTGAACGGCATTGTTTCGCCCATTCGCTTAATGCCGTCGTTTTCCCGTAACCCGCTTGAGCAGAAATAATGGTTAGCTTTACGGTTAACCCTTCATCCAGCTTGTTCATCAGCCTCGGCCGAGATACTAGGTAATTACGTCCAAGCGGAATGTAAAGCTTTGTCTTTATCATCATTGTGTACGCCCTCGCAGTGTGGGAAGCCATGTCATAAAAGTTTTTTTATAAAATATAGCATAGAGGCGGGAATTAATTTGTCTAATCCCTTTTTATGTTGATCCCTCTCCATACCGATGCCAGTTGGATAATTACCCATACCATTCATACAGCTGCTGAATGGCCGTCGAGGGCTGCAGGCCAAGCTCTTGGAACAGCGCTTGCGCATAGACTTCATAGTAATGATGCAGAGACTGTCGATCTCCCATAGCCCCATATATGCTCAGCAGCAATATCGTTGACTCTTCTTCGAATTCATTGCGTGACACAATTCGTTTGGCAATATGCGCTGCCTCTCTATAACGCTTCTGATCCAAGAGCCAGCTTGCAAGGCGCTTAGCAAAGGAATCGTAAACAATCGATAAACGCTCGCGCTCCAAAGTTGCCCACTCAAAGGATTTATCCTCAAGCAGCTCGCCCGCATAATGTTTCTCCAATTCTATGGCCATCGCTTCATTCGCTATATTGATTTCGGATAATTCCATTACGGCCTGTTCGAATTGAATAAAATCAGCATCTATATAATCAAGCTGAACACGATACTGCTCCTGTGCGGATAGTACGATTTCTTTAAGGCCATGCAGCGACAGCACCTTCCTTAGCTGATAGACTGCCGTATTCAAGTATATTTCCGCATTTTTAAGAGGCATGCCCGGGAAAACGTCCTCCAAAATCCGTGCCTTCGTTACGCTTTTGCCTTGATTTACAAGCAAATAGGCGAATAGCTCCATACTCTTTTTCGAAATCCATTTCAACGTACCCGCGTGCTCACTAGTGACTTCGAAACAGCCAAGGCCCCGGATTATTAAGCGATTGGCAGGAAGGGCAGCGCTCTCCTCATGCAAAGAAACATTGCGTTTGCTAGCCGCCCGTGAGATCGTTTGAGTCAAACGGTTTCTGGAAATGGGCTTAACCATATAATCCAATGGATATACGTCAAAGGCTTCAAATGCATAATCGGAATGGGAGGTTACGAACACGATGTCGAGATCCGCACAAATGGTACGCAAGCTCCGGGCGAGCTCTAAGCCGTTATCTTCCGCGATTTTTATATCCAGGAATGCGAGGTCTACATCCGTTTCACGTACAAATTCCAGCGCCTCTGACGCCGTTTGGAATCCTTCGACAAGCTCCACGCTTTCAACCTTTGAGAGCAGTCTTTTCATAGCCAGCAGCATAGCAGGCTCATCGTCAACAATGAGAACCTTCATGATTTGCCCCCGCCTCTCATCGTGAAATAAAATATGCTTCCCTCTCCGACTTTGCTTTCGACCCATATGCGCCCGCCGCTTCGTTCAACGAATTGCCGGCTGACGAGCAGTCCAAGCCCTGTGCCCTTTTCTCCCAAGGTGCCCGTCAATGAATTAAGCTGCTTGTCGCCAAATAATTGACGAACCTGCACATCATCCATACCGACTCCGTCATCACCTACAGAAACAATCACCATGTCTCCCGATACTTCTGCGAGGATTTGAATGGATCCTCCCGTTTCAGTAAATTTAATCGCATTGGTTAACAAATTGCGGATAATTAGTCCGAGCGCTTCCCGGTCAGCATACACTAGCGTTTCCAGAGCAATGCCATTATTCATGCGAATATGCTTGGCCTCGTACCTGATGTGCAGCATCTGGCAGCAATCCTCGACAACCTCATTTAATTGCAGGATTTGCGGGCGAAGCGCCATATCTTCCCTTTGGCTTCGAAACCACTCCAACAAATTATTGGTCATTCCCAGTGTGTGACGAATCTGATCTCCCAATGTTTCTATGATTTCCCGATGTTCCTTATCCAAGCGGTGCCTATCCTCTTCCAGCAGCTCAATAAGTTGGAACTGCAAGGCCAGCGGACTGCGAATGTCGTGAGATACGATCGTAAATAGCTGGTCCTTCAATTGATTCAATTGTGCTATCTGCTCGAGATGCTGCTGCTTCTCCGTAATATCGACAATAAGCGAGATGCTTCCTTGCCCTTGACGCCTCAGCATATGTAACGGGTATACGTTTACGCTGTATATTTTCCTCTCCCCATCCAGAAAGATATCGATCTCAACATTGCCCTGCTGCATGGACTTGCACAGCTTAAGCCATTCCGGCCAAGCGTCCAATAATTCAGTTATATTTTTGCCGAAAACAGCCTCGTGACCCATCTCCGTAAACCAATCTATAGCTCTTTTGTTGCTGTCAATGATTTTCCCCGCCGCATTCGCTGTAACAATACTCTCCTGAAGCGTGTCTAGCACGATGCTTCTCGCAATCGGAACGGTAGAGAAAAACTTGATCCGCAGCATGATAACCAGCATCAAAGTACCTGTAAACCCGCAGTAAACGGTCAATGAAAGCAGCCACGAGGACCATTCCGGATTTACAAACCTCATAATCTCAATCACAAACGGCAGCGTGGATAGGAGAAGCACCCACATCCCCGGTTTGCGGAAATCGTTGCGAATGCTCCGTATATACTGAAATAGAAAATAGATGCATAAGATCACCAGGCTATAGCAAATCATAGTAAAGGTCATCGAATAAAACGTCTTCGTTGTTACTAAGTTGCCGTTATAGAGCTCAATCGTACGGAAGATCATATGAAGCTTTGGATCGAGCCAAACAAGCAATGACCAAAGTGAAAATATAGCGAACACGATTATTTTCCATAGCGGCTTTAACAGCTTATTGCGGCCAACTAGCTGATAAACAAATAGCATGGCGAAAGGTACCATTATATTAAGTGCCGTATGCTGAGCATTACGGAAAATTAGCTTTTCCATCAATAAATCACTGTTCTTCTCCAAAATGATACTGCTGGAATATACAATCCTGCATACGATCAAGCCGACAAGGTAGTAGACGCCGCGCTCTCTTCTAAATCCATAAACATAAATTAAAATCATGCCCATCATAATCAAAGATGCACACATAAGTACGAATTCAACGGTGGAGCTCATGCAGGAAATCCCCTATTTCTGAAATATGATATTTATTCCTATGAATATCGGCTTTCATTCTAGTATACGATACCATAGGGTGGAGAATATCATATTTATGCGGTTAACAGTAAAATATTTGTCCAAAATTGTAAAAAATAATAACATTTTGTCTAGCTTCGTTGTGAATGGTGAACGTTAATCTACTCTCCAAAAACGGCTTTCGCCACATGGAGTGCTGATGCCGCGCGCGGCCATCCCGTATAAAAGGCGAGGTGCGTCATGACCTCCACCAGCTCATCTTGTGCCACCCCGTTCTCTACTGCTAATCGCAAATGATAGGCAAGCTGCTCGGTCATGCCTCCCGCCACAATCGCGGCAACCGTAACCATGCTGCGATCCCTGAGCGATAATTGCTCCCTTCGCCAGAGATCCCCGAACAACACGTCTTCCGAATACGCGACGAAGGCCGGAGCCATGTCTCCGAACGACTCCCGTGCGCTGGACATGATTTTCCGATGCGCCATGTCACGCCTCCCCGGCTGTTCGTTGCAGCATTTGAGCAATTCCGTTGCCGAACGACCAATCCTCGAACTCCGTATCGACAAGCACGATGAAGACATCTTCTTTCCGCATGGGAAGCCTCTTTGACAATTGTTCAGCCAAACATTCGTAGAAGCTTTCTTTCTGCCTCGTCGTTCTGCCCGACTTGAGCGTAATTTGAATGTAAAGCAGTTCATCGCTTCGTTCAATGTTTAAATACTGTTTGCTGTAATAGAATTGCCCTGCTTGATGGGAATGAAACACCTGGAACAGATCGTCTTCCGGCACATTGAACTGTTGAACCAGCGCGCCCATAATCGAGCGGCTGATTCGCTCCAATTGCCTGTTATCATACAAATGCTCCAAGTAGCTAACCCTAACAAATGGCATAGTCACCACTCCTTCATTGAGATAGCTTTATTTTACTTGGCTTTTCATTATTTATATAATTGAATAAGATGATATTCTTCATTCATTATTTCGATCGAGGTGATTGGAGTGGATTTAAGAGAGCTGATTGCTTTCCAAACGATACTTGAAGAAGGAACCTTCTCCCGGGCAGCCCAGAAATTAAATTATGCGCAATCGACTATAACGAATCAAATACAACGACTGGAGAAACACATTGGCGTGCAGCTATTCAAACGTGGCTGGGACGCTGAATTGACGAGCGCCGGACGAGTGTTTGCAGCGGAGACCGGCAAGCTCATTCAACATTGGAACGACGTATCCGAATTAGCCAAAGGGCTGCAGCAAGACGAGATAGGCAACCTGCGGATCGGAGGAATCGAATCGATGATGGATGGCGTTCTTCCGAACGCCTTGCGATCCTTTCATGCGCATAAACCAAAAATGAACTGCCAGATCGTTACGGGTAACACCGACTATTTATCGCGATCGATCCTTCAAGACGAGCTTGATTTCGCTATTTGCGGCGAGCCTGCCGATGGGGCTTCTTTTTATTTTGAACCCCTGTATCAAGAGAAGATTGTTTTTGTCGTGGACCGTGACCATCCGCTTTGCGAAAAAGATAATATTTCCGTTCCTGATATTCTGGGCTACCCCGTTATAACCGGAGGGCATACTTGCCTCTATTATTTGTATTTGGCTAAGCAACTTTCCAGATATGAAGCAGTACCGCCTCGTCTGAATACAGTTAGCCAGATTTCTGCTATTCCGCGTTTCATCAAGCAAACGCTCGACGTCGGTGTCGTGCTGGCCTCGACTATGCTGGTCCCCGAGGTAGAGAGAATCGATGTCGAATTACAGGATTCTTATATTATGGTAGGCTTATTGCAGCCTCGTGGCCGAGCATATCCATCTGTATCCTCCAAGGAGCTTCTCATGACGATTATAAGGGAAGAGATCGGCTCTCGTTGTAAAGAGTAGCGAACACAAAAAAGAACATTCCCCCTATGGAAATGTTCTTAGGACATGCAAGCTGTTTCGAAGCATTATACGCAGAAAACGATTATTTTACCCGCTTCATACAGGTGCGTGCTGTGTGATCTCGCTTATTTTTGGGGAACCATATTATTGTAAATGTTCGTTGCATTCACTTTACCCGTGGCAACATCCTCTGTCGTAAACCCCGACACGATGTTGCCGACTTTGAATTCCTTCTGCAGCAGCTCTTCAGATGGCTCAGCTGCCGTCGGGCCTCCGATGCCAAGTTCCGTATCCGGCGTTACGGTTACCCACAAATCGCCCACCTTGAAGCTTTTTCCGTCTACGCTTACTTCCGTAATTACGCCTTCAATATTGACAGCCGCTTTGCCTGTAGTAGGCGCTTTCGAGCTTTCCTCCTTCTGCGGAGCCATGTTGTTGTAGATCACATCCGCAGTGACCTTGCCGGTGCTGACATCCTGTGAAGTGTAGCCAGACACGATATTACCGACTTTAAATTCTTTCTGCAGCAGCTCTTTAGATGGCTCGGCCGCCGTCGGCTCCTTGCTGCCTAGCGTTGTTTTATCGGTTACCTCTACCCAAAGATCACCCACCTTGAAGCTTTTGCCGTCAGCGCTCACTTCAGAGATCACGCCATCAATATTGACTTGTACCTTACCCATAATAGGAGGCTGTGTTACAGCAGTCGGAGGCTGGGTAGTACCTGCTGGCGAATTCTGATTCATCGTAAAGAGACTAACCGATAATACCGCACATGCTGCGATTCCGACCGTCCAACCTGTTAACGTCTTTTTCCTCGCTCTTTCCATTTTGAACCGCTCCTTTTGATTGCTATGATTGGTTTGAGATGTCTTGTCCAATTCCTGCATTAACTTCTGGTAGGTTTCTTCTTTGAAATTCTCACTTGTTTTCACACGGGACATTGCGGATTTATAAACAGATTTCTTCATCCTCAAGGCCTCCAATCTTCTCTTTTAAAATAAAGCGTCCTCTTGCCAGCCATGTTCCTACCGTTGCAGGCTTAGCCTGTAAAATAGCTGCAATTTCCTGGATAGAATATCCCTCATAATAGTGCAAATGTATCGGAATGCGATATTTCTTGTCCAAGGCCAGTACGGCCTGCAAAACATCGTTTTCTTCCTTCGGAAGGTAGCTCAAATCTTCGGGAACAGGGTTCCTGCTTTTGAACCATCCGGTTTTGAGCATATTTTTACTTTTGTTAATCGTCGTTCGAATGAGCCATGCTTTTTCATGTTCGCCATTTTCAAATACAGGGCGCTTCTGCAAATAGGTGAGAAATACTTCCTGTGCCACTTCTTCTGCGTCAGCTATATTTTTCAAGTATGCAAAGGCAATTTTAATTAAGCTTTGTGAATGTAGATCCAAGGCCTGCCGCACAGATTCATTGAGCTCTAATGAATTGTACACCTCAGCACCCCCTTTCACTATGAATACAACTGAGAACCCTCATATTTTTCATTATTGATAATATTTTTTAGCATACGGCTATTATCATTAAAATAAACGTTTCGAGAAAAGGAAACAACCTGACTATCCGCTTCATACGACTGAGTGGCCCCTGTCTATCTATAGACGCAAAAAAAGCGCCAAAGACACATAAATGTGCTTCGGCGCTCCATTTATTTTCAATTAAACATCATTTTCGCCTGAAACAAAGCAGCAGCGGGCCTAAGCATAAACATACCGACTGCAGCCATAGCCAGTTAACTTGTCTATTCGTCTACGACAACAATATTTTCAATAATCCGCCCAAACCATGGCGTTATGTTTATTCTATTATGAGCAAATTGCCTTACGGGAAAATGAAATCCTAACACAGCCTTAATTTTTAACCACGCGCAAATCAAGTTAAGCTGTATACTGACCTTATGCGATTAGAAGGGGGTAGTTTCATCAGATGAAAAAGATTAATGCCGAACATGTAATCCGCTCGGGAGCTATCCATAACGGCGTTTATTTGCATGCTGATTCTTAGACTTTATGGTAGAAAAAACAATTAATACATAGGAGTGGAATCAAGCTGATTCTAGGTAATAAGGTGACACGATCTATCCATTACTATTAAAAAGGTGGCATTACGATGAAATCCATTTCTAAGGGTAAGACCGATACGCCAAGCGGGATTATGGAATATGCACTTTCGGTGAAGGATAATCCCGCTGTCGTGCTCATTAACGGGGGGAGCGGCCCTATAGAAGGCTGGTACAAAATTTTCCATAAACTAGCAGAGGCAGCTACCGTTGTCGCTTATAATCGATTAGGTGTCGGCAGCAGTGATAAGCCATCAATCCCCCAGCATGGGGACGCTATTGTGACCGCACTTCGTCAGTTACTAGCGGAAACGCGCGTCCACCCTCCCTACATTCTCGTTGGACACTCTTTGGGAGGTTTATATGCTAACCTGTTCGCGAGACAATTCCCGGGTGAAGTCGCAGGCGTTGTGCTGCTGGATTCCAGCCATCCGCAGGATTTAAGCATCAATGAAACACAAGGCCCATTCATCAAGAGAATGAACCGGATGCTAGCAATGTTCGATTCATTCTCTTCGAAGCGCAAGTGGAGCGAGGTTAACTTTGTAGAAGAAACCGTGGCGCAACTTGAAAAAGCGGGTTCCTTTCCCGATGTTCCGCTCGTAGTCGTATCCGGAGGCAAAAAACCGCCGATGATGCCCCAGCATGCCATGGAGATACGTGCAAACAACCAATTAGATTTCGTTCGGCTAAGCAATCAGGGCAAGCATATCATCGCTCACCGAAGTGGACATTTCCCGCAACTAACGGAGCCCGAGATTGTTATCCGCGCGATTCTGGACTGTATTCAACTGGCGAATAAGAACCTGCATGGGAATAAGTAATTAAATTCCCCTTGGCTCACATATGTCCACGGGGTAGCTCAAGGAACACCTGAGTAACATGACGAGGTTAAAAAGGATCCTTCAGCACCGCTTTTATAGTGGTGTAGAAGGGTCTTATGCGCATGTGACATAGCTTATTTTTCTTTTATCAACGCCTTAAAGGTTTTCAATTTATTCTGAGCCCGCCGATACATCAAATAATCAAATAGATTTGCTATGCATATAATGCCCAGCACGATTAATAATACCGGCATAAATTGCTGCTCGGTCTCCATGTCGCTGCTTGTAATCAACAATAAGGCTGCCATAATAAATGACGTAACTAATAATGCAATGAGGTTATTGATAAAGAAGTACATTCGCGCATTTGCTATGCTTATCGGAAGTATGGCTGTTAGCCATTCTGTAATAAAGCCGATGATGAACCCTATGCTTCCGCTCGCTAATACCGTTAATACTTGATAGCTGACCAACGCCTCTGTACGGTCATAAAACTGTAGTACAATGCCCATAAATATGCCGAGAAAAAAGGATTTTATAATATTTTCCAGATTTATTTTTTCCATTATGGTTCTCCTACATCTTAAGTGTGTTCCTAAGCTTTTTCGAATACATTTTTGATACTTCTAGTTCAACTAGGTTATCCAGTCTAAGCACATACCTGGAATTAAACCAAGGAATAATTTCTTTCACGTGCAGCAAATTAGCGAGTTGTGATTTATTGATACGAATAAATCCTTTGGCCGCCCAAATGCTTTCATAATATTGCAACGTTTCTTTGATGCTGTAGTGATTAGACTTCGTATAAGCCATCATGCCTTCCGGACCTGCTTCTAGATATAAAATATCCCTTGGTTCAATAACGGCAAACTTATTATCGCTTAAGCCAGTGAGCGTATTCATATAATGCATATCTTCTCGAACGCCGGAGACCAACAGCTTGACTACATCCATGTAATCAATCGCATCGAATACAACACTAAGCTTCCCGCTTGGTATGTCATACCCATTCTCAACGAGCACCAACACGCTGTCTTGCTCGATTACTATTTGGTGTTTGGATAATTCTTGTTTCAACTTTTCATAAACCTTGCTTGAACACAATAATTGAACCATCATATCTCCTAATGACACCTTGTGGATTGTTTATTCAACTATCATCCTATCATAAATCATTCTTATTTTTACTAATTCTTCTATTCCTTTTTCCGCAAAATCAAGCGATCCAAAATTAGCGATAAAAAAGGTATCCTTCTTCTTGTCATATAAAATATAAGTCCCTGTTGCTCCGACGCCGCCATACACATCCGTCATGGAGCCAAGCAGGAATGACAGCTCGCTAAAGTCAAAATACATCATGCCCATTCCGTAATATATACCCTTTTCATAGCGTTGGTTAAAGTCCGTCATCTGTTTATACACTTCGTCAGACAGTAAATCCCCCTTTTCCAAAGCTCTCATGAACGTTAACAAGTCATTCATAGTGGTCACTACGCCACCGCCTGACCAGTCAATCGATAATGCTTCTTTGTCGCTATAATCTATGCCATTCAAGTAAACCCCAAGAATATCGGCTGGTTGATCATGATAAAACATTAAATAACTATCCGTCATGCCTAATGGCTCGAATATTTTCTCCTCTAAAATATCGGAGTAAGGTTTTTCCTCGATTGCTTCCAGAATAAGTCCAAGCAGTATATATCCCGTATCCGAATAATAAAATTGTTGTCCTGGCAATCCTACAGGCTCCTGGTTTTCCCTTGTAAATGCAATCAACTTTTCAGGAGTGAATGAAAGGTCCGGATTGGATGTGATTATTTCCAATAGCGGTTTCCCGCTTTTTACGGGACCTTCAAAATAATCACCGATTCCCGAGGTGTGATTCAATAGCTGTTTTACCGTTACCTGATCGCTATAGTCTATGCCGTCCATAACGAATAACCCCTTCAGAATGCCAGGATCTAGCCAAGAATTGATTTTATCGTCATAACTCATTTGACCATTATCCACTAACATGCCATAGACAACCGCACACATCGTTTTGCCGATGCTGGCTGCATGGTATTGACTATTCGTTTGAGCGGGTTGCTCTGATAGCCGATTTTTAGTGCCTACCGCGAATTGCTCCATGTAATCGGACTGATCGGATTGTATGGTCAATAACACGCTTGATAACGAATCATTTTTATTTAGTACTTTTGTGAGGTGCCGTTCCATTTTTTCATTAACCGCCTCTTTCGATATCGGTCGATTGAAAAATGCCAATAAACCAAATCCAACTGCAACCAAAACGATTAAACCAACCAAAATTTTAAGCCCTATTTTCATGTTAACCACCCTTCGCACCATGTACTCTACATACATTAATCTAATCGAGGGTTTAACAATTAGGAACGCATTTGCGCCAAGCGGTCATAATAGAAGGTTAACATGACTTTTTGGCGGCCCAACAATAGAGAATACATCACTCTTCGTCTTTGCCTTATGAGAAGCTTTATCTCCTTGATGCCGTGAACTTTGAGTGTTTTTTTCTCTCTTAACAATTAACACGTCGATAAATCGTTCTAGCGCCCATTTCCGTATGCAACCTTCCATCTGGTAAAATAGAGAAAATCTTATTTTTACTTGGGAGGCGAAAAGCAATGATGAACGAAGAGCTAAAAGCACAGATCATGCAGTGGCACGAGGACAGCGAGCACCAGCAAATCATTGATACGCTAATGAAGATTTCTCCTGCGGACAGGGATTACGATACGATCAGCAGCATGGGCCGGGCTTATAACAATCTAAGTTTGTATGAAGATGCGCTCGAACAGTTTGCTCTCATTGCTGAGCAGGGAAACATTGATCCTTTATGGTATTTTCGCGTAGGCTACTCCTATTATTATATGAAGCGTTATGAAGAAGCGGTAGGTATGCTGAAAACCGCGCTGGAGCTGGATCCTGACGATCAGCATTCGGCCCGTTTTCTGGATTGGAGCCGCGGTAAATGGCAGAAGCAGCAAAAGGCTGAGGCAAGACGCACACTCAGCAGGCAGCAGAAGGATTCGGGCTCGACTCCATTTGAAGGAATGGATCTCGATAGCTTCTGGGAAGACAGTACCTATGCCAGAGATCAATATGTTTCTGTGCCGCCTACGGAGGAGCTGATTGCTTCCGTAGAAGAAGAACTCGGCTATAAGCTGCCAGCGGCTTATATTGCTCTAATGAAGCATCAGAACGGAGGAATTCCCTACCACACATCCTTTCCGACAGATGAAGCTACCTCTTGGGCCGAGGATCATATCGCCATAACCGGAATTATGGGAATTGGACGAGACAAAAGCTATGCGATCTGCGGTGACCTCGGCAGCCCGTTTATGATTGAAGAGTGGGGCTATCCGAACATTGGTGTGGTGATCTGTGACTGCCCTTCGGCAGGCCATGATGTCATAATGCTCGATTACAGGTACTGCGGGAAAGATGGCGAACCGGAAGTTATTCATGTCGATCAGGAAGATGATTACGAGATTACGTTCTTGGCACCGGACTTTGAGACATTCATTCGCGGGCTTGTGAGCGATGAAGAATACGACACATCCCAAGAAGACAAAGAGGAGGATCTGCGCAAGGTAGCAGAAGGCAAATTCTCTCCACTGCTCGCGGAGCTCTGCGACAAGGCTTCTGGAGTGGACGGCCTCGAGTCCAAAATACGCAGTGTATGTAACCAAATTGTTCAGGAAAAGGGCCATTTTTCATTTCATGCGGATGAGCAGTCACATCTCATGTATGATGTGCAGTTTTGGCTATACACGAACACGTATCCGGCTACTAGCCGTCAGCTGTATTTAGATACCTATAGTCAAATAATCGCTTTTGGCGGCGAATTCGGTCAAGGCGGTTATGCTCCCGGCTTTATTAGCGATTGGCTGGATGGACGGATTCAAGAAGGCCTCATTGTTGAGGTAAATGGCGTTATCCGTTTTACGGACGAGGCGCGCAGCGCGGTAATTGCAAAGCTTATAGCAGAAGCGGACGCTGTATAGATATTGGCAGCTGGAGAAAAATCGAAACCTATATATATCATACCCGGTAACACTAAGCCCTACCTATATTAAGGTTGTTGAACAGTTGTTGAACAGCCTTATGTAACGGCATGTTTTTTATAACTGCTGTATCCTTTGAAGTGGCTGAGGTAAATAATTTATAATTATAGCAGTGATGCAAGAGGATACCTAAGTGACGCAGAAAGTGGTGACATTACTGATCACATTTACGACTGAAATGGTACGCAGTCTAATAGATACACAGTTTCCTCAGTGGAACAACTTGGACATTACGCCTGTCAAAAAACCTGGACATGATAACCGTAGCTATCGACTTGGCCATGAGATGACCGTTCGTCTGCCAAGCACCTCAACTGCTGTGACTAAAAATATGCTGCTACTTATGAAACGGTTGAGCTTATTGCTAGCAGAGCGAAAGATGAAGGTACCCAATCGGGTACCTTCATCTTTCGAATACAGAATCCTTTCATTATTGTGAATGTTTATGATAGGCGCCTGCTTAAAGCGGTGGTGTTACTCCAAGCTGCGTCCACCCCTCCTTGGAAGGACCGTATACTGCGGGTATAGGCAACCCCGCTTGGCGCATTAGTACCGTAACCTGTCCCCGATGATGAACGATGTGCTTGATCAATCCCATAAAGATCGTCGCGTTAGATTCTGTTCTTCCGAATGCTTTTTGATTTTGTTTTAATGTGTCATCCGTCCATTGCTCCTGAAGAGCACTTGTTACCTGGGAGCATATTGTATTAAATGCCTCCATCATTTCCTTTGCGGATGGCACTTCGCTCGGATTTTCAACTTTTGCTATCGAGACGCCGAATTCCGTTAAATAATCCGGGATGTTCGAAACGAAATGCCATGCGATTCTTCCCAACGTGCGACCTTCGGGATAGACCTGCTGCAAGAGCGCTTCATCGGTCAAGCTATCTAATACCTTCTGGGTCAATACGGCTTCGCGCTTCCACTCCACGATCAAATCTTCGACTGTACCATACATCTTGTCGTCACTCCTCTTTGTTCAACTAATCTCCCACAAATCTATATTAACCGTTAATGGTGACAGCTTTTGTCATTGTTAAACACATTTTTAGCACCTATTTTATAAACCTTGGTTTTTAAATTTAGCTTTATTCCCGCTGCATACGCCACAAAGAAAAAAGGCAGCATCCCCGAGGATACTGTCTTTTTAATAATATCGGTATCGCATAAAGCTGAAACCCCTCTATGATGCTGTTTATATTTTGGTCCACCACACTAGCCTCACGCTCAACTCTGATGCCGATGCTGCTTAACGCGTTGAATGGTGAGCAAATCAAGTACCTCTTCTTCCTGCTCGGTCAGAGCCCCACTCGATACAGCCTTAAAAGACTTAATATTCTTTTTTGATGACAAAAAACGAACCCCGGATCGTTCCAGCTAGCTTGGATTTCTGCCTAGCAAACTTAAACTTTTCCGCTAACTCCTTTGGTATCTCCATACCCTCGGAAAGCTTAAAACCAACGGCCCGCTTCTTAGGGTCGTCCACCGTGTACATGACGTTGATCGAAAGACCATCCTCATAAAACACATAGGCAAATTTAATGTTTTCAACTTGAAACCGCGATGTTTCTAAAGGCTTGGCCGCAAATTCAATATCACGTTCTTCTTTCAGAATTCGGTTCACGTAATCAAGCGTATCCTGACTCTCGCTAGCTTGTACAACCGTAAATTCATGCTTGTATTTGGTCATAAAGTAACGGGCTTCGTTCGCACGCAAACCAGCCAGCGCTTCTACTACAGGCGAAGACTCTAAACCAACCGCAGATACATTTTTAAAATCAACGATATAAGACATTGCCATCTCTCCTTTATTTCATTACTTTTGTTTGAAAATGATTTTAAATATAGGGTAAAATACTCCGAACGAGATGGTACTATTTATAACCATTGTAAAAATGTCCGCTGTTGTTTCACCAAATGAGCCCATTCCCCATGTGTTAATTAATAAGTTATAGATAGGAGCTTTGTAAAATCCTTGAGCTGCGGCAGCGCCGATTGTTATGAGAACGTACGCTAATATATACCAGAAAGCAGCCATCCAAACGTTGCTGTTGGATTTAAACGTAATATTTCTCTGTGCAAAAAAGTTAATAATCTGTGCAATTCCAAGCGTTATTTGAACGGCAAGAAAATAGCCAAGCCCTCCTCCGCCTCCTGATGCAAGTGAACCAGCTGCATAATCGAACACATAATAAGCACTTCCATCATAATTATGCCCCAACTGAAAAACTTTAAAGGTTGTCGTTAGTAATGATGTCTGCGCGAATATGAGCTTGATTAAAGGCATTAGAATAAGTTGAAATACCGTCATTCCGGCACTTAGTATAAAGAATACTATAAATTGTGCAATATTTGGATGCTTTTTCTTATACTTATTCCAAAAACCTATCATTCCAGCATGCTTTTTAATACTTACTTCGCTCATTTTATTTTACATCTCCTTGGTCGTATCTGGTGTAGCACAGAAATAGGCTGTTGGAAGTAAAAAGGAGATACCATGGTATCCCCTTTTTACTAATGTATTTGATTTATGCTTGTTTCACGATCAACATGAAGGAAAGTACCAGAATTGGCCATGCGTCATCGATTGATCCATTTCAATAGTCTTAAGATTTGCTTTCGGCTAATTTTACCGCCGGTAAAGCGGTCGATCTGGCGAAAAGGCATATTCAAAACAAAGTAGACATTATTGGCTAACAGTGGTTTATTGGTTGCGTCAAAAAACCTTTTAAAGAAAAACACGACATGATAAATGGTTTTCCCCAGACCATTCTTATATTTAGCTTGAGCAATGGTGTCGTTTAAACCCAAATCATGTTTCGGGTTCCAAGCAGGTGACGGAGGCTCGTATCCCAAAAGCCGCTTATATTCCGCTACCGTTACTTCATGAACATGTCCGCTAAAATAATGAGGGAATTGGTCCTTCGTGTGTTCGCAAGAAACAGAATCCCCCGCAAGCGTAATCCGTTCACTTAACAGTATGGATTGGATCGAACTGCAGATTTGAATGTCGTATGCTCCCGGTTCAACCGCCCATTTATTAATGGTCGGATTGTAGTACGAGAAATCACGTTCCTCCAGCGTTATCGTGACCATTTTACTTTCACCCGGCTCCAAAAACACCTTTTCAAAGCCTTTTAACTCACGTTTTGCTCTAAATATGGAGGAATCATGCTTCTGGATGTAAAGCTGCGCTACCTCTTCTCCCGCAACAGCACCTGTATTGGTAATGGTAAACGAAGCTTTATACGAATTAACCGTTAAATTTGCATACTCAAAGGTTGTGTAGGACAGCCCGTAACCAAACGGAAATAACACGGGTTTCTCCACGGTATCAAAATAGCGGTAACCGATAAATATACCTTCGATATGTTCCGCCGTTGCTTCCCTGCCCGGATAATACGGAGCAGAAGAAACATCGCCGTATGAGATTGGGAAGGTTTCGCTAAGCTTGCCGCTTGGGTTGTACGCCCCAAGCAATACACTCGTTAACGCCTCGGCGTTTCCTTGTCCGGATAAATAGGTATGAACGATGGCTTTCACATTGTGCACGAAGGGCATTTCAATAGCACCGCCGCCAGCAAGAATCACCACAACATTGGCATTAACTTTCGATAACGAACGAAGCATATCCAGCTGATTCTCGCGTAAGCTAAGGTTCTCGCGGTCGACGCCTTCCGCTTCGCTGCCTTCGTCCAGCCCCAAGAACAACAGAACGGTATCCGCTTGTTCAGCTAATGTAACGGCCTCCCTTAGTAACCGATCATTATTTCCGCCCATTCGCTTGAAGCCTTTTGCGTACCCAACAATCGGCAAGCTTGATTGACTAAGCACATCGCAGGCATTGGATAGCTTCGCAGGATTAATAAGCGAGCTTCCAGCACCCTGGTAGCGAGGGTTTTTGGCAAAATCGCCAATAATCGCAACTTTTTTATCCAGCCCAAGCGGTAAAATATTGTCGTCATTTTTCAATAACACAATCGATCGTTTAGCTGCTTCAATTGCCTTGTCATGATGCTCCTCATAATCAATGCGAGGAATGTCGCTATCGTTCAGCTGGGTGGAATAGACCAGCTCCAACAGACGATCGACGGCTTCATCCAGCACTTCCTCGTCTAACTCGTTGCTTCTAACCGCCTGTACGATTTCTTTATCCGTAATCCCATTGGTCGCGGGCATTTCCAACTGGTTTCCTGCTTCTAAACCCGCAACGCGGTCATTATTACCGCCCCAGTCGGTAACGACCACGCCACCAAATCCCCATTCTCCATACAGAATATCCTGCAGCAAATAGTCGTTTTCATTGGCGAAATTGCCGTTAACTTTGTTGTAAGAGGTCATAATTGTTTTCGGTTGACCCTTCTCCACCACACGTCTGAACCCTTCTAAATACAGCTCTCTTAATGAACGCTCATCTACGATTTCATCAATCGTCATTCGCATATGCTCTTGGCTATTGACCGCAAAATGTTTTGGGCAGGCAGAAATGCCGTTAGCCTGAATGCCTTTAACCATCTCGCTCGCTAATTCGCCCGTTAGATAAGGGTCCTCGGAAAAATATTCGAAGTTGCGCCCGCATAACGGATTCCGCTTGATGTTTAATCCAGGGCCAAGCAGCACGCTCACTTTTTCGCTAGCCGCTTCTTTTCCAATCGTCTGGCCCACTTCATAAATCAATTGCCTATCCCAACTATTAGCCAAGGTTGCCGCCGTCGGAAAACAAGTCGCAGGCAGGCTTTTGTTTAAGCCTAAGTGGTCTGCCTTTCCGCCTTGCTTCCTGAGTCCATGGGGCCCATCTGTCAGCATAATGCTCGGGATATTTAATCGATCAATCGCTTTTGTATTCCAGAAGTTTGCGCCAGACATTAAAGACGCTTTTTCTTCTAATGTCATGCTTTCAATTAATGCTTTATATTTCAATTCTCTCACCCTGCTTCCAAACGCCTATGATTTGAATAAGTAGGTTTGCAAGATCGTGTACAACACATGATGAACACTTGTGCGGACTCCGTTTGCAATACCTGAAGGATCCTTCTTGTATGCTTCTTTCAACAATTTAACGTTTTTGCTTGGCGTCATAATATCCAACATGAGGTCATTTCCTGCTACGACAGCATCAGGTGCTTTCATAAAGCCAAAGACTGCATCGCTTGAAACAAACCCTTCGAAGCCCCATTCTTTGCGCAAAATATCATTTAACAAGACGGAATTCGCGCCAGCCCACTTTGTTCCGATAATGGAGAAGCTGGACATTGCGCCCAGAGGGCTGCTTTCTTTGACCGTAATCTCAAACGGCTTCAAGTAGATTTCGCGAATCGCTTGCTCGTTGGCCCATATCAAATTTCCTGAACGAGCGTTTGTTTCTTGATCATTCAATGCAAAATGCTTCATGAAGGCAATAATGCCTTGGTCTTCCGCACCATTTATCATTGAAGCTGCCATCTTCCCTGATAGCACGGGATCCTCGGAGAAGTATTCAAAGTTGCGGCCGCCTTGTGCCGTACGGTGAATATTCATACCCGGTGAATACCAGCCCTGAATGCCATACGCACGCGCTTCCTTACCGACTGCTTCTCCCATTCGATAAGCCAAATCATTGTTCCATGTTGCCGCAATGACGATTTCTGACGGATATGATGCTGCTTCAATTGGTTTAAAGAAATAGCTAAATCCAGCAGGCCCGTCCATCAACAACGTTTTCGGAACGCCTAGACGGTCTATAGCCATCGTACGGTAAGCACCGTTTGCTACATAATCAATCATCTCGTCCATGGTTAACTGATCCAAGAAGGTTGCCCATTTCGGATCGTCAAAAGCTAAACCTTTCAAATCCTCCAGCTTTATGCCATTAGCGGCATCAACCTTCGGCATTTCCTGTTTCGAAGCCTCCGGCTTGTTCGAGAACGCATCGAGCACATATTCCGGTGCTTCATGGCTAATGTTCTCATCAGAGGGATACGTGTTCTTCCAATCATTACGCGACAAATACGTAATTTCGCCTTTTGCTAGATCAAAGCGGTTCTCATAAGCCGTTTTGGTATCCTTATCTTCTTTAAAAACCTTTTTCTGTGCCAGTTCCAGATCATAGCTTGCTACTATATCATGGACGTTGCGAGCTACTTTAATCGAATACGTTCCCGGATCTAATACATATGCTTCTTCTACGTTCATATCGTAAGAAGCCATTTCCTCGGCGGCAAACGAAAGCGTGAGTACCTCGGATTGGCCAGCTTCCAGCAGAGACGTCTTTGCATAGGTCGCTAATTCAATTGCCGATTTCTCCGTACCGCCTGCGATATAAGGAGCTGAATAATAAACTTGCACCACATCTTTGCCGGCTCTGTCGCCAGTATTCTTCACTTCAACTTGCAGTTCGATCTTCTCTTCCGACAACGACTGATTTAGTACTTTCCATTCAAAATCCGTATAGCTTAATCCATGCCCATATGGGTATAGAACCGTATTTTTATAGCCTGCCTCGTCGTTTAAGAAGAAGGTTTCATAGAAACGGTAGCCTACATAAATACCTTCTTGATAATTGAGGAATGAATATTTTAAATTATCGTATTTGTAGTCCCCAAAGTTCTCGCTTGCCGGAGACGACGAATTGTCATAAACATACGTATCCGTAATGCGCCCCGATGGATTGATATTACCTGCAAGAATATTTCCTAGCGCATTTGCTCCGTATGGACCAGGCGTTCCAATCCACAATACGGATTTAATCGATTCGTATTCTTCTACGAAACCAAGCTCCAGTGCATTCCCTGCATTTACGACAATCGTCACGTTTTTAAAGCTATTTGCAACCTTTTCAATTAAGGCGCGTTTGTTTTCTGTCAGTTTCAACTGTTCAGCAATTGCATCGCTAGCCTCTGTGCTCTCACTGGCAATGACAATTATCGCATTGTCCGAGTAGGCTTTCGCTTGTTCCATGGCTTCGTCCGACAAGTAATCGATAAAAGGTTCATCGCTTGAGCTTAAGCCCAGCATGCCTTTTACAACTTGAGTGATGCCGGTACTTGCCTTGGCACCCACTCCCGCTTCGGCACCGACATCTTGATACAGCTCATAAAGCTTCGTATTGTACGAAATACCGGCATTCTCCATGCCTTTAAACAAATTAACCGCACGAGAAGTATCGCCCGAGCCGGAGCCTCCGCCGCCATAACGCAGCTCTAATGCCGCTACTCCGAAGACGTTAACCTTTTTATCCTGCAAGGGCAATTGTCCTTCTTCATTCTTGAGTAGGACTATGCCTTCATTTGCGATTTCTTCAGCTATTTTCCCACCCTGCTCGCGAGCTGCAAGTGCCTCAGGTGAATCGGTTACTGCTGTAATATGCTTTCCAGTCAATGCATCGATGAGCCCAGAAGCGATTGGGCCGAATTGAACGAACAAGAATATGGCAATAGCCGCCGCTATCGACCATCCCGCGATTCGCCTTGGTCTGTTTTTAATTTTTTTGTACTGCTTCGCTTCTTTTTTCATCTCCCTTCGATCTTTGCGTCCTAAAGCCTTTAGCTCCATTTTTCTTTGTTGCTTTTGCTCATTTCGTAATTGTTTGTCCTGTTCTATCGTTGCTTTGCGTTCTGCTTCTGGCAGCGCAGTCATTTTTCTCTTTTGTTCCTTAAGCTTAGCTTTATCCGCCTTCACTTTCAGCACGATCTCTTTTTTCTTTGCCTGTTTTTTTCTAAAGTAGTCCCACACGGTGACACCCCTCCGGTTCGCTCTCTCATTCTTTTTCAATCTTAATATAGCGCTTACATGAAAACTATGAGAATCTTGCCAAAAAAAAAGCTAAATATTGCGATCATTCGATATTTCACTAAATCGAATGAGCAATATTTAGCACTAACCGTTCGTCTTTTCTAAGTCTATCATGACGATTCCGAATATGGGGACCTCGAATTCAAGGGAGTAATTTCCCTTTGCTTTCAATTGTTCAACGCTCCTCGAAGGTCGGTTAATTGCATTCCAATAGGCGATGTCTTCAAAGGACAACTTTTTGCATTTTCTTAATTCGGCAAGTTCAACTCGCTGATCTACCTGGTCAGGTGTTAATTGTTGCTTGATTAATCGGTATGGTCCATCCAGGTTCTCTAATTCCAACTTTATAGACATATATGGACTTTTCACCTTATGCCATGCTGATTTAAATGGTTCATTATTTTGATTGATAATCAGATGCAGCTCTTCCTCTGGATAAACGCTCAAAATGCGGTAATTTTCTTGCTGCTTTGTCACGACACATGAGTTGTTTTGGAATACAAGTTCGTCAAACAGGCGACTCACAAACGCTGTTGCATACCAATTGTCCTTGTAACGACCATCAGGCGTAAATAATGACAGCTTACTCGACAGCTCATCTGGAAAATACTCAAACAGCTTTGCAGAATCGAGCGACAATGGGGGAAAGTAGTGGTCCGCATTTTCGTTATGATTCATTAGGCTTATAAATTGCCAAATATTTGCGTTTGCTTGCGCTAGATCCGAATAAGCCTGTAAATAATCATCGTGTTCAAAAACCAGCATATGGTTCAAAATACGGTCTTGGGCTTTCATATTCGTATTCTCACCTATGACTTGAATGTAAGCCTCGTCAAATAGATGATCAATCGCAGCTTCGAGTGGAATCTTGCGCATGCGCGTCCAGTCATCAATGCAAAAAACAGCATTATGGCAGGCCATATCGAGCGACACCGCGTCTTCGGGCGCCATAGGAAAGTGAATGACAACGTTTCTATAGCCTTTAAAGATTGAAATCGCATTTACTAGCGGCAGGCATAACTTCCCGCTATTTTGCAATTCGTAATAACAGCGGAACTCGTACATCCAGTCCTGGCTTGTGATGTAATTTTGCTGTAAGTGGAGCATTAATTCAGCAATTACCGTTTGAAACCCTTCCTTGTCATGAAAGCCTTGCACTTCCCAATCATCGTAATCAATGGAATGGAATTGAAGATAGGGAATCATACCGACAGACATGATTTGCTTCAACATTCGATCCAGTTCTCTAAACGAACAAACAAGCTTGCCTTCATCCAGCTGTATATTCACTTTTTTTAAGATATGGGCAACTGCTACCCACTTCACCCCAAGACGCCCACGCACTTCTAGCAAACGGCTATCCAAAGGTTCGTCCTTTACTTTTAGTACATGATTGACCTTTGAATACCGACCGATCGTTTTATGCAGATCCATTTGAACCTCAATGCGCTCGGGAACAAAAGTTGGGCCAGTCGCTAAATCGCCTAGTGGCACATATGGCGATAGTAATGCTAATACATCTTGAGACAGTACCCCATTGGCACGATTTTGTACTTCTCTTATTTGACGCTCTTTACGGAACCCAGCGGGTGTAAGCTTATATCTTATTTTAAATGCTTCGTTAAACGAGCGAACATTGGGAAAACCGTTGGCTAAAGCAACCGTAACGATCTTTTCGCTCGTACTCTCCAGCATTCGGAAGCTGTGAAACAATCGCACTTCTTTAATATAGTTTCCGATTGAAATCCCTAACTGCTTTTTAAAAGAATGCGCCAGGTAGTACTTGCTGCTATAAAACTTCTCTGCTACCTCATCCAAGCTGAGCTTCTCTGCATAATTGGCATGGATATACGATACAATTTCTTTCACCTTGTCCGTAGCAGCGTGCGCCTGCTCCTTTTCGTCTGCCGCGCCAAGATACCGGTACAGCAGCCCGATTAAACGATTCGTATAACCATCAATCATATAATCATGGCCATCTGCCGGATACATCATTTCGAGGTACAAATACGCCATGCCATTTTTTATGAGTTCATAACCGTCTTTTTTGTACACCATCGATAATGGGATGTTAAGCTTAAAGGATGGAAACTCTTCTTGATACTCATTGGTCAGCAGCTTTACCGTAAGCGTCGCGTTCTCTTTACTGCCAATTACACGAACAATATCACCTTTGTTCAGAACGAAAATATCGCCTGTCCGAATTAAAATATCGGAACCGTTTTGCATAATTTCCAGATACCCAGAAAGAACAAACCATGCCGTTAACTGCGTTATAAGCAGCAAATCCACTTCTTCAATCGTTTCGATTGCGGCCATTACGACTTTATTGGACCCATTTTGCTTCTTATTCAAGATCAAACAGTCTCCTCTTCCGATGTGAAAAACGATGTTGCTTACTGAGTATGTTGCAATGTGTTCATCCCTATTTATTATAAACCAAAGCTGCATCGATCAGTTGATGCGATTTTTCTTGGCGCTGAGACTGTTGACCATGGTGGGCTTAGAGTAGATTTTTCACTTCTTACTGTAACCGAATACCTACTCGGCGCCTGCCTTTTTCCGATGATTAAAGGGCGATTGAAACCTATTTTCTAAAAATACCAATGGAGCATTTCTTCCCTGACATACAGTTGTCAACAAGGGTTGCTTATGATGGTCTCAGATGACTGTTCACCAATCAATTTAGGTATAAGAAAGGAATGGGATCGTATGACAAACAAACTGACAGCAATCATTGGAGGACTGTTGCTTGCCCTTCTGATGGCGTCCATGGACAACACGATTGTTTCAACATCAATCGGCACGATCGTCGGAGAGATGGGAGGACTCGATAAGTTTGTTTGGGTCACCACAGCGTATATGGTTGCAGAAATGGCCTGCATGCCAATTTTCGGAAAACTGTCCGATATGTATGGGCGCAAACGTTTTTTCATCTTTGGGATCATATTGTTTATGATCGGTTCCGCGTTGTGCGGAATGGCGCAATCCATCGTAGAGCTAAGTAGCTATCGGGCTGTGCAAGGGGTCGGAGCCGGGGCGATGGTCTCGATTGCGTTCACAATTTTGTTCGACGTCATGTCGCCTAAGGATCGCGGGAAGATGATGGGAGCATTCGGAGCGGTATTCGGTTTGTCGAGTGTGGTTGGTCCGCTGCTCGGTGGATACATCACCGATCAACTAAGCTGGTCGTGGATCTTCTACATCAATTTGCCGTTAGGGTTCGTTGCTTTGCTGTTAATCGCCTTGTTTTACAAAGAATCAGCAAAGCATTCGCAGCAAAAAATCGATTGGGCGGGTTCTGTTCTTCTCGTAGGGGCTGTCGTCTGCTTTATTTTCGGACTTGAGCTGGGCGGTAAAACGTATGCTTGGAATTCCCCGCAAATAATCGGATTGTTTACTGGATTTGTGGTTCTTGCTTTCTTGCTTGTCGTAGTTGAGAAAAAAGCTGCAGAACCGATCATCTCGTTCGGCCTTTTCCGCAGCAGACTATACACGACGAGCAATTTGGTCGCCATGCTCAGCGGCGCAGCTTACATGACAGCGGCGATTTTCATTCCGATTTACGTGCAAGGCGTGCTTGGCGGTTCCGCCTCCAATTCAGGCTTGACCTTATTGCCGATGATGCTGGGTTCGGTTGTCACCGCTACGCTTGGCGGACTTTTGATGACAAAGTTGCAATACCGGACCATTATGATAGGGACGCTAGCAATGCTGCTGATAGGCCTTGCCCTCCTCTCGCAAATTACGGTAGAATCTTCTAGACTTGCGATTACGGGGATTATGATTCTGATTGGTCTTGGGATTGGTGCATCCTTCTCGGTGCTGAGCACTTCTGTGCTTCATTCGTTCCCTGCGGCGCAACGCGGAGCGGCAAGCGCGACTTTGAATTTCAATCGCTCGCTTGGCATGGCGCTTGGCATTACCATTTTCGGAATTGTGCAAAGCCATAGTCTGCTCTCCAAGCTCACCGAATCGTTTGGCAAGGGCAACATAACGATCCCGGATGATTTGAACTTAAGCGATCCCCATTCGCTTTTGAATCAGGCGTTTCGTCAATCCATCGATCCTCAGCTTCTTAATACCATTACTTCCGGGCTGTCGAGCTCCATTGGAGCAACCTTTGCCTGGAGCCTCATTCCCGCTGCTTTGGCGCTGATTACGGCATTCCTAATGTCAAAGGATAAAATGGAATTAGTTGCCGAAGGTGAAGAATTCGTAACCACGCACTAATTCATATACCGGCGAGCTGCAGCGTGCCGACCTAGGAGAGATGACAATGAAGCTTGAACGATTAATGGCCATTATGATTTTGCTGCTCAATCGAAAACGGGTACAAGCGCAGGAATTGGCGGAACAGCTTGAAGTGTCTCTGCGTACCATTTATCGCGATCTCGATTCGCTCGGTCAAGCTGGCATTCCCATCGTCTCCTATACCGGCATGGAAGGCGGTTATGAAATTATGGACAGCTTTCGGCTGGATCGGCAGTTGCTGTCATTCGATGAATTGACTGCCCTTTCCACTGCGCTTCGCGGTCTTGAGTCTACAAAGGCCTATAATCACTCAAATATGGATCTCCTCCTCAGCAAAGTCGGCGCAATGGTAGCGCAAGCCGAACAGGGCCGGACAGGAGAAGGAGACCGTATTCATATCGATTTCACCCCTTGGAAAAATAGCAAAGAGGACCAAAGCCGGTATGATTTACTACGCCAAGCCGTGAATGACCGGAAGCACATTCGATTCAAATACACCAGCAGAACAGGCGATGAACAGGAGCGCGAGGTCGAGCCACTGTCGCTCGTGCTTAAGAACTACTCGTGGTACCTTCACGGATATTGTCACTTACGCGACGATTATCGTATCTTCAAGCTGACTCGTATTCGGGAGTTGGGTATCCAAGCCAGCACCTTCATGCGTCAAACAGAGTCTCCTACACAGTTGAATGACATATGGATAGCACCTGAGATAAATGAGACGAAAGAGAGAATTCCCGTTGTTCTTCAGTTTAAAGCATCAGCTGCCGTGTCGGTGATGGACCATTTTGATGAAAAGGATATTGAACGGTTGCCGGATGGTCTGCTTCTTGTGCGAACGACCTACTCGAGTGAACGTTCGCTAATCCGCACTGTGTTCCATTACATGACCGATGTTATTGTGCTTGAACCTTATCATATAGCCGTAAAAGTGAGACAGACTGCTCTGGATATTGCGGCACACTATGGCAGGGTCGACAAGGAATAAGTTCAGGAAGTGAGATTGGCTTATAATGTGCTTGCATGGGAAATAACGATTGTTACCGGTGGGCTGGTCATGGATTGAGTCACTCCACACGATCTAAAAGAGTGAATTTTTGTAATAAAGGAATGCTGTCTTTGCTGGATGGCTTTTATTTTTCAATGGACAGGCCGTCCACACACCTAATTCTAATTTTCAGCAAACCATATATGGTATGGTCACGAAATTTCGCCCTACTTATGATACGGTTCGCCTTATCATCTGTAGGGCAAAATTTTTAACCGTCCAATTCTCAGCTATATATTATTAAAGATACGGATTGATGCATGCAATGCAACTGACAATAACGCTTTCTAACTAGAATCATGCTATTTCACCCCACACTTAAAAGAAATTCCCATGCCTAATTTAGAGAACAGGAATTTATTTTTAAAATTCTAATTCAAATCCCTAATTACATTTGTATAGTGATTTTTTCAGACGAGAATAAGGTGTTATAGTGTGAGAATATGATTTGTTTAATTACTATTCACCTATTTTTTAAGTAATTTAATTTGTCAAAGCCAATATATTAATCGTGTTGTAATCTTGCTACAACTATTCCAGGAAGAACATTTTGAGATCTTGCAAATTCATAAATACTTTTTTCGTCTAGTCGTTTAGTTTCGATAAATATCTTTATAACACTAATTGTAGAATATTTTAAAGCATAATTCTAAGGTGATAAAACCATCAGTTATATTTATTCACTTAACGCTCAGATTCATTAGATAGAATAATAATCATATACTATGTATCTTTGTATCTTTGTATCTACGTATCTATGTACCATAAAATGAAAAACCCATATCTATATAGATATGGGTTTGATTAATAATTAGCTATTTAATTTACAATCATTAAAATTTAGTCCATTTTTTATCAATGGCTATGCAATGCCCTCATAAATGCTGTGAGGCCGCTGAAACAGCTACAACATCAGACAAAAGCTGTCCGTTCCCGTCTTTGACCGCTGAAGCGTAGCCCCGATTACCCGTCCCCCCTACTCCCAGTTGTCCGCTAACATTCCGGCCCCAAGACATAACCGTTCCATCACTCATCAAGGCCAACATATGATAAGTCCCCGCAGAAATGGACTGAACGGTCAGCGAGGACTGGGGTACATCTGCCGCGTTAACGGTTGGATAAGGAGTTGTCCACGAAGTCGAAATGAATATAATGAATATACTATAAATAAGCTTGTTCACTGCTCTGCCTCCAGATTAGTAATCTTCCACCCAACAAAACTTGTAGCCAAAGCCGCGAACCGTTTGAATATATTTCGGTTCCGAAGGATTGACCTCAATTTTTTTACGTAAATAGCGAATATGAACGCTTACCGTGTTCTCCTCGCTTGTTCCTTCCAGCCCCCAAATTCTGTCGTATAGCAAGCTTGCGCTGAACACTTGATTGGGGTGATCGGCCAAAAATAAGAGAAGCTGCCGTTCCTTAGCCGATAGTCCTACCATCTTTCCGCCAACCGTCACTTCACAGCTATCCAGATCGATGCTCAATTCCTGATTACGCAATCTATTCTTATAATTTGACTGCTTCCAATAAGCGTAGCTGCGCAACTGCGTCCGAATACGTGCGATCACGACATCGACATCGAATGGCTTCACGATATAATCGTTCGCCCCACCCTCCAAGCCGGCTACAATATCACCGCCTTCCTTCCTGCAAGTAATTAGAATGACGGGGATATCCGAGCGGTTGCGAATTTCAGCGCACAGGCTCATCCCGTCTCCGTCCGGAAGGTTAATATCCAGCAGCGCCAGATTAGGCAATTCATTGCCCAGTAAAGCTTGTGCTTCTTTCACGCTTCCAGCTGTCGTCACGCGAAATCCGCTGCTCTCCACGCACAACCGCAGCAGCTCCCGAATATCCCGTTCATCCTCAACGATCATGATGTGCCCGTCAGACATTATAAGCACCTACCTTTCACTTCGATATTGACTTCATCGAACTTTTATTGTGGTATTCCCTCTGAAAATGACGCAGCACAATTTACATCCTAGCTACACCAGTTTAAAAGTAGATTAAGAAAATGAAAAAAGGAGGCTCCCGCCCTTACGCGGTCTCCTCCGGCTCCATCTCCCTTACATATGCATAACGCAACGGAAAACGGAAATAAAATGTGCTTCCTTGAGTAGATGAACGTTCAAGTCCGACCTCACCGCCATGAGCGTTCATAATTTCTCGACATATCGGTAGTCCCAGCCCCGTTCCCGTAATCGCTCCTGTCTTAGCACCCTTCCCCCGGTAATAGCGCTCGAAAATAGACTCCCGCTCCCCCTCTTCTATCCCGTACCCACTGTCGATTATCCGAATGGTAATGGCTAAAGGCTGAGCCCCGAGTTCCTCCATTGCCGCCTCGACGCGAATCGTACCTCCCGGAGCTGTAAACTTCCGCGCATTCGACAGCAAGTTAGCAAACACTTGCTCCACGCGCATCGGATCGGCGTAAATGGCCATAAATCGATCTGGCCAATAAGGCTCCGGCATCGGAACCCAGGAGAAGGTAAAGCCCTGCTCCAGCATGTCCATCTGCACCTTCGAACACAGCCTTGCGAATAAAGCCCCAAACGGAACAAGCTCAAATTCGAACTGAATATGTTTATTTTCAAGCCGGACGATTTCCAGCATATCGTCGATCATCCGCTCCATCACCAGCGATTTATCATGAATGACCTGAAGATAGCGGGTTTCTCCCGCCGGAATCGTACCATTCAGCATTAACTGGACATAACCTTTAATTGCTGTAATCGGCGTGTTGAGCTCATGACTCACTTCGGAATACATATTGCTGCGAATCTGATCGATGTGAGATAGCTTTTCATTGGTTATTATAAGCTCGCCATTTACCTTCGCCAGCTCCTTGTTTGTTGAACGTAACTTTACCATACGCATAAGCCGCATTCCCATGATGATCCCAAAACAGATGACTACCCCGCCGAAGCCAAGAAAGGTCCAGCTAATCTGGGCAAGCGCGTGATGCGATGTCAACAAGGTCCGCGTCGTAGGAAAGAGTCCGAATTGCCCGCTCATCGCCCGACCAAGTACAAGCCCTCCAACAAATACGGCATTTCCGATTGCAAACACCATGATTTCCGAATTTCTTCGCCGTTTAAGAGCAAGAAAAAGGACAACTATTAATGCGAGTAACAGACATGTCGAAACATAATCGTAAAAAAGTCGATAAAATAGCAGCTGCGCTTGTTCACCGAACAACAGCCAACCCGCAACCGCAACAAAGGCATAGACTAACACCACGTAACCAAGATTACGAATCCACTTGCTGCCTTTACCACCAACAATCGCATACGTGATCAAAATCCCGCTGGCATATCCGATATACCAATTAAAGTGAATAAGCGATCCCCAGACCCATAGAGCTTCTGGTCGGAAAGCAAACTGCCAGCCTCCCCACATGACGGTTAAATCTATAGCAAGACTCGCGAAAAAAACGGAAAAATAAATAAAAAGCGTTTGGCTGCGATTAAAAAAATACAATAGTAAAGATACCGCGCTTAGCAGTAATAGCACAATTGCCCCAGCCCACATCGGCGCTTCCGTTCGCAGCAGCTTAAGCGCTAAAGACGATGAGGTTCCCGACCATACCTCGAAACCTTCCAAATTTTGATGAGGAGCAATGCGAGCCACCAGTACCTGATCTTCATTACCCGTTATATTCTCATACGAAATGATTCTCCAAGAAATAAATCCCGATGGTAGAAGTTTCTCTGACTTGAAGACAGGCTGGCCGTCAAGAAATAAGGCAATCTCAAAATCCTTAACTAGATAGGAATAGACCAGAAGCTGCCCCGGTGAAATCCCTTTTTTCGAAAGATCAGCTTTTAGCCAAAGCTCGTTGCCTGGATGAGCGCCATTCCGATCCGAATCCATCTGGGAGAATGGATGCCATTCGGAAGGCAACTGTCCCTTAGTCATATTTCCGAAATAGTAGGCTTCCCAAGCGATCCTCGATGCCTGGTTTTGATCCTCATGCGAGCTTGCCTGCACAGGGTTAGCTTGAAGAATGAGGCCAGCGGTAAGCAGCACAAGGATAAACCGTATGATGTGTAATCTATTCGAATGGCTCACAATATTGATCATGTCTCCTTTGGCACATCCTAGGCTTGTTGTGCTCAGTTTAACCTGTCTCTTCATTCAAATCCACATAGCTGGAGGTTCATTATGATCATATTGATACAGTTGAAGAATGGATCTTGCAATTGAATGGTCATCAGAGCTTGAAGATCAGCGTTTATCGCTATTGCAACAGTTAGAAAAGCGTTGCTGCGCATGGTAGTGGAATAAATCACCATTAGCAAGGACGCACCGCGAAGCATTGGCCGCCAAGTTGAGAAAATTAAGCTTCACTTTGAGCCAGCGCAAGTGGTTCTTCAAGCATCTCGAGTCAAGCGGCTTCGACGACGAGCTGTTCGTTGAGCGGCTCAGCGAACTGAAAGCCCAGCACGACCAGCTTGAGCGAAGCAAGACCGAGGCCAAAGGGCAACTGGCGGACAGCATGTCCGACCCTGTCCCGCTCCAGCTTGACTCGACCATCGAAAAACATTTTTTGAACTGCAGGCAACATCTCTGTCAATTGCCAAGGCAGTCCGGGTTATCCATCTGGCAGCGGGGAATCCGGGTTATCGGTTCTACAAAACAAGGCTGCTTTGAATTTGACTTCAAAACAGCCTTGGTCTAGATTCTTTACTTGCTTTTTTGTTCCAGCATTTTCAAGAGCACCGTTACCGCCTCTGCTCTTGTCGTTTTATCTCCAGGAGCGAATTGGTTTGCACCTTTGCCTTCAATAATACCCAAATTTTTTATAGTGGCCACAGCGCCTTTCGCCCAGCCCGGAATGTCTATATCATCTGCAAAGCCAGGTGTCTCAGTTGTTCCGCCAGTCAGACCCAAGGCCTTTGCAACCATTTTAGCCATTTCTGCACGAGTAATTTCCGCATTCGGGCGGAAGGAGCCGTCCTCATAACCACTAATAATACCCGTGTACACGGCCTGCGCGATAGATTTCTGCGCCCAGGAGCCAATCATCGCCTTGTCGGTGAACGTCAGGGCTGCTCCATCTCCTTGCGGTTTGAGCGCATTCATCAGCATGACCGCAAATTCCGCGCGTGTCACGGTGCGACCTGGCTTGAACGTGTTGTCCGGATAGCCCTTAACGATGCCCGCGCTTACCGCTTGTTTAATACTGGCTTCCGCCCAATGTGCGGCAATATCGCTGAAGCTCACTTTCGTTAATCCGTCCGTTGTCGGAGGGGCAGTATTGGCTACCGCAAATACAGCGTATTTGGTGAAGTGATTAACCTCTACGGTAATGTTGTTGCCGCTCACAGTGCCGCCGACCTTCACCCATTCCTTCTTCACTTCGTCATAATAGAAGACGACCGCCTTCTCATTGCCCTTCAAGCTATTTAGATCAAATTTGAAAGAGAGCGTGACAGGTTTGTCGAAGTTCTCCACGAAGCTTTTCAGAATTTCGAATATCGGGCTAAGCAGAATATCCTTATTTGTAATCAACGTCTGTACATCCGAGACTTTATCGATCGTTAATTTTAACTCTTTGCCTGTAGCGTTAGCAGGAATGACGATCTTGATCTCATCGCCTTGGCTAACCTCTCCCGCTTTGCCTGCGGGAAGCGTTAAATGACCATCTATAGAGGTGACCTTGGGGTCACTCGTTGGCGGAGTTGGCGTGTATGAGCCACCATCGCCGTTCGTTGCGACCATCATGCTTTCGCTGACATTCGAAATGTTTCCCAACATATCAACAGCCTTAGCCGTATAAATATACTGCTTCAAAGCAGAAAGTCCTGTATCGACATACGTACTTTCAGCCGTTTCCACAATGATCGTCCCGTCACGGTAAATCATATATTTGGCCACACCCGAATCATCGTTCGCAGCAAGATGAAGCGTAATCGAGTTTGTCGTTTTTGCGCCCGATGTAATTGTTACCTGGTCTGGTGCGGTCGTGTCCGCCAGTACTCCGTATGTGGAGAAATGGCTGACTGTCGTCTCGATGCCGTTGTCCGTTACTTGGGAAGGATTATATTCCCACTTGCCAGTAGACACGTTGTAATAATAAACAGCGAGCTTACTCCTATCTGAACTATCGTCATACCCGAGTGTAATCTGTACAGGTTGAGTAATGGTCATGCCTTCAAATTGGAATTCGATAACTTGTCCTGCTCTAGCTAGTTTAACCTCCCCGGAGGGCGTGGCATTCGAATCTTGTACCGTCAATATTGTCCCTTCGGGAATCACCAGTCCATCAGGCAGCTTAATTTCGAGCCCGCCCGGGTACATAAGCGTACGAACCGAAGGGTCTAATTGCATCGGCTCTCCTATGATACCTTCTCGGGCAATTGTGACCACGTATGTCGTGTTTGAGCCGTCTTGCGCCGTCACGGTAATCCGAATAGGGTTTTGTCCGACAAACAAGCTTGATGCACTGTAGCCATATACATTTCCCGTTACCGAATTGTAATTCGCCCCCGTAACCGTTAGAGATTGGTTAGGATCGCCTTTACTCAGAAAAAGGTTAAGAGTAGAAACCGAATTCTCAACTCGTACAGCATAATTCGTCTGCGATGGTGAAAAATGTAGCATTCCATGATCCAGTGACAAGCCGGACAATAATGTGTTCGCTGACAGCCATTGTGCATACAAGGTAACATTTTGAGTGCCTATAAAGAAACTCACCCCACTGGCATAGCTAATGCCGCTGCCGTCCGCCGCTGTATTCCAACCTGCAAAAGTATATTCCGTCTTCACCAGATTCCCGTTGTTGCCGGATACCGATACCGAAACGCCCTGCTCATACGAGCCGCTGTCGGTAGGTACGCTTCCTCCCGTACTGCCGTTGCCGCTATATGTCACCGTAAATGTAGGGTTCAAAATCCATTTTGCATATAGCGTCACATCGGACGAGCCCATACTGAATGAAGCGCCTGAAGCATAATCTGTTCCAATTCCATCTGCCTGCGTATTCCAACCTGCAAACGTATAGTGAGTCTTCACCAGATTTCCGTTGTTCCCGGATACCGACACCGTATTGCCCTGCTCATACGAGCCACTGTCCGTCGGTATGCTTCCTCCCATACTGCCGTTGCCGTTATATGTCACTTTGAATGTAGGGGTCAATATCCATTTTGCATATAACGTCACATCGGACAAGCCCATGCTGAATGAAGCGCCTGAAGCATAATCTGTTCCGGTTCCATCCGCCTGCGTATTCCAACCTGCAAACGTATAGTGAGTCTTGAGTAAAGTTGCCGTATTGCTATAAACGTTGACTGTTTCGCCTTGCGAATACGACTTGCTGTCAGTCGGCACACTCCCGCCCGTGTTTCCGTTACCGTCATAAGTCATAAACTTTTGTATTGCCTGCAAATAGGGATATCCGTTATTGCGCGATGGACTTATCCCCCAACTGCTTGTGAAGTCCCAGTTTGAATCTGCATAAGTGCTTTGCGTCTTCATCTCCGTGGTCGATCGGCCAACGCCTTTGCCGGTATCCGATTGACCTGTTGTACCCGAGTCGTAGAAGCTGTAGCTGATCGTTCCACTACTATTGTTGCCAATCAAACCGCCTACTTTGGTGCCGCTTCCCGTTACACTTCCTGCTGCATAGCTGTAGCTGATTGTTCCGCTGTTGGTGCCAATCAAACCACCTACATTGGTGCCGGTTCCTGTTACGTTTCCTGCTGCATAGCCGTAGCTGATCTCTCCGAAATTGGCTCCAACCAAACCGCCTACATTGGTACTGCTTCCTGTTACATTTGCTTTTGCGAAGCTGTTACTAACCGTTCCATAGTAATTGTAGCCAATCAAACCGCCTACACTGGCGCTTGTTCCTGTTACACTTCCTGATACATAGCTGTTGCTTATCTCACCGCCATCGATACGGCCTACCAAGCCGCCTACATATTGTTTGCCTGTAACATTTACATTTTCCAGAACCATATTGGAAACACTTGCATCATAGTCTAAATAACCAAACAACCCTGAAAAATTATCATTAGGTCTATTAATCGTCAAGCCTGTGATCTTGTGTCCATTGCCGTCCATATGCCCCTGAAATCGGCCGCTAGAACCCCCGATCGGCAACCATCCTTGGCCATAGCTGCTCAAATCAATATCCGCCGTCAGCTTGAAATGCAGATCCGAACCCAAATAATTCCTGACCGTATCCAGCTCCTCACCGGTTGTAATCTGATAAGGATCACTTGCAGTACCCGTTCCAACGTTTAAAGTCTTCCTCCATTTCGCGTACAGCGTCACATCGGACGTGATCACGCCTTCAGCGTCTGCTATATAATCCAATCCATGTCCATCCGCCTGCGTGTTCCAGCCTGCGAAAGTGTAGCCTGTCTTCACCAGATTTCCGTTGTTGCCAGAAATCGACACCTTAATGCCCTTATATGAGCCGCTGTTAGCGGGCACCTCTCCTCCAGTGCTGCCGTTGCCGTTATACACCACGGTATACCTAGGGTGTACGGTAAACGTAGTGGTTGCTTCGCTTGCGGCATGAGCGTCGTCCCCTTGAAAGGCAGCGGTAATGGCGTGCATACCGATCGCCAGAGCGGATGTCTTAAAGCTGGCGCTGGACGAGGCGCTTAGGAGCTCTCCCCATCCCACCGTAATCGTCATGTCATCTTGACCCCAGAAGGTAAAAGTCTGAGCAGCAGCATCCATCGTAATGTTCGATAAATAACGCGCTCCTGCCTTTTCCAGTTGGTTAACAATATTGCCGGAAGCGTCGTAAGTAACAATGTTCATCGCAATGCGATTATCCCCAAAGCTGTAAGCCCGGTAGGTGTATGCCCCCCATTGAATAACGGGACAAGCAGAGCCACAGTTCGTTGTCGTAATCACTGGTTCAGCCGTAGTTAATCCAACTGTCATAAGATCCTGATTACCATCCCTGAAGGTGACTGTCCCGCTGGGGGTCATTCCACCGATTACCGGATCGAGTGCAGTGACGTTAAAGGTCACATCCTCCCCATAAGTTGAATCCATGGAATTTGCTGAAATCTTCAATGTGGCCGTACCCTGAGCTTTAGCGACCCCCGAATAAACGTTAATGAATACTGCCAAAGCGAGGACGACCGCGAATATCTTTTTCTGTTTTACCATTCCCAAAATATGATGCACTCCTATCTCTCCTTTGTTATATCAAATAGAGAATAACAATTAATATAATTCCAATATTTAAATAGATCTGATGCTTTCGTCCTCCACAATCATAATGTGCCCGTCAGACATAATAGGGACACTATGCAAATAGTATCAGCTTCAGTTTAAGAGTAGATTAAGAGATGCAAAAAAGAGACTGCGTAAAGCTCTAATCTCTTCCGATAGATCTCTAATCTGTACCTCCCGGCATGAAATATAGTGGATTTTTCTGCGGAACGGCATAAACGATTCGGACATATTTTTCTCAAAAGCAAAGACCCCTACAGTCGAAGACTATAGGAGCTCAAACTCTTCATATCTCACTTTTGTTTTACACCCCCGTATATCCTCAACACCCGGATTTTTCGCCGTTACTTGTGGTACGGTTCCCCCCGATTTATCTTCACAGCCCGATAAATCTGTTCCACCAGCACCAGACGCATCAGCTGGTGCGGCAAGGTCATGCGCCCAAAGCTCAGCTTCTGCTGGGCGCGCTGCAAAACAGCGGGAGCAAGACCATTGCTCCCTCCAATAACAAAAGCCACGTGGCTTCGCCCATACGTGGCTAATTTATCGAGCTGGCCCGCGAGATCCTCGCTTGACCAGAGCTCGCCTTCAAGCGCGAGCGCGACTACGTGCGCCTCAGGCTTCAGCTGCGCTAGAAGCCTCTCGCCCTCTCGCTCGCGCACAATCGCTTCCTCCGCCGCACTCATCGTCTCCGGCGCCTTCTCATCGGGCACTTCCGTGAGCGTAAGCTTCACGTACGGCCCGAGCCGCTTGGCATATTCCGCTATGCCAAGCACCAAGTACTTTTCCTTCAGCTTGCCAACGGCAGCTATCTGTATATGCAAACCCGACACTTCCCTTTATGCTAAATAAGTTGAATAAACCATTTACAGGCTGCTATCGCTTTGGTAACCGAATCCTTCTTTCAACCTCGGTTACCAACCAAATGGTTTAAATTTATTCACACCTAAACCACCAAAAAAGTAGCAGGTTCTACGCAAAAATCGCATTTCCGCGGCGGGTCCCAATCTGCGAATTGCGTTTCCTTCAAATCTACGACATCCGGTGCATCCTCATATTCGTCTACAAATCGGTCCAAAGCCGTCTCCATATGCTCTTTACACACACAATACATCGTTTGCACGCTTCCTGTCCTGGTTGATTGTATTTCTGCCTAACGGCTTCGTCTTGCCTAATTATCTTGCTGTGTCTTCATATTTCTTCATATGCCTTGCTATGTCTTGTCAGGTCTTGCTTGTCTACATTTGTCTTTCTTTCTCTTGTCGCTTCTTACAATCTCTTGTCACGTCTTGCTTTGTTCAGTCCGGTCTTGCAATGTGTTGTCTTCCTATATCCTGCTTCAACCATCCATGTTACCATCTTACCAGTCTGTCCAAAAATAACTATACTCAGCATATCAGAAAACGCCTTCCCTTTGAAGTCGACAATTTTCGCAAACGACAAGCATTAGCCTCTATTTCCCCTTATTATCACCATATGCTCTCCGCCTTCTCTTGCCGTGTTTTATTGCCGTGTTCACTCCCCGCTACTCCCACCTACCATATCTCGCTGCAATCACTGTTTCATCCGTCCCTTCTCACAATTTCTCTCTGCACTCACTGTCCCATCTTGATTCTCTTCAATACCGCTCTCCCCCTCCTCCAATTCCAACAAAAAACCGCAGCGCCCCCTACGGTCTCCCGTACGTGCACTGCGGTTATTCGACCATCTATTCCTCGTCTTCCTTTTCGCCAAGCTTGAAGTGTGTCTCATTCAGCTTGCCGTCACGATAGTAAGTAATCTCAATATCATCGCCGATCTTTTTCTTGCCGTACAAATATTTGCGTAGATCCATCGTGCTGCTAATGGATTGGCCGTCGAGCTTCACGATAACGTCATTGAACAGCAAGCCTGCCTCCTGGGCAGGACCAACCGCCTCAAGCACGATCACGCCGTCATAAATGTCATCAGGCAGGTTCAGCTTCGGCAGCGTGCCTTCAATAACGCTATCCGGCTCCTCTTCGGACACTTCATCATCCGGCAGCAGCTCATCTTCGCCCGTATCGCCGTAAGCATCCTCGAAGCCCTGCTGCTCCCAATACTGCTCCAGGTCCATCGTGTAGACGCCCAGATAAGGACGCGGCACATGGCCTTGCTTGATCAGACTCTCCACGATCGGCATAGCTAGGTTAATGGGAATCGCAAAACCGATGCCCTCAACGCCGAGATCGGCAATCTTCATGCTGTTGATGCCAACCACTCGCCCGTTAAGGTCAATAAGCGGTCCGCCGCTATTGCCTTGGTTGATGGACGCATCGATCTGGATAACCTCTTGCTCCCAGTCGTAAACGCCATCCTGATTAAGCGATACCGGTACGATCTGCTTCGTCTTGCTCACGCTTCCCGTCGTCACGGACTCTCCTAGCCCAAGCGGATTGCCGATCGCGATAATATATTCAGCCGGGCGCAGAGCCGAGGAATCGCCAATCTCAGCAACGACATCTATGCCCTTCGCATCGATCTCAAGCACGGCCAGATCGGTAATTTGATCCTTCCCGACGACACGCGCCTCGCGCGTCTCGCCGTTCATTAGAACAACCTTTACCGCCTGCGCCTGATCGATCACATGATAATTCGTAATAATGACTGCTTTGCCATCCTTCTTGCTTATAATGACGCCGGAGCCTACGCCTACCTCGCGCAGCGTTCCTTTCTCCTCAGTGCCCTCGGGAAGCGGCTCTCCCTTGCCTATGCCAAGCGCGAACAGCTGCTGATTAATGACGCTTACGACGGCTGGCCTTACTTTAGCAGAAGCCTGGATCGGACGCTCGAGCGGATCAACCGCCAGCACGCCGCCTGCTGTCGCTACTGCTTCGCCGCCGTTGCCTATCCCGCCTCCGCCGCCGAATACGGCGCCGAACAGCAAGGTCGCGGCCACTGCGCTGGTTATCGAGGATACGAATGCAATGCGGACGTTAGACCACTTTCGTTCCCTGCTTTTATATGGAAAAGCAAAGTCTCCCTTCTTGCTCTCGCGGGCAGCACGCTTGGAAACCTTGGTCGAATAAAAATCATCGTCGAATAAGCTCATTGCTATCGCTCCTCTCGATGTCTTAGACATCAAGACTATTTTTTCAATATAGGAATGTTTTCGGAAGATTTGACTACAATAATAATAGATTCGAACGATGGACAGCAGATCTTTTTCATTCCGCTCACAAACCATTATAAAACCAAGGAGAGATGCCGCAATGAAAGCCAAAACCCCCGCCGCCTGGGAACATGTACAGCTAGCCGCCAAGCTGGCAGATTTGAAGGATGACCACTACCGTACCGTTCTCACATTAAGCGCAATGCTAGAGTTGTTCATAGATAAGGGCATACTTACGAGAGAAGAGCTAAGCGCTAAGGCCGATGCGCTGGATGCGCAGCTCGAGTCGCTTATTTCCGCTTCACTTCATCCCATGGCGTAGGCTTATCGTGGTACGTTGCCCGCAGGGGATGCTCTTCCTTCTTATAAAATATTCCGTGGTCCTCCAAGATAGAATTCACGGTCAGCATCGCTAAATCCATCACGTTATGATCAAGGCTCAAATGAGCCAAATAGACACGTTTCGTTCGATCCGTCATGAGCTCCAGCAGCGCTTCGCCTGCCGCGACGTTGGACAAGTGACCGACATCGCTCAATATGCGGCGCTTCGTATTCCACGGATACCTTCCCATCCGGAGCATCTCGGTATCATGATTGGCCTCAAGCACCAGCACGTCCGAATCGATAATATGACGCTTTACCTTCTCGCTCACATAGCCAAGATCCGTTGCCAGGCTGAGCTTCTCCCCATTCTCCACGAAGCAGTAGCCGACTGGCTCCGCCGCGTCATGCGAGATAGGGTAAGATTGAATGGCCATTGATCCGAAAGTAACTTCTTCTCCCGTTTCCATGAACACACGTTTCTCGGCGGCAATCGTGCCTACATGCCTCTCCATCGCGGCCCATGTTGCCTCATTGGCATAAATCGGCAAGTCATACTTGCGCGCGAATGCGCCGAGACCCTTGATATGATCGGAATGCTCATGCGTCACGAACAGCGCATCGAGCTGATGCCCCGTTATTCCCCGCTCGCGCATGAGCTCATCCAGCTTCTTCGCGCTCATTCCCGCATCGACAATAACCGTTTTTTCGTTACCCTGCACGATTGTCGCATTGCCGGTCGAACCGCTTCCCAATACCGTAAATCGAAGTCCCATAATGCTCTTTCCTGTCCCTTCTCCCGCTCCCGTTAACGTAAACCGTTCGCTGCCGCTTCCCCTTGCGCTTCATCCGTTGCAACCTCGCCGCTTATCGCATGCACATAAAACAAATGGCCGTCCTCCAGCATCACGCGCCAAGATGGTGCGGACACCTGCTTCTCCGAATCGAAGATTTGGCCTTTGTAGCCGAGCTGAATATCCGAAATCACCGCACCATCCGGCAAATACGTTTCAATGAGGCTCGCTACGATCTTAGCTGCCGGAAGCGCCTGCTTGGCTTCGCCTGCGCCGAGCAGCTCTACCCGGTCCTGCAGGAATGATATTATTTTTTGATCGCTGATATACAGCGTCAGCTTCACGTCAAACATGGGCCGCCCGTCCACGACACGATAGAGAACGAACTGGTCCACGCTACTGTTCAATAGATCGAACGCGTATTGGTCAAGCTCGGGAATGCGATTCCCCAGCGTTTTCAACAGTTCTTTTTTGGAATAAATAATGGTACTGTCCACCGGTTTATCCAGAATGACGGGCTCCGCGTTCTTTCGGCTATCGGAGTGCAGGTTGTAAGTTAGATCACCCAGCTCCGGCGTTTCCAGCGGCAGATTGGCTTCTAACGAAATTCGCTTCTGCTGCATAAGCAGCACTTTATCCTGCGGCAGCTCCGCTGTGTTCACGTTCATATTCAGCTGCTCTCTAATATCTAGCCAGAGCTGATAGCCCAGCAACACGTTGAGCAGCAAAAACGAAATAATAAGCACGTTTTTCGCTCGTCCCCAATCCACCCGCCTTCACCCCCCGCCATCTCAAATAACCTTATTTCCCTGTCCCGAAAAACAGGGGGTTCGCTCCTCCGACCGATACGGCTCCTGCACCATTCGCAGCCGTTGCGGTGTCAGCATCCTCTCCACTGTCTTCAGCGGTGCCGCTCATGGATGACTCCACAGCCTGCTTAGGAGGCTCATACCCGCTCGGGTAAGCATCCGTCAGCATTTCCTCCGTTCCGTCAGCTAGGCGTACCGCCCAGATCGGATTGAAACGAAGTCTCTCCTCATCTATCGGCAGCGACTGCAGCGCCGGGAACAACGTCTTCACCTCACTGCGGCGGTCATACCGACTAAGGATGGATTGGAGCTCATCGCCGCCAGGCAGCCATCTCACGGTGCGCGACTCGGAATCCGCGGCAAGCGTAATCAGCGATCTCGCATATTCCGTTACGACCCCCTGCTGCAGCGTTAGCTTCATGTAGCCGTAATGGAACGGGGATGCCGCAAGGACCGGATATTGCTCCACGTATTGCTTGAATCGTATGGCCTTGCCTTCGCCACCCGGCAATGCATTAACGAACCGATGAACGCCGTCCCAACCGCCGTGCTGATTCACAAAGTCTACCGAGGCATACACATTGTCGCTTAATAGATTTTCCGTAATTTGCGGCGCGCTCGGATCGGTATAGCTGATCCACTTGCCGTTCTGTTCTACCTGAAGTCCCCGCTTGCCGTCCGTATAAATCTGCGAGCCGCCCCGATCCTCTAAAGCCCTTGTCGTGCTCGGATCAAAAAACAAGCTGCGCTGCATCGAATCCGGCGAATAGGTCTCATACGGGAACAGCATCTCCGTCGATTGAATCGGCACAGCTGGAACGTATAGCCCGTCTGCGGTCATCGTATATTTCGGCTGGTATTGCCCAAAGCCCACATAATCCTGCACGTCGCGAACCGTTAAGTCGGCACGGACGGACTCATATACCATCTCTCCGTCCGAGCTGAAGAAGAACGTTCTGATCTCTTCCGTACCGGTCGTCTTAAAAATCCAGATGCGGTCGATTGTCTCGTTTAGAAACAGCAGGTCGCCTTCGAGCTTCAGCAGCTTCTGCAGCAGCTCCACCGGAATTCCGTTTTCGAACCGCAGCTCGATACCAATATCGTTTTTCCGAATCTCTTCCCAATTCAGCACGTCTGACGGGCTTCGCTGGAAGCCCTTGAACTCCCTACCCTGAATGCGCTGGTTAAGAATCATGTCGTAGAACTGCGTCCCTGGGTAAATAATCGTATGCTTGTTGCCGCCCAGATGGATAACAAGCGTCTCTGGAAAAATTACGCTCTCCACGCTTCCCGGCGTTCCCATAGGCTCGGAATTCACGTAATCCTGATCGCTTCTGACCGTCGCCCCAAGGCCCGGCATGCTGTAAGCCAGCAAGTAGCTTTGAAGAAGGCTGAGCGCGACGAGCACGATTAGCGTTGTCGTCTTTATTTTCTCCTTCATGCAGGCTCACCCCCTTCTTCCAGCAGCGGGAGCGTGAAGGTCACTGTCGTGCCCTCGTTAAGCTCGGAATGCAGCGAAATAGTTCCGCTATGAGCCTTCACAATTTCCCGGGCAATCGAAAGCCCGAGGCCGGTTCCGCCCATGTTGCGCGAGCGCGCCTTATCAACGCGGTAGAATCGGTCAAAAATCCGATCCAAATCCTTTTTGGGAATCCCGATCCCCGTATCTTTGACGCTGATGGCCAGCAATGCCGAATCGGCCGGCTTCTTCGCCGTTAATTCAATGGTTCCACCGTCCAGCGTGTATTTAATCGCGTTCGAAAACAAATTATCGAGCACCTGATCAATCTGGTCGCGGTCAAGCCACGCTGACTCCAGTCCGTTATCGACCCTCACAGCTGCCTTGATTGACTTTTGCCTAAGCTGAAACGAAAAACGGTCAGCCACCTCGTCCAGCATATCGTGCACGTTAGTCTGCCTGCGCCGCAGTGGCGCCTGATTGGAGTCCAGTCGGGACAGATGCAGCAGATCCGTTACCAGTCTGATCATACGCTCCGTCTCGTTGCGAATGACGCCTACAAACCGCTCCGACAGCTCCCGTTCCTCTAGCGCACCGTCGTTAAGTGCTTCTGCATAGCTTTTGATCGTGGTGAGCGGCGTCCGCAGCTCATGCGATACGTTCGCAACGAACTGGCGGCGCGACTGCTCAAGCTTCTCCTGCTCCGTTACGTCTTGAAGCACGGCTATCGTACCCGTAATGCCTTTGTCGCGGCGATGAATCGGCGTAAAGGTAGCTCGCAGATGCCCTTCCTCGCTGTCGCCCATGTCCTGCTCATCCGCATTGCGAGCGATGAGCAGCGTCTGGCCGCGCCCCTGCTGAAGCTCACTCAGGCGCTGCTCGGACAATTCAAAAACCTCCGGCAATACAAGCCCCTCGAAGGTTCGTACGTCCAGCAGCTCCAGCGCACGTCTATTCCATACGATTACATTGCCGTTCTCGTCTGCCGCAACCACGCCATCGCTCATATTCGATAGAATAGAAGCAAGCTTCTCATTCTCTTCTTCATTCACGGATAAGGCTTCCTTGAGCCTGATTGTCATATCATTGAACGCGACGCTCAAGCTGCCGATCTCATCATCCCCAAGCACGGGCACCTGAAGATCGAACTTACCTTGTGCGATCGCTTCCGCCTGCCGCGTCAGCCCTTGAATCGGACTTGTAATCGTATGCGCCAGCAAAATCCCCAGCACTCCCGTTAAGCCGAGCGCAATGAGCGTACCCGAGAAGAAGATTTGATTGACCCTGTTCACCGTCTCATAGAGCTCATTCATCGAGGCGACGACATAGACGACGCCGACGACCTTGTTGTCATTAATCGTAACCGGCTGCGCGATCATCTTCTTGCGCGTGTTGTCCTCATCTATAATTTCCTGTTCATTGTCCGTTATGTTTTGGAGCGCCCTGCTCACGGCAAGCGACTTATTCTTCTGGCCAATGTACGATTGGTTGCTCTGAACCGAGGTCGCGACCATCTTGCCATTCGAGTCCAGCACCTGAACCTCCGCGCCGCTTATGCTGAACAGGTTGCGAACGACCAGGCTGAGATCCTCGGTCGTGCTCTCTGACGAATCGCCCTCCGTATCCGGCTTGGCAGCAAGGCTTGGAGCTGCGAATTTCGAGAGAATGTCAGCCTGCTCCTTGAGGTTCTTCGTGAAGCTGTCTATCAATGAATTCTTTACCGTGCTGATGAAATAAACGCCGATCAGCTGCATCGCTACGAGAATAAGCAGCAAATAGATAATGACCAGCTTGACTTGAATCGTTCGGAAGAAGCTTTTGCCCTTCATCCTACGCGAAGCCTCCGGACTTGGAATTGCGCATCATATAACCGAGGCCGCGCCGGGTCATAATATACTCCGGACGACTTGGGTCATCCTCAATTTTCTCGCGGAGCCTCCTAATCGTTACGTCTACCGTCCGCACGTCTCCGAAATACTCAAAGCCCCACACCGCCTGCAGCAAGTGCTCGCGCGTCATCACTTTGCCGCTATTGCGAGCCATATAATGCACCAGCTCGTATTCGCGATGAGTAAGATCAAGCGGCTCGCCGTCCTTATAGACGACGTACATATCGGTATCAATAAACAAATTAAACAACTTGAACCCCTGCTGCTCCTGCTCGGCAGGCCCCTCGGAGGAGCTTGCACGCTCGCCATTTGCTCCAGCAGGCTTCTGCTGCCTGCGCAAATGCGCTTTCACGCGCGCCAGCAGCTCACGCGTGCTGAATGGTTTCGTTACGTAATCGTCGGCGCCCAGCTCTAGCCCAAGCACCTTGTCAATTTCCGTATCCTTGGCAGTCAGCATAATAATCGGCATCTGCAGCTTGGCGCGAACCTCGCGGCATACGTCCATGCCATCCTTTACGGGAAGCATCAGGTCAAGCAGAATCAAATCAGGCAGCTCCTCGAATGCGAGCCGCACTGCTTCTCCGCCGTCAAAGGCACAAATGACCTGATGGCCTTCCTTCTCCAAATTAAACTTTATAATATCGGCTATCGGCTGTTCGTCATCGACCACTAATATTTTTCCGTGCATCGCTACACCCGCCCGTCGCTTGTCCTATAATAAACACTTGTAACTTCTATTTTAACACACGTTATCCATTCCTTCACAATGAAACTTCCCTCATGTTAGCAAGGTTTTTCCTTTCATTCTTTTTACGCGCATACTTAAAAAAAAAATCACCTCCGCATAAAGCGAAAGTGATTATTTCTGTTTATATTTGGGTATAAATTATAAGTACTTTAATGGATTCTGAAGAACGCCGTCCTTATGCACTTCGAAATGCAAATGTACGCCCGTTGAGTTTCCTGTGCTGCCCATAATGCCGATAGTATCGCCTTGCTCAACAACGGCGCCTACCTTCGTTTTGTAAGAGCTTAGATGTCCATAAACCGTGGTATAGCCGTTTTTGTGGTTGATAATAATCGTCTTGCCTAGACCTGGCTTCGTGCCGACAAATTCAACAATGCCGTTATCGGAAGCATGGATATTCTTGTTGCCGGTTAAATCAATACCGTTATGCATACGGCCCCAGCGCTTGCCGAACTTGCTCGTCAAACGTGATCCGGATACCGGCATCGCGAAACGGCCTGTTCCTTCGCCGATAATAACCTTTGTACCTCTCTCGACGATTTTAGGCATTGCTTCTTTGATGACTTCTTTTGTAAGAAGCTCCTCTGAGACAACATAACCGTTCTGTTTGGTAATCCGGTACGTTAATCGTTTCGAGCCAGCCGACCCTTCGGAAATAGTTTTCGATTCGCCGACACGCATGTCTGCATTTTTCTTAATCTCAACCGGCGGCTCAATCGTTTCGACCTCCACCAAATTTTCAATGGTCTTAACCGTAAGCTCCGGCTGAAGGACCGTTAGATCGAGTACATCGCCAATCGTTATTTTGTCATCCTTGATCCAAGCATTATTCTTATAGATGACTTCAGGTGAAATATCAAACTTCTGCGCGATACAGCCGACGCAATCCCCGGCCTGTACCGTGTATTTGGTAGGTTGAATGCTGCCTTGCACAAGCATCTTATAGATCGCTTCCGCTTCCATAATCTGCTCTGGATCGATATCGATTGATTCTGTCATAACAGCCTCGATGAATTCGACCTCCGTTACTTCACGCCCTGGCGTCTTAGACGCAGGCTTGGCTTCTTCTGCAGGTGCCGCTTTCTCGTTAGGGTCGAAGGAAAGGGACTTAACTTCCTTCTGATTCTTCTTCGCCGCGGCAAGCTCAGGCGCGAACTTGCTTTGTACGCGCAGCAATACGTCGTCGGCTGTCTGCTGATCCTTCACGATGCCGATTACTTTGCCGTCTACTTTTACTTCTACGCCAACCGCATGAGATGCAAACAAGCCCTCGAGCTTGTCCAATGTGACATCCGTTTCAGGCGTTCCCTTGAAGGCTTGAGTAGCTTCGTATGTAATCGTTCCGGTATCAAGCACCATATTCAGTCCTGGATTTGCTTGCTGAACCTCTTCCGTCTCCAGAAGAACAAGCTGTTCTACTTCCTGTGGGTCGCTTACGGTTCCAACCGCTGTGCCGTTCATATATACGTTATAAAATTCGACTGTGTTTGCTTGGACATATTGGATTCCGCTAAATCCTGCTACTGTGAGGAGAACGAGAGCTCCCCCTGCCAATTGAACCGGTTTCTTCCGCCATATAGGCAATTTGGCCTTATCGCTTGCAGGTTGTTGCTGTTTCTTGCCACTCAAGTGTTGCGATCGGTCACGCCGAAAGTACTGAATCGACTGATTCCATACCTTCTGAATCCGACCCTTGTCCCTGAAAACGGTCATGATTGTCTCCTTTTCGCGCTTATGCAACTATTTTTCTGGCTTCCGACAATAAAAAAAGGCGAATTATCCTGTCGGATCACTCGCCTAATACTTTAACATATGCCCAACAATTGGAGCAACCTTTACAAGACGTTCGTAATATTAATATTTCTTCAGAATGTCCATCATTTGGCTATATTCTGTCTTGTCGAGATGCTGTGCCATGATCTGTTGGATGTCTGTCAGCTCCTGTTCCGTCAGCCCGTTTTCGATAAATTGCGAGATGGTTTGCCATGATTCCTGGGGCAATTTGCTCATTAATAGGCCAAACAGCTCATCCTTGTCCTTGTCGGACATCTGCTCCTTCACTTCCGTCAACTCATCGGTTGTCATTGCCGTCTCGCTGCCATCCATTCCGGCCACGCCTTCCTCTACGACGGTTCCGCTATCTGGCGCCGAACCTGCTCCCGCCTGCGTACCTCCACCAATTCCAATATCCGTCAGCGGAGGATCCGAGGCTTGGCTGAAAGCGTCAACCGATGCCGGTGGATCTTTCTCCGTCTCTTGCTGCGCATTGGCTTCTGTTTTATCCTCAGTAACCTCGTCTGTATTCCCCTCAGTAATCGCTCCTGGAGTATCTTCCTTTTTCGCTTCTGAAGTGTCTTTAGTACTCGCTTGCTCCTGCGTTTCCGTTTGTTCAGCAAGATCCGTCGTGACTAACGGGTCGGCTCCCCAGAGCTTGCCCCATACGCCTGACATGGCCATAGGCGGCACCTCAAGCGGCAGATTGAATTGTTTTAGTATCGACTCTACATAACTAGTAACAATATATCCGGTCGTCCATATGCATAGGAAGCTTAGAATCAGTCCTGAAGCAACCAGCTTACCCAGCCATCCGATTCGTTTCAACATTTGCCACATTCCCTTCGTTGCGCAGCCTATCTTTCTTTTATTTAAAGCTGCCGTTACCATAATCTGTTATATACCATTATGGTCAACAAAAGGGACAGGCATTCTCTCTTATGCCAAAACATGCAAAAAAGGATGGCCATAGGGCCATCCTTCTAAGTTAGCATTCTATTCGTAAATCGGGCGAACCGGGTTCGTTTGCTCGCGGTTGCGTCCTACGGAGAAGATCGCAATCGGAATACCCGTAAGCTCCGATACGCGGTTCAAGTAATTGCGCGTATTCACTGGCAGATCCTCAAGCGTCTTGGCGTTTGAGATATCTTCCGACCAGCCTGGGTGCTCCTCGTAGATCGCTTCGCACTCAGAAACCATTTTGAGGCTTGCTGGATACGTTTCGATCACTTCGCCGCGCAGCTTGTAGCCTGTGCAGATCTTAACCGTTTCTAGACCTGTAAGCACATCAAGTGAATTCAGGGAAAGACCCGTAATGCCGCTTACGCGGCGTGCATGGCGAACGACAACCGTATCGAACCAGCCAACGCGGCGCGGACGGCCTGTTACTGTGCCGTATTCATGGCCTTTATCGCGAATCAATTGGCCGATTTCATTATCCTGCTCCGTCGGGAAAGGTCCGTCGCCTACGCGGGTTGTGTAAGCTTTGGCTACGCCGATGACTTGCTGAATCTTCGATGGGCCTACGCCCGAACCGATACATACGCCGCCAGCCGATGGGTTCGAAGAGGTTACATACGGATAAGTGCCTTGGTCAATATCAAGCATAACGCCTTGCGCGCCCTCGAACAGGACCTTCTGGCCCGCATCGATTGCATCGTTAAGAACAACGGATGTGTCTGTTACGTATTTGCGTAGAACTTCAGCGAATCCGAGGTAGTCGCGAACGATGGAATCCGCATCCAAATGCGAACCTCCGTAGACTTGCTCGATCAATTGGTTTTTTTCGATGATGATGCTGCGAACTCTAGTTTCGAATTCCTCCGCATCCATCAAATCAGCGATACGAATGCCGTTTCGGGCAGCTTTGTCCATGTAGCAAGGGCCGATGCCTTTGCGAGTCGTACCGATCTTGTTGTCGCCTTTGCGGTCTTCCTCAAGACCGTCAAGCACAAGATGGTAAGGCATAATAACATGTGCCCGGTCACTGATTTTCAAGTTGTCCGTGGAGAAGCCGTTATCATGAATATAGTTAATTTCGTCGATCAGCGCTTCCGGGTTGATAACCATCCCGTTTCCGATGACGCAAGTTTTATTATGATTGAAAATACCCGATGGAATCATCGTCAATTTATACTTTTTGTTATCAATAAGGATCGTGTGTCCGGCATTGTTTCCCCCTTGGTAACGAGCGACGACGTCGGCTCCCTCTGCCAAGTAGTCAGTGATTTTGCCTTTACCTTCGTCTCCCCACTGTGTACCAACAACAACAACCGTAGACATAATTATACCCCCGTCCGGTGTTTATAAGCACCGAAAATTACCGTCCAAATGCTGCGTCACGAAATGTCCTTCATAAGAAAGGAAACAATTGCTACGTGATGCCAGTCAAAAGACAGCATTAATAGTGTAGCAGTCCATCTGCGAGAAGTCAAACTAAAAACGAACAATTGCATAGATGCCCATGCAATTGTTCGGATATTAAGAGGCTTGCATCGGATCCTGATGCGCCCGGTCTATGCTGACGAATTTATTGTACTTTTTGAGGAACACCAGCTCAACCGTGCCGACTGGTCCGTTACGCTGTTTTGCGATAATAATTTCGATAATATCCTTTTTCTCGGACTCTTTATCGTAATAGTCATCCCGGTATAGGAAGGATACGATATCAGCATCTTGCTCAATCGAACCTGATTCCCGAAGGTCGGACATCATCGGACGTTTATCCTGCCGCTGCTCGACTCCCCGGCTAAGCTGCGAAAGCGCAATGACCGGTACCTCAAGCTCACGTGCGATTTGCTTCAGCGTCCGTGAAATCTCGGATACCTCCTGCTGCCTGTTCTCGCCCGCTTTACCGCGGCCGGAGATGAGCTGCAAGTAATCAATCATAATCATGCCAAGCCCTTTTTCCTTCTTCAGACGACGGCATTTGGCACGAATCTCCGCTACCGTAATCCCCGGCGTGTCATCAATAAAGATTTGGGCTTCCGACAAGGAGCCAATCGCCATCGTCAGCTTCTCCCAATCGTCGCCTTCCAGATGTCCTGTACGCATGCGCTGTGCATCAACATTCGCTTCGGCGCAGATCATACGTTGAACCAGTTGCGCCGCTGACATCTCCAGACTGAATATGGCCACGGTCTCTCGGGCGCGCACGCCGACGTTTTGCGCCACGTTCAGCGCGAATGCCGTTTTACCTACGGAAGGACGGGCAGCAACGATAATCAAATCGCTTCGCTGGAAGCCGGCGGTCATCCGGTCTAGATCGGTAAAGCCCGAAGGTATGCCCGTCGTGCCTCCCTTATCCTGGTAAAGCTGCTCAACCTTCTCGAACACCTCCATCAGTACGTCCCTGATGGAGATGAACCCGCTGCCGGAGCGGCGATTCGATATCTCTAGAATTTGTTTCTCTGCGTCCCCAAGCAGGACGCCGACATCATCGGAATTGGCATATCCATCGGAGACGATATTGGTCGCGGTCCGAATCAAACGCCGAAGCATCGATTTCTCTTCGACGATCTGCGCGTAATAATCAACGTTCGCCGCTGTCGGCACCGAATTGGCCAGCTTCGCCAAATAGCTGACGCCGCCGATTTCTTCAAGCAGATGCTGATCCTGCAAATGCGCGGTCAAGGTCACGAGATCGACCGGTTGGTTGTTCTCGGCTATCTCAACCATCGCTTCGTAGATTTGTCTATGGGGACCGCTGTAGAAATCTTCGCTGCGCACCCGCTCCATCGCCGTAATGAGCGCTTCCGACTGCAGCAATATGGCTCCGATAACAGCTTGTTCAGCCTCTAGATTTTGCGGTGGAACTCGGTCAAACATCAGCTCGTTACTCATTGGGAACCTCCTAAAAGGTTTGCGTAGCAAACCTACTTCGTAAGCATTAACTTAAGGTTTGCGTAGCAAACCTACTTCGTAAGCATTAACTTAAGGTTTGCGTAGCAAACCTACTTCGTAAGCATTAACTTAGGGTTTGCGTAGCAAACCTACTTCGTAAGCATTAACTTAGGGTTTGCGTAGCAAACCTACTTCGTAAGCATTAACTTAAGGTTTGCGTAGAAAATCCTTCTTCACAAGCACTAACTTAGGTTTGCGTAGCAAACCCCCATCCTATACATAAGCGAAGGCTTGCGTAGCAAATCTGCTGCACAAGCCCGGGTCGCTTTCTATTCTTCGCTCGCCTGAACGCTTAGCTTCGCCTTCACTTCAGGGTGAAGCTTAACAATGACCTGAGTTACGCCCAGCGTACGGATCGGATCATCCAGCTCGATTTTGCGTTTGTCGATTTTAATGCCCTGCGCCGCCAGCGCCTCACCGATTTGCTTGCTCGTGATGGCACCGAACAATCTTCCGCCTTCGCCGGCTTTGGTTTTAATGACAACCGTCATTTCCTCCATCTTCTTGCCAAGCGCCTGCGCATCTTCCTTTTCTTTCTCCTTGCGCTTTTGCTCAGAAGCAGTCTGAACCTCAAGCGTCTTCAGGTTGCCGTCAGACGCCAGCTTCGCCAGCCCTTGCGGCAATAGAAAATTACGTACATAACCTTCGGAAAGATCCTTTACTTGGCCTTTCTTCCCTTGTCCTTTAACATCCTGCAAAAAGATCACTTTCATTCAAATAACCCCTCTTCCGTTTCGATTTCGTCCAATACCTGTTTCAGTCGTTCGGCAACTTCCACTACCGAACCTTCAAGCTGAGCGGCCGCATTCGTCAAATGCCCGCCACCGCCCATGCGTTCCATTACGACCTGCACGTTCATATGACCGAGTGAGCGAGCACTGATGCCGATGAGACCGTCAGCCCGTTCCCCGATAACAAAGGAAGCCAGTATGTCGGTCATATTGAGCAGCGTGTCGGCCGATTGGGCAATGAGCAGCTGCGAATATTTGCGGCCAGACTCCGTAACGGCAATGGCTACATGTTCATACAACACTTCGGCATGCTTAATGATTTCGGCTTTGCGTACGTACTCCTCCAGATCCTCCTTCAGCATCCGCTGAATCATCATGGAGTCAGCGCCATTGCGGCGCAGGAATGATGCAGCCTCGAACGTTCTCGCTCCCGTTCGGAGAGAGAAGCTCTTCGTATCCACGGTGATGCCCGCAAGAAGCGCCGTTGACTCCCTAACATCGAGTACGACACGGTCATGTATATATTGAAGCAGCTCCGTAACGAGCTCGCAAGTCGACGATGCGTACGGCTCCATGTAAACCAAGATCGCATTCGCGATAAATTCCTCGCTGCGGCGATGATGGTCAATTACGACGATGCGGTCCGTTTGCGTGAGAAGCTTCGGCTCCTTCACCATCGATACCTTATGCGTATCGACGACGACCGCGAGCGTCTGCGGCGTAATAAGCGCCGACGCTTGCTCTGGCGATACGAATCGCTTGGAGAGCTTCTCGTCTTCCCGGATAAGCTCCATCATCTTCTGGATAGCAGGGTTAACGCCCTCTAATACGATATAAGCTTCCTTGCCGAACAGCTGCGCCGCTTTCATCACGCCGATTGCCGCACCGATTGCATCCATATCCGGCATTTTGTGGCCCATAATGACAACGTTATGGCTCTCGCGAATCAAATCCCGGAGCGCATGCGCAACGACACGCGCCCGTACCCGCGTCCGTTTCTCGACCGCATTCGACTTGCCGCCATAGAATGACTGGCGACTCCCCACTTTAACGGCAGCTTGATCTCCGCCGCGTCCGAGCGCGATATCAAGGCTTGTGTGCGCCCATTGGCCAAGCTCGATAATATGCTCGGCACCCGCCGCAAACCCAATGCTCAGCGTAACCGGAATTTTGTGGTCGCCGGTAATTTCCCTTACCTCATCAAGCACGACAAAGCGGGATTGCTCAAGCTGCTTGAGCGTACGCTGATCGGTTACAAGCAGGAACCGGTCCGACGTGAGCCTTTTCAAATAAATATGATATTTCTGCGCCCACTCGGTAATTTCCGTTGTGACCTTTGCCAGCATCGAGCTGCGCTGATGATCGTCGAGCCCCTGCGTAACTTCCTCAAGGTTGTCGATCATGACAACGCCCAGCACAAGCTTCTCGTCGTCATATTTACGGCCAAGCTGCCACAGCTCCGTAATGTTCTTTACGTACAATATCCGTTCCTTCGGCTTGAAGATCAGCTGGTATACCTGCGAGCCCACCGTTGCTTCCACGGTGCCTTCCCGCTCCTTAACCTGCTGCAAGGATGGGAATATCTCGGCTAGCGGCACGCCAATGACCGTTTCTAACCCGGTCATGTCCGTAATATAAGGATTATGCCACTCTACGATTCGATCTTCGTTATATAGGATAATTCCGAAGGGAAGCTCGCTGACAACATCGTTGCCCGCTTTCTTCACCCGATATGACAATGTGCCCAAATACGTTTTAAGATCTTTGCGGAAAGCCCTCTCCGCCATTACGGTATAAATCAAGACTCCGCTGGTAAGCAGCAGCCCGATCAGGCCAAGCAGCCATTCAAACCAAGCAAGCGCCACCGACATCAACACCATCAGGGCAAAAGCCCATACCTGATGCATGCCGTGCCAACGCGTAACCAAAAACTTCGGCATTTCCTATCCGCTCCTGTGCTATGGTTTCGTAAACGACTTGCGGATTGGGAAAGCAGTATCCAGCACACCAATTAAGCTAAGCGGCGGGAACAATAGCACCGGAATTGCAATAAGCACCGGCACCGCTTTATTCCATCCTCGCTGGTGAGCGAGAAAGAAGAAGAATCCGACAGCCTGAAACGCAAAAACAAAACTAAGCAAAGGAACCAGGTTTAGCAAAGCGACCGAAAAGAACGACTCGTTCGTTGTGGATGAGAATAGCTCCATTACATAAGTAATTAAGTACAATACGACAAGCAGACGCGGCAGACGCCATTCTCTTGCGCGCGTGAACCTTGGCACCTCTGGACCGCCGCTCCATTTCACGGCTCTGCGACCTAAAAACTGCGCAATTGCAGTGATCGTAAAGGAGATCATAATAAAAGTCACCGGAATAGAGTTGACCATCGTTTGGATAACCAGCTCTGTCAGGCTGGAATCCCATTCCTTTGACAATAAGCTTTGCGCCATAAGGTCCTCAACCGACACGCGGATGAATGAGCTCAGTTCTTTGATGAGCGATAGATCCAAGAACACCTCGAATACGAGCAGCTCTAGCATCAACTGCGCCAGAACGACAACGCCGACCGTCCGAACCACCCTCGAAGCAGGCGCTTGCTTAATATACAAGTGGCCCATCACAATAGACGGGATGAGAAAGAACAATCCGATAATAAGCGTAGCCGGACCACCGATAAAAAATGCCAGCACCCATACGGGCAGCAGATGCAGCGCAAACGCTTTGGGCGACAAGGTCGTATAAAGCACGACATACGGCACCATAAGCAGCAGCATGGCAAAAACATTTAAGAGCGGTACTAACAGGGTCAATAATAAAAGGAGTGCCGCAAAGCTCCACAGCACTGGTTTCAAGCCGGTTCTCAAACCGTTCACCTCTTGCTTATATAATCTGGTTTCTTACGAAACTTTTACAACTCATTATAGCATAAAAGCAAAACATATCACGCACATTCACGCCAGCGCCCCGCTTCCCCCGAAAAAACAAAAAAGACGGAACAGTCACTCCATTCCGTCTCCGTTTTTATTAGATTGCCCTGCCGCGATTAAACTTAATACCTGCGATCCATGCCAGAAACGCTTATTGGCTATTTATCCTGCAGTACATTATGCTGCTCCATAATAATTTTCTGGCAGTAATCGATTATTTCGCTTCTCCTGACGATGCCTATGAACCGGTTCATATCATCGACGACGGGCACGAAGTTTTGCAGCTTCGCGAGCGAGATCAGATCATCCATATTGGCATCGATCCGAACGGTCTTGTTATTCATGCGAAGCGGCACATCCGCAAGCCTTACCTTATTCGTCTGATCCAGCGTCAGATCGGCATGGTCCTTGATGTACCATAGAAGATCGCCTTCCGTCACCGTACCGGCATAACCGCCGTCATCATTAATAATAGGTACTGCCGTATATCGGTGATATTCCATGCGTTCAAGCGTCTGTCTAAGCGTCGCATCCTGCGTAAGGCAAACGACCTCCTGTTTCGGCAACAAAAAGAAAGCAATATTCATATTCCCCAACCACTCCGTTCCGTTTGCTGTTTCCCCTATTCCTGTTGGCCGAAGGCAGCAGACGGATCGGAGCAAGCAGGCTTACTGCTTGGAGGAATCCTCGCTGCTCGATAGCGAGCCTACCTCTTTCACCTTGTTCACTGTGTACTTATCCGGCAATATCAAGCTGGATGCAGGCGCATCCGCATTCAACCAGCTCTTTATCATCGTCTGTACCTTCGACAAATCCTCTTCATCGGCAAAATAATACCAAGGCCCGCCGTTCTTCAAGCGATGTCCGCTTCCAAGCAGAGAATGGCTGTATATATTCCGATCCTTCGCCTGCAGCATGCTTTGGCCTAGATCGACAAGCTGCTGCGGACGCATATCCGTGCTGAAGTTTTCGCCCATAATATTCATTAGCTCAGGAATTTTGGACCATTGATTCATTTGCTTTGCTTTGTCCATGAGAAGGCCCAAAAAGATTTGATGCCGTTCCGTACGGTTCATATCCCCGCCTGCATCTTCACGGTATCTCACGTAATTCAGCGTATCTTGACCATTATAGCTTTCTTGCCCGGCTTTGATGACAAACTTCTCGTGGTCGGCGTCATCATTAACCATGTCCTCTTCAATCGGGAGCGACATGCCTCCAAGCGTGTCTATTACATTGCGGAAGCCTTCGAAGTTAATAGAAGCGTAATAATTAATCGGCGCGTCTAGAAACTTTTCTACGGTGTCCATCGCCATTCCTGCTCCGCCAAACGCATAAGCATGAGTAATTTTATCTTCTTTGTCCTTGCCCACGATCTCCACATACATATCGCGTGGAATCGAGACCATCAGCATGTCGCCGTCATTGGGACGCACAACCGTGTAGATCATCGTATCGGAGCGCCCGATTTCCTTGCCCCGCTGATCGACGCCGAGCAGAAGGACGGAGAACGGATCCTGCTTCTTATCTATTGTACTAACCGGAATGGGTTCCCGTCCATCTATCGGTTTATAGGTCTGCTCCAGCTGCTTCTCCACATGTCCTTCCAGAAACCAATCGAATCCCAGCATGGCCAATGCCCCGCGATTGAAAAAAACAGTAACGGCAAGGATAACCACTGCGGCTGACGCTGCATACATCCATTTACGTTTATTCATAATATGATGACTTCTCCTATCTGGTCTATTCTTTTATAAATACGCATTCTCAGTTTAGACGATATATTGTCGAAACAGGTTACAAAACTTTTACAATGGAATCATACCAGAAATGGATATTTTTTTATAATAGAAAGAGGTCTAGTCCTAACTCGCGGCGAATACAATCAGGAAAGATTATGTAAAATATAGAAAGGGTGAAAATTGTGGATCATCCCCCATCCTTGAAACCGGACAGCTCCTCAACCGGCCTGGACCCTAAAGTAGCGGGCTTGCTTTGCTATCTCGGCGGCTTTATTACCGGCATTATATTCCTAGTTCTAGAAAAGAATAGCCGCTTCGTCAGACTGCATGCCGTGCAATCGATCGTAGTGTCAGTCTCCCTCATCGTCCTTAACCTGCTATTTGGCTTTATTCCCGTTATCGGCTGGTTGCTCGGGCTACTGCTTGTGCCCGTCGGTTTTGTTCTGTGGATTGGCCTTATGCTGCTTACGCTGCAAGGCAAGCTCAATAAGCTTCCTGTTATTGGCGACTGGTCAGAGCAGCAAGCCAGTAAATTTTAATACTATTGCTTCAAAATGGAACGGCCTTTAGCCGTTCTTTTTTGTTCTTTTAATAAGTTCATAAGAACTACTCTTAAAACCATTAACATCACCTCGTAATTCAAAGAAAATGTCTAATATCGATTAGCCCAACGCTCCAAATGCGCTTAATTGAACGCTTACCGCAATTTATCACCGATTCAGAGGTTTGAAGAATTGGCAGAAAGTTCGTACTATTAAATGAAACCAAAAAATCGAAACAAGAAGGATCGTGAATATTTCATATGGGTATAGGACTTAATCTAGTATTATTTGCTTTACTAATTGTGCTCACTGCTTTTTTCGTTGCTACCGAATTCGCCATTATCAAGCTTCGGACTAGCCGAGTCGACCAATTAGTCGTTGAAGGCAAGAAAAACGCGCTTGCCGTTCAACGTGTAGTCAGTAATTTAGATGGATACCTATCGGCTTGCCAGCTCGGCATAACCATTACGGCGCTCGGACTCGGATGGCTCGGAGAGCCAACCGTAGAAAAATTATTGCTCCCGCTATTCGAAGCATGGCACCTCAACAGCGATATCAGTCACATTCTTTCATTCGTCATTGCCTTTATCGGCGTAACGTTCATGCATGTGGTCATCGGCGAGCTTGCCCCGAAGAGCATTGCGATTCAGAAGGCAGAGCTTGTCAGCTTCGCCGTTGTTAAACCGATTATTCTGTTCTACAAGGTCATGTACCCATTTATTTGGCTCTTAAACGGCTCAGCTAATGCATTAGTTCGTTTGTTCGGCTTAAAGCCGGCCAAGGAGCATGAGAATGCCCACAGCGAAGAAGAAATTCAAATTATATTAAGCGACAGCCTTGAAAGCGGCAAAATCAACACGACGGAATACGGATATGTAAATCGCATATTTGCTTTTGACGAAATTTTGGCAAAAGAAATTATGGTTCCGCGTACCGATATGACCGTTTTATATAAGAACAATACTTTGCAGCAAAACATGGACATTATCCGCAAGGAGCAATATACCCGCTTTCCTGTTGCAGGAGACAGCAAGGACAATATCGTAGGCATGATCAATACCAAGCAGCTGTTTCTTGAGTATCAAGAGAACAAGCAGATTGATTTGCAAACCCTTATCCAGCCGGTCATGTCCGTAGCTGAGGTGCTGCCTGTCAAAACCTTGCTGACACGGATGCAGCAGGAACGCGTACACTTTGCCATTGTTGTCGATGAATACGGCGGCACATCCGGTCTTGTTACCATCGAGGATATTCTTGAGGAAATCGTTGGGGATATAAGGGACGAATTCGATGCCGACGAACGCAAGGACATTGAGATGATATCCGAGACGTCCTATCTCCTGGACGGCAAAGTTTCGCTTACCGAGCTTGGCGACCTGATTGGCACGGAGCTGACCCATGAGGAAGTCGATACCGTAGGCGGTTGGCTTTACAGTGAGATGGAAGAAGCGAAACCCGGCAAGAAGTTCGACTTTCATCATTTGACCTTCACGATCCGCGAGGTAAGCAAGCACCGCATCAACAAGGTAGAGCTGACGATCACACCCCGCCAGCCTATGCTAAAACCTGAAATCGGTTAATCACAAGAAGAAACGGATACCCTCCTCTGCAAGAGAAGGGTATCCGTTTCTCGTAGAAATAGAAGAATACTTTATCGCGTGAAACCTATAAATTCATACACCATCAAACAAGGCAGATGTCCAATGACATCTGCCTTGTTTGATGGTGTATGAATACGCGGACTGAGATCAAGGGCATCTTAATAAAAAAGAAAAAGGAGAGGAATGGGCATGCATATTGATATGGTCCTTAATATCATTTGTGGTTTGGTTATTCCTTGGCTCGCTGCTATTCCGCTCATACGGAACAATCCGAGAATCTTACTCCTCATCTGTCCGATTGGCGCAGTCGCTTCCTTAGTCATCAACTCGCTTGGCTTCCAAATGGGGTTCTGGGATTTCACGCCGTTTATCCCGAATGACGAATCTGTCTCCGCCATGCCGCTTGACCTTGGCCTCTACCCCATCCTTGGCAGCTACATGATCCTGGCAATACAATCTCACAAGAGCAAGACGGGGCTCGTTTTGTTTTTGTTTATCTTTTTTACGACGCTGCTTGAATTCACTGCCTTGCTATTCGGAAAAGTGTCCTACGGAAACGGTTGGAATATCGGCTATACCTTCTTGTCCTATGTGCTGGCCTTTGGCATTGTTTATTCGTACTACAAGCTGTTGAGCCGCTTCCGTATGTTATGACGGCTGATCCTCGTGCAACTGTTCCTTGTACAGCGAAGAACGGCTCGTGAACCAATCGTACAAGTGAATGACAATAACCTTTAGCACCGCATAGCCAGGAACGGCTAACACGATTCCTGCCAGCCCGAATAGGTTTCCGGCCGTTAAGATGACGAATATAATCGTGATCGGATGGATCTGCAGGCTTTTTCCCATAATCTGCGGTGAAATGAATTTGCCTTCAATAAGCTGAACAATCGTCCAAATGACGATCATCTTCAGCAGCATAACAGGAGATGTGACGAGCGCTACGACCAAAGCAGGCGTAATCGCAATAGCTGGCCCGAGGTAAGGAATCACGCTTGTACAGGCTGCAACTAACGCTAGGACAAGCGAATACTCCAATCCAATGATCAAATATCCGATATACAGCAGCATGCCAATGCAGAAGCTAACGATAATCTGGCCTCTGATATAGCTGCTGATCTGGCCATTCATCTCTGCCATGATACGTTTCGACTGCGGCTGCAGCTGGTTAGGCAGAAAACGGACAATCGCTTGCGGCAAATGCTTCCCATCCTTGAGAAGATAGAACAGGATGAACGGCAGCGTCACAATGGCTAGAAAAACTTCCTTGATCGCGCCTACGAACGATCCTACGCTCGACAGCGTGCCATTCAGCAGCGAGGTTGCCTGCTCCGTGATATTTCCGGAGAGCTCCGTTGGGTTTAAGTTAAACCATTCCTGAATCTGCATAAAACCGGGACTGTCCATAAAATCCTCGAAATTTTTGCGCAGCTGGTCACCGTACTTAGGGAAATTGTTGACGAAGCTAACCGCCTGTTCATTGAGAAAAGGGATTACCGCAACGAGCAATATCGTAATAAGCCCTGCTCCAAGCAGGAATAAAAGAATGATCGAGTACACTCTTTTGATGCGGTTGCGCTCCAAATAATCCACGATCGGATTAAGCAAATAGTAAGCGATTCCCGCTAATATGACAGGCAAAAGCAGCGTTTTGAGCAGCACCGTAACCGGCGTAAAGATATACGATATTTTGGTAAGCACCATAATATTTAGCCCGACTAGCAGCAGCACAAGCAGAAATAAAACGAATTTATTATTCAGGATAAACCGTTTGAATCGGTCGGTTCCCGTTTTTGCATTTTCCATCTTGAAGTCCCTTTCCTTCCCATAAAGGCAATCATTTTGGTTTATTGTAGCATTACTTTAAACCTAAACGCGAATGGGGGACTCGGGAATGGCTAAAACAGCCCATACATGACAATTGCTCCGTTAAGCTTCATCCTTAGCTGGGTAATTATCTTTTTGCCGTATTTTCCTTTGCAGCCGACGGAAAGATAAGCTTCAACATAGGCGGAGTCACCAGTGTCGTAATCATAATGACCATAACTACAGCTGTAAAATAATTCTGCGGCAGCAGTCCGGATTGCAATCCGCTTGCCGAAATAATAAGCGCTACTTCTCCTCTCGATACCATCCCGGCACCAATCGCAAGCGACGAACGGTTATTAAAGCCCGTCAGCCTTGCACCTAACCCACCGCCGAACAGCTTTGAGAGAATAGCAACTAGGGATAGCACAATGATAAATACGAGTTGGTTGCCTACGCCATTGAATGTAATGTTCAACCCGATGCTAACGAAAAACACGGGAACAAAAAGCGTATATGCAATAGGCTCAACCTTCTTCTCCACTTCATGTCTGAACGTTGTTTGCGAAATGGCTATCCCCGCGGCAAATGCTCCTATAATCCCCGCTACTCCCATCTTCTCCGCAAAATATGCAAAAGAAAAACAAGCGATCAACGCACCGCTCATCAGCGCTTCCGTTACTTTAAGCTTTGCTATCAGCTTCATGAAGATCGGAATAATCCAGATGGAAACCGCAATGACAACGACGAAAAACAATGCCTTTTTACCGATTAATGCTGGAATCGACACACTTTCCGTCGTACCCAGCAAGCTGAGCATTACAGCCAGCAGGATGACAACGACGACATCATCTACAACCGCTGCTCCTAGAATCGTGCTGCCTTCCTTCGAATTAAGCTGATTCAGCTCCTTCAATGCCTGAACGGAAATGCTAACGGAGGTTGCGCAGAGCAGCAGGGCCAAGAACAAGGATTCGGATTGCGATAATCCAAGCCCTGAAGCAACGGCATACCCGCCAATAAACGGTAAAATAATTCCTCCGATTGCTACCGCGAATGCGGATTTCCAGTTTTGCCGCAGCTGATCCAAATCCGTTTCCAGCCCCGCGATAAACATAAGCAGCAGCACGCCTATTTCCGCAAAGTGATCTATGAAGTCATCAGGCTGTACCCAGCCAAGAAAAGCCGGGCCCAGAATAATGCCCATGATTAGCTTGCCCAGCACGGCTGGCTGCCCCAGCTTCACGGACAAGTGGCCAGCCGCTTTGGTCGCCGCAATGATGATTGCCAAATAAAGTATAAACTGCATTCACAAACACCTCTCACTTGTTTGGCTTAGCATACAACAAAAAGAGGCCCTTATGCATAAGGCCCCTTAATAAACAAAAAGAGCCCTTGGTGACAGGCTCCTCCGTTTTGGTGCATATTCACTTCACGACCTATTCAGTCGTGTAAGGAAGCAATGCGATTTGACGTGAACGTTTAACTGCAATTGTAAGCAAGCGTTGGTATTTCGCGCTTGTTCCAGTCACACGACGTGGCAAGATTTTGCCGCGCTCGCTGATAAACTTTTTCAACAAATCAACATCTTTATAGTCAATTTTAGTGATTTTGTTTACAGTGAAGAAACACACTTTACGGCGTTTGTTACGTCCGCCTTTACGTCCGCTGAACTTACGTTCTGGACGCTCGTCGCCACCGTTATCTCTTTGCTTGAAAGCCATGATAGGTATCCTCCTTATCGTTGAAAATTGTACAATTACACAGCTGCTTTATATTGCGATAAAGGCTGCATAACCGTTCCATCGATATGCGAAGTATCTGCTACTCCGATATCAGAATGGCAAATCATCCTCTGATATATCAATCGGGCGTCCGTCATCCTGGAAAGGATCACGGCTGTCGTTACGTGAGTTATTGCCAGATGGCCGGTTACCGCCGCTTTGGGAAGCGTTGCCGCCGTAAGATCCGCCGCCGCTGCTTGTACCGCCGCTGTAGCTGCTTCCGCCTTCTTCGCGCGAGCCGCCGCCGTCTTTGTTGGACTCCAAGAACCGTACGTTATCAGCGATAACTTCCGTTACGTAGACGCGTTTGCCTTCGTTATTCTCGTAATTCCGAACTTGAATGCGTCCTTCAACCGCTGTTAAGCGGCCTTTACGCAAGTAGTTGGCGCAAGTCTCGGCCAGTTGACGCCAAGTTACAACCGGAATGAAATCCGCTTCACGTTCGCCTTGACCGCCGCTCGTAAACGGACGATCTACCGCTAGCGTAAATTGTGTAACCGCAACACCTGCAGGCGTATAGCGAAGCTCTGGGTCTCTCGTCAATCTACCAATTAGTATAACACGATTCAACATCGTTTCTGACCTCCCAATCGAACAATCCAGCGTGGATTAAGCGACGTCTCTGACGATCAACGAACGGATAACTTCATCCGTAATCTTCATGATGCGGTCAAGTTCATTCACAACTTCAGTCGTTGCGTTGAAATGTACCAGTATAAAATAACCATCACGAAGCTTGTTGATTTCATACGCAAGACGACGTTTTCCGCTCACATCTTGCTTTGTGACCTCTCCGCCGTTGGAGATAATGCCATGGAATTTGTCAACGATTGCCTGCAAGGCTTCTTGCTCAACGTCTGGACGAACGATGTACATTACTTCATATTTGCGCATATTGTTTCACCTCCTCTTGGACTAGCGGCCCCATAAATGGAGCAAGGAACGAGCTTCTGCTCGCATCTCTATATTATATCAAATACAAATGCCTATGACAAGCGATTTTAACAGGCGTGTTCCATTTGTATGTTTATAGCCGTTATCTGCTACTTATGCAATCGGGCTTTAATGCAGATACTATCCCAGCGGGTAGATATGAACCATCGATCTTACCGTGCAAATACTATGTATATGGAGGATGATCCTAATAGGTGAAGGTACCATGTTCTCTCCGGGGGACAAAGCACCGAACGACGGCACTTACATCGAGGATGGAGTGAATTCCTTTCACATGGGCATTCAAAATCCCAAAAAAGTAACCTTGAATAAAGGGCAGCGTTTCCCTGATACAAGTAACCATGAGCGCAAATGGAAACGAATGGGCCACTAATTGCCGTTCATCTCACTGTATAGAACAGAAAAGCTTGGGGTATTCTATAATTCGACGGTGTAAGAGAGGTGTGGTTCCGTTGGACCATTCTGGCAAAAAGCGTTAACGGCTGTACCCGCCATCCGCGGATCAGCTCTTGTTTCGCTCATGAACATTTGCAGCCTTTAGGTGAAAACCTAAGCTGTGCATGCAGCCTTAAGAGAAGGTCTTTCACGCAGCATTGAAGCGGAGGATTGTGCCAAAGACACTTGTCTCTCATGCACATGCATTCGAGCATCGCTGCAAGCAACCGTTCAAACGGAATTGCGGCATTGTGCTCAAAAGGAATAAATGAGGCTTTGGCTAATTTTCTCCAATTGACGAATGAATCTTTCCATGTTTCAAATACTTGTCGTGTTTATGAATCGACTCAACCATTCAACACCGTCAATAAGAGGGCTCGCGAGAGCCCTCTTTTCATTGCCAGCTACTACCTCAGCTTCAGCCTCATTTATAAGCGATCCTGTCATTTCATAACCCATTAATCATGCCAAGCTTTGCTCGGCCGATTATCTGGATATCCCTGCTCTGCTCTGTATAACTTCCGCTCCGCAGTGAAGTCCCACCACTGCTTATCGCTGCCAGGATGGTTGGCATGATGAACGGCAAGCCTCATCACGTCTTCTACGCAGGGGTCCATCCATACCCCATGGAGCCGCTCTAGCCGTTCTACAAGCTGGGCACCACTCTCTCCGCTGCTTTTAATTTCTTCCAATGTATAAAAACCAAGCTCATATAGGTTTTGAGCAAGACTCGGCCCGATTGAAGGCACGTTTTGAAAATGTGCTAGAGCCCGTATATACGCGGCCCTTTCTTGCGGTATTTGCATGATCATGCAAAGCTCAGCTTCGGAAAAGCCTTTCACTTCGATTAGCTTCACTTTTGCATTCCTCAAATGCTTGCGTTCGTCATCTGTCAAAGGCAGCTTAGGTGTACTCATTGGAAGGACCTCCTAGCATAAAATATAAAAAAAACGATTCGGCAACCGAATCGTTTGACTGTTTGTTTATGGCGGAGAAGGTGGGATTCGAACCCACGCACGGTTTGACCCGCCTAGCTGATTTCGAGTCAGCCCCCTTGGGCCTCTTGGGTACCTCTCCGCATGTAAAAATTATTGTATCACACAGCTTGTCTTCCTGCAAGTGCTTTCTTCAAATAATGCTTTTATTATTGCGAGTCCGACATTCCTTCCGCAGATGCATTGGAACGGAGAACCTTCTTCATATTTTTCTCGAACTTTGCTCTGGGAATCAGCACACTGTGCTTGCAACCTACGCATTTGATGCGAATATCCATCCCCATGCGTATAATTTCCATTTCATTAGAGCCGCAAGGATGCTGTTTTTTCATTTGAACAACGTCTCCCAGCTCAAACTGCTTACGCTCCATCTTTGACGCCCCCTTTTTCATTGCGCTGATAGGTTACCATTCTTGGGTAAGGAATTTCAATTCCGTTTGCATCCAGCGACTTCTTGATCACCATATTGAGCTTGCGCGAAACTATGGGATGCGTATTCGGCCTGCATTCAGCTACAACCCGTATCGTTACCCCTGTCGGCGCGATCGTTTGAATACCGAGCACCTCCGGCGCATTGATCAGATTCTCGTCCTGCATCGTAATCATCGTATGACGGATAACTTCAAGTGCCCGGTCGACCTCTTCCTCAAATGCAATCGAAATATCAATTACCGCTATACTATTATTTATCGAGAAGTTAGTCACTTCATTAATCATTCCATTCGGAACAATATGTACTTCTCCCGTCCAGCTTTGTATGCGTGTCGTGCGCAGGCCGATAACCTCAACCGTTCCTTTGAACTGCCCTGTTTGAATGACATCGCCAACAGCGAACTGATCTTCCAGCACGATAAAAAAGCCAGTAATGATATCCTTCACCAAGCTTTGCGCGCCAAACCCGATTGCAAGGCCGAGAACGCCGGCTCCTGCGAGCAGCGGCCCGAGATTAATACCGAACTCTGACAGCACAAGCATTACCGTAATAAAATAAACGACATACGAGGCCACGTTTTTCATTAGCTTGCCTACCGTAGTCATTCGTCTTGTATGATTTGCTGGTCTCTTGCTCTCACGCTCTAAGATAACGCGATCAATGGTTTTATGTATGATCCATACGACAAGTCGGCCTATAGCGAGGAACATAATGATTCGCAGCGCCGAGCTTCCGAAGGCCTCCCACAATTCGTTATCTGTCAACCATGCGACAACCTTATTATACCGTTCGTTGATTGACATCCCCTAACCTCCTTCGCATGCCTATTACCGTTCACATTTCAATTTGCTCATAACCAGTATCAACCGGTTTGAATATGCCTCTAACTTCTACGTTTTCTTGGACAATGACATCCTTCACCATCGTTAAATCCTCTTCAGGAAAGTGAATGGACAACGCGCAGCCGGCTGTGATTTCCTTGGGAGTAGGACAAATATCAATTTCAATCTCTGCATACTCAAGCAGCATCTCAGCACGCAACGCCTGCTGCGTCGAATCGAACGCAATTAACACGTGCAAGACCTCCATTTTGTTGGATTTACGATCAGCTATACATAATAAATATCAAAACTATCTGACGTATAAAATGGTTGTCCTATCCATATACTAGTAACATATCGGTATTATCGGAGGGATTCTATGAAACTTTCATTTATCAAAGAAACGCCTTTGAAGGTGCCCTACACGACTGCGAACGTTATTGGCATGCTGGTCAACCGTCTAACCGCCATGCTGGATGAGCTCGCCGATAACCGCCCTATTGTTGTTGTATGCATAGGTACCGACCGTTCCACCGGCGACTCATTAGGACCGTTAATTGGAACTAACTTATCGAAATACCGGAGCCCTCATTTTTCTTTATTCGGGACATTAGAGAACCCCGTTCATGCTATGAATTTGGATGATACGCTCATCGAAATTAATCGACGCTATCATAAGCCATTTGTCATTGGCATTGATGCTTGCTTAGGTCAGGTTGCCAGTGTTGGCAGCATTCAAGTCGGGGTCGGCCCTGTTCGCCCTGGCGCTGGAGTCAACAAGGATCTTCCTCCGGTTGGCGACGTTCACATTACCGGTATCGTAAACGTTGGCGGGTTTATGGAGTACTTCGTCCTGCAAAACACCAGATTGCATCTCGTGATGAAGATGTCGGACATCATTTCTCTTAGCCTGTTTACAGCTATTGCGAATCATGCGCATCTTTCCACCGGCATTGCACTTGAGCAAACGGCTGCATCCGATACGATCTAGCTTGTATTGCATTCCTGATTTATTTGGCTTCTTGAATTGCCTTACGTTCTTCCGGGGTCAATGGATAGGTTGACTCGCCTTTTTCCACCGGTTTCGCATACACGTACGTGTTTTCTCTGCTATGGATGCCTGAAAAAATAGCTCCGTCTTTTTCCTGATTAATAATAGCAATGGAAAAGCTAAGATCGCTTCCTTGCTCGGCAAAAGCATTGTATCGCACAATACCTACTTTACTCTTTTGAAGCGGAAGCGCCGCTTGGACGTCTGCCAATTGTACTTTTAACGCAATATTGGCCTGTTGCTGCTCAGCAAGCCCTTCTTTAAGCTGAATGATGATTTCCTCCATATTCGTTACGCCTGTGTTCCCCATGACCGCTGTATATTGCTTTCGCAGCTTTTTCAGCCGCCCGCCAACAACTGCTATCCATACGAATAATATGATAACCAATAAAGCGATTCCTACTGTTACAGCATTCATCGGATTTGTCGTCCAGTCTTCCATCGTTGTTAATCCGCCCCCCACAATCATTGCTATGCTTTGTACTGTTTTGCGATTTCCTTAATGGCAGTTGATAAAGCATCAACTTCCTCGTTCGTTGTATACACACCTACGCTAGCCCGAATTGCTCCCGTCTCAGTCGTACCTGCGCATGCATGTGCGAGCGGTGTACAGTGAAAGCCAGCTCGCACGGCAATATGATAATGCTGATCCAGTATAAAGGAAAGCTCTGACGGATCTACCCCATTCACATTAAAAGCCACTATTCCAGTACGCTGTTCCCCTAGTTCCGGCCCCAGCAACTTAACCTCATTAATCAGCTTAAGCCCTTCCATTAGCCTTTGCGACAATGCCCATTCCTTAGTATGGATTTTCTGAACTGTCTCATTCAGCACATACTGTACTCCGGCCTTTAGGCCTGCAATACCTGGCGTATTTTGCGTGCCTGCCTCATAACGATCCGGCCTCACTAAAGGCTGCTCAAGCGCCTCAGATTGGCTCCCAGTGCCACCATGCAGCAATGGTACTAATTCAAGCTCAGGATCGATGTACAACCCTCCTGTGCCCTGTGGCCCCAACAGTCCCTTATGCCCTGGGAATGCTAGCATATCAATGCCCATTGCTTTAACATCTATTGGGATGATACCTGCGCTTTGTGCTGCGTCTACAAGAAGTTTTATGCCGTGCTTTTTGGTTAACTCTGCTATAGCTGCAACCGGCATTATCGTTCCAAGCAGATTGGAGCTATGGTTGACAACGATAAGTGTGGTTTGCGGGCGTATGGCTTTAGCAACCGCATCAATAGCTAAATTCCCTTGCTCATCTGACTCTAAATAAGTAACCTCGATACCACTTGTCTGTTCCAAATAATATAAAGGCCTTCTCACAGAGTTATGCTCAACGGAAGTTGTTATGACGTGGTCACCTGGTTTAAGATACCCTTTTATGGCCATATTAAGTGACATCGTCGTATTCGAAGTGAATGCTATATCATTTGGATTTTTTATGTTAAAAAGCTTTGCTAAATGCTTGCGTGTATCGAACAATATCCGACTTGCCCGTACTGCCATCGCATGGCTTCCTCTGCCAGGATTAGCTGCATCGTTCAACATTGCTTGAATCACTGCGTCTGTTACTTCAGGTGGTTTTGGCCATGAAGTCGCTGCATGATCCAAATATATGATAGGCTTCTCTTTATTAACCACAATTCCGCATCCTTTCAAGCTGTCTCTCCACAACAATGGCATACCTTAGTTTAATCTTTCAAAAGCAAGATTACAACTTAGGTATGCCATTGTTTAATAGGCTCTATGCCATATATTGAAGCAATTCAAGCAGTCTTTCCAAATCTTGTTTACTGTAATATTGAAGCTCTATTTTACCCTTATCTTTTTGTTGCTTAATTTTCACCGTTGTCTTAAAACGTTCACGCAATGACTCTTCAAGATGATCGATGTAAGGGTCACGTTTGCGTTGATTTGGCTTGGCTACCGTATCCTCGGCCTGCTTCGAATCAAGCTTTTGAATGGCCTCTTCCAACTCTCGAACACTCCACTCCTGCGACACGGTCAAGTCGGCAAGCTCTTTTTGAGTCTTATTATCCTTTATTCCAACCAATGCCCTAGCATGCCCCATCGAAATTGTTCCACGTGAAACATTATCTTTAATCTCTATAGGAAGGGAAAGCAATCTAACAAAGTTTGCAATATGCGAGCGCGACTTTCCAACCTTCATGGAAAGCTCCTCTTGCGTAAGCTTGAACTTATCAATAAGTGCTTGATAGGCTACGGCAACTTCAATTGCATTTAAATCCTCGCGTTGAAGATTTTCAATCAATGCAATTTCCATAACCTGTTGATCAGTAAAGGATCTAACCACTGCCGGTATCGTCTTGTTACCGCAATATTGCGATGCTCTGAATCGTCTTTCACCAGCTATAATTTCGTAGCCTTTCAGAACAGTCCGAACAATAATAGGCTGGATAATACCGTGCTGCTTAATGGATTCCGCCAACTCTTTAATAGAATCCTCATCGAACGTTTTTCTTGGCTGATAAGGATTTGGTCTAAGCTGCGTCAAAGAAATTTCAATAACTTTATCGTCATCATTCACAGAAAGCGATGGGATAAGCGCATCCAGCCCTCTACCTAGCCGCTTGCTCATACATAATCACTTCCTTTGCGAGTTCAGTATAAACTTCCGCACCTTTAGAACGTGGATCATATGTGATTATTGCTTGTCCATGCGATGGTGCCTCACTTAAACGAACGTTACGAGGGATAATCGTTTGATATACCTTCTGTTGAAAGTATTTCTTAACTTCTTCAATAACTTGAATGCCCAAATTCGTCCTAGCATCAAGCATTGTTAGAAGGACTCCTTCAATTTGAAGTGAAGTATTCAAGTGTTTTTGTACAAGTCTTACTGTGTTTAACAATTGGCTCAAGCCTTCTAGTGCATAGTATTCGCATTGGATTGGGATAAGGACAGAATCCGCGGCTGTAAGTGAGTTAATCGTAAGAATACCAAGTGACGGAGGACAATCAATGAGAACGTAGTCAAAATCATCCTTGACCAAATGAAGTGATTTTTTCAAACGAAGCTCGCGCGAAATCGTTGGGACAAGCTCAATCTCGGCTCCTGCCAATTGAATCGTTGCTGGAATGATCTTCAATCCTGGAACACTCGTTTCAAACATCGCATCTTTAGGATGGACATCATTAATAAGCACATCATAAATACAATTCGTTACATCACCCTTGTTGATACCTAATCCACTCGTTGTATTCCCCTGTGGATCGATATCGACTAACAGCACTTTTCTTCCGAGTGATGCAAGACAAGCAGCTAAATTGACAGACGTTGTCGTTTTTCCGACACCGCCCTTTTGATTGGCTATTGCTATAATTTTCGACAAAACCGGCTCACCTCTATGTGTACAGCTATTATGTGCAGCATCTTGAAGTTAAAAAAAGTTAGAAATAGTATTAATTCTGCATTGCTATTTGCTTCTTGTAATAAAGCCCTCTCTTAAGAAGACGTCTTTATAAATGGTATTAATTCAGTTTCATTAGCTACAAATGGCTTCGCCGCCCTCGCAGAGGGCGGCACAAAGAAAAGAGAATAATGGCAGCAGCCACCTATATTTTATCGTTTAGGAATCTGAATAACGATCTCATAATGATCGTCGTGATCCTTTTCATTCGTTTTGATCTGTAAGCCAGAGCCAGATACCATCTCGATGGATTGACGAATTGTATTTAAAGCCAAACGAACATCCTTCGTAAATGAAATACGTTTCGCTTTTTTTAATTTCGTTGATTCCTTCAAGAACGCTATTCTAACCTCTGTCTGTTTAACATTAAGATCCTTGGTTATAATTTCTTCTAATACTTTTAGCTGCAATTCTTCCGTATCCAATGATAACAAAGCACGGGCATGTCGTTCTGTAATCTTGCGCTCCATCAATGCCATCTTTATCGTATCATTGAGCATTAATAATCGCAATTTATTTGCAATTGTCGATTGGCTTTTACCCAATCGCTGTGCAAGGCTTTCTTGCGTTAGCTGATGAAGCTCGATTAGCTTTTGATAAGCAATCGCTTCTTCTATAGCTGAAAGTCCTTCTCTTTGAAGATTTTCAATTAAAGCAATAGAAGCAGTCTGTGAATCATTGAATTCACGCACAATGCCCGGTATTGTATCATATCCGAGCTTGGTAACTGCACGCCAACGACGCTCCCCCGCAATGATTTCATATCTGCCATTACGCATTCTTACTACGATTGGCTGAATAACACCGTGGGTTTTAATCGTTTGGCATAACTCTTCAATTCGTTCGTCATCAAATATCGTACGAGGCTGAAAAGGACTCGGATCAATTTCTTGAATCGGTATTTGCCGAACTTCTTCTTGCGGTATGCGCTGCTCGGACAGGCCGAACAATCGAGAAAATTGTTCTTTCATATCGATAATTACCACCCGATCATGAGATAAACCTAGTTTTAGCCACTTCAAATGAAACCATTTTCCCCATAACTATCATGGAAACCATGCGTTTCACAACAAATACAGCATCAATGTACAAATTACTTCTACATTTATACTGTTATTCAATTAAAGTGCCCTCACAAGGTTTTTGCAATAAATACGCTTCAGCAGTAAGATTGGTTCATTGCCAATTGGATTATTAAGGTTGCTTGAACCTATCTCAGGTAATAATCGTCAACTGCACGGCGAACATCCATAACAAAATTCATTCGGAAATGATAGGAGAGGCGTCTTTCCAATATAATCATGTATGTCTTAACGTTGATATACCATGTTTATATTTACCCGCTTCCCGAACTGCTGCCCATTCTAAGAATGCGGCTCATTATTCGCGGTCTTACGGTATCGTCCAGTCTCTTCATCTAATTTATAAATTCGACTATGGCTGAGCGTTCTCCTGCTTGACACAGCGACGAATGAATAAATGTTGTATAAATATGGCGATAAAAACATAACATGTTTCACGTGGAACAATTCATGTTTTCTACAAAAGCGGCTGCTTTATTGGGGTTCCCGCTTTTCTTGGATATTTGCGTGGTGTGCTATCAAGCTTTTGAATTAATATAATATGGCGTTCTGATTGCTCATTGGGGAGCGAGAGCTGATGTTGTGATTTGATTTTCCCTTTAAGCTCTTTTAGGCTAAATGCTGCTTCGCCAACTTCCTCATCCGATTGCGAACCTTTCATGGCCGCAAATATGCCGCCTTTTTTGACGAAGGGCAAACAAAACTCGTTTAAAACATTCAGTCGCGCTACTGCTCTTGCTGTTACCAAATCATAACTATCACGATGTGCTTGCAGTTGTGCTACATCCTCAGCTCGGCCATGTAAACATAACACATCTTTCAAACCAAGCTGCTCCGTTAAATGCGTAAGAAACTGAATACGTTTATTTAAAGAATCCACAATCATAACTTGAAGATGCGGAAAGCAAATTTTAAGAGGAATGCTTGGGAACCCCGCTCCTGATCCAATATCAGCAAGCCTGCGCACGCTATCCATTTTAGTGTAAAAGGAAAGAGTTACCGAATCATAGAAATGCTTTTCATAAACCGCATCTCTTTCCGTAATGCCTGTTAAATTCATTTTTTCGTTCCATTCTACTAGCAACCGGAAGTATAGCTCGAATTGATCAAGCTGGGTGGAAGAAAGCGGTATCCCGCTCTCCTCCATCCTTTTTGTAAACCACTGTATTGTCTCATCCATATTATGAACCTCTCGCTGCCGTTACACGGTTATAGTGCTCTAGATGTACAAGTAGAATGGAAATATCGGCTGGTGTTACGCCCGCAATACGCGAAGCCTGCCCAATAGACAACGGCCTTATCAAGGACAACTTTTGTTTGGCTTCAGAAGCCAAGCTGCGAACTTCATTGTAATCAATATCATCCGGAATTCGCTTTTTCTCCATTTTGTTCAATCGTGCCACTTGTACAAGCTGCTTCTCGATATATCCAGCGTACTTGATTTGAATTTCAACTTGCTCTTTCATTTCCTCATTCATTTCTGGAACGGAAGGTACTACAGTCTCCAGCATGGCATAAGTAATCTCAGGACGTCTAAGCAACGAAAGGGCATCCGTACCGTGCTCCATTGGAGCAGTTCCTGCAGCTATAAGCATTGCATTCACATGATCAGGTTTAACCTTTGTCCCACGCAAACGCTCAATATCTATTTCAACCAATTCTTTTTTCCTTAAAAACTTGCTATATCTTTCGTCGGAAATAAGGCCAATTTCATGCCCTGTTGGTGTCAAACGCAAATCTGCATTGTCATGGCGGAGCAGCAAACGATATTCTGCTCGTGAAGTAAGCAAACGATATGGATCGTTCGTTCCTTTCGTAACCAAATCATCAATCATTACACCAATGTAGCCTTCAGAGCGGCCAATAATAATCGGATCTTTCCCTTGCACCTTGCGAGCTGCGTTGATGCCTGCCATAACGCCTTGGCCGGCTGCTTCCTCATAGCCCGATGTTCCATTAATTTGACCGGCTGTAAACAAACCATTGATCACCTTTGTTTCCAAGGACGGCCAAAGCTGAGTTGGAACAACGGCATCATACTCAATGGCATAGCCATTGCGCATCATCTCAACCTTTTCCAAACCTGGGATTGATCGTAAAATGCCGAGTTGTACATCTTCTGGCATACTGGTCGATAAACCTTGCACGTAATATTCAGAAGTATTCTTACCTTCCGGCTCCAAAAAGATTTGATGCTTAGGCTTATCCGCGAAGCGAACAATCTTATCCTCAATAGAAGGACAGTAGCGCGGCCCCGTACCTTCAATGGCACCAGAAAACATCGGAGCGCGATGCAAGTTGTCGTTAATGATTTTATGCGTCGCTTCGGATGTATACGTTAACCAGCAAGGCAGCTGCTCGTTCGTCGAAGACTCTGTCTCATGCGAGAAAAACTTTGGTTTATCATCACCTGGTTGGATTTCGGTTTTCGAGAAATCAATAGAATCTTTATGAACACGCGGAGGCGTGCCCGTCTTGAAACGAACAAGCTCAAGCCCATGCTCCTTCAAGCTAGCAGACAACCGAACCGACGGCTGTTGATTGTTAGGACCACTTTCATACATCAGCTCACCCATAATGATTTTACCGCGCAAATACGTACCTGTAGTCACTACCGTTGTGCGGGCGCGATACTCTGCACCTGTTTTCGTAACGATACCCAAGCATTTGCCATCCTCAACGATAAGCTCTTCTGCCATTCCCTGACGCAGCGTCAAATGAGGCGTTTCTTCAATTGTTTTCTTCATTACATGCTGATAATCAAATTTATCAGCTTGCGCACGCAAGGCATGAACCGCTGGCCCTTTACCCGTATTAAGCATTCTCATTTGTATAAAGGTTTTGTCGATATTTCGGCCCATTTCTCCGCCTAACGCATCGATTTCCCGAACGACATGCCCTTTTGCCGGACCGCCAATTGATGGGTTACAAGGCATAAACGCGACCATGTCTAAGTTAATCGTGAGCAGCAGTGTCTCACAACCCATACGCGCAGCGGCAAGTGCAGCCTCACAGCCTGCATGGCCCGCGCCAATAACGATAACATCATATTCACCAGCTAGATATCTCATTGTCCTATTACCCTCCTCCAGGTTTTCATGAAAACCTGCTTCCTAGGGGTGAGCGCACCGTTTCCATAGAAAATTCGCGGCTCAACCTAACCTATTATCTTACGTATATAAAAGCGACTGACGGCATTTACTTTCCTAAGCAGAACTGCGAAAATATTTGATCAATCAACGAGTCGCCAGCTTCATCGCCTAGAATCTCACCTAGTGATTCCCAAGCCGATCGAGCATCAATTTGAATGAGGTCAATCGGTATACCGGAATCTGAAGCATCGATAGCATCGACTAGCGATTGCTTTGCACGTTTCAATAATGCGATATGTCGAACATTGCTCACATAGGTCAAATCCCCTGATTCGAGCTGCCCTTCGAAAAACATTTCACTTATCGTTTTTTCCAAACGGTCGAGACCGTCTTCCTCAAGAACCGACATTTTCACGATGGAATCGGCAGCAATCGACTCCTCCACCACCTCAATTTCTAATTGACGCGGCAAGTCAGTCTTATTAATGATCGCAATGACCGGACGATCCTTCATTTGCAGCAAAAGCTCTCGATCATCCAATTGCAACGGCTCATTATAGTTAAGCACAAGCAGAATTAGATCGGCCTCTTCCAGCGCATTGCGTGAACGCTCGACACCGATACGTTCAACTACATCTGTCGTTTCACGGATACCGGCAGTATCAAGCAACCGAAGCGGTATGCCATTAAGTGCTACAAATTGCTCAATGACGTCGCGCGTCGTTCCTGGAATATCGGTAACAATCGCCTTATTCTCCTGAGTCAGCACATTCATCAGCGAAGACTTGCCGACATTGGGCCGTCCTACAATAGCGGTTACGATCCCTTCCCGTAATATCTTGCCTTCATTCGCCGTTTTTAACAAACGATCTATTTCATTAATAGCAGAATCGCATTGGTCACGAATAAAAGCATTCGTCATTTCCTCCACGTCATGCTCCGGATAATCGATATTCACTTCAATATGGGCAAGCAGCTCAATAACCGTCTGTCGCAATGCTTTAATTCTTTTAGATAATACGCCTTCTGCTTGCTTGCGGGCAACGGAGAACGCACGATCTGACTTAGACCTGATCAGATCGATAACAGCCTCCGCTTGCATGAGATCAATGCGTCCGTTTAAGAATGCCCGCTTCGTGAACTCCCCCGGCTCAGCCGTACGGTAACCCTGCAGTTGCAATACAACATCAAGCACCTTCTTAACGGCTATAACGCCGCCATGCGCATTAATTTCAACAACATCCTCCGCAGTGAAGGAACGCGGCCCCCGCATAAGCGTAACGAGTACCTCTTCAACCTTTTCACCAGATAGCGGATCAACAATATGCCCATAATGCAGCGTATGTGATTCGGCATCATTAAGATCAATTTTTGAACGAAAAACCGTTGCGATCCCAGTAACTGCCTCCGGGCCGCTAACTCGTATTATAGCGATACCGCCTTCTCCGACCGCTGTCGAAATGGCTGCTATCGTATCATGTACCATTGCTGTCAGCACCTCTCAAATGGAAAAACAGCAATGACCATTATGAGCCATTGCTGTGGATAGCGTATTGATTCGTATACATTTATAAGGTTAACCTTATTGTCTGAGTGCGATGACGACGCGCCGGTTGGGCTCATCGCCTTTACTGAATGTTTTCACCTTAGGGTGGTTTTGAAGCTGCGAATGAATAACCTTGCGCTCATGCGGCGACATCGGCTCTAGGACAACCTCTTTCCTAGTTCGAATGACTCGTCCTGCTAAACGATCGGATAAATCCGCTAACGTTTTGCGGCGGCGCTCACGAAAATCCTCTGCATCAAGAACGATACGCAAATGACTGTCAGAATAACGGTTTGCCACAATGTTAACCAAGTACTGTAATGCATCCAACGTTTGTCCGCGACGTCCAATCAGCATACCAAGGTCGCCACTGCCCGTTACGGACAGATGCGTGCCTTCTCTCGTTTGCTTTCGATCGATGTTCACTTGCAACCCCATCGTACCTGCTACTTCACGGAGAAACTGCTCCGCTTCCAGCATCGGATCGGGAATTAGCTCAAGCTCAACTTTCGCTTCTTTTGCACCGAACAGTCCAAAAAATCCTTTGGTCGGCTGTTCAAGCACAACTTGCTTAACGCGGTCTTCAGTGACTTGCAATTGTGTTAATCCGTTACGTACAGCATCTTCTACCGTTTTCCCTGATGCAATGATTTTCTTCATTTCGCAGGGACCTCCTTGCCCTTGTCAGATGAACGAACATACAGGAAGTAGTTTTGTACAATGGTGTAAATGTTGCTGTAAACCCAATATAGAGGCAAAGCTGCCGGGAACGAAAGCGCCATTACAAAGATAAGCACTGGGAAAATCGCCAGCATCATCCCCATGCCCGGCATCGTTTGCGTTTGCTGCTTCTGCATCATTTTGGATTGAATGAAAGTCGTAGCAGCGGCGAGTATCGGAAGAATGTAATAAGGATCCTTCTCTCCGAGCTCCAGCCATAGGAACGTATGCTCACGAATATCAGGGTTTTTGTAGATCGAATTATAAAGCGCGATAAAAATCGGCATTTGAACGATTAGCGGCAAGCAGCCTGCCATTGGATTAACCTTATGCGTTTGAAACAGCTTCATCGTTTCTTCCTGCTGCTTCTGCGGGTTATCCTTATGTTTTTTCTTAATTTCAGCCATTTGTGGCTGCAGAGCTTGCATCGCTTTCGAGCTGCGGTATTGTTTCAGCGTTAATGGCAATATCAACGTTCTTACAATAATCGTCAGGAGCAATATAGCAAGTCCGTAAGACTCATTAAACCAGCCTGCGAACGTATCAAGCGTAATTGCAAAATAATAAACTACGTTTTTCTCCCAGAAGTTCCCCTTCAATAAATCAGCGGTTTCCGTCGTCTGGGTTGTTGGTGCGCCGCAGCCTGCAAGCACACCCATAAGCATGACAAGGCCAAGCACTAAAATCCATTTCTTGTTTTTAGTCCAAAACAACAACATTAAAACTCCTCTCTAAGAGCATTTACATCAAGCGTAAAACGGCAAAAGCCGTTTTTTCGGAAAAACTCGTCGCGAAGTGAAACATAAGCTATGTATAGAAGAAACACTCATACCCTATCTTACATTTCAAGCTTTAACGGCTATGTCCGTACCCTTGCGGCGCAGCATGTGATTCAAGACAAAATACAGGCATTGTATAACTCATACAATACTACATTTTCATTCTAGACTATACCATAATTTATGGGACAAAGAAACAGCGAGACCTGCCATGCATCCGCTTTCTTGATCCGCGTAAAAGATCGAAATTTGAGCACGCGAAGCAAGCCGGCAAAAAAACGCTATTCTGCCCGCTTTTCCTTCGTATTTGCAGTGCCCTTAAGCAAGCCCGCTTTCTTTAATACATGCAGCACGCTCTTCTCCATTTCCTTCATCTTCATTACCGTAGCAGGCTTTCTTACTATAAGAATGAAGTCGGTCCTGGGAACAATCCGATTCGCTTGATGACGGACAATCTCTTTGATCATTCGGCGCATCCGATTGCGAACGACCGCATTGCCTATTTTTTTACTTGCGGAAACGCCAAGGCGAAAAGGATCCGCCGAAGGCTGCTTGGACCAATAGACGACAAACTGCCCATTCGCAAACGATTTGCCGCCTCGGTAAATCCGGCTGAAGTCTTCACGGTTGCGAAGACGCAATTTTCTATGCACGACTGATGGCCACCGTTCCCTCATTGATCTTCTAAAGTATCGCCAGCAAGTGAGCAGCATAAGCAGCCTGCTCCCCGCTCCTCATCCTCATAAGCAAAAAAAAAAGACCACCGGACGTGGTCTTCTGCTTATGCGCTCAGTACTTTTCTTCCTCTTTGACGACGCGCTGCCAAAACTTTACGTCCGTTCTTCGTGCTCATCCGTTTGCGGAATCCATGCACTTTCGCGCGTTTGCTTACATTAGGTCTAAATGTAGGTCTCATCGTTCTGCACCTCCTATACTGCGTGTTTCCAATCAAGCGTAAACGGCTCTCGCCGTCTATGTCGACGGAGCAGCATCGTTTCGCGGTGAAATATAAGAATGTCCATAAGTGTGCTACTTATATCGCCTTATATTTAAAAAAACGCTTTTTTTATTAAACCATGTTAGCGACCAAAAGTCAATGATCGGCTCCAGCATGAAATGGTGGATAAAAATATATGCAATCGCTGCTGTGGATAACGCATGAAAAGCCCCTGTTCATCAAAAACTAATAACATGTGCACAATCCACAACTGGCCACAACGAACTTTGTCGAAATCTTAACAAGATATAAACAATATGTAGTGGTGTAGATAACTTTTATGCACAAGCAGTTGAGAATGTGGATAAAATATGCGATTTCGTTGAAATATAAGGGATCTTTTGCTATGATAATTATGTTTTCATTGTGGATTAGATCAATACAGCCTCAGTTTTATCAACAGCCTGTGGATAACATTGTGAACAAACTCATCCCCTATTTATAACTCATCCGCTCAATAAACGGTAGAATGTGGATGGTTTCGTTATAATACCCTGAATTTCGACATTTTTTCTTGCAACTGCGCCACTCGTGGCGATTTGGATAAGGAGTGACAGTCTGTGGACAGCCATACCTATGATTTATGGCAGCAAGTGTTGTCGATCATTCAGACTAAATTGAGCAAGCCGAGCTTTGACACCTGGTTCAAAGCGACGAAGGCTTCTTTTGTCGATGATTCCATGCTTGAAGTAACAGCGCCGACAACATTTGCGGCCGAATGGCTGGAAGGCCGTTATACGAAGCTAATCAGAACAACGCTTTTTGAGTTTTTGGGTAGACAAGTGGACGTGCGATTCTCTATCGAGGAGCCGAAAGGCGCCGAGCCGGCCTATATGTTTCCGCCGAAAGCGGTGCATTCGCCTGTTATGAGTGAAGAAGCCACGCCTACTCATATGCTTAACCCCAAATATACATTTGATACATTTGTTATTGGGGCCAACAACCGTTTCGCGCACGCAGCCTCGCTTGCTGTGGCCGAAGCGCCTGCCAAAGCGTACAATCCCTTGTTTCTATATGGGGGCGTCGGACTTGGCAAAACCCACTTAATGCATGCAATTGGCCATTATATTATGGATCACAACCCGAATACGAAGGTTCTATATATTTCGTCCGAGAAATTTACGAACGAGTTTATTAACGCCATTCGTGATAACCGAGGCGAAAGCTTTCGCACCAAATACCGCAATATCGACGTGCTGCTCATCGATGATATTCAGTTTCTGGCAGGGAAAGAGCAGACGCAGGAAGAGTTTTTCCATACGTTTAACGCGCTCCATGAAGAACGCAAGCAAATTGTTATCTCTAGCGATAGGCCGCCAAAGGAAATTCCGACGTTGGAGGAGCGCTTGCGCTCACGCTTCGAGTGGGGGCTTATTACCGACATTCAACCTCCGGACCTGGAGACACGGATCGCGATTCTTCGAAAAAAAGCTAGAGCGGAAAACCTGGATATACCAAACGAAGCGATGATCTATATCGCTAACCAAATCGACACGAACATTCGTGAATTGGAGGGTGCCCTCATACGGGTAGTCGCCTATTCATCCCTTATAAATGCAGATATTACGTCGCATTTGGCGGCGGAAGCGCTCAAGGATATCATTCCATCCAGTAGGCCTAGAATGATAACGATGCATGATATTCAAACAAAAGTAGGCGAATTCTACGGACTGCGGCTAGAGGAATTTAAAGCGCGGAAGCGGACAAAGGCCGTTGCCTATCCGAGGCAAATCGCCATGTATCTGTCCAGGGAGCTCACCGACTTCTCGCTTCCTAAGATCGGAGAGGCATTCGGGGGCCGAGATCATACGACGGTCATCCATGCACACGAGAAAATTACGCAGCAATTGAAGATCGATCAGGATCTATATAAAATCGTCCAAAACCTGACCGAAAAAATCAAAAATCATATGTGAACAACTAAGCAAGCCTATGCACACGCTATGCACATGTGGATAGGCTTGCTTTATCGGTCTTCCACGGGGTTATCCACATATTCAGTGTCCCTACTACTACGACTACTAAAAATCTTTAAAAAAACATCATCAAATAAGCGTAAACGGCAATTGCATTTTTTGAAACCAAACACCGTTTTCGTACGCAATCATACGTGAATCCATTTATAAGAACGCTAGGAGTGAAACCATGAAATTAACCATTTCAAAAAATGAACTAAACGATGCGATTCAGCAAGTAGCCAAAGCTGCCTCTTCACGCCCTGCCATACCGATTCTTGGCGGTATCAAAATCGAAGTCACTCATTTAGGCGTAACACTAACCGCAAGCGATACCGATATTTCCATCCAAAGCTTCATCCCTGTGGAAAGAGATCAATTCGTTATTGCACATGTGGATAAGCCTGGCAGCGTTGTGCTTCCAGCAAAGTTTTTTGTGGAGATCGTCAAAAAGCTTCCTTCCGAGCAAGTAATGATCGAAGTTAGCTCAAGTTACCAAACGATGATTCGTTCAGGCTCCACTGAAATACAGATGGTTGGACTTGACCCCGAAGAATTCCCGGTGCTTCCATCCATTGAGCAGAACGAAGTTTTGCAAATGCCAGGCGATCTATTAAAAGCGATGATTCGTCAAACCGTGCTAGCAGCTTCGGCGAGCGAACAAACGCCTATTTTGACAGGTGTGCTTTGGAACCTTTTAGAAGGCGAGCTTAAATTCATTGCCACTGACCGCCATAGGCTTGCCAGCCGAACCGCGCAAGTTGACACGGAAGCGCAGTTTAAGTTCAGCAATGTCGTTATATCTGCCAAAACGTTGATTGAACTCTCCAAGCTCGTACCCGAGCAGAACGCTCTCGTTGATATTGTCGTAGCAGACAATCAAGTTTTATTTAAGCTTGGCAACGTATTGTTCTATACGCGTATCCTAGATGGCATCTATCCCGATACTTCTAAGATTATTCCGCAGACATTCAAAACAGAACTTGTTCTCGATACAAAAAACGTAATGGATGCGATTGACCGTGCTTATCTGATGTCGCGCGAGGAAAAAACGAATATCGTTCGCCTTATGACGCTGGAAGACGGAACAATTGAAATTTCATCGAGCTCTACGGAGCTTGGACGAGTAACCGAGCAGCTTGAAGCGAAGGAATTCAACGGCGATCCGCTTAGAATCGCATTTAACTCGAAATATATGCTTGATGTTCTAAAAGTAATCGACAGTGAGCAGCTGTTTTTTGGCTTTACGGGAGCTATGAGCCCTATTATTATCAGACCGATGGACCACGCATACAGCATGTACGTCATTCTGCCTTACCGGACAACGGGCTAATGCTGGCATAAGCAGAGAAAGGAAGGATCAAACCCGATGAAGGAAATCGAAATCAAGACCGAATATATAACGCTTGGACAGTTCTTGAAGCTGTCCGATTGCATCTCGACAGGCGGCCACGCAAAGTTTTTTCTGCAGGAGAACACGGTTACCATTAACGGAGAAGCGGACAATCGTAGAGGCAGAAAGCTATATGCCGGAGATAAAGTAGAGGTTGAAGGCTGCGGCGCATTCACGGTAGGAAAAGCGTAACGCACCAAGGGACCTGGAGGTCGAAACGTGTTTTTAACAAGCATACAGCTGCAAAATTACCGCAACTATACCGAGATCGATCTGCAAACGACGAATAAGGTTAATGTGTTTCTGGGCCCGAATGCCCAGGGGAAAACGAATCTGCTTGAAGCTATATTCGTGCTCGCGTTAACGAAATCCCATCGTACATCGAAGGACAAAGAGCTTATCGGCTGGCAAGCCGATTCTGCGCGCATTTCAGGCGAGGTCGATAAAAAATATGGTTCGATTAAGCTGGATCTCCTCTATTCGTCACAAGGAAAAAAAGCCAAAATCAACGGACTAGAACAACGTAAGCTTAGTGATTTCATCGGTTCCGTGAATGTCGTGATGTTCGCGCCCGAGGATCTTGAGATCGTAAAAGGTACGCCGGGTGTGCGAAGACGGTTTCTCGATATGGAAATCGGTCAGGTGCAGCCCGGCTATTTGTATACGCTCCAGCAGTACGGGAAGGTGCTTCAGCAGCGCAATAATTTTTTGAAAGCGGCCTACCCTGGAGGGGCTAACCAAACGATGCTGGACGTGTGGAACATGCAGCTAGCAGAGCATGGTGTTAAAATCATGAAAAAAAGGAAACACTTCATACATAAATTACAAACGTTTGCAGAACAGATCCATGCAGGCATAACGAACGGGGCTGAACAACTCAAAATAGAGTATCGCCCTTCTTTTGATGCGGATGCCCAGCAAGATGAAACTGTTTTATTTGATCAATTTATGATAAAGTTAACACAGGTGAAAGATCAGGAGATTCGCAGAGGGGTTACGCTAGTGGGACCGCATCGCGATGATCTGGCGTTTTTTATAAACGGCAAAGAAGCGCAAGTCTTCGGCTCTCAAGGGCAACAGCGAACGACGGCCTTATCTTTAAAATTGGCAGAAATAGAGCTCATTAACGAGGAAATCGGCGAGTATCCGATTCTCCTGCTTGACGATGTGTTGTCTGAGCTCGATCAGAATCGTCAAACCCAGCTTATTGAGACGTTTCAAAGCAAAGTACAAACCTTTATTACAACGACCGGCCTTGAAAGCGTGAATGTGAGCAAGCTTCAGGATGCCGGCATCTACCATGTGAAAAACGGCCAAGTGACGCGTTAGGTGCGAATAGGAGAGGTGAGGAAGAGGACATGTACATCCATTTGGGCGGCGAGAAAATAATTCGGGCTGCGGAGCTCGTGGCCATCTTTGATATTTCTATCGAGCAATCCTCCAAACTCTCCAAGCAATTTGTTGCGGGAGCACGAAAACGCAAGGACGTTGAAACGATAGGCGAGGAAGAGCCGAAATCGATCGTTGTAACGAAGCAGAAAATATATTATTCGCCTATTTCATCCTCTACGCTTAAGAAAAGGGCACATCATTTTGCAGCGAACGGCTAGAGCGAGGGCGATCAGGAACAGCAGTTGAGAGGAGCAGTGAAGTTGCATGTCTTTGGAGCAGCATACGTATGACGAGAGTCAGATACAGGTCTTGGAAGGATTAGAGGCGGTACGCAAACGTCCGGGGATGTATATTGGCTCCACCAGTGGCAAAGGTCTTCATCATCTCGTATGGGAGGTTGTCGATAACAGTATTGACGAGGCTTTGGCTGGTTTTTGCTCAAGAATTGAAGTGATCATTCACGAGAATAACAGCATAACTGTTATCGATAATGGACGCGGCATTCCTGTGGGGGAAAATACGAAACTGAAGAAATCGACTCTCGAGGTCGTAATGACGGTTTTGCATGCCGGAGGTAAATTCGGCGGTGAAGGCTATAAAGTATCTGGCGGCTTGCATGGCGTCGGTATATCTGTCGTAAACGCGCTGTCCGAGCTCGTCATTGTTCAAGTTAAACGTGAAGGACATATCTACCAGCAAGAATACCGTAAAGGCGCTCCGCAATATGATATCAAAATTATCGGAGATACGACGGAAACGGGCACACAGACTACGTTTACGCCGGACAGCGAGATTTTTACGGAAACAACCGTTTTTGATTATGAAACGCTGCAATCGCGGATCCGCGAGCTGGCGTTTTTGAATAAAGGCATTGAAATTGTATTGTCCGATGAACGTACGGGCGTATCGAATACGTTTATGTACGAGGGCGGGCTTATCGAGTTCGTAAAGTATTTGAACCGTACCCGAGAGCCGCTTCATGAGCAACCGATTTATGTGGAAGGGTCGAAGGATCATATCCATGTAGAGGTCGCTTTGCAATACAACGACAGCTATACGGAAAATATTCATTCCTTTGCCAACAACATCAATACGCATGAAGGCGGTACGCATGAGTCCGGCTTTAAGAGCGCCCTGACACGTATTATCAATGACTATGCACGCAAGACCAACCTGATTAAGGATAATGATTCGAACTTCTCCGGAGACGATGTGCGCGAAGGCTTGACGGCTATCATTTCCGTTAAGATTCCTGAGCCCCAATTCGAGGGCCAGACGAAAACCAAGCTGGGCAACAGCGAGGTTCGCGGCATTGTAGAGTCGTTTTTTGCCGAGAAGCTTCAGGAGTTTCTTGAAGAGAATCCGTCCGTATCACGCAAAATCATTGAAAAAGGGCTGCAGGCCGCACGTGCCCGAGAAGCAGCGCGCAAAGCGCGCGAGCTCACTCGTCGCAAGAGCGCCCTTGAGGTTGGATCGCTTCCAGGCAAGCTAGCCGACTGTTCCTCCAAGGATGCATCGATTAGCGAACTGTACATCGTAGAAGGTGACTCTGCGGGCGGATCCGCAAAGCAAGGACGTGACCGTCACTTCCAAGCTATTTTGCCGCTGCGGGGTAAAATTCTGAACGTTGAGAAAGCGCGTCTTGACCGGATTCTCGGCAATGCGGAGATTCGGGCAATCATCACGGCGCTTGGAACCGGCATTAGCGATGACTTCGATCTCGCCAAAGCTAGATACCACAAAATCATTATCATGACCGATGCCGACGTCGATGGCGCTCACATTCGTACGCTAATGCTGACGTTCTTCTATCGGTACATGCGTCAAATTATAGATGCCGGTTATATTTATATCGCTCAGCCGCCGCTCTTCAAGGTTGAACGGAACAAGGTTATCCGCTATGCACAGACCGAAAAGGAACGTGATCGGATTATTGCCGAGTTCGGTGAAGGCGTTAAAGTGAATGTCCAGCGTTATAAAGGACTAGGCGAGATGAACGCTACGCAGCTGTGGGAGACAACGATGGACCCAGAGAGCCGTACGATGCTGCAGGTAACCATTGAGGATGCGATCGAAGCGGATGTGGTATTCGACACGCTTATGGGCGACAATGTTGAACCGCGGCGTGATTTCATTCAGAAATACGCTAGATACGTAACGAACTTGGATGTCTAGGCAAGCATAGGGAAAAGAAGCAGCCGCCCGTTATGGACGCCTGCTTCTTTTTTTGAAATATAGGAAAGTATATCATGCTGCCAACTTTCTCTATATTTCTACGCGAAACGTTAGCTTAGCCGCCAGAGGACGACTTCATCCGTTTACGCTTGAATCGGCCGTAAGCAACCGCGTAGCGGTAAATCTTGTGGAAAACGCTCTGATCGGGCAGTTTCCGAAAAATAAACGGATCAGGCAGCGTATTTACTTCCAGAATCCAAGGATGAAGCTTCGCATCAATGGCGATGTCGACGCCGATCTCTTTCAGATGAGGATAGGAAGCTTCGAGATTGTTGGCTATTGTAATGCTCAGCTTCCTTAACCGGTTCTTAAAGGCGGCAAGCTCGGAGGAGCTGGCATGATCGCTCATAAGCCGTTCAATCGCCATGGGGGTTCCGCCGCTATGATAGTTTGTTACTATTTTCGCGGGATGGGCAAGCCGTCCGATAATGCCGGTCGCTTCCCATTCGTTGCGAGGGTTTTTCTGGACCATGACCCGAATATCAAAGCGGCGCTTCTGGTGACGAAGCAGATGGATTCCTTTTTGCACAATGTGGCTTCTGCCTTTCTTTTGCTTCGATAGGCGCTGATACAGCTGCTCGAAGCTGGAGAAAAACATGATCTTGGTATCCAACTGGTACCGGTAGCCGAGAGATGGTGTCGTTGTTCTTTCTATTCGTGTAACACCATTGCCAAAGGTACCATTAATGGGCTTGAAGTAAACCATTCCGTACTCATTCAGCATCGTTCGCAGATTTGAACGGTCAAACAGTTTGGTTACGGGCATGAACTGACGTAAATAATCGGATTTAAGCATAATTTTGGTTTTAGCCCATTTACTCTTCACACGTTGAATGCTCAACGAATTTTCTCCTCTCTCGCTGTTTCTGATCTTCAATGGGAAATCGAATGATGAAGGAGACAGACTTGGAATTGAGTGGTATAATGAAAGTTGGGTCTGTTTATTTTATGGCGGCTTTTTATGTATGGAGAGCGGCAATTCACCTATTTTTAACGAAAAATGACAAGAGATTCACGGGAATTCCGAAAGCACGAGCGAAAAAGGTTTATATGCTCGCTTTTTGAGAAAGAAATATAAGGTTATGTTGATTTAAGATTAGCTATAGATGGCGTCAGGGAGGTAAATCATGGCGGAAGAACAACGTATATCTATAAAAGACCGGGACATTGGTACGGAGATGCGGGATTCCTTTATGGATTACGCAATGAGTATCATTGTAAGCCGTGCTCTTCCCGATGTTCGGGATGGGCTTAAGCCCGTGCATCGACGTATTTTGTATGCGATGTCTGAGCTAGGCATGTCACCGGACAAGCCCCATAAGAAATCTGCGAGAATCGTTGGAGAAGTAATCGGTAAGTACCATCCTCACGGTGATTCGGCCGTGTATGAATCAATGGTTAGGATGGCACAGGATTTCTCCATGCGCTACATGCTCGTTGATGGACATGGAAACTTTGGCTCGATAGATGGCGACTTTGCAGCGGCCATGCGTTATACGGAGGCTCGTCTTTCCAAAATAGCAATGGAGCTGCTGCGTGATATCAATAAGGAGACAATCGATTTCGCGCCCAACTATGACGGTGAAGAATCGGAGCCTGTTGTATTGCCTGCAAGGTATCCCAACCTTCTAGTCAATGGGGTTACGGGAATTGCAGTCGGTATGGCAACGAACATTCCTCCGCATAACCTAAACGAGGTTATCGATGGAGTGCAGGCGCTTATCGTGAATCCTGATATTACGCCGGTCGAATTAATGGAATATATAAAAGGGCCAGATTTCCCGACGGCTGCTTTTGTAATGGGTCGCCAAGGTATCCGTCAAGCTTATTTGACAGGTAGAGGCTCCGTAACGATGCGGGCGCGTGCAACAATTGAGGAGAATAACGGCAAAGCGCGCATTATCGTGCATGAGCTGCCGTATCAAGTCATCAAAGCACGTTTAGTCGAGAAGATAGCAGAGCTTGTGCGGGAGAAGAAAATCGAGGGCATCACCGATTTGCGGGATGAATCTGACCGTAACGGGATGCGCGTTGTCATTGAGCTTCGCCGCGATGTGAATCCGAGCATTGTGCTCAACAACTTATACAAGCATACGCAACTGCAATCCAACTTCGGGATCAACATGCTGGCGCTAGTTAATGGCGAGCCTAAGACTTTGAATATTCGCGATATGCTATATCACTATTTACAGCATCAAATCGAGGTTATTCGTCGCCGCACCGAATTTGAACTGAAGAAGGCAGAAGCGCGAGCTCATATTTTAGAAGGCCTGCGCATTGCTCTTGATCACTTGGATGAGGTAATCGCGTTAATTCGCGCATCCCAGACGGCAGATCAAGCGCGTGAAGGATTGATAACGAGATTCTCGCTCAGTCACGAGCAAGCTCAAGCGATTCTCGATATGCGTTTGCAGCGTCTGACTGGACTGGAAAGAGATAAAATTGAAGCAGAATACGCGGAGCTTATGCGGAAAATTGCTGAATATAAAGCTATTCTAGCCGACGAGCAGCTCGTACTGGATATTATCAGCACAGAGCTCGCCGAATTGAAAGAACGTTTCGGCGATGAGCGTCGCACGGAGCTAATGGCAAGTGATGAGGAAATTATGGATGAGGATCTCATTCCACGCGAGGATGTTATTATCTCGATTACGCACACCGGCTATATCAAGCGTTTGCCGGTTGGTACTTACCGCAGCCAGAAGCGGGGCGGTAAAGGCGTTGTAGGAATGGGTACGAAGGATGATGATTTTGTCGAGCATCTATTCGTCTCCAATACGCATCACTACCTCCTGTTCTTCACGAATAAAGGTAAGGTCTATAAGCTAAAAGCTTACGAGATCCCTGATCTAAACCGTACTGCGCGGGGAACGCCGATCATCAACCTTATTCAGATTGAACAAGGCGAGACCATTAATGCGGTTATTCCGGTTCAGGAATTTGATTCTGAGCACTTCTTGTTCTTTGCTACAAGACAAGGGGTCGTGAAGAAAACTCCGCTTGATGATTATGTCAACATCCGTAAGGTTGGGCTCATTGCTATCTCGCTCCGCGAGGATGATGATCTAATTGGCGTGAAGCTGACTGACGGCAACCAGGAGATCATAATGGGTACTGCCGAGGGGATGTCCATTCGTTACTCCGAACAGGATGTTCGGTCTATGGGACGTTCTGCAACCGGCGTGAAAGGCATCCAGCTTGATGATAGCGACACGGTTATCGACATGGATGTAATCGTACCGGATAAGGATATTCTGATCGTTACCTCCAAAGGCTACGGCAAACGTACTCCGGTAGCGGACTACCGCATTCAGAACCGCGGCGGGAAGGGTATTAAAACCCTAAACGTTACGGATAAGAATGGTCCGATCGTCTCGCTTAAGGTTGTTGAGAACGATGAGGATCTTATGATCATGACTGCTTCCGGAACGATGATCCGTACCAGCATGGAGGGGATCTCGACGATGGGCCGTAACACGCAAGGCGTCAAGCTCATCAACACGCGCGAAGACGACACCGTTGCGACGGTTACACGCGTAGCGCGCAGCGAAGAGAGCGAGACTCTCGATGAGGGCGAAGAGGAAGAAAACGGCGAAACGCCAATCGAATAGGTAAGAACACAGCTGATACCGCCAACCTGCGGATCAGCTTGTGTTTTAGTTAACAAATAAATCGTAAGTATATTCATTTACAGGGGAGAGGACTCTCGTGGCGGCGGTAACGTTATTACATCTTAAATTAGGCGATAAAATCATTGAAGATGTCCTCACTCCGCTTGGCAGCGTGCTGTTTCAGAAGGGTAAGGTAGTAACACCTAAAGAAATGGAAATCCTGCAGGCATTCCTCATTACAAGTGTAGAGATTGAATCAAACCAAATTGTAAGCAAAACACGTGAGGAAACAGCTGAGGATGCTGGCCAAGAAGCGAGTCCGGCTATCGTGTCATCTCCCCTTCATGAAGAGTATGATAAAATGCTCATCGTGCTGCGCCAAGTTTTTAATTCTTTTGTTGCTGGCCAGGCCCTGCCCGTGATGGACATTCGCAAGCAGTTGGAAAAATTGCTCGAGCACATAAAGAGTTATAATTTACTCACCTTTGCGCCGCGTCAATTTATGGAGAAAGATTATTTGCTTCATAACAGCATCACCTGTGCTTTAACTTCTTACCAAATTGCACAATGGACGGGTTTCCCACAGAAAGATTGGATGCAAATCGCCTTTGCCGGTTTGCTTCACGATATCGGGAACGTAAAGATAGATAAGTCCATCCTTACAAAGCCCAATTCATTGTCTACAGAAGAAAAAGAAGAAATGATGCGTCATACCGTACTTGGCTATCAGCTGCTCAAAAATGTGCCTGCCTTAAATGAAGGTGTTAAAATGGCGGCACTGCAGCATCATGAAAAAGTTGATGGCACGGGGTACCCGCTCGGTATTGATGCAACGAAAATAAATCCTTATGCCAAGATTGTAGCTATAGCAGATATTTTTCATGCCATGACCTTAAATAAAGCGTATAGGAAAGCGGTATCTCCTTATCTGGTGCTGGAGCAGATCCAAAGCGATGCTTTCGGCAAGCTGGATCCCACATATGTGCGTATTTTCGTCGAAAAGGCGACGCAGTTCCATAATGGAACAATTGTAAGGCTTAGTGATGAGAGAATTGGCGAGATTGTATTCTCGGATCATAACTACCCGACAAGGCCATGGGTTTCCATTGAAGGTGTTATTGTTAATTTAATCAGTGAGCGACAGCTACATATAAAAGAAGTATTAAGGTAATCATACTGTCGATAAAATTGAAGCAAGCACATAAATGCAGCCTGAAGAATGATTTCAGAAGGCAGCATTATGTGCTTGCTTTTTTGTAAGTGATTTTAAGGATTAGTGGGGGAGGTACAGTTATCCAGCTTAAAGATTCCTTCTTATAGTGGAAGAGAATAGATTTTTACCTAATGGGAATCTTACTGTAAGTTGTTCTGTATAAAATAACGTTAAACATTCGTTAAAACGCAGCATTATAGGTACTAATTGCTATTCTAAATAAAAAAACGAAAAAAATGAAAAAAACACTTGCAATGCCATAGGCGAACGTGATATATTATCTAGGTCGCCAACGAGACACACGGCCGATATGAAAGAATAGATTGCTCTTTGAAAACTGAACAACGAGTAATAACTGCCTCGCAAATCCTTCGGGATAAGCGAAAAAGCGATAACAAGTAATGAGCATTTCAAACACCAATTTGGAGAGTTTGATCCTGGCTCAGGACGAACGCTGGCGGCGTGCCTAATACATGCAAGTCGAGCGGATCTTGTCCTTCGGGATAAGGTTAGCGGCGGACGGGTGAGTAACACGTGGGTAACCTGCCTATAAGACTGGGATAACATTCGGAAACGAATGCTAATACCGGATACGCGGTTTGGTCGCATGACCGAATCGGGAAAGATGGAGCAATCTATCACTTACAGATGGACCCGCGGCGCATTAGCTAGTTGGTGAGGTAACGGCTCACCAAGGCGACGATGCGTAGCCGACCTGAGAGGG
>NZ_JBWDNK010000026.1:0-55978 GCF_056269165.1 Paenibacillus sp. J22R232 | reverse complement strand
ATGGCTAATTTCTCTTCCCCGCAGTACTCATTTATTTGAGACATGAAAAAACTCCCCTTGATAAACAGGTTTTTATTATTTCACCTGTCTACCTAAAGGGGAGCATATCAATGGGTAGTTGTCTTTTTGGTTATTTAATCATTACTCGTATCTCATTCAGCGAACAAAACATCGAGTTCCTGATACAACCGATCCTTTTTTTCTTGCAGAATTCCATGGGACAAAAGGGCGAGTTCCAGCGTTTCCTGATTAGATCGATAACACCCCATACAATATAATCCATATCGTCCTAATATCCGCTCGATGTCATCTCCATACCGATCAAACAAATCTGCTATAGTCATTTTATTTATATCATTCTTGGAATTTAATTGTGATAATCGGTTAATCCTTGGATTCTTACGATAATACGGTGCTTGAAGCAATCTCCAAAAGTCAGCATGATAGATATCCGAATCTCGATAGAAGCTACACCAGTATCCAATAAAAGCTTCATCCCATGATATATCCTTCTGCACGATCGAGCCTAGAATTTCATTCGGCATACTAATCGATATCCCAGTTCTCTCTACTCCCGCTTCTTCAATCGATAATGCTCCATTCGCGATACGAAAAGAAACGTCAAATGCTAAGTCGGATATCTTCCCGGTCGATGTCAGTAAAACCTCAACATCCTCTGAAAAAATAATCTCAGGTACCTCGTTTAACTTCAATAAGTAAGAGATGACTTCCTCTCGAGAGACCTTGGTGGCCGACGGATACGATTTCAAAAAGCTTGCTTGGTCAAACTGATCCTTTAACCAAAGACCTTTGCTAACCGGATCATACAATTCTCTGCGATTATATCCAATACGTTCAATCTCATCTACATTCGGTACCCATTTTTCTCCAGCTAACAAATCGACGATACGTATCGGCTTATTTTCGAAAAACCGAAGCACGTCATCCAAGCTGTTTTTGAGAGATTTTTTTACAAACGGCTCGTGTTCCGGGTTCCATAGTTCAAAATGGCTTGCAAAGGGAATTAAATAGTTGGTTTGGTACAAAGACGCCGCTTTTTCCAACATCGTCAGAAGACCGCTGCAGCTTTTCCTCATAATCGTTGATTTTTCGTCTTCACTTAAATGTCCCCATGTTAAAGGGAATCCCGATGCGCCAGGCGAGAATGCTGAGGCGATGGCATCTACGGGACCAACCTGCCTGGCAATGTGAGGATTTAACCCTGCGTCGTTTAAATTCAAGAAACGGAACCCTTTAATTTCAATGAGTACAATCGCATCATTCCAGAGGCTTATTGGCTCGTAACAAGTAATAAAAATTTGATCTGCGATCTGAATTTTCTCTCCGAATGGCATTGCATGAACTCTACTGAAGCCAAGCTCCGTTAATCGGTGCTTCAACCGCTGATTAGGAAAGTCGGGTACGTAAACAGGGGTCTCTTTATTAAAATGAGCGAGGGTCGGCTCATGGAAGTGATCGGAATGCTCGTGCGAAATCCAAATTGCATCTGGTCGCAAATCCGAGCCATCCGTTAACGGGGTAGGGTAGTGAGTCCACGCCCCTAAAAAGCAGGGTCCGTCAAGCCATGGATCAGTCAATAACCGAAAATTTTCAGTCTCGAATTCCAAGCATGCATGAGAATGGAGCTTAATAGACAAATCCTTCGGAATTTGATTCGTCGACTTTTTCACGGATGGCTCCTCTTCGTCACTTTCTAAAAGAGCAAAGATCACCCCATCTTCAATGATCGTATCTATGGATTTCATACTCTGATTCACATTAGTTAAACATTTCCCTGACTTCTCATCAAACTTCCACATATGCACCGGGCATTCGAAAACACCATCCGTATGACAAATAGTACCTCCCATATGCGGGCAAGTGGACGAGAGAAGTTGAATCGAATCGTTTTCCCGGACTAAAAAGAACGGTTTCCCATCGATTTCGAGTGTAGCAGGCCAAGTATTAAATTGCGCAACCTCTCCGATTAACACTTTTTTCATAAGATCGTTTCTTACCCCCATAAAAATTAAATTGGCTCAGCCCCAATATCTGCGATTGAATTCGATTCCTACCATGTAAAAGTTATAATGACTTACGGAATGGCGATAACGATCTACTGTCTCATTTGTTCAGCGCCAGTTAAGAAATTTACCCCATTTTTTCAACCTTGTTACTGTCGATCATATCTTACAACAATACAGGATTGGCATATAATTTTCCATACTTGTCCTAACATTTTTGTACGTACAGCGTTGAATTTTTTTGTGCCTAAATAAAATAATGAATCAATAGACTGAACTTGAAAGCATTAAAGGAATCGTTCAAAAAAGTGTAAAATACCGCAGCGAGCGCAAAACGGTAAAACGCAAACCATTCTAGACGAAGCCGTTTAATTATTTTCAAAAAAGTAACGACGGCAATCATGGCCACGATAAAGGCGGTAATAAACCCGACTAGAAACAGCGTCAAATTGCTTGACGTCAATAACTCTCGGCTATCATACATGTCCAGCATCGTCGCGCCGAGCATGACCGGAACCGATATCATGAACGTGAAATCCGCGGCGGCTCTCTGGCTCGTGCCAAGCAGCATTCCGCCAGCTATCGTCGAACCCGATCTTGAAAAACCCGGCCACAAGGCGAGGCATTGGAACAATCCGATTCCAAAAGCCTGTTTGTAGGTAATGTCGTCCGTTTGCTCGGAAATCACTTTTCGCTTTGCCCGCGCACCAATGATCAGGAGAATCCCTCCCAGAATCAAGCCAATGAGTACAGGTGCCGGCCCGAATAATTCACGTTTAATGACATCCTTGAAAATCAGGTAAACGATAAGGGCAGGAACCATGGCGATTATCAAATGAATGGCGTTTAATTTCCCCGCTGCGGAAAAGTTGAATGTCAGCAGCCCTTTTAGCATATCCACATACCTTTTCCAGTAAAGCACAAATACCGCCATGACCGCACCGAGCTGAATGACAATCTTGAACGTGGTAGCCGCATCTCCTTCGAAACCCATCAAATGGCCTGCTAAAATCAAATGCCCTGTAGACGATACGGGCAGAAATTCGGTCAACCCTTCGATAATACCCAATATAATCGCGCTTATCATATCGTTCATTAATGAATGTCCGCCTTTCTAAAGTAGAGGAGTGCCGCGATGAAGCAACCAATCGCTGGCACAGCGATCGACATGTATGAGTATGACGCGGGATACTCCGGCAGGAGCGATCCGTTTACAATATCAAATGCAGCTATCCAAGGAATTAATCCCTTGTGCTCGGAATTTGAACCCATTACATTAATCAAAGTAATCACGATAGTCAAAATAATCGCCGGCACATAATTTTTCATCAAGAGCGTAATGAGCATAACAGGCGAGGATAGAACAAATAAAAACGAACCGGCAGCGATGAATTGCTTGAATGACTGCAAAAGCAAAGACATTGTCAAGCCATCAAACTGTCCAAGCATGCCTAGTAGCAGTGTTAATCCCCACGCCACGATCGTAAGCGCAATTATCCACATAAACAAAAGAAGCAACTTGCTGACTAGTATGCCAGTGCGGGATACCGGGATAGTAAGCAAATTTTTCAACGTATCCTCCGCATATTCACGGCTAAAAAGATAGGCTGCCGCCACACCATAGAGCGGAACGCCTATTAGTACCGACGTATACAGGTTGGTGTCAAAGAATAGATCTGCAAATAGGATCACCTCCGTCGGCTCATTGCTATGAATATGGATATAAGTCGAAACGACGACCAGGAATGGAGCAACCATGGCACCGATAAACGTTAAAGAAAACATTTTTGAGCGTTTAAGCTTCAATATTTCTGTATAGACCAGATCACCCAATGCTTCCGCCTCCCACAAGCTGAGTAAAATAATCTTCTAATTTGTCCTCACTGATAACAATCTTCGAAACCTCGATGTCCTGCTGAACAAATGTTTTATTGATTTGACCCTGCTCTCCAAAATGCGAATAAATTCGGATTTGGCCTTGCTCACGAATTTCATAATCCATGACGTTGAAATGGCTCTCAAGGATCATGGTAGCTTTTTTATCGTTTGACACTTGAAACTCCACATATTTGCGATTCATTTGGCGAAGCTTATTAATTGCCGTTTCCTCCAGCAATTTGCCTTTATGAATAATGCCCACGCGGTCCGCGAGCTGCTCGATTTCGGATAAAATATGGCTCGAGATGAGTATGGTAATTCCACGTTCCTCTGCCAATGCTTTGATCAGTTTGCGCATCTCCTTGATCCCGATTGGATCAAGCCCATTGGTAGGCTCGTCAAGGATAAGCAGCTCTGGATAATGAAGGAGCGCTCTCGCAATGCCAAGACGCTGCTTCATCCCGAGCGAATATTTCCCTACGGTCTTCTTTGTTTCATCTTGCAATCCGACCATCTCCAGCGTTTCCGCAACCGCATTTCGTTTATGGATGCCCATTATTTTAGCGTTAATCAACAAGTTCTCCACCGCAGTCAGATTTTCGTAAAAGCCCGGCACTTCAACAATCGACCCGATTCTGCGTAAAATATCTTTTTGACGGTGCGCAAGATTTTCGCCGAATATGTCAATTTGACCCTCGGTAGGTTTGATTAGCCCCATAAGCATGCGGATGGTCGTCGTCTTGCCGGCGCCGTTCCGTCCCAAAAAACCGTATATTTCGCCCTGGTTGACCTTCATGTTTACACGGTCGACCACAATCGACTTGCCGTAAGCTTTTGTCAGGTTTGTGGTTTTAATGATAACGCTAATCGTAAAACACCTCTTTTCGTAAGCATGTCATCATTATAGACAGACGATTTTAACAGCTTCTTATCTATTTTTTAATTGTTTCTTAATTTTCACGCCGTCTCTCGGCAAAAACAAGACAAAGGACGTTTTCTCCCACGGTATGCTTTGGACTGCAATCCCTCCACCCTCTCTTTCCGCGAGCGACCTTGCTATGGCAAGTCCGAGACCGCTTCCTCCGCTATCCGAGCTTCTCGCCTTGTCACTTCTGTAATTTCTTTCGAATATTTGCGCAAGCTCCTCTTCTTGTATCCCCGGACCCCGGTCCCAAATGATCAATTGGTACTCTTCGTCCATTTCTTGCAAGTCTACCCCCAGCACTTTCCCTTCTTTTCCGTACTGTACAGCGTTCTTCACAATATTCCCGATCGTTCTCATCAGTCCCATTCGGTCTACCCGCACAGGGTATATGACATCCGGAATATGTGTTTCCAAGGAGACCCCTTGCTTCGTCAGCTCCGGCAGAAACTCAATCAACAGTTCTCTGGTCAGCTCGGCCAAATCGATAACTTCCTCTTTGCGAGGCATCTCATCGGCATCGAGCTTGGCCATCATAAAAATTTCGTCAATCATTTCCTTGAGCGCAGAAGCCTTTACCGACAGAATCGCGATATACTTCTGTTTTTCCTTTTCGGAAGTTGCAATGCCGTCCTTCAGAGCGTCCACATAGCCAATAATGGAAGTGAGTGGCGTTCGAATATCATGTGAAATGCTGGACAACAGGCTGACTCTCGCCGACTGCGATTGGACTGATTCGATTTTGATCTGTTCAAGCTGATCGATGACTTCATTGATCGAAAAAACAAACTCATTCCAAATCGGGTCCTCTTTCGCAAATAACCGGGTCTTAAAATTGCCGCCAGCCGCTCGTTTTAACTCTGCAGCCATGTATGCCAATTTTGGGCGGAGAAGTAACACCATGGCTAAAGCAATGCCCGTAACTACGACAAATGTTGCGAGTAAAATCCATTGTGAAATCACCAATCCGTTGGGGTGCAAAATCGTGATAGAAAGCCCAACAATGATGACCAATTGAATTGCGAGCAGCGCGATGAGCTTATTCAGATTCATTTTTTTCACCCGTGAATTTGTAACCGATTCCCCATACCGTTTGAATAAACAGAGGGTTGGCTGGGTCTGCTTCTATTTTTTTGCGAAGTTTTCTGATATGTACCATGATCGTGTTGTCGTCTTCTATGTAGCTGCTGTCCCATACATGACGAAATAACTGGGTCTTGGTAAATACCTGTCCGGGATTAGTCGCCAAAAACTTTAGAAGTTCAAATTCCTTTGAGGTAAGTGAAACCTCTTCTCCTCCGGCATTGACGGTATATTGCCGTAGATCGATCGAGAGCCCTTTGTACGTGATCTTTAATTTGCTTTGCGTACCCTGTTCGCTCCCAAGAACCAGATATCGCCTCATAAGCGCCTTTACTCTGGCGACAACTTCATTGATACTGAAAGGCTTCGTCATATAGTCGTCAGCGCCTATGCTTAATCCCAGTATCTTCTCCGCTTCATGATCCTTGGCTGTGAGCATTAATATGGGAACGTTCGATTTGTTCCGCAATCTTCTACACACTTCGATCCCATCTACCAGCGGCATCATAATATCCAATATAACAAGGTTGTAGCTATTAACGTCGAACAAGCGCAGTGCATGTTCTCCATCTGTCGCTACATCCGCATGATAAAGTTCCCGTTCCAAATACTTCTTCAGCAAATCCCTTATTTCCCTGTCATCGTCGGCAATCAGTATCCGAACCTCGTCCATGATTTCACCTGCTTTTTTAAATTAATCATTATTCAACCATATTGCCATATCTGACCATCGTTTAATAGAGTGGATCTTGCCCATGAATAGCGTAACCGAATTCCTTCATTAATTTAAGAAAATTTTTACTCATCCACTAATTATTTCCATTAATACGTGAATAAGGGCGTAAGCACACTTGTGCCTACGCCCTTGCTCCGCTCAGCGTTTAGTCGTCGGGATCGACATCGCCCAGCAAATGTATGTCATTCGGACTGTTAACTTCCGACGAATCGTGGTCGGTAATCGACCTCACGAAGTCGGGTTTTCCATGGTTCGGTAAAGGGGAGGGATCTAACCACCCTTTATATGTTTTAACAACAAATACTGCGTTGAACTCCTTTGGCAGCAGCATGCGGAGCTTATTTTACTCATGCTAGCCGCGTAGCCTCGATAGGAGCTCCAATCGCTGATCAGGAAGCACACCTGCGTTATACTCCGCATATTGGAAAGGCTCCGCGAATTTGACGTTTCCAGCCTCATCCATTCCGTAATCCCGCTCCAGTGCCGGAAGCATTTCGTCCGATACCCGGAAAAACGTCGACCACCCTTCCAATATGAACTGTCTCTTCCCTTCGAAATCATGCGGCACAGGCTTCGTCATCCCCTGCTCGAACGGGGCGAACTCATAGAACTGAGTAGCATGGGAGTGACAAGCAAGCAGCTTCTTCTCCAGTACAGGGCCGATATCGATGACGATATCCGCTTTATACGATGCGCGCATGGAGTAATCCGGCATAAGCAGAAACAACGGCGGCTCATCCAAGCAAGGCGTATCAGGAACGATATTCGGTACATTGGCTACGAATGCGGAAGAATCGGCTACGACCCGACCCGCATATCTATTATCCGTATGCGTTCCCCCTTCCGGATGGAATCCAATGACGATATCAGCTTTCCAGGAACGAATTCGCTGAATGACTGCTTTCCTAATTTCCAAAGTCGGAAGAAGCCATCCGTCATGGTTGTCAAGAATTTCATACTCCGCAACGCCTAAGTGCTTAGCTGCTTCAACCGCTTCGGCAGCTCTTCGCTTGGCAAGCGTTTCGCCAGACAGCTCATGGTGCCCAGCATCTCCGTTGGTCAAGGAGAGGTATTTCACCTGATGACCTCTTTCGGTCAACAATGCCGTCGTGCCCCCAGCGTAAATTTCGGGCTCATCCGGATGCGCAGCGATGACAATGACTCGAAGGACGTCCTTCACACAATCACCTCTTCCGACAATTTTTCAATAAGCACGCGAACCCGCTCCCCTGTCCCTCCCGAGTTGTAGGAAGCGAGCTCGAACGGTTCCGCATACTGAAAGCGGCCCGCCCTCAACTCCCCGTACATCTCCACAAGCGAGGATGTCATCTCTTCCGAAACGTGTAGAAAATCCGATATGTCTCGCAGCAGCCATTCCCGTCTATCCTTCCAGACCGCGGGCACCTCATCAAGCCTTCCTTTCGTCCAAGGCTGATATTCGAAAAACTGCGATTCATGCGCGCCGCAGCCAAGCAGCTTGCTCTCTAGCGCTTCGTCAATTCCAACAACAATATCCGCGCTATATCTCTTCTTCATGGAATAGTCCGGCATAAGCAAATAAAGCGGCGATTTGCTTAAATACTTCGTATCAGGCACGACATTCGGAACAAGCGTAACGAACGCCGCGGCATCGCTTACCGCCTTGCCCGCATAACGATTATCCGCATGGGTGCCACCTTCCGGGTGGAACGTAATGACGACATCCGCCTCCCATTCCCTAATCCGTTTAATAATGGCATTGCGCAGCTCAAGCGTGGGCAGTAGAGATCCATCCCGGTTGTCGAGAATTTCGTAATCTGCAATACCTAAGGCAGCCTGCGCCCTCTTAGCTTCCTCCGCTCTACGAAGCACAAGCTCCTCTCCCGATAATTGAAAATGTCCTCCATCCCCGTTCGTAAGTGACAGAAACTTCACCCGATGGCCACGCCTGGCAAGCAGCGCTGACGTTCCTCCCGCATATTTTTCACCCTCGTCTGGGTGCGCGAAAATAACGATCACGTTTAACGTTTCACTCATTCATGCTGGCTCCTTTCAGATTCAACCGGTAATCACTTGGCGTAACGCCGACTTCTTTTTTGAATACGGTGAAAAATGTGCTTCTTGATTGAAACCCAGACTGTGCAGCGATCTCGGTAATCGTCTTATCCGTTTGGACAAGCAAATATTTGACGAGCTGTATGCGTTCATTCAGGATATAACCCGAAACCGTAATTCCGGTCCACTCTTTGAATAGCGTGCGGGCATAATTGACGGATAGCGATACGTGATTAGCCATTTGATCGATCGTTAACATCGGATTGTGAATGTTAAGCTTCAAATACTGGAGCATTTCCTCCACTCGTTCGTCTCTTCGGTCACCCGCACGACGCTCATACAAATTGCCTATAATAGCCTCGGTATCTTCTTTCAGCTTATCCATTGCTTCGTCCAATGTGTTGAATCGGTCCAGGTCCGAGCGAACGCCGTTCATACCGGAGAAATTCATTACTTTTCCGAACGCTTTGTACAAGTGATAGATCAGGAATGTCAGTTGCAGCTTACATTCGTCATAAGACATTTGGCGAAGCCTGTTTCCCGCTTCATCCAGCAGGCGCTTCGCCTTTTCTGTCTGTCCTAGCCGAATGGAGTCAATGAGTCCTGGTGGAATCGTATCATCCGGTAATTGTATCGAGCTTCTCGCTTCATTCTCGTAATCCGATTCTTGGTAAATTCGACTATTTCCATCGATAAAGCTAAGCGTTGCCAACTGGAAGGCCTTGTCGTATACAGCTTTCATATCGCAGTCAGGCTGGCGGAAATCACTTAATCCTACGGTCAGATTTAGCTTCAGCCACTTATGCACTCGGGTATTAATTTCTTCGAAGCAGTGAATTAGCTCCGTCCTTTCTCCTTCCGAACCGACTCCAATAATAAAGACGATATGATTGCCCCCAAAATCAATGCTTTCTACCTTCCAAGCCTTGAATGCAAAGGCCTCGCAGGCGATATTGACGATTGTGCCCTTGAGCGTTTTGCGGGAGGAGAAATCGTATTTCTCGGATAACGCCATATAGGAGTCGATTCTGCATACAGCGATAACGATGCTGGCGTAATCCAGAATCGTACTGGATTCTTGAATCCGTTTGCGGGTCGAGCCTTCTAGCTTGCCCTCATTGACCCACTCGCGCAGGTCATCTTCCTTCTGCCTAAGCCGTCCGTCCTGAACCGACTGATTCAACTGCTCAATCCTCTCCGTGAGAATCCCGAAGCCTAGCTGAATCTGGTGAACCTCGGTCTTCGGCAACAACCTTCTTCTCCAGCCGCTTTCCGCAGCCGTTTCGACCATGCTGGATATTTGCCTCGCCAACTGGCTGACGGGACGATGATAGCTTCTCGCATTCCAAAACAAGATCGCGATTAACGATACCAATAATCCGAGAAACGAATACAAAATTTTGTGCTTGAAAGATTCCGCATTTCGGAACCAATCATCCATTCTTGCCGAGTAATATATCGTCCAGTCTTCAACGCCTGCCAGATCATAGGAGATGATCCACTGGCTATCTTGGATGCTTGTTCTGAATGTTTCCTTATGCTGTTTCTTTCCTTGCTCACGCAGATGCTGGAGCAGCGCCGCATCAGATTGGCCAATAATGGGCTCACCATTGCCATCTGCCACATGAATGAATACGTCGCTATCCTTGTTTAACTGCAGCATAGACTTCTGAATGGCATCGCTGTTTAACCGAATAACAAGGAAGCTCTTTGGACGGTCTTTCTCAAGTCCGAACGGCAGCAGGATGGCTAGACTCTCATGGCCCTGGAACAGCAGCTTTGTAATGCGGAAATAGTTCGGCAAGTCTCCTTGCATGAGCTCTCCCATGCCATCCATTATTATTTCATACGCTGGAAGCATCCCCGTCTCATAATCAAATACGCGTCCCAGGTTGGCATTGTACACAACAGCGGATTCGATGAAAGGCTCATTAACGAGTCTTTTCTTCAGTAATTGCACCATGCCGTTAAGTACAAACGGATCATCTTCCCGCAATTGTACCCATGTCCTGATTTCTGGCTCTTCGTATAGGCTAAGCGTTACCCGCTTAAGACGGTCGAACGTAAAAATGAGGTTTTCTTTCGTTTGCTCCAGCTTATAACGGTCATTTCGCTCAAGCTCTTGCGAAGCATACTTGGAATACTGATTCGATAGATAGAAGGAGAAGGGAATAACGGTCATGCTGAACAAAATAACCAATATAAGAAAGACGTGCAAATAAGCCTCAGCTTGGATATATTTACGCATATGGTCCTCCCCTCTCCCTCTGTTCCGCTATAACGTTACTTTTTCAGGAAATCATCGATTTGCTTTTGCCCTTCCTCCTGGATTTTTTTGAGCGCGGGACCGGCCTTCTCGGTAAACTCCTTCCAATACGTATCCAGATCAACCGCGCCGTTGTAGATCGGAAGCAAATACTGGTTTTCCAACGCGTAAAATTGGGACAGCTCGTTCTGAACGGCACTCGTATCAAAGTTAAAGCCTGTCAGTACATCGACCGTAAAGTTGTTCGCGTTCATGATAAACCGATTTAGCTCGATAGCGGAAGGCTCTTGGCTCGCGTCGAGGCGGTCAAATTTCGGATTCCAAATCCAGTCGTACGGGAACCATGGGTATTTGTCTGGCGTCAGCATTCTATACTGCTGATCCCCTGCGTCTTCCCAGTTAACGCCCTTGATTCCATATGCGAGTAGATCATAATTTTCTTGAGAGGCGTTAGCCCAATCAAGAAATTGAATCGCTTCTTTCTTGTGCTTGCTCGACTTCGGAACGGTCATAAAATTCCACTGTTTGAACGTCGACGAATTTTTGCTCGGCGTCGGATCGAAAAGCGTATACGATTCAAGCTCCGAACCCGGCAAGTTAGAGAGTAGCTTCTCTGCCAGATCGGCTTTTAAGCCAAAATCTGTCGCTAAGTAAACTGCCGTAGGATGAGTCGTGACCCAGTTATCAGGATCCTTGATTGCCATCACGTCCGGATTTATAATTTTGTCCTGATAAAGCTTTCGTGCATTCTCGATTGCGCTCCAAATGACAGGGCTAGGGTCATCCAGCATGTTTCGGATGATCGGTGAATTCGGGGCCCTATAGAGGATGAAATCAGTCAACATCGGCGTCATCATAACATCCGTTCCTTGCGCTAAGCGGAAATGCACCTCGGACATCGGAATTTGCGTTTGAGGCGTCATTGGGATGATGTCGGGGTACTGCTGCTGTACCTTTCTAGCGAACGAAATAATATCATCATATGATTGCATTGGCGGCAAATCGAGCTTTTCTCTTAAGTCCTTGCGAATATAATAGGTCGTCGGTTTATAGAAGGAATTTCCAAGCGGAATCGCCAGCACTTGGCCGTTAATTTTGTTTGCGTCCCACATTTGCTGCGGGCGTGCCGCTAATATATTTTTGCCGTATTCGTTGAGCAATTCCTCAAGCGGCTCATAATATCCTGCTGACGCCATGCTGTCTAGATGCATCCAGGGTGCTTCGAACATCAGGTCGACCGGCTCGCCGCTCGTAAGCATAATCTGCGTTTTCTGATGAATGTCTGACCAAGAGGAGAAGATGACGTCAAGCTTTACATTGAGCGTACCCTTCATTTTATTCTCGATTTCCGCGATAACCTTATCCATATCTGCAGGACGGTCACCTGGCATAACGATCTTCAGCGTCACGGGATCTGAAATAGCCTGCTGTCCATTTTGACCGTTACCGGGACTTTCCCCGGTATTACGAGAGCAAGCCGTAACGAACAAAGCGATTATGAGAAGCGCAGCGCTTCGTTTGGACCATTTTTTCATATCGTTAACCTCCACTGGGTTTATCCCCTCTTCTATTAACCTTTCACCGAACCAATCGTTAATCCTTTTACGAAATACTTCTGAATGTATGGGTAAAGGAATATGATCGGACCGATCGTCAAGCAAACTGTCGCGAGCCGTACGCCTTGGTTCGGCAATCCCCCTCCGTAAGAACCGGGACTGCCTTGAATGTATGACAAAATATTAAGATTGGAAATGAGCTGCCTAATCATAAGCTGAAGCGGCTGAAGCTTGTAATTATCGACAAACAGCAATGCTAGCCACCAATCGTTCCAGTAGAAAATCGCATAAAACAAACTGATCGTCGCGATCGCCGGCACCGAAATCGGCCACATAATGCGGAAGAAAATCCGATAATCACCTGCTCCATCCATGACAGCCGATTCGTATATTTCGAAGGGCAGCGTACGGAAGAATGAAACTAAGATGAACGTGTAAAATGGGTTAATAAGCGATGGCAGTATCATGGACCATATACTGTCCTTGAGTCCCAACCACATAGAGATTACAATATAGAAGCCAACAAGCCCCGTGCCGAACAGAATCGTAAAATAAGTAAAAAACGCCAACTGGTTTTTGAACTTGATTTTCGGATGGGCCAGCACGTAGGCGAACATCGCGGTAATGAGTACGGCTAGCACTGTACCTACGATCGTCACGAATAACGTTACACCGTAGCTATAATAGATTTGATTGCCCGTTAGCAAGTACCGGTACGCATCGAGTGACCATTTGCTCGGCAGGAGACTAAAGCCGTGTAGGCCGAGCACGCTTTCGGATGCGAACGAATTCACAATAACGAGCCAGAATGGAATAAAAGAAAATAACGCGAACGACGTAACCACCACATACACAGCGGCAATGACTATTTTGTCGGAAGTGCCTATTTGTTTGATAGCTTTTAGCATGGCAATTATCACTCCTTCCGTTCTAGAAGATGCTCGATTCCTTGTCGATCTTCCTTACGATAAGGTTAAAAACACAAATCGTAACCAACCCTAGCACGGATTGATAAAGTCCGATAGACGAAGACATGCCGAAATTACCCAGCTGCCGCAAAGCGCGGTATGCGTACGTATCAATGACGTCCGTCGTCTCGTATAGGACGCCATTGTCTCCGACGAGTCCGAATATCATACCGAAATCACCGTAAAAGATACGTCCAATCGCTAGCAATGTAAGCACGATAATCGTCGGGCGCAGAAGCGGCAGCGTAATATGCCTAATGCGCTGCAGCCTTGTTGCTCCGTCTATTTGCGCGCTCTCATAATACTCCGGCGAAATGCTTGTAATGGCAGCCAAATAAATAACAGCCTGGTAGCCTGCCGTCTTCCATACGCTAATGACCGTTAATATGGCTGGCCAATAGTGAGGCATGTTGTACCAGGATACAGCATCCAGGCCCAACTCCTTCAACGAACGGTTTATTAAGCCATCCGAGGTGTTAAGCAGAGAGAACAGCATCATGCTTACGACCATCCAAGATACGAAAAACGGAAGAAACGCCATTGATTGCGCGACTCTTTTGAAGACGGCCTGCCTAATCTCATTAAGAAAAATGGCTAGTATAACGGAGATGACAAGACCGAACGCAATGAATAATGCATTAAGAAACAAGGTATTAAACGTAACGCGCAGCCAGTCGCTTCCGCCGAAAAAAAACTTGAAATTATCAAGTCCCGTCCAAGGGCTCCCCCAAATCCCGTCAAAATAATTGTAGTTTTTAAACGCAATCACATGGCCGAACATTGGTAAATAGAAGAAAATAATAAGTACCAGCAAGCCCGGGACCGCTAATGAGTACAACACCCGATTGCGCATAATTTCTCGAAACACCATTTTGGTTTCACCCCCTTCATAACGTTATGATAACGTCATGTTGGGGTCACAATATAGTCTCCGATTCAATGATTCAGTTCAGATTTCATGGATTTCGGTACAACTCGTCCTTAATATGTAATGATTTCTAACATTAAATTAACATACAAAGCATATTTACCGCAATTTCAATAAAAAAGCACCCTTCATGGTCCCGGCATGGCGGAACACATAACTTGGAGTGCTTGAACTCATAATATTTCATTTTCGGGGTACTTACCCATTCAATGCACCATAAATGCAATATTTGTTCTTGTAGTGATGACTGCCCTGTAGCTCATGAAAATAAGTACCTTAACAAGAATAAGAAATGCAAAAACCCGACCTCACGAGGTCGGGTTTTTCATGGTTTGGTGGAGGCGAGGGGATTTGAACCCCTGTCCGAAGATCACGCCACACAGGCTTCTACGGGTGTAGTCACAGTTTTGATGTCACCCGAGTATCGCCCCGTAACCGGCTATACGTTGGGTCAGCCTGATTGTCTTCTTCAGCTCACCGCAGGCGGAGATGAGACAGCGTATTCCACTACTTGTTAGCCCCTAATCCAGTCACATGGACGATGCTGGGTAGAAGCACGCACACAGTTTCTTAGGCTGCGAAAGCGTAGTTTGTTTGTTGTTTGCCGTTTAATAGGCTTTAGCGTTGATGAAGCAGACGACTCCCTGCTACCCGCAACCCGCGCTCGTCCAATCCCCGTCGAATCCATAAACGCCCCCAATTTTGCATAAACGACTAGCTGCACACAAACATGAAATACATGTCTTGCTTGCACTACCGTTTAGCTCAATTGAAGCTTTAGGATCAAGGATCAACTTCATCAGATTAAACGTCTGATTCAACTGTTCCGATTGTCTAGCACGAATGCACTTTCTAAATTGACTTTGCTTTGTGTTGCCTTTTCTACTGCTTTAGTATACCACGAACGCTCGGCAATTGCGCGCGTTTGTTATTGGCAACGCTAGACGTTTGCTTCCATGGAAATATAAGCTTAGCGGGCAACCTTTTGTTTCTCGCGAAGAGCACGCTGGATATCGCGCTGTGCATCGCGCTTCGCCGCCGTATCCCGCTTATCGTATTGCTTCTTGCCTTTACCTAGCCCAATCAACAGCTTCGCATATCCATTGCGCACGTAGATCTTTAAAGGTACAATGGCATAGCCCTCTTGCTTCGATAAGCCCAATAGCTTATGAATTTGAGCTTTGTGCATCAATAGCTTGCGTGCACGCGTTGGATCGGTAGGGTTGTGCATATTGCCTTGCTCAAACGGGCTAATGTGCATATTGTGAATGAAGATTTCACCGTTACGAATGGTTGCGAAAGCATCACTGATGTTCGCCCTGCCATTACGCAGCGATTTAATTTCCGTTCCCAAGAGCACCATCCCAGCTTCGAACGTTTCCTCAATGAAATAGTCATGGGAAGCCTTCTTGTTCTGGGCCAGCTGCTTGCCGTCACTTTTCTTACCCATGCTAGTCACCTCGACATCATTCAGCTACAATAGTTGTTGTACATATGCTGGTGTTCATTGTAACAACTTTAGGAACGGAAATCAAGGCGCCTGCAGAGACCCGCTCTCTCGCCGTCGTATTCGAGAAGGAGAATATCCATGCTGCTTGAAATCATAGCTACAACAGCCGATGAAGCGGTTACAGCCGCACTCCACGGCGCTGACCGCATAGAACTAATCTCAGACTTCGAGCAAGGCGGACTGAGCCCCAAGCTAGACGTCATCTCCGAGGTGGTTGAGGCACTTAAACGACTGGAGCAATCCAATAGTTCAGCATTTCCTAAGATCATTCCCATACATGTTATGGTTAGGCCACATAGTCAATCCTTCGTGTATGATGAAGCAGATTTGCAAGAAATGATTACTTATATGCTAAGCTTGCAAGGCACAGGTATCCATGCTTACGTTCTAGGAACGCTGCGCACGGACGGCACAATAGATATACAGTCATTGGAGCGCCTTTTAGACGCTGCAGGGGACATCCCGGTCACCTTCCACCGTGCATTCGATGAGGTCACGGACCAGCAGGAGGCTTTATCCACTCTATTGCAGTATTCTCAAATCAAATGGATTCTCACCTCCGGCGGCAAACCAAGCGTACTCGATGCAACCGATCAAATCGTTAGGTTGATTCAACGAACTAATGGGCATGATATAACTATCCTACCAGGAAGCGGACTAACCGTTGCGGCATTGCCGGGCTTTCTCTCAGCCACCAAAGCGCAAGCCGTTCATCTCGGCACTGGTGTCAGACTTGGCGGAACCACAGCACCGATCGATGGTTCGCTTATACGAAGCGCCCGGCAAATGCTTGACCAATTTCGTTAAAATATAACCTATTCCCCCTGCTTAGTTTCGCACAAAAAAAACCGCCCTCAACCCTAAGGTCAAAGGCGGTTTTATTAACGTTCGTAAGCTACTACAGCTTTACAACGTTTTCTGCTTGTGGTCCACGGTTGCCTTGAACAACGTTAAATTCTACGCGTTGTCCTTCTTCAAGAGTTTTGAAGCCTTCGCCAGTGATTGCGGAGAAATGTACGAATACATCGTTGCCGCCTTCAACTTCGATAAAGCCGAAACCTTTTTCTGCGTTAAACCATTTAACTGTACCTTGTTGCATGTGTAAAAACCTCCAAAAAAATAATATTAATATGCGCCTGGTTTGTCTTTAAACAAAAAATTCACACATTGGAAAGGGTTTCATGACTATAATGACACCCTTTTCAATATGTGAATTCAGGTTCATATTATCGATTGATTTGAGTTTACTATACCCAGAATTAAAAAGCAAGCGACGAGCTTAAATATATTTTGCCATATTGTCCAGATCGCGGCGGCTTCCATTTATGACATAGAACGGAAGCCGCCCGCCTGTTATTTACTTGCGATTCTTGCGGACAAACGCCGCTGTGGCATTGCCCCCGCCGCCGCTTTTCTTCTTCCGCTTGCTCTTGCCAGGAGCTGCGCCACTTCCATCCGGGCTTGGCGCATCCGCCCCGCGCTCGCCGCTAAAAGCACCGCTCGGCGCCGCATTCTTCCGCCTCGCCGCATCGCCGCCGCCTTCGCTCCGCCGCTTCCCGGCTCCGCCACGGCCACTGCCGCCTTGCCCGCCGCCTCCGCGTATGGGCAGGCCCCACATATCCGTGCGCGATCCGCTTCCGCTTCCGCGCAACTGCTCCCGGCCTTGGCCCGGCGCTCCGCCTGCCTCTTGCCCCGGCCCGCGATCCGACGCCGCTAACCCGCCGTCGTTCCCGCCGGCACCGGCTTCGCCGCTGCCTCCTCGGCCGCGCCGCTTGCCGCCGCGCCCGCTATCAGGCGCATCGATCCGCCATGGATTGGCTTGCTCGACAATGCCAACCACGCTGCGGTCCACGCCGCTATTGAATCCGCCTCGGCCGCCTTTTCCGCCACGGCCTTTGCCTCCGCGGCCACCTGCGCCTGCTCCGCCTCGGCTATCCGCGCCAGCACTGCCGCGTTTGCCTTCGCCTGCCGCAGCAGCTGAGCTATTGCCGTTACGACCGCGGTCACCAGAACCGGAACCGCTTCCGCCGCGGCTTTTTCCGCCTCGGCCACCACGATCGACACTGCCCGCACGATCACCGAAACCTCCGCGTTTTTTTCCGCCGCCAAAGCTGCTTGGAATGCCTTTTCCGCTGCGCGGCTTCATGTCCATCAGCTCGAAGTCAATCGTGTGCTCCGTCATGCTGACGCGGGTAACGCGAATTTTTACTTCGTCGCCAATCCGATATATTTTGGATGTGCGCTCGCCAACCAATATCATATGCTGCTCATGGAAGTTATAGTAGTCGTCTGACATGTCGCTTAGGCGAATCAAACCTTCCACTGAATTATCCAGTTCAATAAACATGCCGAAGCTCGTTACGCTGCTAATGATTCCTTCGAACTCCTCGCCCACTTTATCGAGCATGAATTCGCATTTCTTCAGCTGCTCCGTATCGCGTTCGGCATCAACCGCAACCCGTTCGCGTTCTGACGAATGCTGGGCTACTTCCGGCATGCGTGCCGTAAGCGTCTCATGGCGCGCCTCCGTCAAATGGCCCCCGCCATCCAGCACCTCGCGAATGATCCGGTGGATGACCAAATCAGGATAACGGCGAATCGGAGACGTGAAGTGCGAATAAAATTCAGCCGCAAGCCCAAAATGTCCTAGGCTCTGCGCATCATATTTGGCCTGCTTCATCGAACGAAGCATCACCGTCGAAATAACGGTTGCCTCTTTCGTTCCCCGTATTTCCTCAAGCAGCGTCTGCAACGCTTTCGGATGAATCGAATTGCCTTTGCCCTTTACGGTATAACCGAAGTTTGAAGCGAACTGGACGAAATTGAGCAGCTTCTCCTGCGTCGGGTCCTCATGAATCCGGTAGAGGAACGGAACGCGCAGCCAGTGAAAATGCTCAGCAACCGTCTCATTGGCGATCAGCATGAACTCCTCGATAATTTGCTCAGCAACGGAACGCTCTCGCTTGATAATATCGACCGCTTTGCCGTTCTCATCCACGATTACCTTCGATTCTTGGAAATCGAAATCGATGGCGCCGCGTTTCATCCGCTGGGAGCGCAGGCGCATCGCAAGATCCTCCATAAGCCCGAACATATCGAGCAGATCGGCATATCGTTCCTTAAGCTCCGTCTGCGGCTCTTCTTCCGTAGCCGTCAGAATTTTTTTTACGTTCGTATAGGTCATGCGCTCTTTCGTACGAATCACGCTCGTAAATACGTCATGGCGTACGCGCTTCAGTGTCGCGGCGTCGAATTCCATCTCGCAAGAGAGCGTAAGGCGATCCACTTTCGGATTAAGCGAGCAAATGCCGTTCGACAAGCGATGCGGCAGCATCGGGATTACGCGGTCAACCAAATACACGCTGCATCCTCTGCGGTAAGCTTCCTGGTCCAGCTCAGAATTTTCCCTCACGTAGTACCCTACGTCCGCAATATGGACGCCGAGCAAATAGTTGCCGTTTTCCAGCCGCTTCACATGCACCGCATCATCTAGATCCTTGGCATCCTCGCCATCGATCGTGACGATGACTTCATCGCGAAGATCACGTCTTCCCTGCTGAACGATTTCTTCGTCGGTAATCGAATCCGGCGCAGCCTCGGCTTCCGCCATTACCTCATCCGGGAATCCCTCCGGCAGCTGATGCTTGCGAATAATCGACAAAATATCTACGCCCGGATCATTCTTATGTCCTAAAATTTCGACAATTTCGCCTTCGGCCGCAGAACGTCCTTCCGGATAGGAGACAATGTTCACGACAACCTTTTGTCCGGAAACTGCTCCTTGATAGCCGCCTTTAGGAATAAATATATCGCGGTTAATCCTTTTGTCATCCGGTACAACGAACGCGTAGACATCGTGGTCCTCGAATGTGCCCACGATCTGAGTGACTGCCCGTTCCACGATGCGAACGACCTCGCCCTCCATCCTGCCGCCATGCTCGCTTCTTGTCGTGACGCGCACGAGGATAATATCGCCGTTCATTGCGCTCTTCAGGTCATTCGCATGCAAATATACATCCCCGTGATCCTTCTGATCCGGTATCAAGAAACCAAAGCCCTTCGCATGCGATTGCAGCTTGCCCCTTAATAAGTTCATCCGCTCCGGCACGCCATAATGGTCATTCGGTGTACGAATGATTTTGCCAGCGTCCTCAAGCAGGTTCAGCAGTTTAAGGAACTCCTTAAACTCCGCTGCTCCCTCGATACCAAAATGCTTCTCGAGCTCTTGGTACGTCATCGGCTTGTAAGCCGTTTCTTTCATAAAATCAAGCAGTTCCTGCTCGTGAATGGTCATTAGTTGTTTTTCTCCTCATAAACCTGCGGCCAACTCTAGCTTCGGTTGCGGCAGGTTGATAGATTATCATATACCATGTAGTATACACGAAATGGAAGCCCCGCATCCGTGAATATGCTGAAAATACAAAAAAAGCGAGGAATGTCCTCGCTTTCTGCGTGTGTGTCCGTTATTGTTTTACGAAGTAAGATACAACAAGCGCTAATATAAAGAAGCCAGCCGCCAGAACTACTGTCAAACGCTGCAAGAACAAATCCAAACCGCGCGCCTTCTGTTTGCCGAACAAGTGCTCAGCTCCGCCCGTAATTGCTCCGGACAAGCCAGCGCTCTTTCCTTTTTGCAGCAATACTACAGCAATCAGGCCGACAGAGAATATAACGAGCACGATCTTCAATAAGATATCCATTCATTCCACCTCCAGCATAGGAGCTCCGTAAAAACACGTAAATCGAGTGTACCATAGCTGGGCCTAAATTACAATAGGACAAGCCCAAAACACGGCCTTTTATGCAAAGCCATGGGATTTTAGGAACTGATAGTTATTTGCGGCGCTCTCAAGCGAGCTTGATTCGAACTGCTCCTGCTCCACAATCATAAACTCAACGCCAGCTGGCTCAAGCTCAGTCAACAACTCGTCATAACCAACCTCGCCTTTTCCGATTTCAGCATCCTTCAAGCCTTTGGAGAAATCCTTCAAATGCACCAAAGGAACACGGCCCTTGTAGCGTTTCAAATAATCAGCAGGCTTGTAGCCCGAAATATGCAGCCAGCCCAAATCGAATTCCATGACCATTAGCTCGGACGGCATTTCGGTCAAAATCTGATCAATCACGGGCTTTTTCTCCACTAACTTGAAGTCGCATTCGTGATTATGGTACCCATACTTAAGCCCCGATGCCCTAACCTGCTGGCCGCATTTCGTGAATACGTCAATCAGGTATTTCACATTATCTTTAGTCGGCTGCTCCGGCAGCGGTGCCCAAGGCGTTATGATATACGTTACGCCAAGCTCTTTGGCATATTCAATTTGGCCTGCCAAATCGGATTCCATATTTTTTGAATCGCTAAAATTTAATGGGACATGTACGGAAGGCGCCGTTAGCCCAAGCTCGGCAAGCTTGCTCTTGAGCTCAGGGGCCGGTGTTTTAAAGTACCCCGCAAATTCGACTGCCGTGTAGCCGATCTCCGCTATTTTTTCGAGCGTGCCCAGAAAATCGATTTCGGTTTGGTCCCTCACGGAATACATTTGAATGCCTATGCCTGGTTTCGCCATCCTACACACCGCCTAATCGCGTAATTCCGTTCCCATCTATTATGTCCGAGATTACGGCTGAACTATGGCACAAAAAAAGAAGGGCATGCCCGAATGGACATGCCCTTCTCCAAAAGCCGCAAATTGCGTCTTATTTGAAGTTTTTCAAGTTGTAGAATGCGGATTTGCCTGCGTATTGCGCAGTTGAACCCAATTGGTCTTCGATGCGAAGCAATTGGTTGTATTTAGCAACGCGGTCAGTACGGGACGGAGCGCCTGTTTTGATTTGGCCAGCGTTAGTCGCTACAGCGATGTCAGCGATTGTGCTGTCTTCGCTCTCGCCTGAACGGTGAGAGATAACAGCTGTGTAGCCAGCGCGTTTTGCCATTTCGATTGCATCGAAAGTTTCAGTAAGCGAACCGATTTGGTTAACTTTAACCAGGATCGAGTTGCCCACGCCTTTGTCGATACCGTCAGCAAGACGCTCCGTGTTCGTAACGAATAGATCGTCACCAACCAGTTGTACTTTACCGCCAAGCTTTTCAGTAAGCAGTTTCCAACCGTCCCAATCGTCTTCGGAGCAACCGTCTTCGATTGTGATAATTGGGTATTTGTCAGCCCATGAAGCAAGAAGGTCAACGAACTCAGCAGGCGTGAACGATTTGCCTTCGCCTGCAAGCACGTATTTGCCGTCTTTGAAGAATTCAGTTGAAGCAACGTCCATACCGAGGAATACGTCAACGCCTGGCTTGTAGCCTGCGCGCTCGATAGCGGAGATGATTGTTGTAATGGCTTCTTCGTTTGAACCTAGGTTAGGAGCGAAACCGCCTTCGTCGCCAACAGCTGTGTTAAGACCTTTGTCATGCAATACAGCTTTCAGGTTGTGGAAAATCTCAGCGCCGATACGAAGCGCTTCTTTGAAGCTTTCAGCACCGACAGGAAGAACCATGAATTCTTGAACGTCGATGTTGTTGTCAGCGTGCTCGCCGCCGTTGATGATGTTCATCATAGGAACTGGAAGCACTTTAGCGTTGAATCCGCCAAGGTATGTGTAAAGAGGGACATCAAGAGCATCAGCTGCAGCGCGAGCTACTGCCATCGATACCGCAAGAATTGCGTTAGCGCCTAGCTTAGCTTTGTTAGGCGTACCGTCAAGCTCGATCATTTTGCGGTCGATAGCTACTTGGTCAAGAGCGTCAAGACCGATGATTTCAGGAGCGATTTCTGTGTTTACATTCTCAACAGCTTTCAGAACACCTTTGCCAAGGTAACGGGATTTGTCGCCGTCACGAAGCTCAACAGCCTCGTAAGCGCCTGTGGAAGCACCGGATGGAACGATTGCGCGGCCTTTGCCGCCTGATTCTAGGGAAACTTCTACTTCTACTGTCGGATTTCCGCGGGAATCCAACACTTCGCGTGCGTATACATCAACGATAATTGACATGAGAGAAACACTCCTTTAAAGGTTTTATTTGGGGTTAATCAAGGAAACGCCAGTCATTTCTTTCGGTTTGGACAGCTCAAGAAGATCAAGAAGCGTTGGCGCGATGTCGGCAAGAATGCCACCGTCGCGAAGCGTCTCGCCCGCTTTCGTCACGATAAGGGGTACAGGATTCGTCGTATGTGCCGTAAACGGACGGCCATTCTCGTCAAATACCATATCAGCATTACCGTGGTCTGCCGTAATAATGCATACGCCGCCTTTGGCAAGCACAGCTTCCACTACTTTGCCAAGACATTCATCCGTCGCTTCAACCGCCTTGATCGTAGGCTCCAGCATGCCGGAGTGACCTACCATATCGGGGTTCGCGAAGTTCAGGATAATGGCGTCATGCTTGTCTGATTCGATCTCGCGCACCGTAGACTCGGCAAGCTCATACGCGCTCATTTCCGGTTGAAGATCGTACGTTGCGACCTTCGGGGAATTGATAAGCACGCGAGTTTCGCCTGGAAGCTCATGGTCGCGACCGCCGCTGAAGAAAAACGTAACATGCGGGTATTTTTCCGTTTCAGCTGTGCGCAGTTGTGTCTTGTTGTTCTGTACGAGTACTTCGCCAAGCGTATTATCAAGGTTCTTTGGTGAATACGCAACGAATCCGCCTACGGTTTCACTGAATAGCGTCAAGCAGACGAAATACAGGTTTACCGGACGGTTCGCACCACGGTCAAAGCCTCGGAAATCCTCATTCGTGAATACTTGCGACAATTGAATCGCACGGTCAGGACGGAAATTGAAGAAAATAACCGCATCCTCGGATTCCACTAAGCCAACTGGCTTGTTTTCACCATCCACAATAACCGTTGGCATAACGAATTCATCATAAACCGATTTCTCGTAGGATTCAACTACCGCTTGAATCGGATCGTAATATTGAGGTCCTTCGCCATATACCATGGCACGGTATGACTTCTCGGTACGCTCCCAGCGCTTGTCGCGGTCCATGGCATAATAACGGCCTTGCACCGTAGCAATGCGCCCTACGCCAACCTCTTCGATCTTAGCTTGCAGACGCTCCAGGTAGCCTTTGGCGCTATCCGGGGATACATCGCGTCCATCCAGGAAAGCGTGGATGTATACATCCTCCAGTCCTTCCTTTTTGGCAAGATCAAGCAAAGCGAACAAATGCTCAATATGGCTATGTACGCCGCCGTCAGAGAGCAGACCGTACAGATGAAGCTTCTTGCTGTTCGTTTTCACATGGCGAACCGCTCCAAGGATGGTCTCGTTCTCGTAGAACTCGCCGTCCCGAATCGATTTGCTGATACGCGTCAAATCCTGATACACAATACGCCCCGCGCCGATATTCAAATGGCCAACCTCGGAGTTGCCCATTTGCCCTTCGGGCAAACCTACTGCTTCGCCCGATGCCGTCAAAGTCGTATGCGGATAAGTTGACCAATAACGATCATAGTTTGGTTTGTTTGCTTGCGCAACAGCATTGCCGACAACATCGTCACGCAATCCGAAACCGTCAAGAATAATAAGCGCTACAGGTTTGGGAGCAGCCATCTTACTTGGCCCCCTCGACCAAAGCGATATAGGAAGCTGGCTCTAGGCTGGCACCGCCGACAAGTGCGCCATCAATATCGGTTTGACCCATATACTCAGCTACGTTGTTAGGCTTCACGCTGCCGCCGTATTGGATGCGAACGGCATCTGCCGTTGCTTGGTCATATAGGCCTGCAACAACGCTGCGGATGTAGCCGATAACGTCTTGTGCATCCTCGGAAGTCGATGACTTACCAGTACCGATTGCCCAGATTGGCTCATAAGCAATAACGACTTCTGCCGCTTGCGCCGCGGATACGCCTTGGAAAGCTGCTTCCGTTTGCACTTTGCAAACATCCTTCGTTTGTCCTGCTTCGCGCTCTTCCAGCTTCTCGCCTACGCAGACGATTGGCAGCAAGCCGTTTTTGAAAGAAGCGTGAACCTTCTTGTTCACGATCTCATCGGACTCAGCGAAGTATGCACGACGCTCGGAGTGGCCAATAATAACGTATTTCACGCCAAGATCCTTCAGCATCACGCCGCTGATTTCACCTGTAAATGCGCCATTGTCTTCAAAGTGAACGTTTTGCGCTCCGATAGCGATCGAAGTGCCTTTCGCAGCTTCAACAAGGGCAGGAAGCGTCGTGTAAGGCGCGCAAATCACGCTCTCCACACCATCAACCTCAGCTTTGCCTTTAATCTCGGAGAAAAAGGATACAGCCTCGGATACTGTTTTGAACATTTTCCAGTTACCTGCAATAATCGGTTTTCTGTTGCTCATGCGTAATCCTCCTCATAACATTTTATTGGGGTGAAAGCTATTATTTATCGTTAAGGGCTACAACGCCTGGAAGCACTTTGCCTTCCATGAACTCGAGGGAAGCGCCGCCGCCAGTCGAGATGAAGTCCATTTTGTCAGCCAGGTGGAATTTCTCGGCTGCTGCTGCGGAATCGCCGCCACCGATAACTGTGTAGCCTGAAGTTTCTGCGCAAGCGTTGGCAACGGCTAGCGTACCATGCGAGAATGGCTCGATTTCAAATACGCCCATCGGTCCGTTCCAAACGACTAGCTTGGAGTTTTTAATTACATCGGCATAAAGCTCACGTGTTTTAGGTCCGATGTCAATGCCTTCCCAATCACCAGGGATGCTGTCTACGTCAACGATTTGCGTGTTAGCCGTAGCGCTGAAGTCGTCAGTAACGACGATATCGACTGGGATCAAAAAGTTTTTGCCTAGCTTTTTAGCTTTCTCCATGAACTCAAGGGCAAGATCAAGCTTGCTGTTATCGACAAGCGATTTGCCGATTTCATGGCCTTGCGCTTTGAAGAATGTATAAGACAAGCCGCCGCCGATGATGACGTTGTCGGCAATTTCAAGCATTTTGTCGATAACCGCGATTTTGTCTTTTACTTTGGATCCGCCAACGATTGCCGTGAAAGGACGCTCAGGGTTGTTCAAAGCTTTGCCTAGCACTTCAAGCTCTCTCTCCATAAGAAGGCCAGATACGGCAGGAAGGATATGGGCAATGCCTTCTGTCGATGCGTGCGCGCGGTGAGCAGCGCCGAAAGCGTCGTTTACGAACAAATCAGCAAGCTTAGCGAATGCTTTTGCCAGTTCTGGATCATTCTTCTCTTCGCCCTCGTAGAAACGTACATTCTCTAGAAGCAATACATCGCCGTTGTTAAGAGCAGCTACCTGCGCTTCAACCGCTTCGCCAATCGCTTCGTTTGCTTTCGTTACTTGCTTGCCAAGAAGCTCGGACAGGCGCGCTGCGGATGCCGTGTGGCGAAGCTCTTCTACCACTTGGCCGTTCGGACGGCCAAGGTGGCTTGCTAGAATCACTTTAGCGCCTTTTTCGATTAGGAAGTTGATCGTAGGAAGCGTTTCACGGATACGCTTGTCATCGGTAATTTTGCCATCCTCTAGCGGCACGTTGAAATCAACGCGGACAAATACCCGTTTACCAGCAAGCTCAGCTACATCACGTACACTTTTCTTATTCATTTATGAAACCTCCCGAATAATTGTTATGGAAAGGGATAGCCGTCGAATTACAAAAAAAAGAAGGGCGCTCCTTCAAAGAAGAAACGCCCCCGTGATTTACGTCTCCTAGAAGCCGCAAATCAAAGACCTGTGCTCCGCCTGCGCGAAAGCCGCGGGTCCGTCCGCCTTCTTTGCTTACAGACCTTTGCTAGCGATGTAAGCAGCAAGATCAACTACGCGGTTCGAGTAGCCCCACTCGTTGTCGTACCATGAGATAACTTTAACCATGTTGCCTTCAACAACCATAGTCGAAAGACCATCGATTGTGGAAGAAGCAGGGTCGCTATTGTAGTCGCTTGATACAAGCGGCAATTCGTTGTAGTTCAAGATGCCTTTAAGAGGACCGTCAGCAGCTTCTTTCAATGCCGCGTTCACTTCTTCTACCGTTACATCTACTTTAAGCTCAGCAACAAGATCTGTTACGGATACGTTAGGCGTAGGAACACGCATAGCCATACCGTTCAATTTGCCTTTAAGCTCAGGAAGTACTAGGGAAACAGCTTTTGCTGCGCCAGTTGACGAAGGAATGATGTTCTCAGCAGCTGCGCGAGCACGACGCAAGTCTTTGTGAGGAACGTCAAGTACGGATTGGTCATTTGTGTATGAGTGAATGGTTGTCATCATACCTTTAACGATTCCGAATTTGTCGTTCAATACTTTTGCGAAAGGCGCTAGGCAGTTCGTCGTACAAGAAGCGTTGGAAATAATGGTATGTGCCGCAGCGTCGTATTTGTCTTCGTTAACGCCGATAACCACTGTAATATCTTCGTTCGTTGCTGGAGCGGAGATGATAACTTTTTTAGCGCCGCCTTGCAAGTGAAGCTCAGCTTTTTCTTTCGCTGTGAAAATACCAGTTGATTCAACTACGATTTCAACGCCAACGGATCCCCATGGAAGGTCAGCAGGGTTACGCTCTGCGAATACTTTGATTTCGCGTCCGTTAACAACAAGCGCGCCTTCTTTTGCTTCAACAGTACCGTCAAGTTGACCGTGAGTTGTATCGTATTTCAGAAGATGTGCCAGTGTTGCAGTGTCCGTAAGATCGTTTACTGCCACGATTTGAACATCAGGGTTGTTCAGTGCTGCGCGAAATACGTTACGGCCGATGCGACCAAAACCATTAATACCAACTTTAACCATTTGTAATTCCTCCTAAGCGTTTTTAAAAGAAATGAATATATTTCAAGATGCTTCGCGCATGGCCGGAGCCCTTTGCTTACCATCATGATTCCTTTACTGCTGCTATGCGCTAATTCTTTTCTTGCTCGATTAACGCTACCATTTCTAGTGCTGCCGCTTCATCGGTCACAAGTACGTCATTATGGCCGAAGCGCATAATTGCCGCTATCGCCTCGCCTTTGCTCTTTCCTCCGGCTACGCCTATAACAACTTCAGTCTTCACAATATCCTCAAGCCGTAACCCTACCGTTTGCATTTTGTGCACGACAGCGCCTTTTCGGTCGAAATAAAAACCGAATGATTCTGCCAAAGCTCCCTCGGCTTCCATGGCATCGATAATCGCACGGTCCAATCGACGGCGTCTTGCCATGACCATAGCATCTCCGATTCCATGTACAACGATGCGAGCACTGCGGATAACATCCACGATCTCACGAATATTAGGCTCGTTCATAATAGAAGCGAATGCTTCCTCGCCCAGATGATCCGGCACATGCAGAAGCCTGTATTGCGCCCCTGTTCGCTTGGCCATCATCGATGCAATCGTGTTGGCTTGGTAGTCCAGGCTCTCTCCAAGACCGCCCCTAGCCGGTACGAACAAGTTCGTCTTCAGCTCCGATGAGCTTGCCAGCTGGTTCGATACCTGAGCAATGGTCGTCCCGCCGGTTACGGCCACAACGTCGTTTGGCTGCATAACCTTGACCAGAACCTGACTGCATGCACGCCCAAGCTCTCGCTTAGTCTGTGCAGAAACTTCCGAATCGCCCGCAACGATAACGACCTGAGATAAGCCGTAATGCGTGCGAATCGTTTCTTCCAGCTCGGATAGCCCGAACATGGTTTTGTAAAAAGGCTCAAGCTGTTCTAGCAATAGCTTGCCTGAATCGCTAATTCGCATACCTGCCGAGTGAATCTCGAGCAGTCCCTGCGATTTCAGAAAGTCGGTCTCCGCACGGAGCATCCGCTCCGTCATCGATAATGCCGACGCCAGCGTTCGGCGTCCGATTAAATCCGACAGCATCACCCGATGCAGAATCGAATACCGTTTCTTCATGACGTCGAGCAGATCAGGCACAAGCTGCTGCTGCAGTTCAACGATCTGACGCATCTCTCATCCTTCACTCCATCGGCCTCTAGCGTATTCGGTTCAGACGTGTTGGACTCAATATGTCCCGCGGTATCATTTCAAGTCCCACCTTTATTTTAGCGGAAAATGGTTCTTGAAGCAATAGCCGTTTCTATTATGAAAACGATTTCCGACACATTTTTAACAAATTTAATTTTTGAGCATCTATTGCTTTAACCACCAAAATATCATATAATAATTTTTGCGACTATTTTACGCGCCCGTGGTCCAATGGATATGACGCAGCCCTCCGAAGGCTGAGATCTAGGTTCGATTCCTTGCGGGCGCGCCACAACGCCTTTTCAGCCGACTCGGCTTGCAACTTCTATATTGATACAGAGCGACCGTTCCTATACATGGGAACGGTTTTTTTAAAATATAAGACTTTATAAGTTTGACGCAATAAAGTATTCTTCTATTTCTATGAGAAACGGCTTCGCCCTCCTCTGCAGAGGAGGGCGAAGCCGTTTCTTCTTGTTTTCAATCGTTCCATTTTTGGTCCATACTGCTTTTTACCCAATTACGTCCTTGTTCGAAGCATGCCAGAACGCACTGGATTTCCTGTTCCAAGGCGCTGCGTCCCCTTTTTCATTCGGGGATAACGGGATTTGTCTGACTATCTTTGACTTTTGCTTTTTCATCCGTTATTATGAAAATACGATTTAACCATTCATTGTTTTTCGAGGAGGGGGCTTACGTTGGATATGAATTTCGTTCCTATGGTTATTGAGCAAAACAATCGAGGTGAGCGTGCGTATGACATTTACTCTCGCCTATTGAAAGACCGTATTATTTTTCTTGGCTCGGGTGTAAACGACGTGGTGGCCAACTCCATCATTGCGCAATTGCTATTCCTGGCAGCAGACGACCCAGAGAAGGACATTTCTCTTTATATTAACAGCCCAGGCGGTTCGATTACGGCAGGCATGGCTATTTACGATACAATGCAATACATTAAACCTGACGTGTCGACCATTTGCGTAGGTATGGCTGCTTCCATGGGAGCTTTCTTGCTTACTGCAGGCGCAATCGGCAAGCGCTACGCGCTTCCGAACAGCGAGGTCATGATTCACCAGCCGCTAGGCGGGGCAGAAGGCCAAGCAAGCGATATCGCGATCCGCGCAAAACGTATTATTGGTATGCGCGATAAGCTGAACGGTATCCTTGCAGAGCGCAGCGGTCAATCGCTCGAGCGTATTGAGAAGGATACGGACCGTGATTACTTCATGAGTGCTGCTGAAGCGAAGGAATATGGCCTTGTCGATAAAGTAATCGAGAAGCTCGCTTAAGTCGTTTCACGCATCATGCCAAACGGGGCTGCTCCCATGGGTCTGAATAGACCCGGGGAGCGGCCCCGTTTTTGGTATGACCGATTTTACGACAGGATCGCTGTTTTCAAAAGCTGCACCTATTAAGAAGATACGTCTGACGGCGTCCTTTCTATAGACGCAATTGTTTCGTGAAACGCATAGAGAAAAGATGATCAATCTCATATCCTTTCCTATGCGTCAAGCGTAAACGGCTGTCGCCGTCCTCTGTGGCAAAAGCGGTCGTTTCGCGGATTTATAAGCACATTTATATGTGAAAAAAATAAATTTTTATATTAAAAAAAGCCACCCTCGGTCATGCGACCCTGGACGGCTTTTATTTAATTTAAACGAATTATTGGTTTTCCAGCTCTTCTTTGCTTACCAAAGCGACTAAAGCGTTTACAGCCTGCTCTGCATCCGAACCCTCAGCACTTATGGATACTTCAGTGCCCGAGCTGATTGCTAAGCTCATAATTCCCATTATGGATTTAGCATTCACTTTTTTGTCATCTTTCTCTACAAATACTTCGGAGGAAAATTTGTTCGCTTCTTGTACGAATAATGCTGCTGGTCTTGCATGTAGTCCCGTCTTAAGACGAACAACAACCGGAAGCCTTGTCATGGAAACCATACCCCCTATATTTTACTCAAGCATTAGCATGCGGCACATGCACATACGGCTGTAATGCCGCCGTCCTCTGGCTGCGAAAGCTTGTTTTCCGGTCAAAGACAAAAATGCTTTTGCTTGTTTGCTTCGCATTCCCATCTTCATAAATAAAGACATTTTAAATTATTATATCATTATACCAGCCGATACACTAGGATGAAAGTTCATACGCCGCGGATTTTTTCCGCGAGTTCGTCGATTTTGCGCAAACGGTGGTTCACGCCCGACTTGCTTACCTTTCCCCCCAGCATTTCACCCACCTCTGTCAGATTCATATCCGGATGCAGAAGCCTAATCTCGGCAACTTCCTTCAGCTTGTCAGGCAGGCTGTCTAAGCCAACCTCGCGCTGCAGCAGCTTGATATTCTCAATCTGCCGAACGGCGGCGCCAATCGTTTTATTCAGGTTAGCCGTTTCACAATTTACGATTCGGTTAACGGAGTTGCGCATATCGCGCATGATTCGAACATCCTCAAACTTGAACAAAGCTTGATGCGCGCCGATTATATTGAGAAGCTCGATAATTTTCTCGCCCTCTTTAATGTAGAAAATAAAACCCTTTTTCCGTTCAATGCACCTAGCGTTTAGATCGAATTTGTTCGCAAGTTCAACCAGTGATTCGCAATGCTCTTGATACATAGAGGAGATCTCCAAATGGTAAGAAGAGCCCTCCGGATTGTTGACCGAGCCTCCAGCAAGAAAAGCACCCCGCAAATAGGACCGTTTGCAGCAAGGCTTGCGAATAATTTCCTTGTCGATGCCCAGGGTGAACATAAATCCTTCGGATACGATTCTGAGCTCGCTCAATATTTCTTGTACCCCAGCCGGAATTCTCACGATATACACGTTGTTTTTTTTCAGCCGCATCTTCTTGCGAACGAGCAGCTCGACATGTATTTCATAGTGTTTTTTGAGCAGGGAATAAATTCTTCTGGCAATCGCGGCATTTTCCGTTGAGATGTCCAAAACGACTTTGCGGCTGGATACGCTAACCGAACCGTTCATCCGTATAAGCGCGGATAGCTCCGCTCTCTCACAACAGCTGTCCGCCTCGATTAGTGTCAGCTCTTTTTTCGTTTGCGCCGCAAATGACATTGTGTATCACCTCTTTCGTAACATCCAGTTCTCCACCAGCTTATAGATATGATGGCTTAAACGCTCGGCATCATGCCGTAAAAAAGTTCGGAACAAAACAAGCCGGTCAGCTATGACCTCATAGCCCTTCTGTGTGACCGCATCCAAGTCGAGATGCACCGCTTTCGCCCCCAGCTCGGCGTACTTGCTCTCGATCTGAGGCGGAATCTCACCGTCGTTCACAATAACATAATCGAATAAATGATGGCCAATATGCGCGTGAATCGCATCCAAATGATCGCCTACTGAATAATTATCGGTTTCGCCGGGCTGTGTCATGACATTGCACACAAACAGCTTCACAGCCTCAGACTCCACAATGGCATTCGCTAGCTTAGGAACAAGCAAATTAGGAATAATGCTTGTATATAAGCTTCCGGGCCCTATCAGGATCGCGTCTGCTTGTTCGATGGCTTCCACAGCTTCCTGAAGCGGTTCCACATTGGTCGGCTCCAGAAATACTCGCTTGATTACTTTTCCCGCCTTGGGAATCATTGATTCGCCGGTTACGATCGTGCCGTCTTCCATCTCTGCTTTCAACACAATCGCTTTGCCGGCTGCCGGCAGCACTCGCCCTCGAACGGCAAGAACTCGGCTAAGCTCGCGAATGCCGGTTACGAAATCCCCGGAGATATCCGTCATCGCGGCCAGCATTAGATTGCCGAGACTATGTCCCGCCAAACCCGGCACTGTTTTGAAGCGGTATTGCAGCACCTCGGTCAGAAGCGGTTCTGCATCCGCCAGTGCCATTAGCACATTCCGTATATCGCCGGGCGGGGGGATCTGCAGCTCGTTGCGCAAAATACCTGAGCTGCCTCCATCGTCGGCAACCGTTACGATAGCCGTTATATCGAGCGGCTTCTCTTTAAGCCCGCGAAGCATGACTGAGAGGCCCGTACCGCCGCCAATGACGACGATCTTCGGCCTTCTCAGAATTTTGTGCCTACTTTGCATTCTCTCACCTCGTCAATGCTTGTCACGTTCGGCATCGCGATGACTGACACGCACACGTTCCGTATCGCTGCTGCCGAGCATGCGTCCCAAATATTCAGCTATGGCAACGGAACGATGTTTCCCGCCAGTACAGCCAATACCAATAACAACCTGACTTTTGCCTTCCTTGCGATAAAGAGGAATAAGGAATTGCAGCATGTCTAGCAGCTTTGTGAGGAATTGCTGTGTTTCAGGCCATTTCATAACATATTCGTACACTTCGGGGGTTTGACCGGTGTTGGGCCTCAGATGCTCAATATAATGAGGATTAGGCAAAAAACGAACATCATAAATTAAGTCAGCATCAATCGGAATGCCGTACTTGAATCCGAAAGAGGTAACGTTAATCGATAGGCTGTTTTGCTCTAGATTCGTAAAATGCGAAATAATCCGTTCTTTCAGATGCGCCGGCTTCAGTGTACTTGTGTCAATAACCTGAGAAGCCCACCCTTTCAGGTCTTCCAAAAGACGCCGTTCATTCTTGATTCCTTCAAGCGGCATGCCTTCAGGAGCAAGCGGATGACGGCGGCGGCTTTCCTTATAGCGCTGAACGAGCACGCCGTCTGTTGCATCCAGAAACAAAATTTCACAGCTAATCGTATAATGCTCCTTGATATAAGCAAGCGATTCCGAAAGCGCCGTGAAAAACTCCCTGCCGCGCAAATCGATAACGAGTGCCACGTTTCCGATTTTACCGTTCGACTGTTCAATCAGCTCCGCGAACTTAGGAATAAGAACGGGCGGCAAATTGTCAACGCAGAAGAAACCGAGGTCCTCCAGGCTTTGGACAGCAATCGTTTTGCCCGCGCCAGACATCCCGGTTATAATGACAAGCTTCGCTACTGTTGCTGTCGTTTCCATGATCAAACCTCCTAAAGACTTTGCGAATGCAAAGTCACTTCGTAAGGATATGCTTAGACTTTGCGAATGCAAAGTCACTTCGTAAGGATATGCTTAGACTTTGCGAATGCAAAGTCACTTCGTAAGGATATGCTTAGACTTTGCGGATGCAAAGTCTCCTAATAACTAACCTCTAAGAATAAGTCCAGCCGCGCCAACTACGCCTGCATTGTTGCCTAGCGTTGCCGCTACGATTTTCACGTTTTCCTTCGCTTGCTCCTGCGTGTATTTCTCGAATACTTCGCGGATTTGATCGAATAGGAAATCTCCCGCTTTGGATACGCCGCCGCCAATAATGAAATATTGCGGATTAAGCACGATAGCGATCATCGCCATCGATTTGCCCAAGTAATAGGCAGCACGGTTTACGATACGAGTCGCTACCTCGTCGCCTGCTTTCGCAGCGTCAAGGACGTCCTTCGCCATAATATCTTCTACGGATGAAAGCGATGTGCGGTCGCCGCGTTCTACAGCGTCCTTCGCCATACGAATAATGCCAGTTGCAGAGGATACCGTTTCCAAGCAGCCCATTTTGCCGCAGCCGCATTGAATGGCTTCAAGATCAGGCACGATTGCCATATGTCCCAGCTCGCCTGCCATCCCCATATATCCCTCTACGATTTTGCCTTCTATAATAATGCCGCCGCCTACGCCTGTTCCTAGCGTATAGCATACGCAGTGTCCGATTCCTTTGCCCGCTCCGCCCCAAGCCTCGCCTAGTGCCGCTACGTTGGCATCATTGTTTACTTTAACCGTCTTATTGAGCTCTTGCTCCAAGTACGCTTTCAAATTGACGTTCTCAATTTTCAGGTTTGGCGCAAATTTCACAATCCCGTTCGGAATATCAAGGAAGCCGGCAATGCCTACGCCTACGCCGTCTACTTGCTCCCAGGAAAAGTCGGATTCCGTTACGATTTGCTGCGCGTATTTTGCGATATTTTGAAGGATAGTGTCCGTTCCTTTACTCGCTTCCGTCGGCCCTTCATACGTGTGGAGCAACTGCCCATCCGCATTGCAAATGCCTACCTTAATTGCTGTTCCGCCGACATCGACTCCAACGTAAATCTTTTCAGACATCACTAGTCCACCTCATCAATATGTTAATCTTCTCTGTAACACTATAAGCGACCTTTATCCTCTGGTCAAGATAGGTGAATACGGGGAAAAGGAGCACTCTTGGCTATTGAAAAGGCTATACCTTCAAGCGTCGCGCTCTGCCGGTATAGCCCTTTCTTTATCTTATGATGCTTAGTCGGCAACTATTAAAGCGATTGGCTCCAGTCATGCGTCACGGTGCCCTCGAGGAATCTCTCGCAATCAAGCGCCGCCATGCAACCGCTGCCCGCTGCCGTAATCGCCTGGCGGTACTTGCTGTCTTGTACGTCGCCGCAAGCGAATACGCCTGGTACGTTCGTTTCGGAGGTGCCTGGCTTAACAAGAATATAGCCGTGGTCATCCGTATCGATTTGGCCGTTTAGGAACTTCGTGTTAGGTGTATGCCCAATCGCAATGAAGATACCGTCTGTTTCGATAACGTCTTCTTCGCCTGTTACGTTGTCACGGACCTTAAGCCCAGTAACGCCCATGCCCGTTGCGACAACCTCAACCGGCGTACGGTTTAGGCTCCAGCTGATTTTTTCGTTCTCGCGAGCGCGGTCTTGCATAATTTTGGAGGCGCGCAGCTCATCTCGGCGGTTCACCAGTTCCACGTTCGTTGCAAAGCGCGTAAGGAAGCTTGCTTCCTCCATCGCGGAGTCGCCGCCGCCGACTACGATTATTTTCTTGCCGCGGAAGAAGAAGCCATCGCAGGTTGCGCAGGTGCTGACACCTTTGCCGACATTATCTCTCTCGCCAGGAATTCCGAGGTATTTAGCCGATGCCCCTGTGGAGATTATGATGCTCTCGCCTACAATTTCGCCTTGGCCTTCTACCTGAACCTTGAAAGGACGCTCGGACATATCCACGCTGTTAACCCAACCCGTAACAAACTTTGCGCCGAAACGCTCCGCTTGCTTGCGCATGTTCGCCATTAGCTCTGGTCCCATAATGCCTTCCGGGAAACCAGGAAAGTTCTCAACCTCGGTCGTAGTCGTCAATTGTCCGCCAGGCTCAGGTCCTTCGATAATAAGCGGGTTCATATTGGCGCGTGCCAAGTAAATTGCTGCTGTAAGTCCGGCAGGGCCGGTACCGATAATAATGGATTTGTACATCGTCTTTCACCTCGTAAAAGTTTATTCGTCCTGCGTTTCCTGCGCCGAGAAGACAGAGCTCATCGACTTCATCTTTTCTTTGATGCCGCAAACCTCGTCAATCAGCTTGACGTTCTTGCTGACTGTCGCGATGGACGTTCCATACCTAACCGAGACCTCATGATAAGAAATCGACCTCCGGTGCATCTTGGCTGTCAAATATTCCAAAGCGGCTGCCCAGCCCTCAGGCTTCGCAAGCTTAGGGACATCCGGATACACGCGTGACAGAAACTCTACCCATAAAGTCATTAAGTCATGCTGCTGAACCAAATCGTATTGCTTGCTCATGCGGGAAAGCGCCGTTTCCACGACAGCCTGCCACTTGTCTTCCCATACAGGAAGCCGTGAAGGAACCCGGTTAGGCTCAATGACGGTTTCTTTTCCTTCCAGGAAAATCGGCAGCGGCTCTTGCACGCCCATGGTTCGAAGCACGAAGATGGCTATGCGCTTTAAGTAATCATCCTCGTCTCGCTCGAGGAGGAAGGTTTGGAGCACATCCTTCACTTCGCTGTCCGCGATCATGCCTAGAGCCTGAATGACCTGAAGCTTCGTATGCTGATCGCCATGGCGCAGCGCCCAGAAGAACGACGACCGAACGAGCGGGTCACGTTTAAGATGGTCGGGAATGCCGTCTGAGGATTTCTCCCACAGCTTGAACTGCTCCTCGAATGGCAAATGATAGTGGTAGCTGATCGATGCCGTCATCTCTCCGCCGCGCAGCAGCTCCAGCTGCTCCATATAATAATGGGGTATGCCCGATTTAGGATCCAGCTTGATCGTCTGCTTCCATAACCGCTCCGCTTCCTGCAAGCGTCCGATATTGCATGCGGCAACAGCCGCATAATGATATAAGCTCGGATCCTGCGTCAGCTCAGAGTCTTTCAGAAGCCTTGTAAAATGCTTGTAAGCAGCTCCATGCTCTCCTAAGATGCCCATTGTCGTTGCCAGTTTAAACACATGCTCCTGATGAAACGGCACCGTCTTCGTAAGCAGTTCGACAAGCGGCCGCAGGCTTGCTTCGTCATTCTTATGCTGATAGAAGATGGCAAGGTTGCAAAGCGCATGCAGATTGCCCGATTCAAGCTCAAGCACCTCATGAATGGTATCCATCGCCTTGTCGAACATGCCCATATAATAATAAGCCAGCGCCAAATTGTTGCGGGCAGCAAGGAAGTCCGGCTGTCCCTCAATAATTTTCTCTAGAATGCGCACGGCCTCGGTGAACTTGCCTTCCTCCAGCAGAGTACGGGCCAAATCATGCTCAACCATGCCTTCGCGCGATTTAATGTTCGTCAGACGCGTCGGTCGCTCCAGCTCATAATGCAGAAGATCCATCATATCCTCTGCCTCGTCTAGGAACTGCCCCTCCGAATCCTCTTCTAAATATCGAATAAGCGAGCCTTCGGCCGCTTCATATTGTTCCATATTCGCATAATTGTTCGCCATGTAGAAATGGCATTCCGTCATTGTAGGATCAAGCTCATCCACAATCCAGCCCAGAATCCGGTTGGATTCCTCGTAATTGCCCATTTCCGATAGGATGCCGGCCATATTGCAATGGTTTACCGGATTATCCGGCTCGTATTCCACGGCGCGACGAAAATATTTAAGTGCCTTGTCATAATGGAGTCGATCCAGTGACCGAACCGCACGTTCGAAAAAAAACGTGGCGTCCCATTGAACCGGTATGACTTTCGTCTGTTGATCTACGGCAACACGTTTCTTCCCTTTCACTGGCAAGGCACCTCCCGTTACTTCCGATTTTCTACGATTATACCATAGCCATACCTTTGAGAACATGAAAGAATATGTGGGAAAATCGCGGACAGCAAATACGCCACCCGCGATTTCCCGCGTCCTTGCTATTCAATTCATGTAATCGGCATTCCTGAATGAGCGCTTATACGCCGTTGTTTTTGAACAGTGTGCTGATGGAGCCGCCCTCCAAAATGATGCGTGTTGCTTCTGCAAGCAGAGGGGCAACGGATAGCACCTTGAAGCGTTCCGGCGTCGATTCCGGCAAGCTGATGGAGTCCGTAACGATAACCTCTTTAATATTAGGATGATCCAAACGCTCAATGGCTGAGCCGGAGAATAGCGGGTGCGTTGCGCATACGTATACGTCCTCGGCGCCGCGCTCCTTCAAGCCCTCCACAACGTTTACGATTGTTGAGCCCGTATCGATCAGATCCTCAATAATAATAGGCGTCTGACCTTCGACATCCCCGATTACGTGTGTAATAACCGATTCATTGTGCGCTGGGCGTTTCTTGATCATAATCGCAAACGATGTATCCAGGTAGTTCGCAAGCTTCTCTGCGGTTGAAGCACGTCCTGCATCCGGCGAAACGACAACCGGGTTCTTGATGTTCTTTGTCTTCAAGTAATCGCTGATGAGATCAAGCGCCGTCATATGATCGACCGGAATGTTGAAGAAGCCTTGAATAGCTGGAGCATGTAGGTCGATTGTGATTACGCGGTTCGCTCCAACAGTCGTGAGCACGTCCGCCAGCATTTTCGCTGAAATCGGCTCCCGTGGCGCTGCTTTGCGCTCCTGACGCGCATAGCCGTAATACGGCATGATGATGTTGACCGTTCTTGCGGATGCACGCTTCGCCGCGTCAATCATTACGAGCAATTCGACAAAATGCTCGTTGATCGGATGCGAGAACGATTGCACGAGGAATACGTCACAATTCCGAATCGTTTCCTCGTAATGCACATAAATCTCACCGCTTTTGAAACGGGACATCTTGATCGCGCCTAAAGTCAGACCAAGCTCTGCACTAATTTTCTGAGCCAATACCGGATTAGACGAACCCGAAAAAATACGCACCTTGTCGCTTAACATGATACCCTCCTGAGCGTTAAAACCAATTAATTTTACGGAACAAGTACTCGTCCTTGTCGGATCATTCGACAAAGCTTGTTTGATCTTCTATATTATACATGTAATTTACGATATTTCAAAAATCAATCATCACTAATTTTCGACAATTAAATGTCGCCAGCTGCTTATATCCAACTTCTCTCAGTACGGAGTAGGCTTGATCCAAGTATTGGCCCAGCCTTTCAGGCTGATGGGCATCCGATCCTACGGTGAGCGGAATGCCTAACTCAAGCGCATATTCGAGCATCCTGCGGCTTGGAAACATTTCTGCGGCAGGCGTGCGCAGTCCCGATGCGTTAAGCTCAATGGCCATCCCGCTCCGCTTGACCGCTTGAAGCGCCGCATTCTCCAAATGGGTCACATCCTCCTCCGGCTTGAAGCCGAAGCGTTTGATCACGTCAATATGCCCAATGTAATCATAAAAGCCGCTCGCCGCCGCTTTTCCTACAGCTGCGTAATACTGCTCGTAAACCGCCATGCGGTCACGGCCTTCCCATCCTGCCGTTTGCCGGAAATCGGTAATATCCCATTCGCCTAGAAAGTGAACGGAGCCAATGACGTAATCCCAAGGGTAAGCTTTGACGATCGCTTCGATCTGCTCCTCGCAGCCCTCGATAAAATCGCCCTCCAGGCCTACCCGAATGTCGATCTGTCCCTTGTACTTTTCCTTAAGCTCTAGGCACTCCTCTACGTAACGGGGCAGTTCATCCATAGCCATGGCCATCTCTGGATAATAAGATGCAGGATCAACGTGGAGCAGCGGCATATGGTCGGAAAGGCCGAGCTGCACGAGTCCGATCTCTATTCCCTTCCGTACGTATTCCTCCAGCTCGCCTACGGCGTGGCCGCAGCGGGCATGATGGGTATGGTAATCGATAAACATGTGCGTACCGGCCTTTCTATCGCAATTTGGAGATAAGCGGTCGCTATCTCATTTTGTTCGTTGTCTTTTTACCATGGCGGCTATGGATTTCGCTGATTACATCATCAAGCGGCAGCCCTCTCTCGCGAAGCAGCACCATCAAATGGAAAATCAGATCGCCGACTTCGCTTCTCAGTTCGTCGTTATCTTTGTTTTTGGCGGCGATAATGACTTCGGATGCTTCCTCGCCGACCTTCTTCAAAATTTTGTCCACGCCTTTGTCAAACAAATAAGACGTATAAGAGCCCTCAGGGCGTTCTGCATAACGTTCTGCTATCGTGCCTTCCAGCTGCCCCAGCGTGCCGAAGCGGTCCACGGTCGGCGCTGCATTGCTTGTGGAAGCTGCCTTGTTCCCATTCACCTCAACATTGTTGAAGAAGCAGCTGTAGCGGCCCGTATGGCAGGCTGGGCCTTTTTGGTCTACTTTAACCAGAAGCGTGTCGCCATCGCAATCATAAGCCATGGAGATGATACGCTGCGTATGTCCGCTTGTCGCGCCTTTATTCCACAGCTCATTGCGCGATCGGCTCCAGAACCAAGTGACGCCCGATTCTACCGAAAGCTGCAGCGACTCCTTGCTCATGTATGCCATCATAAGCACTTCTTTGCTTTGTGCATCCTGCACGATTGCAGGAACGAGCCCCGCTTCGTCCCATTTAATGCTTGAGCTCAAATCGTTTGAATTGGATTCCGTCATCGTACTTCTACTCCCTTTAACCGCAAATCGTCTTTCACTTCACGGATCGTCATTTCTTTATAGTGGAAAATCGTTGCTGCAAGCGCCGCATCCGCATTAGCTTGCTTGAATACATCGTTGAAATGCTCGATTCTTCCCGCTCCGCCTGAGGCGATAACCGGAATGCCTAGCGAATTCGAAACCGCTTTGGTCAGCTTAATATCGAAGCCATCCTTCGTTCCGTCGGCATCCATGCTCGTCAGCAGAATTTCACCCGCTCCCAGACGTTCTACCTCGCGCGCCCATTCTAAAGCTTTGATGCCCGTTGTTTTGCGGCCGCCATGCGTATAAACTTCCCACTCGCCCCACTCCGCGTTAAACTTTGCGTCAATGGCAACCACAATGCACTGCGATCCGAATTTGCGCGAGCCCTCCTGCACAAGCGCGGGATTAACGACAGCGGCCGTGTTGATTCCGATTTTGTCAGCGCCCGCACGCAGCAGCCGCTTCATGTCATCGACATGGGAGATGCCTCCGCCTACCGTGAACGGAATCGTAATTTCGCCAGCCGTCCGTTTGACGACCTCGATCATCGTTGCGCGGCCTTCCACCGAAGCCGAGATGTCCAAAAAAACAAGCTCATCCGCGCCTTCCTTGTCATAGGTAGCCGCAAGCTCGACGGGATCTCCGGCATCGCGCAGGTTTACGAAGTTCACGCCTTTCACAACGCGGCCATCCTTCACGTCTAGGCATGGAATAATACGCTTTGCCAGCATGTTTCCCTCTCCTTTGTTCCCGTTAAACGGGCTTCATCTATATCGTCCATCAAATAAATAACAAAATTATGACTTCTCGCCTTTCGTTAGCGCAAGAAAGCTTCCTAGCAGCTGCATGCCCAGATCTCCGCTTTTTTCGGGATGGAACTGCATGCCGAAAACGTTGCCGCGGCCGACAATTGCCGTTACTTGCTGGTAATAGTCCGTAGTCGCAAGCAGATCGGAGGCCTGCTCTACCTTCGCATGGAAGGAGTGAACAAAATAGACATGGCCTTCAGCCAAACCGTTGAATAGCGGCGATTGCCCTTGAAGGAAAGACAGCTTGTTCCAGCCCATATGCGGAATTTTGTAATCACCCTCGAAACGCACGACCTTCCCAGGCAAAAGATTCAGTCCTTCATGCAATCCGTATTCCTCGCTTGCAGTGAATAGCAGCTGCATGCCGAGGCAAATGCCCAGCATCGGCTTCCCTGATGCAGCGTATGCTTTCGCCACCTCGTCAAGCTTCGTCTCACGCAGATTCTGCATCGCATCGCCGAAAGCCCCCACGCCCGGCAGGATTGCCCCTGCTGCGGCAGCGATTGTGGCCGGGTCATCGGTAATGACCGCCTCATAGCCCAGACGCTCTACCGCTTTGCTTACGCTGTGCAGATTGCCCATGCCGTAATCGATAATTGCGATCATGCTATAGCACTCCCTTCGTCGAAGGTACTCCTTGCACGCGCGGGTCAATGCTCGTCGCTTCATCCAGCGCACGTCCAAGCGCTTTAAATACCGCCTCGATCATGTGATGCGTGTTTTTGCCGTAGTGCACAATGACATGGAGCGTTATGCGGGACTCTAGCGCCAGCTTCCAAAGAAACTCATGGACAAGCTCCGTAGAGAAGCTGCCTACCTGCGCAGATGGATACTCCGCACGGTATTCGAAATGCGGTCGGTTGCTCACGTCGATAATAACCTGCGCAAGCGCCTCATCCATTGGCACGAATACGCTGGCATAACGCTTGATCCCGCGTTTGTCGCCCAGCGCCTCGCGAAGCGTCTGGCCGATGCAAATGCCGATATCCTCTACCGTGTGGTGATCGTCTATGTCGATATCTCCGCGTGCTTCGAGCTCCAGGTTGAACTGGCCATGCTTTGTAAACAAATCAAGCATATGGTTCAGGAACGGCACGTCCGTTTCGATTTTCGTTTCTCCCGTTCCGTCTACTGCAAATGTAAGCTTAATATCCGTCTCATTCGTCTTGCGTGCTACCGATGCTTCGCGTACCCGATTTTCTGACACTTTCATTCCTTCTTCCTGCGTTAGGTTTAGTTTAGATGTTGATTTAAGTATTTTGTTCGATGTTAAGTTAGCTTGCAGGTGCTATGTTTTAGCTTGTGTAGTAGAAACCGTTTGATAATAGCTTTCTGATGCTACATTGCAGATTTTGAACAGAAACGATTTTACTGCTACTATTCGAGGCTACATTGCAGTTTGTGCAATAGAATTCACTTCTCTTTTAGCTTTCTGGAGCTACGTTGCAGTTTGTGCAATAGAATTCACTATTTCTGCTGGTTTCCTGCTTTAGAGTTCGTTTCTATTGCAGTAAATGCAATGTAGTTCCTTAAACTCATGTCATGTCAGGTTTTCATTGCACTTTCTGCAACGTAACTAATAGTGCAAAATCATTCACTATGGTCGAGTTTCAAGAAAATGATTGTGAACTAGTGACCACTTTGCTAATAACTTTCCTTTACTACGTTGCAGTTTGTGCAATAGAAACCACTTTGTTGCTACCATTAGAATGCTACGCTGCAGTTTGTGCAGTAGAAACCAGTTTGTTGCTAGCCTTCGAGTGCTACATTGCAGTTTGTGCAATAGAATTCACTATTTCTGCTGGTTTCCTGCTTTAGAGTTCGTTTCTATTGCAGTAAATGCAATGTAGCTCCTTAAACTCCATGTCATGTCAGGTTTTCATTGTACTTTCTGCAACGTAACTAATAGTGCAAAGTCATTCACTATGGTCGGATTTTAAGTAAATGCTACTAAAGTACATGTACCACTAAAGTCAATTGCAAGCACCGTACAAGTCTAGGTGCATGCACAAGTCAAACATCATCTAGTTAAGTACCCCATTCACTAACAAGCCCGCACATTTAATAACGGTGAGACGGTGCCACAGGGATCTATCTCATAAGCTGCTCCCCATCATACGTCCGAGGAAGTATGCATTAATTGATGACTGACTTATTGTTTATTATTCGCGCTCTTTCTCTAAACGAATCTCAATGGCGCGAGCGTGTCCCTCAAGTCCTTCATGGCGCGCCAGAGTCATGATTTTCTCGCCATTGGCTAAGAGCGCTTGCTTGCTGTAATAGATAAGGCTCGATTTCTTCAAAAAGTCATCCACATTCACTGGGGAAGAGAACCGGGCTGTACCGTTCGTCGGGATGATGTGATTCGGTCCTGCAAAATAATCCCCAACCGGCTCCGAGCTATATGGCCCGAGGAAAATCGCCCCTGCGTTCTGGATATAGCCAAGTAGGCGCATAGGATCAACCGTCAGCACCTCAAGATGCTCGGGCGCTAGCTGATTGACGACGTCGATACCTGCTTCCAGCGAATCGACGAGCAGCACGGCGCCATAGCTGTCTATTGAGCTGCGCGCGATGTCCTGGCGCGGCAGCGTGGAAAGCTGACGCTCCACTTCCGCGGCAACGGCCTCAGCAAGCTGCTGCGACGGCGTAACGAGTATCGCCGACGCCATCTCATCGTGCTCGGCCTGCGACAACAGATCCGCGGCTACGTACGCAGGATCGGCTGAATCGTCGGCAAGCACGACGATTTCACTTGGCCCGGCGATGCTATCGATATCGACGGCACCGAATACGGCGCGCTTAGCCAGCGCCACGTAAATGTTGCCCGGTCCGCATATTTTATCGACCGGAGCAATGCTGGCCGTGCCGTACGCAAGCGCGGCAATGGCCTGAGCCCCGCCGACCCGGTACATCTCCTTGACGCCGGCCTCCGCGGCGGCAACGAGAATATACGGGTCGATACCTGCAGTGCCGCCGGTTGCAGGCGGCGTCACCATGACAATCTCCGGCACGCCGGCTACCTGTGCCGGAATCACATTCATCAGCACGGACGACGGATAAGCCGCCTTGCCTCCGGGCACGTATACGCCGACCCGCTTCAGCGGTCGCATGATCTGCCCGAGCAGCGTTCCGTCCTGCTGCAGGTCCATCCACGAGGTCCGCATTTGCTTCTCGTGGAACACCCGCACATTCACGGCCGCTTCGCGAATCGCCGCAAGGAAGTCGGCGTCGACCTTCGCGTACGCCGACTGAATCTCCTCCTGCGTCACGCGCAGCGATGCCGCGTCCAGCTTAACCCGGTCATGCTGCTCCGTATACCTCAGCAGCGCTGCATCCCCCTCGGCCTTTACGTCTGCGACGATCCTCAAGGCCGATTCATTTTGCTCAGGAGTTCCATACTCCACTTCGCGCTTCAATCCAAACTCCTCTGCACGCATAATACGCATATTATCCACTCCTTCCTCTTACTCTCATACGACTTCATTGCCTAATATTGCTTAGGGCGCCAAGCTCACACTTCACTCTTCTACGCTCAAAGCCCTATATTGCTCATAGCGCCAAGCTCGCACTTCATTTTTCTTAGGCTCAAAGCTCGATATCACTCACAGCGCCAAGCTCGCACTTCACTCTTCTACGCTCAAAGCTCGATATCACTCACAGCGCCAAGCTCACACTTCACTTTTCTTACGCTCAAAGCTCGATATCACTCGCAGCGCCAAGCTCGCACTTCACTCTTCTACGCTCATCAAAGCCCTATATTGCTCACAGCGCCAAGCTCGCACTTCACTCTTCTACGCTCAAAGCTCGATATCACTCGCAGCGCCAAGCTCACACTTCACTCTTCTTACGCTCAAAGCCCTATATTGCTCATAACGCCAAGCTCGCACTTCACTCTTCTTACGCTCAAAGCTCGATATCACTCGCAGCGCCAAGCTCGCACTTCTCGCTTCCACGCTCATCAAAGCCCTATATTGCTCATAGCGCCAAGCCCGCACTTCACTCTTCTTACGCACAAAGCCTTATATTCCTCATAGCGCCTAATACTCGCTTATTCCCGTTTAGCCAACGTCGCCTGCAGGCGATCGCACAAGCCTTGAATCACTTCGTTTTTCATCCGGTAGCTTACCCGGTTCGCAATCAAGCGGCTAGTGATGCCGAAGATGGATTCCATCTCCACAAGCCCGTTTTCACGAAGCGTTTGGCCCGTTTCCACCATATCGACTATGCGATCGGCAAGGCCGATCATCGGTGCCAGCTCAATCGAGCCATTCAGCTTAATGACCTCTACCTGCTGCCCAAGCTCCCTGAAATACGCAGAAGCTACGCTTGGATACTTGGTCGCAACGCGAGGATTCATGGTTGGCTTCCAATCTGGCAAACCGATCACGGACATCCGGCACTTGGCGATTCCCAGATCAAGCAGCTCGTAAACGTCCTTATTTTCTTCCATTAGCACATCCTTGCCGACGATGCCGATATCCGCCACGCCGTATTCGACATAGGTTGGAACGTCCACCGGCTTCGCCATGATGAATTCCATTCCCACCTCAGGTAGCTCAATAATCAGCTTGCGAGTGTCGTCGAAGTCGCTCGGGATCGGCAATCCGGCTTCACGGAACAGCTTCGATGCCACCTTATAGATCCGGCCCTTCGGCATCGCCACCTTCAAAATATCCTTTGTCTGTCCGCTCATGTGGCGCTGCCTCCTTTAATTCCGTTTCCGTCATACGACAGCAATGCTGTGTACGCTACGCCTTTATAGGTGAAAGAGTTCTGTTTCAGGCTCCTTGCTTGATCCAATGCGCTGCTTGCTTCATTTAAACGTTCCGTTACGACGTTAACGCCCTCTGCACGCAGCTCCTGCGCTTTGACAAGCGCTTCTCCGCGGCCGTCCGAGTTGTAGACTACGAGCGTCCGCTCAATCTCATTCTCTGCTTTGTCTCCAAGCAGCTCCAGAATACGCGTCGTCTTAAGAGCAAAGCCCGTTGCAGGAGCCGGTCTGCCGAACTGAGCAAGCAGATTGTCGTAACGGCCGCCGCTTACGACTGGGAATCCCAAATCCGCGGCATAACCTTCAAAGGTCATACCCGTATAATAAGAAAAATCACCAATCATCGTCAGGTCGATAAGCACATGCTCACACACGCCGTACGCCTTCAAAACATCCCAAATCTCGCACAAATGGCTAATAGATGCGCGAGCGTGCTCATCTACATTAAGCTGCAGCGCCTGCTCGCATATTTCCTGACCGCCGCGCAGCCGCAGCACGCCTTCAAGCTCTTGCTGCACCGTCTCTTCGAGAGCAAGCTTGCGCAGCTGTTCCCGATAACCTACAAAGTCCCGTCCAAGCAAGCAGCCCTTCAGCTGCTCTTGGGCATCCTTGCGTCCTGGAAGCGACTCCTCCATTAAACCGTTAAGAAAACCGACATGCCCGATCGCAATTTTGAAACGATCCACGCCAGCAGCCTTAAGCGAAGCGATAGCCAGTGCGACGACCTCTGCATCTGCCTCCGCCGAAGAATCGCCCACAAGCTCCACGCCCGTTTGAAAAAACTCCGCCTCACGGCCAGCTTCCTCTTCGATGGCCCGGAACACATTCGAATGGTAAGACAAGCGTTGCGGGAAATCCGCTTGTTTCAATAAGGATGACACGACGCGAGCGATCGGCGCCGTCATATCGGAGCGTAAAACAAGTGTCGTACCACGGTTATTAAGAAGCTTGAACAGCTTCTGATCCGAGGTCGAGCTTGCAACACCTACCGTATCGTAATATTCCATCGTTGGCGTTATAATCTGCTCGTAGCCCCAGCTCTGCATGCAGGCCAGTACGTCACGTTCAATATGGCGCAGCTTAGCAACTGCGCCTGGTAAATAATCTTTAACGCCTATCGGCTTCTCGAACACTTTTGGTTTAGACATATAAGTTCACCTTCGTTTACTTTAGTAGTTTAAAGCGATACCATGTTACCATGCTAACAAATTAAAGGGTCTAGTCGTAATATTAGCATGAATGACTTATTTCCGTCAACCGGATAAGGGCAATGTAATCCCCCAAAAATAAAGCCTCGTCCGGCTGCGAGACGAGCTCGCGCGGACGAAGCTTTTCAAGGCTCATTAGTTCAATAAATTGCGCGCACTCTCGTCATAATCGCTCGGCATTACGATATCATTCCGTTTGATCTCACGCATCGGATTGCCTCCTACAAACGCATAAGCAGGGACATCCTTATGAACGACAGAGCCTGCCGCCACCACTGCGTGATCGCCGATCGTAACGCCTGGCAATATCGTCGTATTGGCGCCTATCATCACATGGGAGCCGATGGAAACATTGCCCAAGCGGTATTCCTTGATCAAATACTCATGAGTCAGAATTGTTGTATTATATCCGATAATTGTATTATTGCCAACCGATATGCGTTCTGGGAAGAAAACATCTACCATAACCATCAACGCAAAAGCGGTATGCTCGCCAACTTTCATACCGAGCACTCGGCGGTAAATCCAATTTTTAAGGGGAAGGACGGGGCAATATCGCGCGAGCTGGATAAAGATAAAGTTACGAACCGATTTAATTCGGCTTACTGTCGTATACACCTGCCACAGCGCGTTTGGTCCTTCCACTGGATACCGATCAACTTTGCGCAAGCGTCTCCCGCTCCATTCCTGCATATGAATAAAGATCGCGCATGTCATGGATGACAGCATGCGCGCCTGCTTCCTTCAGCTTCTGCTCGCCTTTCAATGACCAAGCTACTCCTATCGCCAGAGCACCCGCAGCAAGAGCAGATTCGATGTCTACGGTGCTGTCGCCTACCATCATGGTAGTCGCAGGATCGGCACCGAGCAAACCAATAGCCTTGCTGACTGGTTCTGCATGCGGCTTCGGATTAACGACATCGTCGATTGTGACGATGGCATCCACATAGTCATACAAGCCAACGTATTTCAAGCCGCGCTCTGTCGTTAACCTCATTTTGGTCGTAACGACGCCAATTTGAATCCCTTGTTTATGCAAACGCTCAATGACCTCGTTCACATAGGAGAATGGCTTCACATATTCATCATGAAGCCGCAAATTCACCTCACGGTAAGCTGCTACTAAATGAGTAACATCATCTAAGCCCGAAAAAAGCTTCATCTGGTCGGTTAGCGGTTGACCCATGCTTGGAATAATATGCTCCCTGCCGAAGCCTTCAGCCGTTATGCCCTGCAGTGATTCTATGAACGAGCGGATGATGAGCTCATTGGTGTCGATAATGGTGCCGTCCAGATCGAACAGCATCGTTTTGATCATGCTCGTCATGTTAATGCCTCCTTGAATTACGCTTAAGGTTTACTGTCGTCATTTTCTTTTTTAGCACCTGTAGAATCGGCAATGCTTGAGATCGTTGCGTCATTGCCACCGTTGCGCTCTGGTTTGCTTGTGGTAACCGGATCGAGATAATAAGCGGAAGCATAACCTTTCTTCCTCCGTATAATGATGAATAGGACAGCTCCTACAATAAGAATCAAAGCAAGTGCCTGCGAAATTCTAATATTTCCATAAGCCGGATCCAGATAACCCTGTTTGAATAAGACTTCCATCGGCGTCCATAGTCCATTGATAAACGAAGCAAGCCATGATGGCCCTCTAAATGCCAAGCTGTCGGTACGAAGCGCTTCAATGAAGAAACGGCCGATGGAATACCAGATGAAGTACGTAGCTGTCAGCTCGCCCGCGCGCAAAAACCGTTGACGGCGCAAAACGAACAACACAATAAGCCCGACCAAGCTCCATATGGATTCATATAAAAACGCAGGATGACGATATACGCCTTCAACGAGCATTTGATCTACGATAAAAGATGGCAGATGAAGCGTATTACGCAGGAAGTCTTCACTTACCTCACCACCGTAAGCCTCTTGGTTCATGAAGTTGCCCCAGCGTCCGATCATTTGTCCGACAAGCATGCCCGGAATCGTGATATCGACAAGTCGCCAGAACTTGTAGCCTTTGTAGCGGAAATAAAAGAAGCCGCAAATAAAGGCTCCGATAATGGCTCCGTAGATGGCGATTCCGCCATTCCAAATTTTAAAGACGTCAATCAAATTGCCTTTGTAATCATCCCATTTGAACGCTACGTAATAAATCCGTGCGCCAATGATCGCAGAGGGAACGCCTAGAAGCAGCAGATCCATAAACAGATCAGGTTTAATGCCGAAGCGCTTGCCTTCTTGCACGGCGAGCAGCAACCCAACGAGAGCTGCTGTTCCTAGAATAATGCCGTACCAATGCACTTCAATTGATCCTAGGCTGAAGGCGATTGGATTCAATAACAATGTCTTCATTCTTTTATATCCCCTTTAGGTTCAATCATATTCATCCATATCGTCGGCAATCGTTTCCGTTAGTTTATTCGTGAACTGCAGCGCGGCATTGTAGCCCATCCGTTTCAGCCGGAAATTCATGGCTGCTACCTCGATAATAACCGCTAAGTTCCGTCCGGGACGTACGGGTACCGTCACAAGCGGGACATCGGTGTCGATAATGCGAGTTGTTTCCTCGTCTAGGCCTAAGCGGTCATATTGCTTGTCCTGCTGCCAGTTTTCCAGCTTGATGACAAGGCCAATGCGCTTCTGCGTCCGTACCGCGCCTGCTCCGAATAAAGTCATGACATTAATGATGCCGAGGCCTCTAATCTCAAGCAGATGCCTGATAAGCTCCGGTGCACTGCCATGCAGCTGTGAGTCGGAGGTTTGCATGAGCTCTACCGCATCATCAGCGACCAGGCGATGTCCGCGTTTAACAAGCTCCAGCGCCGTTTCACTTTTACCGATGCCGCTACCGCCCGTAATAAGCATGCCTACGCCATATACGTCAACAAGCACTCCGTGGATAGTAGCCGTGGGCGCTAGCTTTCTTTCGAGAAAATCCGTGATTCGGCTTGAGAGAATAGTTGTCGCAATCTGGCTGCGGAGGAGCGGAATTTGAATTTCGTTGCATTGTTCTACGAGCTCGTGAGGCGCTTCTAGTCCTCTAGTCAGGATGATGCAAGGCGTATCCTCGTTACAAAGCCGAACCATTCGGTCTTTCCGCTCTTCGCTTCCAAGCATATTCAAAAACGAGATTTCCGTCCTGCCCAGCAGCTGAACGCGCTCACTCGGATGGTAATGGAAATAACCAGCCATTTCTAGACCCGGGCGATATAAATCATCTACCGTGATTGCACGCTTCATCCCATCCTCGCCAGCAATAATTTCAAGCTGAAACTGCTTGACGAGCTCAGATACTTTCACTTTCTTCGGCATCGCTCTAGCCTCCCTCATATGACAACTGCGTAAGTGTATGTATGCTTTTTTCCAATGTCTTCATCGTAAAGGAAAACGTCTTCGAACGCAACGTTTGCTCCGCTTGCCTGCGCCGATTTCTAGCAAGACAAAAAAAAGAACAGCCGGATAGTCCGACCGTTCTTTCTCCATACTATTTATTAAGCTTCGAAAATGTTAAGTTCAGTAGCTTTGTCGAACAAATGTACTTTGTTCATGTCAAGCGCAAGCTTAACGCTTGTGCCGTCACGTAGACCAGAGCGGCCGTCTACACGAGCGATAACCGTGTCAGTGCCGATACCGTTCAGGTATAGGTACATTTCGTGACCAAGGTTTTCTGCAACTTCCACGTTCGCGTTAACGATCGTTTGCGGAGAAGCTTCAAGGAAAACTGGCTCTTCATGAAGATCCTCTGGACGAATACCCAGAACGACTTCTTTGCCGATGTAACCTTTTGAGCGAAGCGATGCCGCTTTGCCTTCAGGAACAACTACGTCTACGCCGCTTGCTTTGAAGCGAAGCGCGCCGCCTTGTTCTGTCAGGGAACCACTGATGAAGTTCATCGAAGGAGCGCCGATAAAGCCCGCTACGAAGATGTTTACTGGGTGGTTGTAAAGCTCTTCTGGAGAAGCCGTTTGTTGAATGAAACCGTCTTTCATAACAACGATACGGTCACCCATTGTCATTGCTTCGATTTGGTCATGCGTTACATAGATTGTTGTTGTTTCAAGACGTTTTGTAAGCTTGCTGATTTCCGCGCGCATTTGTCCACGAAGTTTCGCGTCCAAGTTGGAAAGCGGCTCATCCATCAAGAATACTTGCGGCTCACGAACGATTGCGCGCCCTAGAGCGACACGTTGACGTTGACCACCGGAAAGCGCTTTTGGCTTACGGTCAAGCAAATGCTCGATATCTAGAATTTTAGCAGCTTCACGAACGCGTTTGTCGATGTCTGCTTTTTTGAATTTACGAAGTTTAAGGCCGAAGGCCATGTTTTGGTATACGTTCATGTGCGGGTACAACGCGTAGGATTGGAATACCATCGCGATGTCGCGGTCTTTAGGAGCAACGTCATTCACAAGGCGGTCGCCGATGAACAATTTGCCTTCCGAAATTTCTTCAAGGCCTGCAATCATACGAAGAGTTGTCGATTTACCGCAACCTGATGGTCCGACCAATACGAGAAACTCTTTGTCTTTAATATCTAAGTTAACGTCAGTAACCGATGCTTTGTCAGTACCCGGGTATTTTTTGTAAATGCCTTCTAAACGTACGCCTGCCATGATAATTTTCCCCCTAGAAAGAAATTTCGATATGCCTATATCTTATCCCACCGAGGAGCTTGTGACTATGCACATACTTTACAAAAAAACTAATTTCTTTTCGTAACTTTGTACAATAGCAATATAATTTTGACTAGAACGGCATCTCTGAACTGTCGCACATCGAGTCCCGTTTCCTGTTTAAGCTTATCCAAGCGATATAATAACGTATTGCGGTGAATGTATAATTTCTTAGCCGTTTCACTGACATTGCAATCGAGCGTAAAAAATGTCTCAAGCGTGCTCAGCATTTCAGACTCCACGAACAAATCTGCTCTTTTTAGAGACTGCTCCAAATATTTGGCGCGCTGAAGCTCAGGGATCGCATTCAATAAGCGCTCCAGCTGCAGCATCCATGGCAAATGAATGTTCCTGCCTACATGGAATTTTCGGCCTAGATTAATCGTTTCCCTTAACAGCATTGTCGTTTCAATGATGCCTTTAGCCGGAGACGCCGGGTGGGCGACAGCTAAATGGCATTCTCCGATCCACTCGCTGGCAAGCATCTCATGCAGCCCAAAACCGATTGAAGCGAGACTCTCCTCAAGGGATTCCTCCTCCTGCTCCTCGAAAGCGTCAGAATCCTCGTCTCTTAGCAATGACATAGAACCCCAAATAAGCCATTCCTGGCTTTTAAGCGGAATCAGTAAAATGTCATCCGACATAAAGGAGCGAAGCAGCTTCTCCAGATCGGCATAAGTAGCTTGCTGCGTGCCAGGCTGCTCGGTAACGAGCAAAAAAGGAATCATCTCATTAAACAGCCGGCTGCCAACCGTTAAATGATCGGGTAGTGAATAAGCAGGTTCATCTGCTTCCAATTGCTTTTGAATCCATTCGCTAAGCTTGATTGCCTGTCTTTCCGTCTCCGAGAGCGCCGCGCTTCTCTTCTCAGCCACCGTTCCCCTATTCAACTGCAATGTCCAGCTAATCAGTTCCTTCTCCGTAGCTTGAAGCGCAGAGCCTTCCAATTCAAGCAGGTTTACCTCATATTCATTAGATGAAATAACGATCCACGTTTTATTATCCTTCTCTACGCGCTGGCCTTCTATGGGTGAAGGTGCCGAGTGCTCGCCTAACCACAGCTCGTCAGCGTTGCTTATTAGATCATTCCACTCCGCTATCGATCTCGAAACAGCATGTACCGGACAGTTCAAAATGTGCTCCAGTGGCTTCAACCAGTCTGTCGTGCTCATTTCTCTATCTCCAATCTCCACAAGCGTTAGCGGCTATGCGGCATCCCCATGATGCAGGAAGCCGCGCGAATGATGATTAGCAGCTCCATATAAGCGGATTAATGTAAAAAAGCTTTTTCAACATTTCGTTAGAATATCGCTTTTTTCCGTCATTGTACCACATAGGCTTGTTTAATTCAGCTTATCGCAAGTAAAAGAATGATGGAGAGCAGCGCAAACAGCGCCGCGATCAAATAAAGGAATGAAACAGTCTGCACCTGGCTGAGTCCCCATTTCATTAAAAGGTGATGCGTATGCAGCTTATCTGCACGGTGCAGGCCTTTACCGCTTATAAGTCTCCGCATCATGACGTAAATCGTATCGAATATAGGCAGGCCAAGCGCAAGAAGCGGAACAAGGAGCGTAATGAAGGTCGCTTTTTTAAACGTACCGTCTACCGCGATAACCGCTAACGTGAATCCCAGAAAGGTGGCGCCCGCATCGCCCATGAATATTCGCGCCGGATAGAAATTATGTACAAGAAAGCCAAAGCAGGCTCCCGCCACAATGATGGCAAGAATGGCTGTGCTGGGCTGTCCTTTAATTAGAGCAACAATCAACAGCGTAAGCGCTGATAGCGTGCACACTCCTGAAGCAAGACCATCAACACCATCGATAAAATTAATCATATTGATTAAAGCGAATACCCATATCATCGTTGTCAGCCAAGACAGCCAATCCGGAAAGGAAACAAACAAACCTGTAAATGGATTTGCAATTCCTGCGATATGGATATGAAATAAAGTCGGAATCGACGCTGCACCCAAATAAAGGATGACGCGTGGCCATACGGGGAACTCTTTTCCTTTCGCTTTTGAGGCATCATCAAGAAGACCTACAATGACAAGGACAGTACCTCCAGAGACAATGGTCCATGTTAGCGGGGTAAATCCAATGCATGCAAACATGGCAATCACGCAGCCAACGAAAATAGCCGCTCCACCCATAAGTGGAATCGGCTTATTATGTATTTTCCTTTGAGTAGGACGGTCAACAAAGCCCAGGCGCAGCGCAAGAATCCGAAGCGGTGGTACGCTTGCAAACACAATCGCAAAGCTAATAAAAGCCGCTATTCCGTATATCATTGCAACTACCCCTTTATCTATAATTTGAATCCGTATATACATTGTTCCCTTATACCGATAAAATACAAGAAACCGTTTTTTGTCCGTTTGACCGTTGCCCGCATTCGTGATAGAATTTATCCAAAGTTTACTTATCGGATTAATGTATTTTAATATTGAACTTATCAAAGAGGAGCCTACCTATGCCGAACATTGTTATTATCTCCGGAAGTCCGAATGCTTCATCACGTTTGAACGGAATTACCCAGTACGTCGAACGGCAACTCAAAGAACACAACCTGACAGTCGATACGATTACCGTTGTATCCCTGCCGGCTGAGGATCTTATTCATGCCCGTTTCGGCAGCCCAGCCATTGTGGAGGCGAACCAGCTTGTTGCAAATGCAGATGCTGTTATTATCGCAAGTCCCGTATATAAGGCATCATTTACAGGCGTTCTAAAAACGTTCCTGGATCTTCTTCCTCAAAAAGGTCTCGATAACAAAATTATTGCTCCGCTGTTTATTGGCGGCACGATCGCGCATCTTCTCTCTATTGACTATTCCCTTAAGCCCGTGCTTGCATCCATGGGCGCCAAAATTTATGTTAGCGGCGTATACGCTGTTGATTCGCAAATCAACCGTACGCAGGAGCCGAATGAAGCCCCCGTATTCGAGATTAATGAAGAGCTAACGCTGCGTCTTAATGAAACAGTAAACGAGTTGGCACGCGAGCTTGAGCTTCGTCATAAATAAATCATTGATCGGCATAAATGTATGATTGCATGACAAAAGGTGGACACCCAGCAGGCTTAATCGCCTCGGTGTCCACCTTTTTCGGCTATGAAATCAAAAAAACCGAAGATCATAAGATCATCGGTTGCGATGGTTGTTTTAAAAAAATGGTGAGTCATGTAGGATTCGAACCTACGACACCCTGATTAAAAGTCAGGTGCTCTACCAACTGAGCTAATGACTCATGATGTAAAAAAACTGGTGGAGGATGATGGATTCGAACCACCGAACTCGAAGAGAGCAGATTTACAGTCTGCCGTGTTTAGCCACTTCACTAATCCTCCATGCTATTCATTATTTCCCGTTAAACGGAAAATAAAGTGGTGGCTCGGGACGGAATCGAACCGCCGACACGAGGATTTTCAGTCCTCTGCTCTACCGACTGAGCTACCGAGCCTTACTTTAAAGAAAAATGGCGGAGCTGACGGGATTCGAACCCGCGGTCTCCTGCGTGACAGGCAGGCATGTTGGGCCACTACACCACAGCTCCAAGTGGATTCGGTCTCGAACCGAATAAGTAAATATGGTGGAGGATGACGGGATCGAACCGCCGACCCTCTGCTTGTAAGGCAGATGCTCTCCCAGCTGAGCTAATCCTCCATATATTACGGTAAAAAGGTAATGGTAGCGGCGAAGGGGATCGAACCCCCGACCTCACGGGTATGAACCGTACGCTCTAGCCAGCTGAGCTACACCGCCACGCTTGTCCCCCGAATCATTGTCGATGCAGCGCTCGGGGACGCTTGCAAAGTCAGAACATTACGCCCTGAAAACTGGATACGAAAGATCAGGTTTGCTGAACCTTTACTGCTGCTGTCTACCGGATGTATGGGTCACGGCAAACGTGTTTAGGATAAGCCCTCGACCGAT
>NZ_JBWDNK010000038.1:0-5313 GCF_056269165.1 Paenibacillus sp. J22R232 | reverse complement strand
TGTAAGGGCCGCTTTCGTAACAGATAGACTGCCTGCGGTTTTCGTTACCTCGTAATTCCCTAGCTTATTATTAGGATCAACCAGCGTGGCTTCAATCGCATAGCTCCCTACATCACTTGTTTGGTCAGCACTCGTTGCGTACGTTGCTGTAAGGCCGTCCGAGGACAAAGCGCCTGTTATTGCCCCTGTGAAAACAGGATTGCTCGTTCCGTATTCACGCGTCGCATCATTTGCCGTTACTGTAAGGGCCGCTTTCGTAACAGATAGACTGCCTGCGGTTTTCGTTACCTCGTAATTCCCTAGCTTATTATTCGGATCAACCAGCGTGGCTTCAATCGCATAGCCCCCTACATCACTTGTTTGGTCAGCACTCGTTGCGTACGTTGCTGTAAGGCCATCTGACGACAAACCACCCGTTACCGTTCCTGTAAATACCGGATTGCTCGTTCCGTATTCACGCGTCGCATTATTTGCGGTTACTGCAAGCGGCCTCTTATCGACCCTCATCATAACAGAGTCACTCGAAGTAAGATGGGTAGGGTCTCCAGCGAATTCCGCTGTTAGCGTATGATTCCCTATTGCCGTATTAACCGAATAGCTAAATACTGCTTCACCATTTCCATTCGTATTAGATGAACCAAGAACGGCTCCATCCAGGGAAAATGTGACTCTTTTATTCACTACTGCTTGATTCTGCGCATCAAGCAATGTTGCTTTAATCTCCTCAGTATCCCCATAAGTTGTTGTAAGCTGTTCCATCTGCAATGAGGTCGAATAGTCCCTTTGCTGGGAAGCTACATACGTCCTGAAAGCAAAATCATAATTAGAATGACTCCAAATTCCGCTATAATAAGCAGTGCCGCCGGCATATGAGCTAGGTTGGTATATGCTCCAAGTTACTTGGAGCACTTGATTTGGATCATTGTTGGTTGTCTCCATCATCATGGTATACTGCTTGTTAGACTCCATGTAAATCCCATCGTTAAAGGTAAACCGAATCCAGCCTCCCGGATAATTAGGCACAATACTACTGCTTACCTTCGCTACGCCTAGTACTGTCCCATTGATATCTTGATCTTCATGAATCGTCAAGCTTATCTCTCGCTCAGTAGCTGACGAATTCCATATAAATGCCTCAACATCGTACAACCACCCTGTTTTACCTGCAGTAAAGCTTTGTCCTACTCCCTTTGATCCGCCATGCGAATTCGGGATCGTATTTGCTGCATCCGATGTTTGATCAATGGGATCAACGAATGACGCTTGGCTAGATTCGGACATTGCGAAGGCAATCAATAAAATACCAATTACGATTAGAGCCCCTCTTTTGAAAAGGTTCTTATGTCTTGAATGTAACACGGTTGCAACGCTTCCTTCCGTTCTTTATTTAGTATGTAGTATGAAGGCTCTTATGTTGAAAACTAATAAACGCACCTAACTATTAACATTATTATACATCATAACCTTTTCGCTACTAGGATTAATCTATACAAAATTAAAAATCATCTTAGGAATAGCTGAAATACCGCTACGGGTAAGAGTGGGCTTCCGATCACTGTCGTTCCCAGATTTCCTTGATTCTTTCTCCTATGGGAGTGAAATCTGGGAATAAAAGCGAACGCTCCGCTTCTCCAGCTCCCCTCTTTCTTTCCGCTCAAGCTACTTTAGAATGTCAAATACTAATTATAAGGTTTAGCCCGAATTCTTTGTTTCTTTGTTTCTTTGTTTTGTCCTATTTCATTGTAAGGTATCATCCATACCCAAAGGCAATGCTGCCCGTAACTGTAAAAGGCAGAGCCTCCCCCATTCTCTTCAGGACATCATAAGTCAAATCTTAAGAAGTTGTAGTCCTACTAAAGATGACATTACAAATATAATGCGAATTGGTATTTTTTCAGTATACCGTACGATCAAAATCATTTTTTAAAGTTAAATAATTCTTTAACTATGCGGATTTGCTCTTAAGAAATTCTCCCGATCACTCCAACTTGGCATGGAACATATAGCGGCTCTACTGCAAAACAATCAGGTAAAAAGCGGCCTGGAGAATCGTGCATGTTCTCCTCCGATTTTAGTTTCTCGATAAATAATCTCTTTAACCGATAGCTTCCCTGCGGGCTCCCCCAAACAAAACTCGACTATTTCATGCCGGTTTCTTGTGTCGCATTTCTTTATTCGCCTCGGGGTAATCGACAAACCTTCGCTCCATGCAAAAAAGCCAGCCTCTTGCGGCTGGCTTTAACGATGATGGTGTAGGCGAGGGGATTTGAACCCCTTTATATACAAATTTTTTTTCTCAGTACATTCCCAGTATATAGAGGCTTCTCTGAATGACACTTACTTGTTGGAAACAAAGAAGTGTTAATAGTTGGCCGAACTAACGTTCGCCGTTAGCATTATGAAGGCCGCCGAATCCGTATTTCGGCAGCCTTCAATTTTCTATTGGGCTATTGTGGCCCATAGCTTTATAAAGTTTTATAAACAATCCGTCACGGATCCATTGGGGTTAGTGTAGCGACTATATTAAATAACCACCAAAATAAAAGTAAAAAGATACAACATGTTATTGTTATAGATGCTTCCATAATCTCATCGGGAATCCTATTCTTTAAATGCGTTCATTAATTCTGATTAGCAATTTCTTTAAGACTTGCTTCTCCTCGTCATCAAGGGCTTGAACGATTTCATCCTCCACTTTTTGGAATGAGTCATTAAAACCTTCAATTAATTCAACCGCTTTTGGTAATACATATATATTTTTTTGCCGTTCATTATTGACCGGGATTTTACGCTCGATGAACCCTTTTTGCTCTAGAACTTGAAGCATGCTTGTAATGCTTGCCCCACGCAGATGAAACCGATCTGCAAGATCCTTTTGAATTAAATGATTATTTTGGTTCTCATAAATATAATCGATTACTTTCCCTTGTTGAGAACTTAATCCTAGTTCTTTTATACTCTCATCCGCTCTTTTCTTTAACTTAAGACCAATGATTTGAAACAAATCCATATAAGGCGTATCTTTTCGGGAATGCATGATCGTCCAAGTCCCCTCTATAATTGTTAGGAATCTAATTGTAAGTAGCTAAAATATACAGTGATCCTACAGGCTTGTCAAATAAATATTAGATCATTGACAGTTAGATTCCTAATAGTTATACTTCGATGTATTGAGTCACAAACACATTGGGAGGAATTAAAATGGAGAAAGTAAATCAAAATGCTGCGTTAGAACAAATTACGGCGATTACAAATGTACGAATCTTTGATGGATATCAGATTATTGCTCCCAGACATATTGTCATTAAAGGGGAGTCCATTATTTCAGTGGGCGGAGACATTCCAGCCGATGCAACGATTATCGATGGAGAAAATGCGACACTAATACCTGGTCTGATTGATTCACATGTCCATACCTCAATTGGCGGATTACGAGATGCCCTAAAATTCGGCGTTACAACAGAACTCGAAATGAACGGCGATTTTACTAAAAGAGGGCGCGAAATTCAGCTGAAAAATGTGGATGACATCGCGGATGTCCGTTCTGCTGGTACAGCGATTACCGCTCCTGGTGGACACCCAGATGAATTACTGCCTGATGGAGATGAAATACCGGAATTCGTATTAAAGGAGCTAGAGAAATTATCGGAGGAAGACAGGGAAGCAATGTTGGCCGCATACGCTCATGATCATGAAGAAATACCGCAAGTGACGACGGTCGAAGAAGCGATTAAACATGTGCATACACAAGTGGAGAATGGAGCCGACTATATTAAGATCATGATTGAAGAAGGAACTGTCATGGGGGCACCTGGCTTGCCTGTTCTAAGCGATGAGATTCTAAAAACAGCCGTGTCTGAAGCCCACAAGTTGGATAAGTTGGTCATCGCCCACGTCTTGACGGCTCTTTCATCGAAAGCAGCCATCGATTTTGGAGTCGACGGTTTGGGCCACTTGTTTATCGATAGACCCGAGTACACGTCCGAGTTGGTGAAATCCATAGTGGATTCAGGCGCTTTTGTTACACCGTGCTTGGTGTTGAACTCATCTATTGTTGGGAAAGCGGCATCGGAATTGGCGAATGATCCGCGGGTTTATTCCAAATTAAGTCCGGATTGGATCGATATTTTGAACTCAAGCTTCAATACGTTCCCGCAAGGCAATATGGAAAACAGCTTTAAGAATGTGATGGATCTTCATCGTGCCGGAGTTGATATTCTGGTAGGGACGGATGTCGCGCCGGTTCCCGTTCCGAACCTTGGCGGCTTAGCTCACGGAGCAAGCGTCCACCACGAAATGCAGCTGCTGGTGAAGGCCGGGTTCACTCCAATTGAAGCTCTTCAGTCGGCAACTTCCAAACCGGCCCGTTGCTTTGGTCTTCACGATCGCGGCCGCATTACCGAAGGTGCGCGCGCTGATCTTATTCTGATAAACGGTGATCCGACCGCTAATATATCGGATACCTTGTCGATCAAATCCGTGTGGTCTAATGGTTCGCAGCAACAAAGTTGGAAGTAGATTATGCCCTTGCTTACCGAAAAATATCCAACAAGAGGAACTACAGATTACAGTCCCTCTTCGACTTTAATCTATTAGTCCGAATCCTCTTGTCAGGAATGACGACCAGATCAATGTTCCTCCAGGTGCAATCAAATACTTCAGGTTACTTGCCCGCTGCTGTCGTTTTGTTTTTAACTAGAGTCTCCCATCAGCAGCTCAATCATCAACTTTGCGTCTCTTTCTCAATAAGGAATATTCAACTAACGCCACGACAGTTTAGGCACCAAATGCGACTAAAAATGCTGTACTACCTTCCAAATTCGGTTTAAATATCGCGATTAGAATAAGGTTACCGATAAAAAAGACCGATATCAAGGCAAAAAATCCAAGTCCTATTCTCTTCAAAAGGTAGCTCCATTAAGTATGGTCGCGTTGCTTATAAATAAATTACCATTCTTTATTGTAACTATCATGCCAGTTAGCTCAACTAAAGATTCGCCTTATCAAATATTACAAATGCAAAAACCCGACCTCATGAGGTCGGGTTTTCCTTAGTGGAGGTGGATGCGAGGTGGAACGCCCCCCTTTATATACAGATTTTTTTCAGTACATTTTCAATATAAAAACCTTTTTCTTAAAGACTAAAAAACGCTTACGTTCTGGAAAGATTGGATTTCTGCATAGTTCGCTGAACTAACGATTCCCGTTAGGATTCCTGTAGAGCGTTAATTTTACGCTTTGCATAAAAACGAGCGACTCCGGTACGATGGGTTAATCACGGGTCATAGCCCTTTAGCCATCTTAAGGAGGTCG
>NZ_JBWDNK010000005.1:0-514186 GCF_056269165.1 Paenibacillus sp. J22R232 | reverse complement strand
TACGAACGATTGCAGAAAAAGCTAAACGGCCTCAGTCCTATTGAATTTAGGGCTAAGGCCGCTTCATAGATCTTTATTTTTTGTACTGTCTACTTGACGGGGTTCAGTTCAAGTAGAGGTTGGCCTTTTTGCATGCGGACTAAATTTTCATTAGCGCGAGCTGAAGGGACGGCGTCGGTTTCCGGTGACGGCACGGACAACCGGGGGCCGAACGCTCAGGTATTGATAGAACAAGCTGCTAGAAGGATGGAATTTGCTCAAACCATGGATTTCCTCTTTATATTTGTATGGAAAGGATACAAAACCACTTATTTTATTTCCGTTTATGTTTGAAATATATATATTCAAAAACAAACAAATATGATATGATGCAATCAAACAAATACAAAACAACATTCGGAGGTATATCCATGGTACAAAGTTTATGGGAAAACGAGAAAGCAGCACAGCTTGAAGGCGGACTTGCCGAGCTAGTCTACCGTTCCAACATTATCGGCGCGGATCGCCGCGTATGCAATTTCGGCGGCGGCAATACATCCACCAAAACAACGGTTAAGGATTTCCGCGGTCGCGACGTTGAAGTAATGTATGTAAAGGGCAGCGGCTCCGATCTTGCCTCGATGAAAGCAGGCAACTTTACAGGTCTTCGCATGGATGATATCCGTCCGTTATTCGAGCGCTCTGAAATGCCGGATGAGGAAATGGTTGCTTACCTCGTCAATTGCATGATCGATTCGAAGCATCCGCGCGCATCCATCGAAACGCTGCTGCATGCTTTCCTGCCTTTCAAACATGTGGACCATACACATCCGGATTCCATAATCAGCCTCTGCTGCGCCGACAACGGCAAAGCGCTTGCGAAAGAAATTTTCGGCGACCGTTTCGTATGGGTGCCTTATGTCCGTCCCGGCTTTAATCTTTCCAAAATGATCGCTGAAGGCGTTCTTGCGAATCCGAATGCCGAGCTTGTGCTTATGGAGAAGCATGGTCTTGTTACTTGGGGCGAAACGAGCGAGGAATGCTACGCGCAGACGATCAAAATTATTTCCGAAGCAGAAGCTTTCATTGAATCCCGCTTTGATGAAGCGTCGCTGTTCGGCGGCGTGAAATACGAAGTGCTTGAATCCGAAGCGCGCAGAAGCGTAGCCGCACAAGTAATGCCAACGATTCGCGGAGCGGTAAGCGATGCGAAAAAAATGATCCTAACCTTCGACGATGAAGCGGATGTGCTGGCGTTCGTAAGCGGCCAAGATTCACCGCAATTGTCCCAAGTCGGCGCGGCTTGCCCGGATCACCTCGTACATACGAAGGTTGTTCCGCTATTTATCGACTGGACGCCGAATGCAGAGGATATCGATGGCTTGAAGGCGAAATTGTCTGAAGGCATCGCAGCATACAAAGAGCAATACAAAGCATACTTCGAGCGCAACAAAAATGAAGGCGACGTGATGTTCGAAGCAGCGCCGCGCGTCATTCTTATTCCTGGTATCGGCATGATCAATACAGGCAAAAGCTGGGCAATGGCTCAGGTTAGCGGCGCGCTTTACCACCGCGCGATTGCAGTTATGCGCGGCGCAACGGCGCTTGGCGATTTCGTGTCGCTTAGCGAGAATGAGTCATACAACGTGGAATATTGGCCGCTTGAGCTTTACAAATTGTCGTTAGCTCCCGCAGAAACGGAATTTTCACGCAAGGTTGCCTTCATCACTGGCGGCGCTGGCGGTATCGGAAGCGAAACGGCTCGCCGCCTTGTATCTGAAGGCGCGCATGTCGTGCTAGCCGATCTTAATTTGGAAGGCGCACAAAAGGTCGCGGCGGAAATTAATGAAAAATACGGCGATCACCGCGCAACGGCTGTCAAAATGGACGTAACGAGCGAGGAGCAGGTAACCGCTGCTTACGCGGAAACGGCACTTGCTTACGGCGGCGTGGATATTATCGTCAACAATGCGGGTCTTGCAACCTCAAGCCCGTTCGACGAAACCTCTCTGAAAGAGTGGAACCTGAACATGAACGTGCTCGGCACGGGTTATTTCCTCGTAGCGCGCGAAGCGTTCAAAATGATGAAGCAGCAAAGCATTGGCGGGAATATGGTTTTCATCGGCTCCAAAAACTCCGTATACGCAGGCAAAAATGCTTCCGCATACAGCGCTGCCAAAGCGCTTGAAGCACATCTTGCCCGCTGTATCGCAGCTGAAGGCGGAGAGTTCGGCATTCGCGTAAACACGATTTTGCCGGATGCGATCCTGCAGGGCTCGGCGATCTGGAACGGCAGCTGGCGCAATGAGCGCGCTGCGGCTTACGGCATTGAGCCGGACCAACTGGAAGAATACTACCGCAAGCGTACGACGCTGCTCGTAAACATCTACCCGCGCGACATCGCGGAAGGCATCGCATTTTTTGCTTCCTCGAAAGCGGATAAAACAACGGGCTGCATGCTGACCATTGATGGCGGCGTACCCGCAGCGTTTACGCGATAGGAGGAAGAGAGCGATATGTTTCAAGCGCGAGGAGAAAAGCATTGGTATATCCCGGACGGCTTTATTCCGCCGGACAGCACGGGAGCGCTCGTCAGCCATGAATCGGTTTGCGTGCTGAACTGTTCCTCCGAAGAAGCACTTATCCGTTTTACGATTTATTTCGAGGATCGCGAGCCGCTTGAAGACATATTGGTCGTTGTGCAAGGCAGGCGCACGAAACATATCCGTACGAGCTCTCTGATGAAGGAAGGGACGCCAATTCCAATTGGCGTTCCTTACGCCATCGAGGTACAGAGCGATATTCCGATTATTGTGCAGTACAGCCGTCTGGATTCGACACAAGCAGAGAACACGCTGATGTCAACGATGGCTTTTCCAATGAAATAATTAACCATACTTGAAATGAAATAACCAACCACATACTTGAAAGGGTGTTTAATATGTCCGATCGCGCATACGCGTTTTTTGAGGAGCAGCAGAAGGCTAGAGGCATTAACATAGATGAAGTAAAAGCAAGATTGAAAGCGCTCAAAATCGAAACCCCTTCATGGGGCTACGGAGATTCCGGAACCCGCTTCAAAGTATTCCAGAAGGAAGGCGTGCCCCGCAACCCGTTCGAAAAATTCGATGACGCGGCTCAGGTGCACAAGCTTACCGGAATCGCGCCATCCGTTGCTATTCATATTCCATGGGATAAGGTTGATGACTACGGCAAGCTTAAAAACCATGCAGAGAGCCTCGGCCTCTCGATTGGCGCAGTGAATCCGAACCTTTTTCAGGACGAGGATTACATGCTGGGCAGCGTCACCAATTCCGATGCGGCTATTCGCCGCAAAGCAACGAATCATTTGCTGGAATGCGTAGACATTGCGAAGGAAACCGGCTCCAAAGAATTCAGCTTGTGGTTTGCCGACGGTACGAATTACCCGGGCCAAGGACATATTCGCAAGCGCAAGGCTTGGATGCAGGAAGCGCTGGCGGAGATGTACGGCGCTTTGTCTCCTGACATGCGCCTGCTTATTGAATACAAATGCTTCGAGCCGGCATTCTACCATACGGATCTTGCCGATTGGGGCATGGCTTACAATCTTGCGCAGAAACTTGGACCGCAGGCGGAAGTGCTTGTTGATACGGGCCATCATTTGCCGGGAGCCAATATTGAGCATATCGTTGCTTACCTGCTTGATGAGAAGCGCCTAGGCGGCTTCCACTTCAACAGCCGCAAATACGCCGATGATGATCTTATCGTAGGTACCGTGAATCCATATGAGCTGTTCCTTATTTTCTATCAAATTCTTAGCGCCGCAGGCGATTCCGACGCGGGCGTTCGCCAAAATGCGGAGAGCATTACCTACATGATCGACCAATCTCACAACATCGAGCAAAAGATTCCTGCGATGCTGCGTTCGGTTCTTAATGTGCAGACACAGCTTGCCAAAGCGCTGCTCATCAACCATGACGAAGTAAACGAGGCAGCTGAGCGCCATGACGTCCTCGGCGCGGAAGATGCCGTTCGCCGCGCTTTCGAGTTCGACGTTACCCCATTGCTGCACGCGATTCGCGAAGAGCAAGGCTTGCCGCATGATCCGATGAAAGCATACCTTAGCAGCAGCTACGGCAAGGATATTTTGGCGAGAGGCAAGGGTGGTGCCAGCTGGTGACCATCCTCGCCTTTGATCTCGGGGCGAGCAGCGGTAGAGCACTGCTCGGCCGGTTGGATAACGGCAAGATCGAGGTTGAAGAGCTGCACCGGTTCCCGAATGATCCGGTGCAGGTCGGCGACCGGCTGCAATGGGATATTTTGCGGCTGCTTCATGAGCTGAAACAAAGCCTGCTTAAGGTAAAGCATCGGGAAATTGAGCTGCAAAGTCTGGCGATCGATTCATGGGCGGTTGATTTTGGCTTAATCGGAAGCAATGGCGAGCTGCTCGGCAACCCATACCATTACCGGGACCATCATACGGACGGCGTTATGGAGCAGGTAGCTGGCGAGCTGAACGCATCTGCTATTTTTGAGAAAACCGGCATTCAATTCCTCCCGTTTAATACGATTTACCAGCTGGCCGCATTGAAAAAAGCAGATTCGCCGCTGCTGCGGGACGCGAAGCATTTCCTCATGATACCGGACCTGCTTCGTTACTTTTTGACCGGTGACATGTATAATGAGTTTTCGAATGCAACAACGACCCAGCTGTACAATCCGCTAACGGAAAGCTGGGATGCGGAGCTGATCCAAGCGATTGGTCTTTCGCCTGATCTATTCGGCAATGTCGTCCAGCCTGGCGCTCAAGTAGGCAGTCTGAGGGCCTCCCTTTGCGAGGAGCTTGGCATCGAATCCGTTCCGGTCTATGCCGCGGCAGAGCATGATACGGGATCTGCCGTTGCGGCAGTGCCTGCTCTGGATCGATCATTCGCCTATTTAAGCTGCGGCACCTGGTCGCTAATGGGAACGGAAGTTGATGCGCCTGTCATTAATGAGCTCGCGCAGCAATTGAATTTCACCAATGAAGGCGGAGCCTATGGGACCTTCCGCCTGCTTAAAAACATTATGGGCCTTTGGGTACTGCAGGAATGCAGGCGTGCGTGGGAGCGGGCAGGAATTTCCTACACCTTTCCCGAATTAGTTAAGCTAGCCGATGAGGCAGAGCCATTCGGTGCATTCATTGATCCCGATGATCCATTATTTCTCCATCCGGGCGATATGCCGGCTCGCATTGCCGAATATTGTCTGCGTACGGGCCAAAAGCCGCCCGAAAGCAATGGAGCGATAGTACGCTGCGTCCTAGAGAGCTTGGCGCTGAAATATCGTTACGTGCTTGAGCTTACCGAGCAATTGTCCGGTCAAGCTTTTGGCGGGCTTCATATGGTTGGCGGCGGCATTCAAAACACGCTGCTGTGCCAGTGGACGGCGAATGCGATCGGGAAGCCGGTTTGGGCAGGGCCTGTCGAGGGCAGTGCCATCGGCAATCTGGTTGTACAGTGGATTGCAAGCGGAGAACTGGCAGATATTTGGGAAGCACGCAGAGTGATTCGGGATTCGTTCCCGGTTGACACCTATGAACCGGAGCAGCCCGAAGCGTGGGAGAAAGCATACGGAACATTTAGAGAAAAGACGGGAATCGCTTAATCGGCGAATTTAAATATAAGCTAGGAAGAGGTACGCTATGCTGGTCCATGAACGATACGACAAAATTGTACAGCTGGTAAATGAGAGAGGCAGCATCCGTGTAACGGAGCTGAGCGAGCTATGTCAGGTGACCGAGGAAACGATTCGTCGCGATCTGGACCGCTTGGAGCAAGCCGGACGTTTGCGCCGATCCCATGGCGGTGCGGTAAGCGTAAAGGACCAGCAGCCGGAAATTCCGTATTTTGAGCGCGAGATTGCGCAAGCGGAAGAGAAGAAGAGAATTGCGGAGGAAGCGATCAAGCTTATTCTTCCGAAGGACCGTATTCTGCTCGACGCAAGCTCGACGGCTTGGTATATGGCGGCAAGCATGCCCGATATTCCGCTTACGGTGCTCACGAACTCGATTAAAGTAGCGATGGAGCTGAGCGGCAAGGAGAAAATCGAGGTGATCTCGACTGGCGGGATATTGGCTTCGCGTTCGCTATCGTATGTCGGTCCGCTAGCCGAGCGTTCCCTTGATGCTTATCATGTCGACAAAGCGTTCTTCTCGTGCAAAGGCGTTCATCTGGAACGCGGAGTTAGCGAGTCGAATGAGCTGCAGGCACGGATTAAGCATAAAATGGTCGGCATGGCCGATCAGGTGATTTTGCTTGCGGATTCGAGCAAGTTCGGCGTTCAAGCGTTCACGCATGTGGCCGACCTAAGCGAAGTTGATGCGATTATTACGGATAGGCGCTTATCGCAAGAACTGCTCATGCAGCTCAAGGAGAAGCAAATAACGGTTACAACGGTTTAGCATACCGGCGCGGCGCCTGCTTCGGCAGATGCGCCGTGCCGTTTCATATTGATATGGTTGTAGAGTTTTGTACCGTAAGCACGCATGCGTGCTAATCGAGTGAAATCGGCGTGTGCCAGTGGTAGGCATGAAGCTGAAAGCACATATGTGTTCCTACACCGCACGCAACAACTAGCGGAAAATAAAAATTTTTAACAAACTTGTCTGACAACCTGATAAAATAGAAGATAGATAAGTCGGAAGGGGCGCGAGTATGAAGGTCTCATTGTTTATTACTTGCTTAAGCGATGCGCTATACCCAAGAGTCGGCGAGGCGATGGTGCGCTTGCTGGCCAAGTACGGAGTTTCCTTGCAATTTCCTACGGTGCAAACATGCTGCGGGCAGCCCGCATTCAATAGCGGCTACTGGAAAGAAGCAAGGGAATCGGCGAAGACGATATTGGATGCTTTTGAGGACAGTGATTTCGTTATATCACCTTCAGGATCGTGCACGGGCATGATCCATCATTATCCGAAGCTGTTTGAGGATGATCCGGTCATGCTGGAGCGAGCGAATAAGCTGCAAAGCAAATCATTTGAATTTACGCAATTTATGGTGCAGGTGTTAGGCGTGACGGATGTTGGCGCATCATTCCCGCATAAGGTGACCTATCACCCATCCTGTCACGGCTCCCGCATATTGGGCGTAAAGGCTGAGCCGCTAGCGCTTATCCAGAAGGTGAAGGGGCTTGAGCTGGTTCCGCTGCCATTCGCCGAGGATTGCTGCGGCTTTGGCGGGACGTTCGCGGTTAAGATGGCGGATATCTCGGGCGCGATGGTTACGGAGAAGGTGGATCATGTGCTGGAGACGGAAGCCGAAGTGTTGGTCGGGCTCGATATGGCCTGCTTGCTCAATATTGCAGGCAACCTGCGTTACCGCAATGAGCCTGTCCGCGTCATGCATTTGGCAGAGCTTCTCTATGAAGGGGTGAAATAAGCATGGCTGGAGCAAAAACGGAAGCAACCGTCAAAGCACGGGCAGATCTTGCGCTTAATGACGAGTTCCTGCGCAAGGCGGTACGATTCACGACGGAGAGGCTGCGCAACGGCAAGAAAAAAGCGACAGACGAGCATGGCAACTGGGAGGATTGGCGGGAACGCGGCAAGCAGATCCGCCTGCATACCATTGCGCATCTTGATTATTATTTGAATTTGTTCGTGAACAATGCGCGGGCTAACGGCGTCCATGTGCATTTTGCAACCAACACAGAGGAAGCGGTCAAGCTCACGCTTGATATCGCCGAGCACGCGGGTGCCAAGTCGGTCGTCAAATCCAAATCGATGGTGTCGGAGGAGCTGCATCTCAATCATGCGCTTGAATCCATCGGGGTGGAGGCGGTTGAAACCGATCTAGGGGAGTATATCATTCAGCTCGCAGGCGAGATGCCGTCGCATATCGTCATTCCGGCCATTCACAAAAACCGTTATCAAATTGCCGATCTTCTCTCCAAAGAGGCCGGATATACGCTGCCGCCGGACACGACGGCGCTTGCAGGCTTCGTACGCAAGAAGCTGCGCGAGAAATTTCTCGATGCGGAAATCGGCATGACCGGATGCAACTTCGCGATCGCAGAGACGGGATCGATGGTGCTTTTTGAGAATGAAGGCAATGCAAGGATGGTCAGTACGGTTCCCAAAACGCAAATTACGCTTATGGGCATGGAGAGAATTATACCGTCCTGGTCCGATCTTGAAGTGATGGCGACGCTGCTGCCTCGTTCAGCAACGGGCCAGAAGCTGACCATGTATATGTCAGGCATTACAGGCCCGCGCCGTTCAGCGGATGCGGATGGACCGGATGAAATGCATATTATTATCATAGATAACGGACGCTCCTTGCAGCTTGGCGATCCGGAATTCCAAGAGCTTCTGAACTGTATTCGCTGCGGTGCATGTCTTAATGCTTGCCCGGTGTACCGCCATATCGGCGGCCATGCCTACGGCAGTACGTATAGCGGTCCAATCGGAGCGGTATTGACGCCTTCGCTGAACAAAAACATTGCAGAGTGGGATGATATCGCCAACGCATCGAGCTTATGCGGCGCCTGCTACGAGGCTTGTCCGGTCAAAATACCGCTGCACGACATGCTCGTCTACTTGCGCAGGCGCAAGGTCGAAAGCGGGAACGGCAGCAAGATAGAGTCGATCGGCATGCAAGGTTTTGCGACGATCATGGGCAATTCATCGCGGCTTGGCGGCGTGCTCCGCCTAGGGAAGCTTGGCCAAAAGCTGGTCGTACGCAGCGGCGTTATCAAGACGAAGCTTGGGCCGCTCAAGGGCTGGAACACATACCGCGTCACGCCTAGCTTGCCGAAGGAGTCCTTCCGCGATCGCTGGGATACGCTCGATCAGGAGCTGAAGCAAGGGCTTAAGCAGATGGAGCCGTCCATGCAGAACCGGATGGAGGAGCTCGTACGCAAGCGCGAGCTTGACGAGAAGCAAGGCAAAGGAGGACACGGGCATGGCTGATACGCACAAGCAGTGGCTGGAGAAGCTGGAAGCGGAATCGAAAGTGAAGCAGGAGCAGTTTATGAACGACATCGCCTCGAAGCTAAGGCATCCGAGAATGTTTGACAAGCCGAACCATCCTTTCCGCGGGGCGCCGGATTTCTGGAACGCGTTCGAGTGGAGCGAAGAGGAGCGCATTCAAGCTTTTACGGACAATTTCTTATCCGTGGGCGGGCATGTTGCCCGTCTTGGCTCCATGGATGAAGCGAAGTCATTCATCGTTCAAAAAGCGGAAGAAATGAGCGCGAAATATGTGATTCGCCAAAACCAGCCTGAGCTTGATGCGCTTGAGCTAGAAGCTGCCCTTACCGGGTCTAGCGTGTCGGTCTGGAATACAGACGATGAGCAATACTGGAGGGCGCGCGCAGCGGAAGCGGATTTCGGCATCGTGATAGCCGACCATGCGGTCGCCTATACAGGCTCGGTTACGGTTCTGTCCGCGCCGAACAAGGGGCGCTCCGTCAGTCTGCTGCCGACCGTGCTTATTATCATTATTCCGATTGAACGGTTGAAAACACGGCTAGGCGAAGTGCTGGTGACTTTCGATGAGGCAGGCCGCGAGCAGCTTCCGGCGGGCATCCACTTTATATCGGGACCAAGCCGCTCCTCCGACATTGAGAATGATTTGACAATCGGCGTTCATGGGCCTGGCATTGTCTATGCGCTGTTGGTAGAGTAAGTTAATCGGCTGATCCGTACGTGCTGTCACGGAAGCTCTTCAGCTTTTTAGGTTTGGGAGGTTGCGAGTGATGTCATCATTAAATGTAGAAAAGCTGTCAAAGCGCAATCATTACGAGGAAATTACGGAGCAGATCAAGCGGCTCATTGTGGAGGGCAAGCTTAAGATTGGCGACAAGCTGCCCTCTACGAAGGAAATATCCGAGCAGTTCGGCGTAGGAAGATCCACAACGCGCGAAGCGCTCAGCGCATTGAAGGCGATGGGACTGATTGATATCCGCCAGGGCGGCGGCTGCCGCGTCATCCGCGAGGCGCCATCGGAGGGAGACCTTCCAGAGCTGCAATCCCTTCGAATGAACCGGGATACGGTGCTCGAACTGCTTGAGGCGAGGGAATCGTTGGAGGTTTCGAATGCATCAATTGCTGCGATTAAGCGCACGGACGAGGATTTGGTCGCGCTTAGCCAGCTGATCGAGCAAATGGCGCATACCGTGGGGGACGAAACGGAAGGGGAGCGACTAGACCTGCAGTTTCACCTTACGCTTGCGAGAGCAACCCATAACTCGATTATGGTCCGTTTATTCGAATCGATTATGAACCATATCGAAACCGCCATTCATGATATTAGGCGCGTAGAGCTTTATGCCAGCACGGCAGTCGCGGAGCGCCTATACCAGCAGCATTCCGCAATCGTCGAGGCTATCGGAATGAAAGATGCCGAGCTGGCAGCCAAGCGGATGCAAGAGCATTTGCAGCATGTGGAGCATATCGTTCGCAAGCATCTAGGCGACAGCTGAATGAGCGGCAGCACCCGTCCATACAATTGAAAATGGCTGAACCGTAGGCTTATGCCTTTGGATTCAGCCTTTTTGCATGCAGAAGCATAAAAAACAATTTAAGATTGCGATTTCAAAAGCTCTTCAATGAGTACTCCGTTAATCCGCATTCCGGAAATATCGCAATCCTGTAAATCCACGTTCGATAAATTACAGTTCTTGAACTCGGTACGGCTGAGGTCGGAATGCTGGAATACGATAGGCTTATAGTCGCCATCTGGCTTATAATTGTCATCCGCTGGATTCGGCAGCACGACACGGTGGAATTCGGTGCCAAAAAGCTGGATGTGATCGATGACGGCATGGCTCAAATTAGCATTGCGAATCTTAAGTCCCGAAAGATTGACATTGGATAGGCTGGATTGGGACAGGTTGGCATCGTCCACGCGCAGCCCGCTTATGTTGGCGTTCGTAATGTTTGTTTTGGATAAATTCACGTCATCCCAGACCGATGCTTCCGCATTAACCTGATGAAAGGTGGAGCCGGAGATATTAGCCATATTCAGCTTCATTTGCTTATCATTCGTTTCCATTTAGCCATGCTCCTCTTCATTTCATATTCAAAGCTTTCGTTGACGCAGCAGCCATGATTCACTCTTTCGGCTGTGCTGCGCACATGAATCACTCATTCGTTTGTTCTGCCTTGGTGAAATAAAAACAGCCCGATGCATATCCCATCAAGTCAATGGTTGCAGCATTCGAACTGTCGTTAACCCTAGCTATTTAATCGTAGCCAAATACTTTTTAATAAACGCTTTCGCTTTGTCCGGGTTTTTACTATCAGGGCGTATGCCGATAATCATGCTCTCTTTGTACAACGGAACTTGGTCTACCAGCGCGCTGCTGCTCAGGTCAATACCGTAAACATGCTCTTCGGTATCCTCTTCGGTCTTCAGCTTTTTGGCAATTCCGTCTCTCATCAACGGTTTGAAGTCGCCGTTCACATCGTCATCGAGGCTCATGAGCACGCCTTGCGTGCCTACCCACTCGAATATGCCTTTATCCATGATGTAAACATCCGGATGCTCAGTTGCTAGCACAAGCACGGCTTTCTGCATGTAAGCGTATTGCGCCTGCTCGTCAGATGGCACGAGAGTAACGGTGGATACGAATCTTTTCCATTCGGGAAACGCTGTCAAAAGTGCGTTCTCGATCGGTTCTTCCTTCGGCGCATCCTCTTTCAGCATGTAATTGCCCATGAATGAAACAGTCAAATCGATTGGCGGCAAGTTGGCGAGCCGCTCTTGCTCTTCGCGATAGTTCATGAAGCTGATGACCCCGTAAATAATAAGTGCGACTGCTGCGATGGCACCGAACGTATGGAATTTGTAATAACGCCAGAAATGATCCATCTTCTGAGCCTGTCCGGCCATCTTCTTGTATTTTCCATACTCCTGCTCGTTGAAAGCGTCTGTCAGCTTCCGGTCTTCATACCCCAGAATAAGCCGGTAAGCCTGTGTAATCTTTGCAAAAGAATCTTCCGTGCCTGCTGCATTGTCTTTCTGCTGCTGCGTCCTGGACCTTGCTTGGCGCATAAGCGTCGTATAACGCTTCTCCACTTCCTCCTTGGCCGCAAGCTCTGGCAGCCCCATTGTTTCGTAGGCTTGTTTCAACTCGTCCACCTGTGTCACCTCAATTAGTAAGTAGCTCCTATATGATTCCTATCTATTAGTATACGGAATTCCGCGGGTAACGCAAATTTTGACGGATATAGGCGATCATTTGCCATCCGTGGCATTTCGCTGCCATTTGCGCCGGTAAATTAGGGGAGTATGTTCTACCCTTGCTTTGAACAACGAGATGAAATGGCTGACGTTATCGATGCCCACCAAACCTGCGATTTCAGCAACCGGCATATCCGAATATTTAAGCAGCTCCTTAGCATGGGATATACGGGTATTAATGAGGTATTCATTCGGCGAAAAGCCGGTATAGCGTTTGAATTGCTTTGCCAAATGGTACTTATTAACGGCATGCTGGCTTGCAAGTCGATCCAGGGTGAGCTTCTGCGAATATTGCTCGTCCATGAGCTGCGCGATTTCACCGATATAGCTCGGAATATCAGAAGCGGGCAGCTCCAGCTCCCATGCAGCGAGGAGCAGCTCTGTAAGCAGCTCTACGAGCAGCTTAGCGCTTACTAGCTCGGTCCTATAGCTCTTGCGCTTATGAAGCTCCAGAAGCTTGCGCAAGATGCCGGAAACGGTGCTATTCGGCTCTAATGCGAGGACTGCGTCTGTGCTCTGGGCAAATTGTTCGTAGTAAGCACGCGCGGAGCAGCCGTTGAAATGGACCCAAAGCATCTCCCAAGGCTCATCTCCGTCGGCTCGGTAATGCTGATATGGCATGCAATCGATAAAAAAGAGCTGCTGCGGTTTCAGCATATACGTATTCCCACGGTACTCAAGCTTGCCAGAGCCGGAAAGCGTATAGAGGACAAGGAAGGAGTCGAGCTGCTCACGCTCCGTGAAATAGCGGGCTTGCGTCTGGAAATGGCCGATTTCTTGTACGTAAAATAGCGATGCCTTCGCGAACGCGGACGGCGTAGCCACGATTCTGACGGAGCGCTCCGACCATGCATGCGAGGCACGTTCCATGTATGCGCACATCTTGATTCACCACCTCGCAAGATACTGTTATTTTTGACCAAGATCATTGGATGTTGTTTGCTTGGAAACCCATTACAATGACTATATAAATCTATTATTTCATACGATGATGAGGTGGTAAAGATGCTGCAAGCGATTAAACCTAGCAAACGGCCGCGAATAGGACTTTACTCGGTTGGGCTGCGCGCATATTGGGAGCAGTTCCCGGGATTGCGGGAGCGTTTAACGGAGTACGGCAGCTTTATTGAGGCACGATTATCGCAGTGGGGCGACGTATTCCATTACGGACTGGTAGATACGGAGGGCGAGGGGCGGAAGGCTGGCGAATGGCTGAATGCGCAAAACGTGGATCTCGTGTTCTGCCATGCCGCGACCTATTCGACTAGCTCGACGGTGCTGCCCGTGCATCAAATCAACAAGGCACCGGTTGTCTTTCTTAACCTGCAGCCGACCGAGCGGATCAATTATGAGCACACGACTACCGGCGAGTGGCTGGCACATTGCGGCGCCTGCCCCGTCCCGGAATTTGCGAATGCGTTCAATCGCGCAGGCATCCCGTTTCGTGTCGTGAATGGCTTGCTTGGTCTTGATTATACGCCGGCGGTCTCGCTCACGAATGAGAGGACGCATGAGCGGAAGGAAGCGCAGCGCGCTTGGCGGGACATCGAGCATTGGGCGAGGGCGGCAGGCGTTCCCCGTACGCTGCAGCACAGCCGTTTCGGCTTTCTTGGCAATACGTACAGCGGCATGCTCGATATGTATAGCGATTTCACGATGCTTCAAGCGCAAACCGGCCTGCATGTGGAAGTGCTCGAAATGTGTGATTTGGATCGGATGCTGCGCGACGTAACGCCGCAGGAAGTGAAATCAAAGCTTCAAGAGATTAATCAAATGTTCCGGATTAGCGGAAATTCGCCTTCCGATCCCATTGCCAGAAAGCCTTCGGAAGAGCAGTTGGAATGGTCCAGCAGGGTAGCTGCGGCACAGGAGAAGCTGGTACGCGAATATGATCTGGACGCGTTGACCTACTATTACCACGGAGCGCCTGGAGGCGAATACGAGAAGCTGCAGGGCGGTTTTATCGTCGGGCATTCCTTGCTTACCTCGAGGGGCATTCCTTGCTCGGGAGAAGGCGATCTGAAAACAGCCGTAGCCATGAAAATATGCGATATTCTCGGAACGGGCGGAAGCTTCTCGGAAATCGTCGTCGTGGACTATGTGGATGAAACGATCTTGCTTGGCCATGACGGGCCCTTCCATATTGCCATTTCCGAAGGGCAGCCAATATTGCGTGGGATGGGACTTTATCACGGCAAGCAAGGAACGGGGGTTTCGGTAGAGGCTAAAGTGCGCACGGGCGCGGTGACGACGCTTAACCTGACTCAAACCGGCGACGGCAAGCTGAAGTTTATTTCAAGCGAAGGGGAATCGACAAACGGACCAATTATGCGAATCGGCAATACGCAGACGCCGGTCAAATTCCGCATGCATCCCGATGCGTACATGAGCGCATGGTTCGCAGAGGCGCCGACCCATCATTGCGCGATGTCCATCGGGCATCATGCATCGCTTTTCGCAAAGGTCGCAGAGCTGATGGATGTGAAGCACGTCACGCTGTAGTTCATGATCCGGTCAAATCCAATCTGAATTTTGAACAAAATAACGGTTTTGTTTGTATGCTGTCCGGGCTCGTTTTGATATTCTTATAGGAGAATAATCGAATAGGATGGTGCACGCATGACTGTTTTGTATTCATTTGACTTTGGGATCGGCAGCGCGCCAGCTTCCCCTCACATTCAAATATGGCCAACGGCGGTATACAGCGAGATTCCAGGCTATGGCTTCGAATCATGCGAGCGCGTGAGCTCGCGAAACCGCGATGAGCAGAACCGTCTGCGGGGAGCCTTTTGCATACCGCTGGAGGCCGTGTTCCGCGTAGATTTGCCGAATGGGCTATACACCGTAACGGCAACGATCGGCGATGCGATTGCGCCGACCTCTACGACGCTGAAATATGGGACTAGCCGCATGGTTCTGAACAAGGCGGTTACGGCAGCGGGCGCCTATTCCGTCCACAGCTTCACCGTAAAAGTAACGGCCGGTTCGCTTCGTCTCGCGTTTTCAGGAGTCGCGCCGCGGATTAATGCGCTGCAGATTCAAGAAGCGCGGCAGGCGACGACCATTTATTTGGCGGGGGACTCGACCGTGACCGATCAGGACACTTTTCCTTACGCTGGCTGGGGGCAGATGCTGCCGCTTTATTTCAAAACGGACGTAGCGATCGACAATCATGCCAAGTCAGGCCGCAGCTCAAAAAGCTTTATTAACGAGGGGCGCCTGGCCGCGATTCTGGAACAGCTTAAGGCAGGCGATTATCTGTGGATTCAATTCGGCCACAATGACGAGAAATCGGATGAGGAGCGGGCAACGGAGCCTTTCGGAAGCTATAAGGAAATGCTCGCCGTATACGTGGAGGAGTCGCGGGCGAGAGGTGCCATTCCCATACTCATTACGCCCATGCATCGCCGCAAGTTCGACGAGCAAGGCCGCATTATCGATACCCACGGCGATTATTTGCTGGGCATGAAGGAGCTGGCCGCCGAGCTGGATGTACCGCTTATTGATCTGGCCGAGAAGAGCAAGGCGCTATATGAGCTGCTCGGCGATGAGCCGTCGAAAGCTTTGTTTATGTGGGCGTATCCCGGCGAATTTATCGATTTCCCAGACGGTACGCAGGATGACACCCATTTTCAGGAGCTTGGCGGTATCCAAATTGCCGGTTTGGTTGCCGAAGGCGTACGCGAGCTTGGTTTGTCGCCGCTTCAGTTGTATTTAAAATAACAAACGCAAAGGGCTATGTTTCATATATCGATCCAAAAGGGGACATTCGACTGGAATGTCCCCTTTTTATTACGGCTATTATAAACCATACTTAAAAATTCAGAGATGCTCTCCCTCTCATAGGGGGAATTCATTTGTTTTCATATATAATCCAGATTCCTTTCATTCAGAAATAAACGCAGCACGTACAGCCTAAGATCAATGGAGGCTGCAGCCCAGCCACCCGTATTCGCATGACCGTCTCTTATGATTCGTGTACGGTTGGCCTTTTTGCCATATGGCTCTTTCAGTTCATAAAAGTAAGGATGCGTGAATGCTAGGCTGCAGGCTCGATTCTTCTACCGAAATGAACTACAATAGCAAAGAATCTATTGCTATTATCGAAAAGAGGAATTGAGATGTTTGATCCAACCGTATTCGAAAACCTGAAGGTAGCCTTTGAGAACCAGCTCTACGATCTGGATACGCTGGATCGCAAGATTGATATTATAAACCGCGTGGATCGCATGGAGATGGCGGTCATGTCGCGTGAGTTCGCGCTTCAATTCAGACTGGCCGGCCGCTCTGCCGTAACGGCTGAGGTGCAGCTGACTGCTTCACTGAAAGATTTGGCAGCCGAAATCTTGGAGTGGAAGGAGGAGACGCCTTCCTGCTCGCTGCGCCTGCGCTTTGCGATGAAGCTTCATCATATTGACGAGGAATGTAAACAGATTGAGCAGATTATGCAGCGCATTTGGGAACCGGAGACGCCAGCAACCCAAACGATTAGCTATATATACGGCGAACCCGATCCGATATATAGCAACGTGATTGAGCTCGCATTCAGCCGCCGCATCAATGAGGAGCAAATGGACGATATTGAAGGGTTGGTTAAGCATATGCTTCAAACGTTAGCGAAGCTGGAGGAGCTTTCCTCATAAACGGGCCCATACCATTCGGACTTTTTCTTGTTTTTCCCAGTAAAATACTGACTGTATTCAGGGCGCGGCAGCTGTGCTATAGTACAGGAGAATCATGAACTGAAGAAGAAACGCCGGAGCTATGCCCCATGAAATATGGGCTGCCGGGAGAGGTTCGCGAACTCCCTCTATAAAAAACTATGCAGAACGATTGTCCCGCTAGGTGACATCGTCGTTTTTGCGTTCGGCGCGAAGCGGATTTCTACCGCTTCGCGCCGTTTCTTTGGTTTTTTAGCCAGCAATGAAGGAATTCAGGCGATCTCGGATCTTCTCAAACCAGAGAGGGAGATACAGCATGAAAAAAGAAAAGGCGGTTGTCGTGTTCAGCGGCGGCCAAGACAGCACCACTTGCTTGTTTTGGGCAATGGAACGTTTCTCTGAAGTAGAGGCTGTCACGTTCAATTACGGGCAGCGGCATAAACTCGAGCTGGATTGCGCGGCCGATATTGCCAAGGAGCTCCATATTAAGCATCATATTCTCGATATGTCCCTGCTTAATCAATTGGCTCCAAACGCCTTGACCAGGGATGATATTGCCATTGAGCAAAAGGAAGGGGAGCTCCCGACCACCTTTGTCGACGGGCGCAATATGCTTTTCCTGACCTTTGCGGCTGTGCTTGCCAAGCAGCTTGGCGCCAAGCATATCGTAACTGGCGTATGTGAAACGGATTTCAGCGGTTATCCGGATTGCCGCGACATATTCGTGAAATCGCTCAATGTGACGCTGAATCTGTCGATGGACTATCCGTTTGTCATCGATACGCCGCTGATGTGGCTGAATAAGGCACAGACATGGGAGTTGGCAGACACGCTCGGTGCGTTTGAGTTCGTGCGCATACGGACGTTGACCTGCTATAACGGCATCATAGCCGATGGCTGCGGGCATTGCCCGGCATGCGAGCTTCGCAGGAAAGGGCTCGACGATTATTTGGTCATGCGCATTCAAGGAGCGAAGCGATGATGATGCAGCAGGTATATCCAGCGGCACGCCACGACTATTGCTATGAGCTGAACAAGGATTTTCATTTTGCGGCTGCCCATTATGTCCCTGCGGAGGAAGCAGGCAAATGCCAGCAGCTGCACGGACATACTTATTATGCGAACGTAACGGTTGCGGGCGATGAGCTCGACTCGGCCGGTTTTTTAGTTAATTTTGCGATTATTAAGCATCTCATCCATAATCGGTTCGATCATACGCTGCTCAACGACGATAAAGAAAGCTTCAACGATGCCGCTGCCGACTATTTTCCGACGACGGAGGTTGTGGCGCGGACCATACATGAAATCGTGCAGAGGCATCTGGACGGTACGGCGAACAAGCCGCACTGCATTCAGGTTTATCTCCGGGAAACACCGACGAGCTATTGCATATACCGTCCCAAGAGAAAGGCGGATGATGATGCAGGAAGCTAAGCGTGTTCCGGTACTCGAAGTATTCGGGCCAACGGTGCAAGGAGAAGGCATGGTGATCGGCCGTAAAACGATGTTCGTCCGCACGGCAGGCTGTGATTATAGCTGCTCATGGTGCGATTCTGCTTTTACTTGGGACGGCAGCGCGAAGGCGGATATCCGTATGCTGAGCGCTTATGAAATTATAGAGCAATTAAAGGAGCTTGGCGGGGATACTTTTGAGCATGTCACGATATCCGGAGGCAATCCCGCGCTACTCCCGCAGCTAGGCGAATTGATTGATTCGCTTCATAACCAGGAAATTAGCGTAGCACTCGAAACGCAGGGGAGCCGCTGGCAGAATTGGTTCTGGTCGGTTGACGAGCTGACGCTGTCTCCGAAGCCTCCAAGCTCGGGCATGCGCACGAATTGGACGGTGCTAGACGATATCGTAGCAAAGCTACTTGCAGGCAAATCAAGCTTTTGCTTGAAAACGGTCATTTTTGACCAAGCGGATCTCGAATATGCGACGTTTGTCCATTTGCGCTATCCGAATGTTCCGTTTTATTTGCAGGCGGGCAATGGACAGCTCCAGGAAACGGAGCCGGAGCGCATGCTCCCTTATTTGGTGGAGCGTTACGAATGGCTGATCGGGCAGGTGATGCCGAATCCGGAGCTGAAGCGGGTTCATGTGCTCCCGCAGCTGCATACCTGGGTATGGGGAAATAAGAAGGGTGTTTAAAAACAATACGAAGCGAGGCGGAAACGAGCATGGACGGAAGAAGCAAGGATGAGCTCAGCGGCGTGACGCTGCTTGGCAATCAAGGAACACAATACGCATTTGATTATAAGCCTGATATATTGGAGGCATTCGACAACAAGCATCCTAACCGCGATTATTTCGTGAAGTTCAACTGTCCGGAATTTACGAGCCTTTGTCCGATGACGGGACAGCCCGATTTTGCAACCATCTATATATCCTATATCCCGGATTTGAAAATGGTAGAGAGCAAATCGCTGAAGCTGTACCTGTTCAGCTTCCGCAACCATGGCGATTTTCACGAGGATTGCATGAATATCATCATGAATGATTTAATCGCTCTGATGAACCCGCGCTATATCGAGGTATGGGGAAAATTCACGCCGCGCGGCGGCATTTCTATTGATCCTTATTGCAATTGGGGACAGCCAGGCACCAAATTCGAGCAGATGGCGGAGCATAGGCTTATGAATCATGATTTGTATCCGGAGAAGGTAGATAACCGGTAAGCTGGCAACGAGGCGGTAAGCGCTTGGAAGATGAGCCCGCCTAAAGTCTAGTATGCAGTCATGCCTGAAGTCCATTCCATTTGATTTCTATTCCTCTATACTTAGTCCTAGGAATCAAAAAGAATGGGTGAGAAAATGAGTGGACAATCCGTTATACGGAACGCGATATGCATGTCAGTACTGATTTTTACAATTGCGGCTGCCTTATCAAGCTATGGCGTGGTGCCTGAGCGCGTACATGCGGCAGAAGAGGCTGAGCGGGCAACGTATAAGCAGCTGGAAAGCGAAATAGAATCTGTAATCGGACAGCTTTATGATCCTAGTATTGCCAATGGCAGCGCAGGAGACGACTGCAAGCAGCTTCCTGGTCCTGCGAATGAATTAGAAGCTGGCCATGAACCGCTTAGCAAGCCAAGCAGCAGTCCATTTGATTAAGCAACGGGTGTCTCATCGAGACACCCGTTTTTCATGCGGCTATTTTGCCATATAACCTGCTTCCTCTTGTTTGCGCCGATAAGCAAAATGGTTCGTCGGACCGTGTCCGCCGCCAAACCCAAGCTGGTCCTCAATGGCCGCTTGAATGAACGCTTTGGCGGTTCGGATCGCCTCCGGTACCGATTTGCCTTGCGCTAGCTCGGCAGTTATCGCTGCGGAGAAGGTGCAGCCCGTGCCATGCGTATGGCGGGTGTCGATGCGTTTGCTCTCCAGGTACATAAACCGTTCTCCGTCATATAGAAGATCGACAATTCGTTCATTCGGAGCATCGTGCCCGCCTTTAATGACCACGCAGCGGGAGCCCATTTGGTAGATCGTCCGGGCAGCCTCTTCACGGTCGCTAAGCGTCCGAATGGGCATTTTGGCGAGAAGCTCCGCTTCAGGGATATTCGGCGTCGTAACGAGCGCAAGCGGGACCAGCTGTTTGATGAGAGTTCGCACGGCCTCTTGCTGGAGCAGGGCGGACCCGCCTTTGGCTACCATTACGGGGTCAATGATTAGATTCTGCCAGTCATATTGCTTAATCTTGGCAGCAACGATCTCAATGATCTCACTGCTGAACAGCATGCCTGTTTTGATTGCGGCAGGCGTTAAATCCTCGCCAATGGAATCGAGCTGCTTCTCAATGGCCGCAGCTTCTAGGGGGTATACGCCTTGCACGCCAAGCGTATTTTGGGCCGTAATGGCGGTAATGACAGACATACCGTAGGCGCCGAGCTCTTGAAAGGTTTTTAGATCGGCCTGAATGCCTGCTCCGCCGCCGCTGTCTGAACCGGCGATCGTCAGCGCTTTGTACCGCGTCATGAACTCATCTCCCATGTATCTCAATTAGCCAAAGCATTCTCAGCTTAATAAAACAATAAAGACCCGCTGATTCCCAGAAGGAAATGAGCGGGTCTAACGTTCAACATGGCCTCTCGCACATGCATGAATGCGTCTGCTCCACTTCCCTCCGCTGGAATAATCCAGATCAGGTTCCGAGGGTCCGGAGCAGATGCTCCATCTCAGCCGCAAGGCTCCCCTAGTGAAAGATTCAGGTCGATATTCGGTTTGTTTTTTTTCTACTATAGCATACACTTGAGAGATGTAAACCATAATTATCCGAAAAGGCGTTGAATCGATGAAAAATTTACTCGTTACTGGTTATCGCGCCCATGAGCTCAATATTTTCAACCAAAAGCACGAGGGCATCGTTTATATTAAGAAAGCGCTGATGGGCAAGCTTGTACCGCTTATAGAGGATGGGCTGGAATGGGTCATAACGCCAGGACAGTATGGCGTGGACTTGTGGGCTTGCGAGGTCGTGATCGCGCTAAAGGAGCTCTATCCGAATTTGCGACTATCTATTATTTCGGCTTATAGCAATCCGGAAGAGAAGTGGAAGGACGATAAAAAAGAGTTTTACCATGAGGTATTAAAAGGCGTTGATTATTATGCTTCCGTCAGCAATCAGCCCTATAACGGCATATGGCAGTTCACGGCAAGGGACGAGCTGCTCTTTCGCAAGACGGATGGCATTCTGCTTGTGTACGATGAGGATGCAGGCGAAGGAAGCCCGAAGTTTTTCAAACAGAGGGCGTTGAAAAAGCAGCAGGCAGAAGGGTATGGGTATATCAGCATAAGCTCGGAGGATATTCAGAGCATCGCTGACGACAACAACCTCTATTCGGATTATTAACCGTACGTAAATATATGTTGACACTCTTGTTTTTCTGTTGGTATACTATGTGACATTACATATTCCCGATTAATTTGATCGGAATTACATCCACGTGGAGGTCATATTCATGAGAATTGCACAACCCAAGTACACGAAGCTGCTGGCTACATTCCTTTTATCCTCTTCCCTGCTGTTCACGCAAGCGACCGCGTTTGCGGCATCTCCAGCGGTAACCGCGTCGGCAACGGCTGCTGTCGCAACGCAAGCGGATGGAGCCGCGCAGTATAAGCAATTTTTGAATGAAAAATTCGATGTGAGCCTGAGCGGAACGGTTACAAAAGGCGAGTTCATCACCGCGGTTGCAAGCATTCTTGGCTATGAGCCATCCGGCAAGGAAGCCGTGTTCTCGGACGTAAAGTCTGACAGCGAGCTTTATGCGCCTGCAGCGGCGCTTTTTGAGAAGGGTATTTTGTCCGGACCGGCAATCCAAGGCGAACAGGTGCTTACGAATTCTGTCGCTGTTGCGATTGCGGTAAGGGCTGCGGGCTTGAAGGAGCTTGCATATACGTATCCGGCTGCAAAAGTGGATAAAGCGCTCGCGAAGCTAAACGTAAAAAGCAGCGCACTAGGTACCAAAGGCGCTCAAGAAACAGCGGCAGCGGTTGATACAGGATTGCTGACATCCGATTTGTTCGCAGGCTTCAAGCCAAAAAGCGCGGCAAGCGAGCAGTTTATCAATACGCTTCTTGGCAAAGTGCTTATTACGAAAGGCCTTTACAAGAAATATATCGGCTACGTGAATGACGGCGATATTTATTCGAAGCTTAGCGATGCGTACAATACTTCAGACATCATTAATGCGCCGAAGCTGCAAAACGTAGTAAACACAGCATTGAAGCAGGATCTGATTACGGGCTACAACATTAAGGATTCCCGTTTCGACGCTAATTTCATTGATTCGTTATCGCTCATTTACGGACACTCTGATTTCAACCATGCCATCCAGCTGATTGGGCTGCTGCGCAGCGAAGGGCTGAACGCGAAGGTGCAATTCGAGCCTAAGACCTCTGCTTTTATCTTCTTGGCAGAATGGGGCACGCCTGGACCGAACGTGGTACAAATCGAGAACGGCAACTACATTAATTATGACAAAGAATACGATCTTGCATTCGAGTTTGCTTCCGCGGCAGACAAAGCTAAATTCAACGACGTGATTCTGAAATATGCTAAGAAAGACAAAGACGGCCAAGAAGGCCTGATTGCCTCTTCTTGGTGGCAGCCGCTGTATTACTCGCAAACCGAGCTGAAGGATTATGAGATTATTACGAACAACTTTATTACCGATCCGGATAGTCCTTATACGGTTAATCCATTTTCTCTGAATGAGAATTCAGCAGCGGTAGTTGCAGGCTTCAAAGCGATTGATCCGAAGGTTGTTATTACGCCGACGCAATTCTGGGTAGACAAACCATTCTTCAGATACTTGAACGGCGAATCCTCATAGTATAATAGCCGCTACAAGAAACCTGTCCCGTTAGGGTAAACTAGAGTGGGTCATCCCATAAAAATTCAAATAACCTTCAACTCCACGCTAATAGTGGGGCTGAAGGTTATTTTTTTAATCCCATCGCTTGTAAATGAAGGAGTTGGTAATTCCAAAATGGTTTCAGGGACAAGGCTTTGCTTTAAGATTCGGATTTCAGTTGAACAATGTGTTTCGGTTCATTTCAACGATGGCGCTGCTTATCGACGTTTAGGCTGAGCCTGCTGTTTGGCTGAGAAATAATACAGCCAGGATGCACCGATGGCCAAAACGGCTATGAGGCCCATTCCCCAGAAAATGTTGGAGAACGCCTGATGCAGAGGCAGCTCGCTCTGCGCAGACAAGACGATACCGCTGATCGCTACGCTGAAAGCCCCGCTAATAAATTGGGTAAGCTGAAACAAGCCCATGCCAGCGCCGACATGCTCCCCCGGCAGTATTCGGGACAACTCATTCGAAACACCAGAGTTTAAGGCGGAGAAGCCAATACTCATAATCATGTAAATCACCATAATGGCGTAAATAGAATAATCCGCGAACAAGGCAAAGGATACTGCTGCTACTAATAAGGGCAGTGGAGCGATTCGCAGCAGCACGCTGTTCCCGTAACGGTCGATGATCTTACCGACGCGACCAGACGAGAGCATCGCGAAGAGGGCACCGGGGAATATGATAAGTCCAGCTTGGCCGGGCGTGAGCTTGAACAGATGGATTAGCACCTGCGGCAGCAGAAAGAGCGTTGCAAAGTTGTTGATATAAGAGATGATGCCAAGTGAAATGAGACGGATATACTTTTTGTTGCGGAATAGAATAGGCTGTACAAATGGATTCGCAGCTCGGTTAATCCTTATCCAGAATAAAACGAGCGCGGCAACACCGCCAATTAATGCGATGAGAAAATGGTTGGTAATGTACAGCAGGACGCCTGTTGAGCCAATGCCTACGAATACCGCGCCCCATACGTCGAAGGAGCCTTTAACGGAGGCCTCTTCTGGAAGCAGGCGATGAAATACCGGTATAAGCAGCAGGGATATGCCGGTAACGATGAACAGGTCATTCCAGCCTAAATATTGCGTGATGGCGCCGCCAATGACGGGACCGAGTCCGAAACCAAGCGAAGCAGCCGAAGTAATAAGCGCCATCGATTTCCCTCGTCTTGCGAGCGGAATGAATCTTGTAATAAGCACGATGGTTAAGCTGAGCACGGAGCCGGCGCCTGTAGCCTGCAACATCCTTGCAACGAGCAGCAGTACATAATGATGGCTGAAAAAGCCGAGCACGGATGCACCACCCATCGCGAGCAGCCCGATCGTAAGCAGCAGGCGAATCGGGACAAAGTCGGATAGCCTGCTGAATGTAATGGAAGAGATGGCGAATATGATGGAATAGCCCGTAATAATCCATGAAGCGGCTGAAGACGAAAGCATGAAGTCAGCAGTAACCTGGGGCAGCGCCAAATTGAACATCATCGTGTTCATGATGACGATGATAACCGTTAAGCCGAGCAACGGAATAACGAGACTGTCTTTGAATTGGGGGCGTTCTTCCCCTGCTTGTATAGGTGAAGCGGCAACTGCGGCTGTGTTTCTCATAGGACCTCCAAGATGAGCGATCTCTCGATTTGAATTTTTATTGTACGATAATTATCGTACGATGAAAATATAGCATGAGTTATGTTATAATGCAATCAATGAATAACGGGACAGGAGTGAGGAAGAGTGAAAATCTTATTTCATCCGAATCGAGAGGATATCGAGCTGACATCCGTATTATATGCGTTAAGCGATCCCATTCGGCTTCAGCTTGTCTTATCCATCAAAAAAAACGGCGAGCAGCCTTGCGGCCATTTTGATTTTCCAGTCGTCAAATCGACGATGACGCATCATATTCGCACCTTGCGAGAGGCAGGCGTGCTGCATGTGCGCAAACAGGGTACGCAGCATTTCCTGACGCTGCGCGCGGACGACTTAAGCATGCGGTTTCCCGGCCTGCTTGAAGCAATACTTCATGCCGGAGAGCTGTAAGCGCATAATTTCTGTTTATTTTCTCGGCCAATTGCGATAGAATAAGGCAGTACTATTGCAACGAGAGAAGGAACAACATTGGGTACGCGCAAGGGCTTGAAACTACGATCTGTACTGATGCTGCTAGTAATAGGGTCCATTCTTTTAACCGCCGCATTCGGCGGTTATTTTGCATGGAAGATGAACAAGACTTCTTTAACGAATGGCTACTTGGAGAGCAATTATCAGTATGCCAAAAAACTAGCCTCCAATACGAATGAACTGCTGCGAATTATGCGAACCAATATTGATGGCATTTCTCAAATCGCAACCAAGCTCTCCATTTCGCAAAAGGAGCTGGATATTTGGTACGAAGCGAGCGAGCATTATTTCAACGCCATACTTATCGTGAATAAAGACCGGGTTGTCACAGCTGCGAGCTCCCGCAACGATGGGAAGATTGTCGGCACGGAGTTAATCTCACTGGCATCGTTCGAAGCCGTGCAGCAGCGGATTCCGCTTATTTCCCAGCCTTACTTAGGAGCGGCATCCAAACGGTTGCTTGTCATGATTTCTTCTCCTATTTTTAATGAACGGGATGAATATGTAGGCTTTGTGGCTGGAACGGTGTTTTTGAATGGCGATAATGCGCTCAATAAATTGCTTAGCGAGCATTTTTACGGAAACGGTTCGTATGTGTATGTGGCTGACAAGAACGGCCACCTCATATTCCATCCGGATAAATCGAGAATGAATGAAACGATTTTAACGAACGATGTTATAAATAAAGCGATATCCGGAAGAAGCGGCGCGCAGCAAATCGTGAATTCCCAAAACAAAAGCTATTTTGCCGGATATGCTTACGAGCCTTTGACGGGATGGGCCATCATTGCGCAAACGCCTGCTTCTATCATCGACGAACCGCTCAAACGGTTGATTTGGAGGCTTGTTTTTCAATCACTGCCCGTTTTTACCGTGATTTTATTGATTGCGTGGTATGTCTCGTATTTGTTGTCCAAGCCGCTGTTTGATTTGGCGGCATTCTCGGAGGAAGCGATTCTATCGCCGAAAGCGAGCAGTCAGCGCATGCCGCGCATTAACTCTTATATCTACGAGGTAAGGCAGCTCAACCGCAGCATCAACAATCATTTTAACCTGCTGAATAAAGAAATTCGCTTGGATGGGCTTACGGGCCTTGCGAATAGGAAAACATTCGATCTGACTATAGCCGAATGGCTTGCTGAGGGCGTTCCGTTTGCGCTTATCCTGCTCGATATCGATCACTTCAAAGCAATCAATGACCGATATGGGCATCTGATCGGCGACGAGGTTCTAACCTATACGGGGTCCCTGATCAAGCGTTTCTCGCGCAGCCATGATTTATGCTTCCGCTACGGAGGCGAGGAGTTCGGCATACTGGTTAGAGGCGGTACGGTTGCGATTGCGTCGCAAATGGCGGAACGGCTGCGGGAGGGAATTGGTGCCGAGGCAAGCCCGACTGGCGGCCCCGTCTTCGTATCGATCGGCATATCGCATTCGGAGGGGCAAGCGGCGGAAGCCAAAGCCATTATTGAAATGGCGGATAAGGCGCTTTACTTGTCCAAAGAAACGGGAAGAAACCGTACGACGGTATACGAGCATAAGCAAGCAGGACAGTGAGGCAACATGGCTGTCCTGCTTTTGTTAACGCTTATTGCAGAGAGCTACGGCTTGGTAAGAAGAGCTCTGAAGCAATATAACTTTCCCCATATTTCGGAGTGAAGGGCATCCGATTGCGGCGCCAGGTCGAATTCATTCGCAAACGATAGTCCGGCCGCACCAACTGAACGCTTCAGATGTTCCAAGTCGACGGTGGGATAATCGAATGTCAATGCTACTTTGCCGCCCGGCTTTACCGTTCTTGCAAATTCCTTCAAGCTGAGCTCCTGATCGGCGGGGCTTAAATGCTCAAGCACGGATACGCAAAATATGATGTCGAAAAAATCGCTCTCATAAGGCAATGCGGTAATGCTTGCTTGCGAATAGCTGACCTTGGACCAGCCTTGGTGCTCTTGGATCAGCCTTAGCGCATCAGCTCCGACATCCTGGATGATCTCCTCTGCTATCGTATCCCATGATGTAATCCGGACATCGTAGTCGCATGCATAGGTTTCTTGGCAATGGCCGCCCAGAAAAAATTTAAGCGGGTGGGAGATTCCGCAGGCTGCATCGAGCACGGTTGCTCCCGGCGAAGCTAGGGCTCTGCACCATTCGTATTCGTACGGGCGGCTCCACCAGGTTGGCGGAAGCGGGTAAATAAATGGATTCGATGTCGGATCGTTTACGCTGAAGAAGCGGGCTTCCTTCAACAGGCTTTCGTCAGTGGCAGACATAGCTTTTCTCCTTCCAAGGGGGAATCATTGTGATTGGCTTTTATGATCGCTGCTCATCAAAGTAGCTTATGACCGAGTAGGCGGATTCAGTATCTTTCTGATTTGTTTTATGGTATGTTTGCGGATCAAGCAATGACGGCGAACACGGATGATTGGAGAGGGGATGGCCCTATGTCAGCGATGTTTTCATTTGATGCCTTTCCTCGGTTGGAAACGGACCGGTTTATATTGCGCAAGACGGAGGAGAAGGATATAGCCGACCTATATGAGCTTTATTCGGATCCTGAGGTGGTGAAATTTACGCCGCTGCATCCGCTTATCGATCTCGACGAAGCGAGGCAAGAGATGAATTGGCATGTCGAGATTTTTGAGCAGCAGGTGGGCATCCGTTGGCTGATCGAAGACAAGGCTTCGGAGAAAATAATCGGAACATGCGGCTTTCTCCACTATGTGAAGGAGTACGCGCGAACCGAGATCGGCTATGATCTTGCTCCGGCTTACTGGCGCTGCGGCATTATGAGTGAAGTAGCGGCGCCGATTATCGCATTTGGCTTTAACAGCATGCATCTGCACTGCATAGAGGCGAAGGTGGATGCGGCTAATGCAGCTTCCATCGGCTTGCTTGCGGAGCTCGGCTTTAAGCCTGACAGCGAGCTGAAGGAATATGAGTTCGAGAAGGGGCAATACATAGAGCTGCTTCATTTTTCAATGCTTCGCAAGGAATATAGGCAGCTGCGTTTTTCATAATCCCTTTCGCAATTGAAGCTTGCCGAGTATAATGGAGGGAAGGAACGGAGCTTACTGATCCCTTACTAACGCACATATCGCATTCAGACCAATCTTTAGGAGGATGACCATAATGTCCATGAGCAAGGCCAAAAAAGCAAGGCAGAAGCTGGCGCAGCAAGGGCGAATGACGCCTGATGCACTGCGAGGCAGCTGGCAGGGGATCAATCCCGCCGGCAGACGCACCCCTACGCTGCAGGAGAAGCAAGCCAAACTAAATAAGAAGCATCGAAGGAATCACGCGAGTTACAGCGATGGTTCCTTTTGCATTTATAAGAGTCTGCCGCGACGGGGAGAAGCTTGCTAGCTTTCGAGGTCATCATGAAATACATAGAGCTGGATAGGCTGTGGGGACCACGCTTAGCAAAGCTGCACAGTCGTTATACCAAAGAAGGGCAGCCTTCCACAGTCAAGCTGTTGGAGGGCTGCCCTTTTATAATCCGTTAGGTTACATCAAGAATGTGCCGATGACAATGGAAACGCCGATGATGATGGAACGCAGAAGCTGGGCAACCGCTAGGTTGCCTTGCTCGATCTGCTCGCATACTTTAAACCGCGGCGTAAGAAGATCGAAAATGATATACACGAGGCATAAAATAGCGATGCCGATTGCGGACCAAATGAGCATGGTCACCCAGGAATCCGAGCTGTAGGAGACCATGGCTACAATAATGCACAATCCTAGCAGCTTGCTCCCCATGTACATGCCTGCGGCCTGATTGCCCTTTCTGATTTCCTCCCCGTCGTTATAGCGGGTCAACTTACTGAACACGAATGCGCCAACGCTTAAAATGACAAGCAGGAGAACGAGGCCGATTCCGACATTTCCGGCATTTTGCAAAAATTCATTCATTTTTTGATCCTCCTCAAAGTTTTGTGAAGCAAAACTCGCTTCGGAAGCATACGCTCAAAGTTTTGTGAAGCAAAACTAGCTTCGTAAGCATAAGCTTAAGTTTTGTGAAGCAAAACTAGCTTCGTAAGCATACGCTTAAGTTTTGTGAAGCAAAACTCGCTTCGTAAGCATACGCTTAAGTTTTGTGAAGCAAAACTTGCTTCGTAAGCATACGCTTAAGTTTTGTGAAGCGCTCAATCGATTACGGCGGCGGGGCAGTAATAGGCCATGTCGCCCGTGATTTTGGAGCCGACCCGGGGCAGCAAGCCGGCAAACTTCCCGCCTATGACATAGGCTCCGGTTAAGAGGCAGCCATGAAACGGACCGGCTTCCGTATGTACAAGCGTTTCTTCCATCGTGAAACGCTGCTGGTAAATTTTTTGCTGCGCATGATAATAGTGCTTAATCTCCTCGGATTCCTCCTCATCCTCCTGCATGCCCCATTCCTCCGTTTCGAGCGTGCCGTCTCCCGCATAGAGCGCCGTTCCTTTGCCTTCGCGTCCCCAGTAGCTTTTGGCGACATAAGGGATCTGTCCCTGCACAAACACGGTATCCTCGAAATAGGTGGGGAGAAGGTACGTTTGAATGGCTGAAACTTCAGCTTCTTCAAATAGCGGATAACCAAGCACATCCGTGGATTGCTCGTTTCTCTCATACAGCGCCCAAATGAGCGCCATAAAACCTTTGCTTTGCGTAACGATGCTTTGGGGCGGGTTGATCAGCGCCAGCCGTCCCTGCTCCACAAGCTTCATGAGCGCTTTCCCGACAGGCAGACCCGTTTCCTCTTCGGTATCGTGAATCAAATACTCAAGCGGGTACAAGCGGTAGAGGATGTCGATGCGCTCACCGTTACCGTATAAGCCGTCGCCTTCGATGATGGTAAGCTCGTCAAGCGGAACAAAGATAACGGGATAACCAAGCTTGCGAATCGCCTGCATGACATATTCGGTATTGCATTTGTCCTCCACATGCCAGTCGTAGCAGGTGCAGGCAACCGTTCCGCCCAAGCCTTCGCTGCGGTAATGGGCAATCAGCTTGTCAAAGGCGGCAGCCAGAGCATCATTCATGCCTTCCGCAGCGGCTTGATGTGGCGTGTAACGGCTAATAATGGCTTGGGCAAGGTAAGCCGTTTCCGGTATGCCTGTCGGTGTATCGGTGTTATTCTCAATGCATTTCATGCCCTGTTCCGTGACGATCCAGTCCTGCCTCGAAACGCCATGCGTAGGTGTTTCCTTGCGTGCTGCCGAGATAAGGGAGGGATGAATGCCTAATTGCCGGGTGACAAAATCATCCGGTAAATGCTGCTGCACGAATCGCAGCGCTTTCCAGTAGATTCGGTCGATTTGCTCCGATGCAGCCTGAAGCTCCTTGTATTCGCTTTGCGAATAGCAGGTGACCGATGGCAGGCAATATTGCTTGCCGTACATGCGGTGATACGGTATCCGCTGTGCAAGCTCGCCTTGAAACAGCTCATCATGTGTTATCGCTAAAGGAAGGATTCGCTGCATGGATCAGCCTCCGCTGCCGCTCTTGATGCCTGAGCTGCCAAAGCCCTTTGAGGAGCTGGATTTGAAGCTGGATGACTTTTTGTAGGTTTTGCCATTGACGATATAGGTACCGCCGCGGCTAGAGCCATCATCGTCGCAATAGCCGTCGTTGTCATTATCCACGCATACGCGCGAGCTCGATGAATTGCAGCCGCTCAGGGCTAGGGGGACGGTGAGCATCAAAGCGAAGGCAATGGCCTTCTGGCTTTTTGCTTTCAACGAAGAGGCGGGTTGCTCACTCCTTGCACGCACGCTGGCTGCAGACGTATTCTCCTCGGACATTTACAGGTTCACTCCTTTCAAAAAAATGACGATTTTGCTCCGATCCATATCATAGATCGTATAGATGGTTTCATAGGTTCGCTGCTCGCTCACGATATAATGATCGAGCAGCAGCTGGGCAAATTCGAGCGGAACCGACGGGGCAGGCAGTGCCAAAGCACACGGATTAAACCGGTAACCGTTCCAAAGCAAATATTCAGCTTCCATATATGGGGATACGGCAACGTACTCATGCAGAGCGTTCCGGATGGCTTGCCCGTACAAGGCATCATCATGCTCGCTGTACGGCTTGGCATAAATGGAATGGCGCATGCCATCCTCGCATTCATTTGCCGTATGCTCATACAGCGCATTCCGGAAAACGGTTGCATTCACCAGCTTGCGCACAAAAATATCATCGCGCGTGACAGCTGCATCCGTGATGGTTTTTACTGCGCGCTGCTCATGCTCCGACCATTCCAGGTACGTCAGCGTGTTGTTCATTTGGATTGCCGCCTTTCTGTTCTGATCTTGTTGATGGTCTCTTCGTTGCAAATGACGAACAAACGTGCAGCGGATGGGATCGGCTCGTCAAGCCGGCGGTTAATCGCCATGTCGGTACGGTCGGCAATGAGGGTTGCCCCTTTGCGCAGCAGAGCTTGAAAGGCATCTCCGTACGTCCTCCAGCCCGGATCAGCGGGAACCTCGAAGACGTCCTCGCCGTACTTTCTGCTGAGCAGCTGCATGAATATGTCGACGTTGCCTTCCTTTAAAGCCGATCGGACTGCAAGCCTGGAGACAGCGTCATGCGATAAAATAAAATCATTTACTTGTACGTGGCGGAAATTGAGAATATGCTTCTCAAGCACGATTTCAACCGTCGTATGGACCGCAGGGGCGATCTGCTCGATACTGGAGGCTACCAGCAGGGATTTGCCGTCAACATGCGAGCTGTCGTCAATGCGCGGGTCCGCAAATATGATCGCAGAGCGAGCGCCGTGAATGCCAGCTTGCTCCAGCACTTCGGCCGAGGTAGGATCGCCGCTGACAAAATGCACGCGCGGCCGGTCAAAGGGATGCTTATCGCTGTTATCGATAATGATAACGGCTAAATCCGCTTCCGAATCGAGCAAATCCTCGACGGCCAGCTGCGCTTTTTTGCTCCAATTGATGACGATAATATGGCTTTGTCCTTGATATTTCAACTTTCCACCTTCTCTTCTTCGCTGAAGCTCAGCCAAGGAATCAATAATTTTTCCGATTAGTAAACTCAGCAGGCCGATTCCGAACACATACAGGAGCATAGCCAATATTTTGCCCGGTACGGTCTTAGGAAAATAATCGCCATAGCCAACCGTAGCAACGGTCGTCATCACCCACCATAACGCATTGAACCAGTTCCCGAACGTGTCCGGCTCCAGCAGGTAGGCAACCGCGGAGCTTATGATTACAAGCAGCAGCGTAATAAAGACTACAAAGTAATGATTCAAACGAAGAAGCTTAACCGTAAGTTTCAAAAAAAGCTGCATCCCTGTCACCCTCATTCGAAATATGGCTTTAACCACCATACTACCTTTTCTGATGCTTTCCAATATGAAAACGATATGGATGGGCATAAATTTAACGACAACGACGGAAATGAGCTGCGGCGCTGTTTTGGAAACAACCTTTCATCCCAATAATAGTGCCGGACACGCTTAAACGGTAATTTTTTACTATATCGAAATGGGCTTGCATAAAATCGCTGCAGATCGCTATAATAAGAACAAATGTTCTTATCTGGAGGGGTTGTAATGGCCGCAAATGAGGAAGTAAGCCGCGGCAAAGCCAAAACAGCAGCGCACCCGCCTATTCAGACAGAGGAAGAGCTTGAGCTTGTGAAGCGTTTTGTACTGCTTGGAATTGTGATGCGCATTTTGGATCATGATATACGAGTGATCGGCACGTCCGCGATTAAGCTTCCGCGGTTCTACGAATCGATGATGCGGGGCATGCAGGATCGGGTATTGCTTGATCTTGCCGTGATTAAGAGGGAGTTTCGCCAAACGGGCATTAAGGTTTACGAGGAAAGGCGCCAGAAGGACGGCTTGCATGCCGAATATGTGTGCAGAGGCTACCATCACCGTTTTTTTATGCTGTGGGGGTTTGTCAAAGCGGAGTCCGAACGGGTGTTAAAACAGTATTTGTCCAGTTAATTTTGAATTTGTTCATTGATTTGTCAAAATAACAAAAAAACTTTTCCTCTTTCTTTAGTTTAAGGTTGAGAACTTCGGACAATCTTATGTAATATAAGAGGTAGACATTATGAACGCAAAGGGGAGCACGTAGCAATGCACAAGTGGATTATGTTTACTTTATTTGCAGCGGCATCATTGCTGGGCTTATATTTGCTCACTTTCGCCCTGCCTGCTAAACCGGTTGACGAGTCTGCCTCGCTGCCAGAGGGCATGAGTTTACTCAAGGTTGTAGCATCCAACGATTTCGTATTTGACCAAGAAGAGTACAAAGTTAAGGTTGGAGACAAAGTTAGACTTAAGCTATCCAATAAGAGCGGTATTCATGGTATGCATATTGATGAGCTTAAAGTGGCTTTGGACAATGATCACCCTGAGACTGATTTGGAATTCACAGAGCCGGGTACGTATCGCATCTATTGCTCCATTCCATGCGGCCAAGGACATACAACGATGGAAGCTAAGCTGATTGTAGAAGCGGCCTAACATCCCATTTGCTAAAACGCTGTAAAAATGCGAAAGGAGCCGAAAGGCTCCTTTTTGTTGATTTGTTGTTACTTCGCTGAGCGGGGATGACGCTCGCTTTCCCGTCCTCTCGCAATGAGAATGTCGGCTACAAAACCAAGCAAAGCCCATGTTATCACGGTTAAAGCATACATGAGCAGGACGTTTACCTCATGCACGTCCACAAACAAGTCCACGATCCATGACGGGATGCTGAACATAAAGAAAACCATGTTGTGAGGGTCGTAGCCGGTCGAATTGAACAAGCAGATGGCGAGACCAATCAAAGTAGCAACAATCGTAACCGGATAGCGCATAACGTACCGATCTCCTTCGCGTTAAAGATTGCCGTAATGCGACTGCATAGGTTATTATGTGACAAACGGATGCAAAATATACAATCAAGCCATAGGAGGAACAACAAATGCTAACACATATTGTTTTCTTTAAACTAAAGGACGGCAGCGAAGAGAACGTAGCCCGTACCGCGCAGGTGCTTAGAGATATGGAAGGCAAAATCGAAGTGCTGAATACAATCAAGGTAGGCATTGACGTGCTGCATTCCGAGCGCTCGTACGATATTGCGTTGATTACGACATTTGATTCATTGGAAGCGCTGGAGGTTTACCAGGTGCATCCCGTGCATAAAAAGGTTATCGAGTATATGACGCAAGTTCGCGAAGCTTCCGTGAGCGTCGATTTTGAGAGCTGAGGGTAACGACTAATGAGCGACATGAGAGACGTATATGAGATCATGACCTATTTGCTGGTAATTATTTTTAGCAGCATTATCATGGTGGTTTGGCTGAAACGCAAGTCGAAAAAAAAGAAACAAGGCTGAAAGCGGGCGACTGATTGATATGTATTATGTGAATCGGGAACAAATTGCTGTACGATTGGCTGCAATAGCGGACATTGCAGCCGCGCTGGACGTGCTTGCCGATCAATGGCAGGGAACGCTACTCGAAGGCTTAGCTCAGGAGAGAGCGCTCCATCTGGCCATCGAGACGGTGACGGACGTGGGGAGCTTCCTCATTGACGGATTTATCCTGCGCGATGCGAGCAGCTATGAGGACATTATTGAAATTTCGGGTGAAGCAGGAGCTTTTCCAGCGGACATGCAGGGTACGTTAATTGAGCTGGTGCAGCTTCGCAAGCCGCTCGTTCAAGACTACTATGTCTGGGAGAGAGCATCCCTCCACCCGCTCTCGAGAACGCTGTCCACGTTATTGCCGGAATATAAGCAAGCGGTCGAAGATTATTTGGATCGTGAACTGTAAGGGATATAAGGTTTTAGATACGAGCGAGCTGCAGCCGCAAGCAAAGGCTGCAGTCTTTTTTTTGATATATAAGAATTTATATGTTTCACATCAGAATGTGCTTATCTATCCCGTGAAACGACTGCTTTTGCCACAGAGGACGGCGACAGCCGTTTACGCTTGATTGATTTACGAAAAAGTCAAAATACGTTACAATGACGCTAACAAGCCTGCAAGGGTGGTGAAGGGTTGAAGCGGATGAAAACATCAGGTGCCGCAGGAATGAAAAAAGCAGCGCAAGGAGAACAGTCCACGCGCGAGCGGATTTTGCTGCTGCTGAAGACGGAAGGCAGAATGTATGCCGGTGATCTGTCAAGCAAGCTCGAGCTGACGGAAATGGCGATACGACGGCATATGTACGGGCTGGAGAGCGAAGGCAGCGTCCAAATTGTTTCGGTGCGCCAAGCGATGGGCAGGCCGCTCCATGCCTATGAGCTTACGGCGGAAGCGGATGAGCTCTTTCCCAAAAATTATCATTTGCTTGCGCTGGACTTGCTTGATGAGCTCGCAGATGACCCGGATACCGCAGCGCTTATTGACCGGATGTTCGAAGGACGAAAGAAAAAGCTTCATGACCGTTATGAAGCACGGATGACGGGAAAGAGCCTAAAGGATAAGGTTAATGAGCTCGCCGTCATTCAAAATGCCGGCGGGTACATGGCAGAGGTAGAAGCGCAAACTGACGGCAGCTTCATGCTTTATGAATACAATTGCCCCATAGCCCAGGTTGCCGGGAAATATGTTCAAGCCTGCACCTGTGAGCTATCTTTGTTTAGAACGCTGCTTGACGCGCCAGTCGAACGCACGGAATGTTTAGCTAAGGGCGGGGGCAAGTGCAGCTACCATATTGGCTAAGAATAGATGAACGGTCTGCTTAGACCGCCTTTGCGAATCGGAGACGATTGCCTGAGGCGGTCTTTTTCGATAGATAAGAAGTTATAGGAAAGGATATCCTTTCGTCATCCTTTCTCTATATTTCTCGGAATGAAGCGCGCCGCGCCGCTAAAGGACGGCGAAGCCGTTTCACCTTGTGCCGCGCGCATACGATTCATGCAACGAGATGATTTTACAAACGGTTGTGTCAGGACAAGCCCATGCTGCTTATACTGTCATTACGCAAGTGGGCATTCGTCTAGATGCCGGATAGGCAGGCAAGTCATTGCGTAAGGAGGAGGGATACGGCTATGGTCATTGCGTGGAGCGCAGCGATCGCTGCGGGAGCATTTGTTATTTTGGTGGCGGGCATTCTGCTAGCCCTGCATTCGTCCTTGCGCAGATTGAATCATGTGCAGGCGGAGGCGGCAGCGATGCGGTTGGATGTGCATAAGCTGAGTACGGAGCTAAGCAGGCTGGTTGAACCGGCGGAGGAAACGATCCGTTCCGCGAATCGGCAGCTGCAGGCAGCAAGCAAGCTGTTCGAGTCGGCTGGTCAGGTAGGCGGGGCTATTGCCAACACGACGTCGGCAGCTGAGCACATCACCTCGCTGCTGTCGGAATCGGCGGAGCGGCATGCGAATCGCGATCAAACAAAGCGGCAGGTCGGCGATGCGCTTGAATGGGCGGAGCTAGGGATGACGGCGTGGCAGCTGTGGCAAACTAGCCGTAAGAGCGGTCCGGCTGGCCGGGAAACGCATGATCCCGTATCCGAATCGGAATCCTAACGCAAGGTGCGATAGACGAAGAGCACGCTAAACTCGAAAGGAGCGAATACAATGTCAACACGTAAACAAACTAAAGGGTTTTTATTGGGCGCATTAGCAGGAGGTGTCGTTGGCTCGATTACTGCCTTGCTATTGGCGCCGAAGCCAGGCAAGGAGCTGCGTCAGGATATTTCGGACGGCGCTCAGAAGGTTGGAGAGACGACCGTTAAAGTTGCCGGCCAAGTGGGAGACACTACCGGAAGAATCGCGAAGCAGATCGGCGGGCAAGCGGTACAGATCGCCGGTAAAACGAAGCAAGCGGCAAGCAGCGTCGTAAGCAGCGTAAGAGGCCGCAGCAAAGGTACCGAGGAAACGGAAGCCGTTTCCGATTTTGACGGAGTGGCAGAAGCAGGGACTGACGAGGCGGCAAGCGCGATTGAAGCCGTTGAAGCAGGAGAAACGGAAGCGGCGGTAGCCAAGGAGCTTCAGTCCATTAATTAATGTCCATATGCTGGTTAAACCAAGTTGGCTTGATTGAAAACTGAATATTCAGTAAATAAGGCAAACAGCTTGGAGCCCTGACTCCTGCCGTTTGCCTTATTTATTATTCCTAATCCTTTATCCGAGCATATTGCTGTGAACGCGCCCCGGTGCTTCGCTCAATAAGCTGGTTAGCGGTTCCATGCTGTAATCTTTCATGGAAGACGACGAAGCGGTAATCGCTTCTCCCGGTCCGATAACCGATATTTCATCATTCAGCTGGCCGACAAAGGCTCCGTCGTGTATGATGGCGCCTTCGCCGATAATGGCGCGATGGATCGTCACATTTCGACCGATTCTAGCGCCCGGCATAATGATGCTTTCGTAAATTTCGCTGTTTGCCCCGACCGTGACGCCGTTGCAGATGACAGAGCGCGTCACATCCGCTTCAATAGCGCATGCCGGATGCAGAAGGGAGTCAGTGATCGTTGCTGCCTTGCTTATATAAGGCTCCTCCAGGCGGGCGTTTGCGGATAGCTGAGCTTCCGTTTCTTGCTTATTCAGCCTAAGCTCGCCGTCAAGCAAATCCATATTCGCTTCCCATAGGCTGTCGATCGTGCCGACATCGCGCCAGTAGCCTTCGTAAGGATAAGCAACCATGTTGGCTTTGGCGGCGAGGATAGCCGGAATGATGTCCTTGCCGAAGTCATGGCTGGAATTTGGGTTGGCGGCATCCGTTAGCAAATACTTTTTCAACTCGGACCAGCGGAACAAATAAATGCCCATCGATGCTAAATTGCTATTTGGCTCAGCAGGCTTTTCATGGAAGGAGCTGACCCTGAAGCGGTCGTCCGTTTTGAGAATGCCGAACCGGCTGGCTTCCCGCCAAGCGACCTTCTTAACGGCAATCGTAACGTCCGAGCTGCGGTTTTTATGAAATTCAAGCATGGGCTTATAGTCCATTTCATAAATATGGTCACCTGAGAGGATGAGCACATGCTCAGGGTTATGTTCGTCAATGTAATCGATATTTTGATAAATGGCATCTGCAGTTCCTGCATAGCCGTCAGCCCGCTTCCGTGATGAAGGGAGCATCGTGACCCGGCTTTCCGTTTGCGGTTTCTGAAGCCCGTCCTTGTTGCTCGTTACATAGCTATGAACACTATCGGCACAGTACTGCGTAAGAACACCAATCGTTCGGATATTCGAATTTGCGCAGTTATTCAGCGGAAAATCGATCATGCGATAACGATCGCCGAACGGGACAATCGGCTTCGCGGCTTGGCTTGTCAGCGGTGCAAGACGTCGTCCTTCGCCACCTGCTAACAACATGGCAATGCATTCATTATGACTTTTCAATTTAATTTCCCCCTGTCCGATAAGTGTGGTTGGTATTGGCTGCGTTCATTATAATGAAACATTAACCGTACTTGACTCTTTTGAAACCGATGCACGGAAAAAAAGAATGAGCTAGCCGTTAATCGTACGGATTCGGCAGGGAGGGGGAGCGATAAAGGGAAAAAGAACCCTTGCCTTGCCTAAATGGCAAAGCAAGGGTTCAAAAGCCGTTAAATATTCCGATAGATGATTCTGAAATCCAGAGGCGGAAGCTCGATTTCAAGCTTATCCCCGGCCGTGACGACCTTGTCTCCGGTCAGTGCGTCATGCCAATCATCGGCTTTCATGGGATGCGAGAGCGTGACGGCTTCCTCCGTATTGTTGATCCAAATTGTAAAATGCTGCTGCGTGTTCAAGCGCTCGAATAGGAGCGTCCCGTTTGCATTGTCGGCATGCAGGAAGCGGAAGCGTCCATCGCGAAGGGCGGCATGCTCCTTGCGGAGGGCAATGAGCAGCTGGTAAAAGTCAAATAGCTCACGGTCCTGCTTATCGGTGTCCCATTCCATGCATTTGCGGCAGTCGGGATCATCTCCGCCATCCAGGCCGATTTCGTCGCCATAATAGATACAGGGAATGCCCATGGAAGCCATCATAAACACGACGGCCAGCTTTAGACGGTCTTTATTGCCGCCTAGCCTGGTCGCTGCACGCGGAATGTCGTGGCTGGAGAGCAAATTGAACAGCGCCTCGTTCGTTTGCTGCGGATAGCGCATAAGCAGGCTGTTGATCTGGTCAGCGAAATCGGAGGCAGCATAGTCGGAAGTGGCGAAAAATTCCGTCACCTTATTCGTAAACGGATAGTTCATGGACGAATCGAATTCATCCCCGTGCAGCCAATTGAGCGCATTGCCCCAAACCTCCCCGATAATAAAAACATCAGCCTTCTCGGTTTTTACCGCCGTTCGGAAATCATGCCAGAAGGCATGGTCGATTTCATTGGCTACGTCAAGCCGCCAGCCGTCAATATCCGCCTCTCTTATCCAATGGACAGCTACGTCGAGCAAATACTGCTTAACCTCCGGATTCGCCGTGTTGAGCTTTGGCATATTGCCGAAAAAACCGAACGTCGCGTAATTGGCAGAGCCGTCTTTGACCTCTACGGGAAAGCCGTTCAAGTGGAACCAGTCTTTGTATTTGGAGCTCTCGCCGTGCTTCAGGACATCCTGAAATGGAGGGAATTGCTCGCTCGTATGGTTGAAAACGGCATCCAGCACGACGCGTATCCCAAGCTCGTGGCAGGCCTTCACCAGCTTCTTAAGCAGCTCAGCATCGCCAAACTGGGGATCGATTTGCATATAATCGACCGTATCGTATTTGTGGTTGGAGGGCGCCGTGAACAAAGGAGTCAAATAAATGGCCGTAACACCTAGGTCAGTCAAATGGCTCAAGTGATCGAGGATGCCTTGCAAATCCCCGCCGAAATGATCTTCCCCGCCTGGCGTTTCTCCCCAAGGACGAATGCCCTCCGGGTCAATGCTCGAATCGCCATTGGCGAACCGATCAGGCATGATTTGATAGAAAACGGCAGACTTTGCCCATTCCGGCGCATCGAATAAATCGATGGCGTGGATGAAGGGGACCTCGAAATAGCCGCCTGCCGGGGTGGGCATTTCCTCGAATACACCGGTCTCGACGAGCCATAGCGTTTCGTCCCCGCTGCGGACACGGAATCCGTATGAAAAGCGATGGAACTCGGGTTTGATGACAGCCTCCCAGTAATCGAATAAGGGATCGGCTGCGATTTTTTCCATTTGAATGTCCATCGCATGGTTATCCCAGTCGTATTTGTCCCCCGTCACGGCAACGGCTTCCTCAACGTCGTCCCGCTTGGTGCGGAGCCTGAGATGGAAAGTGTCGCAATCGTAGGCATAGGCCCATTTCAGATCCGGTGAGTGGTACAAGCTTTCTTTGAACATTGGCTCCCGCTCCTTTGTATGTAGTTGTCAAACAAATGGTCATGGATTAACCGCGCAGCAAAGATTCGGCACCGTCGATATAAATATCCGTGCCCGAAATATGATTGGAATCATCCGATGCCAGGAATAAGGCCAGCTTCGCGACCTGCGCGGCGCTGCCTGGTCCATCCTCTAGCGGCTGGCTGCCCTCGGGGTATTCTACGGGAATGATGACCTGATCAAGCTCAGGCGTTCGCTCCGTATTTTCTTCAATGTTCGTGTCGATGGCGCCAGGGCAGATGACGTTAACACGGATTTTGTATTGGGCGAGCTCAAGAGCGGCCATCTTCGCAAATGCGACTTGTCCGGCTTTTGTGCTGCTGTATGCGCTGAAGCCTATATTGGAAAATACGCGGTTTCCGTTAATCGAGCTTGTGATGATAATGCTGCCGCCGTTGTTTTTCATGAATGGAATGGCATGCTTCACGGTGAGAAACGTACCGCTTAAGTTCACCTGGAGCGTCGTGTTCCAATCGTCGAAATCCATTAGCTCAATTGGAGTTAGGATGCCGTTAATACCGGCGTTGGCATATACGATATCCAAGCTGTCGAACCGCTCCCTAACTTGGCGGTAGGCGTTGGCGAGCTGAATTTCATTGGAAATATCGGTTTCAATGGCAAGGCATTCGACATCGCAGCGTTGAATGCTGCGGCAAACCTCCTCCATTGCTTTCTCTTTCACGTCGAGAAGGACTAAATCAGCGCCCTCCTTTGCGAACTGCAAGGCTGCAGCCCTTCCGATACCAGAGCCGGCACCCGTAATCAGTGCTGTTTTTCCTCTCAAACGTCCAGATGATTGCTTAGATTCCGTCATCAGATCGTCCTCCTTTACGAATCGGTTCTTTGCATAACGCGTCGTTTCTACTTGTATGTACCCGATACAGCGCTAACGAAACAGCCTGATCGGGCGACAGGGCAAAAAGCCCGTGCAGCTGCTAATCGCAGCCCGCACGGGCTTCATTCACATATTTGCCGGTGATCGGAACGATCGTCGCCGAGGTGAGCATATGGGCGGTAGTCAGCCATGCCATCAGCTCCAAGCGCCCATTTCTCATATAATGGTCAGCATGGCAGTTCCGACAATCGTGCCGTCAAGCACCTCGAACCGCGTAGCGAATCAATAAACCGCGCTTGTTGCCGAGCCGGAGGCAGAGAGAGGGGTTTCCGAATTGTTAGTGACTGTTCGTGTCTCGTCTGGATAGCAGGCCATAGCACAGGTACGTTTTGGTGCCTGTTTTCATATGCTATTTTGTCTGGATTCATTACATTCGTTCAGGAAAGCGGTGTGTTTGTGCAGCAACCGATAGCGATATTAGATTCAGGCGTTGGCGGCCTCACCGTTGCCAAGGAAGTCATGCGCCAACTGCCGCGAGAAAAAATCGTATATTTCGGGGACACGGCCAGAACGCCTTACGGTCCGCGCTCTTCGGAGGAAATTATTCGTTTTACGAGGGAAATCGTCGATTATCTTATTCAGTTTAATCCCAAAATGATTGTCATAGCATGCAATACGGCAACGGCTGCCGGACTTGAGGATATCCGCTCCCGCGTTGAGATTCCGGTAATCGGAGTCATCAATCCCGGGGCAAGAGCCGCTATACGCTTAACGGTTACCGGCTGCGTCGGCGTCATAGGCACGGAGGGAACGATTAAAAGCCAAGCCTATGATCAGGCGCTAAAAGCACTCTCTCCCGAAATTACGGTCATAAGCGAAGCATGTCCGCGCTTTGTGCCGCTAGTTGAGAAAGGGAACTTCCGTTCACGGGAAACCTACGAAACCGTAAAAAGTTCCCTCGGACATCTGCAGGGCTATCCGATGGATACGCTTATTCTCGGCTGTACGCATTACCCGTTCTTGACGGAGACCATCTCCGAGGTTATGGGGCAGGGGGTAACGTTAATCAGCTCGGCAGACGAGACTGCACGCGAGATTAGCGCAATTCTAGACAAAAAAGGAAGCCTCTCGCAGGGAGATTCCATACCCGTTCATCAATTTTTTTGCAGCGGCGATACGCGAATATTCCAATCGATTACCCATCAATGGCTGGGCAAGCAAATTCAGCTGTCGCCCGTTGTCTGGCAAATTCCGACGATCGTGTGAGATTCACGCGCTGCCTAAGAAGCTGCACCTGCCGGTTCAGCTTCTTTTGGGCGTTTGCTTCATAGGACAGCCCGTTTAGCGCATACGATGAAGGGAGTAAATTAAGGCAGTTGGAGGGATCGTCATGTACTCCGAACAAAGCTATAGGTATCCTGATTTGCTGGAAGGGGTTAGGCAGCTGTCGGGCAGATATCCCTTTCTGTCATCGCATGTGATCGGAGAGAGCGTGATGGGCAAGCCGCTGCTCGCCCTTCGCTGCGGTACCGGTCAACGCCGCATTCATATGAATGGTTCATTTCATGCGAATGAATGGATCACCTCGGCTTTGTTGATGCGTTTTGTCGCCGATTTATCGGCAGCGTATTGCAGCGGCGAGGAGATCGGCGGACAGCTGGTGGCGGATCTATGCAGAGAGGTGACATTATGGGTCGTTCCGATGGTCAACCCCGACGGCGTAGAGCTCTCGCAGGAAGGCTTGTCGGAGAGGCATCCTTATTATCGCCAGCTATTGGAGTGGAATAGGGGCTCCGCACAGTTCGAGGGCTGGAAAGCGAATATCCGGGGCGTCGATTTGAATGACCAATTTCCGGCGTTTTGGGAAGAGGAATGCAAGCGAAGAGGCATTGAAAGCCCGGGCCCGCGCGATTATCCTGGACCTTACCCGCTCAGCGAGCCGGAAGCGGCCGCAATGGCCAGCTTCACGGATAGGATGGGCTTTCATGCCGTGCTGGCACTGCATACGCAGGGCAGGGAAATTTATTGGAACTACCGTGATTACGAGCCTGCCGATTCGGAGCAGCTCGCGAAGAAGCTGGCGAGGGCAAGCGGGTATGAGGCGGTAAAGCTCTCCGGCAGCGACGCGGGTTACAAGGATTGGTATATTCAGCGCTATCGCAGGCCGGGATTCACGGTAGAGGCGGGGTATGGAGAAAACCCGCTTCCGATGAGCAAGTTTGACCATATTTACATGGAGCTGCAGCCGCTGCTGCTAGAGATGCTACGTCTTTAGCGGCCTTCGGCCATTTATGCTATAATGGTTCGAAAAGCTCAGCAAAGGTGGAGTGTCAGATGCGTAAATTGCTGTCGCTGCGGCATTGGCAGCGGACGTTCGTCCGTATTTTTCAGCTGCTGCGGTCAAAAAACGTTTCACTGCTGGACAAGCTGATCTTTACCGTGCCTGTTTTCCTCTATTGGGTGCTGCCTGACGTGCTGCCGCTGCCGTTTCTGCCTATTGATGATATTGCGGTTACGATGGTAATTGCGGAATGGTTTGCCCGTAGAATGGAGACCAAGTATAATATAAAATAATAAATATTGCCGCAAGGCTAACGATAAGAGGAGCTGGATGATTAATGAACTGCAAAATTTCTAAAAATGCCGCTAAAGTATTGCAACTTGAGCTGGACAAGCCCGAAAACGAAGGCAAGCTGCTTCGTATTTATGTGACCCATTCCCATGGCGATCATGCGCATTACGGCATGGGAATCGACGAGCCGACCGAAAAGGATGTTGTCGTATCCACGGACAAAGGGATTGATGTCATTCTCGAGAAAGACAATGCTTTCCTGGACGGCGTACGCATCGACTATTTCTATGTGCCTGAAGAGGGCTTTGCCGTTACGAATCCAACCAAGGGCAACCACGGCGATCACTAAGCTTCCTCGGTATCCGGTTGAAATAGGAAGATATCATGGCAAATGACATACGTGTTTGCGACAAATGCAAGCATACACAGTTGAAATCAATCGTACCGAAGCTGCAAAAGCTCGCTCCTGACGCTGAAATCCGCGTGGGCTGCAAGTCTTATTGCGGGCCATGCGCCCGCTACGCATTCATTTTTATTAATGGCCGGTATATCAAAGCGGCAAGCGAGGATGAGGCGATCGATAAGGTCCGTCCTTATATCAAAAAATAATCGTACTTACACCAGGACCCTGCGAGCTATTTTATCGTAGGGTCTTGTTGTCTATAAGCGGATACGAAAGGAGCAAGAGGGTGGATATTACGACGCCGCAGCTGCTATATCACGGGACGACAAGCGATACGGTTCAATCCTTTGGGCAAAAGCTGCTCAATTCGCCATATTGGAAGCCAGGCAAAGACTTCGGGGAGGGCTTCTACACGACGATATCCGTTGCGCAAGCGCGGAAATGGTCGCATAAGGCTGCGAAGGAGTCGTGGAACGGCAGTAAGCCCTGCGTGCTTGTTGTCGAGCTGGCTTCCGTGCCCGAGAAGGTAGAGCCGCTTTTGTTTCTTTCGGATTCACCGGCATGGGCGTCCTTTATTTATGCCCACCGGAGGGCAAACGTCAAGGGAGAAGATCCCTGTGCAATCCATCCCGACATCATTATAGGCCCGATGGCGGACAATGACACTGGAAAAATCGTACATAAAGCAGTACAATTAAATAAGGATGAGCAATGGTTCTATGAACAGATAACGGTGTCGCGCAAGGGCAGGAAGATGGACTCGCTTCGGCTCGGCAATCAAGTCGTTTTTTGCTCCGAACGATGGGAGTCGCATGTAAAGCTTGTTGGCTACCATATTTATACGGGAAGCAGGTGGACGTATCATGAAAGTGAAGGCACAGGTGAGGTTAAGCTTGTATGAGCGGGGAATCGTCGAAGCGCTGTCTGCGGATCACGGTTATCCTGCCTCGGAAGCTAGGGCGCTCGTGGTGGAATATATCGAGATCGTACGCAAGCTTGGCGGTTATGAGAATTGCACGCATTACGCACAGCTGCTGGATCGGGCACGGCGCTCGGAGCATTCTCCGGCGGAGTGGCTAGAGCGTATTCAAGGCATAGAGAAAGGCGAGCTTAGGGACCGTGGCATCGGATCGGAAGAACGCCAATATTTGCAGACGAAGTAAGACCCCGCGACGTCGTTCGTCGGGTCTTTTGTTTGTTTGAGGGCTGGAACCGGGACGATCCAGAGGAATAGTAGGAGGAAATTGAATGCGCAAGCCAGCCGTTTATTATTTGTCCGGATTAACAGCAGCCTTTGCTTGTTTGATCGCATCGGAGCTCATTTGGCTGCCAGCGCCTCTAAAGACAGGAAGCGGCATGCAATGGATTGAGATGATTGATTGGCTATTTTACTTTGTTGCGTGCATCCCGCTTAGCTGGGCGGTAGGAGCGTTGCTTGCCATTTGGCAGCAGCGGAGCAGGAAAGGGATCGTTTTTGGCATGCAGCTGCTGCGGGCTGCTATAGTCATCCTTAGTGCAATAGGTGTGATTTACATTGTATGGTTGCCTGCGGAGCTGTTTCGGCTGCTGCTTGTGACTGGCGCAGCTGTGCCGCTCGTATATGCTGATCTGCTGCTCAGCGAAGGAATCGAGAGAAGAAGGTCGGCAAGTCGAATGAGCGCCTATGGGCAGCAGCCGAGCCGCGGTAAATTGCCTGTGTGGCTGCCATGGGGGGGAGGGACAGTACTCGTAGTGTCGCTTATCCTTCTCTTCGCTCTGCTATGCCCTACCGGCTATCAGGTTACTTACCCAGGCATGACGTTGAATATGAATCGATATGCGCATGTGGATGGCGGCCAGCATGGGGGAACGGTTAACGGGGTTCTCGTATTTGATCGGCCCGCCGTGCCTGCGGACTGGCTGTATGCAAGTATGCTGCCCTATTACAGCTTCCAAAAAACGCCTGAAAATGAGCCGCCGCTTACAGAAACGTACGCGCAAGTCGTCATGATGAAGACGGATGCGAACAGCGTGGCAGCAGCCGTTGCCATGAAAATGGCTGGCATTGGAGAAGGATTAACGGCCGATGGCGTTCGAGTTGTCGCTATCGTGAAAGACAGTCCAGCCGAGGGCCATCTGATGGCAGGCGATATTATCGACAAGCTGAATGGACAAGCTGTACGTACGATAAGCGATATGACTGGGTATATGGAGGAGTCGGTTAAGCCGGGGGATACCGTTGAGGTTATGCTTAGAAGGGCAGGAGAAGTTACGAAGGAAGCGGTTGCTGCAAAAGCTTCGGCTGATCAGGCGGAGAGGCCGGTATTTGGTATTTCCGTACAGACGGAGCTGCTGGTCGATATTCCTCGCGGCATTGACTACAAGCGGTTTATGGCCCATATTGGCGGGCCCTCGCATGGCGCGATGCTGACGCTTGCCATTCTGGATCAACTGACGCCAGGCGGAATTACGTTCGGGAATCAGGTAGCAGGCACCGGAACGATTGAGGCAGATGGAAGCATCGGACTTATCGGCGGCATTAAGCAGAAGGCGTATGCGGTGAGCCGAACGGATGCGGACGTCTTCTTCGTGCCTAAGGAACAGGAAGCGGAAGCACGCAGCGGGGCGGCTGAGCTTAATATCGTGCCGGTAGAGAAGCTGGATGACGTGGTCGAATGGCTGAAGCAGCATAAGAAATAGTGCTTGAAGCAGCAATTGAGATAGAAGTTGAAATAAAAGAAGATATATTAAGTGAAATAAAGATGGATAAAAAAATGAAATAAAATATGGAATAAAAAATGAAATAAAATATGGAATAAAAGATGAAATAGAACAGGGAAAAGCACATGTGAAGCAAATGAAGTTGATCCTGTAAGCTTAGGTGAACTCGCAATTGAAGAAGCGATAGAAGCAATAAGCAGCAAGCGAAATGGCAAATGAAATGTTATTTGTAAAAGCACATGAAATGAAAAAAGCTCCCCGGCCGCTGGCTGAGGAGCTTCTTTGTTTCATATGACGCAAGCAGATTATTTGGCCGCTGTCTCCCATTGGCTGCCGGCGCGCGCTTCCGTGGCCGATTGCTCTTTAAAGTTCTCGATCAGGTTGTTCATCACGATCTGATCGGATGCGGAGAGCTCGGTACGAGCATTCTCGGCTGCGGCTGTGCAGGCTTTCATATCAGTTAATGCCTGACTAGGGATGCTCCAGCAGGCACCATTCTCTATTATGCCGTCGGATGATGGCAAATAATAAACATTCCCGTCAGTGAAAGAGCCATTTCGCTGTACAACAAGCTTGCCCTCGAGCGGGAGCTCGGTTAGAAGAGGGGTCCCGATTAAATATTGATCAGCCGTCGACATGCCAAGAAGATGCATGATCGTCGGCGTTACATCAAGCTGTCCGCCAACTCCCGTGTAGGTTCCGGCATGCTCGTTGCCAGGCAAATGTATGAGCAGAGGAACCTGCTTCAGCATCATTTGGCGCTCCATTTCATTGAGGGGCTTGCCAAGGAACGTCTCTAGCAGCGACCAGTCCTTTATAGAATTATCATGGTCGCCGTACATCGCTAGAATCGTGTTGTCCCAAAGTCCTTCCGCTTTCATCCGTTCAATGAGCTCGCCGAGCGCGGCGTCAACGTAATGGATAGACTGCAGATAGTCGCCCATAATCGTACCGTCGAGCTCGCCTAAGCTAAGCTGCTGCTCCGCTTTGGGCATGGTGAAGGGATAATGGCTTGACAATGTAATAAGAAAAGAGTAAAAAGGCTGCTTTTGGTCAGAAATCACGTCCAAGGACTGCCTGAAAAAGGATTTATCCCCGAGTGCCCAGCCGATTTTCTCATCGAGCGTGAAATGCTTCAAGCTGTAAAACTGATCATATTGCATATTGTTATACATGGTGTTCCGATTCCAAAATCCGCCCTCGTAAGCGTGGAAGACGGAGGTTCCGTAGCCGCTCGCCTTTAAGGTGCTTGACATGCAATCAAACTCATTCGGTGCATATTGAATAAATACGGAGCCGTTCGGAACAGGCTGCATGGAACAATTGGCCGTAAAATCCGCATCAGAGGTCCGGCCTTGCGCGGTCTGGTGATAGAACTGGCTGAAATAAGCGCTTTGCTTGATAAGCCCATTCAAATGAGGCGTAATTTCTTGACCGCCAATGGATTTGTTGATCATGAAATTTTGGAAAGCCTCGAGCTGAATCATGAGAACGTTGCTGCCGGCGTATGCTCCAAAGAGCTTGTCCTGCTCAAGCGCTCCGCGAAGGGCACCGCGTGCTTCGATCCAGCTCTTCGTTTCCGAGGCTTGCTCAGCACTGACCGTTTCCGCGTCAAGCCAGTTCCGTTTCGCGTAGCGGTAAGCGTCATAGCCATGGAAGCCGAGTGCTCCCGTCACGTTGTAGATGGATAGGTTCCACCAATTTCCTTCAAAAATGCCTTGGCCCCACGTGCGCTTCGCCTCATTGACGTTCGTGAAAACGAGCGAGGCGCCAATCCCGAAGATGGCTGCGCTCATGACGACGCGGACGAGCGCTTTTTGCCAAACGGGAGGAATCCGGCGATACTCATTAGCGCGGCGAAGGTCATGTTTCCCGCGCATAAGCGCGTAGAGCGCAAATGGGACTATGACAATCCAATCAAGGAATAGCAGGAAGTCTTTGGCATGCAGCAAAGTACCGATGCTCTCGCCGAGCGAATCCACTTGGCTGAACTGCAGCAGCACCGGTATTGAAATTAAATCCTGGAAATATCGATAGTAAATAATATCTGCGTACAATACAAAGGACGCAAGCATGTTCAAGCCGATAAGTGAAAGGACCCTGCCACGCGCGGGAAGCCAGATTGTCCAAAAGCTGAACAGCATGATGGCGCCAAGCTCGATGATAGCGTCCGTGCTGGTCATTTTCATATTCTTGACATGCAATATTTCCGAGAACAAATAGACTTTAGCCAGCAGCGCGGCCGTGAAAAGCAGCAGGTCGATCGCTTTATAGCGTTCAAGCCAGACCAGTATCGTGCTCATGCCGCGGCGTAACGGTTTTTCATTATTCGATAGCATTTGTGTAAAGCTCCTCCCTTATGGCTGCGAGCGATTGCCGCGCGGAGGAAGCGGACCGAAAAATTGCAAGTAATTACATTCGATGCGACCGTTGAACAGCTTGCGCTTTTTATCGGCTGGACGGCCAAAATAATGCTCAATGGACGTAGACGGACTGATCGAGAAATATGACCAAGTCGGATAATGAAGGGCAGTCAGGCCGAATTGGCGCATGGCTGCTTCTGCCTGGACGTCATCGCCAAGACGTTCTCCGTAAGGCGGATTTGTAATAATGACGCCATAGTCGCCTTCCAGCTTTACTTTAGCAACAGGTTGGACGGTTAGCTTGATTTCTTTGCCAAAGCCTGCCTTCTTGATCGCGGCTTCTGCGATTTCAATGGCACCTGGATCGATATCGGAGCCGGCAATCTGAAGCGGAACGTTATCTTTTACAAGATCGAAGGCTTCGTCGCGCGCTTCATCCCAAAGCTCGTTCGGGATCAATGGCCAGCCCTCGCTGTTGAAGCTGCGGCGAAGTCCCGGTGCGATATTCCAACCGATCATGGCTGCTTCAATGAGAATCGTGCCTGAGCCGCAAAACGGATCATATAACGGACGTTCCGGATTCCAGCGGCTCAGCTGCACAAGCGCTGCGGCAAGCGTTTCCCGAATCGGCGCCTCAGTCGCTACTTTGCGGTATCCGCGCTTATGCAAGCCGTCACCGGTCGTATCGAGTGTCAGCATGGCGCGGTCGTTCATAAGCGTAACCTCGATTACGTAGCGTCCGCCGTTCTCCGGGAACCATTCGGTACCGTATTGTGCGGACATTTTGTCAACGACGGCTTTTTTCACGATGCTTTGGCAGGCGGGTACGCTTGTCAGCTGCGATTTCTGCGAACGGCCATTGACGGGAAATTCACCATCGTTCGGAATCCATGTCGGCCAATCGAGCGCTTTTGTGCCTTCGAACAGCTCATCAAAGGTAGTAGCCGGGAATTCGCCCATTTTAATAAGTATGCGGCCTGCTGTGCGCAGCCAAAGGTTGGTTCGGCAAATGTCGAGCGGACCGCCCGTGAAATTGACACGTCCGTTCTCGACCTGCAAGTCGGTATAGCCTAAATCCTTCAGCTCACGTGCGACAACCGCTTCAAGCCCCATCGGCGCGGTTGCGATTAGCTGTAATTTTTCCATTGTACACTCTCTTTTCATTCATACTTTGCGATATTGGATGCTGCTTCATAAGCCTATGCTTGTATCCCCGTGAACAAAAACATACAATCAAGTATAGGGCAAACTAGCTGGTTTTTACAAATTGTAAAATTGGAGAGAATAGAATGATGTTACAAGACGAGCAATATGTGGATTCCCTTTATGGAACGGATGCGGATCTAGAGCGCGTAAAAGCAGGGATTGCAGCAAACGGAATGCCGGATATTTCGGTTGCTGATGGCTACGGTCGCTTGCTTACGATGCTCGTATCGCTATCCGGCGCGAGTACGATCGTTGAAATCGGAGCACTTGGCGGTTATAGCGGCATCTGCCTGGCACGGGGACTGAAGGAAGGCGGGAAGCTTACATCGCTTGAGCTTTTGCCGAGCTATGCGGAGCTGGCACAGGTGCATATGGAAGCAGCCGGTTTGGGAGAGAAAGTAGAGTATATGGTCGGTGATGCGAAGCAGAGCTTGGCAGAGCTGCAGGAAGCGGGCCGGAAGTTTGACTTCTTCTTCATCGACGCAGATAAGGAAGGTTATCCGGTTTATCTGGAGCATGCGATTGCGCTCGCCAATCCCGGTGCGGTGATCGTAGGCGATAATATTTTGCTGCGCGGCAGAACGACGAACCCTGCGAAGGCAGGGCCGGCTGTACAGGCGGTGCGTTTCTTCAATGAAACCATCGCATCGGATGAACGCCTGCAGAGCACGGTGCTGCCGGGATATGACGGACTAGCGATCGCGATTGTAAAGGAACTCTAATTGGCACCATGAGCAGGTTCGGTAGTAGCCGATCCAGCTCATGGTGTTTTTTTGTTTGTGGTTTGGTGCAGTAAGTGAGCATGCGTGCTAATGGAGCGAGATCGATGTGGGAGAGAGGCGGAAATGATGCTGTAAGCACGTAAGTGTTCCAACAGCATCCGAGCTACTGATTGGTTGGTGCCGTAAGCACGTATGCGTGCTTATGGAGTGAGATCGCTGTGGGCGATAGGCGGGAATGATGCTGTAAGCACGAATGTGTTACAACAGCGCCCAAGTAACTGGTTAGTTTTTGCCGTAAGTACGCATGCGTGCTAATGGAGCGAGATCGGTGTAGGCGAGAGGCGGGAATGATGCTGTAAGCACGAATGTGTTCCAACAGCGCCCAAGTAACTGGTTAGTTTGTGCCGTAAGTACGCATACGTGCTTATGGAGTGAGATCGCTGTGGGCGAGAGGCGGAAATGATGCTGTAAGCACGAATGTGTTCCAACAGCGCCCAAGTAACTGGTTAGTTGGTGCCGTAAGCATGCATACGTGCTAATGGAGCGAGATAGGTGTTCTTACTTAACTAAAGGATAAGCTAGTTTTTGGGTATTAACCACCGGATATGTATAAACAAACGTAACTCTCGTTGGATCAAATGGGCTGTAATGAAATTTGTCGAAAAACGACAAATTTCCGCATGGACCATGGCGGAGAATTTCCAGTTCTCCGAAATGAAAAAAGGGCATACGAGGAAAGTAAACTTCCCGTATGCCCTTTCCTATGCTCGTCACAACGGTTCAGCCATCTTTGCCCTGCCGCGAAAACGGACGTTTTCGCAGCAGGGATTGGTAAACCCACCCCGCGTTGACCATCAGCATGACCGCAGAGAGCAGAAACAATCCTTGAATGCCGATCCAACCTGACAAAGCGCCACCCGTGATCGGGCCGATCATATTACCGAGGCTCATCGTACTGGTGTTGAAGCTGTAGGAGCGGCTCTCCATGCCGTCCGGCGTATATTTTCGAATCAGGGAGTTTACGGCTGGAATAAGACCCCCCAGAAAAATACCCAGTATGAAGCGAGCGATCAGCAATTGCCAAACGGTTCCTGCTAGTGCCTGCGGAATAAAGGCAAGCGATGAGCCAACAAGCGCGACGCCAAGCACTCGTTCTGCACCAACCCGGTCGCTTAATTTTCCGAGCAGAGGCGAGGCGACGAGATTGGACAGGCCGGTAACCGAGCCGACGAAGCCGGCAAAAAACGCAAGGTTGGCGGTAGTTCCGTGCAGCTCCTGCACATAAAGCGGGATAAGCGTCATCGGGCTCATCATCGCGAATTGGATGAGGAAGGTGACGGCAAACAGCGCAGTTAGCTGAGGTATCCCGCTTAGCTTGCGAAATCCTTCAATGACGGAGGCTTGAACGCGTTGCGCGGCTTTCATGCGGTCAAAGGGTTCTTTGACCACGAATAAAGCGAGCAGCGAAGCAGCGAACAGCAAAGCGCCCGTCAAATAAAAAATAGGACGAAAGCCGATGCTGTCAGCAAGCAATCCGCCTATAAACGGACCGAGTATCGTGCCGGCAATGCCGCCGGATTGAATGGTTCCCATCGCAAAGCCCATTTTGGCTTTGGGTGTCGTTGCTGAGATGAGAGCGATGGAGGCCGGGTTGAAACCCGAAATCGTACCGTTCAACATGCGGAGCAGCAGCAAATGCCAAGGGTTCGTCGCAAAGCCCATCAGCACCATAACGATGGACATGCCGAAACCTGAGCGGAGCAGCATCATTTTGCGGCCGTACCGGTCAGCCATTTTGCCCCATATCGGTTGAAATATAAAGGAGGTAACGAAGTTGCCGGCAAAAATAATGCCAGCCCATATCCCGATCTCATGCGTATCGGACAAGCCTAGATCAAATTGCAGATAGAGGGACAGGAACGGAATGATCATCGTCATTCCAGCCATAACGAGAAACTGTCCGAACCACAACACGACCAGATTTTTTTTCCATTGTTCCATTTCCAAAGTATAGCACAGGTTGCGGAGTCATTTCTTCAAGCCGAAATCACCGCCGATATCAGGATTATTACATTTAGATTTCAAGGATGAAGCACCAATTAATTGGGAACTTGGACTCTTCAATTTTTGTCGAATTGTAGTAAAATTAGGACAAGATTCGACAATAAACGCAAATGGTCTTTTAGTCGCTAAAAAGCGTGTAGTTCTAAGCTATCAAGTGGAAATGCTTACAAAAGCTTATGGTAAAATATGCTTATTTAAATTTAGTGAAAATAGGTCTAAAGTCTTTGACAGGAAATCTATTCCTTGCTTTAATTAAGTCAAGTTTCAACAAGTTTGCGGCGCATTCTACTTTATTTGCAAATCTATGATTAGTTAGTTGGTGATGAATGATGTCAGGAGCCCGTAAGCGAATAGGAGATTTGCTAGTCGAGTCTGGCGTAATTACCCCAGAGCAGCTGCAGCAGGCATTGGTTCAGCAGCGGGAATTAAAGACAAGACTCGGGGATGTGCTCATTTCCAAAGGTTACATAACGCAGCAGCAGTTCATTGAAGCTCTTGAGTTTCAATTGGGCATTCCGCATGTGCAAATTTATCGTCAGAAGATTGATCCGAAAATTATTCAATTAATTTCCCAGAAGCTTGCAGACCAGCACTGCGTCATGCCGCTTCGCATGGAAGGCAATAGACTGATTCTTGCAATGGCCGATCCGCTGGATTATTTTGCGATTGACGAGATCAGAATTGCAACGGGACTTCGAATTGAACCGGTGATTGCTTCCAAGGATGAGCTTGTTCGTGCTATTAATCGTTTTTACGGATTGCAGGATACGATTGAGCAAATTAGCCAAAACCTGCAGCTAAAGGATATAGACGAAGACCATGCGATACAGGATGAAGATTCTCCAGTCGTAAAAACCGTTAACCAAATTATCGTGCAAGCTGTCCAATTTGGCGCAAGCGATATTCATATGGACCCGCAGGATGGCAGCTTTCGGATCAGATACCGGGTGGACGGCGTTATGCGGACGGAGCGGACATTGCCTCCGAATATGCATGGCATTATCGTAGCCCGCATCAAAATCATGGCTAACTTGAACGTTGCCGAGCGCCGCTTGCCGCAGGATGGTCGGGTAGAGCTGGATATCGATTTCCGCAAGGTTGACGTTCGGGTGTCCACGCTTCCGACCATTCATGGCGAGAAAGTCGTTATTCGGGTACTGGATCTAGGCAACTCACTCGCTGACATATCGAAGCTGGCCTTATCCGAGCGCAATGAGGCGGTCTTCCGCAAAAGCATTGAAATGGCCTACGGCGTCGTCCTCATTACCGGTCCTACCGGCAGCGGCAAATCTACGACATTGTATTCCGCGCTCGCGCATTTGAATAAGGAAGACGTCAATATCATAACCGTAGAGGATCCCGTTGAATATCAGCTGGAAGGCGTTAATCAGGTGCAGGTCAATCCGTTGACGGGCCTCACGTTCGCAAGAGGATTAAGGGCGATACTTCGGCAGGATCCGAATATCGTTATGCTTGGAGAAATCCGTGACTCGGAAACGGCAGAAATCTCAGTCAGAGCCGCTATGACGGGACATCTCGTACTGAGCACGCTGCATACGAATAATGCCGTCAATTCGATTACGAGATTAATCGATATGGGCGTAGAGCCGTTTCTCATTTCCTCAGCGGTCAACTGTATCGTTGCGCAGCGGTTAGTCAGACGTATTTGCGTGCATTGCAAACAGAAGTACACGCCGATTGATAAAGAGCTGGAGCTGATTGCCGAGCAAGGCATTCATGTCGAGCAGCTTTACCGAGGTGCCGGCTGCGGAGAATGCGGTCGTACGGGATATAAGGGTCGGTTAGCGATTCACGAGGTTTTGCTTATCGACAATGAGATGCGTGCATTAATTATCTCGAAGCGCTCCGACAATGAGTATTACGAGCATGCCTTAAAACAAGGCATGATTCCGATTATGGCTGACGGATTAAGCAAAGCCGTAGAAGGCCAGACGACAGTAACCGAGGTGTTCCGCGTTCTTGGACACGGGGAATAGACAAGCATTGTTCGGGAAGGAGGTTGCTGTTCATATGCAAGCGGAAGAATTACTTTATCTTGCGCATTCCAAGCAGGCGTCCGATATACACATTACAGTCAACTCACCTGTTATTTTCCGAATACACGGTGAGCTGGTGCCCTTAAACGATACGTTTCTTAAGCCAAAGGACACGCTGGAGCTCGCAAAGCAATTTATGACAGACGAGAGCTACGAGTCGCTGCAACTAAACGGTGATGTTGACTTTTCATACGGCGTTGCTGGCTTAGCAAGATTTCGGATTAATGCCTATAAGCAGCGCGGTAGCGTAGGCCTAGCCATTCGGATTGTACCGGGAAGAATCCCCTCGATGGAGGAGCTTAGACTTCCGCGTATAGCAGCGGAGTTCGCCAAAAAACCTCAGGGCTTGCTGCTCGTAACGGGGCCGACGGGGAGCGGGAAGTCAACGACGCTAGCATCGATTATCGATCATTTGAACCAAACGGAGAACGCTCATATTATTACGCTTGAGGACCCGATTGAATTTATTTATGACCACAAGAAATCGATGGTTAACCAAAGAGAAATTGGACTCGATACGCCATCCTTCTCCCAAGGCTTGCGTGCTGCACTGCGGCAGGACCCCGACATCGTACTGGTTGGCGAAATGAGAGATTTAGAGACGATTAGCACGGCGATCAGCGCGGCCGAGACGGGGCATCTCGTATTTGGCACTTTACATACAGCGGACGCGCCGCAAACGATCGACCGGATCATAGACGTCTTTCCGCCCGCCATGCAATCGCAAATTCGGATTCAGCTTGCGGCCGTTCTACTGGGTGTCATCTCTCAGAGGCTGCTGCCGAAGCCGAACGGCAACGGGCGGATTGGAGCATTCGAGGTGCTTGTCAATACGCCGGCCGTAGCCAACTTGATTCGAACGGAGAAAATTTATCAAATTCGCTCCGTTATGCAGACGGGAAAGGCGCAGGGCATGCAGACCATGGAGTTTGCGCTGCGCGAGCTGGTCCAGCAGGGATATATCCGAATGGAAGACGCCCGAGAGGCATTATTCGGATTCGGTGAGCTATAGGAATGACAATCGAGTTTTAATGGGGTTGGTATGATGCCGAAATATCGGTATAAAGCGGTAACTTCCAGCGGCAAGAAGTCTTTCGGCACCCAAGAAGCCAATACGATGCAGCGGGCGCGAGAAGCGCTGGTTGAAAAAGGCTTGTGGGTTACAGAGATTATGGATGCGAACGACACGACGCTGTACAAGGAAATCTCGCTTGGCGGTCCCCGGGTCAAAATGGATCATTTTACGGTGTTCTGCCGGCAATTGGCAACGATGTACCGTGCGGGAGTCAGCTTGGTCGAATCCGTGCAAATCCTTAGCGAGCAGACGCCAAGCAAAACATTGTCGAAGCTGCTGGTCATTATTGCCGAGGAAATGAGAGGAGGCAAGCAGTTCTCTGAATCGGCTGCGGAATATCCGACGGTATTCACATCGGTGTTCGTCAGCATGGTTCAAGCAGGCGAGGTTGCCGGGAACTTGGACACGATGCTGGACAGGCTGGCCGTTTTCTTCGAGAAAGAGCGCAACACGAGAGAAAAGGTTAAGTCTGCCATGGTTTATCCGGCAGTCATGCTTGTGATGATGGTGCTTGTCGTTATTTTTATGATGCTGTTCGTCATACCGCAGTACGTCATTAGCTTCGAAGGAATGGGCATTGAGCTTCCGCTGCCGACTCGAATTGTCATGGCAGTCAGTGAATTTATGCAAGGCTACTGGTACGTGGTCATTGCTACAATGTTCGTGCCCACTATCGTATGGAAGCTGATCAGACGTACGGCAGCAGGCAGGCAAAAGCTCGATTATTTGCTGTTGAAAATCCCGGTATTCGGCACGTTGTGGCATAAGCAGGCTATCGCTCGCTTCGCCCGTACGTTTAGCTCCTTGATTGCAGCGGCGATCCCGCTTATGCAAGGCCTATCCATCGTATCGAACGTAGTCGGCAACGAAGCGATTGGCAAGGTCATCTCGGATATCCGTGAGAAGGTACTGAGCGGGGAGTCGATGTCCGAGCCGCTGAAGCAGTCAAAGCTGTTCCCGCCGATGGTCGTGCAGATGATCGCGATTGGCGAACGTTCAGGGGCGACGGAGGACATGCTCGATAAAGTAGCGGATTTCTATGAAGCGGATGTCGATCAGATGGCCGACCGTTTGAAAGCGCTGCTGGAGCCGTTAATGATTGTGCTGCTAACCGGCGTAGTCGGCGTGATCGTCATGGCGGTAATGATGCCGACGTTCAAAATGATGCAAAGCTACTTGTAGCCTTGGATAGGTGCAAGATGGCAAATTGGTCTGAGCATAGGTGTACCCCATGCTCAGAGCAGCTCTACCTTTAATTGCTAGTCTTGTTATTCAAGAAACTAGTCATTATATGCGCGAAATGTTAGTAGGCAAGTGCGTAATTTCTTGTCCTATTAATATAGTTTTATTCGTGTTACCCGCACCAACAATAGTTTGTCAAATTGAGAGGAGAATGTTTATGTTGATGGCATTGAAACGGAATCAAAAGGGTCTAACGCTTATCGAGTTGCTTGCAGTACTAGTTATCGTGGGGATTATTGCGGCTATTGCTATTCCGGCTATTAGTGGAACGATTGAGAAATCAAAAACGAAAGCAGACACAGCAAGCGAACAAATGATTGAAGAAGCAGCATTGCGGTATTTTTTAGAAACTGATCCAGCTACAACAGCTACTGGGACCGCTGTTACTCAAGAGGCACTAGTTACAGCAGGATATTTGAATAAGGCTGTGACGTTTAATGATAAATTAACAAGAACAATTACAGGAACAAAAGGAGTCAGCGGTTGGACTGTTGTAGTGGCAAAAGCAGCAGCAGGGGCTTAATTTAGTTTGAAAAGGCAACCCGCCAGGGTTGCCTTTCTATAAATTCAAGCAAGGACGGGATCAATTGTCACCAATAACTATTATCATATTTGCGCTTCTAGGATTGCTCGTTAGCGGTTTTCTTAGTGCAATAGCCATTCAGTGGGACTCGCGCTTTCAATCTGTGGACCCGCCTATTTATGCACTGAATAAGCAAACCAAACAGCGTTTCTTCGGCTTATTGCCGCTAATTAGAAAAATCATGTCAGGCATTCATCAAAGGAGAATCAAACCATCGTTGGCATGGCGCTATGCCTTAGGGGAATTTATGACTACGGTTTTGTTTGCGCATGCAGCTTACACAATGGGATGGGAGCCTGAGCTGCTCGCCGTATTGTTTTTTATTTCCATTCTCGTCATCATCGTGCAAACCGATCTTACCGATATGATTATTCCAAATAAAGTGGTGGCGGTCGGCGTAATCGGAGCTATTGTGATTCGATTATACATTCACCCGCTTCCGTTGTTGAATTATGGTATCGCTGCGCTTGCCGGCAGCGGGGCTTTGCTGCTCATTGGCATCATTAGCAGTTGGATTTTGAAGAAGGAGACGATGGGTGGAGGGGATATTAAGCTTTATGTGTTTATCGGCTTAATACTCGGCGTGAAGCTTACCTTGCTCAGTCTGTTTCTCGCCAGTTTATTTGGATTAATCGGGGGAATCGCTTTACTTGCAACCGGGGCTCATTCAAAGGGCAAAACAATACCGTTCGGCCCATATATCGCCGCAGGAGCGTTAGCGGCCTATTATTGGGGGAACGGCTTAATCGATTGGTATTTATCATTTTTGTCGTATTAGCTAGGTCTCTGCGTGGTATAAACGACGGTAGTCGTCTTTTTGGTCGTATGGTTGGGAAGCAGCATGGTGAGCGTAATTTCGATACGGCCATCCTTCACGTTAAAGAGAATATCCTCAATCTTATCCGAAAAAGTATATGTTGAGGAGGGTGAGGCGGCATCGTTTCCGTTCGCATCTCTTGGGGTGTAGGTGACGGTGAGCGACTTCTCGGAGCCGTTATACCTGTAATCGACAGCTTCGTCATTCTCGGCGCTTAACAAGCGAAGACTGCTGGAGCTGCTGACCAGCGTCGCGGGAGCGTAGCCATTGCGAACCGTCTTGACTACTTGGGTTACAATATCGCGGGATTGCTGCAGCGTTTTTTCTCTGCTGGATACTTGTTGAAGACTCGTATTCGAATAGCTGAGCAGGTAGATTAGGAATCCCAAAATAATGGCTGTAAGAACCAGCACGCCGGTTACTTCGACCAGCGTCAGCCCTTTTTCGTTTTTTAGCCATTTACGCATCATTTTCACCCGCGATCCTCTTATTTAAATTCTACATAGGCTTCCAGTTCGAATTCTTTTTGTGTGGATAAATCGATGCATGTAACGGTTACGCGCCTGAAAATGGAGTCTAGATCAGACACGACGCTATTGGTCAGCGGAACGGCACCTAGCGTAGTTGCATGCGATTGAATCCGTAATTCATAGCGTCGATTGCTGGCATCCGGATAATAAATGATAGCCAACGAGCGGTCGCGAAGCTGTTGGAGCGGTATTGCTTGTCCATATACAGTCGTACTTGTCGTAGTGGATTTCAGTTTGCTCTTGATTTCTTCCATCACGTTCCTGGCAGCAACAACGGCATCATCGGTTTTCTCGTTCGATTTGGTATCGATAGAAGACTGCTGCAAAATGTATGTAATGCCCAGTACGGCAATGCCGAGCAGAACGATCGAGCCCATCACTTCGATCAAGGTTAATCCTTTCTGATTGCGCATCGGGCAGCTCCTTCATAGTTAAGTAGTCGGATTGATTTACTCATAGAATAATATGTTTAAGGAGGAAAAGGCAATGACAAAATCTCTGAAGTCCGAAAAGGGCGGAACGCTCATGCTTGTTTTTGGATTTATCGTCATGCTTTCGATCGTAGTTGCTCCGCTCGCTATGAGTACGAATATCGGTTTGCTTCAAGCCAAAACGAATGCGAACTCGGAGCAGTCGTTTACCGAGGCCCACTCAGGCATGACCGTATTCGCGAGAATGTATGAGGATATGAAAAAAGTAGATAGCGCTGCGAATATAGCCCCTAATATCGAGAGGCTCGTCCAAACCGTCAATGATATGGATGAACTGAACGTACAAGCAGTAATTGTTAAAAACAGCTCGGATAAACCGATTGCCGTAACATTTGAAGCCAAGCATGGCGTAGGAAATCAAGTAAGGTCGAGCAAGCTGAACTATAAGCTAGAGCCGGTTTATGTTCCGACAACACCGCCGACTGTCGTCATTCCGACGCCATCGCCGACACCGGGCCCAACACCTACGCCGACGGTTCCGGCACCGGGAACAGGCAATAAGGTCCTTCTTAAAAATAGCACGACCGTCCAAAACAATAAGCTGTTTGCGGCTTGCTACATTTTGCCGGCAACGGGTCAGGCCCTGCCATTGACGCATATTCTGAATACTTTTACGGATACGCAATTTCAAGGCTGGTTCGGCGATACGGCAAATTACTATTTAAACCAATCTGCTGCCGCGATTACGAACGCCTTCCAGAATGTATTCTCCGACAGTCGGTACAGCGATGTTGCGGCACTGAATAGTACGGTGACTTCTACGGAAATCTCCAAGTACCAGACGGGACCTGCGATCATTAACGCCGGAAACGTGAATATAAGCGGATCAACAAGCACGGTGATTACGAGCCCGGTAGTCATTAATAAAGACAGCAACGGCAACGCGGTCGTCGCGAACGGCAATTTATACTTTAAGGATATCGTTGATGCTCCCGTATTGTTTGACGGTGATGTGCGAGTAGGCGGAAATCTCGTTTTTCGAGAGCTTAAGAAGGACAAAACCATTACGTTCAATAAAAATGTGCAAGTTAAAGGCAACGTCGTTATCGGTGACGGGGGTACGGTAGGCACCATCGTTATCGAAGGCGATCTCATCGTAGGCGGAAATCTAACGGTCAAAAACTCGTTTGAAACGCTCATCGTGAAAGGCGATATCATTGTTGCGGGAGACGTGAATATCGACAGCACGGTTCTGAGATGGCATGTCAACGGAGGTACGGTAGTCAAAGGCAACATGACAGCTACCAACGGCATTACAAGCTTTGACGTGAAAAAGAGCGTGACGGTTAAGGGAAGCTTGAGATTGACCAATCCCGTATCTGAGAGCAGGGACGGCGTTACGGGTAAATTCGCGATCGGAGGATCGCTGCGGGTCAATGGCGCGTTGGAAATCAGAAATACGGTTTACGGCTTCACGATTGAAGGAAACGTCATCGTAAATCAGGATTTCACGTTTTTTAACGTGATCGAGAAAAACATGAAGGTAAAAGGCTCGATTTACGTGAAGGGGAATTTCTCGTTGAATAACACGGTTTACGATTTCAACGTAGATGGGAACGTCGTCGTAGACGGCAACTTTACGGTAGCCAGTACTTTGGAGAGAAATTTCGTTGTGGGGGGTTCCTTGGTTACTAAAGGGAGCATCGCCTTCCAGAATACGGTTAAGTCCAATGTGACAATGAAAATCGGTGAGAACCTTATAAGCAAGACCAACCTCACATTCAATCCATGGACGCTATACGGAAGTCTTGATATCGGCAACATGCTGCTCGTGTTCAAGGATGCCACATTTCACAATATGGACAGCGATTGGAAGAAAAACACGATGAAGGGTTTTTATGTCGGCGGGACAACCTCATTCAACGAACAATATGCGCAAAACTGGTACGCGAATGACCTGGACTCAGGAGGTCGGCAAGAAAGCATATGCATCAAATAAAAGTACAAGCTTAATTGCCGCGAAGGGGATGTACGATGAATCAATCCATATTAAGAAAGCTAGCAAACGGACATCAGACCTTAGGCATAGAAATTACGGACAGCCAAGTAAAAGTGTGCGAGGTACAGCAAAAGGGGAAAAAGGAGCTTCGGCTGTTGAACTACGCCTCGGCGCCCTTGCAGGCGGGCATCGTCGATGACGGCAAGGTCATCGATAAGGAGAAGCTGCAGGAAGCATTGAAATCCGTTTTGGAATCCAAAAGATTTAATACCAAATACGCTCATTTTGCGATTCCGAGCCAGATGGTCATGGTCAGAAGCTTGAAGCTTCCCGACATCATCCATGTGGAGCTGAAGAAGCTCGTGCAATTCGAAATGAAAAATAATCTAAGCATGGCGTTCGATGATCCCTCCTATGATTTCATCAAGCTGCCAAAAGCAGCGCCGGAGACGAATGAGATACCGCCTGAAGAAGACAACTTGCGCGATGTGCTTGTCGTCGCCGCATCAACAAGCATTTTGCAGGATTACGTCGATGTTTTCGAACAGTTGAAGTTAATAACCTGCAGCATTGAAATCAAATCATTTTCGCTGCTAAGGCTTGCAGAGTGGGGGCGTATTCAGTCCGAAGGCATCCATCTTCTGGTCCACGTAAATGAGCTAAGCGCTGACATTACGATTATAGAGGACGGTCAATTCAAGCTCATGCGCAATGTGGAGGTTTCATTCAAAACGGTCATAAGCGAGACTTCCGAGGAGAACAATGCATGGCTGAACAGCTTCTCGAGTCCAGAGCAAACCTATTTGAACGCCGTACAGGATCTAATAGGCGAGCTAGAGCGGCTAATGAATTTCTATTACTACAATTTAAATAAAGGCGAGCGAACTTTCAGCCAAATTTGGCTAACGGGTGACGTGCCTAATATCGAAAAGCTTACGGCCTTAATGGATGATGGCTTGACGCCTCCCGTATCCCAGCTGAAGTGGGACAGCTTGCCCGTCGCAGGCAATGCGGGAGCCTGGAGCGTTCCTTCATATGCCGTGCCGCTTGGCCTGGCATTAAGGGGGAAGGAAGCATGAAGTCGATTAACTTATTGCCCGCAAAGCAAAAAAACAGCTCGCGCAATCCGCAATTGCTTCCGCTCCTCTTATTGCTTGTTATTCTGTTGCTAGGCGCTCAGGTGTATTATGTTGCTTCATGGCACTCGGAAGCGGGCGGCGTAGAACAGGAAAGGCTTCGTCTGGAGCAGGAAATTAACCAGATCCGGACGAGCGGGGACTTGAAGGTTAAGGTGGACGCGTACGAACAGGCGGAGCAAGCATTGGCAGGCTTGGAACAATCCCGGACCGAATGGAAGCCATACCTAAAGGCGATTATCGGAAGCCTGCCATTGACCACCAAAATCGTAACGGTAAGCGTAGCGGACGAGCCCAAAATAAACATGGAGCTTGATTTCAAAACGGGTGAAGAAATCGTCGCTTACATGCAGAAGCTCGAAGAGCAAGAGGTACTGAAGGACGTGGTCTTGACCTCTTATTACAAAAAGGTAGACCTCGACACTTCATCGGTTGCTGTTCCGCCCGGCGCGAATGGCGGCACGACGATCAAAACGGTAAGAAAAGAAGTGTACAAGCTTACGCTGGACATTGCCATTACGAACGAGAAGGGAGCTGAATGAGGATGGAACTGAAATGGAAGTCTTCCAAGCAGCCCCTTACGCAAAGCCAGTTGCTCTATATAATCGGAATAGCTTTGTTTGCGGTTATAAACCTAGCAGGTTTGTTCCTATATGTACTTCCCGAGCTGGATACGCTCAAGCTGGCCAAAAAAGACGTCGTACAATTCGGCGCAACGCTTGAGACGGTACAAAATGAGTATTCAACCGAAAAAATACCGGATGATCAAATCGCTAAGCTAGCGACTCGCGTACCGCTTAAGAGAGTCGACTCCGCAAACCTTGTTTTTTTTCATCAAATCGCCGCGGCATCAGAAACGCCGCTTGCTTACGTCAAACAAGCAACAGGGAATGAAGGGGAGCAGGGTCAAGAGGGCGGCACCGTAAGCGGCAACGGAACGGTAACGACGAGCTTTGAGGTTGTGGTCGTCGGCCACTTGCCGAATCTACTGACGTATATTGACCAGCTGCACAATTTCCCGCGCCTGTTCGACTTGAAGAAGTGGAGCATAACCGATTTGACGAAGGAAGCGATTACGACAGAGTACCCGGATCTGTACACCAATCCCTTCATTAAAAAAGACCAACCGATTCTTTCGTTGCGAATGAACATCCAGTCCTATATTTTCTCGCAATTCGCAGACGCTTTTCATCAAGATAACGAGCAAGAGGAGGCGCCGGATAAAGCGGTATAGAACAAAGTATATAATATGCTGTAAGATGGCTTTGTTAGCGGCGCAAGCTTGCTGATAGATAAAGCCATCTTTTTTTCATCCGTCCTTCATGCAGGATGTGATTGATTGTCATACTATTGTCATAGTAACCTTGGTGACGGCGGTTGTTAGGTTTGATGAAAAAGGGCATAATGGTTAAATAGGAAAATACTTAGAAATGGGGAACGGGAATGTCTTATAACGACCGTTTCATACGGGCTTGCCAGAGAGAACATGTCGATCAAATACCTGTATGGTACATGCGTCAGGCAGGAAGATACGATCCGGATTATCGCAAAATCAAAGAAAAATATTCATTGCTCGAAATATGCAAGCAGCCGGAGCTGGCGGCCGAGGTTACGTTGATGCCGGTGCGCAAGCTAGGCGTGGACGCGGCCATTTTGTATTCCGATATTATGAACCCGGTAGCTTCGATCGGCATAGATTTCGATATTGTCGCGAACATTGGTCCGGTCATCGCGAATCCGATCCGTTCGGCGGCCGATATCGAGAGGCTTAAGCCAATCGACGTTGAAGGCGACTTGGGCCATGTCATTGAAACGATTCGCATATTGGATAAGGAGCTTGAGGTTCCGCTCATTACGTTCGCGGGAGCTCCGTTCACGATTGCTAGCTATTTAATAGAAGGAAGACCCTCCAAAAACTATTTGCGCACCAAAGAAATGATGTACAGCGAGCCAGAGCTATGGCATGCGCTTATGCGCAAGCTTGGCGATATGGTCATTACTTATTTGCGTGCGCATATGGCAGCTGGCGGCAAAGCGTTCCAAATATTCGACAGCTGGGTCGGCGCATTGACGCCAGCCGATTTCCGGAAGTTCGTATTGCCAACGATCGAGCGGATTTTCTCGGAGCTGTCGGATTTGCCGCAGCCGAAAATTTATTTCCCAGGCGTAAGCTCGGGCGAGCTGCTGCCTGAATTGCATAACGTTAAAGCTAACGTCATTGGGCTGGATTGGCGCGTTTCCATTGAAGAGGGCAGACGCAGGCTGGATAACGGCTTTGCCGTGCAAGGGAATCTGGATCCTACGATTCTGACGGCGCCTATCGGGGTAATTGAATCCTATGCGAAGGAAATTATAGACAGCGGAATAAACGAGCCTGGATTTATTTTTAATCTAGGACATGGCCTGTTCCCGGAAGCATCCATCGAGAAGCTTACGGAGCTGACCGCATTTGTGCATGCTTATTCTAGGAAGGCGATTGCGGCGCGCAGTCAAAAGGAGGCAAGTCATGTCTAAGCATGATGGCAAACGGATTGGCGTATTGGTCATGTCCTACGGCACACCGGAGTCGATGGATGACGTTGAAGCATATTACACGCATATCCGCAGAGGAAATGCGCCAACGCCTGAGCTGCTGGCTGAGCTCAAAGGACGATACGAAGCGATTGTAGGTGGCGTATTCCCGCTGCGCGAGAATACGAACGGACAGGTGGCCGGTCTGCAGGACAAGCTTGAGCAGCTGGCACCGGGGCAATTCAGCTGTTATCAAGGCTTGAAGCATGCGAAGCCTTACATTGAGGATGGCGTACAGCAGATGGCTAACGACGGCATCGCTGAAGCGGTCGGAATCGTATTGGCGCCGCATTTCTCTACCATGAGCGTAGGAAGCTACATCAAGCGCGCAGAAGAGAAGGCGAATGAGCTTGGCATCGCAATGACCTTCGTTAAGCAATATCATATGCATCCGAAGCTGCTCCTGGCGCTGACCGAACGCGTAGCAGACGGCGTAGCAAGACTAGCGCCTGCGGCAGGGGGAGCCGATAAGGTGAAGGTGCTGTTCAGCGCGCACAGCTTGCCGGTCAAGATTCGCGAGCTCGGCGATCCTTACGAGCAGCAGCTTCTTGAAACATCAGCAGCGGTTGCTAAAGCGGCAAACGTGAAGGACTGGCAGTTTACGTGGCAAAGCGCAGGGCGGACGCGCGAGCCGTGGCTTGGTCCCGATATTTTGGAAACCTTGCCCGTGCTGGCGGAAGAAGGCGTGAAAGCGGTGCTTGTAGCACCGGTTGGCTTTGTCTCGGATCATTTGGAGGTTTTGTACGATCTGGATATTGAAGCGCAGGCAGCCGCAAAGAAACTGGATGTTGCATTAGATCGAATCGCGATGCTCAATCGCGATCCACTATATATGGAAACGTTGGCGGAGTCGGTCGTCGAGGCACGAGCTAGCCTTGGGAAGGAATGAACGAGATGCGGAGAATCGGAAAGCCTGATCGAATTGTCATTATTGGCGGGGGGATCAGCGGACTGAGCTCCGCTTTTTATTTGCAGCGGGAAGCGGAGCGGCAGGGCAGGGAGCTTGAACTTACGATCGTAGACAGTGCTCCCGTTTTTGGCGGTAAAATAAATACGCTGCAGCGTGACGGTTTCGTCATCGAGAAAGGGCCGGATTCTTTTTTGGCCCGCAAGCTAGCCATTATTGATTTGGCAACGGAGCTAGGTCTGGAGAAAGAACTGACAACGACCAATCCCGGCGCGAAAAAAACATATATCCTGCATGAGCGGAAGCTGTTTCCGATGCCTGCGGGTCTTGTGCTTGGCATACCTACCGAAATTGCGCCATTCGTAAAAACCGGTTTGCTGTCTTGGGGAGGCAAGCTGCGCGCGCTTATGGACCTGGTGCTTCCGGTACGCAAGGAGGAGACGGATGAATCGCTGGGCGGGTTTCTGGAGAGGCGCGTCGGCAATCAGGTTATGCGCCGGATTGCGGAGCCGCTTCTAGCGGGCATTTATGCCGGAGATCTAAAGAAGCTTAGCCTTCAGGCAACCTTTCCGCAATTTGCGGCATCCGAGCGAAAGCATGGCAGCTTGATCCGCGGCATGCAGCATAACCGCAAGGCAACCGCGGCTGCTGGAGCTCTGCCGGCCGTTGCGAAGGGCGGAACCTTTTTGACCTTTAAGGGAGGCTTGTCCACGCTCGTCCAAGCGCTGGATCGGGCGCTGAGCAAAGCAGAGAGACGTCTCGGGACAAAAGTAACAGCCATCCATCGAAATGACGCTCGTCCTGCTGGCACAGAAGATAGCGGCAACGAGACGGATGAAGAAGCCAAATATGAAATCGTGCTCGACAGCGGCGAGAAGCTGCAAGCCGATCGCATTGTCATGACGGCACCGGCGTATAACGCTGCGGATTTGCTTGAACCGTTAGCGGATTGCAGCGAGCTGCGGGCTGTCAACTACGTATCCGTAGCCAACGTCGTCATGGCATTCGAGAAATCGACGTTCGGCCTTGATTTTGACGGCTCGGGCTTTGTCGTGCCTCGTTCCGAGGGCTTGCGGATTACCGCTTGCACGTGGACATCGAATAAGTGGCTGCATACGAGCCCGAATGATAAAGTACTGCTGCGCTGCTATGTGGGACGCTCCGGCGATGAGGACTGCGTCAAGCTGCCCGATGCCGAGTTGACCAAGGCGGTGCGCCGCGATATCGAGGAAACGATGGGTATCAAAGCGGAGCCGGATTTCGTGGAGATTACAAGACTGCCGAAATCGATGCCGCAATATCCGGTAGGACACGTAACCAATATGAAGCGGCTTCGGGAACGCTTCGGACAGGAGCTGCCAGGCGTATGGATAACCGGCGCAGCTTTTGACGGCGTAGGGCTTCCGGATTGCATCAGACAAGGCAAAGAAGCGGCACAAGCCATATTGAATCCTTAGAGCAATATTTGTTTCCCTCTAGCAGGCGGTTCGTTGCTATAATGGAAGAGTCTAACTATTCATAACTACATTCTATGATAGAGGAGCCATCTTCCATGCAAATATCACGTTCCGAATCGCATCAGCAGGACAAGCTTAAACGCAAGAAACGGCTTCGAAGAATCATGATACTTAACTTCACGCTGCTAGGCATCATAATAGTCGTGCTTGGCGCTTGGCTGGCAGCAGCGAATTCCGATAAAGTGAAAGACATATTCGGCAGCGGGAACAGCGAATCCGCTAACGGAGCGGAAACGAAGCCTGCGGATCAGAATGAGACAGTCGAAGGCGAAGGAGAGCCTGGCTCCATTGCTGATCCGCCTGACCCAAACATCGGCAATGGGCAGGAGAATGGACTGCCCGCTGAGGATGACGATGAGGCAATGGTCACGCCTGAAGATGGAGAGGCGATCGTTGCACCTGAAGACGATCCTGCTGCGGGAGAGCGAATCAGCCTTTCGTTCGTAGGGGATTTGCTCGTTGCGGATTATGTGAGCGCCATTACGGATAAGGAGGGTTATCCGTTCCTTTATCAGCCCTCCATGCTATATTTGAGCGAGCCCGACATCACGGCAGGCAACCTGGAATTCCCGGTTACGACAAGGGGAGTACCGGTAGAGGGCACTCCTTATGTTTTTAAGGGATCACCGGAGGTGCTGCCAGCGATGCGCGATGCCGGCTTTGACATTATGAGCTTGGCCAACAATCACGCACTCGACCAAGGCGTGGAAGGCATGCTCGACACGATCAAGCATTTGGATGAAGCAGGCATTTCGCATATGGGAGCCGGCAACAATGATACGGAGGCCTTTGCTCCTGTGATCAAAGAGGTTCGCGGCATCAAGGTTGCTTATATCGGATTAAGCCGCGTCGTACCGTTCAACTCGTGGAAGGCGGACCGAAACGTGCCGGGCGTAGCGGAGAGCTATGATACGCGCCGTGCGCTTGAGGCCATTGCCAAAGCGAAAAAGGAAGCGGATCTCGTCGTTGTCATGGTCCACTGGGGTAAGGAGCGCGTGACCGAGCTGGAGAAGCATCAGACCGACTTCGGCAAGCAATATATCGATGCCGGAGCGGATCTCGTCATCGGCAGCCACCCGCATGTGCTGCAGGGGTTTGAAAGGTATAAAGGAAAATGGATCGCATACAGTTTAGGAAACTTTATTTTCAGCTCTTATCCGAAGGAGAACGCGGGCGAGACAGGAGTTCTGGATGCCTTGTGCACGAAGGAAGGCGATTGCGAGATGACCTTCCATCCGATGTTTACGGTGAATGCCCAGCCGACTCCGCTGGAGGGCGAGCAAGCCAAAGCGGTGCTTGACCGCCTGACTTCGATTTCATTTGGGGTAAAACTGGCCGAAAACGGGAAGCTTCTATCTGAATAACGCTTTGGTTAGAGAGGATGATCGCAACATGCACAATCCGTGCGTAGCGCACAGAGGCTGGTCTAGCCGCGCGCCGGAAAATACGATGGCAGCCATCCGTCTTGCGCTTGCCGACCCAGACGTGGCATGGATCGAAATTGACGTTCATTTGTCAAAGGATCATGTTCCGGTTGTCATCCATGATTACACGCTGCGCAGAACAACGAACGGCAAGGGCGACGTGAAAAGCCTGACCGCCGAGCAGATAACGTCGCTGGACGCGGGAAATTGGTTCTCGCAGAAGTATCAAGGGGAGCCTGTCCCGACGCTGGCCCAAGTGCTGGAGGAAGCGGTTGGGCGCTGCAAGCTCAACATCGAGCTGAAAACCGATGGCATCCGTTACCCGCATATCGAACAAAAGGTGCTGGAATGTATCGAGGCTTACGGCGCGTTGAAGGAGGTCGTGATCACCTCCTTTCATGAAGGTACGCTGTACCGGATGAAACGGCTGTCGAGCCAAATCCGCACGGGCCTCATTATTGACGGCTGGCGCAATACGCTGCCGAAGGAACTGAAGGAGCTCGGAGCGGATTTCCTTTCGATCAGCTACACGAAGCTGAACAAGGAGCGCGTAGCGCTGATGAAGGAAGCAGGCATTCAGATTATGGCATGGACAATCAACGAGAAGCGCGCGATGCGCAAAATTGCCGCTCTCGATCCCGAGCTTATGATTTGTACGAATTATCCGGAACGCTGGCATGAGGTTCGCGTATAGAAGGTTGCCATACTTATCCGGCGGATAGAGCGGGGCAGCACAGCCCCAAAATGGCGAATCAGAGGCGAAAAGCAGGAGGTTGCCGGTTACATGGTTGGATGGATAGATGAATGGTGGCTTAGGCTGCTTGCCGGTTTGCTTACGAGCGGTTTTGCGGCTGCAGCGGCTTACCACGTACGGTCGCTGTCCTTGTCGGGGGCATGGTCGGCCGTCGTAATGGGGACGGGCTTCGTCACGCTTGGGGAGCCTGTATGGTTCGGCTTGTTAATCGCGTTTTTTATTTCTTCGAGTGCTTTGTCCCGTTACAAAAGGAAGCACCGCACCAAGGCGCTTGCTGAAGCCAAATACGAGAAGACCGGCCGCCGCGATGCCGGCCAGGTATGGGCGAACGGCGGAGCAGGCTTGCTGCTATGCGCCGCTCACGCGATTTGGCCGGATCAAGGGTGGCTGTTCGCGTATATCGGCGTGATGGCCGCTGTGAACGCCGATACGTGGGCCACCGAGATCGGCGCGCTGAGCAAGACGGTGCCGCGATCGGTGACGAGCGGCAAGCCGGTAACGGCCGGCACGAGCGGCGGCGTCACGCCGCTCGGCAGCGCAGCAGCGCTCGCAGGCGCCGTCTTCATCGGCGCCGTTGCCGCGCTGCTGCTGGCGGCCCCGCAGCCTGCAGAGGCTGCTGCGGGTACGCCAGGCGGCGCAGCGGCGGCATACATCGCCGCAGCGGCCGCCGCTGGCCTGGCCGGTGCCTTCGCCGACTCGCTGCTCGGCGCAACTGGCCAGGCCATGTTCCGCTGCCGGGTATGCGGCAGCGAGACCGAGCGCGCCGCGCATTGCGGCAGCGCGGCGGTGAAAGTGCGCGGCTTCGCCTGGCTGAACAACGACAGAGTGAACCTTCTGTCGTCGTTATTCGCAGGCGCGCTAGCATGGCTGATCGGTCATGCGCTGCTATGACCGGACCGTGAACAGCTCAGGGAGTACTCCCTGAGCTGTTTTTTTATTGCCAAGCCAGCTATCCCGCTCAAGATAATGGTACAAATATGAATATCCGTATGCTATAACCATTATAGAAGCTAGCGGAATCACGCATAAACGAACGAAGGAGGCAGCCAATGCCGCAACGGCCATACGTTTACGAGCTGGGTCAAGTCGCCTTTCAACTCGAGGAAAAACATGATTTTGGTTGGATAAAGAAACTAGGCAGCGTTTTCCAAGTATTTGATCAGCAGGACTCGGGCAATATCAGCTTCGGCATCGAGAAAGCAGGCAGGAAATATTTCGTGAAATACGCAGGCGCGAGACTCGCTTCCTACTGCGGAGATACGAAAGATGCGATCGCACGCCTGCGATCCGCCATCCCGTTATATGAGCAATTGAAGCATCCCTCCCTGATTGAGCTGGTAGATCGAATCGAGCTTGATGCGGGTTATGCGGCTGTTTTTCAATGGTTTGAAGGAGAATCGCTTCATCCGCATTGGTCGTTTCCTCCTCCTGCGAAGTATGTGGACCCAGCTTCCCCGTACTTTCGATTCAAGAAGCTGCCGACTGCAACAAGGCTGCTTGCACTGGATCGTATATTTGCCTTCCATGCTTATATGGAGCAGCAAGGCTTTGTGGCCGTTGATTTCTATGACGGCAGTCTGCTTTACGACTTCAGCAGAAATGAAATAAAAATTTGCGATATTGATCTTTATCAGAAAAAGCCATTCATCAATACGATGGGCAGATTATGGGGCTCCTCGCGCTTTATGTCGCCGGAGGAGTTTGTGAGGGGCTCTGCGATTGATGAAATATCCAACGTATTTACGATGGGGGCAGCTGCTTTCGCACTGCTAGGCGCCGAGCAGGATCGATCCTTCGCGAAGTGGGAGGCTGGCGAACGGCTCTATAACGTTGCCATGCAAGCGGTTAATCCCGTTAGGGAATGCAGATTCGCTTCAGTTCGCGCATTCAAGTCGGCTTGGGATGCGGCGCTTTAAAAAGCGGCTGAAGCGATCATCATAAGGGGGACTCATGCAGGATTATATTGGGAATTGCCAAAAGTGCGGCACGGATGTAAGGTGTTTGGACGGTTTTGTGAACGGAGTCGTTACAGCTGGTGGAGAGCTCTGCTGCTTTGGCTGCGCGGATCATTCATTCACGATAGATTGCACCGACATTCTGCTGCGTGAATATGAACTGCGTGATTTAGACGCGATTCACGCGCTCACCTGGCAGCCGGAGATTCATGAATGGCTGCCAGGCTGGAACGTTGACAAAGAGCAGCGGATGGATTGGTTATCCAATTATGAAATCAAGGAGAATAAAGCGTTTCTGCATGCGGTTGCCGCAGGCGGACAGATCGGGGAACTTCGTCTGCGTATGGTCATCGTTTTGAAAGAAACGGATGAAGTCATCGGCTGGTGCTGTACGGGCATGAAGGAGGAGCTTCCCGCGAAAGGGAGGGAAATCATGTTTGCGATTTCCAAGGATTATCGCGGGAAGGGCTACACGACGCAGGCTGCGCAAGGCTTAAGCGATTATTTATTTGCGAATACCGATACGTACGAGCTTCACGCGGCAGCTCTTCTAACCAATGAGCCATCGAACAGGGTCATTCAGAAAAGCGGCTTTGTTTTTTCAGGCACAATCACAATGGATGGCGAACTATACCATCATTATGTGTATGGCAAGTCCGACTGGCTGCGCCGAAGGCAAACAAACCTAGCGTAAAATGTATCCGCCGTCAGGAAATAGCGTGCTCCCTGTCGTATAGCGGGTAGTCGTGATTTTTATTTTGATTAACGAGCTGCTCCTCGAAATCTAAAATCAAAGTCCGCTTGATTGCCGCTATACACGTAAATGTCGACGTAAGCGCCAATTCCGTCAACTCTCCCGGGATTGCAATATTGCCAAAGCAGCCACTCCCGTTTGTTCTTCAAAGCGGGGGAGTTCACAATATCCCGAATCCAGATTTCATAGATTTCGAATCCGGTGGCCGTATATTGGTTGTAGGTATCATACGTCACATAGAGAATAGGTTGTTGATGATAGACTGCTTCAAGCTTGCCGATCATCGACTTAAGCTCTCGTTCAATAACCGCTGGATCATGGTTCAACGCAATTTCGAGATCGATGACCGGAGGCTTGAGAGATAGAATCGCACGCTAGCGGAGCAAGAAAATACCATTATGTATGAATTTACTAATAACGAGGACGGCTACGCTAGCCGAAAGGTTGCACGACATGAAAAAGACCGCCAATGTGCTTGGCGGTCTTTCTTGTGCAATGGTGTTCCTTATTTCGTTAATTGCTCCATCTGCCCGATGAGCTCTTCGAAAACGCTCATTGCCTGCTCGATCGGCTCCGGGGATGACATATCAACGCCAGCCTTCTTCAGGATATTGATCGAGAAGTCACTGCCGCCGCTTTTCAAGAAACCTAGGTAACGATCGACTGCAGGCTGTCCTTCTTCCAGTATTTGTTTGGAGAAACTTGTTGCCGCAGAGAAGCCCGTTGCGTATTTGTAGACGTAGAAGCTGTTGTAGAAATGGGGAATGCGCGCCCATTCCATCTCGATATCTTTATCGATAACCATGCCAGGACCGTAATATTGCACGTTAAGGTCGTAATAAATCTGGCTAAGATCCTGAGGTGTCAGCGATTCGCCCTGCTCAGAGCGCTCATGGATGATTTTCTCGAATTCGGCAAACATCGTTTGGCGGAATACGGTCGTGCGGAATTGATCGGCATAATACGTGAGCAGATACATTTTTTCCTTCGCATCTGTTGATTTGGCTAATAGATAGTCCATTAATAGCGCTTCATTTAGCGTTGAAGCAACCTCGGCCAAGAAAATAGTATATTGCGCGTCTCGGTAATTTTGATTCGTATCCGAGTAATGGGAGTGCAGGGCATGACCCATTTCATGCGTCAGCGTAAACATGCTGTTCAAGTTGTCCTTGTGATTGAGCAAGACATACGGATGCGTGCCGAAAGCTCCCCAGCTGTAAGCGCCGCTGCGTTTGCCTTCGTTCTCATATACGTCGATCCAACCGTTGTCGAAACCATCTTGCAGTACTTTTAGATAGTCCTCGCCAAGCGGCTTCAAGCTTTCGCTAACCGTCTTTTTCGCTTCCTCGAAAGTGATGTCCATCTTGAACTCGTCTACAAGCGGAGCGAACAGATCGTACATATGAAGCTCATCTAGCCCGAGCAGCTTCTTCCGAAGCTCCATATAGCGGTGCATAAGCGGAAGATGTTTATGGATCGTATCAATGAGATTCGTATAGACGGATTGCGGAATGTTGTCGCCGTATAGGGACATATCCAGTACGGAATCATACTTGCGCGCCTTCGCGTAAAATATATTTTTGGTGACATTTGAAGTCAAGGTAGTCGCTAGCGTGTTTTTTAGCTTGCCGTACGTATCATAAACCGCTTTGAACGCTTCGCGGCGAACGTCTTGGTTTTTGCTTTCGAGAAATTGTATGTAACTGCCATGGGTCAGCTCGACTTCGTTGCCTTCTTCATTCTTTACCTTGGGGAATTTCAAATCGGCATTGTTCAGCATGCTGAAGACCGTACCCGGAGCAGAGCTGATATTGCCAACCTGCGCAAGCAGCGCTTCTTCGTTTTTGGATAAAATATGAGCCTTCTGGCGACGCATCTCTTCAAGCGTATGGCGGAATTTGGCTACCGATTCATCCGAAATGATCGCTTCGAGCTTCTCGTCGGATAGGCTGAGCACCTCAGGCGTAATGAACGAAAGCGCTTCGCCTGATTCTACGCTGATTTTTTTGGACTTATCCGACAAGGATTGGAAGGCTGCTTCAGCCGTGTCCTCATGATGCTTCATATTTGCGTATACATAAAGCCTTTCTACGAGCATGGACAGCTCATCCTCCAGCTCAAAACACGCTTTGAGCTGAGCAACGTCGGCCAGCTTGCCTTGGAATTCCGGTATTTTTTTGATTAATGCTTTCGCTTCCGCATATTCCTTATCCCATGCCGCTTGGCTTTCGTAGATGTCCTCAAGCTTCCAGCGTGTCTCAGGTGCGGATTCAGATCGTTTAAGTACGTGATTCATCGAATTCCTCCTAGGTATGGTTAAGGTTGGTGTGGCATTCTCGGTAAGGGCAGCGGCATGCTTGGAGGCAGCGGCGCCCGGCACGAGGCTTAAAGCAAGCAGCAGGGGAAGCCATTTCATCCATTATTCACCTCTGGACACAGTTTGTTTCTACTATGTCCGTACGTGATGCTGAATATTCAGCTGCCTGCGTTCTAAGCTGAGTCCATCGTAAAAAATGCATAAACGATTAAAAAAAACGCAAACGCAATAAATGCGATGGAAACGAGTGCAAGTCCCCGGCGCAGGCCGGGGGGCAAGGAGTCGCGCTTCATAATCACGATTGCTCCGAGCGAGAAGGCTGCGATAATAAAAATGACTGAAGCTGTAGCATCCATTTGCGGACAGAACCTCCTGACACTAGACTGGCTGTAAAAGGCAGCGCAAAAATGGTACCTATGCGCAAATACGTTACGTTATGTTCGAATATAGGAAAGTATATCCTGAGGCTATACATCCTCTATATTTCTCGGAATGAAACGCGCCGCGCCATCAAAATAAGGCGACAGCCGTTTACGCTAACCATAGGGGATTATAAATCCTGCTGATTGTCGATGAAGCGCTGTTGTTAAACTTCCTTTAGCGCAACCATAATGGCTTCGAGCTCTTCTTCGCGTCCAACAAAGTCAGTGGCGCGGAAGCGGTTTTGTGCCCAATGCATCATTTCCGGACGACTGATGAACGTATGCGTATCTTCGCCCCACTGATCGGAAATTTCTCGAACGATCAGCGTTTTACCTTGTACCTCAACCGTCAGCATATTGTATTTGTCGGTTTTGTAAATTTCGTGTTTCTTGAACATGTGAGTTTCCACCCTTTTAGTAGTTAATTATGGTATTGTTATCATCATAGCCATTATGGCGGCGGTAATCAATATGGTACCGTTAGAAGAAGGCTGGCTGAGATGAGTTTTAGATGAGATGAGACGAGCAGAGGAGCGTGCAAGAATGGGCAAACAAGGCTATGAACAGGTCGGCGTCGCCATGACATGCCGAGGCTATGACGAGTATGTGCGGATGTTTGATCTGCAGCCTGCTGATTTGGAGCGGGGAGAGGTGCTTGACGTCGCGGCGGGAGGTTCTTCCTATACTGCGGATGCGAATGATAGAGGGTATCGCGCATTTGCGGTAGATCCGCGTTACGACAAGGGAATTGAAGAGTGGATCTCGGAGGCTGAGCAGGAGATCGAAACCTCGACGGCAAAGCTGGGTAAGCTGCAGGATCGGTTCGACTGGAGCTATTATGGCTCTATCCAGCAGCATAGGGCGGGCAGAATATCGTCAATCGATCGGTTTAAAGAAAGTGTTCTTGATAGCAAGAATAAGCTTCGGTATACGGCAGGCAAGCTTCCCGAACTTCCGTATTCAGATAATCGGTTTTCGTTGATTTTGTGCAGCCATTTCATGTTTTTGTATGCAGACCAATTCGGAACGGAATTTCACATAGAAGCAATGAAGGAGCTCATGCGCATTTGCAAGCCAGGCGGCCAAATACGGATATATCCGCTGCTGTCATTGAACTGGGAGCCTTATCCCGCGCTGGAGCAGCTTATGGATACGATAAAGGAAGACGGGGGAAGTGCTGGATTATACCCATCCCGCCTCCCTTTTATTCCCGGATCCAGTCAATATTTGAAGGTTTCTCTTTAATTGCTTTTTGATTTTTGTATCGCTATAATAATTTTACTCGCTGCTTCGAAGCGGCGGTCATATCTAGGAGGTTGTTTAATTGAAAGGAACAGTTAAATGGTTTAATGCGGAGAAAGGCTACGGCTTTATCCAAACAGAGGGCGGAGAAGACGTGTTCGTGCATTTCTCAGCCATTCAAAGCGACGGTTTCAAATCTTTGGATGAGGGGCAAGCGGTCGAGTTCGACATTACTGAGGGTAACCGCGGTGCGCAAGCGGCCAACGTCACGAAACTATAGGATCAATGTGCGAATAAAAGATGAACGGGAGCTCTCTGGCAAGCAGAGGGCTCTTTCTTATTTGCAGAGCCGTTCCAAACGGTTGCATTCCGTTGCTTTCATTGACCAAGGGCTGCTTGCGGTGATAAACTGTAGCTTGGAAACTTTGTCAGGGGAGCGAGCATAATGAAATTTAAATTGTTCAAGGACCGTAAAGGTAAGGCCGACCAGGCTAAAAATAACAAGTTCGTCAAGCTGGGGCGTGAAATATACGTGCAGGCGCGGAGAGGCGGACCGAACCCGGACGCAAACTTCGGACTGAAAACCGCAATCACGAATGCGCGCGCAGAGCAAATGCCGAATGACAATATCGAGCGCGCGATTAAAAAAGCTGCCGGCGCAGGCGAAGGCGTCGAATATGACGACATTATGTATGAGGGCTACGGACCAGGCGGCGTTGCCATTATGGTGAAATGCTTGACTGACAACCGGAATCGCACGGCTGCCGACGTTCGTTCGGCGTTCAACAAACGCGGAGGCAACATGGGCGAGAGCGGCTGCGTAGCTTATATGTTCGATCATAAGGGCTTGCTTGTCGTCGACCGTGAAGCGCATGATACGGACGAGGATTCGATGATGATGATCGCTTTGGACGCAGGCGCGGAGGATGTTGTCGTGAACGAAGACAGCTTTGAGATTCTAACGCATCCGCATGAGTTCGAGCAAGTGAAGAATGCGCTCGAGAAAGACGGTTTTACTTTCGTGAACGCAGGTGTAAGGTGGCTGCCGCAGAACATGATCAAGGTAGAAGGCGAGAATGCGGACAAGCTGCAGAAGATGATGGACGCTTTCGAGGATAACGATGATGTGCAGGACGTATATACGAATTTTGAATTCGCGGAATAAATGATTGCCCCAATCATCAGAAAGGGCTGCCAAGCACGTTGGTCATTCAACGTGCTTGGCAGCCCTTTTTGCATTGCTCATTAGGCTACCGTTCGGAGCGGCTGAAGTAATAACGGGCAAGGAAAGCGGCGGCCGCGACAATGGCGAAGCCGGCACCCATCTTGAAAAACGTTTCCCGGCCAAAATGCTCAAAGACATAACCGCCGAACATGCCGCTAATGACGCCGGCAAGGCCCGTCCATACAACGGCATAGACCGCTTGGCCGGATGCGCGGTACTCATCGGGAATAAGCCTCGAAAGATAGCGGAGAGCGGTCGAGAAATAGATGCCGAACGAAATGCTGTGCATGGCCTGCGTAGCGATGACCCAGCGCGGATCCTGAATATCGCTGAGCAGCCATAAACGTACCGCATACATGATGGACGCGATCATGAGAAGCGGAAGCTCCTTGAACTTATGGCCGTATTTGCCGAGAAAGAACAGGATAGGGATTTCGCTCAATGCAGATACGAGCCAAGCTAACCCGACAAGTGAATCGCTTGCCCCCATATGGCGCATCGTGACGGCGAGAAAGCCTTCATACATCCGATGGGGAATCGAGATGGTCAGAATAATGAGAAAGAACAGCAGAACGTCTCGCTGGCGAAGCAGCTTGAAAAATCCGGAAAAATCAATTTTCCGCGCGCTGCCCTGGTAATCTCTAATTCTGGTTGTTAGGGCCAGCGTGATTGCAATCGTGCAAAGGGCGAGCGGAAGCGTCCATGCCGAGCCGATTTCTTTCAGTATAAGTCCGAATGTATATGCGGTTACGGCAAAGCCGAGCGAGCCGAAGATCCGTACCAAAGCATAAGGGGTTCCCGTATATGTGGTGGATAGCAGCAATAAGCTGTCGCTTAATGGATTAATCGGCGTCTGGAAAAAGTAAAAGCCCATCATAACCAGACAAACAAGCGCGAAATTTTCAATGGGGAACAAAAGCGAAATCATGACAAGCTGTCCGAACAACAACAGCATAAGCAGTTTCTTTATGGTCCTGAACTTATCGCTCGCCATACCGAGAATGATATTGGCGAATATGGAAATGAACGGGCCCGTCGAGTATATAATGCCGATTTGCTGCTCTGAGAATCCTCTATCCAAGAAGTATAATGGGATAAAGGATACGACCATAGCTGCCGTGGAATATGCGGAAAAGCTGTAAATCCGTAATGAGAAAGTTTCTTTGCGTGCCGTAGAGGAGCGCTCTGTGCCGGCTATCTCAGTTGTGTCCATCTAATAAAGCTCACTCCGTCCCTGTCATAAACATATGGTTATCAGTATAGCACGGATTAGTATTCCGACCAATGTGATTTGAAGCTGGATTATTATGTGCTGAGATGATACATTTAGAGGTGGAGGTTCACAATGAGCGCTTTTCGTTTTGAATGGAATGAACGGCTTCGGATCCGTATTCCCGTGCTGGAGATGGAATGGGAGCAGTATGAAGTGAGTGAGCAGCGAGTAATTATTTCGCAATGGGAGCTAATCCGGGGAACGATTCCCGACAGGGTGATGGAGTTCGAGCATCACATCAACCGCAAGCAGCTAGAGCTCTTCGATGAAGAGAGCTTTGAGCGGTCCTGTATACTAAACTATGAAATTGCCGATTATGCAAGTAGGATTAACGATCTTCACATTTGGTATCGTATCGACCAGCAAGTGGAGTCGCGCCGGCATTCATGAACGTGATTTAGAGGAGAGGTGCATCATGAGATTGAGAACTTTATCTGGAAATCGGGTGCCCCAGAGTCCTCTGAAGCTCATGCACCGCGTGTATAAGTATGTGCTTCCCGAGGTAGGGCTTGAGCTTGCGAAGCTTCGCGAGCTTGCTGAGCGGATACCGGACCAAGAGCTGCGCACACAAGCGATAAGCAGCATGGACAGCAAGAAATTCCATTGCCAGGGCGGGGGCGTTTATGCAGCAGCGAACTTGGAGCATAGGCATGTGCTTATTCCATTGATCGTCGCACTCCAAACCATTAGCGACTACTTAGACAATCTATGCGATCGCAGCACTTCGCTGGATCCAGACGATTTTCGACTGCTGCATCAATCCATGCTCGATGCTGTCAATCCGGAAGCTACGCTTCAGGATTATTACGCGTTGCGCAGCGAAAACGACGATGCAGGCTACTTGCATCATCTGGTTCGGCTATGCCAAGCCCAGATCAATAGGCTGCCCTCTTACAGGAGCGTCCAAATGCATATAACCGAGCTGGTATCCCTGTACGTTGATTTGCAGGTGTACAAGCATATTCACAAGGATTTGCGGGAAGAACATTTGCTTGCCTGGTGGGAGCTGCACCGTGAGCAGTATCCCGACTTGCAATGGAATGAATTTGCTGCGGCAACAGGCTCTACGTTAGGCATGTTCATGCTGTTTCTAGCGGCGAGCGAGGAGCGATTATCCGAACATGAGGCTTCAGCTATCCGCAATATTTACTTCCCGCATGTTTGCGGGCTTCATATATTGCTTGATTACTTAATCGACCAAGAAGAGGACCTTGCAGGCGGAGATCTTAATTTTTGCAATTACTACGCGAATGAAAGTCTGCTTGTTGAGCGCATCGGCACTATCGTGAACCGCGCGCGTGAGGATGTGAAGCAGCTACCTGCTTCCCGTTTTCATCGTTTGATTATAGAAGGGCTTCTCGCCTTATATTTGTCAGACCCGAAGGTTCGCCATCAGGCGGATGTCAAAGATGTATCGAAGAAGCTAATGAAGAATAGTCCGCTAACGCGATTGTTTTTCCTAATAAACAGCATCTGGATTCGGAAGCAACAGGCTTAACTATAAATAAACAATGTGGAGGTATGAACCATGTCTGCAGTCAAATCAATCGCAGTACTGACAAGCGGAGGAGATTCGCAAGGAATGAACGCAGCCCTACGGGCTGTCGTAAGGAGCGCTTTGTTCCATGGGTTAGATGTATACGGTGTGCAACGCGGTTACCAAGGTCTTATTAACGATGATTTGCGCCAAATGGATTTGCGCAGTGTCGGAGACATCATCCAGCGCGGAGGAACCATTCTGCAAACGGCAAGATGCAAGGAGTTCATGACGGCTGAAGGCCAGCAGCGCGGGGCGGAGGTTCTTCGCGCCAGAGGAATCGACGGCTTGGTCGTTATCGGTGGAGACGGATCCTATCAAGGAGCGAACAAGCTAAGCAAGTTAGGTATCAAAACGATGGGTATTCCGGGCACGATCGACAACGATATTCCGTTTACCGATATTACGATCGGCTTCGATACGGCTGTAAGCATTGTCGTAGACGCGATTAACAAAATCCGTGACACGATGTCCTCGCACGAGCGTTCGTCAATCGTTGAGGTTATGGGCCGGCACTGCGGCGATATTGCGCTGCATGCCGGACTTGCCAGCGGTGCAGAGACCATTCTAGTGCCAGAGGTACCGTTTGAGCTTACCGAAGTAGCGGAACGCATGAAGAACAATTTCGCTAAAGGCAAACGCCACAGTATCATCGTAGTAGCGGAAGGCGCAGGAAAAGGCGAGGAAGTCGCGCACCAGATTACGGCTAACAGCGGTATCGAGCCGCGCGTAACCGTGCTTGGGCACATCCAGCGCGGGGGAACGCCAACCGCCATTGATCGCATATTGGCGAGCAAACTAGGCGACTTTGCGGTAAGGCAGCTAATGGCTGGCGATTCCGGCAAAGCCTGCGGCATTATTCGCGGCGAGCTGGTAACGACAGATATCGATACTGTCGTAAATACGAAGAAGCCGTTCGACATGAACATGTATGAGCTTGCTCTGCGTTTGTCCCAATAACGTTCTAAAGTTGCAAAAAAGTCCACCGTGCCGTTAAGGCTGCGGTGGACTTTTTCGTTTCTGCATGAGCGTCGATTACTTATAATCGACTTGGGGCGTGTATTTGTTTCCTGCATTCCAAAGCAGGTATTCGTTAATGTTAGTATCCTTGAGCGCTTTAATCTGGGCTTCAACCTCAGCCTTGCCGTATTTCATGTAATGGCCGTTGCCTAGCCAGATTGCCGTGAAATCCTGAATCCAAGGGCGGATAATCGGTTTCAGATCTTTAGTCGGATCCAGTTTCTTGTGGGTATCCGTCATTGCGCCTTTAATCGTCTCATAAGGACTGCGGTCAGGATCCTTTTGCTTGAACCAGCCGGTACTGTAATGGCTTGGATAGACCATAGGAGAGATGACGTGTACGTCGTTGGATATTTTCACAAAGTCTTGACCGATTCCTTCAGCGGCCGGTACCGATGCGGCATAGCCGAAAATATCGACCGATACGCGAACGCCAAGGGGTTCAAGCTGCTCGCGCGCGTATTTAACGAATCCAGCTACCGCGTCGACACGGCTTAGCTCAGATTTGGTATAGGTCAGCGACGAAGCTTTATTCTCAAAGCCTTCGGGGAAACGCACGTAGTCGAATTGAATTTCTTTGAATCCGAGCTTGGCTGCTTCCTTTGCCACTGCGATGTTGTAATCCCATACTTCCTTGCGGTATGGATTGACGAAGCTTTCGCCACGGCCGTTTTTCCATATCGTTCCGTCCTGGTGAAGGAAGGAGAGCTCGGGCTGTTTGCGGGCTAGCACCGTGTCTTTAAAAACGACGATTCTCGCAATCGGATAAATATTATGCTTCTTCAGCGTCTGCATTAACTCATTGATGTCTCGAATATATTTCTTCGAGGCGCCAACCTCCTGAAGCTCAGGCGTGGCAGTAGGATATGTAATGTACCCGTTGTCATCTTTAATATCGATAACCATGCTGTTTAGCTCCGTATCGTCAAGCAGCTTAAGCAGCGTCTCCATACGTGCTCCGCCGGCGCTATGCGCCGTCACATAAATGCCCTTGATAGGCGGCGTTTCCGGCTGAGGATCTTTTTTGACCGCGTTCACATTTGCGGAGCCGGCCGGGTTATCTCCCGTACCTGTTGGATTTGGTTGTATGATCGTGTGACCAGCCGCGGAATTTAAGTAGGCGATCGCAAGCTGCTTGGCTGCGGCGCTATGCTCTCCACTTCCAGTGAGCAAGCTGTACAGCAGCAGCAAGGTCGAAATGATGATGTCCATTTTGCTCTCTCCCCGTTAGCTATTCTGTATAAATTATAAAGCAGATAATGGGCCCCGGTCATTAACTTTTTGAAGTCTTATGAAATATTATGCCGTTTCATTGGTCTTAAGCTCTAATTTTACGCGTTATTTTTACTCTGAAAATAAACAAAAAGCCAGCCGAGGTAATCTCGACTGGCGCATACATAATCCGTGTGTCCCGCATTGTCATTGTAACAAAGCTTCTCTCTGCTGATTGCAAATACTGTGCTGCACAATTTCCATTGCGTCTGCGGGCTCAAGCAATGCGAGTCCGTCACGCAGCACAATGCTAATGTCCAATTCGCGTTTCGTAAGAAAAGGACTAAGCTCTGGGGCAAGCTTCTCTACAATTTGAGACAATTTGACCGTTTCCATATCCACCTGAGCCTCACCCTTTCATATCGAATGTTTAGGGGAAATCATATGGCAAGAAACCAAAGCTACGGGATACAAACATTATATCAGGATCATTTTCAAAAACATAGGGATACAGTGGAAAATCCATACTTGCGTATATGATTCAGTCTTTTGGCTTGGAAAAGTCGCCGATGACTCCAACTGTCTCCACGATGTTAATGAAAGCACGCGGGTCGATCGTCGTAATGGTTTTGCTAAGCTCGGCTAATTCATACTTCGTTCTGACAGTCATCAGCATATCTCGATCAACCGAGGAGTATGCCCCGCGCGTCTTTATTACCGTTATGCCGCGAGGGTGCGAGAGCAGCTTCGCAAGCAGCTCTTCGGTCTTTGTTGTTACGATGAAGGCTGTTAATTTAATATGCCTAACATGGATCAGATCTACTACCTTGCCGGCAGAAAAAATCGAAACGAGCGAATATAACGCCAAATCCCAATTTTTCGTAAAGACGACCAGAATGGCTATAACCGCTCCGTTTAAAATAAAAATGATCATGCCGACCGGCAAATCGCGTTTGCGGGTCACGATGGATGCGATGATGTCGAAGCCTCCGGAGGATCCGCCATATCGCAGGGCAAGACCGCTGCCGAAGCCGATAATAATGCCGCCAAATACAGATCCGAGCACGATATCATCGACAATTTGCATGACGGGAACGATTTGCAGGAAAAGGGTAGAGGCACCAACAGTGAAGACGCTCCACATAATAAAGTGTCTGCCAACGGCGAACCAGCCCCATAGGAGCACAGGCAAATTGAGGATAAAATAAAGCCAACCGATGTTCCCGCCGGTTAAATAACCGATCATCATGGAAATACCGGAAATGCCGCCGCTTAGCAGCTGGTGAGGGATAAGGAAAAGATTGAAGCCTAGCGCGATAAAGAAGGCCCCGAGTGTCATGACCGGTATCGTGATGAGGTAACGCAGGGAATGCGGATTCAATACAATCGCTCCAATGCAACCGACATATTATTTTGAACATATTGCCATCATTAGTATGCCTTTCTTTGGTTTACTGGTATTCACGATTGAATGTGTGCTATAATGATTTGGATATTCTTAAGTAGGCTGCAGATAAAAGGAGTTTGAGAAAAGTTTGAAAACATTTGCTGAATTTGGCTTGGAACCGAAAGTGTTGCAAGCAATTACCGAACTTGGATTCGAGGAATCTACCCCGATTCAAGACAAAGCGATCCCTATTGCTATGGCAGGGCAAGATCTTATTGGCCAAGCACAAACGGGTACAGGAAAGACAGCGGCATTCGGAATTCCGCTCATTAACAAAATTCCGACAAGCGAGGAACGCATTGTCGCATTAATAATGACGCCAACCCGTGAACTCGCTATTCAAGTGGCAGACGAGATCGGGAAGTTGACTCGATACAAAGGCCTTCGCTCGTTGCCGATTTATGGTGGTCAAGAAATTGGTCGTCAAATCCGTGCATTGAAGAAAAAGCCACAAATCATTATCGGTACACCTGGACGTTTGCTTGACCATATCAACCGCAAGACGATTCGTCTTGAAGACGTTCAAACGGTTATTTTGGATGAAGCGGATGAAATGCTTGACATGGGATTCATGGAAGATATCCAATCGATCCTGAAACAAGTGCCAGACGAGCGTCACACGATGTTGTTCTCAGCAACTATGCCGGCTAACATTCAGAAGCTTGCACAGCAATTTCTGAAAAACCCGGAGCATGTTTCGGTTATTCCGAAACAAATCACTGCTCCACTTATCGAGCAATCGTATATCGAAGTGCATGAACGTCAAAAGTTCGAAGCACTTAGCCGTTTGCTTGATATGGAATCCCCTGAGCTTGCAATCATCTTCGGACGTACAAAACGCCGGGTTGACGAGCTAAGCGAAGCGCTTCAAAAACGCGGCTACACAGCTGACGGTTTGCACGGCGACTTGTCGCAGAACCAACGCGATAGCGTAATGCGTAAATTCCGTGACGGCAGCATCGACGTCCTGGTAGCAACTGACGTTGCTGCGCGCGGCCTTGATGTATCAGGCGTTACTCACGTTATCAACTTTGACCTTCCGCAAGATCCGGAGAGCTACGTTCACCGTATCGGCCGTACAGGACGCGCAGGCAAAGAGGGTACAGCATGGTCATTCGTTACACCTCGTGAAACGGATCACCTTCACTTCATCGAGAAAGTTACGCGCCAGAAGATGAACCGCAAGCCGCTTCCAAGCATCGCAGAAGCGATTGAAGGCAAACAACGCGTAACAGCTGAGCGTCTTCTAGAAGTCGTTCAGAACGAAGAGTTCTCCGAATACAAAGCGATTTCGATTCAATTGCTTGAGCAATATGATTCCGTTCATTTGCTTTCGGCAGCAATCAAATTGCTGACAGGCGAGAAGAAAAACGTAGAAATCGAATTGACGCCGGAAGATCCGCTTCGCGCCAAAAAACGCAAGCCGGATATTCGTTCCAATGGACGTCCGTTCAACCGCAGCGGTTCGTCGTCATACGGCGGCAATCGCAGCAGCAGCACTGGCGGAAGCGGCGGCGGTGGATACCGCGGTCGCGATGACAGACGCAGCAGCGGAAGCAGCACTGGCGGAAGCTCGCGTGGCGGTTATGAATCACGTGGCGGAAGCAGCGGCGGTTATGCTGGCAAAAGACCAAGTGAAGGTCGCCCAGAGAACCGTCGTCCGAAAAGCTCTTCTGACGGTTACGTGAACAACTAATGTAGCTTCACCTTCATTTTTGAAAAAACCGAGGTTGTCCGTGATCCCTAACGGGCATCCGTTCGACCTCGGTTTTTTATTATTTTTGGACAAGCCGTGGCCTTCGCTGCTCATCAGGCGACCTCCGTATCGGCTTCATAACAGGATATTTAAGCAACGATCCTGCGCGGTCAGGTTTCTGCCGTTTTGACGTTAGCCTAGGGTGCCCGGAAGCGGGCGGTTTTGTTCATATATAAGCATTTATATGTTTTCACATATAAATGTGCTTATATATCTCCGCGAAACGACTGCTTTTGCCACAGAGGACGGCGACAGCCGTTTACGCTTGCCAGTGTATGGTAGTCTGTAGGAGTAATTTTACTTTTCTGGAGGCAGATCCGATGGAACCAAGAGGGCTAATGGGTGGATTTTACCGAATATCCGAATGGATTATGAGGTTATCGGTTATTAATGTGTTGTGGCTTGCCTGTTCCATTCCATTCGTGTTCTTTGCATGGGGATTGGTTTTGTCGCAGGATGTCAATCAAGTGTATTCTGCTCTTATTGCCATGGCGGTAGTTGCTCCATTTACTTTGTTTCCGGCTACGGCAGCTATGTTTGCCGTTGCGCGCAAATGGGTTATGGGTGAAACTGACGTGGGGCTGTTCAAAATGTTTTTCCGCGGATACAAAGAGAACTATAAACAAAGTATGCTTGGCGGCATCATTTACACGATATTGCTCGCAATAATGATTGTTGACTTTATCGTATATCGTGAACAGTTAAATTTGCTGTCATACATCTTTATCGCGTTTCTAGTCCTTTTAGTCGTATCCCTGTTTAACTTTTTCTCGATGCTTGTCCACTATCACATGAAAACGTTTCAATTGCTGAAGAACGCTGTGCTAATCACGATCGGCAAACCTTTTCGTTCGTTGTCGACCGCGATTATGAGCGGTGCGGTCATGTACTTCAGTACGAGATTCACGTTTCTCATTCCGTTTTTTATGGGCAGCATTATCGCTTACTTAGCATTCTGGAATTTCCATTTGATTTATCAGAAGCTGCAGGATCAAGCCGAGAAAGCAAGGCTTGCAGAGGAAGAAGAAGCGGAGAAAGCTGCTGAGCTTGACCGGATTGACCTGGTAAAGGACGATTCGAACGGCGCCAATAAATAACAGTGGCAAGAAGTTTACTTTTTCGTTTGATAAGTCTATAATAGCAATACCTCCTGCGATGCTCGTTACGGCTTTACGCTGTTTTGAACCAATGGCTGTTTCACGGGAGACCAATATCGAAACGTAGCTGACATGCCCCCGAAAGGGGATCTCAAAAGCGGTTCTGCGGTCACCCACCTGCGTAAGCGGGTTCAGAAACATGTGAGTCGGACGGCATAGGCGGGTTCCATCTTCAAAATAAGAGCATTCGCTGGTTAAATCCAGTGATAGCTCTTTTTTCATTGGACAAATCATGGTATCATATAGAGTAATGTACATAGATGCCGGAGGGGGAGATCGTTGTTGTTGAAGCGGACCTTGATCGGGCTGCTGCGCAGTCATGAACAGACTGGGGACAGAGCCAAGGATCCAATGCTCAAATCTCATTTCTACAAGCTTTCGAAGGACAAGGCTTGGGATGAAGTGATTTCGACTCTTAAGAAGATGCAAGGCTATAAGGTGCTGCACGAAGTGCAATCCGTTGGGGAAATTGTGCTTGAGAAGCGCACGGCGTTCGGAAGGACGATGGACATTACGGTTTCCGTCATTAGCGTGAATCCGCTGCAATCCGCTGTCGATATTTATTCAGCATCCCGTGGCTCGTTAGGGGATCTTGGTTCTAATTACAGAGTTATTCTGGATTTGTACCGTACACTTGATAAGAAGCTAGCCGCGTTCAAAGTGAATAGTTAATTAATAAACAAAGCGAGGAAGGGTAGCCTTCACTCGCTTTGTTTGCAATCATGTGTATGAAGCCTTTGTATGGTTCCTACAGAAGCGCTTTAACTGCATCAATTGCTTGCTCGTAATTCGGATGCTCCGTCATTTCAGGCAAGTATTCAACATATTGTATCGTATCGTTAGCATCGATAACGAAGATGGAGCGCTGGTCAAGTCCAAGCTCTTTAATGTATACGCCATAAGCTTCGCCGAAGCTATGCGCTTTGTAGTCAGATAGCAATACGACCTTATCGATTCCAGCAGCGCCGCACCAGCGTGCTTGCGCGAAAGGAAGATCTACGCTTACGGTCAAAACGACTACATTATCGCCGAGTGAACCGGCAGCTTCATTGAAACGACGGGTTTGCGCATCGCAAACGCCAGTGTCAATGGAAGGCACGACACTAATCAGCTTAACCTTGCCTGAATAGTCGTTAAGGGATACGTTCTCGACAAGCGATTTGTTTAGATTGAAATCAGGAGCTTTATCGCCCGCTTTAAGTTCTGGTCCTACTAATGTGATCGGATTGCCCTTGAAAGTAGCAGCTCCATTGCGTTCTTGTGTCATTGAAGTATTTCCTCCTCTATAATTATGGTCAATACTTGATTCATTATAATCGTTTTGAAACGACCTTGTCCAATTGTTGGATAGAAAAGGGATGATGCGATGATCTTCTTACGGTATGAGAGCTTTCGCTCGTATTAGAAGCTATATCCCGTTACTTCAACGCTTATAGCGTTAAATATTGCCTATTTTATCGTTGTGGTTTTGAATGGCAATCCTAATGCTGCTTAACATGCTTATCGTTTCGGAGCGTTCGCGACGGATGTCTCCTTTGATCCGTTCGGTCTGCAGGAGCCTTGGCGATACGTAACATCGATGTTTATGCATTCAGGCATAGAGCATCTGCTTTTCAACATGTTTGCCTTGCTCGTGTTTGCGCCGCCGCTTGAGCATCTGTTGAAGCATGTCAAATATCTCATTTTTTATTTGCTTTGCGGCATTGGAGGCAATGCGATGAGCGCGCTAGTCAATGTGTTGGAGAATGATCCCGAAGGGCATATTGGCGTAGGTGCCTCGGGAGCTATTTACGGCGTTTATGGAGCGTTTCTGTATATATCGTTGTTCCGTAAATCACAGCTCGACCAGAGCTCGCGCAAAACGGTTTACACCATTCTCATATTCGGCGTGATTTACTCGTTCCTTGTCCCAAGCATTGATTTGTGGGCACATGTCGGAGGTGCGCTTGCGGGCTTCCTGCTTTATAATGTGTTTGACCGCGTAAAGACACGAAGAAATCAGAGATATTCATGAAAACTACGTATGTACGGGAGAGAAACTAACCGGTATGGAACTTCGTCAGCTTCATTATTTCGTAAAGGTAGCAAAAAAAGAGCATGTAACGCAGGCGGCAGAAGAGCTGCATGTTGCTCAGTCGGCTGTTAGCCGGCAAATTCATCAGCTGGAAGAAGAGCTTGGCGTCAAACTATTCGTTCAAAAAGGAAGAAATCTGCAGCTCACGCCAGTCGGACAGCTTTTTCTTAAGCGAGCCGAGGTTATCCTGGCGGATTTGGAGCGTGCGGTTATTGAAATACATGAATTTCTAGACCCGGAAAAAGGCGAAATCAGACTCGGATTTCCGCATAGCTTAGGCATTTCGTTAATTCCGCAGGTTGTGGCATCGTTCCGCAAGCTGCATCCTAACGTAAAGTTCAGATTCAAGCAGGGGATGTATCCGTCGCTCATTCGCGACATGATCAAAGGCGAGATCGATTTGGCATTTATCTCTCCGTTTCCGAATGAGCATGAGTTCGTTTGCGGTGAGGTGTTGCTGACGGAAGAGCTGTATGCGATTCTGCCGCCAGGGCACCGGCTATCGGGCGAGCAGTCCATTGCGTTGAAGGAGCTTGAGCATGAGACGTTCGTGTTGTTCAGCGAGGGGTACTCGCTTAGGCCGATCGTGTGGGATGCTTGCCAGGAGGCGGGATTCACGCCCAAAATTGGATTCGAAGGCGAAGAGACGGACACGATTCGGGGATTGGTAGCAGCGGGAATGGGAGTAAGTCTATTGCCGGAGATGGCTCTGCACTATACTGGCCCTCTGCAGGCAACCAAGGTTCGCGTGACTGAACCCCAGGTTACGCGCACAATTGGCCTTATCCGCCGTTCTAATGAGAAGCTGCCGCTTGTCGCCAAGGTTTTTCATGGCTTCCTGCTTCGCTATTTCAATAACGCGAAAGAATAAATCACGGCGTAGGAAAAAAGAGCTTCTCCAACCGGTCATTGCTGACTGGGGAGAAGCTCTTATTTGTATAACGAAACGTTATTCCTGACGGCTGCCGCCTACAAAAATCAAAATGTACCTCACGAGCTCTAAAAGGGAAAGCAAGGCAGCTGCTACATAGGTTAAAGCTGCAGCGTTCAGCACTTTGGCGACGCCGCGCTCCTCGTCGTTCGTGATGAAGCCTTCGGCAACCATAATATCCCGGGCTCGGTTGCTTGCGTTAAACTCAACCGGAAGGGTAATCACTTGGAACGCAACGGCTACGGAGAAGAAAATGATGCCAAGTCCGATTAAGTTCAAGGCCGAGAACAATATTCCTGCAATAAAGAGAAAAGGCGCTACGCCTGAAGCGAAATTCACGACAGGGAAGATGCGATGCCTTAGTACGAGCATGGGGTAATGCTCGGCATGCTGAATGGCATGACCTACCTCGTGGCAAGCGACGGAAATGGCAGATATTGAATTTTCGTAATATACAGGCTCCGAGAGGCGGACTACACGGTGAATGGGATCGTAATGATCGGTGAGCGTTCCGCGCACGGGTTCGATCGGAACATCGTGTAAACCGTTTGAATCGAGCATGCGCCTTGCTGCTTGATAGCCTGTTAATCCGCTGTTAGCTTGGACGGATGTCCATTTCTTGAACGTCCCTTTAACCCGAAATTGAGCCCAAATCGTTAACACAAAAGCGAGTATGATAAGAATGTAGATGAAAGTCATTGAGTCATTCCTCCGTTTCAAGGATGAGATCGACGTTACATGAGGGAGCTTTTGTTAATAATAAGCATAAGTGCTTCGATGCAAGCTGCTGTTTGTGGCATGAGACGCGTATAAAGGTGGTTTGCCTGCCTTGGTTTGAGTTTCTTTAGCACCGGCTCCAATTCCTTCACTTCACGTTCCAACTGGCTTATATGATGCTGTAGATCAGTAAGCTTCTGCGATACTTGCTCTTCCGGTGTGATTTTGCTCCAGCCCTCGATTGCAGCCTTGATCTCATCTAATGTATATTTGTCCTTTTTCATCTGTTCAATACGTGCCAAACGAACTAAGGTTTCGTCAGAATAGAGGCGATAGTTTTTGGCTGAACGCTCCGCAGGCTCGATAAGCCCAATTGAAGTGTAATAATCGATGGTACGCGGACTGATTTGAGCAAGCTTCGAGAGCTCTCCGATACGATACATGTTAATTCCCCCATTCGCTGAAAATATATAAAAATAATTATCTTCTATTATAGTAACTTTCGCTAACGCCAACTTCTGGCATAAAGGCTACCGATATATCTCTAATGATAATAGGAAAGTAACCATACAGTCAAACGTGTTACATCATTATCCCATTTCGCCAAGCATAAGCATGCGGGCAAGCTAATCATGTGGTGTTTCTACTATATAACGTTTTAGCATACGTTATGAATCAGCAGCAAAACATATTAATGAAAGAAGCGGGAAGTCGCGTATAGGAAACGATGCCTAGAAAATGTCAAAATGCGAAGAATAAGCAGGCCTGATGGGTGATTTTAAGAGCAATTTGTTCTAAAACTTAACGTTCGTGTTAGATTTTATCCCGAACGTTTGATTTTTTTTATAAATTTAGTGAAAATGTATTGTCAAATTGAGCACTACTGACTATAATGACATTAAGTCTTTCCTCTCATGTAAGGAAACATAACACTTAGGGAGTGGTCGTAATGATTAAGAAAACGATGTTAGCTTTAGGGATCTTCACTTTATTGTTTCCAGTAATGGCGTTTGCAGAGGATCCTTCCGCAGCAACGTTGAACATGGGTCTGAACTCGCTTTGGGTTATGCTCGCATTCATTCTCGTTCTACTTATGCAAGGCGGATTCATTCTTCTAGAGACAGGTTCTACCCGCATGAAAAATGCTGGCCACGTTGCCGGCAAAACAATCTTCACGACTGGTCTTGCAGCACTTATTTATTGGGCTTTTGGTTACGGTATGGCTTTTGGCGGAGACAGCTCGGTTAGCGCATTGTTCGGCTGGGGAGATTTCTTCTTTAACCCTTCGGTAGCAGCAGGAGAAGGCGACAGCCTTCCATCAACAGTGTTCTTCTTATTCCAATTAGCATTTGCTGCGGTGTCGCTGTCCATTGCATGGGGCGGTTTCGCCGAGAGAGCAAAGCTTTCCTCTTACATTGTTTTCACAGTATTCTTTGTTGCAATCATTTATCCGGTCGTAGCTCACTGGATCTGGGGCGGCGGCTGGCTTGCTGAAGACGGAGCACAAGATTTCGCGGGCTCCACGGTTGTTCACTTAACGGGTGCGCTTGCTGCCTTTGCGGCAACGGTATTGCTAAAACCGCGTATCGGCAAATTCAATAAAGACGGCTCAGCTAACGAAATTTTGGGACATAACCAAGTGTTTACTGCACTTTCCGTATTGCTTCTATGGGTAGGTTGGTTTGGATTCAATGCAGGCAGCACAGTAGCTATCGGCGACGGTTTCTTCGGATATGTAGCTTTCAACACGATGCTTGGAGCAGGCGCAGGCGGCGTGGCAGCACTTCTTATTTCATGGGCAGTAACAGGCAAAGCAGATATTACGACAATGCTGAACGGTACGCTTGCCGGTCTAGTAGCAATCACGGCATCTTGTGCTTTCGTTGATCCATGGGCAGCGGTTGTTATCGGTCTAGTAGCTGGCGTGCTTGTATTCTACAGCGTGAAGTTTTTCGAGAAAATCAAAGTTGACGATCCAATCTACGCTTTGTCCGTTCACGGTGCAGCAGGCGTGTGGGGTACGCTTGCTAACGGTATCTTCGCAACACAAGCGCTTGCTGACAAAGTTGGCGTTGGTACTGGCGGTTTGATCGACACAGGAAGCTGGAAACAGCTTTGGGTACAATTCGAATCCGTTGTCGTAGTTGGCGCGTTCGTGCTTGCGGCTTCGTTCCTGGTACTCGGCGTAATGAAACTTATCATGGGCTTCCGTGTTACGGAAGAGCAAGAAATTATCGGTCTTGACCTTAGTGAGCATGGCGCTTATGGTTATCCTGAGCAAATGAAAAAAGCAGGTCAAAACATTCAAGGATAATCTTAACCATGATGGACTGACCGAAGGGAGAGGGCGTCGCATGAATGATCCAGTGCGATTGCAGCTGCTCAAGCAGATCGGGTCTTCCGATCATGTTGAAGGGCTGCGAAACCTGCGGGATCAGATACACGAGCATATGGAAGCTCTTCTCCCTACGCGTCCGGTCGAACAATTTAATGAACAATTAAATGAGGTGCACGATGCGGTAATCGAACGCTCGGTCATCCTCGCAGAAGCGGAAATGGCACGGTTGGGGAAGGGTTCTCCCCCCGTGCCTTACGCATATCTACTGTTCGGCAGCGGCGGTCGGAAAGAGCAAACTTTGTCAAGCGATCAAGACAGCGGTGTTGTCTATGTTGATCCGGTAGCTGATTCGGCAAACGTTAAAATGTATTTTAAAGAGCTATGCGAGATCGTCGTTCAGAATCTTCAACGGACCGGATATCCTCCTTGCGAGGGGAACGTTCTGAGCAGCAATTCTGAATGGTGCTTGTCGCTGTCGGAGTGGGGAGCCAAGCTTGACCAGTGGTTTGATGAGCCTGCGTGGGAAGCGGTTCGGTATTTGCTTATTATCGCGGACGGCCGCTGCGTCTATGGCGACAATAGGCTGCTAGACGAGCTGAAGGATTTGTTTTTCAGCGATATGCTGAATCATCCAATCATCTTGCAGCGGATGCTGGATAACACGCTGCGCCATAAAGTGCTTCTTGGTTTCTTTGGGCAGCTGCTAAAGGAGCAGTACGGCGAAGATGCAGGGAGTTTGGATATTAAGTACGGCGCCTATATTCCGATGGTTAACTCTATTAGGCTATTATCTATTCAAGTAGGCATTCGCGAGACTTCCACGATTGAGAGAATCAAAATGCTGGTAAAAGCCGGAAGGATGTCAGAAGCCGATGCTGCCATATACGAGCAGGCCTTCCGTATTTTACTGCGACTTCGCTTAATGACAACGGAACAGAATTCGGATGGCTTATATGCCAACAATGGCAAGCTGTCCAGTCGGAAGCTGACGAAGGAAATGACGGATGAGTTAAAGAGCAGTCTGCGGCTAGGCAAGAAACTGCAAAGAGCGGTTTTTAAGCAAACAATGGGCAGGCTTACGTAAGGCGGTGGAGAAATGAAAGAACAAAAAGGCGTCGGTCGTATGTGGAACCTATACAAAATGGGAGGATTTACGCCTGCCATCGCTTCTATGTTAGGCTCGCAAAATGCGCAGCAAATGGCGTTTATTCGAAACGTTAACAAAGAGCAGCGCAAGCAGTCCATGTTCGACATGCCGCTGAAGGAGCTCGAGGTCGTCGTATTTGATTTGGAGACAACGGGCTTTTACCCGAACAATGGGGATGAGATTATTTCATTCGGGGCCGTATTGCTGCGAGGAGGCGAGGTTGAGGAGAGCGAAACGTTCTATAGTCTTGTCAATCCAAAGCGTAAAATTCCGAAAGCTATCATTGAATTGACCGGCATTACGAATGAAATGGTAGAAGATGCTCCGGACTTAATGCAAGTGCTGCATGACTTCATGGAATTTGTCGGCAGAAGATTGCTTATTGCCCATGCTTCCGGACACGATAAGCAGTTTTTAAACGCAGCGCTTTGGAGAACCTCCAAGGTGAACTTGAACCATAGGGTGCTGGATACGATGATGGTTGCCAAGTGGCTGGAGCCGAACCTTGACGGGTACAGCCTGGATGACTTGTTAGACAGCTGCTGTATTCCGATCACGGAACGGCATCATGCGCTTCAGGACTCGATAATGACAGCAAAGCTTTGGCAAAATTATTTGGCACGAATCCTTGAGCGGAATATTACGACGCTTGGAGATCTGTATGCCTATTTAAGCAAGCACTAGCTCGAGCGGAATGAACTGTCCGTCTATGCGGCGGTATGGCTTAATCTCAGGCTTTTCGCTGCTTCGCAATGAAACAATCCAATAAGAAAGCTCAGACGCAGGCAGGAAGCCCTCAGAGTCGCTAGAAGACGGGATGGCATCTGTACGCGGATGGGAGTGGAACAAGCCGACAAGCGATTGTCGGTTTTTTTGCATGCTGTAATAAGCTGCCGTCCATTCGGACGGATCGAACGTGAAGGAGTGCGTTGGATCAATATGCGTATTGGTTATTGGAATGACGGTGTCGACAATGATGTTGCCGCCTGCTGCTTCTCTTGCGATATTGCTGCTGGCTAGAATGCCGCAAGCTTCAAGAGGCTTAGCATCCAAACAGATGCCCACGAGCTTCTCGTAAGCTAATTGCGTAATGAATTCTTTTGCATTGGGTGAATTCATGTCGATGCCTCCTTCTTCTTCATGAGTATGTGATTAGTATAGCGAAATCGGAGGAATTGCGCGAATCAGGCGGGAGGCTGCGTATGAATGATTGCGGAATAACCGATAATAGTGCGAGAAACCATGCAATAACATGCGCAAAATTGACGTTTTGATGGCTAATAGGCTTCGTGCCTTGAGCTTCCATAACGTGCATGTTACGATGAAGCCATAGGTTAGTATGAAAATGCGAGAGAAGGAAGGTACGACATGAAACGCGTCATTACGCTGTTTACCATTGCGCTGCTGTTTGCTGGATTAGCTGTGTTTCAATATAGAACGGGTGATAAGGAATCGGTTACGCTTGCGGCTCCTTCTTCGGATTTCAAGCCGAAAGCGGGATTCGAGGCAACATCGTTTAAGCTGCCGGGTTTGGACGAGCAATCCTATGAGGTTGGCGGAAAGCAAGGCAAGCTGATGTTCGTTAACTTCTGGGCTTCGTGGTGCGGCCCTTGCGAGCTGGAGGCCCCGGATCTGCAGCGGTTGCATGAGGAATACGGAGATGCCATGCAGCTGTATGGCGTCAATGCGACGAAATATGATAAAGAGCGGGCGGCAAGGGATTTCGTGAACGAGCATGAGTTTACGTTTCCGATTCTGATGGACCGTGTAGGGGATGTAACGAAGGAGTATAAGGTCGATACGTTCCCGACGACGTTTCTGATTGACGGAGACGGAGTCATAAGGGAGCGGATTAACGGCGTTATCCCTTATGAAGAATGGCAGCGACTGATCGAGAAGTGGATGTAAGCAAATCACCGCAACAAAAAAAGGCAGTTCCGAATTCGAATTCGGGACTGCCTTTTGCATTAATGATTAACGAGCCCGATCCTGAACAGCGGATCGACATTCGCGTTGTCGATTTTGACCATATTGAGAAGGGCATACCGGATGCTGTCGACGAGCGCTTCCCAGCTGGCTTCGATAACGTTGTTGGAAACGCCGACAGTGCTCCACGTATTGTCAAGCCCAGTAGACTCGATAAGCACACGTACTTTAGCTGCTGTGGCGTCCTTCTCGTCGATTACGCGTACTTTGTAATCAGAGAGGTGGATACTCTCAATCTTCGGATAAAACTGCACCAATGCCTTCCGGAGGGCGTTATCGAGCGCATTTACAGGTCCGTTGCCTTCGGCTGCGGTATAAACCTGCTGGCCGCCGACATTGATTTTGACGATCGCCTCGGAAATCATCTGGCCATTCGTTTTCTCTACAAGCATCTTGAACGATTCTACCTTGAATACCTCTTTGACCTCGCCGCCGAACGCCTCGCGAAGCAGCAATTCAAGCGAGGCGTCCGCGCCCTCGAATTGATAGCCCTGATGCTCAAGCTCCTTGATCTGGTCCATAATCTGCTTCGTCTTTTCGTTATTGGCGTTCACGTCAAGGCCTAGCTCCTGGGCTTTGGAAATAATGTTACTTTGTCCGGCAAGCTCGGATACAAGAATGCGCTGCTTGTTGCCAACGAGCTCAGGCTGGATATGCTCGTACGTTTTGGAATCCTTCATGATCGCGGATACGTGTATGCCGCCTTTGTGCGCGAATGCTGCATTGCCAACGTAAGCTTGGCCTACTGGCATATGGACATTCGCAATTTCGCTGACATAACGAGCCGTGCTCGTAAGCGTCCGGAGCTGATCATCCGACAGCACATCGTATTTCATCTTGATCTGCAAATTCGGGATAATCGAGCAAAGATTCGCGTTGCCGCAGCGTTCGCCGTAACCGTTTATCGTTCCCTGTACTTGGCGTGCGCCTGCTTGAACAGCGGCCAGGGAATTAGCGACTGCGAGCTCGCAGTCGTTATGCGTATGGATACCGATTGGCGTAACGAGTTCTTGTTTTACGCGGGAAACGATCTCGTGGATTTCACTTGGAAGCGTGCCGCCGTTCGTATCGCAAAGTACGAGCCAATTCGCGCCAGCTTCCTGTGCTTTCTTCAGTACCGCAATCGCATACTCGGAATTGTTCTTATAGCCGTCGAAGAAATGCTCGGAGTCGAACAATGCTTCCATGCCGTTCTGCTTCAGAAAAGCTACCGAATCGTAGATCATCGATAGGTTTTCCTCCAATGTGGTTTGCAGTGCGGTATGTACGTGGAAATCCCAGGATTTACCTACCAAAGTTGCGGCAGGAACGCCGGATTCGGCGATGCGAACCAGACTCGCGTCATGCTCAGCCAAGCTGTTCTTGCGGCGGGTGCTGCCGAATGCGGTAATTTTGGCATTCAGGTTGAATGCTTTGATCCGTTGGAAAAACTCAATGTCCTTGCTGTTGCTTCCTGGGTTGCCGCCTTCAATATAGTGAACGCCGAGCGCGTCGAGCTTCTGGGCGATTTTTAATTTGTCATCCGCTGACAGGCTAATCCCTTCACCTTGTGTACCGTCACGCAGCGTCGTATCAAATATGGAAATGTTTGTTGTCATTAACGGGACGCCTCCTTCATTAATAGCCTTTTCAAATCATAATTTACTATTATAACACTTGTCCGAACGAAAGTAGAGGGGGAAACGTAATTTTTGTACGCGAACTTCCCTGTCGTTGACTTGACCCTATTGGAATTGTATGCTTGTGGTGGGCAAGCTTATGTAGGTTTTTTGCAAGGAATAGGCGGTGAATATTAGACCCATGACGAATGTAAACGAGCATTATCCGGCCAAAGGCCGCGTTATAATACATTTAGATATGAATGCATTTTATTGCTCGGTGCATGAGGCCGAGGAGCCGGAGAAATACGCAGGCAGGCCGACAGCGGTGTCGGGGAGCGTTGAGCAGCGAAAGGGAATTCTAGTCACATGCTCGTATACGGCGCGAAGCAAAGGGATTAAGACGGGAATGACGGTAAGACAGGCACTACAACTTTGTCCTGAGCTTATATTAATAAAACCGGACTTTACCCTATACCGGAAATATTCGCAGGGCTTCATGGCTATCGCCAGGCAATTCACCCCGCTCGTGGAAGCCGTGTCCATCGATGAATGCTATATGGATATTACCGGCTCCAAAATGTTCGGCTCGCCGCTTGAAATTGCGGAAACGCTACAAAAGAGAATCATGTCAGAATGGTCGTTGCCATGCTCGATTGGACTTGCGCCCAATAAATTGCTTGCGAAGATGGCATCCGATATGAAAAAGCCGAATGGACTTACCGTGCTGCGGATCCGCGACGTGAAAAACGTGCTTTGGGACAAATCCTGCGATACGCTGTTTGGCATCGGCAAGAAAACGGCCGACAAGCTTACGAAGCTGAACATTCGGACGATCGGCCAGCTTGCCGCAAGCGACGAATTGATGCTGAACAAGCATTTTGGCGTCGTCGGATCATGGATGAAATCCGCTGCGCATGGGATAGACCACTCCGAGGTAAATCCTAACCGGGAACGGAACAAATCGATCGGACACACGACAACGCTGCCGAGCGACCTTACTGCCCGGGAGGACGTGTACCGCGTGCTGCTCAACCTGGCAGACCAAACGGGGCGCAGGCTGCGGCGGCAGAAGATGGTGGCGACAACCGTTCAGCTCACGATTCGCAAGCCGGATATGACGACGATAGCCCGCTCCCATACGATGGCTGCACCAACGCAAACGTCCGAGGATTTCTACAAGGAAGTCTGCCGGCTGTTTGATAAACACTGGAGGCTTGGAGATCCGATTCGGCTGCTTGGCGTTACGCTCCAAAACCTGTCGCTGCTTGACGATTCAGCGCTGCAGCTTGATCTGTTCAGCTACGAGCAGCAGCCCCGAAAAGAGGCGCTCACGAAGGCGATGGATACGCTTCGCGATAAATATGGAGAGGACGCCGTATTAACCGCGGGGATGCTTGGAGATGATCCTTCAACCTTAATTAGGAATAAACGAATTCGCGGTACATCCTTGCAAAAGGATGATAGTTTGTTATATATTGATGAATGAAGCTTGACTGATCAGAGACGAGATTATTCCGTATATATTTATTTTGGGAGGGAATTTCCATGGGTAAGTTTACTTGGGTAGAGAAAGATACGTGCATCGCTTGTGGAGCTTGCGGAGCTACTGCACCTGACATTTATGACTATGATGACGAAGGTCTTGCAGAGGTTATTTATAAAGCGGATGGTAACACAGGAAACACCGAGATTCCAGAGGATATGTTTGACGATTTGCAGGATGCGGCTGACGGCTGTCCAACGGATTCAATCAAAATCGCAGACGTACCTTTCAATTACTAGGCATTATCCAATAAAGAAGCTCTTTTTCGCTTTTATTTAAGCGAAGGAGAGCTTTTTTCATTTTTGCGGCATACATCATCCCGCGGGGATACAATCAAGCAGTCATTCTGCCGATATAGTGGATATGCCACATGTTGGGAGGATGGGGGATGGACTCTCCAGAAGACATATTTTATTTGAAGCAATTTGTAAAGCAGCACCCCGATAACCAGATGGGGTGGTATTTGCTCGGCAAGCAGTATTTGGCAGCAGGCAAAGAAGGAAAGGCGAATTATTGTTTCCTGCAGGCTGGGGAAGTATATGACGCTTTCGAGCATGAAAGTCATCCGTTGTCGGAAAGCCAGCTGCTGCTCGTCAAGGAATGGGGCCAACGCCAGCGAAAGAAAAGACTCCTTCGAAAAACGGGCACACTAGCAGCACTGCTTCTGCTGTTGGCGGTGCTGGCTCCGGCAAACGGCGCACAATATATTCCGAAGCCTCCCGAGCCTGTCGTAGCTGTTGACAGCACCAGGCCGCAAATGGGCGTAGTATTCATTCCACGGAAAGAACGAAACCCGATAGGCAGCGCTTGGAACAGCCTGGTTGCCGCTGGCAAGGATGCGCCACAGCTTACGTATGCCGCGAGATTGGAGGAAGATACGGGCTGGAGGCATTGGAAAGGCAATACAAGGCTGCTGATGGCCGTGGAGAAAGAAGATATAAATGGCAAGCTGGACGTGGATATGCTGGACAGTCTTACCTGCTCCTGCGAACCGACAGATGCCTCGGCCGCCGAAGCGAAGTATTCGGAATGGCAGGAGCAGCAGGAGACGCACTGGACGCTTGCAAGCGCGGTCTTCCATTATGAGCGAAAGTATAAGAAATGGCCGCAGCGGCTCGATGATCTTATTCAGCCATATCCAAACAACGTGATCGCCGGAGAGCGCGAAGGCATGAGAGCGATGTTCCCGGAAGTTCTAAGGAAGCTCAAGGCTGCTAAACCAGTCACCGGAGGCGGTAATTTGCCTGCGACCGCAGAAACAGGCAGCGAGCCGGCCCAAGATTCGAAGCCTAACGCGCAATCGATCGTCGGGAGCAATGGAATTCTCGATAAGCAATGGAGTGCGCCGCTTTCAATCGTTGTGGATAAATCTACGCACCGGCTTGCGATCGTTCAGGGGGATATCATCGTTCGCAGCTATAAGGTAGGACTTGGCGGCGAGGAAACACCGGAAGGCAGCTTCTATATTAGCGAGAAGGTACGGAATCCGAACGGGCGCGATGATGGGGATTTCGGGAGTCGAGGCATGACATTATCAGGTACGCTGTATGCGATCCATGGTACGGATGAGCCTGACAGCATCGGAAAAGACGAATCGCTTGGCTGTGTCCGAATGGGCAAGGAGGACGTTGAGGAGCTGTTCGATATGGTGCCGCTCGGAACGATCGTACAAATAAAAAACGGGACGCTTCCAAACAAGCTGCAGCAGCCGAAGGAACGCTTCGAGCTGGAGCCGAGTCAGAATGAAACCAATCCCGCGAAAGTTTATAAATGGTTGACGTAAGAGGCTTACGAAGTGAAAACTAGAAGCAGGGCAACCGCAACGATAACAACGCCAACGATAGAGCCGATCCAAACAAGCGCTTTTTTGTTTACCTCATCCTTGGGCTTTGCTTTCATCGTTGCGGGTTTTCTTTTGGGTGAACTCATCGACAATCAACCTCTCTATTTCGGAATGATAATGAATATGTTCTCATTGTAATCGTTTTCTAGACAAGCCGCAATATAACAGACGCTTGCACCTTGTGTGCAGGCTCTTTTCTTTTTGCTGCAAAAAAGATAAACTGTCATGTAGAACATACAACTGAGATCGGAGTGGGTAAGTTGCTTTATTCTTCAATTTTAAAGCCGATTTTTTTTCGGATGGACCCCGAGAAGGCCCATCATCTCGTAATTGACGGCTTGGCAGCCGGCGGAACAGTGCCAGGCTTGAACGGAATTATGCATGCAATGTATGGCGTAGCAGAGTCGCCTGAGCTTGCGACAGAGCTATTCGGACTTCGTTTCCCCCATCCTGTGGGGCTAGCTGCCGGGTTGGATAAAAACGGCAAAGCCGTTGACGGCTTCTCGAGCGTAGGCTTCGGCTTTGCGGAGGTAGGAACGGTAACGCCGAAGGGACAAGCCGGTAACGAGCAGCCCCGTTTATTTCGCCTTCCTTCGGATGAGGCGCTTATTAACCGAATGGGATTCAATAACGAAGGTACGGCCGCAATGGCGGAAAAGCTGTCCAAACGCAAAATAAACCGTATTCCGATCGCGGTCAACATCGGTAAAAACAAAATGACGCCGAATGAATTAGCCCATGAGGATTACCAGACCTGCATAAGGGATTTGTATACATATGGAGACTTCTTCGTCGTGAATATCAGCTCGCCTAATACGCCTGATTTGCGGGATTTGCAGCATGGCGAAGAGCTGAGAAATTTACTCAGCGCCGTAAAAAAGGAAATAAACACGCAAGCGGCGAAAATAGGTGCAAAAGCCAAACCGGTGCTTGTCAAAATTGCGCCCGATATGACGAACGAGCAGCTGGAGCTTACCGTTGCTACCATTATGGAGAGCGGCGTATCTGGAATTATTGCGACGAATACGACCTTGTCCCGGACAGGGCTACAGCATTCAGCCGCGAAGGAAGCAGGCGGCCTTAGCGGGAAGCCCCTTCGGGAGCGCTCTACAGAGGTAATTCGCGCCGTGTACCGTCAAACCGGCGGCCAGTTGCCGATCATCGGCTCAGGCGGCATTTTTACGGCGCAAGACGCATACGATAAAATCCGCGCTGGAGCTTCGCTGGTTGAGATCTATACGGCTTTGATCTACAAAGGGCCTGGCGTTCTCCGTGAATTGACGAACGGGTTGAAGGAATGTTTACGCAAGGATGGCTACCGCAATATTGCCGATGCAGTTGGAGCAGATCACGTTTAAGAACAGGAGGCGGCCGGATGGACGGTAGAGACTGGAATCTTTTTTTACAGCCTTATGAACAAGCGGTTGAAGAACTTAAAGTAAAGTTTAAGACGATGCGGGTTGAATTGAAGATAAGGGAAGCATATGCGCCTATAGAATTTGTCACCGGCCGGGTAAAGCGAATTTCGAGCATATTGGAGAAAGCGAAGCGGTTGAATGTTCCCTCTGACCAGCTGGACACAGGCATTGAGGATATTGCCGGCATTCGCATCATGTGCCAATTCGTGGACGACATCCATCGGGTTGCAGGATTGATCCGCACGCGAAAGGATCTTACGCTTGTATACGAGAAGGACTATATTACTAACTTCAAAGACAGCGGCTACCGGAGCTATCATATCATCGTAGAATATCCGGTACAGACCGCGCTTGGCTATAAGATCGTCCTGGCCGAGATTCAAATTCGCACGCTTGCGATGAACTTCTGGGCAACCATAGAGCACTCGTTGAATTATAAGTTTAAAGAGAGCCTGCCGGAGGATGTTAGGGATCGGCTTAAAAAAGCAGCTGAGGCTGCATCGCAGCTGGATACCGAAATGACCAGCATTCGCAAAGAAATACTGGATGCGCAGACGGAGTTCGAGGAGCAATCCAATGTCGTCTCCAAAGTGCTAAACGGCATTCAGGACTTATATTTCTATCACCGCGTCCGTGAAGCTGCGCAGTTCCAGATGAAATTCAACGAGAAGTTCGAGAAAGAGGATTACCATGAGCTGAACCAGCTGTCACTTGATATTCAAGCAGCGATTGGCAAAGCAAAGAAGGGCAATCAGGGCTAGTTGAAAAGCGAAGGGGCTGTCCGGCAGGGTTTATGTAACCTGCTGGACAGCCCCTTCGTGCATCGAATGCCGTAACTGGCAAAACTACTCGACAGATTTCTTAGGCTTGTACAAGCCGTCTATCGTCTCGCGAATCTCTTCGGCAGTTTTGCCTTGCTTGCTTAAAGCGATAACTTCTTCCATCTCTTTCTTGCAAATGCCGCAGCTCGTACTATGGTTGGTCCACGTGACGCTGCCTTCGTCGGCGGGATGCTCTGCCACATAGCAGCGCAGAAGCGAGTCATGCGGATTCTCTACCTCAACGCCTTCCGCGCATCCGCAGTAGCAGGAAATACCGCTCATAATATGAGCATGGTCATGAACGGCCTTGTACAGCTCGCTCGTATGCGGCGTATAATCGGAGAGGAATGCCGGCAGCTCGTCATAGGATGACGTCGTTTGCCAGGTTTCCGAGCCATGCTGGTGCTCAGCGCCCGCCTTATCGTCATCCGCGAGGCCGCATGCAGTGAGCAGGGTTATAAATGCGAAAGCGAGCAATAAAGCATACAGAATGCCTCGAACGCGGGAGTGTTGGTGCTCCTGCGCGATCTGTTCATCCGTCAAGCGCTGACGCTTCATCAATTGGCTTCAGCTCCTGAATATTTATTGAAGAAGGCTCTGAAATCATCTAAGCTGTAGCCGGTTGTGCCTTCCTCGGCCAGTCCGCCCTCGATCTTGTCAACTTGAACGCCGTCTTTAAAATAGGCCAGCGTTGGGGTGTATTCAACCTGGTATTTGTTAAAGTATGAAGGAAACTCTCTTAGATTGAACTGAGGTAAATCAATGCCAAGCTCGGTGACAAGCGGCATAAGCTGCGGCGTTGTTTTTTGGCAATGCGGGCAATCGGAAGCGAATAGGTACACAAAGAAATCTTCCTTGTCGGCAACCTTCTTGTCCAACACAGCCGGCAATATGATATTCTGGTAGTTAGGATCGTCAAGCTGCTTGCGTGTTGCAGGGTTGAGCTCCGAGACCGGTTTGTCGTATAATGCGTTAACCTTGCCGCTGTTGTTGAGGATGAAGATAAAGCCGAATAATAGGACGACGATTCCGATATACACATAGATCATTTTGACTTTTTGCTTCTTTTTCATGGGTGCGACTACCTCCGAAACGGATTTATAATGGACGAGCCTACGAATAGGGCATGTCCTTACTTAAATATATTATATAACAAAGCCATAACAGTATGTAAGAGGATGGGCAACGAAGAAAATTGGCAGGGGGAATACAGCATGATCGGCAATCTGCCGCGCAATTTCACGGAAAAGATGGAAAAAATGCTTGGAGTAGAATATGACAAATTTATGTCTTCCTACGACGCTCCAAGGGTATATGGGCTGAGAATCAATCGCTTAAAGCTCGATGTGAAGCGATGGAAAGAGCTTTCTCCGATGAGCGAGGGTACCCGCCAGATACCTTGGGCTGAGGATGGCCTCTATTATGCAGAAGGCGAACGGCCAGGCAAGCATCCTCATTATCATGCAGGCCTCTATTATATCCAGGAACCAAGCGCGATGGCGCCGGTTGAGCTGCTTGAGGTGCGGCCGGGACATCGCGTGCTCGATTTATGCGCGGCGCCTGGAGGCAAGTCGACTCAAATCGCAGGCAAGCTGCAAGGTTCCGGGGTACTAGTTACGAATGACAACGCACGAGAAAGAACGAAGGCTTTGGCGAAAAATATCGAGCTTGCAGGAGTTCGGAATGCCGTTGTGCTGAACGAGGAGCCTGAAGCGATTGCTGCTGTTTTTACGGAATGGTTTGACCGAATTCTCGTAGATGCCCCCTGCTCAGGCGAAGGCATGTTTCGAAAGGACGAGTCTATGATCGTGGAATGGGAGAAGCATTCGATTCAGCGTTGTTCGATCATGCAGCATGACATTCTGAAGCATGCCGCAGCAATGCTCGCGCCTGGAGGCAGAATGGTCTATTCGACCTGTACCTTCTCCCCGGAAGAAAATGAGCAGCAGATAGCCCGTTTTCTGCTGGAGCATCCCGACTTTTCTATTATTGCAGTCCCGCATAACGATGGCTGGGCGGCAGGTAGGGCCGATTTAACGGGAGGTGTCGGATCACTTGGCGAAGAGCGCGTGCAAAGCATTAATGGAACGGTTAGGCTATGGCCGCATCTGCTTGAAGGAGAAGGACATTACGTTGCCGTGCTTGGCCGAAGCGGACAAAGGGAAGAAGCGGCAGGCGGGGTTTACGCAGCAGCAGCAAGACCGCGCATAAATAGCGCGGCAATGGCTGCAAGCGCTAAAAGGGATGCATTAAGCGCTGGAGGCAGGCACCGCGAGAAGAAGCCGGATGCCAGAGAAGAGCGGCGTGCAGCAAAGCGTCAGACGAGGAATGACTGGTTAAACGTAGGGACCGAGCGGAACAAGCCGAAACGAGCAGACGCACAAGGGCGTGAAGGTGAAGCGGCACAAACACAAGCAGCAAGCCCGGTTGAGCTATGGTACCAATTTGCCGAGCAATTCGCCGTTGACGCCTTAAGCTGGTCCGGAGTGCCTGTAGCATTCGGATCTCGCGTTTATCTTCAGCCTGCGGAGCTGCCAGCCTTGGACGGCTTGCGGGTCGTTAGGGCAGGCTGGTATGTCGGAGAAGCAGCCAGAGGCCGGTTCGAGCCTTCGCATCCGCTTGCCATGGGGTTAACTCGGGATGAAGCTATACGTTCGGTTAGCTGGAGCGCTGGCGACGAACAGACGCTTCGTTTTCTTAAAGGAGAAACCTTGTTTGCTGGTGAGGTGGACATAAAGGTGCAAGCAGGTGCCGGGACCAAAGGCTATGTATTGGTTTGTGCAGACGGATTTCCGATCGGATGGGGCAAATATGCTGGGGGCATGATCAAAAACGAGCTGCCGGCAGGATGGAGATGGATGTAGAATGGGCAAACGAATACGGGTAGACAAGCTGCTTGCGCATATGGGCCTTGGAACGCGCAGCGAAATTAAACGTGCAGTAAAGATGGGCATGGTGGCAGTGGATGGCCGAATAATCAAGGACAGCGGCCTTATTGTAGATCCTGATGCTGCAGAGGTAGCGTACGATGGCACGCCAGTGGTATATCGGGATGTCGTTTATTTCATGCTCAATAAACCGCAAGGCGTCATATCCGCTACGGAGGATGGGCGTGAACGAACGGTAATTGACTTGCTGGAGCCGCAGGACCGTCTGCGTGATCCGTTTCCTGTCGGCAGGCTGGATAAGGATACGGTTGGACTGCTGCTGCTGACGAATGACGGGCAGCTGGCGCATGAGCTGCTGTCACCGCGCAAGCATGTCGAGAAAACGTACGAAGCGCTCGTGTTAGGCGAGGTTGGCGAGGATGACAAGCAAGCTTTCCTGGCAGGTGTTACACTAGATGACGGCTATGTGACAATGCCTGCTGAGCTGCGGATTGATCGCTATGAGCAGCGGGAGAACGGCATGCATTCCGGCATTTCGCTTACGATAATGGAAGGCAAGTTCCATCAAGTAAAAAGAATGTTTGAAGCCGTTGGCAAGCAGGTCGTTTATTTGAAAAGGGTATCCATGGGACCGCTGCTATTGGATGAATCTCTCCCGGAAGGCTCTTACCGAGAGCTGACCGAAGAGGAAGTGGATTTGCTGCGGACTCATAGGCGGCCGGGGCAGTAATTATTTCTGATTAAGCAAATGTTGGTTTTAAATAGAGAGCATGACCAAGGATAGATTGGAATGGGAATGGGAGTGGGAGAATGAGCTTGCAATATGATTTAATCGCTTTGGATGTAGATGGGACGCTGCTGAGAGATGACCATGTATTAACGGAGGTTATAAGGGAATCGGTTCAGGAGGCTGCCGGGAAGGGAGCTCAGATCGTCCTGTGTACGGGCAGGGGACCATCCGGCGCGCTTCCGATACTTAAGGAGCTTGGCTTAAACGGGACGGTTATTACCCATAATGGAGCTGCGACGATCAATGCGGACGACCATAGCATCGTACATCAGTTTGACATGGTACCGGAGCACTTGCTGAGCTATGTCGCTTATTGCAGAGATAACGGCATCCATTTCGATTTGAATACAGCGTTTGAAATGATGGTTGAAAGCATGACCCCCGATGCTGAGATCATGTACGGACATTATCAAGCAAAGCCTACCGTACAAGATTTCCGGCTTGGCTTGCCGAGCGGGCTCGTGAAATTCACGATGTTCGGTTCGAAGGAGAAGATGGATGCCGTACAGGCGGAATGGGCCGATTGGCCGAAGGTGCTGCATTTTATCCGAAGCGGGGACTTCTTTATTGACGTCCATCATCCGGAAGCGAATAAAGGACGGGCTTTGCAGCGGCTAGCTGAAATGAGGGGGATCGATCGCAGCCGCATTCTGGCCATAGGCAATTATTATAATGATATTACGATGCTTGAATTTGCAGGGATGGGCATTGCGATGGGAAACTCCCCCGATGAGGTTAAACGCGCAGCGAACGCGGTTACGCAATCCAATAGCGAAGACGGAGTAGCCAAGGCGCTTCGTGAATATGCATGGCGTTGAGGGGGAAAAACACTGGAAAAAACCGTCCGTGGCTGCAGCCTCGGACGGTTTTCTATTAATATATAAGAATTTATATGTTTTCACATATAAATGTGCTTATATATCTCCGCGAAACGACTGCTTTGCCACAGAGGACGGAGACAGCCGTTTACGCTTGTAGTCGGATGATAGCGCTTAGTAGAGGACAGATTTAGATATGATTACCAGAAGAATGAACAATACCAAAATTACGCCTAAAGACGTAAACCCTCCATGTACACCGGACATGCCAATTCCTCCTATTAATGAATTTCCGACTCCGAGCAGCCGCTTCTTCGTTCATTTTCTCGTCGTTCGGTATACAGTATCATATGTAAATTACCCCAGAAAGATTGGACATTTGTCTCGGGTGCCCGACATTTGGGCATATGCCCCGATGGTTCGCCAAGCCATTCAGTACGGGTATCCAGGGGATAATTGCAGGGGAAAGCAGCTGCCTATCCGATATCGAACAAATTGTCGCTCAAAGAAAAAGACCGATTCCAAAAGCGGAATCGATCTTCTATGTTTATTCGACTAGCGATTGCGACCGCCGCGGGGCTTATTCGCGGAGCTTCCGCCACGCGAGCTGCTGCGTCCTCCGGTAGGAGCACTACTGCGTCCTCCGGCAGGAGCACTGCTGCGTCCGCCAGCCGAAGCGTTGCCGCGGCTTCCGCCGCGCCCGCCCGATTGCGCTTTGCCGCGAGGCGCATTGCGCTCATTGGTAGCTTTCATATCCTTGCGTGTTGCTTCCCACGGACTATCTACTGAGGCCGCTGGGCGGCCTGCCGCATGCTCAGCGCCGCGTGGTGCGCCAAAACCGCCGCTGCGCGCGCCTCCGCGAGCGGAGCTTCCACGGTTCTCTGAACGCTGGCTGCTGCCGCGGTTAGACGAACGTTCACCGGTTTGTGCAGAAGCGCTGCGTCCGCCTGCGCGCTCGGAGCCGGCGTTATCGAAACGTTCTCCGCGGCGTGCTGCCCAGCCGGTCGTTTCGCCGGTTTGCTCAGCAGCTTCGGCACGAACCTCTGACGTTCTGCCCGTACGTTTGCCAGAAGCCGCTGCAGGACGGAAGGTCTCGCGCTGGCCTCTGCGCCCGCCAGGCTTAGCGCCCCGATCCGATGGGCCGGAACGGTCACGTCCGCGACGTCCGCCTTCGGCTTTATTGGCGCCGCCTCCGCGGGTGCCGCTTTTGCCAGCAGCGCTGCTGCGGCCTCTTTCCGGACGATCGCCGCTTTGCGCGCGGACGGAGGTCTCGTTGCCTTCGCCGTCAATGGAGCGGCGAGTAAGCTTGGCGTTGATGCTCTGCTCGATTAGCAGCAGATGATTCTTGTCATATGGCGTTGCTAAAGTAATAGCTGCTCCGTCTTGTCCTGCGCGGCCGGTTCTGCCGATACGGTGAATGTAGAGCTCGCCATCCTGAGGGACGTCATAGTTGTAAACGTGAGTTACGCCTTCAACGTCTAGGCCTCGTGCTGCGACATCGGTTGCAACGAGTACCTGCAAGCGGGCATCTCTGAACCGTTTCATGACTTGCTCGCGCTTCGCCTGCGTGAGATCGCCGTGCAGCTCATCGGATTCAATTCCAAGCTCCTGCAGTTCTTTGTTCAGCTTCTTGGCGCGAACCTTCGTCCGGCAGAAAATAACGGCAAGATACGGCTGATGGCGCTCAAGCAAATGAACCAGTGCCTGCTGCTTGCTTCTGTCTGTCGTCTCGTAGACGATTTGAGTAATGCTGTCCAACGTCACATTCGTGCTGCGTACGCGAATGTCAACCGGAGTTTTCATGTAGTCTGCTGCCAGCTTGCGGATCGCATCCGGCATCGTTGCGGAAAAGAGCATCGTTTGACGCGCTTTCGGCGTTTGGGTAATAATGCTTTCTACGTCTGGCAGGAAGCCCATGTGGAGCATTTGGTCTGCTTCATCTAATACGAGCATTTGCAGCTTGCCGAGGCTCACGGTTTCGCGTTTCATATGGTCGATAAGACGACCGGGCGTTGCGACCACGATATGCGGCGAACGTTGAAGCTTGCGAATTTGCGCGTCAACGTCCTGTCCGCCATAGGCTGCGAGTACGCTTACGCCAACGGCAGGCACGAGTTTTTTGAGCTCGCTCGTTATTTGAATGGCAAGCTCCCTTGTCGGTGTTAGAATAAGGGCTTGCACTTGTTCTTTTTCTATATTAATCCGTTGCAAAATAGGCAACGCAAACGCAATCGTTTTGCCAGTGCCCGTTTGTGCTTGCGCGATGACGTCCTGCCCGTTGAGCAGAAGCGGAATCGCTTGCTTTTGAACCGGTGTCGGCTCGGTAATTCCATCTTGTTGAAGCAGATCGCTCAGCTTGGGAATGATACCCAAAGCGTTAAATGCGTTAGACATTAATACATTTCCTCTTTTCGTAAACATCGTTTGATGTTAAGTATAACAGTTGTCTATATAATGTGCATCTTTACTTTGCATATGCTATGCTATAAGCCAACATTAAGAGCAGCAGAGGAATGGTAACGATGAATGGTACAGAACGCGCAGCGATAAAATCGGGCTTGCAGGTCGATATTGTTTTGAAGCAGGATCAGCGAACAGGAAAGCTTACTCGCGGCATCGTGAAGGATATTCTAACGAATGCTCCAAAGCATCCGCATGGCATTAAAGTGAGGCTGGCTGACGGCCAAGTAGGCCGGGTAAAAAACATCTTGCTTTAAAGGCATCTATCCATCAGCTAAGAAAGTGAATAGCGGCAAGGAGCGAATGGATATGGCATTCGGCATTAAACGGAGCGAGATGGAGGCATGGAAAGAAGCCGTCTCGCATGGAGAAATCGCATTTCTAACTCATTACTGGCTAGATCCCAGATTTCCGGGGATGAAGACGGTGACAAAGGTAGGCTGCTCCGATCTGGAGAAGCTTGCAAGCTGGTGCCGTTCCAATGGATTGAACCCAAAGTATATTCATGCTCGCGCGCAGTATCCGCATTTTGATTTGATGGGTGCGAAGCAGCAGGAAATATTGCGAAGCGCCAATCAACGAGAGCAGTTAGAGCGATTCGGGATGGTTGACGGCTAGGTGTGAATAGATTGGCAGCCAGCTGCTCAGCGAGCAGCTCTTTTTTTTGTCCGGACCTTATTTGCTTTCTAGCGTACCTATTTGTCTTATATGATGATGAATGAAAATGTCATGCTTATTCGGAATTTTGGAGGGGGAGTAGAAATGTCCGGAGAAAAAGAACGGCTGCTGTCTGCGTTTGGCAGGTGGAACGCCTTTATTGCCGATCTGGGAAAATATGACGAGCGCTATTGGAACCAGAGCATGGCAAGCGGCAAATGGTCTGTCCGTGAGGTCGTAGCCCATATTTTGAAATGGGACGATTACTTTTACGAAGGTGCAATCTCCAAGATAGGAGAGGGGGCTCCGCTTACCATTCGGCATCTGGATTACGATCAGTTCAATGCTGCCGCGAAGGAGTACGGATTAAAAACGCCGATAACCAAGCTCGTGTCCGAATCCATCGCTAACCGCCAAGGGATAATAAACACGATTGCTGCTTTCTCGGACGAGCAATACGGAGGCGTCTACATGGATGTCGACGGACAGCCGTTTGAGACGGTGCAGTACTTGAACGATTTCATAGGGCATGACAGCCATCACGTTGAACCGATCAAAAGGCTTTTGCAGACTCGAATCGAAGAAATGAGCCTGAACGGCTGGCCCGCGCTTCAAACGGTCGTGTATGACGGCTGGCTCCTGCGTTTCGCTGCTGGATATACGAAGAGATCCAACTCGGTTCATGCCTTGTACGGGCAAGCGCACATGCTGGACACGAAGATTGACGAATGCGAGCGGCGATACACGAAAGAAAAACTAAATACGGTATTCAAAATTACTCCGTTCGTTCAGCCTGCCAATCTCGACGAGGAGCTTGCAGCCCGGGGGTATGAGCGATTGGATCAGACGGTTGTCAAAACGGTGCATTTGTCTGAAGTAAGAAAGCCATCGCATGCGGATGTTTGGCTTGAGCATGAACCGTCCGGGAGCTGGATGGACGCCATAACGATTTTTAGCGGACTATCAGAGAATCAAAGAGCGATCACGCTTAAAATGCTTGAGCAGTCTCCGCTTGTAAAATGCTTTGCTTCGCTTCAGGTGAACGGCATACCGGTAGCGGCGGGCTATGCGGCCATTGAGGATGGCTGGATCGGATTGTACGATATTGTCACAGATGCCAACGAACGAAGCAAAGGCTACGGCGAGCAACTTGTGCTTCACCTGCTTCACTGGGGCATGGAGCAGGGCGCGACGGAGAGCTATCTCATGGTCGTCAAAAATAACGAAGCGGCTAACCGGCTCTATGACAAGATTGGATACATACCGCAGTACGAATACTGGTATAGGGTGAAGCGCCCTGATCCGCTTTAAAATCCGTCATCCGCTGAATGCCGCGAGGTGAGGATAGGGAAGCTTAACAACATAGAATGAACAGCATGAGAAAGAAGGATCATGGAGTGAAATTCAATCAAATGAAAACAACGCAGGCCCCAACGGCAGCCGTTATAACTAGCTCGGGGCTGCTTCTATTTGGCGTACTGCTGATTGCCGCGAATTTGCGTGCATCGATTACGGCAGTAGGGCCTATCGTGTCTGAAATTCAAGCCGCCTTCAGCCTGTCGAGCGCACTGACCGGGCTGCTCACGACGCTGCCACTGCTCGCATTCGCACTGATCTCCCCGCTTGCGCCGCGGTTCGCGAAACAGATTAAGATGGAGAATGCCTTGTTTCTTGCAATGGTCGTGCTGACTGGCGCGATCGTCATTCGCTCGCTTCCGTCGGTCATTGCTTTATTCGCAGGCACGCTGCTGCTGGGGATGGCGATCGCAGTCGCCAACGTGCTGCTGCCCAGTTTAATCAAACGAGATTTCGGATCCTCGGTCGGTATCATGACCGGTTTGTACTCCGTCATTATGAACTTGGGGGCGGCCTTGGCTTCCGGCTTCAGCATCCCTGTATCCGATCAGCTAGGCTTAGGCTGGCAAGGCATGCTGGCTTGCTGGGCGTTAGTAGCGCTTATTGCTACAGCGTCTTGGATCCCGCAGCTCCGCAAAGTACCGCGCAGGAGCGAGCTGAATGACGGCGGCAAGGCGAAAGGCAAAAGCATGCTAGGCTTGGGTTTAGCCTGGCAGGTTACGTTATTCATGGGACTGCAGTCCTTTTGCTTTTATGTCAACATTTCCTGGCTTCCGGAAATTTTGTTCGATCGAGGCATGAGCCATGCGGATGCGGGCTGGATGCTGTCGTTGCTGCAATTCGTAAGCTTGCCGGCGACATTCATCATTCCTGTCATTGCCGGACGACAATCGAGCCAGCGAGGCTTGGCCATCCTAACCGCTTGTTTGATGTTGTTCGGATACTTGGGCTTGCTTGTGGGCAGCACTGCACTTATTCCGATCTGTATGATTTTGCTTGGGATAGCAGGCGGATCGGGCTTCAGCTTGGCCGTTATGTTTTTCGTGCTCCGCACGAGCAATACGGCACAGTCAGCACAGCTCTCGGGGATGGCGCAGTCGATTGGTTATTTGCTTGCAGCCGCAGGTCCGCTTTTATTTGGTTTCATACATGATCTTACGCATAGCTGGACGGTATTGCTGGCAATGCTTGCAGCTGTCACTGTTATTTTCGGTATGATCGGTTTTGGAGCGGGAGCAAACAGGCTGCTGCCTGAACAGAGCTAAGCGTGACAGCGATGTCTTGACACCGAACCTCACGATCTTTATAATCGAAACTAACCATTTTTATGCATATGGAGCGTTGAAGAGGAACAGTAATTTCGTTGGCTAGGCTTAGAGAGCCGGTGTTGTAGGGTGAAAGCCGGACCTGCTGCGGAATGAAGCTCGCCTTGGAGCTGTGCGTATAATCCACCGGCGAATTGATCGATAGTCGGTAGGGAATAGCACCGTTTGGCCCGCGATAAGGGCGACAAGTGAGCGATAGGCAAAGCATGCCTGCCGCTAACTAGGGTGGTACCACGGGAGAACAACCTCTCGTCCCTAGCGATTATCGCTAGGGGCGGGAGGTTTTATGTTTTTATTCAGGTATCCGCAAACAGCATATACTTTTAGGAGGAAATCAACAAATGAGTCAAGAACAGCAATTTCACGGCTATAACCCGCTTGCCGTAGAGCCGAAATGGCAGCAATTCTGGGATAAGAACAAAACGTTTCAAACGACCGAGGATGCGGGCAAACCGAAATTTTACGCATTAGATATGTTTCCGTACCCATCGGGAGCAGGTCTGCACGTAGGTCATCCCGAGGGCTATACCGCCACAGATATCGTATCAAGGTACAAGCGGATGAAGGGTTATAACGTGCTTCACCCGATGGGCTGGGACGCTTTCGGACTACCGGCAGAGCAGCATGCTTTGGACACGGGACAGCATCCGCGCGACATTACGTTCAAAAATATTGATAACTTCCGCAGACAAATCAAATCGCTCGGCTTCTCGTACGACTGGGATCGCGAGATTAGCACGACGGATCCTGAATATTACAAATGGACGCAATGGATTTTTATTCAATTGTATAACCGGGGCCTTGCTTATGTAGCGGAGGTTTCCGTTAACTGGTGCGAGGCGCTTGGTACGGTTCTAGCGAATGAGGAGGTCATTAACGGCCTGAGCGAGCGGGGGAATCACCCGGTTGTCCGCAAGCCGATGCGTCAATGGATTCTCAGAATTACGGAATATGCCGACCGTCTATTGGATGACTTGGAAGAGCTGGACTGGTCGGAGAGCATAAAGGATATGCAGCGGAACTGGATTGGCAAATCGAAGGGCGCTGAGGTTACCTTCGAGATCGATGGACATGATGCAGCGCTTGTTGTATTCACTACGCGTCCTGACACGTTATTCGGCGCAACCTACTGCGTATTGGCTCCCGAGCATGAGCTTGTGGCAGTAATCGTAACCGAGGACCAACGGGCTGCCATTCAAGCCTATCAAGAGGCTGCGGCTCGCAAGAGCGATCTTGAGCGTACAGATTTGGCAAAAGATAAATCTGGCGTGTTCACTGGGGCATACGCGATTAATCCCGTTAATGGCGTGAAAACGCCTATCTGGATCGCTGATTACGTTCTGGCAGGTTATGGAACCGGAGCGATTATGGCTGTTCCCGGCCATGATGCCCGCGACTGGGAATTCGCGAAGCAGTTCGACCTTCCGATCGTAGAAGTCGTTCAAGGCGGCGATATTGCGAAAGAAGCTTATGCCGGCGACGGGGAGCATGTCAACTCGGAATTCCTTAATGGACTGAAGAACGAGGAAGCGATTGCGAAGATGATCGAGCATTTGGACGCATCGGGCAAAGGCAAGGGCAAAATTACGTACCGGCTTCGCGATTGGCTGTTCAGCCGTCAGCGTTATTGGGGCGAGCCGATTCCGATTATCCATTTGGAGGACGGTACCATGAAAACCGTTCCCGAGGACCAGCTGCCGCTCTTGCTTCCAGACGTGGATGCGATTACCCCTTCAGGCACGGGTGAATCCCCACTAGCCGTCGTAACGGATTGGGTCAATACGATTGATCCTGAAACGGGTATGAAGGCACGCCGCGAGACGAATACGATGCCGCAATGGGCGGGAAGCTGCTGGTACTACCTGCGCTTTATCGATCCGAAAAACAACGAGCAGCTTTGCTCGCCAGAGAAGCAGAAGGAATGGCTTCCTGTAGATCTATACATCGGCGGTGCCGAGCATGCCGTACTGCATCTCCTGTATGCCCGCTTCTGGCATAAGGTGCTCTACGATATTGGCGTCGTTGATACGAAAGAGCCTTTCCACAAGCTGGTCAACCAGGGGATGATCCTTGGCAACAATAATGAGAAAATGTCCAAGTCACGCGGCAATGTCATTAACCCGGATGATATCGTCAATGAATTCGGCGCAGACACTTTGCGGATGTATGAAATGTTCATGGGCCCGCTGGAGGCGACAAAGCCTTGGAATACGAACGGCGTTGAAGGAACCTATCGCTTCCTCAGCCGCGTATGGCGTCTGTTTGTGAATGAGGATGGCAGCTTGAATGCCAAAATCAGTGACGGCGATACGAGCGATGCGTTCAAACGCACATGGCACCGCTCCATCAAGAAAATCACAGAGGATTATGAGGCGCTTCGTTTCAATACCGTAATCAGCCAGCTGATGATTTTTGTCAATGAAGCGTACAAGACAGAATCTCTTCCGAAAGCGGCAATGGAGCAATTCGTTCAATTGCTATCCCCAATTGCTCCGCATATTGCCGAGGAGCTATGGGAAAAGCTGGGACGTACAGATTCGCTTACTTATGCAGCGTTTCCGGCCTTTGATGAAAGTTGGACCGTTGATCAAGAGGTTGAAATCGTCGTTCAGGTAAACGGTAAAATAGCCGACCGCGTGTCCATTGCTGCCGATATGGATGTTGCAGAAATGGAAAGCATGGCGAAGGAGCTCGAGAAGGTACAGGAGCTGATTGCCGGCAAAACGATACGCAAAGTGATCGCGGTAAAAGGGAAGCTTGTCAATATCGTAGCTAATTAATACAAATTGAAGAGGTGAACGGGTTATAGCTGAAGAACAGCTATTGTCCGTTCACCTCTTCGCCTATAAAGGCGGATGAAACCTTGGCAAGATCCTCTTGGTACTTTGCATGCGTCGTGCGGATCAGCTGGTTGAATACGCCGTCCGTCTCTCTCCGGAGCATGCTTAATGCCTTGGCGGTGATGCCTCCGGGTACGGCTACGCGTTCCTGCACTTCTGCGGGAGTCATGCCGCCATCGGTCAGCAGTAGCCCGGTGCCGAGCAGCATAGCGCTTGCGACCCGAAGCGCTTCATCGCGGCCGATGCCGGTTTCCTCGACAGCGGCTTCGACGAATTGCTCCAGCAGGAAGGAGATAAATGCTGGCCCGCAGCTCGAGAGATCGGAGACAACTCTCGTATAGCTCTCATCTATGCGAAGCGGCTGGCTGATATGGGAAAGCAGATCCTCAAGCCGCTCTTTGTCCGTTTCGTCCATCGTCTGGCCGTATATGCAGAGCGAAGCGCCGCTCCAGACGTGGTTCGTTATGCTTGGAATGATTTTTGCGATTTTGCAGTCGAGCTCTCCCTCCAAATGCGAGATGAGCACGGGGCTTGTGATCGAAACGACAATTTGATTCGGCCGCAGAACGGATTTGATATCATCCACAGCTTTTTTGAATTCCAGCGGTTTAATGCACAGAAATATAATATCGCTGCCCCAGGCCGCGCCAGCATTCGTATATTCGGCTCTCATGCCGGAATAACGGTCGGCTAATGCTTTCGCTTTCGCAAAGGTACGGTTGCTGACTGCGATTTGTGCTGGCGATAGCGCACCTGATGCTATCAGTGCTTCGATAAGCAGGCTGCCCATCGTGCCCGTTCCGATAAATCCGACATTCATGCTAAACCCTCCTATAGGTTGGCGCGCGTTTGATCAGCCGAGAGTAAGACGGTCGACGGCCAAGCGCGTGCAAATCCCGAGTTGCCAAAATCATGCAGGTCAATCTTTTCGGCTGCTCTCTTACCTTATTCCAAAGGACTTGTTTAATATGTCACTCATTTCCAAGTAAAAATAATGAGAAGAAAGGTGCTGTTATTAATGAAAACAGGTACATCACTGCTGAGCAATAAACGGCTGCTGCTCGCTTCCGTTCTAATCGTGACGGCAGTCATCCTCCTTTGTGCTTCCTTGATGGAACCGAAGCGGACGGCTGCCGGGGAATGGCTGCCGCTGAACGAGGAGGTCGCGAATGCGTTGACGGAACTGGATAACAAGGATGAACGGCAAATCGAGGCTGCGGCTGCTGCGGTATCTGGTCCAAACATAAAGGAGCCGGCTCCCGGTGGAAATGCTGCCGGCAAGGCTGAATCGACGGGGACAGCGGAAGCCTTAGCGGGATCAACGGATGAGGCAGAGCCTAAAGCGAAAAGCGATAATCTCACCCTTGGAGATCCGGCTCTTGATGGGGATGCGGATAAACTCGATATTAATCGTGCCAGTGCATCGGAGCTGGATGCGCTCAAAGGGATTGGACCAGCCAAAGCGGAGGCGATCGTGGCGGATCGCGAAACAAACGGTAAATTTACTTCTATTGAGGATCTGCTGCGGGTTAAAGGAATAGGCGAAAAACTATTACATGCAATGGAAGATAGCATTGTAGCTCGTCCATAATTGTGAGAGAATGGAAAGGTGCAGGTGTTTTCAACCAATGCTTGCCATTATTTCATCATTTATTAATTGATTAAAAGGAGTCGAGAAAATGTCAGAACAACGCAAGCTTTCTCTTGATACGCTATCCGTCCACGGGGGCCAGCAAATCGATCCGACTACGATGTCGCGTGCAGTGCCGATCTACCAAACGACATCCTACGGATTCAAAGATACGGACCATGCGGCGAATCTGTTCGCCTTACAGGAATTTGGAAATATTTATTCGAGAATCATGAACCCAACTTCGGATGTATTCGAGAAACGGGTAGCGGAGCTTGAGGGTGCACCCGCAGCACTCGCCGTTGCGTCTGGTCAATCGGCTATTACATATGCGATTCTTAATATCGCTGGGGCAGGAGATGAAATCGTTTCCGCGACGAGCCTGTATGGCGGCACGTACAACTTGTTCTCCATAACGCTCGCAAAGCTAGGCATCACGGTTCGCTTCGTTGATCCTTCCGATCCGGAAAACTTCCGCGGCGCGATCAATGAACGTACGAAAGCCGTTTACGCAGAAACCATCGGCAATCCAAAAGGTGATATCATTGATATTGAGGCAGTTGCGGCAATCGCCCATGAGAATGGCATTCCGTTTATCGTGGACAATACGTTCCCAAGCCCGTATTTGTGCAGGCCGATTGAGCATGGCGCAGATATCGTTGTCCACTCTGCCACGAAATTTATTGGCGGTCACGGTACTTCGATTGGCGGCATTATCGTGGACGGTGGCAAGTTCGATTGGAAAGCCAGCGGCAAGTTCCCAGGCTTGACCGAGCCTGATCCAAGCTACAACGGCGTGGTGTATACGGATGCGGTTGGTCCGGTTGCCTACATTATCAAGGCACGCGTACAACTATTGCGCGACATGGGTGCGGCGATCTCGCCTTTCAACTCCTTCCTTCTGCTTCAGGGACTTGAAACGCTTCATCTCCGGATGGAACGCCACAGCTCCAATGCGCAAAAAGTAGCTGAGTATTTGGAGAGCCATGAAGCTGTTGAATGGGTGAATTATCCTGGCCTTGAAAGCCACCCGAGCTATGCGCTCGCACAAAAGTATTTGCCTAAGGGCAAAGGCGCGATTATGACTTTCGGCATTAAAGGCGGCGTTGAAGCCGGCAAGAAGGTTATCAATTCGGTTGAGCTTTTCTCCCACTTGGCGAACGTAGGCGACTCGAAGTCGCTTATTATCCACCCGGCAAGCACGACTCATCTGCAATTGTCCGAGGAGCAGCAATCGAATGCAGGCGTTTCTCCGGGCATGATCCGTTTATCTATCGGTACGGAAGGCATTGAGGATATCTTAGCCGATCTTGGTCAAGCCATAGCGGCAAGCCAGAACATTTAATTACGACTGAGCGATGCATCTAGAGCATCAAATGCACCATGAGAAAGGAAGTAAGAAGAATGAATACCGAAACGCAGGATGCCGTCCGCAAAGATTGGGATACTTATTTTATGGATATCGCCTATATGGTTTCGACCCGCTCGCGTTGTCCGCGCAGACATGTTGGAGCTGTTCTTGTGCAAGGGAAGAAATTGCTCGGCACAGCGTATAACGGTGCGCCGATGGGCGTTCAGGATTGTCTGGAAGCAGGCTGCATGATTGCGGAAGAGGTGGAGATGAGGCTGGTGGATGGCAAGGAGCAGCTGTTCAAGAAGCAGCGCTGCATCCGCACGATTCACGCGGAGCAGAACCTGCTTCTGTTCACCGACAGGGCCGACCGTGAAGGCTCAACCGTTTACGTGACGGATCAGCCTTGCTGGACTTGTGCCAACATGCTGGCAAACAGCGGCGTGATCGAGGTCGTTTATCATCGCAGCTACCCGAAGGACAGCGAAAAGGTGATTAGTCTGATGAAGCAGAAGGGCATCCAATTTCGGTGTTTGGACCAATTCGAGCCTCCTGCCCAGGCGCATATGGATGTAACCTCATAAGGCAGCTCGATATATGCAAGTAACCATATGAGACAAAACATTTATGGATGCTACCTTATAAGACAGAAGCGTCTATATGGATGTAACCTCATAAGGCAGCTATATATGTGAATGTGAACACTTGAAGCAAAAAGCATATGTATGTGGATATTATCTGATAAGGCAAGAGGCAGAAGCGAATATATGAATTTGAACAATGAATCAAAGCATATATATATGCGGATATTACCTTATAAGGCAATAGCATATTGAAATGGGGAGGAACCTCTGATTGCATCATTAGATGCGTCGGAGGTTTCTTTTTTTTTGCAAATATAGGAAAGCAAATCCCTAGCGCGATTCACTGTCTGAATTTTTCGGAATGAAACGCGCCGTAATAGGACGCAATAGCCGTTTCACCTTGCCTGCGATTGATGCGGAAGGAGAAGGAGGGAGAATGCCGCGATGAACCGTCGGCCTTTGTTATGGTTTGCCATTTGCTATGTAGGAGGAAGCGCCGCGGCTGCAGGTCTGAGCAGCAGCGGCGTCGTGCTCGCGACCGGCGCGGCTGCGCTGCTCGCGCTCGCAGCCGTACTGTGCAGGCTGGCGAGCTGGCAGCTCGCGGCAGCATGCGCGCTTGCAGTGGGCGTTGCCGCGGGGCACCGGTTGTGGGCGGATGCCCGCAATGTGACCGAGCTGCCGGCCCTGCTCGCCGCCGCTGAGGCGGAAGGCCCGCGAGCCGCTTTTGCGGCGGAAGCGGCGGGCACGATCATGTCGGCGCCGGAGATAGACGGCGACCGCGTTATGTTCCGCGTGGCGGTGGACAGCGTCCGCCTCGCGAGCGATGGCGCCGCGCGTGCCGTGCGCGAGCGAGTGATTGTGCATATCCGGCTCGCAGAGCAGCCGGAGCAATTGATCGCCGCGGCATGGCAGCGCGGCGACCGCGTGCGCTTGGCCGGCGAGCTGACCCGCCCGGCCCGCGCCACCAACAGCGGCGGCTTCGATTACCGCCGCTACCTTAGCAGCCAGAGAATCCACTGGCTGCTTACCGTGCAGGGCACCGCTGCCGTCGAAGCGGCAGCGGGCCCAAGCTGGACCGCGGCCGCCTTGCTCGGCCGCGTTGACAGCGCCCGCGCCTACCTTGGCGGGCGAATGGAGGCGCTGTATCCGTCCGCGCAGTCCGGATACATGAAGGGTCTTGTCCTCGGCATCCGCGAGGACCTCGACCCCGAGCAGTTCCAGCAATTCTCGCGTCTTGGCTTGACGCATATATTGGCCATATCAGGCCTGCATGTCGCCGTATTTATATACGCGCTAAGCGGGCTGCTGCGCTTCGCGCGCGTAAACCGCGAGCGTGCGCTGCTGCTGCTTATGTTCGCGGTGCCCTTGTATGTGCTTCTTGCAGGAGCATCGCCATCTGTTATTCGCGCAGGCTTAATGTCTGTGCTTGGTCTGCTCGCGGCTCGCATGGGCAAGCTCAAGGATGGGTTGCATCTTCTGGCTGCTGCGGCATTGCTGATGCTCGCATATGATCCGTTCTTCCTTGAAAACGTAAGCTTTCAGCTTTCTTTTATCGTTACGATAGGTTTGATAATCGGTGTGCAGCCTGTACGCAGAGCGATGCCGCAGTGGCGCAGGGGCAAGCCGCTGCTTGACCTGTTTGCTGTCACGCTTGTCGCGCAGCTCGTTTCCTTTCCCGTTTCGATTTATTATTTCAATCAATTTCATCTTCTATCGATGCTGGCAAACTTTGTGCTGGTACCCTTCATCAGCTTTGTCGTCATGCCGCTCGGTGCTGCCGCGCTGCTGCTTGCGATTCCATGGGAGCAGGGCGGGAAGCTGCTCGCTTATGCTTCGCATTACGCAAACGACTGGACCTTTGCTTTTGTTGACAGGCTGGCAAGCGTTGATTCCCTTCGCACCATTTGGGCAACGCCGCCGCTGTGGTGGGTTGCAGCCTGGCTTCTCTTGCTCGGCATCCTTTTTCGGTTGATCGGGCAAGGTGTACAGACGTATAATGACCGGGCTATCGAAGGGGCGGAACGCTCAGAGACGACAATTCCGCTCGGACCAGAATTTGATTATTCGTTTGGCGCTGAAGCGGACCGAAGGTCGCGCAAAGGCTTATACAGCCTGCTGCTGTTTTTGTCCGCTTTGCTTTTTTATGCCTATCAGCCTCAAATCCTTAACCGGCAAGCAGCGGTAAGCTTTATCGACGTTGGCCAAGGCGACGCGATTCATATTCGTACGCCGACCGGCAAGCACATTCTAATCGATGGCGGAGGAACGCTTTCATTCGCGAAGCCTGGAGAGGAATGGCGCAAACGGGGCGATCCTTTCGAGGTAGGCCGCAAGGTGCTTGTCCCGCTGCTTATGAAGCGAGGCGTGCAGGAGATAGAGCTGCTTGTCGTCTCGCACTTGGACAGTGACCATATACGGGGACTGAAGGCTGTCTTGGAAGCCATACCGGTTCGGCGGATCTGGTGGAACGGTACCGTCAAAGAAGCCGATGACGCCAAGGAGCTTCTAAGATTAGCCGTTTCTTTGCAAATTCCCTTGTATCGGGCAGATGCAGGGATACGGCAGCAGCTTGATTTCGCGACAGAGCTGAACGTGTTATGGCCGCCTGCTATCGAAAGTCCGCAGCAACGCGTGCCGAATCAAAAGGAACAGAATGAAAGCAGCGTCGTCCTGGCCGTTAAACTCTATCATTCGACCTTTTTGTTCTCGGGAGACATTAACGCAGTGACGGAGCGAGCCGTCATTCGGAATGATCAACGCCGCCTTGCGGGGGAAAGCAAGCATTCGCCTGTTTCGATTATGAAGGTTGCGCACCATGGCAGCCGCTTCTCAACGAGCGAGGAGTGGATGGCCTACTGGAGGCCGACGGGAGCCGTAGCTTCTGTAGGAGCAACGAACACCTATGGGCATCCGAATCCGGAAGTGCTTGCGAAGCTTGCCAAATGGAAAACGCAAATTTGGCGTACGGACAAGGACGGCGAGGTTCGATTTCGCATTCAGGCTACAGGTCTGTTCTCGTATAAGAAGGAATAATCAGCATTGGTATTATTCGTGAGGTTGCGCTGACGATACGTTCAGGTATACATTATTGAATATTGGTTGTGCTATAGTTATGAGATTTGAATGCGCCGATAGATTTGCCGAATGGCTGCGTACCAGAGCAATCCATGGCAATCTATATACGGAGTACTAGAAATTTGGTATCCTTTAATGTGGAGTTTATACGGATGCTTCAGAATGGGAAGCATGTGGGGAATTGCAATCATAATCCGTTAAATACGCAGGTTAAAAAATCCCATTCGATAATATAAATGATACTGGCAATTGTTACTAAAAAAAATATAGTCAAATTTCTTACTAATCTGCAACTTTTACCGCAACCAGTTCGTCAGAATGGTTGCAAGAGAGGGGGATCCTTCGTGGTGGAGCCAGAGCTCATAAGAGCCGCTCAGTCGGGAGATCGCGACGCATTAATTACTCTTTTGCGAGAGATTGAAACGCATGTTTATCGGACAGCCTATTATATATTAAATAATGAACAGGATGCGCTCGATGCTGCGCAGGAAGCGCTCATCCGCATTTATACCAAAATAGGCTCGTACGAGGAAAAAGCGCAATTCAAGACATGGATTCAACGTATTGTAACAAACATTTGCATTGATAAGTTCCGGAGAAATAAACCGACCGTCTCCATAGATGAGCACGACATGGTGTTCCACGAAAAACAGAACGTGGAGGACGAGGTAATGTCTGCTTATGCTGTCAAAGACATTCAAGCCGCCATTGATAAGCTTCCTGAGCATCATCGCGCGGTCGTCGTCCTTCGATATTTGCAGGATTTCTCTTACAATGAAATTGCAGATTCGCTTGATTTGCCGCTCAATACGGTGAAATCTTATTTATTCAGAGCTAGGCAACAGCTGCAGACGTTACTCCATGATTATCAGAAAGGTGGTGTCCGGGGATGAATTGTCAAGAGGTGATGGAACTAATGCAAAGACAGCTAGACGACGATCTCAGTCATTCTGAGCTCGACGTCTTGATGAGCCATACGAGACAGTGTCCGGACTGTGCAGCCATGTTCGAGCGGTTACAGCTACTATCCGCCGAGCTTACCAGTTTGCCCAAAGTAATGCCGAGCTATAGCCTAGTTGACGCCATCATGCCGCAGCTGGAACAAATGGAGCGGATTGGCCAATCAGAGGAATCCGTTCCTGCTGTTTCCGAGGTGGCGGAATTGACGCCGCGCCGCGCCAAACGTGTACGGAAGTGGCCGTCCATTCGCGTAATGAGCGGCGTAATCGCGGCAGGGATCGTGGCCGGGTTGTTTCTAGTGACGTACAATACGGATATGGCGCCGGATTTCAAAGCTAATATGTTTACGGCAAGCTCCTCGGAGGATTCGGCAGCCAATACGGCGCAAACTGTGCCCGAGAGCATGGCCTTCAAAGCCCCTAAGGCGGATGATGATGCCGGAGAGGTCAGTACAGAAGCATTGGGTGCTCGAAAACACTCCGATGAAATGGAAACCGATTCGCTAAATAGCGAAGAGGGTGCCAGCGATGTTCTGCCTACTACTGTCGATGGAGGTAGCCCTAGCGGTGAAGGTTCATCGGGAAGTGTCGGTTCAGTAGATAAAGGCATTGCTGCAGGAGGCGACGCGGATACGTCCAATGGTTCTGCGGGTGACAAGGTGAAAGGCGATTTCGGCAGCATGGCTATGCCTGCCAGTATTTCGCCCGACGGGAAATATGGCGTGCAAGCAGTCAATTTCAAAATCGACGTCATTGCACAAGCTGATCAGAGCATTGTTTTTACAACGCCTCGAAAAAACGGAGAGCTGCTGAATTTGGCATGGTCCGCTGACAGCGCGCTGCTCACGTATGAGGTTCACGTCGAAAACGGGGCAATCGAGAAATATGAGATTGATCTTGCCACGCTTACCGAGAAGAAAGCCGCGCATTAGGCTTCAGGCAATCGTAAGTTTTATGAGGAATATGCACACATTCTTCCGCTAATGCGTATAGTATCAGCATAGAGAGTGTCTGCGACGAAGCCATAACGTCGTATGACCATCCGCAGGGCGGCACCATGGGCCTGCCTGCGAATGTTTATATAGATGTTCGGCAAAGGGATGAAGCCTATAAACGGCTCATCCCTTTGTTGCCGTTTAAATGTGTAGACTGGTGACGAGGTGAAGGCATGGATGCGAAGGAAGCTTTGAAAGAAATAAAGGGCGGTCGTTTTCGTCCGATTTACGTGCTGTATGGGAAGGACCGTTACCGGTTGCAGCAATTTATTAATGCGCTGACCGAAGCAATGTTTTCTGCGGACGAGCGCGAGCTTGGCATGGTCAAATTCGATACGGCAGAAACATCGATCGAGGAAGCCGTGCTTGAAGCCGAAACCTCCCCGTTTTTCGTTCAGCGCAAGCTGATCTTGATTCGTGATGCTACGCTGCTATGTGCCGGAGGAAAAGAAGGCGGCAAGCTTGAGCACCGTCCCGAAAAACTGATTCAATACATGGAGTATCCGTCTGAGACTTCGATTATCGTTTTTTCGGTGAACGCAGAGAAGCTGGATGAGCGCCGCAAGCTTGTCAAGACGTTAAAGGATCGCAACGCTTTGGTGCCATTCCCAGAGCTCGATGCCGCACAGCTTAAGCAATGGATGATCAAGCGTGCAGCAGACCAAAAAAGAACGCTCTCCCCTGACGCAGCCGAGCTGCTGCTCTCGCGAGCCGGCGCCAATATGCAGCAGTTATCGCAAGAGGTGGACAAGCTCTGCTTGCACGCAGGCTCAGGCGGTACAATCGATGTGGAAACGGCAGCGCTAATGACTGCCGCAACCGTCGAGGAGGATGTATTTGCTCTTATCGATGCGATAGCGGAGCTTCGAATCGATAAAGCGATCCGGCTATATAGAGAACTGCTTGTGCGGCGCGAGGAGCCGATCAAAATTGCGGCATTGATTGCCAGGCAGCTGCGAATTATGCTTCAAATCAAGGAGCTGGAACAGCATCAATATTCTCCGCAGCAAATGGCGGGCCAATTAGGGCTGCATCCTTACGCGGTTAAGCTTGCAGCGGAGAAAAGCCGGAAGTTTCAGGTTCCGAGGTTAGGCAGGCTGCTAGCATCGCTTGCCGACCTTGATTATCAGATGAAAACAGGAGCAATTGACAAAACGCTCGGACTAGAGCTGTATTTGCTTTCGCTCAGTATGGAGAAAGGCGCATAGCGCCTTTTTTTGTGTGTTTGTTTAACGGAACAAAAAAAGCCTCACCGCCTATTGTAGGCAGTGAAGCTTTTTGGCGCCGAGCGAGGTAGGTTCATCCAGAGGATAAATTAGCCTCGCAGGCAGTTATCCTGCTTAGGCTTGAGCCGAAAGGGCATTAAGTCTTTTAGCAAGACGAGATTTTTTGCGGGAAGCCGCATTTTTATGAATCAGGCCTTTAGTTGCTGCTTTGTCCAATTTTTTCGTTGCAGCGATAAGAGCTGCTTTAGCAGCGTCTACATCAGTGCCAGCGATAGCTTGGTCAGCAGATTTAACGGCCGAACGAAGTGCGGATTTTTGGGATGCATTCAAAGCACGACGCTTTTCACTTGTTTTAACGCGTTTAATCGCGGATTTAATATTTGGCATGGAATTCACCTCCTAAACTGTTTACAACGGCTTACAGACATAATAAACCTAGACAACACAACTTAAAATATATTATCATGCCAATGCCCAAAAAGCAATAGCATCGGAAGCTTCAACGAATACAAGCACGCTAAGCTCCTTGGCAGGTCGTGAAGTATGAAATTAAGGCATCTGCAAACAATAGCTTTAGAACTTGCGCTTGAAGGGAGAATGAGCAGTGGAGAAAGAGCTTGATTTGCAGAAATACAATGTCAGAACGGATTTGGCGTTAGAGGCGAAAGAGATGGCGGAAGCGCCGAGAGGTGGCCCAATTCCGGGCATTCAGTCCGAAACGACAGAGGATGACGGCATTACGATTACGCAGCTGCATGTTCAGAACGAGCAAGGCTCGGCAGCGATCGGAAAGATGCAAGGCCATTACGTGACGCTTGAGGTGCCGGGCTTGCGCAACGGAGATACAGGATTACAGGATCGGGTTGCCACCCAGTTCGCTAAGCATTTTGAAGCTTTCCTTGAGAGGCTTTCCATTAGCAAAACCGCGCGCGTGCTTATTGTCGGTCTCGGCAACTGGAATGTGACGCCTGACGCGCTCGGACCGATCGTCGTAGAGAACGTGATGGTAACTCGTCATTATTTCGAGCTTATGCCCGATCAGGTTGCCCCAGGGTATCGTCCCGTCAGCGCAGTCGCGCCGGGGGTGCTGGGCATTACCGGAATCGAATCCAGCGAAATCGTGCACGGAATCGTGGAGAAAACGAAGCCGGATCTCATTATTGCGATTGATGCATTAGCCTCCAAAGCCGTTGAACGCGTCAATACAACCATCCAAATTGCGGACACGGGCATTCATCCGGGATCGGGCATCGGCAATAAGCGAAAAGGGCTGACGAAGGAAATTCTAGGGGTGCCGGTCATTGCGATAGGCGTGCCAACGGTCGTGTACGCGTCGACGATCGTCAATAACACGCTCGAGATGATGAGCAGCCACTTCAACAAGCAAAATGCGAACTCGGATCATATTATGGGTCTCGTCAACCAGATGGAGGAAAATGAGCGTCTCCAGCTAGTGAGGGAAGTTCTGAGTCCGCTTGGCCATGACCTTCTTGTTACGCCAAAAGAAATCGATGAATTTATCGAGGATATAGCCAATATTATCGCCAGCGGCCTCAATGCTTCGCTGCATGAAGCCGTTGATTCGAGCAATGTGGCTGCTTATACGCATTAATCTGCAAAGCATAAAGCTGTTCCAGCAGGCATTGGCCTCGGGGCAGCTTTTTTACGTGCGTGCATCGCAATATCCGATTCTATCAATTCCGGAACGTTCATATGAAATGCGGTTCTATGAAGACAATGACTCTCATAGATTAGTAGTAACCTAAGAAGCGGAGGTTATACAGCCTATGAAACGGAAGATCATGCTGCTTGATATTGGGAGAGAGAGCAGGCGAATGAGGCAATTGCTGGTGACGGGACGCACGTTTGCATTGCTCTCTTTTTGCTCGATGGTATTTTTTGTTCTGCTTGGCGTAGCGGGAATGGCGCACCAGCAAACAACGGCTTCACCGGTTAATTCAATGAAAGGATTCGCTGCGGCAGTATCCAGCGGGTTTTTTGGGGATATGCTAGAGATGGAAATGCCTGCTTTCCAAAGCGGGTTGGAAACGGAATCGTTCTCGACGAAACAGATCAGCGTGCTGCTCATGCGCGCTTTGACGGACATCAACCCATCCGATCCGATGAGCTTGCTTGCCGGCGAACTGCCGGGACTTAGCGCGAACGACGCGATTCTTATCCGTAAGGGAATCGGAACGGATACGGCGGTTGGGCCGGAGGACAATACACCGATTGACTATGATCCATTAAATGGCCTTCATGCGGATAACGGCACGGATGTTTCAGGTACAGATACGGATGGAGACGCGGACAATGAACCGGATAAGCTGCCCATACCTACGGACAAGCCGGCGGAACCTACCGATAACGGGGTAGATCAACCGACGACTGGGGGTGCCAAGGTAGCGTTCATCTATCATTCTCATAACCGTGAATCATGGTACCCCGAGCTGACCGATAAATCGAAGGATCCGAATTCCAGCACCAAAAATATTACGCTGGTCGGCAAGCGCCTAGCGGAAAAGCTGGAGGCGAAAGGGGTAGGCGCGCAGCATTCCGATACGGATTACCCAACTGCCATTAAAGATTACAGATGGGAGTTATCCTACAAATATTCGATGAAAACGGTAAAGGAAGCGATCGCGAGCAGCAAGGATCTGAAGTTTTTCTTTGACCTTCACCGCGATTCGCAAAAAAGAAAGTATACGACGATTGATATTGGCGGCAAAAGCTATGCGCAGGTGTATTTCATTATCGGGCATAAAAATCCGAATTGGCAGAAGAATGAAGCTTTTGCAACCAAAATCCATGACGCTCTAGATAAAAAATATCCGGGCATCTCCCGCGGGATTTGGGGCAAAACGGCTGCATCCGGCAATGCGGAATACAATCAATCGCTTGCGGAGGATAATGTTCTGATTGAAGTGGGAGGCGTTGACAACACGCTTCAGGAATCTTACCGTACCGCGGATGCGCTTGCGGAGATTATTGCGGATATTTACTGGAAGGACGAGAAGGCAAGTGCGGCAGCCAAAGGCAAAGCCAGCTAGTCCGAGCTTGCTTCGAAAGAGGCGTGAAAGAAGGGAGTAAAAAGCGCATGAGAAGAAATGGAATGAAATGGACGCTGCTCGGCGGCGCCTTGGCGATTATTATCCTGTACGGAATCGACGTATCCTCTCGCGGCATTGAACGGATATATGGACCAATTGAAGGCGCAGGGGAATACGCCGAGCTGCAAGAACCTCAGCAGGCGGAGACGCCGGATGATGGTTTTGAAACGGAGCAGCAGCGGAAAATCGCCAAGCTCGAGAAGGAACTGGAAGAGCTGAAGAAAATGGCGGAAGGCGGGAGTGCGGATGACGCTTCTGCTAATGAAGATGAAGGCATGCTTGACGTTAACGAGAGATTGCCCGGACTGCCTGCCGAGAACGATCAGCCTGCGGTGAACCGCATCGCCGACTCAACCTCAGGATTGCTGCAAAATATGTCAAGCGAAGGCATCCGTATGGTCGTTTCGATTTTTGACGGATTGACGAAATGATAATGAACATTGCTGGTATTCCCCTTAACTGATATAATAGGAGGAATGATTAGCATTATTGGAAATTGTGGGGGTTAGGCATGACTGACGTACGTGACCGACAAAAGAGGATTAGGAATTTTTCCATTATCGCGCATATAGACCACGGAAAATCTACGCTTGCAGACCGTATTTTAGAATTTACAGGCGCATTGTCATCACGCGAGATGCAAGAGCAAGTGCTTGACCAAATGGATCTGGAGCGGGAACGCGGAATTACGATCAAGCTGCAAGCCGTGCGACTAGCCTATACGGCTGATGACGGCATCGAGTATATACTCAATTTGATAGATACGCCTGGACACGTCGATTTTACATACGAGGTTTCTCGGAGCCTAGCCGCTTGCGAAGGCGCGCTGCTCGTTGTCGATGCCGCTCAGGGCATAGAAGCCCAGACGTTAGCGAACGTATATTTGGCGTTAGACAACAACCTGGAGATCGTTCCGGTAATCAACAAAATCGATTTGCCGAGCGCGGAGCCTGAACGGGTTAAGCAGGAAATCGAGGATGTCATCGGTCTTGATGCAAGCGATGCAGTACTTGCATCCGCGAAAGCCGGAATCGGCATTAAGGAAATATTGGAGCAGGTGGTTTCGAAGATGCCATCGCCGACCGGAGATCCCGATAAGCCGCTCCAAGCGCTTATTTTCGACTCCCATTACGATCCCTATAAAGGCGTAATCGTCTACGTTAGAGTAATGGACGGAAGCATCCGTGCGGGCTCAAAGATTCGCTTCATGGCAACCGGAGCTGAATTCGAGGTTATCGAAGTAGGTGCCTTTATGCCTCGCATGTCAATCGTGAAAGAGCTTGCCGTTGGCGACGTAGGCTTTATCGTAGCAGGGATCAAGAACGTGAAGGATACGCGGGTAGGTGATACCGTCACTGAAGCGAAGCGCCCTGCTCCTGAGCGTCTGCCTGGCTATCGCCAGATCAACCCGATGGTATTCTGCGGATTGTACCCCATTGAAACGCAGGACTACAATGACTTGCGCGATGCGCTGGAGAAGCTGGAGCTTAACGACGCTTCGCTTAGGTATGAGCCGGAATCCTCGACAGCGCTTGGCTTTGGCTACCGCTGCGGTTTTCTAGGGCTGCTTCACATGGAAATCATTCAAGAGCGGATTGAACGGGAATTCAACATCCCGCTTATTACGACCGCGCCAAGCGTAATTTACAAGATTACGCTGACTAGCGGCGAAACGATGGAGATCGATAACCCTTCGAATTATCCGGAAGCAGGCAAGCTTGATTACGTGGAAGAGCCGTTTGTCAAAGCAGCCATTATCGTGCCGAACGATTATGTCGGAGCGATTATGGACCTATGCCAGAACAAACGCGGCGAATTCGTCAACATGGAATATTTGGACACGAATCGCGTAACGCTTACCTACAACGTTCCATTGTCAGAGATCGTGTACGATTTCTTCGATCAGCTGAAATCAAGCACGAAAGGGTATGCTTCGTTCGACTATGAGATCAGTGGTTACCGCAGATCCAACTTGGTCAAAATGGATATCATGCTAAACAATGAACAGGTTGATGCACTCTCAGTCATCGTTCACCGTGACCGAGCTTACCAGCGCGGAAAGGTTATCTGCGAGAAGCTGAAAGAGCTCATTCCGCGCCAAATGTTCGAGGTTCCTATTCAGGCCTCTATCGGCAATAAAGTTATTTCGCGTGAAACGGTTAAAGCTATGCGCAAAAACGTTCTAGCCAAATGTTACGGCGGTGACATCAGCCGTAAACGGAAGCTGCTTGAAAAGCAGAAGGAAGGCAAGAAGCGGATGAAGCAGGTAGGCAGTGTAGAGGTACCGCAGGAAGCGTTCATGGCGGTGCTCAAAATCGGCGAGGATTAAGACGTACGAGGATGAGGGAGGGCGCAGCTCTCCCTCTTTTCTATTTCAATAAATAGCGATTGATTATTTCAATGCGAAACGCGAGCTATGCCGGGGGTAAGCAGATGGACGGCAGACGTTGGCGTTTGAAGGAGAAAATGACCATGACAATGATGCAGGCACCGCGCGCTTTATATATACACATTCCTTTCTGTACGAACAAGTGCCATTACTGTGACTTTACGTCCTATGTGTTGAAGGGACAGCCGGTGGATCAATACCTTGACGCGCTGGAGATGGAAATGGAACGCACAGTTGCAGAATGGCCGCCAATTCAAATCGATACCGTGTTTGTAGGAGGCGGAACGCCTACCGTGCTTACACCGCCTCAAATGGAACGTTTCTTAAAGTCAGTGCACAAGTATTTCCCGCTGGCACCAGATGCGGAATTTACGATGGAAGCTAATCCGGGGACAACGGATATCGATAAACTGACCGCTATGAAGGAAGGGGGAGTGAACCGAATCAGCTTCGGCGTGCAGTCTTTCGATAATGGTTTGCTTGAGCGAATTGGACGTATTCACAATGTAGATGATGTTTACCGCAGCATAGAGAATGCGCGCAAAGTAGGTTTCAGCAACCTGTCGATTGATTTGATGTTCGGTTTGCCTGGCCAAACGGTCGAGCTGCTGAGAGACAGCGTGAACAGGGCAATGGAGCTCGGGCTGCCTCACTATTCGATCTATAGCTTAAAGGTGGAGGAGAACACGTTGTTCCACAAGCTATATGAGCGCAATGAACTGCCTTTGCCGCCTGAAGAGGAAGAGTTCAATATGTTCATTCTGCTTATGGAGATGTTGAAAACGAACGGTTATGCGCATTATGAGATCAGCAATTTCGCGAAACCTGGCTATGAAAGCCGCCATAACTCAACCTACTGGCGCAATGAGCCGTATTACGGCTTGGGAGCCGGGGCACACGGTTACGTCAACCGGATGCGCCATGTGAATCTTAAAGGCATTACGCCGTATATCGAGGCCGCAGCAGCGAAGCTGCCGCGTCTTGAGCAGTTCGAGGTGCCGGAAGCGGAAGCGATGGAGGATCTGATGATGGTTGGGCTGCGTCTGCTGGAGGGCGTTCCCGCAACCCGTTTCTCGAAGCAATTCGCTGGCCATACGCTTGAAGAGAAGTTTGGCTCTGTCATTCATAAGCTGCTGGAGGATGGATTGCTGGAAGCGGTGAAAACGGAGGATGACATGATCTATCGTTTGACCGACAAAGGCGTCCTGCTGGGCAACGAAGTTTTTGGAGCTTTTATCGGATATTCCGTATAAAATACGCTTGAGATAAAATACGTTTTGTTGTATATTTATTCATATTGATTTTGAACATGCACCGGGTGGAGGCGAAGGCACAATGCAGGCAGTACAGGTTGTATGCAGAAAAGCGACTACGGACGATATTGAAACCTTGTTTCAGCTTATTAAAGGTTATGCCGAGAAAGGCATTATGCTGCCTCGCACTCGGGAAGCGCTCGAATATATGATCGATACATTCGTTGTAGCGGAGATCGGGGAAGAAGTCGTCGGCTGCGGCTCTTTAACAAGACTAGGAAAAGATTTGGTAGAGATACGTTCACTAGGAATGTCGGAGGGCTATAAAGGCGTGGGCATCGGCAGCAAGCTGGTAGATGCGTTAATCGAGCAAGCTAGGGAACAGCAAATTCCAAAAATAATGGCTTTGACATACGCTGTAGCCTTCTTTGAGAAAAATGGCTTTACGGTCGTTGAGAAGGAGATCTTCCCGGAGAAGGTATGGAAGGATTGCGTCAATTGCCCGAAACAGCTTGCGTGCGATGAAATTGCGGTACTAAAAATGCTAACCTAATAGCGCAAGGCGCTGCGACGGTTTGCACATAAACGAAACCACTAAGCCGTTGCTCACTGGCTAGAGCGATGGCTTAGTGTTTTTTTGGGCCATGCCGGCATGATGATCCACGAAGCTAAAGTTGGCGGGTCTACCGAGTTTAATAGTAAAATGACGCGATTTGGTATATAGTCTTTATAGGTGTTTATTGTAATATAGAGGAGAAATAACGATGAGTGAAAAGAAGGATCAAGTGACAACGGTGGAAGACAAGCTTCAGCATGTGACAACGGTATTGCTTAAGAAGTGGGCGGGCTTCAGCGGGTTTTACGGCTTTAAGGCGATGTCGTTGGACGAATTATTCGCACTGCTTAACACAAACGGCTGGAAAGTGATTATAGATGACACGGCTGCTCCGAATCGGACCGTAGAGCTGTACCAAGGCGAGACTCGGGTCAGGAAAGAGAAGTTTGCCGTAGACGAAGCAGGCAGAGTTCATAAAGTATAACGAATTTGGGCACACAAAAATGCCGAACCGACTTGACAATCGACAAGCTGGTTTGGTATTTTTGTAGTATTGATTAGCACTCGATTGTATTGAGTGCTAACGATGGGAAACCGTAATAACGGAATTGACATTTATATAGGGGGTATTCGAATGCTGACGGAACGACAACGGATGATTTTGCATGCGATCGTGGATGATTATATTCGCTCGGCTGAACCAGTCGGCTCACGCAGCATTTCGAAGCGCGGAGACGTTGGATTCAGTCCAGCTACCATACGCAATGAAATGGCGGATCTTGAGGAGCTGGGCTTTCTGGAGCAGCCGCACACGTCAGCCGGACGTGTCCCATCAACTAAAGGCTACCGTTATTATGTGGACCATTTAGTAAAGCTAAGCGAAGTGGATGAAAACGACATTGGCATGGTTCGTTCGTTCGTAACGGATAAAATGAACCAGATGGAACAGGTCATACAGCAAACGGCGATGATTTTGTCGAATTTAACCAACTACACATCCATTTTGCTAGGACCGGAAATGTTCAGTACGTCGCTTAAGCATTTCGGATTGGTACCGCTGGATCAAACCTCGGCAGTGGCAATCATCGTGACGAATACGGGGCATGTTGAGAATCGTACGATCTCTATCCCAGAAGGCCTTAAGATGGACGACATGGAGAAGGTCGTGAACATTTTGAACACAAGGCTGGTTGGCGTTCCGCTGATCCGTCTTAGGTCGAAGCTTTACACAGAAGTTGGGCAAGAGCTTGAGAGGCATGTTGAGCATTATGAGCAGCTGCTTCAGGTGCTGGACCATGCGCTCCAAAACGAAGATGAGCACCGGATCTTCCTTGGCGGAACGACAAACATGCTAACCCAGCCGGAATTCAAGGATGTAGACAAAGTTAAAACGATTTTGGATTTGCTTGATGAGACGCCAGCCATAATGAAAATGTTTACCGGCCTTCCATCAGGTATACAAGTACGTATCGGGACAGAAAATGACCATAAGGCAATTAGCGATTGCAGTCTAATTACGGCAACCTATGCCATTGATGGCCAGTCGCTGGGAACGATCGGCATTCTAGGACCCACACGAATGGAATACGGCAAAGTCATCAGTCTGCTGGATATCATCTCCAAGGATATGGCGGTTCTGCTTGGCCGTTGGTATAAATAGATTTTATGCCGAAGCTTTTGATGCCGCGTTTACTTCGTAACTTTTAAGGAGGTGATTGCATGAGTACGAAAGAGCAACATAATGAAGCGGCCGAGGCTGCGGAAGAAACCGTATCTGCTGAGCAATCGGAGCAGGTTACCGAGGAATCTGAGGTTGAGGTTCTCGAAGGAGACTTGCGTTATGCTGAGCTGGTGAAGCAAGCAGAAGAAAATCAGCAGCGTTTCTTGCGCGCACAAGCGGACTTTGATAATTTCCGCCGCCGCACATTGAAGGAAAAAGAAGAACTCGGTCAGTATGCGTCGATGAAGCTAATCGGCCAGCTGCTTCCGGTTGTAGATAATTTTGAACGCGCGGTTGCCGCCGCTTCCGTCAATGGCGATTTTGAATCGCTTGCGAAGGGCGTGGATATGATATTCCGCCAGCTGGAGCAGACGCTCGAGCAAGAAGGCCTTAAGGCGATGAACGTTGTCGGCGAGCCGTTCAACCCTGAATTCCATCAGGCTATTATGCAGGTTGAATCTGATGAGCATGAGGAAGGCATCGTGGTTGAAGAAGTACAGAAGGGATACATTTTGAAAGACAAGGTGCTACGCCCTGCGATGGTTAAAGTAAGCAGCTAAACAGCTATAATGATTAACAAACATATTGAGATCCACCAAAATACAATTCGATGTAGGAGGAACTATAGCTATGAGTAAAGTAATTGGTATTGACCTTGGTACAACAAACTCTTGCGTAGCAGTAATGGAAGGCGGCGAAGCCGTTGTTATTCCTAACCCGGAGGGCAACCGCACGACGCCTTCCGTAGTAGGCTTCAAAAAGGATGGCGAGCGCGTTGTCGGTGAAACGGCAAAACGTCAAGCAATCACAAACCCTGACCGCACAATCAGCTCCATCAAACGCCATATCGGTACGAATCACAAAGAAAAAATCGACGATAAAGACTATACGCCCCAAGAAATTTCTGCAATTATTTTGCAAAAATTGAAAGCGGACGCGGAAGCATACTTAGGCCAAACGGTTACACAAGCGGTTATTACCGTGCCGGCTTACTTCAATGACAGCCAGCGCCAAGCAACAAAAGACGCGGGTAAAATTGCGGGCCTTGAAGTATTGCGTATCGTCAATGAGCCAACGGCTGCTGCGCTTGCATACGGACTTGAGAAAACAGAAGACCAAACGATTCTTGTCTATGACCTTGGGGGCGGTACGTTCGACGTATCTATCCTTGAGCTGGGCGACGGATTCTTCGAAGTTAAAGCGACAAGCGGCGACAACAAACTCGGCGGCGACGATTTCGACCAAGTGATCATCGATCACCTCGTTGCTGAATTCAAGAAAGACCAAGGCATTGACCTCTCCAAAGATAAAGCGGCAGTTCAACGTTTGAAAGATGCAGCGGAAAAAGCGAAAAAAGAGCTTTCCGGCGTACTGACTTCAGCTATCTCGCTTCCGTTTATTACAATGGTAGACGGCGTTCCACAGCATTTGGAGCTCAGCCTTACCCGTGCGAAGTTTGAAGAGCTTGCGGCTTCACTCGTTGAGCGCACGCTTGGACCAACTCGCCAAGCGCTTAGCGATGCCGGCATGTCTTCAAGCGACATCGATAAAGTCGTTCTTGTCGGCGGATCGACTCGTATTCCTGCCGTGCAAGAAGCAGTTAAAAAATTGATCGGCAAAGAGCCGCATAAAGGCGTTAACCCGGATGAGGTTGTCGCGCTTGGCGCAGCTGTTCAAGCCGGCGTGCTGACAGGCGATGTGAAGGACGTTGTTCTTCTTGACGTAACGCCATTGTCGCTAGGTATCGAAACTGCAGGCGGCGTGTTCACGAAGATGATCGACCGCAACACGACGATTCCGACAAGCAAATCCCAAGTGTATTCCACTTATGCGGATAATCAGCCTGGCGTAGAAATCCACGTTTTGCAAGGCGAGCGCTCCATGGCTGCCGGCAACAAAACGCTTGGCCGATTTACGCTGAACGATATTCCTCTAGCACCGCGCGGCGTGCCGCAAATCGAAGTTACGTTCGATATCGATGCCAACGGTATCGTTAACGTATCGGCGCTTGATAAAGGTACAGGCAAGAGCCAAAAAATTACGATTACTTCTTCAAGCGGCCTAAGCGAAGACGAAATCAACCAAATGATGAAAGACGCTGAGCTGAATGCGGAAGAAGACCGCAAGCGCCGTGATCTTGTAGAAGCTAAAAACAACGCTGACCAATTGATCTATTCCGTTGACAAAACGATTAAAGACCTTGGCGATAAAGTTGATGCTGGTGAAATCGACAAAGCGAACGCTGCTAAAGAAAAATTGACAGCTGCGCTTGCAACGGATGATCTGGAGCAAATCAACAAAGCGGCTGAAGAGCTTACGGAAATCGTTCAACAGCTTTCTGTTAAGCTGTATGAGCAAGCTGCGCAAGCAGGCGAAGGCGCAGAGCCTGATGCTGGTCCTGCAAAAGGTAAAGATAATGTCGTGGATGCCGATTACGAAGTGGTTGACGACAATAAATAACGAGTAGCGAGCGAGAGGTCAAAGACAGGCGCTACCTGGCTTTGACCTCCTTTCGCGCGTTTTTGCGCAAGGAATCATAGGATATATAGCGGAGGTGAGAACAGGTGGCAAGCAAGCGCGATTATTATGAAGTACTCGGCCTCGGCAAGGATGCTTCGGCTGACGAAATCAAAAAGTCATACCGCAAGCTCGCGCGGGAGTTTCATCCCGACGTGAACAAAGCGGCCGATGCGGAGACGAAGTTCAAGGAAGTGAAGGAAGCGTATGACGTCTTAAGCGACGATGGCAAACGCTCAACGTATGACCGGTTCGGCCATGTAGATCCGAACCAAGGCATGGGGGGCGGAGGCGGCGGTGATTTCGGCGGCGGCTTTGGCGATATTTTCGACATGTTTTTTGGCGGGGGCGGCGGACGTCGTGATCCGAATGCACCGCAGCGCGGCAACGATTTGCAGTATACGATGACTGTTGAGTTCAAGGAGGCCGTGTTCGGCAAGGAAACGGAAATTACGATTCCCCGAACCGAAACCTGTGATACTTGTCACGGTGACGGCGCGAAGCCTGGCACGAAGCCTGAAACCTGTTCAGTATGCAAAGGCAGCGGCCAGCAAGAAGTGGTACAAAACACGCCGTTTGGCCGTATGGTCAACCGCCGTGCATGTACGAATTGCAGCGGCACCGGCCGCGTGATTAAGGACAAATGTTCGACTTGCCACGGTGCGGGTAAAGTGAAACGCCAGCGCAAAATCAATATCCGCATTCCTGCGGGCGTAGACGACGGAGCTCAAATCCGGATGACGGGAGAAGGCGAAGGCGGTTTGCGCGGCGGACCTGCCGGGGATTTATATATTGTCATTCGCGTGAAATCGCATGAATTCTTCGAACGGGAAGGCGACGATATTTATTGCGAGGTGCCGCTGACTTTCGTTCAGGCTGCGCTTGGCGACGAAATCGAAATTCCGACGTTGACGGAGAAGGTTAAGCTTAAGGTGCCGGCTGGTACGCAGACCGGAACGTATTTCAGGCTCAAAGGCAAAGGCGTACCGAAATTGCGCGGGTATGGTCAAGGCGATCAGCATGTGAAGGTTACCATTGTAACCCCAACAAGCTTGACTGACGATCAGAAGGATTTGCTGCGTCAATTCGGCGGTTTGAGCGGCGATTCGGCAGCGACCGACCAAGAACATCATGAATCCATATTCGATAAGATGAAAAAGGCGTTCCGGGGTGAATAACCCGGTCCGTCTTTTTTTTCTTTGCCGCCTTGTATAGTTCAGGGTGGACAAACATATTCTATTCGGGTAGGAAAACCATACATCTACAAGACCGGAGGGAATCAACGATGACGGAACATAACAGCCTGGAGAAAGAAAATTTCGGAAATTTGCCGGTTGGTAAAAACGAAGATGTAGAGTTTTCTGAGGAGCTCGCGGACGAAGCAGATCGTAAAGCTGCCGAGCGCGCTGCTGAAGCTGACGCACGCAATGAGCAGGCATAATGAGCGAAATTGAAATTCAAGCGACCTTCGATGGCGAAGGAGCGGCTCAAGAGGCATGGAGAAAGCTGCAGGCGCTGCGCGTAGTCGAGGTTAGCGGTTTGCCTGCAAGCGGACTGCTGACGGCAACGGTAGATGAATCAGTCGCTGAGCGAGCGCTTCATCTCATAAGTCAAATAGGCGGCAATACCCATACAAGAACGAACTAATGGCAAAAAGACTGCAGGCAGCCAGCCCGCAGTCTTTTTGCCGTTGCTGCCGTATTTACAAATCGGCAGCTTCTTGCAGATCTTGTTTCTTATTCCGCAGAGACCTTACCAATGTATCTCGCAGCTCTGCAAATCTGGCATGGTTCCGGACAAACGTAAAAGGTTCGGATCGCTTGTTAAGCGGATTGGGCATATCAAGCTCTATGCGTCCCGGCGATCCTTGCATCGTAATTATCCTTGTTCCAAGCAGCAAGGCTTCATCCACATCATGAGTGATAAAAATAATTGTTTTTCCGCTGTTGATCCAGATTTTCTGGATGAGATATTGAAGCGATTCGCGAGTAATGGCATCGAGCGATGCAAACGGCTCATCCATCAAGATGATACGCGGGTCTGTTGCCAACGCCCTTGCTATCGCAGTGCGCTGTTTCATGCCACCTGAGAGCTGGAATGGAAGCAGGGATGAATAGGCGGATAAACCTACCTTTTCGACGATGGAGGCGGCAGTCGCTTTCCGTTGAAGGCGTGATTGATTCAGCATTTTCAATCCGAATTCAACATTGCCTTGAACCGAGAGCCATGGGAATAGGTTGGCATGCTGGAAGACGACGCCGACCTCATGATGAGGCTTTTCATGTCGTCTGCTGAAAATGCTGATCTCGCCTCGAGTAGGCTTCTCATAACCGGCCGCTACTTTGAGCAAAGAAGTTTTGCCGCAGCCTGATGGACCAAGAATGCAAACGAATTCACCTTCTTGAATAGAGAGGTTGATGCTGCCAAGCACCTCGGTTATAGAGGCGCGCTTAGCATAGGCGAGATGAATGCCGCTCATGGAGATAGCGGTCTTTGCGAAAGGCAGGGGCTCAGTCATTTTGAAATGCCTCCTATTCGTGGATTAGAGATACCTATTTCTTTAGCGACTCATTCCAAATGCCCAGTTGGTAGGCATGCGCGTCAGGAGCGCTAGGAATTGTTTTTTGATCGACTAGAAATTGCCCCGTTTGCTGCAGAACGTCAGCGAATCCGCTATCGCTGCTATCCTCTCCCAAATATTTGGCATCCTGCTGCTCGGTTGAGTTTAACCACACGAGTTCATGCAGCTGAGCAAGCGTGTCAGATTCGGGCTGACTGAGCAGCGGAGCGACGGCTTTGGCGGCATCCTCGGGATTGGCACGGTAAAGCGCGACCGCTTCGTCGAGTACGGAGACGTATTCCTTAACGAATTGCGGATATTGTTCAGCGAATTTGCGTCCAACTATGCCAACGTCCGCTGTAATGATGCCTTGCTCCGACAATGTTTTGGCCGAAACTAAGATCTTGCCGTCTTCTGCAACTAGCTTTGCGAGCGAGGGCTGCCATACGAATGCGCCATCGATATCCTTCCGCTGCCAAGCGGCTACAATGTCTGGAGGCTGTAAGTCTAATATGCTGACGGAAGCTGGATCAACGCCTTCTTGTTTAAGAGCGGACAATAAGCTGAAGTGCGTAGTCGATCCGAAAGGAACCGCGATTTTTTTCCCTGCTAAGTCCTTTACGCTATTAATGTTGGCACTATTTTGAACAGCGAGCGCTTCGTTGTCGCCGATAATGTCATGAAGGAAATAAACCGAATAAGGCAAATTATTTGCTAGGCCGATTGCTACAGGAACCGAACCGGCAAGGCCTAGATCGATGCCTCCTGCAGCAAAAGCAGTATTAACATCGCGCCCCGAATCGAAAGGCACCCAGGTGATCTTTACGCCCGGGAACTTTTTCTCGGCAAGGCCAAGCGCTTTGACAAGCAGCTCGGCATTCGGGATAATCTGAAAGCCAATTCGAACCTCTTTGGGCTGAGTGCTCGCTGCTGGCTTATCGGTTGCGGCAGCTTCAGTTGGTGCTGTAGCTATCTCGTTTGCTGGTTTGTTCGAACTACAAGCTGCCAAAATGCAGAATAGGGAAAGCGTTAATAAAACCGATAAATAATGGGTTACTGATGCTGATTTTTTCATTTGTCTACACTCCTGTTCTAATTTCATTCTTTACCGCTCCAGGGAACTAGCTTTCGCTCCAGCCAGCGGATTGACGAATCGATCAATAAAGCGATAAGCCCCATCATAATAATGCCTGCGAATATAATATCGCTTCTCAAAAACTTGCTTGCGTCGAGCACCATCCAGCCAATCCCCGACATGGCGGCGACCATTTCGGCAGCTACCAGCGTCGTGTAGCTCACACCGACGGCCGTTCGAATCCCTGTGAATATTTCAGGCAGCGCGGAGGGGAGAAGCACATATAGAAACAGCTTGCGCCGATTCGAGCCTAATGACTTCGCAGCATGTATGCGGTCGATCGAAATTCTTCTTACTCCTGCTACAACGGCGATGTAGAGCGGGGCGAACGCAGCCAGATAAAGCAGTGCGATCTTAGACGTGTCGCCTATGCCAAGCCATAGAACAAGCATCGTATAATAAGCGAGCGGAGGAAGCGGGCGGTAAAACTCGATAAACGGATCGATCAGTGAACGAATCGTTAAGGATGAGCCGCTAATAAGTCCAAGCGGTATGGCCGTTACCAACGCTAATGCAAAGGCGCTGCCCAGTCGGAGAAGGCTATCGCCAATATGGCTTGCCAGCGTACTTCCCTTATAGCCTTCTTGCCAAATCTGGATGAAAGCAAGCCAAACCTTACCCGGTGATGGGACAAATAAAGGGTTAACCCATTGCAATCTCGTAATGAGCCACCAGGCGAATAACACAGTAATGACGGCGAGGACAGATATGGATAACGGGTATGTTTTGTTTTTGGACCAAGCGACTAGCACCGGTCGTTTAACGGCTTTTACCTGGTTGGTAATGATAAGCGATCATCTCCCCGCTAGGCCCTTCGCCCTTTGATGTATGCCTAGCTTGGCGAAGCTTTGGGAATAGAAGCTCTGCAACGCGGTATGCCTCTTCCAGATGCGGATAACCGGATAAGATAAACGTTTCGATGCCAAGCGATTGATACTCCTTGATTCGCTCTGCAATCGCAGCAGGGTCTCCGACAAGCGCAGTGCCTGCGCCACCTCTTGCAAGACCGATGCCAGCCCATAGATTAGGCGAGATTTCCAGCTGTGATCGATCTCCCTGATGAAGATCCGCCATACGCTTCTGTCCATGCGAGTCCATACGTGCGTATACTTGCTGGGCTTTCGCGATCGTAGCATCGTCCAAGTGGCTAATTAACCGATTAGCTGCTACCCAGGCTTCTTCATTCGTTTCCCTTACAATGATGTGAAGACGAATACCGAACTTAACGATTCTCCCTTGCTGCTTCGCCCGCTCGCGAACGAGATCAAGCTTCTGCTTTACCTGCTCGGGAGGCTCTCCCCAGGATAGGTAGCAGTCGGCATGCCTCGCTGCGACCTCTATCGCAGCAGGAGAGGAGCCGCCGAAATAAACAGGCGGGTAAGGTTTTTGCACAGGCGGGAAAAAATTGATTGCTTCAGTCACCTTGATTTGCGTCCCTTCAAAGCTAAATGGCTCAGTCTGTGCCAAAACACTACGCCACACGGACATGAATTCATCCGTCAGCTCATACCGTTCGCCATGATTGAGATACAGTCCGTCAGCCTCGAGCTCTGCAGGATCACCGCCAGCGACGACATTAATGAGCAGCCTGCCCTCCGAGCTGCGATCGAAGGTAGCAGCCATTCTCGCAGCAAGGGTAGGAGACATGAGGCCGGGCCTCACGGCGACCAGAAATTTAATGTTTCTGGTTACGGGTATGAGCGATGATGCGGTGACCCAGGGGTCTTCACAGCCTCTCCCCGTCGGGAGCAACACGCCATCGAAACCAAGGTCATCCGCAGCCATTGCAACTTGCCGGTAATACACTGGCGTCATATTTCTAGCGCCAAGGCCGGATCCGATGTATCGTCCATCCCCGTATGTTGGGATAAACCAAAACAATTCCAATGCGCTCATCCTCTTTCTTTAGCTTAATTATTAATAACATCGGATAAGTCGGAATAAATGTAATAAAAAAAGCATAATGACTCTTTTGGAAGAGTAGCCATTATGCGTCGCCAGAGGTCTGGTAGACATCGGATGAATAATTATTCACTATGTGCACATGATAGCAGGATTTACCATTAATAGTCAATCGTTTTATTTCATGCTAGTCCAAAATTATTTGAGAAGCAGGGCTAGCATTTTGTCAGGCGTTAACGTCGTAATTTCGTGGATACCAGGAATGTTATGAAGAATAAGCCCTTCCATCATGGAAACATAGATAAGGGCCAGCTCCATGCTGTCGCCTGCTTTTATTACGCCAGCGGCCTGCCCTTCTGCAATCATTGCAGCCATCGGGCGCAGATTATCAACAAATCTGGCGCTGACTGCTGCAGTCACTTCGGCTGGCACAGCCTCTGATGTTCTCGCATATTGAAGAATGACGGTAATTGCCCAGCCGTTTCGGTAGGTTAGCCAGTTCTCCGTATACCAGAACAGCTTGTCATAAGGAACAGCTTCCATGCGGAGAGCCTCCTCTACGAAAATGCGGTATTCGCGTTGCCCGCTTTCCACCAATGCTTGGAAGATGTCCTCCTTCGAGCTGAAGTATTTGTAGACATTCCCTACGCTTATAGCAGCTGCAGCCGCGATGTCGGAAATTTTAGTAGCCGGCAGTCCGCGTCTTGCAATGACATGCATGGCTGCCTCTAATATTTGGCGATGCCTCTCTTCTCGCAGCTTACGGTCCTTTTCCGCATTTCTAGGTGACATTTGCGCAGTAGCCCTCCCGATATTGATATGCTTTAATCCTCTATTCATAAAAACCCATAATTGCCCAACAGATCTTTATCATTGTAGCACAATTCATTTATGAGGTTGCATACGCCAAATTTTGTGTAAAACCACACTCTGGTGTACAATAGATGTTAGGTTTTTATAGCGAAACGATTGTCTGGCCAATTGCGGCTGCAGGCGGCCGTTTACGATTGTTACTGGAGGATATTACATATGAAATGGCATGAAATTACAATCTCAACGACAGAAGAAGCGCAAGAGATGATATCTAACTTTTTGCATGAGCTCGGTGCTGGCGGCGTATCTATTGAAGAGTCGGGAACGCTCAGCAAGCAGCGTGATACTTCGCTTGGACAATGGTACGAGCTTCCGCTTAACGATATTCCAGAGGGTCAAGCGATTATAAAGGGTTATTTTAATCAAGACACGGATATGGAAGAGCTTATCGCATCCATTCGCCCGCGGGTAGAGGAGCTTCGCGAATTCGATATCGATCCAGGTACGGTAGAATATTCGGCGCTCGTTATTGATGAAGAAGATTGGGCTACCGCATGGAAGCAATACTTCAAGCCGCTCCGCATTTCGGAGACGCTTACGATTAAGCCGACATGGGAAGTGTACGAAGCAGGCCCGAACGAGCGGATTATCGAGCTGGATCCGGGAATGGCTTTCGGTACGGGAACGCATCCGACGACGGCACTATGCTTGCAGACGCTTGAGACGGTTATCCGCGGCGGCGAAGAAATGATCGATGTCGGAACAGGCTCAGGCATTCTTGCGATCGGAGCGTGCCGCTTAGGCGTGAAAAGCGTTCTCGCGCTGGATCTTGATCCTGTTGCCGTGACAAGCGCAACCGAGAATGTAAGGCTTAATGAGCTGTCGGAGCAAGTCGAAGTCAGATTAAGCGATTTGCTAGGCGTCATCAAAGATGGCCAATCAGGCGAAGCTAACGGATCTTCGCCGCTGGCTACTGCAGTTAAGGTGCCCGTGGATTTGGTCGTTGCCAATATACTGGCAGAGATTATATTGCTCTTTGTAGACGACGTATATGAAGCACTTAAACCAAACGGTATATATATCGCTTCTGGCGTATACAAAAACAAAGAAACCGATGTGGAAGAAGGCCTGATCCGTTCTGGATTTGAAATCGTCGAGAAACGCCGCGATGAAGATTGGATTGCATTCATAGCGAGAAAGCCGCAGGTGACTTAATGGACTTGCAGAGCTTTTTACGTTTCCCGCTTGAAGATTTGCCATTTATCGTCTTGGCTTTAATTATTGCCTTTACCGTGCATGAGTTCGCTCATGCTTACAGTGCGTATAAATTTGGCGATGATACAGCTTACAATGCCGGTCGGGTCACGCTAAACCCGCGGGTCCACTTGGATGTGCTTGGCACTTTGCTGATACTTATAGCCGGTTTTGGCTGGGCGAAGCCTGTTCCCGTCAATCCAAGCAAATTCAGCAGTCCGCGGTTGATGAGCATTATAGTTACGGCAGTTGGTCCGCTGAGCAACTTGTTGATGGGTACGATAGGCATATTCATCTACGTTGCAATATTGACTTCGGGAATTTTGGATGGGGCATCCGTTGGGGTTGATGCTGCTGTTCATCGCTTTTTTGATTATTTCATTTGGTATAATTTCCTATTGTTCATTTTCAATTTAATACCGCTTCCTCCGCTTGATGGATACCGGATTATTGCTGATCTGCTGCCGTTGAAGATCCGTTACAAGATGGATCAAAACGTGCAGTGGGGAATGTTTATATTTCTTCTAATCGTCTTTATACCACCTCTGCGAAAAGTCACGCTTGATCCTATTTTGGGCTTGGGCGCAGATATGATGAATAATACGTTTGCATGGGTCTATCAAATCTTTATATAAGTTGTTTTGGGCAGAAGTAGATGAAAAAAGGCGTAGTTGGCAACGGTTTCTGATAGATTTCAAATGGGCATGCATGGTATTATGAAGGATGGAATTTGTTTAAGGGTGGTTGGAAAAGGACGATGCAACGATATTTTATAGCGGCGGACCAGTTTGGCGAGTCCGAAATTCGGTTGGTAGGCGAGGATGCGCATCATGCGGTTCGTGTCATGCGGTCGAAGCCTGGCGATCAGTTTATCGTTAGTGACGGACAGTCGCGCACGGCTTTAGTGGCTGTACTTGAAGCTGCTCCAACGCTGATTACGGCTGAAATCGTGGAGCTGCTGAGCGCGGATAGTGAGCCGAGTTGGGCGATAACGATCGCGCAAAGCTTGCCTAAAGGCGACAAGATGGAGCTGGTCATTCAAAAAGGTACGGAGATTGGCGCTTATGCCTTTGTTCCCTTTCAATCAGAGCGCATGATTGTACAGTATGACGCCAAGAAAGAAGCAAAGCGGATTGATCGTTGGAGCAAAATCGCAAAGGAAGCGGCTGAGCAAGCGCATCGCAGCCGTATACCTGCAATTGAAGCGCTCCATAGCTGGCGTGAGCTGGTCAAGTCGATAGCCGATTATGATCTGGCGTTGTTTTGCTACGAGCGAGAGGGTCATTTGGCTCATGGACGAGGCGTACGCTCTGCCGTAAGTGAATGGCGTGCCAGCGAAGCTGCTGTGCGCAGTCCAAGGGTACTGCTTATTGTCGGCTCGGAAGGCGGCTTTACCGATCGCGAAGCGGCAGAGGCCGAAGCAGCAGGAGCCGTCTTGGTTGGGCTTGGCAGAAGAATACTGAGAACGGAAACAGCGGGCATCGTAGGATTAACCTGCTTATTATATGAATCAGGAGAAATGGGAGGAGCGTAACAACTATGCCAACAGTCGCATTCTATACGCTAGGCTGCAAAGTGAACTTCTATGACACAGAAGCGATCTGGCAGTTATTTAAAAACGAAGGTTACGAGCAGGTCGATTTCGAAGCGACCGCAGATGTGTATTTAATTAATACGTGTACGGTAACGAATACGGGAGACAAGAAAAGCCGTCAAATTATTAGACGGGCTGTACGCCGCAATCCGGATGCTGTCATCGCGGTAACGGGCTGTTACGCTCAGACTTCTCCTGCGGAAATTATGGCAATCGAAGGCGTGGATCTCGTCATTGGCACGCAGGACCGCGAGAAAATCATGAGCTTCGTCGATCAAATACAAGGCGACCGCAAACCGGTTAATGCCGTGCGCAACATTATGAAAACCCGTGACTTTGAAGAGCTGGACGTGCCGGATTTCTCGGAGCGTACTCGGGCATTCCTGAAAATCCAAGAAGGCTGCAACAATTTCTGCACGTTCTGCATCATTCCTTGGTCACGCGGACTATCCCGCAGCCGCGCGCCGCAAAGCGTGCTGGAGCAAGCGAAGCAGCTTGTGGCTTCTGGCTATAAAGAAATCGTATTAACCGGTATTCATACCGGAGGCTACGGCGATGATATGGAAAACTACAATTTGACCAGCTTGCTCTGGGATTTGGACAAGGTGGAGGGGCTTGAGCGCATTCGCATCAGCTCGATTGAAGCAAGCCAAATCGATGATGCCATGATCGACGTGTTGAACCGCTCCAGCAAAATGTGCCGCCATTTGCATATTCCACTCCAAGCAGGCGAAGACTCCGTATTGAAGCGCATGCGCCGCAAGTACACGACGGCAGAATTTGCCGCTAAGATCAAACGGCTGCATGAAGCGATGCCTGGCGTTGCGATTACGACCGATGTGATCGTAGGCTTCCCTGGCGAGACGGAAGAAATGTTCGAGGACGGCTTGCGGTTCATGGAAGAGATGAAATTTGCCGAAATGCACGTCTTTCCTTACTCGAAGCGCACGGGAACACCGGCAGCGAGAATGGATGAGCAGGTCGATGACGAAATAAAAAACGAGCGCGTGCACAAGCTGATCGATTTATCCGAAAAGATGCAGCTTGCATATGCAAAGCAATACGTAGGCCAAGTGCTTGACGTCATTCCGGAGCGTGATTACAAAGGCGCGCCTGGAACGGGCTTGGTTATGGGCTATACCGACAATTATATCCAAGTCGTGTTCGACGGTACGGAACAATTGATCGGTAAGCTATGCCGTGTCAAAATTACCGAAGCTGGTGTCAATGAATGCCGCGCGAAGCTGGTCAGAGTGATGGACGATAAACCGCAAGAAGCCATCGAAACAGAGCTGCACAGCTTTGTGTTGGAACGTCCAGAAGCGATAAGAGCGTAAACGCAGCTCGAATAATAGCGGGGATTCCTTTGTTCAACGCTTCCTTCCGAGGAAACGATGGAGGAATCCTTTGCTGCATCTATTACTTCATTTAGGCTGCAAGGGGGAAACGGAGATGAAAGAAATTTCAGCAGGCGGTGTCGTATATCGCCGCAACGAGGAAGGCAAGCTGCAAATTCAGCTCATTCAGGACCGATATGGAAAGGTTTCGCTGCCCAAGGGGAAGATGGAAGCGGGGGAAACCATAGAAGAAACCGCTTTGCGAGAAATCGTGGAAGAAACGGGCCTCGAAGGGGTGATTATCGCTCCGATTGACCAAATTAAATACCAGTATGAGCATGATAAGCATGGGAAAGTGGATAAAGAGGTCCATTATTATTTGGTCGAAGCTGTGGGAGGCTCTCTGCAAGCACAGGTTGAGGAAATACGTGGCGTTGATTGGTTTGAACCTAAAGAAGCCTGGAAGCGGCAAAAGCAGTCCGGCTACGACAACAATCACCGCATCGTGGCCGGGGCTTTTCATTTGCTAGGTTTGCAAACGGATTAGGGATGCTTGGACAGTGGCTCAAGCTTCCTGAATATACCAAGATAACAAAACGGGAGTGCAATTAAGGAGCTCAAAACGTTGAATATCGTCTGCGTGTGCGCAATCTGAGAGGCATTGGATGAAGAAATCCACGCCGAGAAGGTTTCGAGCTCGCCGATAAAAGGCATAAACAGCAATGCGCCACCTGCATTGAGCACGACATGCGACCATGCGACGTATTGCCCGGCCTTGGTGCCTCCAACGGAAGCAAGCAAAGCCGTTGCGCAGGTTCCGATATTTGCGCCAAGCACAACCGCGATGCCCAGCTCGATTGGCATGGCGCCAAGTGTCACGAAGCCCATAATAATGCCGATTACGGCTGCGCTGCTATGTACCGCAGCCGTTAGAATAGCGCCAGCAGCAAGGCCCCACCAAAGGCTGTCATCCGCCTTGTCGAGAAACCATGTGAAAAAGGTGCTTTCTTGTACAGCAGGTCCAACACCTTGCATCATGGCCATTCCGGTCAACAACAGTGCAAAGCCGCATAGGACAACGGATGAGAAGCGAAGCGAGGTAAGCCAGCTTGCGCTGCGTATAGCGGGAAACCATTTTAATTCACCCAATATGGCAGTTGTCAGCCACATCACAATAGACGCGATTAGCAAGGGAAGGGCGAGCTTATTCAAGTTAAGGCCGATGAGCTCGGTCGTAATGCATGTACCGATGTTCGTACCGAGAATGATGCCAAGCGTACGCGGGAAGGTTAACAGGCCGGCATTGACCATGCCTATCGCGATAACCGTCACGGCGGTGCTGCTTTGCAGGAATGCTGTCGTTACGGTACCGATTGCAAGCCCGTGTATAGGCGTTGCTGTGGACCGTTCGAGAATTCGTGTCAAATAAGGACCGGCCATTCTGTGAAGCGCAAGCTCCATCAGCTTCATGCCGCTCATAAATACGGAGAAGCCAAGCAGCATGGGAATAAGAATCGTCTGAACCATTAGCGAGCTCCTTCAAGTTGATTTCGATTTCGTATTAGAACCGTATGTATACATATGCTGCAAAAAAGACAAGCATGACAAGCAAGTCCACTTGAGGGGAAGCGAGAGAAACGTGAGCAATCCAAAAATATATTTGCAAAAAGCTAGAAAAAAAAGAGTGGAGCAAGGCCATCCTTGGGTATACGCAACGGAGATAGACCGCCTGGAGGGCGAGGCGAAGCCCGGTGATCTGGTTGATGTGGTCAACCATCAGGGACGCTACCTTGCAACCGGGTACTGGAATCCCAAGTCGCAAATAACGGTTAGAGTGGTTGCCTATGAGCCAATCGCGGAAATGGATGCCGAATTTTTCCGCAACCGCCTCCGTCAATGCCAGGAGCATCGTCGCCGCTTTGTTGCGGATGCCGATTGCCGTCTCGTTTACGGCGAGGCCGATTTCTTGCCTGGCCTTGTGGTCGATCGCTTTAATAACGTGTTGGTGCTCCAACTATTGACACTCGGAATGGATGCCAGGAAAGAAGCGCTAATCGAGGCGCTCGTTGACGTATTCCAGCCGATTGGCATCTATGAGCGCAGCGATGTCGGGGTCCGCTTGCTTGAGGGACTGGAGGAGCGTACGGGAACGCTATATGGGAGCTGTCCATCCATCCTCGAAATTGAGGAGAACGGCTTAAAGTTGGAGGTTGATATCGTCGAAGGCCAGAAAACAGGCTATTTTTTCGATCAGCGCGAGAACAGAGCGGCAATCGCTCCGTTGATGAAAGGCTGGGGCGGCCGCAGCGGCATTCGCCTCGTTGACGAACAGGATGGAGAATCGGTGAAATCGGTGCCGGTTAACGCGAATGGCAAACTCGTTACCTTTCCTTATTGGGATGGAGCTTCCGTGCTGGAGTGCTTCGCACATACGGGAAGCTTCACGCTTCATGCCTGCAAATATGGAGCCAAGAAGGTGACCTGTCTGGATGTCTCCGAGCATGCAATCGAAACGGCTAAGAGGAATGTCGAGCGCAATGGGTTCACGGAGCGCGTTGAATTCGTAGTTGCCGATGCCTTTGAGTATTTACGGGCTCAAGTAAAAGGGCTCGATGACCGGAAGCAGCGGGGCCTTGGCGGTGTCGATACTTCCAAGAAGCTTGAAGGGGCGGCAGGACGGACATGGGATGTCGTCATTCTCGATCCGCCAGCGTTCGCCAAAACCAAAAGCGCGGTGCCTGGCGCATGCCGTGGCTACAAAGATATTAATCTGCAAGGGCTGAAGCTTGTGAATGAAGGCGGATATCTCGTTACGGCAAGCTGCTCGTACCACATGCGCCCTGAGCTGTTTCTGGAGACGATTCAGGAAGCGGCGATAGACGCCGGCAAGCTATTGAGGCTCGTTGAATGGCGTGCGGCAGGAAAAGACCATCCGCAGCTGCTCGGCGTTAACGAAGGCCATTACTTGAAATTCGCGATATTTGAGGTTAGAAGCAAATAATTGCATGTTATCGAATAGACGGGAGAGCTGCGCATGACACTTCGCTTTGTCATAGGGCGTTCGGGAACCGGCAAAACTTCTTATTGCTTGAACGAAATAAGAGAGCAGCTTCGCGCTGAGCCAGACGGACCGCCGCTGATTATGCTCGTACCGGAGCAAGCTACATTCCAGACCGAATATGCATTGCTGCAAAACAGAGATTTAAACGGCACGATACGGGCGCAGGCGCTGAGCTTCAGGCGCTTGGCGTTCCGTGTCATGCAGGAAACGGGGGGGACAGCACTCGTTCCGATTGGCGATACAGGCAAGCATATGCTGCTTTATAAAATCGTGCATCGGCTGGGCCAGCAGCTGGAGCTGTTTCAAAGCGGCGCCGAGCAGCCTGGGTTTATCGACCGGCTTGCCGAGCTGCTTACCGAGTGGAAAAGGTATGGGATTGATTCCGAACGGCTGCAGGACAAGCAGCAAGCTGCGGAAGCAGGAATGGAGCATTCCATCTTATTAAAGCGGAAGCTGCATGATTTGCAGTTGATTTACAGCCATATGGAACAGGAACTCGCGGGCATGTATATCGACGCCGAGGATTATTTGCGTTATCTGCAAAATGGCTTCGCCAATGCGTCAGCCATGAAAGGCGCACATTTTTGGATCGATGGCTTTTACGGCTTTACTCCCACCGAGTTCGAAGCACTAGGAGCTTTAATAGCTTCCTCTGCACAGGTGACCGTTACGCTTACGTTGAATCGGACATATGAGCCTGGCGAGGAACCGCATGAATTGGAACTGTTTCACCCTACTGCCGATACGTATCAAAAACTGATCGCTCTGGCCGCAAACTGCGAGGTGGAGGTAGAGGAGCCAATTAAGCTGGGCGAGAGTCCTCCCGTTCGGTTCCAAGACAGCCCGATGCTGGCTCATTTAGAGAAACATTACAGCGAGCGAATTCCGATGCTGATTCAAAGCCCTTCGATGCTGGATTGCGAGGATGCCCGCTGCGGGATCTCATTGCATGCAGCCGCGAGCCGCAGAGCTGAAGTAGAAGCAGTCGCGCGCGACATTGTCCGCAGGGCCAGGCAGGAAAATATCCGTTGGCGCGATATTGCCGTCATGGTGCGTAATGCCGAGGATTACACCGACTATATCGGATTAGTGTTTGCCGATTACGGGATTCCTTATTTTGTCGATCAAAAGGAGAAAGCGCTGCATCACCCGCTTGTCGAATTTATCCGATCGGCGCTTGAGACGGTCTTGTTCGGCTGGCGCTATGATGCCGTATTTCGCTGCGTAAAAACCGAAATGCTGTTTCCGCTTGATGACAGCTTGCCTAGGGAATGGTTTGACATGCTGGAAAACTATGCGCTGGCAGCAGGCATTGATGGCTGGAAATGGCTTGACGATAAGCGCTGGCATCCGTTAGTACCGGTTTCGCTCGATGACGACGCGGAAATCGAAACCAAAATCAGCGAAAAAGCACAGCGGGAATATGACATCGTGCTGGCTGCGAAAGAAGCAGTCGTACCGCCACTGCGGCGTTTTGGAGAATTGCTGCAAAAAGCAGCCAACGTTCGGGAGATGTGCGAAGCCTTATATCGGCTGCTGGATCAATCTGATGCGGCTGACCGCCTGGAGCGCTGGGCGCTGCAAGATACTCAGTCCGGGAAAGTGCAGCGTTCCAGAAGTCATAGACTGCTGTGGGATGGCGTGATGCAGCTGCTCGATCAATTGGTTGAGCTTGCGGGAGACCAATCCATGTCGCCTGAGCTGTTTGCGGGAATGGTCGAAGCGGGCTTGGACAGCCTGAAGCTAGCTGCAGTGCCTCCAGCGCTCGATCAAGTGCTTATCGGCAGCATGGACCGGACAAGGTCTGGGCACATACAGGTTTGTTATGTGCTCGGAGCAAATGACGGAATCATGCCGATGAGAGTAAAAGAAGACGGCATACTTACGGAGGCGGAACGGGAGCGGCTTGCTGAAGACGGGCTGGCTATGGCGCCTGGTGTGAGGCGCCGGCTGCTGGATGAGCGCTTCATGATCTACAATGCTTTGACAACGCCAAGCCGTCATTTGTGGCTGAGCTGGGCACAGGCAGATGAGGAGGGGAAGAGCCTGCTGCCTTCAGAGATTATCCGTCATGTGAAGCAGCTGTTTCCCGGCATGCCCATAGAAGGCATTGCCGCGGAACCCTCGCCGGGCTTGCCGGAAACGGAACAACGGAAATTCGTTTCTCAGCCCCAGCGCACTTTGTCTTATTTGATAGGAGCCATTCGCAGATGGCAGCAGGGAGCGGATATCGCTCCATTCTGGTGGGATTTATACAACTGGTATGCCATCAGGCCCGAATGGCAGCATAAGCTGCAGCTGCTTACCGGCTCGCTTACCTATGTGAATGAAGCCAGAATCCTTTCCAAGGACACGGCAAGGGATCTTTACGGCATGCGATTGCAGGTCAGCGTGTCGCGGATGGAGCGATTCGTTTCTTGCCCCTTCCAGCATTTTGCGATCCATGGCTTGAAGCTAAGAGAAAGAAAGCTTTACCGGCTGGATGCGCCAGATGTCGGGCAGCTGTTCCATGCGGCGCTCAGCAAGCTTGCCACTAATCTAGGCGGGGGCTGGGGCAGGGCGTCTGAGGCAGAGTTGAAGTCTGTCGTGTCGGACACCGTGGACGAGCTGGCTCCGAGGCTGCAATCGCAAATTCTGCTTAGCAGCAGCCGCTTTAAATATATCGCCAGAAAGCTGAAGGAAATCGTTGGCCAGGCTGCTTTGATGCTTGGCGAACATGCGCGAAGGGCACAGTTTCATCCGGTTGGAACGGAAGTGGATTTTGGTCCTGAAGGGACGCTGCCGGCTCTCCGTATTCCGCTTGATACGGGCGGGGAGATGGAGATAATCGGAAGGATTGACCGAGTCGATGCAGCGGAGACCGCAGAAGGGCTGCTCCTTCGGGTACTTGATTACAAGTCCAGCTCGACAAGCTTGAGGCTCGAGGATGTGGCATTCGGGCTTTCGCTGCAGATGCTGACCTATCTCGATGTACTCGTCACGCATGCAGCTTCATGGCTAGGACAGCCTGCTACGCCAGCGGGTGTATTGTATTTTCACGTTCATAATCCGTTGCTGGCGCTCACGAATCATGTAACTCCAAGCGAAGCGAACGACCGGTTGCTGAAGCGATACAAAATGAGGGGGCTCGTGACTGCTGATCCTGATACGGTAAGGCTTATGGATGATGAGCTTGACACTGGTTATTCAGAGCTGCTCCCTGTTGCCTTGAAGCGCGATGGAAGTTTCTATAGCAGTTCATCCGTGGTGACGAATGAGCAATGGGATGTGCTTAGGCATTCTGTTCGGAACACGATTAGCCGGATCGGAAGCGCGATTCAATCGGGTGAAGTGTCTATCGAGCCCTATCGAATGGGGACAAAAACGCCATGTCAATATTGCGACTACAAAGCAGTATGCCAATTCGACACCCAGTTTGAGGGCAACGAATACAAGAAGCTGGGCAAGCCCTCGAAGGAAGAGATTTGGCAGCAGCTTGAGGGGGAGAAATAATGATGCATACAGCCATGGATTCTCCTAAGCCGGCAGGCAGTACGTGGACCGATGACCAATGGGATGCAGTCGTGACCAGCGGTTCGAATATCCTTGTGGCTGCTGCGGCAGGCTCGGGGAAAACAGCCGTGCTCGTCGAAAGGATCATTCGCAAAATTTCAGCGTTTACCGATGTAGATCGACTGCTTGTCGCTACCTTCACGAAAGCCGCAGCGGCAGAGATGAAGGACCGGATAAGACTAGCTTTAGAGCAAGAGCTGGAGAGGCAGCCGGATTCGGAGCATTTGCGCCGCCAGCTCGCATTGATGAACAGGGCGTCCATTACGACGCTGCACTCCTTTTGCATGGATGTGATTCGCCGCTATTATCCCTTAATTGGTCTGGACCCTGGCTTTCGCATCGCGAACGAGACGGAAAGCGAGCTGATGCGCCTAGACGTACTCGATCAACTATTCGAAGAAAAGTACGAGGGTGCCGGCGATGACGGAGCTTTCCTCAAGCTGGCGGACCGCTACGGCGGTGAGCGAGGGGACGAGCCGTTGTATCGGCTGGTCCAGCAATTATTCGATTTTGCGCAAAGCCATCCGTGGCCGGAGCACTGGCTCCGCAAGACAGCCGAGGCGTTCGCCGTTTCTGATATTGAGGATCTTCAGCGGAGCGTATGGGTAGCCAGCTTGAAAAGCGATATTCAGCTGGCGCTTGAAGGCGCAGCCTCTCTCTTGCACCAGGCACTTGAGCTGACGCGACAGCCAGCGGGCCCTGCGCCGTATGCCGTGACGTTTGACGAGGATTTGCAGCTTGTTGCAAGCCTAACGGCCGCTGTGCATCAGACGAGCTGGGAATCATGGATAGAGCCCTTCCAGCTTGTGCAATTCGGCAAGCTGAAAGCGATGCGCGGCGATGAGTATGACAAATCGCTGCAGGAACAAGCGAAGGAGCTTCGGGATCAAGCCAAAAAGCTGATCAGCTCCCTTGCGGACGAGCTTTTTGGCCGAACGCCCGAGCAGTTCGTGGAAGAGCTGCGGGAGCTGGCACCGCTGATGGACGCGCTGTCCGAGCTTGTCATTGCTTTTGGTCAGCGCTATGAAACAGCCAAACGGGCGAAAGGCATGCTGGATTTTGGAGATCTTGAGCACTATTGCCTTCGGATTCTAAGAGATCCAGCTTCAACGCCGGATCATATGCTGCCGTCAATCGCGGCGGTTGAATTCCAGCAGCAGTTCGATGAGATATTGCTGGATGAATATCAGGATACGAACATGGTGCAGGAAGCGATCGTATCGTTGATTGAGCGGCCAGGAGCCGGCAACCGGTTCATGGTCGGCGACGTCAAGCAAAGTATTTACGGATTCCGGCTGGCAGAGCCAAAGCTCTTTCTGCAAAAGTATAAGTCATACGTTTCCCTTCAAGCCTCGCGAGCTGAATTAGAACCAGATCATTCGATTGGGCTGCGCATTGATCTGGCTAGAAATTTCCGAAGCCGTTCCGAAGTTGTCGATGGCGTAAATGCCGTATTCCGGGCCATCATGCGGGAGAACGTTGCCGAGATGGATTATGATGCGCGGGCCGAGCTGGTTTGCGGAGCGTCATATCCCGTTCCCGTTCCAATGGAGCGGTTCAAGGTTGAATTTGCCGTGTTGAACAAAGCGGAATCAGCCGAAGAGGAGCCGTCGTACAGCGACAAAGCTGATGCATCGGATCTTGCTGATGAAGGGGATCAGGAGGAAAACGCATTATCCAGCGAGTCGGTGCTGGAGCTCAAGACTGCTCAAATAGAGGCCCGTTGGATGGGACAGAAGCTCAAATCGTTGATTGACGGCGGTTTTCAAATCTATGACGGAAAACGTCGCGAGAACAGGCCGATGCAGTGGAGAGATGTCGTCATTCTGCTGCGCGCAACGCAAGCATGGGCGCCGATTATCATCGAGGAACTGCAGGAGATGGGAATTCCGGCCTATGCCGAGCTGAGCAGCGGATATTTCGAAGCGACAGAGGTAGTGACGATGCTGTCTATGCTGCGAGTCATCGATAATCCGTACCAGGATATTCCGCTTGCGGCAGCGCTCCGTTCACCTTTATTCGATTTGGATGCGGAGGAGCTAGCGCGCATTCGCATCTTGTCTCCAAAGTCGACCTATTACGATGCCGTTCTACACGCTGCTGGTGACCTGAAGCTTTTCGAGGAGACCCGCAGAAAGCTATCCCTGTTTCTAGACGGCCTCGACCGTTGGCGCGCTGAAGCGCGGCAGGGATCGCTTGCGGATTTGTTGTGGGAAATCTATCGCGAGACGGGCTATTATGACTTCGTAGGCGGATTGCCGGGAGGAACGCAGCGGCAAGCCAATTTGCGTGCCCTTCATGACCGTGCCAGACAGTATGAAGCAACTTCTTTCCGCGGATTGTTCCGGTTTCTGCGCTTTATTGAACGGATGCGCGATAGCGGCGGGGATCTAGGCACGGCCAGATCGCTTGGCGAGCAAGAGGACGTCGTGCGCATTATGTCCATTCACAAAAGCAAAGGACTGGAATTTCCGATCGTATTCGTTGCTGGATTAGGCAAGCAATTCAATCAGCAAGACGTTCGCAGTGCGTTCCTGAAGCATAAGGAGCTAGGTTTCGGACCCCGCTTTGTCGATCCTTCGCTTCGAATCAGCTATCCGACGCTGCCATATTTGGCGATACGCCGGGCGATGCGCAAAGAGATGCTGGCGGAGGAAATGCGCATCCTGTACGTTGCCTTGACTCGTCCAAAAGAGAAGCTTTACCTTGTTGCAACGGTGGCAGATGCAGAAGCAAAGCTTAAAAGATGGCTAGCTTCCGTTGACGACAACGGTTTTATGCCTGACTTTAAGGTAGCCTCCGCGCGCTCGTTTATCGATTGGCTCGGTCCGTTGGCTGCGAGGCAGCTGGAGGACAGGCAGCCTGAAGCTGCAAACGCCCCTCAGTGGCGTGCCGGCATAGTTTCTGCGTCCGGGTTAGGCTTGGAGGCTGCGGCCGCGGCAGAAGGCTTAGACCTACTGGATCAAGCAAAGGACGAACGGCTTCAAGCGATCACATCGCTATCCTTGCTTGAGGAAGCTCAAGCTGACGATGAGCTTCGGGCTAGATTGGAGTGGCAGTATCCTCATCAAGAAGCTGCAGGACTTGCTGCCAAAACATCAGTTACCGAAATGAAAAGGCTTTATGCGGAGCTACTGGAAGACGCGGTTCCGCTCGAAGACCTGTACCAATCGTCGCAAGAGCCATCCAACAGCTTGACTCCCGGCGATGGACAGGCCACTTCTACATTCCGATTGAGACGTCCGTCGTTTATGGAGGAAAAGTCGTTAACCGCTGCGGAAAAGGGCTCGGTTAACCATTTGATCATGCAGCATGTTTCCTTGGCTCAACCTCCTGATGAGCAGATGCTGAGGCACACGCTTGAGGAAATGATTGAACGCCGGATTATGACGCCGAAGCAATCCGAGGCGATCGATATATCCGCGGTAGCTGCCTTTTTCCAAAGCGAGCTGGGCCAGCGTCTCCTCCGTGCTGGCTGGGTAAGGAGAGAGGTACCGTTTAGCTGCATGTTCCCTGCAAGCCGCGTTTATCCAAAGACGGAGGAATGGCTTGCGGAGGAGTCGATTTTGATTCAAGGTGTCATTGACTGCTTGTTCGAAGACGAGCTAGGCGTCGTATTGCTTGACTATAAGACGGATCGTATCGTGAATCGGCAGTGGACCGAAACGGCAGAACGTCATCGCTTTCAGCTTGAGCTGTATGCAGAGGCGATCGAAGCCGTACTTGGAAGACCCGTGGATGAGTGCCATGTTTTTTTCTTCGACGGGGGCCAATCGGTTCAGCTTGGAAATAGGAAAGAAGCTTAAAGGAGGAAGGGAAGTTGGAACCACAGAAATCCGGCAAGCGTTCGCTCGCCTTGCCTATCACGCTTATTATTCTCGTATTTAGTTTAATTGGCAACGTGTTTTTGTACTCGCAATTTTTACAGCATAAGCAACAAATAAAACATGATACAGGCCAAAGAATTTATAATGCGGCGGTATCGTCGCAGCAATATGCATCGGAAATGGTACCGCTTCTTGATGCGCTGCTTCAAAGCAAAACCTTGGATGACCGTCTGGGCTTGCTATACAACATAGGCAAGCTGTCGGCCAAAGGCGGCGGCTTGACCGAATTAGCGGCAGAGGCAGCAGCTATTTCCGATGATTCGGCTGTATGGGATACCGGGATACCCGCCACGTATGTTTCCGATGCGGAAGCAGGTCTGCTCGCTGCAGGCCGGTATGAAGGCGCTCTGAACGATAGCGATGCTTCCTATGTGACTGAGCTCAAAAGCTCATACGTTGCATTGAACGGCGTGCTAGGCAAGTTTAACGCGAATATAGGCGAAACCCGAATCGCCGTTATCCGTTTGGCAAGCGGGCTTGATTGGATGGAGCTTGCGAAGCAGTCCATGGAAACGATGGCTGGGCAAGCAGCTCGTCAAGTGAAGTAGAAACAATCTGTTTACGATCCGTAAACGTAGTAGCCAAATGCCTACCTGTGAATATGATGTATGAACAGGAGGCTGACACAATGGAACATACATTAGTAGATTTTGAGCAAATGAAGCAATGGTGCTTGGAGCACAAGCATCGTTACGTTCTCGCTCAGACGCATGACGGATGGTGCGCAGACGGATTTCTGGAACATATGGATGACGAGGTTTTGTGCATTGCCGTTCCATGCGGCTCGAATGAGTGGGATAACCGCGCGTTTCTCCCTTATCCGCCGCTTGGATATCCGATTTATCCTTATCCGTATTACCCGCGGAGACGCTTTATCAGGCAAATATTCCCTCTAGGCGCTCTTCTTGGCTTGTCATTATTACCGTATTATTAATCATTACGTCCAACAAGGCGGGAGGTATGCTTTCTTCCTCCTCCTTGTTTCATTTGGATTGGACGAGCACTCAAAATTTCGGTATGATAGAAGAAGGCTAGCGAACAGGGGGTGAACCACATGGACTGTATTTTTTGCAAAATAATTGAAGGCGCCATTCCGTCGAAGAAGGTTTTCGAAAATGACAGAGTTGTCGCTTTTCACGACATACAGCCAGCTGCTCCCGTACATATTCTTATCATTCCGAAGAAACACATTGCTACGATGAATGATGTGACCGATGAAGACGCGGAGGTCGTTGCCGAGCTGTTTGCCGTAGCCCGCCAGATCGCCAAAGAGCAAGGCATCGCGGAGTCTGGCTATCGCCTAGTCAACAATGTAAATGCCGATGGAGGGCAGCTTGTTTACCATTTGCACATCCATCTATTAGGAGGAACGAAGCTTTCTCCGGTATTGGCAGATATCTAAAGTTGACACTGCCTTTTGGTATGACATATAATGAAATTTGATAAACCGTGTTATAGCTCTGGACGGTCTGTTTCGGAGGGAGGGAAAACTGGTGTCTGAAACTAAAGTTCGCAAAAACGAAACTATTGATGCTGCGCTTCGCCGCTTTAAACGTTCCATCGCTAAAGATGGAGTTCTAGCTGAGGTGAAAAAACGCAAGCATTATGAAAAGCCAAGTGTGAAGCGCAAGAAGAAGTCTGAGGCTGCGCGCAAGAGAAAGTTTTAGGAGGATCCTTCCATAATGAACCTGAGCGAAAGATTGACCGACGATATGAAGCAAGCCATGAAGAATCAGGACAAGTTTAAACTTTCCGTCATTCGTATGATGCGCGCGTCAGTGAAAAACTTGGAAATCGATCTCAAGCGTCCTTTGGACGATAACGAAGTGCTTGATATATTGAGTCGCGAAATCAAACAACGTAAAGATTCCCTCCAAGAATTTAAAAAAGCCAGCCGTGATGATTTAGTAGCGGGTCTTGTGGTCGAAATTGAAATTATTAGTCAATACCTTCCCGAACAGCTGACTGAAGAAGAGATTCAAGAGATAGTAACGCAGACCATCCATGAACTCGGTGCTTCTTCCAAAGCCGATATGGGAAAAGTTATGAGTGCCCTTTTGCCCAAAACAAAAGGACGCGCTGACGGTAAACTAGTAAATCAGCTCGTACAGCAACATCTCAACTAACTGAACATACGGACTCACAAAACACTCCCGCAAGGGGGTGTTTTTTTGTGCAAAGAAAGCGATAATGGAAGTACCCCCAGGCTTCGATATGAAACCTTTTGGTTGTCTACGCGTAGTAGGGAGCACAATACTTGAAAAGGGAGGAACCTTCTTGCATACTCATCGAAGGCGAAGAGGCTTACCCGCCACTCCTGTTGCGATTTTGGCAGCGATCCTTTTGGCTACGCTTGCAGCGTTGTTTTTCACGCCGGCAATGAAAGCGTCAGCCGCTGACGAAATTGGCCCGGCAATCTACGTCATTCCCGTCAAGCAATCCGTCGAATCTGGACTTCAGTCGTTTCTGGAACGGGCATACAAAGAAGCGGAAGAGGCTAAAGCCGAGCATGTCATTCTCGTTATTAATACACTGGGCGGCAAAGTCGTAAATGCAGAAGAAATCGGACATTTTATTCGTGGGAACAAGATCCCTACCACCGCATTCGTTGAAGGAAAAGCGGTATCGGCCGGTACGTATATTGCGCTGAATGCGGATAATATCGTCATGCAGCCCGGAAGCACCATAGGTGCTGCTGCCGTAGTAGACGGCTCGGGTGACTTGGTCGATAATCCCAAAACCGTATCCTTCTGGACCTCCGAAATGAGCGAGTCTGCCGGACTGCAGGGACGTGATAAGAGCATAGCAGCTGCTATGGTTGATCCGAATGTCGTTCTTAAGCTGCAGGACAAGATCGGTAGAAATAAGGAGCAGGGCGAAATTCTTACCCTGTCTGCAACGGAAGCCGAGAAGCTAGGATATTCAGAGCACACGGCGGCTAACGTTGATGAAGTAGCGCAATGGCTTGGCTTGGACGGACGTACACAGATCGAAGTCGCTCCCACGCTGGCAGAGAATGCTGCTAGATGGCTCATAAATCCCGTTGTCATGACGGTATTGCTCATACTGGGGATAGCGGGAATCGTTATCGAGATGCTCGTTCCAGGCTTCGGCGCGCCGGGCATCGTAGGATTATTGTCATTTGGATTGTATTTCTTCGGGCATTACGTTGCGGGCTTTGCAGGCATGGAATCCGTTGTTCTGTTTGTCATCGGAATCGCCTTGCTGGTCATCGAGGTATTCGTGCCAAGCTTCGGAATACTGGGCATTCTAGGCAGCGCCGCGCTCATTGCCGGTGTCGTAACAGCGGCATCAGACCCCATGACGGCATTTATCTCCATCGTCATCGCGCTAGTCGCAGCCGTGATTCTCATTGTGATCTTTGTTCGTATGAATAAATCCAGGGGCATTTGGAACAAATTTATTTTGCGCGACAAACTTACAACAGAGGATGGTTTCATTTCAGCTGACCGAAAGGAATCGCTGCTAGGTCTTCAAGGCTTGACCATTACGCCGTTAAGGCCAGCTGGTACCGTGCTGATCGGCGAAGCGCGGATCGATGTTGTCACTTCTGGGGAGTTTATTGATTCGAATCGATCCGTGACGGTTATCAAAGCAGAGGGTACTTGGGTTGTAGTCAAAGAAATAACCAAATAACGAAATCAACTGGAGGTTAGAGACAATGGATCCTATCGTATCATTTTTGATTTTGGCTGTCGTTGTTATTATCGTGTTGTCCGTATTCTTAAGCTTCTTCCCGATCATGCTGTGGATTTCGGCTTTGGCATCGGGCGTTCGAGTCGGTATCATTACACTTGTGGCGATGCGTTTGCGCCGGGTCGTACCAAGCAGAATCGTCAACCCATTGATCAAGGCGACAAAAGCGGGTCTAGGACTTAATATTAATCAGCTGGAGAGCCATTTCCTCGCTGGTGGTAACGTAGACCGCGTCGTAAATGCATTGATCGCGGCGCAGCGCGCGAACATTCCGCTCATATTCGAACGTGCTGCAGCTATTGATTTGGCTGGCCGGGATGTGCTGCAGGCTGTACAGATGAGCGTTAATCCCCGTGTAATCGAAACGCCAATCGTCGCTGCCGTTGCGAAGGACGGTATTGAAGTGAAGGTTAAGGCTCGCGTTACCGTCCGCGCTAACATTGACCGACTAGTCGGCGGGGCAGGAGAAGAGACCATCATCGCCCGCGTAGGGGAAGGGATTGTTACAACCGTAGGTTCAGCCAATTCCCATAAAGACGTGCTCGAGAATCCGGATATGATCTCAAGGACGGTGCTTGGCAAAGGGCTAGATGCGGGAACGGCTTTCGAAATATTATCGATCGATATCGCGGATGTCGACGTAGGCAAAAACATCGGCGCGCATCTTCAAACCGAGCAAGCGGAAGCGGATAAGAAAATCGCGCAAGCTAAAGCGGAAGAACGCCGTGCGATGGCAGTTGCCCAAGAGCAAGAAATGAAAGCGAAGGTTGTCGAGATGGAAGCGCGCGTCGTAGAATCCGAATCTCAGGTTCCGCTTGCCATGGCTGAAGCGCTTAGAAGCGGTAAGATCGGCGTGATGGACTATTTGAACCTGAAAAACGTTGAGGCAGATACTCAAATGCGCAGCTCGATCGGTAAACAGGAAGGCCCAGCCGACCCGAAAGACGGCCGTTAAAGCGAAGCCTTAACAGCTAGCATCATAAGGCGCGAATGTGTCGCGGAGGTGAAGGCGTATGAAGATTATCGAGTTTTTGATGAACAATATATTTATCGTTGTCATTATTTTCGGAGCTTTGGCTTCACTATTCGGCAAAGCAGGCTCAAAGAAAAAGCCCGGCCGAATGCCTGACTTTGGGGGCGGCGGATTACCGCGTACTCCGAATTCAGGCGTACCCGGCAATGAGCAGGAAGAAAGGCCCTTGCCAGTCCCGGCAGCAGGACAGAGCGTTTATCGTACCCAGCCGCAGAATGCGCGCGAGGAATACGAAGCGCCTGCTTACATGGCTCGGGAGACAGAGGTGCTTAATCAGAAGCCTCAGATCGCGCTTTCGCAGAGAACGCTGCAGCAGGCGGCAAATGCCAGGGATAAAGCGGCAAGAGCGGCAGGGCGCGACTCAGACCGCCAGAATGCTTTGACAGCACGTACTCGCGCGGATGATTTGCGCAGGGCGGTTGTTTGGGCGGAGATATTAGGCCCGCCCCGCTCAAAGCGGCCATTCCGAAAATAACAATCAAACCGTCGAGGCTAATAGCTTCGACGGTTTTTTTTATTTTGCAGCCATAATTGCCGAGTCGTTCGCATATTTTGGTACAGTACACGAAAAACGCCATTCCTTTGTTCAATTCAATTCGGATAAAAGCTGCGAAGCAGGTTTGCATCACAACCCTTAGGCATCGCTTACGAAGCAAGTTTGTTCCACAAACTTTTGAGGAGGCAACGATTCATACATGCGCCGTATAAAAAAGAAATTTCGCAAAGTAACCGCAGAGCTGCTCGATATGCCGCATGATGTTGTTTTTGACTTGCCTCGCCTTACCATGATCGGAGATTGCCAATTGTATATCGAGAACCATCGAGGCGTCGTTCACTTTTCCAGCGAACGCCTTCGTCTAGCCTTAAGCAAGGGCGAGCTTGAAGTGACAGGCAGCTCACTAGTTATTCGGACGATATGGACCGAAGAAGTGTTCGTAGAGGGTCAAATTACGAATATTCAGCTAATACCTTAATATAAATTTCCGGCTAGCCGTGTATAGGCAGCCATATGCAATGGAGGGGAATGCGTTGAGCGGACAAGGGGCGGATTGGTTAAAGGGCATGGTCACCGTTCATATCAGGGGAGGACAAGCAGAGGAGCTCGTCAACCGCGCGCTTGCTGGAGGGCTTCAGCTGTCTACCATACGCTGGACAAGCAGCGGCCTGCTTGAATTTGAGCTTTCGGTCAGCGATTTCTTCAGGCTTCGTCCCTATTTGAAAGAAACAGGCTGCAGAGCCCATGTGACGAAGCGCAAGGGGCTACCGTTTCTACTGGTAAAGGCGGAGCGGAGGAAGCTTTTTGCAGGGGGCATCGTGTTGTTTTTTGCGATTATATTTATGCTCTCCTCCTTGGTGTGGAGCATCGAGGTGCAGGGGAACGTCAAGCTGACGGAAGATCAGATTAGACTCGCGGCGAAGGAAGAAGGCCTGTACCCGCTGCAATGGTCATTCCGCCTTACCGATGCCGACGTGCTCTCCAAACAGCTCGTACGCAAGCTGCCCGGCTCTACATGGGTAGGGGTTGAAAAAAAGGGAACAAAGGTCATCATCCAGGTAGTCGAATCGACGATCCCGAAGCAATCGGCATTAAATACGCCAAGGCACTTGGTTGCATCTGCCGATGCGGTCGTTACCGAGATAATTGCGGAGGCTGGACGTCCGGTCGTACGTAAAAATATGCGCGTGAAAAAGGATCAAATTCTGATTTCTGGAACCATTGGCGGTGAAGAGTACTCGCGCACGGTCGTTGCCAAAGGAAATGTTCGCGGTCTTGTTTGGTACGAGTTCGAGATTGCCTCGCCGCTCGTGCAGCAGGTAAAGGTGTATACTGGCGAGAAAAAGACGAAGTGGTTCGCCGTAATCGGTTCAAGGGCGCTTCAAGTGAGCGGGTACGGCAAGGATGCTTATGAGGCCTCAGAAGCCATTCTAAGCGAGCAAAAGGTATCTTGGCGCAATTGGACGCTGCCGCTCGGTAGAATGAAGGAGACGATCATGGAGACGCGGCTGGAGGAAAGAACGCTTACAGAGGAGGAAGCGAAGAGCGCGGGCATATTGCAGGCGAAAGCTGATGTTCTGATCAAAGCGGGCAGCGATGCGGTCATTCGAGATGAAATTGTTTTGCATGAAAAGGCGGACAATGGTAAAGTTTATATGAAAGTTCTTTTTGAGGTCGAGCAATCTATCGTTAAAGAAATGCCATTAGTCCAGATGCAGGGAGAATGAGGATTGTTGCAAATTGAAACGAAAGTAGTCAAAATACCGCTCGGTAACGCGGCGGAAGGACTTGCCGTATTCGGACCGCAGGACAATTATTTGCGCCTAGTACAAGCGCAGGTCGAATCTTCGATTTCATCGCGCGAGGCGGAAATTGTTATTTCGGGTCCATTGGAAGAAGTAGATTCGCTAGAACAGCTGTTCAACGTGCTGTTGCAGCTCGTTCGCGGCGGTTATATGCCTTCGGAGAGAGACGTTGCATACGCTTTGGAGCTTGCACGAACGATGCAGGCGGAAGAATTGCTCGATTTGTTCAAGAAAGAAATTACGACGACTTTTCGCGGGAAACCGATTCGTGTGAAAACGATTGGCCAGCGCCATTATGTGAAGACGATCCGCAAGAAAGATATCGTATTTGGAATAGGCCCGGCAGGGACAGGCAAAACCTACTTAGCTGTCGTGCTTGCAGTCGCGGCGCTCAAGGAAGGCTCGGTTAAACGAATCGTTTTGACGAGACCTGCGGTTGAAGCAGGGGAAAATCTTGGCTTCCTGCCTGGGGACCTGCAAGAAAAGGTCGATCCTTATTTGCGGCCGCTATACGATGCGCTGCACGATGTGCTTGGGCCAGACCAGACGGTCAAAGCATTGGAGAGGGGCATGATCGAAATCGCTCCGCTAGCCTATATGCGCGGCAGAACGCTTGACGACGCGTTCATCATATTGGACGAGGCTCAGAATACGACGCCTGAGCAAATGAAGATGTTCCTGACTAGGCTTGGTTTCGGCTCCAAAATGGTTATTACAGGCGACGTTACGCAAATCGATTTGCCGCGAGGCAAAAATTCGGGTCTGATCGAAGCGCAGCGTATTCTAAAAAATATTGAGGAAATCGGAATAATCCTTTTCTCTGAGCAGGATGTTGTCCGCCACTCACTGGTCCAAAAAATCATTGTTGCCTATAACTGGGATGCTGAAAACAAAGCCTAGAAAGGGATGTCCGCTGCATGAACCAGAACCAGACCGGAAAACAGGAAAACTTGCGGCCGTCCAAAACGGCGGGTTGGAAGCAGAGTGCAGCCGTTCGCTGGGTGCTGATGTTAATGTTTGTGCTGCTTTTCTATTTCAGCTTAGCTTCGCACCTCGTACCTGAAACGTATGACATCGAAGAGGGCGCCGTTAGTGAGAAGGATATTAAGGCGCCCTTCCAAATAAAAGACGAAAAGGCGACGCGGCAAGCGGAAGAGGATGCAGCTGAGAAAGTCGATGTCATCTATTCTATCGTACCGCTCCGTAACGAATTGCTGGTCGATCAAATTTTCGTGCGTATCGAGCAATTGAATTTGGACGATCAAGTAACGCTCCAAAACAAGATCGATATTTATAGGAACGAGATCCCAGGCCGCTATTCCGATTATATTGATACCTTCATTAAGCTCAATAAAGGCAGAGGCACGTATAACGACACGCTTCTTGAGGAGATGTCTCTGGTCGCGAAGGAGCAGCAATACACGATACCGGAAGAAACCTTCTACAAAATGCCCAACCTTACAGCAGAAACCTTAACCGAGATGCGCGACGTAGCTCGGGATATTGTGCGTAAGCTGATGGGTGAACAGTTAAGGGAGGCCGAAACGGCCCGGACACAAGTTGCGGAGCTTGTGAATGCAAGCTCGTTATCCAGCCGGTCGAGCAGGGAAATCGTCCAGGAGCTGGCTAGGTTCTCGATAATGCCGAATAAGTTTCTTGATAAGGCTGCAACGGATGAAGCCAAGGTACTGGCCAAGCAGAACACGCCTCCTGTCGTTATCAAAGAGGGCGAGCTTATCGTCAAGCGCGGTCAGACTATCACGCCTGAGTTGTATAAGCTGCTAGTAGATTCTTCCTTGCTTCAGGATAAGAAAAATTACTGGCCGCAGCTTGGCCTGTTAATTATGTCGCTTATGTTTATCGTCGTACTGTATGCATTTTTGCATCAATCCGGAAGCATTAACGGAATAAAGCCAAAATACAACAATGCTTCGCTGCTGATGTTGTGGCTTATATTCCTCATTAATATTATCACGATACAGATTATATCGTTGACTCAAACGGACGCTGCGCCATACGCAGGTTATCTGGCACCCGCAGCGCTTGGCACGATGCTAATCACGCTTCTGCTGGATATGCACCTTGCGATGATCAGCTCTATATTATTTGCGATAATGGGAAGCATTATATTAAACACGGGACAGCATCAAATATTCGACTTTCAATACGGCTTTGTCATTATCGTCGTCTCGTTTGCCGCAATATTCTCCATTCACCGGGCGAGTCAGCGATCTACGATTCTAAAGGCGGGCATCATGGTTAGCTTGTTTGGCTCACTCTCTGTGCTCACGATTCTGCTGCTGTCTGAGCAGCTTGAGCGAGGTCCGTTTATTTACTCCGTTGCTTTCGCTTTTGCCAGCGGATTGATAACGGCGGTGCTTGTCATCGGCTTAATGCCTTTCTTTGAGATTACATTCGGGATATTGTCCGCTCTCAAGCTTGTCGAGCTGTCCAATCCGAATCACCCGCTGCTGCGAAAGCTGCTTACGGAGACGCCTGGCACTTATCACCACAGCGTGATGGTCGGCAACTTGTCAGAGGCCGCGGCAGAAGCGATTGGCGCAGACGGCCTGCTATGCCGAGTCGGTTCGTTCTACCATGATATTGGCAAGACCAAACGGCCGAATTATTTTATCGAGAATCAGTCCAATATTGAAAACCCGCATGATACGATTGATCCGAAGCTCAGCAAATCCATCATCGTTGCTCATGCAAGGGATGGAGTCGACATGCTTAAGGGCCATAACATTCCTAAGCCGATTAGGGATATTGCGGAGCAGCACCATGGGACAACCTCGCTTAAGTTTTTCTATTACAAAGCAATTAAGCAAGCAGAGGAGCAAGGCGTCGAACCGGCTTTCAGCGAGGACGAGTTCCGTTATCCCGGTCCTAAAGCGCAGTCAAAAGAAGCGGCTGTCGTCGGGATTGCGGATTGCGTAGAAGCAGCGGTACGGAGCCTGCGCAACCCTACGGTTGAGCAGGTAGAAGCGATGATCCACAAAATCATCAAAAGCCGGCTCGATGACAATCAATATAACGAATGTGATTTGACGCTGAAGGAATTGGATAAAATCGCACAATCCTTGAAAGAGAGCGTAATTGGCATATTCCATTCACGGATCGAGTATCCGGAAGATGTAAAAACAAAGGAGCGTTTGACATGAGCTTACAACTCGAATGGAGCAATGATCAGGACAAGCAGGAAATACCTGATGCTTGGATTTCCAAATTAGAGCAACTTCTTCAGCTGGCCGGGGAGTCGGAAGGCATTGCAGGCGGTGAGGTTTCTTTAACCTTTACGAGTGACGAGGAAATCCACGAGCTTAACCGTGAATATCGCGGTATCGACCGGCCAACGGACGTTTTGTCGTTTGCTATGCAAGAAGACGGCGTGGATGAGCTGGACATCATATTTGAGGTTGAGCACGAAGAGGATGCCGACCCGATCTCGGGCATGCTGGGAGATATCATTATCAGCGTCGATACCGCTCTTGCTCAAAGCGAGGAATACGGGCATTCCCTGGAGCGTGAGATTGGATTTCTTTTCGTCCATGGGTTCCTCCACCTAATCGGATACGATCATCAGGATGATGAGACTGAAGCGGAGATGACTGCAAAACAGGAAGCCATCCTGCAAAAGGCCGGCTTGACGCGTTAATGAGTAAGTTCATGGCAAGCTTAGCAGTTGCATTCTCGGGTATCGGCTTCGCGCTGCGTACGCAAAGCCATATGCGGTTTCATGCGTTCGCAGCTCTGGTGGCTTGCACGTTAGGGTTGATCGTTTCACTGAAACCGTTGGAATGGGCTATTATTCTGCTCGTTATCGCAATCGTGATCAGCGCGGAAATGATCAATACGGCTGTCGAGCAAGCGGTTAATTTGGCTAGTCCGAGCATTCATCCGGTAGCGAAGGCAGCGAAGGATGTGGCGGCTGGAGCCGTTTTGTTCGCCGCAGCAATTTCAGTAATTATCGGGCTGCTCATCCTTGGGCCGCCCTTATGGCGTTTACTGGCCGGATAACATAAGGAGACAAGAACGGAGAGGATCAAATTGGTTTATGAAGGATTATCGGAGTCCTATACCGCTTTGCTGGAGGCGGCGAAAGAAGCGATGGAACGCGCATACGTGCCATACTCCAATTTCCGCGTAGGCGCAGCGCTTCTAGATGATGAAGGGAAAATTCATCATGGCTGCAATATCGAGAATGCCGCATACAGCCCAACCAATTGCGCTGAGCGTACCGCCATGTTCCGGGCCGTTTCGGACGGAAAGCGGCCTGGCCAGTTCCAAGCCATTGCCGTAATTGGCAACACGGAAGGCCCGATTGCACCGTGCGGCGTCTGCCGTCAAGTTTTAGTCGAGTTTTGTGCGCCGGATATGCCAGTTATAATGGGCAATTTAAAAGGCGATTGGACGATTTCGACAGTAGCAGGCATATTGCCGGGTGCCTTTACGCCGGCTTCATTAGATAACGGGGAGCGTTAAACAAACTTATGAATCGTACAACATCAAATGACCGTGACAGCAAGAAATTCCGATCGGGCTTCGTAGCCATTATCGGTCGTCCGAATGTAGGCAAATCTACGCTTATGAACCATCTCATCGGACAGAAAATCGCGATTATGTCAGATAAGCCGCAAACGACGCGCAATAAAATACACGGTGTGTATACAACGAACGACACCCAAATCGTATTTTTGGATACGCCTGGCATTCATAAACCGCAATCCAAGCTGGGCAATTACATGATGCAGACTGCAGAAAGCGCGCTTAGAGAAGTGGAAGCTGCCTTATTTCTAATTGACGCATCCGAGGGGCTCGGCGGCGGTGACCGATTTATTATCGAGCAGCTTAAAAAAGTGAAGACTCCTGTTTTTCTTGTCATGAACAAAATTGACAAGGTAGAGCCGGAGCAGCTTTTGCCGATGATTACGCAATATAACGACCTGCATGAATTTGCCGAAATCATACCGATTTCCGCTCTGAAGGGCAATAACGTAGACACGCTGCTCGAGCAGCTATCCCGTTATTTGCCGGAAGGACCACAGTACTATCCTGCGGATCAAATAACGGATCACCCGGAGCAGTTCGTATGCTCGGAGCTTATCCGCGAGAAGATTTTGCATATGACCAGGGAAGAAATTCCCCACTCTATTGCCGTTACCATCGAAGACATGCGTGTCAAAGAGAATGGCGTCGTGTATATCGGAGCTGTTATTTTTGTCGAGCGTGATTCGCAAAAAGGCATTATTATCGGCAAAAAAGGTGAGCTCCTGAAAGAGGTTGGAAAGCAGGCGCGTAAAGATATAGAAGCACTGCTAGGATCACGCATCTATCTGGAGCTTTGGGTCAAGGTGAAAAAAGATTGGCGCAATCAGGAACGCGTGCTGAAGGATTTAGGTTATCGACACGATTAAACAAATATGACGTAATTTGTTAAGGATAGATAGGCACGGTTTATCGCATCCTATTACCGTCTGAAGCAGCATTTCAGGGGACGGAAAGGGATGAATACGTATGCGGAATTTTTCGTGGAAGTATTTTACGTTAACCGGGGATGTCGAATCTTTCATGCTCTACAAGGAAGTGAATCAATTTGGAGCCGACGGCGGCTCCGATGCGTTGGCAAGCGAGGATGACGAGCTTACTGCCTTGGATGCAGAGGAAATATAGAGCGAGTCACCACTTGGAATTATTGTATGAACTGTTTATGAATAGAGGCACCAAGAGGATCGCCTAGCAGTGGCTCATACAGCCTGAGAGGCTGATCTTTAAACGCTAAACACAAGCTCGCAGCCATGGGACTGCGAGCTTGCGTTTCTGCTTTCAGGGGAGAGTCTGCATTATGCTGCATCGTGTTGAGGGAATTGTTATTCGAAGCATGGATTACGGTGAAGGCAACAAAATCGTGACGCTGCTCACGAAAACCAATGGAAAAGCTGGAGTTTTGATTCGTGGCGCCAAAAAGATAAAAAGCAAGCATTCCTCGCTCGCGCAACCTTTTACATATGGAGAGTTCGTTTATTTTAAAGGCAGCGGCCTAGGCACGCTGAATCATGGTGAGATTATTGAATCTCACCATGTTTTGCGTGAGAAGCTTGATTTGGCTGCGTATTCATCTTACGCAGCGGAGCTTACAGACCGGTCGCTGCAGGATGATGAAGCGACCGGATTCCATTTCGAGCAGTTAAAAGCGTGCTTCACGGCGCTTCAAGACGGGAAAGACGCACAAATCGTAACGCATCTATACGAGATGCGCATATTGGATTTGTCCGGTTATGCGCCAGAGATGGACGAATGCGTAGGCTGCGGAAACGTCGTAGGTCCTTTCTCATTATCTCCGTATGCCGGGGGGATATTATGCACCAGGTGCAAAGGAAAGGATCCTCATGCCGTACCGCTAGGAGAGGGCGCTTACAAGCTTTTGCGATTATTTCGAAGAATGGACATGAGACGGCTAGGATCCATTCAGGTTAAACCGGAAACCAAAGCCGAGCTTAAGCTATGCATGCGTAAGCTCATGGATACACATCTTGGCCTCCAATTGAAATCCAGAAATTTCCTAGACCAGCTTGATAAGCTGCTATAAGCCAAGTAATGCCCGACTGGATGCAACTGGTGTTTTCTACGCCTAGAGGCGTAGAAAGCACTCCTTCTTTTGCATGTTTACAGGAATATGGGGCTTGCATTATGATGGGTTAGGTTGTTTTTGAATCGTAATGTAATGGAGGGATTTACCTGATGTCTACAGGACAAAATAGACTGGGATTTGTTGTAGCCGGGCTTCTGCTGGGCATACTCGTCGCATCGATTGACAATACGATCGTATCGACGGCAATGGCGACCATCGTATCCGACCTTGGCGGTTTGGACAAATACGTATGGGTCACCTCTGCGTATCTGGTTACCGAAATGGCGGGAATGCCTATTTTCGGCAAGCTGTCGGATATGTACGGAAGGAAACGTTTTTTCGTATTGGGCATTTCATTGTTTCTTCTAGGTTCGGTGCTGTGCGGAACGGCGGAATCGATTACGCAGCTAACGATTTACCGCGCTATACAGGGCATCGGCGGCGGAGCGATGATGCCTATCGCTTTTGCGATCGTGTTTGACATTTTCCCCGCAGAAAAACGCGGAAAGATGGGCGGCTTGTTCGGTGCCGTATTCGGTACCTCCAGTTTGTTCGGACCGCTGGCAGGCGCTTATTTGACCGAATATATCAACTGGCGTTGGATTTTTTACATCAATGTTCCAATCGGTTTGGTTGCTCTGGCTTTTATCGTTATTTATTACAAAGAATCACTAACGCATTCGAAGCAAAAAATCGATTGGTGGGGAGCTGCAACGCTCGTAGGCTCCATCGTTTGTCTCATGTTCGCGCTTGAGCTCGGAGGCGCAGAGTTTGCGTGGGATTCCGTGCAAATCATAGGCTTGTTTGCTGGCTTTGCTGTGCTGCTTGGCATATTCTTGTTTGTGGAAACGAAGGCATCTGAGCCGATTATTTCATTCCAAATGTTCAAGCAGCGTTTGTTCGCATCCAGCACGGGCGCCGGCTTGTTCTATGGAGCAGCATTCATTACGGCTGCGCTTTACATTCCGATGTTCGTGCAGGGCGTATTCGGAGGTACGGCAGTGAGTGCGGGACTTACCCTGCTTCCCATGACGCTGGGGTCCGTATTTGCCGCGCAGCTAGGCGGGTTTCTTGCTAATAAAATGCCGTATCGAAACGTAATGATGATATCTGCTGTAATCTTTATTGCGGGCATTTTCTTGTTATCGACGATCACGCCGGACACGACCCGTTTTATGCTATCCCTTTATATGTTCTTAACCGGCTTCGGGATCGGCTTCTCCTTCTCCGTTCTTGGCATGTCGTCCATTCATGGCTTCGATATGCGTCAACGTGGAAGTGCTACCTCGACGATGTCTTTTGTCCGTTCGCTAGGCATGACGGTAGGCATCACGATTTTTGGGATTATTCAGCGCAATCATTTCACGAGCGGGATGACTGAAGCATTTGCTGGCGGAGAAGGCCCAGGCCAAATGACAGAGAATGCGCGCGAGCTGCTGTCACCGGAGAAGAGAGCTGAAATTCCATCGCCCGTAATGGACAAAATCGTAGCAGCATTGTCTGATTCGGTATCGGCTACTTTCCTTTGGTCGCTTGTTCCAGCCGTTCTGGCGCTCGTATGTGTCCTCTTTATGGGCCGTGCGGGCATGAAGGACATTATTGGCAAGCAAGCTGGCAGCAATCCGTTGAAGGAAGGCGCTCCTACGCATTAGGCTTTAGCTACAGAAGCCTGAGTACGTTTGACATTTGCCAGAAAGAAGCATAAAATAATGCAATATGAATATTGGGCAGTGATGGAGAGAGTAATCGTTAGATGTCGACAAGCTTAGCGAGCCGGGAAAAGTGAAAGCCCGGATGGACATTGCGATGAAAAGGCACTCTGGAGCCGTATCGAACAAAGAGGGTTTGCCCATAAGGGGCTAACCAAGTAGGGTGGAACCGCGGGATTACAACTCTCGTCCCTACGTCTGGCAGCAGACGTAGGGACGGGAGTTTTTTGCGTGTCTGCGCTGCTGTCCTCAAGCAAGGTTAGCTTTTTTAATTAAAAACAGACGAAGAAGGAGAGGGTCAGTCATGAATTTTCAGAAAATGATTTTGACATTGCAGCAATTCTGGGCCGAACAAAACTGTATATTAGTGCAGCCTTATGATGTAGAGAAGGGTGCGGGAACGATGAATCCCATGACATTCCTGCGTTCCATCGGTCCCGAGCCTTGGAATGTTGCTTACGTGGAGCCGTCCCGCCGTCCGGCAGACGGTCGTTACGGGGAGAATCCGAATCGCTTGTACCAGCATCATCAATTTCAAGTTATTTTGAAGCCTTCTCCAGACAATATCCAGGAGCTTTATCTGGAGAGTCTGAAGCAGCTTGGCATTGACGCGAATGATCATGATATTCGCTTTGTCGAGGATAACTGGGAATCTCCGACGCTTGGTGCTTGGGGCTTAGGCTGGGAAGTCTGGCTTGATGGCATGGAAATTACGCAGTTCACGTATTTCCAACAGGTTGGCGGCATTGACGCGAATCCGGTTGCCGTCGAGATTACTTACGGCATGGAGCGGCTTGCTTCCTATATCCAAGAAAAAGAAAATGTGTTCGATCTGGAATGGGTGGAAGGCGTTACGTACGGAGACGTCTTTAAGCAGCCGGAATACGAACACTCCAAATATACGTTCGAGACTTCGGATACGGCCATGTTATTTTCCTTGTTCAATATGTACGAGGAAGAAGCGAAAAAAACGATGGAGCATAATCTCGTATTCCCGGCTTACGATTACGTGTTGAAATGCTCGCATACCTTCAATCTGCTCGATGCTCGCGGAGCGATCAGCGTAACGGAAAGAACGGGCTACATCACAAGGGTCAGAAATCTGGCGCGTGCCTGCGCATCGACCTATTACGAGGAAAGAGAACGTCTAGGATTCCCGTTGCTGAAGAAAGGAGTGGAGCAGCATGGCTAAAGATTTGTTGCTTGAGATCGGACTAGAGGAAGTACCAGCCCGCTTTGTGCGCGGAGCGATGAATCAGCTTAAGGACAAGACTGTGAAATGGCTTGCGGATTCCCGTATTGAGCATGGTGCAGTTCAGGTATATGCTACGCCTCGCCGCATTGCTGTGCACATTCAGGAAGTAGCCGAGAAGCAGACCGACATGAACGAGGAAGCGAAGGGGCCGTCCCGCAAAATTGCCCAGGATGAACAAGGCAATTGGAGTAAAGCGGCGCTTGGTTTCGCGCGCAGCCAAGGCGTTCCGCCTGAGCAGCTGTATTTCCAGGAGCTTGCGGGAGTCGAATACGTTTATGCGACGAAAAGCAGCATCGGCACACAAACGGCAGCCGTACTGCCTGAAGGTTTGCTGTCATTGATCACGTCGATGTCCTTTCCGAAGAACATGCGCTGGGGAAGCCACGAGCTTAAGTTTGTAAGACCGATTCGCTGGCTCGTCGCGCTGTTCGGTCAAGATGTCATTCCATTCGAGATTACAGGCGTGCAAACCGGCAACGTTACGCGCGGCCATCGTTTTCTTGGCGAGGAAACAACCGTGGAAGAGCCCACGCTATATGTGGAACGCTTGCGTGCCCAGCATGTTATCGTTGACGTGAGCGAGCGGGAAACGCTGATCGTAGATCAAATCAACCAGCTTGCCAAGGATAAGAGCTGGGAGATTGCAATCAAGGAAGACCTTCTAGAGGAAGTGCTGTTCTTGGTTGAGTATCCGAACGTGCTATTCGGCGGCTTCGATCCAGCGTTCCTGAACATCCCGCAAGAGGTGTTGATTACATCAATGCGCGAGCATCAGCGGTACTTCCCTGTATTCAACGGAGAAGGCGAGCTGCAGCCGTTTTTTGTAACGGTTCGCAATGGTGACCTGAAATCGATTGAGCTCGTAGCCAAGGGGAACGAGAAGGTGCTTCGGGCAAGGCTGTCCGATGCGAAGTTTTTCTACGAGGAGGATCATAAGCTGACGATTGAGCATGCTCTGTCCAAGCTTGAGAATATCGTCTATCATGAGGAGCTGGGCTCGGTTGCCGATAAAGTGAGGCGCATCCGCGCTACGGCCGATCTTTTAAGCAAGCATTTGGAGATGGCTGATCAGGAAGCGCAAGACATTAGCCGTGCGGCAGATATTTGCAAATTCGATCTCGTTTCGCAAATGGTCTATGAATTCCCTGAGCTGCAGGGCATTATGGGCGAAGATTACGCACGGAAAGCAGGAGAGCGACAAGCCGTGGCGAAAGCCATTAATGAGCATTACCAACCGCGTTTTGCCGGCGATCTGGCTCCGTCGGAATTGACGGGCGCTATCGTCAGCCTAGCTGACAAGATAGATACGATTGTCGGCTGCTTCTCCATCGGAATTATTCCGACCGGCTCGCAGGATCCATATGCGCTTCGCAGGCAAGCAGCAGGTATCGTTCAGATTATATTGTCACATGGCTTGAAGCTGCATCTAAACGATCTATATGCTGCTGCTTTATCCGTTCACGAGAGCCGCGGCTTGAAACGCCCAGCGGAAGATATAAGCAAAGACTTGTCGGATTTCTTCGCGCTGCGCGTCAAAAACGTGCTCTCCGAGCAAGGGGTTCGTTATGATGTTATTGACGCGGTCATGGCCGCGGGCTTTGTAGATTTGAAGTCAACGATTGAGCGTGCAAGCGTCGTTCAAGCATTGGCTGCGAGCGAGGACCGCAATGATTTCAAGCTGACTGTCGAGCAATTCAACCGTGTGAGCAACCTAGGATCCAAAGCGGCGTCGAAAACCGTGGACTCCGCGTTGTTCAGCGAACAGGTGGAAAAGGACTTGCACGAGAAATGGCTGCAGCTGCGCCCGGCGTTTACGGAAGCCGTCGCATTAGGCGATATTTCCAAAGCCGTTCATACCCTGTCAGCACTGAAGCCTTATATTCATTCGTATTTCGAGAATGTAATGGTAATGGCACCTGATGAGGCCGTTCGCGCTAACCGTTTGTCTACCCTTGCAGGCATTGCCGAAGATATTGCCGTCGTCGCGGATTTCTCTAAGCTGGTTTGGTAATTGATGTAGTTAGGAGGATGAAGGATCATGTCACGTTTAAATCCCGAAGTAATCGTCTATGTCGTATCCGATGCGGCTGGTGATACGGGCGAGCTTGTCGTGCGTGCGGCAATCGCTCAATTTCACCCGCTTCATACGGAAATTCGCCGAGCTCCGTTTATTACAGAGGAACAAGGCTTGCAGCGCATTATTATGCAGGCTAAGGAAGTCGATGCAATCGTGATCTACACGCTAGTCATTCCGGATCTCCGCGACTGCATGAAAAAACTTGCCGATGAGCATGGCGTAAAGGCTATTGATTTATTGGGATCATTCATAGAAACACTTGAACTGCGCACCGGCCGCAAATCTCGTCAAGAACCGGGACTCAACCATGTGCTTGATGCGGACTATTTCCGTAAGGTAGAGGCGGTCGAGTTCGCAGTTAAATATGATGACGCGAGGGATACTTCAGGCGTACTTAAGGCAGATATCGTATTGGTAGGCGTATCCCGAACGTCCAAAACGCCTTTGTCGATGTATCTTGCCCATCAAAAATACAAGGTTGCCAACGTGCCGCTCGTGCCGGAGCTCAAGCCGCCGGATGAGCTGTTCAAAATTCCGAAGCGGAAAGTAATCGGGCTAACGATCGGCGTTCCCTATCTGAATACGATTAGGAAGGAACGGCTTAAAGCATTGGGTCTGCCAAATAATGCATCCTATGCGACGCCGGACCGTATTGAAAAAGAGCTTCTTTATGCCGATAATATTATGAAGCAGCTCGGATGCGTCATCATTGACGTCTCGCACCGGGCTGTCGAAGAAACCGCCAGCTTGATTATGGAATATGTACGGATGCCGTAACAGCAGGCGGCAGGATTTTTTGCAGTCATGCCGTATATAATAGTATAGGACAAGAATACGAAACTGAGCGGTGATCACCTATTCGGATAGAGAAGCCTACTATTGTGGTTGACGCAGATGCATGCCCGGTAAAAACAGAAATAGGCGAAACGGCCAGAGCTTTCTCCGTTCCGGTGCTGATGGTTGCTTCCCATGACCACAGGCTTGAGCCGCAGCAAGGCGTAGATATCGTACAGGTCGACCGGAGCAATCAATCCGTCGATCTGTATATCGTTAACCATATTGCGCGTGGGGATATCGTGGTTACGCAGGATTTCGGCTTGGCATGCATCGCTATCGGCAAAGGAGCAATCGTATTGTCTCCGCGAGGGGAAGAGTATACGAACGACAACATCGATTATTTGATGGAGCGAAGGCATGAGCTTGCTAAACGCCGCCGAACCGGCGGCAAAACAAGAGGGCCTAAAGCAATGAATAACGATGATCGTGATCGATTTCAACAAAAGTTGACAAAAGTTTTGCGAAATGAGCAGGAGAACCATGACGTATAGCGAATATTATTTACGTGTTACTAGGATGAAGGTGATGAACGATGACATACGGTAATAAAATACCGGAGGAGATCATTGATGCGGTTCGCAAGCATTATGACATCGTAGAGACGGTCGGGAAATACGTTCATCTCACGAAGCACGGCAAATATATGAAGGGGTTATGTCCGTTCCATTCGGAGAAGACTCCCTCGTTTACAGTTACGCCGGAGCTCCAAATTTACCATTGCTATGGCTGCGGGAAAGGCGGAAACGTCATCCGCTTTTATGAGGAAATGGAAGGCTATTCATTTCCCGAGGCCGTTCGCATGCTAGCGCTCGATGCGGGAATGCCCATAACATGGGGCTCACCCGAAGGAAGCAAAGCCTCTCCGCATGATGCGGACCGAGCCAAAATTATTGAGGCGCATGAGCTTACCATTAAGCTTTATCACCATGTGCTCAATAATACGAAGCAGGGTCAAGCCGCCAAACAGTATTTGCGGGAGCGGAACCTTAGCGATAAGCTGATCGATCAGTTTATGCTCGGTTACGCGCCTGAGGAATGGGACTTGCTTGCTCGGTTTTTGACGAATCGGGGTTTCGACTTAGCACTGATGGAAAAAGGCGGGTTGCTCTCGGCTAAAGCTGACGGGAGTGGATATGTGGACCGGTTTCGCAATCGCATTATGTTTCCGATTTGGGATCGAGACGGCAAAGCTACCGCGTTTGCGGGTCGCATTATAGGCGAAGGACAGCCGAAATACTTGAATACCTCGGAAACGATGCTGTTTACGAAAAGCAGAACACTCTATAACCTGCACAATGCGCGGCCGGCAATTCGCAAGAGCAAGCAGGTCGTATTGTTTGAAGGTTACATGGATGTCATCAAGTCATGGAGTGCCGGTGTCAAAAACGGCATTGCGACAATGGGAACGGCTTTGACCGATGAACATTGCGCCATTCTGAAGCGTCAAGCCGAGGAGGTTATCGTCTGCTACGACGGTGACGATGCCGGACAAGCAGCGGCGCACAAATCAATTCCGATGCTGGAAGGCGCGGGATTGAAAGTGTCGGTGGCGATGCTTCCGAAAGGCAAGGATCCCGACGATTATATAAGTGAATACGGCCCTGAAGCATTCCTGCGGGATACGATGGACCAGCCGGTATCGGTAACAAAATTTAAGCTTATATATTCAAGGAAAAACCATATACTGCTAAAAGAAGAAGGTAGAAAGAACTATCTGCTTGAAGCGGTACAAATTGTTGCGGAGCTTGATTCATCAACGGAACGCGAGGTCTACTTAAAGGAAATATCCCGCGAGTTCGATATCTCTCTTGACGCCTTGAAGCAGGACTGTCACCAAATCAGACTAGAGCTGCAAAAAAAGAAACCGCAAGGGGATAATAACGACAATTCGTGGAATAATGGTAGGAATGAAAAGCCCCGAAAGTCTGGACCGCCTACTCTAATGCCCGCTTATACGCATGCAGAACGAAGGTTGCTGCATGTCATGATGCGGGATCGGGAGGTTGCACAAGCGGTTCATGAACGATTAGGCGATGCGTTTAATGTAGAGGATCACGCAGCTCTTGCTGCTTATTTATACGCTTATTTTGCTCAAGGCTACGATCCGGATGCGAGTCGTTTTATCGCAACACTGCTTGACGATCGGTTGGAGCGCACGGCAGCATCGATTCTGATGATGGACAGTGACTTTCCATTCGACGATACGACGATGAACGCTTATATTCAAGACATCCTAAAGGTTCCGCAGTACCTGGATATTGATCGTAAGAAAGAAGAAATGGTGCGTGCTGAGCGTACCGGAGATTTTTTGGCAGCAGCACAAATAGCAAGTGAGATTATAACCCTAGAGAGACAGCTTAAAGGGCGACAGGAAGATCGTTTCTAGGGGGGAGGGAGTCGGAATATGGCGAATGATCAACATACTGAACTAGATACCGAACAAAAACTGGATCATGTAAAGGATCAGTTGATTGAACAAGGCAAGAAGAGGTCATCTTTGACGTATAAAGAAATTATGGATAAGTTGGCTCCGTTCGATCAGGATCCTGAACAAATTGATGAATTTTTCGAACAGCTCGATGATTTTGGGATTGAGGTACTGAACGAAAACGATGAAGAAAATCCACTCGCTGCCCAAGGGGAAGAGCAAGAGCGCGAGCAGGATGACTTTAATTTCGATGATGATCTTGCATTGCCGCCAGGCATTAAAATTAATGATCCTGTACGGATGTACCTAAAAGAAATCGGTCGGGTTCCGCTTCTTTCTGCGGATGACGAGGTCGAGCTGGCGCAGCGTATCGAGAATGGCGACGAAGAGGCTAAACGTAGACTGGCTGAAGCAAACCTTCGGTTGGTCGTCAGTATCGCGAAGCGGTACGTAGGGCGTGGAATGTTGTTCCTCGATTTGATCCAAGAGGGCAATATGGGCTTAATCAAAGCTGTTGAGAAGTTTGACCACCAAAAGGGCTTCAAATTTAGTACGTATGCTACATGGTGGATTCGTCAGGCCATTACTCGCGCGATAGCTGACCAAGCACGTACAATTCGGATTCCGGTTCATATGGTGGAAACCATCAATAAATTGATTCGGGTATCCCGTCAATTGCTGCAGGAGCTTGGGCGTGAACCGACGCCAGAGGAAATTGCTGCCGAGATGGAGCTAAGTACGGAAAAAGTTCGGGAAATCATGAAAATAGCGCAAGAGCCAGTATCGCTTGAAACGCCGATCGGGGAAGAAGACGATTCCCATCTGGGAGACTTCATTGAGGATCAAGAAGCGCTTGCTCCTGCTGATGCAGCGGCTTATGAGCTTCTGAAGGAACAGCTTGAGGATGTGCTGGACACCTTGACCGAGCGTGAGGAGAACGTGCTGCGTCTCCGTTTTGGACTTGATGACGGCCGTACGAGAACACTTGAAGAAGTAGGCAAGGTTTTTGGTGTAACTCGCGAGCGTATCCGCCAAATTGAAGCCAAAGCACTGCGCAAGCTTCGCCATCCAAGCCGCAGCAAGCGGTTGAAGGATTTTCTTGAATAAATACGATATGTTTGGGATATTGACCTTTCTGCTCTTGCAGCGAGGTCTTTTTTCTAAAGAGCGGGCCTCATACAGCATCTAACTAGATTTAGGCCAATTAATCAATCAATCGGGACCGAAAGGACAGCGAAATACGATGAATGAGGATCGTCGGCAAATTATCGTGAAAGAAATTGATCATTGGAGACGCAGCAAGCTGCTTCCGGATCAATACTGTGACTTTCTGCTGAATTTATATGCTGATCAAGAAACGATCCATACGAACAAAGAACAGCAAAATACAGTAGGAAAAGCAATTGCTGCTGTGCAAAAAGCGACGGGAATGCAATGGATCCTTACATTTGGAACTTTTACCTTAATTTCCTTTGTTGTGCTTTATTTTAACGAATTTCATCCGCTATTGCAAATGGCTGTCGTAGCGCTTGGAACGGTTGTTTTTTTACGCATCGGACAACGTCTGAGAGGGCGTAACGAAGCAGCCGGATTGTCAATCACCAGCACGGGCATGCTGCTCCTTCTAGGCGGAGGGTTATACATGCTGAACGTTCATGGACTAGACCATTGGGGCTGGAGAACAGGCCTACTGGCATTCAGCGCGATCTTTTGGATTACATACGGAATTGCGGCACGTATACCGGCATTGCATTTTAGCGGCTGGCTTGCGGTTATCCTTGTATACGCTTGGCTCCTATCGGAGTTTACGGCGGATTCCAAGTGGTATGAAATTCAGCTGTACTGGCTGCCGATCGCTTCTTTGTTTGGTTGGGGCAGTTGGTTTGTGCACCGCTGGTCAAAAGCCGTATCGGCTGTGCTCTTTGCGACATGCTCGCTAGTTTGGTTCATGCCGGAGCTATATGCCGTGATGTTCGCTGACGAGTTGGCTTGGCTGCAGCTGCAGCTAATTATTAAAATCGCGATTGGCGGCGGCTTATTATTTTTAATGCGAAAACGATGGATGGTGTGGGTTGTATAATGTTGAAATTATCAAAACGTCTGCAGAAGATTGCGGATTATGTATCAATTGGAAATCGAGTAGCTGATATCGGCTCGGATCATGCCATGCTTCCCGTTTACCTGCTTCAGGCGAATGTGTCGCCGACAGCCATTGCCGGAGAGCTTAACCGCGGTCCCTACGAGGCAGCTAGAAAGCAAGGAGCTGATGCAGGCCTAACGGCACGTCTGACAGTTCGCCAAGGAGATGGGCTCAGCGTGCTGCTTCCAAACGAAGCGGATACGGTTACGATTGCCGGCATGGGCGGAAGCTTGATGAGTGATATTCTTGAAGCGGGTCATGCCGAAGGAAAGCTTGAAGGAGTAACGGAGCTTGTGCTGCAGCCGAATGTAGGCGAGGAGCTCGTGCGCAAATGGCTGTTGAAGCATAACTGGTTTCTTAAATCGGAAAGCATTATCGAAGAGGATGGGAAGATATATGAAGTTCTGCATGCCGCTCGCATGGATGATGCAGAGACAAGAAACCATGAACTGTATCATTCGGGCAACAAACGGATGAAGCTTGGAGCGGAACAATGGTTTCTAGTACAGCTTCAAATGGGGCCATACTTGCTGCGTCAGCCTCAGCAGGTTTTGTACAAGAAGTGGCAGCACGAATTCAACAAGCTGGAGCGGATTTGTGGTCAGCTGGCGACCTCTGAGCTGCCCGAATCGGCCATCAAGCGGGAGCATTTTCTGGCTGAAATGAATGTGATTAAGGAGGTTTTGCAATGTTTGCGAACGGACAATCCGTCATCCAGCTAATGGAGCAGCTAGCACCGAAGCATTATGCGGTTGAGAATGACAAAATCGGCCTGCAGCTGGGCACATTGAATAAACCGATTACAAAAGTTTTGGTTGCATTGGACGTAACGGATGCAGTCGTCGAGGAAGCCATAGAGACAGGAGCAGAGCTAATCATCGCACATCATGCGATCATTTATCGTCCACTAGCCAAGCTGGATACTTCAACGGCAGCGGGCAAAATGTACGAGAAGCTTATCAAAAATGATATTGCAGTCTATATTTCACATACCAATCTGGATGTTGCGGACGGCGGGATCAATGATTGGATAGCTGACCTTGTCGGCATCATGCCGGAAGGAAGACAATCCTTGGAAGAAGTCCATACGGATAAACTATACAAGCTAGTTGTGTTTGTTCCCGAAAGCCATCATGAGCAGGTATTAGAAGCGATTTGGCGCTCAGGAGCAGGCAAGATTGGCAGCTACAGCAATTGCAGCTTTAACATGAAGGGCACGGGTACCTTTGTCCCAGGGCCGGGTACAGAGCCTTACATCGGGTCACAGGGCAAGCTTGAACGAACGGAAGAAATTAGAATCGAGACGATTGTTCCATACAGCGTACACCGCAAGACGGTACAGGCGATGCTGAAAGCTCATCCCTATGAAGAGGTTGCCTATGATTTATATCCGGTTGATTTGAAGGGAAGATCCTTTGGACTCGGACGCGCAGGCAAGCTTGCGGAACCCTTGACGCTTGGAGAACTTGCTGAGCGAGCAAAAGTGGTATTCGATGTTCCAGCCGTACGCGTAGTCGGAGAGCTTGACCGCGTGATCCGGAAGGCGGCGGTGCTTGGAGGCTCTGGCTCGAGATATGTAAGGCATGCTATTTTCGCCGGGGCTGACGTATTGATGACGGGAGATATCGATTATCATACGGCGCATGATGCGCTTGCAGCGGGCATATCGATCATTGATCCCGGCCACAATATCGAAAAGATCATGAAGCACAAGGTAGCGGAGTGGCTGAATGAACAGCTTGCAGACAGCAAATCTAAAACCAAGGCTATTGCTTCAACCTTGCATACAGAGCCCTTCACTTTCATATAAAATTGCCGTGTATCCATGAGAAGCGGGTGACGATTTGAATTAGGTAATCGTTTGAGGGTTGAGCTTTTGCCCGATTGCTTGTATACTTAACGATGCCACGGAAAGTTTGACAGACAATCGCTGGCGGCCTTGTTGCCGCGAGAGGAAAGTCCGGGCTCCGCAGGGCAGGATGCTGGATAACGTCCAGTCAGCGCGAGCTGAAGGATAGTGCCACAGAAATGGACCGCCGATGGCCGGCTTTATGCCGGTACAGGTAAGGGTGGAACCGTGGTGTAAGAGACCACGAGGAGCATAGGTGACTATGTTCCTGGTAAACCCCATCTGGAGCAAGACCGAGAGGACGCCGCAGCCCCTAAGCTGCAGCCTTAGCCTGAGGCGCGTCCGGGTTGGTTGCTGGAGCCGTATAGCAATGTGCGGCCTAGATAGATGATTGTCGCTTCATCGTGGGAGGGTCGTTCCCGTTTGGACCACTAGAAGTACAGAACCCGGCTTACGGCAAACTTTCCGCACGACTTTATAACACTAACAAAGAGCACCCATCGCATGCGACGGGTGCTTTATTGTGCCTATTTTTTATTTTCCAGGTTGCGATGCAATTCGTTCAAGCCGCCTTTTTACTTGGTCGGGATAAGTTTGCAAGGCTCCGCCGAACTTTGAAGCTGCTTGGAGCGCCCTAACGATATCGATCTCACCGTACCCGAAATAATCGTCCTTGCCTTTAGCTCCTAAGTCACTTGCCGAAGTCCTCATGAGCTCCATCACTTCCACGTTAGACAATTCCGGATTCACAGAGCGAATGAGACCAGCCAATGCAGCCACGTGCGGACTTGCCATGGATGTTCCAGACAACGCGGCATATTGGCTGCCAGGATAGGTGCTTGCGATGCTGTCGCCTGGAGCAGCCACGTCGATGTAGTCGCCATAATTGGAGAAAGAAGCTTTTTCCTTATTGCTATCCGTTGCCGCGACAGCGAATACTTCCGGATAAGCCGCAGGGTAGCCTGGACGATCCGTGTTGTCATTGCCGCTTGCCGCTATCATGACGACATCATGCTCATAGGCATATTTGATGGCATCGTGCAGGAAATCGGCTTGCGCGTAGTTGCCGAGGCTCATATTAATCACTTTTGCGCCGTGGTCAACTGCCCAAATAATACCCTGCGCAACCGAATAGGTTGAGCCCGCTCCGCTGCTGTCGAGCACTTTAACCGGCATGATTTTGTTGTGCCAGGATATTCCCGCCACGCCTTCGCTATTATTAACGGTAGCGCCAATAATTCCCGATACATGCGTGCCGTGACCGACGTCATCATCCGGTTCTGCAGTTTCATCAACGATGTTGATGCCTTTTGTGATTTTTCCTTTCAAATCAGGGTGGTTGCTCTGCACGCCAGTGTCGAGAACCGCAATAACGACCTCATCTTTGCCCTTGGATATATTCCAGCCTTTCTCTGTTTCAATGGAAGGCAAGTTCCATTGATACTCGGAGTATAAGGCATCGTTGGGTACGATGGAGGTGCTCTCATTGGTCATATACAAATAATGCGGCTCCGTATATTCGGTATTCCATGTCTGCTTGAAATATTGAACGAGCTGGTCAGTTTCAATATTTCTCGATCGGAAGATGAAGGTATCGCCAACCTGCTTCATGGATTCCGCGTTTATGTCTCTTTTGACACGTTCGAGCTCGTCCGGCGTCAATGGCTTCGTGAAATGGACAACAACATCGCGGATATGATAATGACTGGCATTCCCGTTATCCTCGCCGCTGCGCACGGTCGTATCCGTGGTTGAATTCGGTTTAACGGATTCAATCTTGTAATTTCCTTCAGCCGGGTAGGGGATTAACCGCAAGTTGCGCATCTGGTGCTGCTCGACGGATTTCAGAATATCCTGCTTGATGACGCCTACTACGCCAATTCCGACATGCTTCGCGTCAGGAACACCAAGCACCATATAACGGCTGCCGTCCTTTGCGGTTAAGGCATCCGATTCATATTTGGCCCCTTTGCTAACCTGGGCTTTTGCATCCTTCACGTAGGTTTCTATTTGACGATTATCCGTTTTGGGCATGGTACCGCGATCAACGCTTCGTTTTCCCGAGATCCAGCTGATGTAATTCATATGCATATGCTCATGCATCATATGCTGTATTTGCTCGCTGGCAGCTGCTTTGGAGCCCATAGACGCTTGCATTAGCTTCTGAAAATCTTTTGAGCACTCCGATGCGCAGAGCATTGCCGTAGCTTTCACGTCGGATTGTACCGAGGCCATCTTAAGCGTATGCTCCCGTTTGGCCGAGAAGCTTGAGGTTTGTGGTTCTTTTTTGATTTCTTTAGGCGCGAATAAAGGGGTCGTAGGTATAAGCAGAGCTGCCAAGGCTAGAATGGTTAAAGCGCCAATCCATTTTCTACGCATTTCGGAAACCTCCATTGTTCGTTCTGAATTAGAGCAGATTCTAATCCTTAGGTTCGGGTTCCGAGGCGGAAAATATGCGAATGAAACCGTTAATCGCCAGTACCATCTCAATGTAATTTGTGGTACGATAATAATGATTGTAGTTTTTACGCGTGTTTGGATTATGAAAGGGGAACTACCTATATGCCAACTGCTAACGTCAAAGCGCTAACGGAATCAACTCGAACGAAGCTTAAGGATGCGGTTAATCAATTAGAGCCGTTTCTGAATAACAACGCTTTGCTCCAATTAACCGGTGAAGATAATGGGGAAGAAGCTCAAAATTTCTACAAAGGCCTTTTATCCGATTTGAGACATTTATTGGTATTTTCTGAAGTCTCGGTTGAAAAGCTGGGAGTATTGCTCAGACGTCCCAATTTCGATACTGATTATGCGGAACGCGTGCTGTATGAAGTTTACCATCAATGCGTAAGCGCGTTTTTCTATCCGAAGAACGAGTGCTACTCCGAGGATGGCCGTTACGCCTATACGGGCCAGGATGCCATCCGGTTCCGCTTCAAGCCTACTCGCGAATCACGCGGCATCGTACTTAGCGTATCCAAAGTATTCGAGGAGCTGCGTGACGAATTGTCATATTACGAAAACGATTATATGACGCAGCGCCGCATGCAAGGACAAAAATAAGGCAGAATGAATCACCTCCACTCAGGGAAACTTGATAGTGGAGGTGATTTTTTATGCCGAAAGGCGTGTCATGTAGTGTAGCGAATTGCAGCTTCTGGAAGGAAGGCAACAACTGCGGAGCGAGTGCAATCAATATTGAAATCGATCAGCATGCAGGCGCCCATTTCAACGAAGAATTTGCTGGAGACGAGCTTGGCTTATTCCATCAAGATGAAGCCGAGCAATCCAAGTCCACGTGCTGCTTGACTTTCAAACCTAAGGAGTGATGATCGATGGGCAATTATGAAGACGATTATAAAAAATTGTTGGATGATCGAGATCGGTCGGCACGAACAAGCCTTCCTGTTATGGGGACGGATCGCTTGCTTGATGTAAATGAAGAAATGGCTGCGGATTTTGCAGTGGGGAATCCAGTCATGAACACGGAGCGGAGAGAAGATCGGCATGTGGAGAGAGCGGAACGGGCAGATACGAGATCGGGCGGATATGCGCTTGGATGGGTATCGCTGGTTTTTGCGATTGCGTCATGGTTTATTTGGCCGGTATTGATGGGAGCTACGGCGACGGTGCTGGGCTTCATGGCTTACCGGCAAGGCGCTCGCGGTCTCGGAGGTTGGTCTATGGCAATCGGACTAATAGCATTGGCATTGAATTTAATCATCGTTCCGCTTTATTACGCGATAACCTAACGGATCATAACAAAAGAAGCTCCGCCCTTTTCCATGGGCCGGAGCTTCTTTTTATTTGAGCGCTTGCTCGCGGTGCTTCTGCACCTCCACGTTAAGCGCTAGCATTTGCCTGTCAAGGAGATGAATCATATCGGCTGAGCCTTTTAATTGCTCTTGAATATGTGGCGGAATTTGTTCATTGAATTTATAATAGATCTTGTGCTCAAGGCTTGCCCAGAAATCCATCGCTATTGTGCGGATTTGAATTTCTACGAGTACGTTTTCTGTACGGTCCGTCAAAAAAACAGGAATTTCAATGAGTAAATGGATGCTTTGATAGCCGTTAGGCTTCGGGTTGATGACATAGTCCTTCAACTCGACAACGCGAACGTCGCTTTGCTTGCTTATCATATCAACGATCTGATAAATATCGGTCGAGAAGGAGCATATCACGCGTACGCCGGCGATATCCCGAATATGCTCTTTCGCGTCTTCCAGCGTGATCGGCAGGCCTTTGCGCTGCAGCTTCTGCATGACGCTCTCCGGAGCTTTAATTCGGGTTTTCATATGTTCGATCGGGTTGTAGTCGTGAATAAATTGAAATTCTTCATTCAGAATATTAAGCTTCGTTTCTACGGCATCAAGCGCAAATTTATAAGTAAGAAAAAAATGAGCCCATTGCTTCAGTTGGTTGGTTTTCATTTGCAAGTTCACTCCTGATATTACTAATATGTATAGGTTTAGGTAGAGTTATGGACGGCACGTTCCGTGCATGATTGGAAACGTTGTATTATAATAATGGGCGATATGATAATCGAAGTCAAATTTTTAGAGACAGCCATGGTCAATGAACAGGAGTGCTAACGATGATTATAGATATACAAAGCGTTTCATGGGATCGCAGCAGCGAACGGATATTGAAGGAGATTCATTGGCAAGTGAAAACTGGCGAGCATTGGTGCCTGCTCGGACTTAACGGCTCGGGCAAGACGACACTTCTAAATATGATCAACGGATATATTTGGCCAACGGAGGGAAGGATGTCGGTTCTTGGCAAGACATTCGGCGAATTTGATTTGCGCGAGCTTAGAAAAAGCATTGGCTGGGTGAGCACTTCTCTGCAGCAGAAATTATATGGCAGCGAAACCGCGTTAAAAATCGTGCTTAGCGGGAAATTCGCTACGATTGGCCTGTACGATCATACGGATGCCGAGGATCAGGAAAAAGCAGAAGAATTGATGGGCTCGTTGGGCTGCACGGCTTTGATGAACCGTACTTACGATACGCTCTCTCAAGGGGAGAGGCAGCGCGTATTAATCGCAAGGGCGCTGATGGCTTCGCCAAAGCTGCTCATTCTAGACGAGCCGTGTACCGGTCTAGATGTATTTGCGAGGGAACAATTGCTGCATATGATTGCTAGCGTAGCCAAAGAGGAACATTCGCCAACGATCATTTATGTGACTCACCATGTAGAAGAGATATTGCCTTGTTTCACAAAAACGCTGCTGATCAAGGAAGGACAAGTGTTTGCGGCTAACGATACATCCGAGGTGCTGACGTCAGGCTTAATGAGCGAGTTTTTCTCCGTGCCAGTCGAGATTGAACGCCGGGAAGGCCGTAGCTGGCTAACCGTGAAGGGTGCTCTATGGAATTAGAGCCGCATGTTCCTGAACAGCCCGGGCTGCATCAATATGCCGAAACGCCGATAAGCAGGCGGAGAAGAACGTATGCCTGGATAAAGTCGAGATTTGCTGCGCGGAACGAACGCAACGGGTACAGCTCGCGTGTCGCTGCGGGAAGCGTTGTTTTTTTTGCCTCGCTGGCTATGCTCGCAGCAGTGCTTGGCATGCCGACAGGTTTTGGTACAGCTATCGATATTCTTGCTTTCCTATCGGTTAATATTATCGTAATGAGCCTGGCTGTCGAGTTGGTTTCATTTCTTTTAGCCATCATGTACGTACCATTGCCTCGCAAGCTGACGGCGGCATTCCTTTACGCAGCCGTGGAAACTTATTTGATTTTATATTTCGCGGAGCTCGGCATCATCATGTCTATTCTATTTTCCGTTATTTTTACTTTGATCGGCTTAGGGATGGGGTATTTGCTGGCGCTGCTCATGCATCTGAACATACGACCAAGCAGCAAAGCAGCGATTGGCCTGTTATTCGCCGCCTCCGTCGTTATTGCCTATGAAGCCGTAGATTGGACGGGGGCAGCAGCAACCCCTCAGCGCGAGTTTGCCGAGGCAAGCGGCATTGTCCTGCCGGATGCGGCAAACCCTGCTGAGACAGGCGCATATGCGGTTCAAGCCTTCACATATGGCAGCGGCTACGATAAGCATAGGAAAATATTCGGCGAGAATGTAGATATCCAATCGAATCAAGTCGATGCAACTGCTTACATTACCAAATGGTCAAAGCTGAAAACATGGTTTTGGGGATTCGATGAGCAGGAGCTTCCGCTTAACGGGCGTGTCTGGATGCCAAAAGGCGATGGCCCATTCCCGCTAACGCTTATCGTTCATGGGAATCACCTCATGGAGGATTTCTCGGATGGCGGTTACGGCTATCTAGGCGAGCTCCTTGCAAGCAAAGGCATCATAGCGGTATCCGTAGATGAGAATTTTTTGAATTATTCCGTTTGGTCAGGAATCCCGAACAATGACATGAAGGTACGGGCATGGGTACTGCTCAAGCATTTGCAGCAAATCAAGTCGTTTCATGAATCGGAGGGAAATCCGCTTTCAGATCAAGTTGATTTTGATCAGGTTGCAATGATTGGCCATTCGAGAGGCGGCCAAGCTGTGGCCATGGCTGCTGATGCCGATAAGTGGTTCAGCAAGGATCAAACCCTTGGTAGCTTAAGCGATATTACGATTCAGTCCGTTGTTGCCATCGCCCCGACAGATAAGCAGGTAGACGATAAATCGGCGAGATTGTCGGGCGTCAACTATTTGACGCTGCAAGGCGCTAGAGACGCTGACGTAAACAACTTTTATGGTGACCGCCAGTATGGGCGTACAACCTTTTCGTACGATTCGGATCGGTTTAAGGCGGCATTATATATAGCTGATGCGAATCATAGCCAGTTTAATTCAGCATGGGGAAGAATGGATGAACGACCGCCGGGTGGGTTGTTTTTGAATCGCAAAGAGCTGCTGCAAGCGGATGAGCAGCGTCTTATTTCCAAGGTGTACGTATCAGCGTTTCTTCAGGCGACGCTGCTGGGAGAGTCCAGCTACAAGCCTCTTTTTGCCGATTATCGCTACGGGCTGGAATGGCTGCCAGAAACATCGTACATTAACCGGTATGAAGCGTCGGGCTTTGAGGCTATAACGCGTTATGACGACGGCAAAGGGAAAACGGTGCTGAAAAACGGCGGGAAGGCTGCCGTTTCGGGCATGACAGATTGGAGCATAGCAGCTGCTGAGGATCGAGACGGCAATAACAAAGGTACGAAAGGCATGGAGCTGGAATGGGATGAGGCTGGCGCACAATATGAGCTTGAGCTCCCCATGGAAACAAGCTTGCAAGACGAGGATACGACCGGTACAAAGCTTGTTTTCTCGATGGCAAACTTGGAGCGTGATTTCTTGGCTGATGAGAAAGCGGAAGCTGCAGACGCGGAGCGCTCTAACGAAATCGGGCTTCCGCCGCTTCCAGCTGTTGAAATTGAAGTAACGACGACCGAGGGTGAGCGTGCAGAGGTAGAGATAGCGGACCTTATGCCCGTTGTACCGCCAGTGTACACCTCGTTCATGACGTACTCTTGGCTTGAAGATCGAATGAAAAACAAGAAATACAAGGAGTCAACGGAGCCTGTATTTCAAACGTTCACCTTGCCGCTGGAACAGTTCAGCTATGATAATACGTCTATAGACGTGAATGAAATTAAATCGATTACGTTCCGCTTCTTGGACGGTCCCGGCAAGATCATGCTGGATGATATCGGATTTATGCCTTAAGCTGTTTGGAGACAAAGCGGGATGCCTGGTAGTAGGCATCCCGCTTTTCCAACCCCTATAGGGTGTTGTCTTCTTTGAAAACAAAACCTCTTGCCGCATACAGAAACGGCGTTGAGCAGATCGATACGATAAATTTGATGACATAGGTCGACAGGAAAATCGAAAGCCATAGCTTGCTGTCATAGCCAGGAGCTCCCGCGAAGGCAATCGTGCAAAAAATAAACGTATCCACCAACTGGCTTACCGCCGTGCTGCCGTTGTTGCGAATCCATAGTTGGTTTGGGGCAGGACAAACTCGCTTAAGAAACGAATAAATCCTTACATCCAGAAACTGGCTTACGAAATAGGCGCAAAGGCTGGCGAGTGCGATACGCGGCATTAGACCGAATAAGGTTTCAAGCGCGCCTTGCACTTCGAGTGGGAATGGTTCGTTTAACGGATGAAAGAGGAGAGCCATCTGCATAATAACGGTCGTGGCAACCAGCGTGAAGAAACCGAACCAAACCGCTTTTTTGGCAGCTTTCTCACCGTACTTCTCGTTCAACAAGTCTGAAGCCAAATAAATGGTGCCATACATCGTATTGCCAAGCGTGATGGCAATGACGATGCCAAAGGCATGGATATCAACGGTTTTGACGACCTGGATATTGGCAAGCACGGTTGCCATGCCGATCCAAGCATAGATGCCTATTCGTCCGAAGAACCGATAGGAAAGAAGAAATAGCGAAAAATGCACGAGCATAAAAATCGCGCCAAACCACAAGTTAAACATACTGCTTGTTACCTCCTAGTTTTGATAACGCGGGAGTTTGCGAACCGCGGATTGCATCAAGGCGAGTCTGGTTGCTTCCATTTCTGCCTTTGTCATTATAAACGGTACTATCAGCCTCGGCAATAGTTTTCGCCGCATTTCATTGATCGGCAGAAGATGGTAAAATGGATGATACCGTTTTGAAGGCGAACTAATTATCCAAATGCATAACTAATCCGTAAGGAGTGATTTCGTGACGAATGTTAATAAGGAACGAACGATAGAGCAGCAGCGCGTCGATCAAGTAACGGAAGTGATTCGAACTCGAATTGAGGATTTTCAAGCACAGGTAGGCGGCATGCGTGACGATATCGTGGACATACGGCGTAATTTTTGGGATGACGTAACGTTGAATTTCGAGGATGCGGCGGAATCTGCTGAATCGCACGCAAGCATGAAGCAGCAAGCGGAGGTGCTCTCGGAGCGGGAGCGCAGCCATCGCCATATTGAAGAACAGCTGAAAACTTTGTTGAAGCTCGAGCACTCCCCCTATTTCGGAAGGATTGACCTAGCGGAGGAGGGGCAGGAAAAGGCCGATCCCATCTATTTAGGAGTGGGCTCTCTTCTTGATGACAGCGGCTATGAGTATCTCATCTATGACTGGCGCGCACCCGTCTCCAGCCTTTATTACGACTCGGGTCCAGGACCGGTTGCGTACGAAACGCCAAGCGGGAAGATCAAGGGCGAGATGACACTCAAGCGCCAATTCATCATTCGTGACGGGCAAATACGCAGCATGTTCGATACAGGAGTCACGATTGGCGATGAGCTGCTGCAGGAGGTGCTCGGCAAGCAGTCTGATGCTCAAATGAAAAGCATCGTGGCTACGATCCAACGCGAGCAAAACCAAATTATCCGCAATGAGCGGGCTAGGCTGCTGATTGTTCAAGGTGCGGCTGGTAGCGGCAAAACGTCTGCCGCGCTGCAGCGTGTCGCCTATTTGCTCTATCGCTACCGAGGCATTCTGCAAGCCGATCAAATCGTTTTGTTCTCGCCAAACCCCATGTTCAACAGCTACGTCGCAACCGTTCTGCCCGAACTAGGCGAGCAAAATATGCAGCAAACGACGTACCAGCAATATTTGGAGCATAGGCTGGGCAAAACGTTTGCACTCGAAGATCCGTTTTCCCAAATGGAGTATACCCTAGCAGAAACAAGCGATCCGGGCTATGAGGCAAGAATCGACGGCATTACGTATAAATCGGGCGTTTCCTTCATGCATTTGATTGACAGCTATGCTGCTGGTCTTAGTGAAGCTGGTCTCTCTTTCAAATCGATCAACTTTAAGGGACGTTCCCTAATCAGCGAAGCGGCGATTGAAGAGCAATTTTATAAGCTGGACCGGACGGTATCTATCGGCAATCGAATGCGGTTAACCGCGGAGTGGATGCTGAAGGAGCTGACGAGGCTCAGCCGCGAGGAACGCGAGCAGGATTGGGTGCATGAGGAGATCGAGCTGCTCGATCAGGAAGCGTACGCGAAGGCGTTCGATGAATTGCAGCGGAAAAACCGGTTTGCCGGCAATTCTTTTGATGATTTTGATGCGGAGCGGGACTTTTTGGCAGCGATGGTCGTGCAGGAGAAATTCAAAAAGCTGAGAAAACGCGTGAAGCGATTGCTCTTCTTGGATGTTCCAATGATCTATAAGCGGTTGTTCGAATCCGATACCGCAGCATTTAAGCAAGCGTTTGAAGGTTCGCACGAGCTGCCGGAAAACTGGGCGGATATTAGCGAGCAAACGCTGGCTAAGCTTAACGGCGGCGAAATTTTGTATGAGGATGCGACGCCTTACTTATATTTAAAAGAAAAGCTGGAGGGTTTTCATACGAATACGCTTGTGAAGCACTTGTTCATTGACGAGGCTCAGGATTATTCGCCTTTCCAATATCATTATCTCAAGCGCATTTTCCCGAATTGCAAAATGACCGTTTTAGGGGATCTCAATCAGTCGATATTCGCCCATGCAGTATCAGGCAACGGCTTTGATCCGTTAGCCGATCTGTTCAGCGAGGAAGAAACCGAAAAAATCATTTTGGCACGGAGCTATCGTTCTACCCGGCCGATCGTTGCATTCACAAGTAAGATGATCGAAGGCGGAGACCTTATCGAGCCGTTCAATCGTGATGGAGAAGAACCGACGATTACTAAGGTGGAAGCCGAGGCGCAAATCGCGAGCGAGGTTTACAGCCGTGTCAACAAGCTGGTGGAGACGGGCTATTCATCAATAGCCGTTATTTGCAAAACAGCGGAAGAGGGCAAACGCATGCACACCGCATTGCTCCCTTATTTGCCTAGCGCAAGGTTAATCGAGAAGGAAACCGTCACGTTCGAAAAAGGTATAATCGTCATACCTTCTTATCTGGCAAAAGGCGTTGAATTTGATGCTGTAATCATCGGGAACGCCAATCAAGAGCATTATGGGCGCGAAAGCGAACGGAAATTGTTCTACACCGCTTGTACAAGGGCGATGCATGAGCTGCATCTCTTGTACACAGATGAGCTTACAAGCTTTATCCGGTAGTTTTATTTTCTAACCTCTAACCAAATTTCTTGCACGTCCACTTGAAGCTCCGAAGCGATCAGCTCTGCTGTGAGTCTTTGGGGCTTTAATATTTTGCCATTGCGCAGCTTGGATATCGTTTGAATGGAAATGCCCGTTACCGTCGACAAATGGCCGGCTGTCATATCCCGTTTTGCCATCCATATGCGAAGCTTCAATGAAGCGTCAATCTTATCGTCGACTGGCTTCAAATCCCATATTACAAACGCGAACTCATGCGCTTCGCCGAATCCGTCAACAATCGGGGCGAAAGTGACCGAGAGCTCCAATTCGATTCCGCTAAGCTTGCTAGTCTTGAGCGTTAAGCTTCTTTCTTTCTTAAGCAGATAGGTTTCCTGAATGATTTTCATGATTTTCACATGCTCGGAATCAGCTATGAATTGCATAAGCGTTTCATTTTGCATTTTTTGATCGGGTTCAAATAATAGCGGCGCTAAGCTATCTCTCAAAAATCGGATATGCTGCTGGCGGTCTACGATACCGCTGATCAATATTTTATTTTTCTCCGCTTGCTGCTCGATCCATTTGTAGGGGGTCAAATCTTCGAAAATGACAAAGGAACGGGTACAGTGGTCCTCTGAGCAAGCCGGCAAAGGCTGCTGGTCAATGCGCACGGAAATTTGCTGTTTAAGCTTCGTTTGCAACAGTACTTCGCTTTTTAAAACCTGAACGGTTGTATCGATATTGTATTTTTGTAAGAGATATTGTCCCTTTTTGGACTGAAGCTCCGTCAGCGTATAGCCTGAAAGTCTTAGAAATGCCTGATTGGCATCCACGACCCGGACCCCATGCTCATTTTGACCCAAAATAAGCATGGGCTGATGCAGCAATTGAAAAACTTGACTGTAAATCGACAAAAACAAACACTCCTCATATTTCCATTCTTTTACCTAATTATCAATTAAAAGTATAAAATAGACGATAGCAACAAACAAGTACGTGAATTTGACATTTCCGTGCATGTTTCAGATTCGGTATTTTGGTTTAATTAATTAAACTCGGTAGCTTAATGTATACCTACACGGTGCATATGGCGTTTAGATTGGTCTAAACCGCCTGTAATAAACGTACAGCAGGCTTTATTCTAATTCAGTTTCCCGATAATATGATAGCAGATAATACATGCATTCAGAAATTATCATAGAGGCAGCACTCAGGGGGACTGAACATGAACCATTGCAGCATAGAAAACTGTTTGAAGCCAATTAAAGCGAAAGATTTGTGTGCGATGCATCACCAGCGGTTACTTAGGCACGGAGATCCGAATACAGTCAGGCCTCGCAGAGTAAAGCAGGTCTCCAACTGCAAATGGGTAAATTGCACCAAAGCGTCAATAACGAAGGGATTCTGCGCGAAGCACTATTATATCCAGCGTGTTATGGGGTCGAGTCAGAGTAATGTTACTTAAACTGACATGACTTAAATTAAACTGTCGAATTCTATGAAAACGACTGTGTTTTTTTCACCAAACCATGTATAATGTGGATAAAGTATAGCAAGCTCTGCTGATTCTGACTCGTCATTGATCATCCAACAGGGGGTGAAACCAAAGAATGGTTCAAACGGCACCTAACGGGCTTTCGCACAAGGACTTATATTTGTTTAATCAAGGCACTTCCTACCACAGCTACCGTTTTATGGGTGCTCACCCCGTTCGAGTGGACGGTACAGACGGCGTTCGTTTTACAGTCTGGGCTCCACAAGCTGCAAATGTCCGAGTGATCGGCGGTTTCAACGAATGGTCAGGTATCAAACACGCGATGGAAAGAATCGATGATACAGGCATTTTTTCTTTGTTCATCGCTGACATCGGAGAAGGCGAATTGTACAAATACGAAATCGTTACGCCGGATGGCAGCATGATCAGGAAAGCAGATCCATTCGCTTTCTTCGCGGAGCGCCGTCCTGGAACAGCCTCTATTGTGACAAGCTTAAGCGGCTACAAGTGGAAGGACTCCAAGTGGAGCAAGAAGAAACAGAAGCTTCCCGCCTACACCAACCCGCTGCTAATCTATGAAGTTCACGCCGGATCATGGAAAATCAAAGGAAAAGAAGATTTTTTTACGTATGAAGAATTGGCAGATGATCTTATTCCGTATGTCGCTGAAATGGGCTATACGCATATCGAATTGATGCCGATCGCCGAGCATCCTTTGGATCAATCATGGGGCTACCAGATTACGGGCTTTTACGCCGTGACGAGCCGCTATGGCACCCCAAAGCAGCTGATGCGCTTCGTCGACAAATGCCATCAAGCCGGAATTGGCGTCATACTGGATTGGGTTCCCGGCCACTTCTGCAAAGACGACCACGGTTTGCGCCTGTTTGACGGTACGCCCATCTTTGAAGGGGCGGATGCCAAACGAGCCGAGAAACCGCTCTGGGGGACGCTTGCTTTCGATTTCGGCAAGGAAGAGGTCGTCAGCTTCCTCATTTCGAATGCGATGTACTGGATGGAAATGTACCATATTGACGGTTTGCGTGTAGACGCTGTTGCCAGCATGATTAATCTGCACATGGACAAACCGCCCGAAATGCATACTTACAACTACTTAGGCGGTCCAGACAATCTGGATGCTCTCCGCTTCATCAAGAAGCTCAATGAAACCGTGTTTCATTATTACCCCGATACGCTTATGCTTGCTGAGGATTCTTCCGCATGGCCTGCCGTTACGTCACCGACCTACAAAGGCGGCCTCGGATTCAATTTTAAATGGAATATGGGCTGGATGAACGACATGCTGCGCTATATGGAGCTTGATCCGTCCGAACGCTCAAGCCACCACCATCTCATCACATTTTCGCTCCTTTATGCTTTTTCTGAAAATTACGTTCTACCCCTCTCGCACGACGAGGTTGTGCATGGAAAACGTTCACTATTGAACAAAATGCCTGGAAGCTACGAAGAGAAATTCGCCCAATTGAGGCTTTTTTACGGTTTTTGGATGACCCATCCAGGCAAGAAGCTTTTATTTATGGGCAGCGAATGGGGCCAGTATGACGAATGGAAGGACGGCGACATGCTGGACTGGATGCTGCTGGAATACGATATGCATAAAAGCATGCACCATTACGTCAAAACGCTAAACCGCCTGTACGTCGACCAAGCCTCGCTTTGGGAGCGGGACAGCGAACATGACAGCTTCGAATGGATTGACGTTCATAATGCGGAGCAATCCGTCATATCCTTTATCCGCCGCGGCAATTCGAACTTTACAGTCGTACTTGCCAATTTCTCTAGGAATGACTACGGGGAATTTCGTATCGGTGTTCCAGAGCCAGGCACTTATCGCTCTTTAATGAATAGCAACGACAAGCAATTTGGCGGAACGGAATCACTTGTACAGAAGAGCTACAATAGCGAACGGGTCTCTTGGCACGGTCACGAACAAAGCATTACGCTTCATTTACCCCCCTTGGCATTCCTGTTCATCACCTTAGATTCGGGGAACACACATTGAGAGGGAGTTGGTGTCCATGGGCCGTAAAGAAATGATCGCTATGCTGCTCGCAGGCGGAGAAGGTAAAAGATTAGGTGTGCTTACGAAGGATTTGGCGAAGCCAGCTGTCTATTTTGGCGGGAAATACAGAATTATCGATTTCACCCTGAGCAACTGCGCTCATTCAGGAATTGATACCGTAGGCGTGCTTACCCAATATCAACCGCTTGAGCTTAACCGTTACTTGGGGATCGGAAGCCCTTGGGGACTGGATAGAAGGGATGGTGGCATGACGATATTGCCGCCGTTCATGAAGCAAAAAGGCGGCGTATGGTACAAAGGAACCGCTAATGCCATTTATCAAAATATGTCCTTCATTGAACCTTATAATCCGGAGTATGTCCTTATTATTTCTGGCGATCACATTTACAAAATGGACTATGAATTAATGCTTCAGCATCATAAGCGCTCCGGCGCCGATGTGACCATTGCTGGTATCGAGGTCGACTGGAAGGAAGCTAGCCGCTTTGGCGTCATGCATATCGATGACGAGGACCGCATCACGGCGTTTGAAGAAAAACCGAAAAATCCAACGAGCAATATCGCCTCCATGGGCGTTTATATTTTTACTTGGTCCGAACTGCAAAAGTATTTGATCTATGATGAAGCAAGCCGTACTTCTAGCCATGATTTCGGCAAGGATCTCATCCCTGCGATGATGCGTGACGGCAAACGGCTGCATTCCTATCCGTTCAAAGGATATTGGAAGGATGTCGGCACAATCGAGAGCCTATGGGAAGCGAATATGGATCTCCTGGCTGATGAGCCTCCTTTGGAGCTCGCGGATGATGAATGGAGAATATACTCCGTAAACCCGAATCAGCCTGCACAGCATATCGGAGCGCACGCCGAGGTTTCCGCTTCTTTAATTACGGAAGGGTGCTTGATTGAAGGCAGCGTGGATCGATCCGTATTGTTCTACGGGGTTAAGGCTGGCAAAGATACGGTTATTTCGGAATCCGTCGTCATGCCGAACGTGCGAATCGGTGAAGGGGCACGCATATATCGGGCTATTATAGGCGAAGGTGCGGTCATACAAGCTGGCGTAACTATCGGAAGCCCTGATGACGATGCCATTACGGTTATCGCTGTGGATCAATTTGTAACCAACGACCATTTGCTGCAGGAGGTGGAGCACTCATGAAACATAAAGTCATGGGCGTCATTAATTTAATCCATGAGACGGATGAGCTGGAGCGCTTGACGCAAGGCCGCTGCCTCGCAACCGTTCCATTTGGCGCTAGGTACCGCCTCATCGATTTCGTACTGTCAAGCATGGTCAATTCCGGCATTTCGAAAGTAGCCGTCTTCGCGCATACCAAATACCGTTCGCTTATGGACCACCTCGGATCGGGCAAGCATTGGGATTTGCAGCATCGTCAAAGCGGCTTATTCGTTCTGCCGCCTGCTACGGACGATATTCAAGAAATTAGCCGCGGCGATTTGTATCATTTCTATCAGCAGCGTGATTATTTCAACCGCGCATCGCTAGACTATGTCGTTATTACTCGCAGTCATATGGTTTGCAATATCGACTTCGAGAAGGTTATTCAGTTCCATCTGGAGCGCGAAGCTGACATCACGGTTGTCTGCAAGCAGCAGCAAGATCTGCTCACCGGCAAAGCCAGAAAGGTGAAAATGGACGACGAAGGCCGCATAACGGCAATCCAGGATCACTATGGCCGCATGTCAAGCGACATCAACTCCATGGAGATGTATGTCATGAGGAAGGATCTGCTTATGGAGCTGGTTGAAACCTCGCTGGCACAAGGGCAGGATCATCTCGTTCGGCATGCCATTTTCTCGAGATTGGATCAATTGAAGGTATACGGATATATGTACGAGGGTTACTTAGGCGTTGTCAATACGATTGGCAGCTATTATCGCAACAATATGAATTTGCTAGATCCGGACGTCTGGAAGGAGCTTTTCTATCAACCGGGGCCTATTTTTACGAAGGTCAAAGATGAGCCTCCTGCACGTTACTTAGGAAGCTCCAAAGTAACGAATTCATTGATCGCAAACGGCTGCCGGATTGAAGGCACTGTCGTCAACAGCATTCTGTTCCGAGGCGTACATGTTCAGAAGGGTGCTGTCGTAAGCAACAGCATCGTCATGCAAAACGGCATTATTGGCGAGGACAGCTTTTTGCAGCACAGCATTTTGGACAAGGACGTTCGAGTTGAGGCCGAGAGGGATATACGAGGAGCGGCAAGCTCGCCGTTTTTGGCTGGGAAACGAAAAATCATATAAATGCATTCATGGCCGCGATTGATGCTATACACCGCGATAGGAACCAGATCGCTGTTTCTGATTGGGTTGATGCATTGCTGATGCGGCGTCCATAAGAAAGGAGAATCCTATGAACATTTTGTTCGCAACCTCTGAAGCGGTACCGCTTGCGAAGACAGGCGGACTTGCCGATGTTGCAGGGGCGCTCCCTAAGGCGCTGAACAAGCGGGGCGTTGATACCAGAGTCGTATTACCGAAATATGATGAGATTCCGGCTGCGCTTATTGGGCAGTTTGAGCAGGTCGCTCATTTTACGGTTTCGTTCAGCTGGCGCAATCAATATTGCGGCTTGCTAAGGGCAGAGTTTGACGACGTGACCTATTATTTAATCGATAACGAGCATTATTTCAAACGCAAAGGTTTGTATGGCTATGGCGACGACGCGGAAAGATTCGTGTTTTTCTGCTTCGCGGTGATGGAGGCTGTGCGGTATATGGATTTCCATCCGGATATCGTGCATTGCCATGATTGGCAGACGGGTCTAATCCCTTTTTTGCTCAAAACGAGATATTATTACGATCCGGCTTGGGCATATACGAAGTCGGTATTCACCATTCATAACTTGAAGTATCAAGGTTTGTTCGGCATTGACCTGCTCATGGATTTGCTTGGCGTCGGATATGACATGTTTCAAGCCGATAGTTTGGAATTCCATGGCGCAGGAAGCTGCATGAAGGGCGGACTCGTATATGCCGACAAGCTGACAACGGTCAGCAGCACGTATGCGGAAGAAATTCAAACCGAATATTTCGGCGAGAAGATGGACTCGCTGCTGAGATACCGTTCTCAGGATTTGATTGGCATCGTGAACGGCATCGATGATGAGCTGTTCGATCCAATGAACGACAGCGCGTTGGAGGTGCCTTACCGCAATTCGCTAAGCCGGAAACGAAAGAACAAAGTCGAGCTCCAGCAGGAGCTGGGACTGCCGCTTTCGGAGGATATTCCGCTTGTCGGCATCGTATCCCGCTTAGTCGAGCAGAAGGGATTCGATCTAATTGCAGCAACGTTTGAAGAGCTGCTGCAAGAGGACGTGCAGTTTGTGCTGCTTGGAGCAGGCGACGCAAACTACGAGCAGTTTTTTAATCACATGGCCTACCGCTATCCAGACAAATTCAAAGTATGGATTGGCTACGACGATCGACTTGCCCGCAGGATTTACGCAGGCTCGGATATATTCGCTATGCCATCACAATTCGAGCCTTGCGGTTTAAGTCAGCTTCTAGCGCTGCGCTACCGTTCCGTGCCGGTTGTTCGCGAGACAGGCGGACTAAAGGACACGGTACAAGCCTACAACGAATATACTGGCGAAGGAAACGGCTTCAGCTTTGCGAATTACAACGCGCATGATTATATGCACACCATGCGCAGAGCGCTTGCTCTGTATCGCAATGAGGAAGTCTGGAAGCAAATCGTGAGTAACGGCAGTAATGAAGATTACAGCTGGAATCGCTCCGCCAAAGCCTATATATCCGTTTACTCACAACTCTTAGCGCATCGAAAGGAGAAAGAATCATGGCCCGTCATCTTGTAATCGGCAACGGAAAGATGCTCCTTAATTTGGATCAGCACTGTTACATTCGAGATATATATTATCCATTTGTTGGACAGTTAAATCACGTAGGCGGTCAATATTGCCGTTTAGGCATTTGGGTTGAGGGTGCTTTTAGCTGGCTGGATGAGCCGGAGTGGAAGTTTGATTTGGATTATATCGATGATTCGCTCGTAACGAATATTACTGCTAAGCATGAGGGATTAGGCATTGAGCTTCATATGAATGACGGGATTCATCAGCGGGAATGCATCTATATCAAGCGTGTCGTGATCCGCAACCAAACCGACGTCACGAAAGAGGTTCGCTTGTTTTTCCATCAGGACTTGATGATTGACGGCTCGGAGGTCGGGGATACGGCCGTGTATTATCCGGAAAACCATACGCTGTATCATTACAAGCGGAACAATTACTTTATGTTCAATGGTTTCTCGGACGAAGGCGGCATGACACAGTATTCTACCGGCATCAAAAGATTTCACTCTGCGGAAGGTACGTGGCGCGACGCCGAAGATGGCGTATTGATGGGCAATTCAATCGCGCAAGGCTCGGTTGACAGCACGATCAGCTTCCGCACCGTCGTCCCGCCGCATAACGAAAAATCGATTTATTATTGGATGTCTATCGGCCAAAACCTCGTAGAGGTGAAGGAGCTGAACCAATATGTGCAGGATAACCATCCTGAGAAGCTGCTTAGCCGCATGGTGGTTTACTGGAAGCATTGGCTGCGCAGAGCCGAATCGGATCTTGGGGATTTGCCGCATGACGTCGTGAAAATGTTCAAGCAAAGCTTGCTTCTCGTCCGTACGCAAGTGGATGAGCGCGGAGCTATATTAGCTGCGAACGATACGGACATCCTGCAGTATAACCGTGACCATTATAGCTATATGTGGCCTCGTGACGGCGCGCTAATCGCGGATGCGATGTCGATGGCAGGTTATCAGAGTGTGATTGCGCCGTTTTTCCATTTCTGTGCGCAAGCCTTATCGCCCGATGGCTATTTGTACCATAAGTACAATCCAGACGGAACCGTAGGATCCAGCTGGCATCCTTATATCGTGCAGGGAAGCAGGCGTTTGCCGATTCAAGAGGATGAAACGGCGCTTGTCCTGTTCGCTTTGTGGAAGGATTATTCAAGGAACCAAGTCATCGAGCTCCCGCAATCCTTATACAGCAACCTGATACGAAAAGCTGCCGCTTTCTTAAGCTCTTATATCGAGCCTTCGCTGTCGCTGCCGAAGCCGAGCTACGATTTGTGGGAAGAGCGGTACGGGATATGGACATACACCGTGGCATCCGTTTATGGCGGACTGATGGCGGCTTCATATTTCACGGACCTGTTCGGTGATTATGAACGGAGCGATCATTACAAGGGCACGGCTGAAATGATCAAGCAAGGAATGATCACCCATTTGTGGGATGAGGAAACGGGTAGATTCGCTCGCGGTTTGATCCAGAAGGATAATCGCTGGGTGAAGGATATGACGCTGGAGAGCAGCTTATTCGGCGTGCTAGAGTTCGGCGTGCTGCCGGTTGATGATTATCGCGTCGTGCAGACGATGCTCGCAATCAAGGAAGGACTGCAGGTCAAAACGCATATCGGCGGTATTGCCAGATATACGAATGATTATTATTTCCAGCAATCCGGGGAAATCGATAAGGTGCCCGGGAATCCATGGATTATATGTACGCTTTGGGTTGCTAACTTTGAGATTGATTCCGCGAAGTCACTTGAAGAGCTTGAAGGACCGCGCCAAACGTTGCAATGGGTGTCTGATCACGCTCTGCAAAGCGGCATGCTGCCTGAACAGTTAAATCCGTACGACGGATCGCCGCTATCCGTAGCACCGCTTACCTGGTCTCATGCAACGGTTGTTCACAGCGTAAGCAAATATGCGGAGAAGTACAAACAGCTCAGGCTGGAAAAGGAATTGAGCAAAGACAGTTAACATGGTCGAACGAATCAACAACATAAGAGCCCGCATGCTGTTTTATGGAGCATGCGGGCTCTTTTTGCTATGCCAAGCGGGAAAGGAAGTTGCCGCGTGAATGAAAAAAACGATATTACTTATAATACATAACGAAATAAACGGTCGTTAAAATAAAATATTTTTCATAAATAGTTATTGATTTGAGAAATTTTTTTTCATATAATTGAAAAGCTTGCTCAGCATATTTTTCAAGACACCTAGGAGGGCACACAAATGTTATTACTAATCGTATTGGCTGCCATCATTGTGCTTCTGCTGCTCATCACGGTAGCCAAGCTGAATCCGTTCGTTTCACTCATCGTAACCGCGATTGGCGTGGGAATTGCAACCGGAATGCCGCTATTTACGACAGAAGCAGGCGGGACAGGCATTATTGATTCAATCAAGACAGGTATGGGCAACACGCTTGGTTTCCTAGCCATCGTACTCGCTCTTGGCACGATGCTTGGAAAAATGATGGCTGAATCCGGCGGCGCTGAGAAAATCGCTCAAACGCTAATTAAACGGTTTGGTGAAAAAAACGTCCATTGGGCGATGATGTTCGTTGCGTTTATCGTGGGCATACCGGTTTTTTTCCAAGTCGGCTTCGTTCTGCTAATTCCGCTTGTGTTCACAATCGCGCGGCAGACTGGCGTGTCTCTGGTCAAGATCGGCGTTCCGCTTGTAGCCGGGCTGTCGGTCGTGCATGGACTAGTGCCTCCCCATCCGGCCGCGATGGCGGCAGTGGGCATATTTAATGCAGATGTAGGCATTACGATTCTATATGCGATTATCGTAGGTTTGCCTACGGCCATCATTGCTGGCCCGCTGTATGGGCAATGGATCGGCAATCGGATCCACAAAACGGTGCCTAAGGAAATCGGTGACCAACTTGCCGAAACCGATTCAACGAAAACGTTGCCGGGTTTTTTCAATACGGTTTTGACCGTTCTCGTGCCTGTAATCCTCATGCTCACAGCCTCCATTGCCGAGCTGTTTCTAGAGAAAGAAAGCACTTTATACCAAGCTTTGCGATTTATTGGAGATCCGGTGACGGCGCTCTTAATTGCAACGGTATATTCTTTTTTCAGTTTAGGGTTTTTCAGAGGCCTGAGCAGGGAGACTGTACTAAAATTCTCAAACGACTGTCTGGCACCAACGGCAACCATATTGCTTGTCATTGGCGCGGGCGGGGCTTTCAACCGAGTGCTGCTTGATTCCGGTATCGGAGAATATATTGCGGATTTGGCAACTTCATCCCATGTGTCGCCGATTTTATTAGGCTGGGGAATCGCTGCCTTAATCAGGGTCGCTACAGGATCAGCAACGGTATCCATGATGACAGCTGCGGGTATAGTTGCTCCTATTGCTGCGGTAGTGCCTGGAGCGAATTTGGAGCTGCTTGTGCTTGCTACAGGAGCAGGCTCGCTTATTCTGTCTCACGTCAATGATTCGGGCTTCTGGATGATCAAGGAATATTTCGGTATGACGGTCAAAGAAACGCTTTTAACCTGGACCGCGCTTGAAACGATCATATCCGTCACCGCGCTTATTCTCATTCTTGCGGTGGACATGGTTGTCTAAACAAATGAAAAAAAAGGTGAACTGCCGGTTGTGAAACCAGCAGCTCACCTTTCTTCCGTACAAATCGGCTAGGCTTAAATACGGGTATCGGAGATCGCTTCCCTTACTTTTTCTAACGAAACGTTAGCTCGATCCTTGTTGGCGATCATGACATTGACATAGAGCGCATCGATTAAGCTTAACTGACCAATTCTGGATGCTAAAGCCTCAGAGCGGTATTCCGTTTCATCCGAGCTCGTATGAAGCGAAACGTTTGCGTGCTGGCTAATCGGTGATTTCGGAAAGCCCGTTATCGCAATCGTCTTGGCACCATTCTCGCCAGCAGTCTTCAATATGCGAATCGTGTCTTTGTTGGTGCCGGAATGGGAGATGACGACTGCGACATCATCCTTGGTCAGCTGCGCGGCGGACATTAACTGGAAGTGGGCATCGGTAAAGGCAAAGGCTTGTTTGCCTGACCGGATGAATTTGTGGAAAGCATCCATCGCAATAACGCCTGAGCCGCCTATGCCGTAGAAGTGAACCCGGTTAGCGCGGGCGATCCAAGCAACGGCTTTGGCAAAGTGATCGCCATCCAGGATTTGAAACGTATTTTCCAACGTTCTTATATTTGATTTGAATACTTTTTCCGCGATCGTTTTTTCATTGTCATTTTCATTGATTTCTTCATAGATTTGCTGCATAGGCGTCATAATTTCGGAAGCTAGCGCTATCTTCATCGCTTGATAGCCTTTATAGCCGATATGTTTGCAGAAGCGAAAGACGGTTGCTTCCGCGACATTCAAATCGTCTGCGATCTCGTTAATCGTGCTATGGATAATTTTTTCTGGATTTTCTAAAATATAATTTGCTATTTTTTTTTCCTTTTCGCTGAATCTCGCATAATATGAACGGATTTTTCCAAGCATGTTCTGAACCATGATAGTTGATTCCCCTCGTGTATCAGCATATTTCATGAGAAGTATAACATAAACGGAAGATCGATCCTATCTGAAGGACGAATACGCTAGACGGATTTTATCATGATAAAAACATTTCAGGAGATGAGTAAAGATGGAGCTAGGGATTATCGGGCTAGGTAAAATGGGGTTCAATTTGATGTTGAACGTATTGGAGCATAAGCATCAAGCTATCGTATTTGACGTCAATGCAGAAGCGGTAAGCAAAGCTGCTGCCGAAGGGGCGAAAGGCGCGCAATCGATCGGAGAGCTGATTCAAGAGCTAAAAGCACCGCGTGCGGTTTGGATGATGGTACCGGCAGGCGAGCTAACGGAGGCGGTTATTGAGCAAGCAAGCGAGTCGCTAGAAGCAGGGGATATCCTGATTGACGGAGGCAATTCCAACTATAAGGACACAGTTCGAAGAGCCGAGAAGCTCTTGGAGAAAGGGATTCACTATCTGGACGTAGGGACAAGCGGAGGGACTTCTGGCGCCAGGGACGGCGCATGTACGATGATCGGAGGAAACAAGGAGGCATTCGATTCCATCGAACAGCTTTTCATGGATATTTGCGTGGAGAACGGATACTTGCATGCGGGTGAAAGCGGAAGCGGGCATTATTTGAAAATGGTGCACAACGGCGTTGAATACGGAATGATGCAAGCAATCGCGGAAGGGTTTGAGCTGCTGGAGAAAAGCGCCTACGATTTCGATTTCGAGAAGGTCGCAAGAGTGTGGAACAACGGTTCCGTCATCCGCTCTTGGCTGATGGAGCTGACGGAGAATGCATTCGCCAAGGATGCGCGCTTGGATGGACTGAAAGGGATTATGCACTCTTCCGGCGAAGGCAAGTGGACATTGGAAACGGCCTTGGATTTGCAAACCGCGACACCCGTCATTGCCTTATCCCTTCTAATGAGATACCGTTCGCTTGAAGAGAATACGTTCTCCGGGAAGGTCGTGGCAGCGCTCCGCAACGAGTTCGGCGGACATAGCGTGGTAAGCTCGTAAGGCAGCGCATTGAATAAACGAGGCAAGAGCGTTATTGTTATATTTATACAAGGGTAATCCTATTTCGAGCTAATGCATAAGGGGGTATGGAAATGGCTACTAAATATGTGATTGGCGTAGATATTGGCACGACGAGCACGAAGTCGGTCCTGTTTACAGCAGCAGGTTCAATCGTTGCTAGCCACGGGATTGAATATCCGCTGCATTCACCGTCGCCTGCGATCGCAGAGCAGGATCCGGAGGAGATTTTTAACGCTGTGTTGGGAACGATCGGACAAGCCGTTGCCAAAAGCAATGTGCAGCCTGAAGATATTTTATGCGTGTCCTTCAGCTCTGCCATGCATAGCGTCATCGCGGTCGATCATGATGGGCTGCCTATTACAAGCTGCATCACATGGGCGGATAATCGCAGCATGGAGTGGACCAATAAAATTAAAAACGAATGGAACGGCCATGAAATTTATTTGCGTACAGGAACCCCTATTCATCCGATGTCGCCGTTATCAAAGCTTACATGGCTGCGCCATGATCATAAAGAGCTGTTTGACCGCGCATATAAATTTATTTCAATAAAAGAATATGTATTCTTTAAGCTGTTTGGCAGGTATGTGATCGATTACTCGATCGCGTCCGCAACGGGTCTGTTTAATCTGGTCAACCTACAGTGGGATGAGGAAGCGTTAAGCGTGGCAGGGGTAACACCTGATCGCTTGTCTGAGCTTGTCCCGACCACCTACAAGCTGGAAGGCTTGTCTGAAGTCTACGCGAAGCAAATGAACCTGCCGGCTTCCATGCCGTTCGTAGTCGGAGCTAGCGACGGCGTGCTCTCGAACCTTGGCGTCAACGCGATTGAACCGGGCGTTGTCGCGGTTACGATTGGGACAAGCGGAGCAATCCGCGCGGTAACGGACAAGCCGGTAACGGACCCGAAAGGGAGAATTTTTTGCTACGCGTTGACGGAGAAGCTCTGGGTAATTGGCGGGCCTGTCAATAACGGCGGAATGATCTTTCGATGGGTGCGGGATCAAATTGGCACCGAGGAAGTCAATATTGCCAAGCAGCAGGGCATCGACCCTTATGAGCTGCTGACGGAGCTCGCGGCAAAGGTCAAACCAGGCTCGGACGGACTTATTTTCCACCCCTATTTGTCGGGAGAGAGAGCGCCTCTATGGGATGCGAATGCGCGCGGGTCTTATTTCGGATTGGGCTTGCATCATAAGAAGGAGCATCTCATTCGTGCGGCTCTGGAAGGCGTCATTTTTAATTTATACAGCGTGCTGATGGCACTCGAAGAGCTGACTGGAAAGCCTACGAAAATACAGGCGACAGGCGGATTTGCCAGATCGGAGCTATGGCGTCAGATGATGGCGGATATATTCGACCAAGAGCTTCACGTACCCGAGAGCATCGAGAGCTCATGCCTAGGCGCAGTCATCCTCGGGTTATACAGCTTAGGGGAAATCGACTCCTTATCGGCCGTGGAAGATATGGTCGGAGGATCGCATTTTCATTTGCCGAATAAGAAAAACGCCGAAATCTACGCGGAGCTCATGCGCATTTATATACGGGTTTCAAGGCTTCTGACAGAGGAATACGCGAGCATTGCCGCTTTCCAACAAAAATACGTATAGCCCAAACAGCCGAGCAGCTCGGCTGTTTTTTTTGTGCGGAAATACGTATGGCTATATCCCGTATTTTTTGGCATAGGCACTGAGAGTGAGCATGGGCCAAATATAATTGTTGCTCGGATAATGGACATATACGCTGCCGGGAAGAGCGGCGCCAGTTGGATAGCTATAAGCACCGTCACGCTTTGCCAGCAAATGCAGGAGAGCTTCCATCCCTTTTTCCATGGCAGGCGTAGGTTTATCGTACACGGCGATTAAAGAGTCAAGCGCCCATGCGGTTTGCGAAGGCGTGCTGGCATGAAGAGGCACATAATGCTTTACTTTATCGCTTGAGCAGGATTCACCCCAACCGCCATCCGAATTCTGTATGCTTAGGAGCCATTTCAACGCTTTTCGGATAGCGGGGTGGTCAGGCGATACGCCAACGGCCATCATGCCCTGAATGGCTGCTCCGGTGCCATGGATATAGGCGATTCCCCATCTGCCGTACCAGCTGCCGTCTCGTCTTTGCTGCGAAAGCACCCACCTCACGCTGTCGCCCAGCCACTGCTGGCTGATCGTCATTTCAAGCTCATTACCTAGAAAACTTAGCATGCGGCACGTTAAGTCAACGGTTGAAGGATCGGTCGAAATATCGGAGGAGCCTTCAAAGGTGAAAAAGCTCGCAGGAAGCTGTTTTCCTTTCCGTTCAAACGCAGGCCAGCCGCCGTCCTCATTCCGCATAGCGAGTGTCCAATTCAACCCTCTTTGCCAATTGGCAATTAATCCGTTCTCTTCCGTCGCGTACGGACGTACCGCCCGAAGCGAAGCAACGCTATCGTCGACGTCGGGGTATAGGGTATTCACATCGGAAAAACCCCAGCCTCCGGCAGGCGTATGAGGCATGCGCTTAGCCCAGTCACCGGTACGGAATTGCTGTTTCTCCAGCAGGTAAGCTCCGGCTCGTTCCATGGCTGGATGGTGGGGAGGCAGTCCCGCTTCTCTTAACGCGTAGCTGAGCATGGCAGTATCCCATATTTCAGAAGACGCAACCTGCAGATGAGGCCTGCCCCTGCATATTAACGAAAGGATCCCTCCCAGCAGCCGGTTGACGGCTGGGGATTGGGGGGAATAGCCGAGTGCAACCAAAGCTAAAATCATGAGAATCGTCGCGGTGGAAAAGGTGAGCAGCGTGCCGTTCGGCTCGATCCGATCGAACATGAATTTTTCTGCATCCCCGAGCGCTTTCTCGGAATGGTGCTCTAGCAAGCTGGATAAAGGCAAGCTGGAGATAAAGCCGCTGAGTGCAGATATCCAGGTTGAATCATTCTTGAAGGCGCGCGAGCTCCCGACATACAAGGCGGAGAGGTTAGGCATCGTCATGGAACGGAGCACGAATTGTTTATTGGCCATGATTAATATGGGAACGAGATGTACACGCGCGTGTCCGGACAAGGAGAATAAGTCAAGGCCTATCCCGGAATCCGAGAAAAAGGCTTCCAGCGGAATCCGCAACAGGCGCGGCCACTCTGCCTGCCCAGTAGCAGACAGCATCACCTGCGTCAGCAGGCTGCGGGCTTCAGCCAAGCCGCCGCGTTGGAGAATGAATTGCTTAGCATGCACCATCCGCGGATCGTCTTCGTAATAATACCCTGCGTAGAGCAAGGCGAAATAGGCTTCGGCCGTCGCGTCCAAATTGCCTCCGGATTCATCGGGATACACTTTCCAAGACCCGTTAGCCTCTTGCTTGGAAGCAATTCGAGCTGCCAGCATTCGGATAAGATGCTCATCTGCCCTGCCGAGCAACCGCAATGCGATAATCAAGTAGCTGTCTGTCATGGTTCCTGAATCGAAGCACATCCGCCAGGCTCCGTCTTGCGACTGCTGGCCTAGCAGATCTGCCGCCATTCGATCTATCTGTTCCCGAATTCGGTTCGAATCCATATGGCACGCTCACCCTTTGCAACCTTAGTTGCCCTATGTATATGCGGGAGAAGGCGGCGAAAGTCGAAGACGGAAGCGTTGTTTAGGGCACTTATGGAAGCAAAATTCAGTCAGAGCCTGATAGCAGCTTCTGAAGCAGCATCGTAACGGCCAAAGAAAGAGGAGCCTCTTTATGCCGGATAATAGAGAATTGCCGTTCAAATCTTGCGTTCTGAATGGGAAGCTCCATTAACTCTCCTGTTTCCAACTCTTTGCGCACTACCCAGCGGGAGAGCAGCGCGATGCCTAAGCCAGCCAGTACAGCCTCCTTGACGCTTTGGCTGCTATTAAAGATGTAGGATCGTTTCTGTGCGAGCTTGTTCTCTGCGAAAAATCGATCGCTAAAGTCGCGGGTCCCAGATCCGCTTTCCCTGAGCACCCATATTTGGTCGTGAAGCTGCCCGGCATCCGCGATTCGAAGAGCAGCAAGCGGGTGTGACGATGGGGCAACGATAATCATTTCATCTCTCATAAATGGCGTAATCACGAGATCCGAGGCAGATGCCTGACCCTCGATAAGCCCAATATCCAGCTCATTTGACCTAACGGCTTGCACGATTTCCTCCGTATTCCCAATCGTTGCCTGCATAATGACGAGCGGATATTTGGCTGCAAATTCAGCTATGCATTTGGGAAGCACGTATTCACCAATCGTAAAGCTGGCTCCAATCTGAAGCAGGCCGGTAACTTCGTTTTGCAATAAATGAATATCCTGTTTGGCTTCTTCATACAAGAGTAGGATTTTCTTGGCTTTTTGATACAATATATCGCCAGCTTCCGTCAGCCGTACATACTTCGGAGACCGGTGCAGGAGCCTCGCGCCCAGCTCGTTCTCCAGATTGCGGATATGCTGGCTTACGCCAGGCTGCGATAGGTTCAACAGCTCGGCTGCCCTTGAGAAATGGCGCTGTTCCGTAACAGCCACGAAGACGCGCAGCGACTCTGCTATCATAATAATCCCTCATTTTTGGATATGGATTTTGTGAATATATAGTAAGAATAACGGATTGTTTATTATATTTCCATTTCTATCATAACAATTTGTAATGATTAAGATCGATTATATGTATTTCACTTCCTGATCTGCGAGCTTTATAGTGAAAACAAATAGATCGTAAAAATGAATTTTCATCCAGAGGTGCGTGTAATGAACATGAGAAGCATGACGGCTTTCCGGTCAAACAAACGAATGGATTTCTTAGCAGGAATAGCGTTGACAGCTCTCATTGCTATTGTCGCCAAGTATATGGTCCAGCTGCCGTTATTGAATGTAATGGGGCAGCTGGTTGTAGCTATCGTGATTGGAATGGCACTGCGAGCATGGGGGCATATACCTTACGCAGCGAGCAGCGGCATTGCTTTTTCGAGCAAAAGGCTGCTTCGCTTAGGTATTGTTCTGCTGGGCATGCGTTTGAATATGCTTGATATCGTGCAAGCCGGTCCGAAGGTATTCGCCATGGCGGCTATTCATATTGTTTTTACGATCATTGTCGTATACGGATTGAGCAAATGGATGGGAATCAGCAGAAACCTCGGGCTTCTGACGGCCTGCGGAACAGCTATCTGCGGAGCGGCAGCCGTTGTCGCTATATCGCCACAGCTGAAAGCCAGCCATAATGAGACTGCCATCAGCGCAGCGACAGTAGCCATATTAGGCACGATGTTTTCGATCGCCTATACGGCTCTCTATCCCGTATTGCACTTAAGTGCAGCCGGATACGGCATCTTCGCGGGAGCAACGCTCCATGAAATCGCCCATGCAGTCGCTGCTGCAGCGCCAGGAGGGCAAATAGCCGTCGATATGTCAGTAATGGTGAAGATGACAAGAGTCGCGATGCTCGTCCCAGTGGCGATTGCGATCGGCATATGGAACGCCCGGAGAGCGGGCAACAACGAGAAGACGGATTTAAAAAGTTTTCCGATTCCTTGGTTCATAATCGGTTTTCTTGCAATGAGCGGAATAAATACGTTAGGCATCATTCCTTCAGCTATAACGGAACATTTGATTACAACCGCTTATATGCTATTGGCGATGGCCATGGCAGGCTTAGGCTTGGGGGTTGATTTCGTCTTGTTCAGAACATTAGGCAAAAAGCCTTTTTTCGCGGGGCTGATCGGCTCGATCCTGTTAACCGGACTTGGCTTGCTGCTCGTCCATCTGTTCCATTTGGCTTAGAAAAAAGAAAGATAGGGGCTGATCGGCCCCTATCCGCAAGATTAATTATGATCGTATCCGCGATTGCGTTCCTGCAAGCTAGTATGGGCAGCCTACGGGAGGAACCGGTCTCGGCCGCGGATATTGACGAATATGCTTGATCCGGGATTCGCCGGTCATCTCCATGCCGTTGCCGATTTGAATGCTTGCGGAGGAGCCAGCGGCTATGACCTGGATGTTCCCAACCGTAATGTTCGGAGAACAATTAACACGTACGACGGACACGACTTCTCCATTATCGTAATCAGGATCAACGAGAACGGGCAGCGGAAGGTAGAATAGCGTATAGGATTCAAAAAAGATGTCTCCTGCCGTCGTATGGTCTTCTTGCCTTTGGAGTGCCAGCGCTCGAAGCATTGCATGCGTCTCTGCACGGTCGCCGAATTGAATCGTACCCGCTTGCGCTACGCTTATGATACAGATTGAGCCAACGTTTGCCGTTCGGATCGGATAGGTATGTTCATCCTGGACATTCATAGGCGACTCATCTCCTTCAGGATTCGCCCATCGTCCCGCCTGCGTCCTCGGGGAGCGGGAAGGGGGCGAGCGGACCGACGACTACGGATTCTGGCGGGGTATCAAACATGGAGTATAATGTAACGCTGTCGGTATCCCCTACCTGCAGCATGGATGCGCTGGATACGCCAAGAATTTCAATTTGACCGACGCATAAATGATGATTGACCACTGTGAAGTGAAGCATTATGCCATTCCTCCAGATGATGGAGATCCAGTCTGCAGCTGTCTCATATAAGCGTATAGAGCTGCATCGGCATCCCTTCTCGTTTTGGTAAGGACGTCTGCGGCAGCAGCGGGATGATCTTCGGCCGCTTGCTTCGCATCCGAGCCTTTTTCCTTTTGCTGCATGTAGAAATGAATACGCGTAGGTACCTGTTTTCGAACATCTTCTATGATGATTTTTCGGTGGTAGGGGTCCAGAGGTATGCCGAATTGATTCTCATAGGCAAGCAGCGTTTGCGGAGCTCCTGCATCCAAATAACGGGTCATTTCATTGAAAACCTCGTTATATACCGGGCCTGGATCAGGAATTGTTGGTCCGGCAGACGGAAAAACCTCCGGCTTGGATACGGCAAGCTGCTCGATGCTGCCTGGAAAGGTCTCATCGCCCATCCCAGGAGCAGTCATGCCGATGTTCAATGTGCCATCCAGCTTATCGACCTTCAGTTGGTCGAAGTGGTATTCAATGCTCTCGATGTTGTACGTAGGCCGAGCTTCGAGCTGCTTGATCTGTTCACACAAATCAAGCACCTTGGCGCTGAGCGCCTCGAGCTGCTCTTGCTGCTCTTTAAGCTTATTTTGCACCTCAAGTGACCACATTTGCCAAGGAGACAATGGGTTTGGCTGCTGCATGCGACTGCTCCTCCTTTACGTGATAGGCTGGATGCTGCTTGCTAGGATGGATTGGGCAGCGGAACAAAAGAGAGCGGGTTATCCGCGCCTAGCTCCGGTGCAGGTCCTGTGAATCCTCCTGTATTATAGAGCTGCGATAGCGAACGGATCGATCCTGCGCTGCCGACCTGCAGCACGGAGCTGTTCGAAACACTGTCAACGCGAAGCTGATGAATCGTAATTTGCTGATGAATAGTGAGACTCATAGTGCATTCACTTCATTGCTCGTATTGTCTTGAACATCAGGATCGATCGAATTCGTTGCGCTCACAGCGTTGTTGGAGTTTGTTAGGCTGCCGGTAAGGAACGACCCTGATCCGGCATAGGTCTTGGAGCTGCTTGTAGGAGACACTTCCAAGGAATCGCCGAATTGAACGATGGAGCCGGACCCTATGCTTACAATTTTGACAAAACCGACTACTGCTGGCATGAGCATCCTCCTTTTTCGTGGGATAGTTGATTTTGTATGATTCGTGTTACATCTTATGCGGCATTCGCCCAGAGGTTCCCTTCTTGCATGTATCCAAGGCAACAAAGGAAGCATATACTGGCAGAAGTGCTGGAAGGCGGGTGTTTGCTTGTGGCATCCAAATGGGATGATATGGAACGGTGGATGGAGAGGCAGCAGCTGCCGAAAGGGTTCGAGCTGCTTCGAGAGCCGGATTGGGTGGAGCAATATGTGCGCAAAATGATGACTAAAGCGCTGCCTGAAGCGGCAGGGGCCATGATCGGCGGAGGATCAGCAACCTTTTCCGAGACGCGGCATTTTGTTCATGTCAAAATAAATTTGCCTGACGGCTTTGATAAAGAGCAGCTGCGATTGTTCGTGCGTGAGGACCGATTGCGGCTAGAGGGATTGCCAGGGGGCAAAGTCGAGACGATTAAGCTGCCTAAGCTTGTGAAGCCTCGATTGTGCAAGACGCAGCTGCAGGACGCAGTGCTGAAGGTAAAGCTGCAGAAACGGCCGACAAACCGCAGCTATCATGAAGCGATTGTTCGCTGGTAACGGAGATGGTGCGCCAATCGGGGCATGCATCGTTAGATGTGTGCTCTATTTGTCACGAAATCGACAGGGTTTACGGTTGGCTAATGGCATCTCTATCCCTTATAATGTCTAATGAACATGTACATATTAGCAAAAAGGGAGTGTGCTCGGTGTCACTAGTCGATGTAAGCAGTGTTTCTGCTTCGTTATTCATACTCGGAATCGTTTTTTTAATGCTTATTTTCGGATTGCTAAGCTTCGGAATTCTTCGCATGTTCCAGCAAAAATTTCGGACAGGCTGGTTCAGCTTTGCTGGAGCTATCGTTAGCTTCGTCGTCTTTATGTTCATACTAAACAAATGGTATCTATAGTCGGCCTATAGGTTATCGCGACCGGAGGTAAAAGCTTGACCTGGACATTGATATGGTTTGTCGTTAATTTATTTTTCGTTGTTTCCGTTGTAACCTACATGTTTATGCATCGCTCCTACACGGAGGCGAAGCGGCAGTCGAATGACGCCCTGCGCATTAGAAAGCTCAACATGAGGCGAATGCTGGTAGGCATTCTAAGCATCGTATTGTTCGTGGCCATGTCTGCGAGCTTTATGATTAATATGAGATTGAATGGATAAGTAAAGGCTCTCATTGACGAGAGCTTTTTTTTTCGTCATTATGGAGGTATACCATTTTTAGTCCGGAGGTTCGACATATGCATACAATGGAAGACATTATACGACGCATGTCTAGTCAAGGATTGAGAATCACGGACCAACGAAAAACGTTGGCTAAGCTATTTTCGGAGACCCAAGGTTACTTGGCTCCTAAAGAAGTTTACGAGTATATGGGCAAATCGTATACAGGCCTCAGTTTTGATACCGTGTACCGCAATCTTCGCGTGATGGAAGAGCTGGGCGTGCTGGAACAGGTTATATTCGAGGATGGCGGCAAGTTTAAGCTTCATTGCAGAGAGAACGACCATCATCACCATATGATATGCCTGCAATGCGGCAAAACGTATCCGATTACGTTCTGCCCTATGGAACAAACGAACGTACCGGATGACTTTCAAGTCGTGAAGCATAAATTCGAAGTATTCGGCTACTGCAAAGCATGCGTGCAGGAAGAGTCCGCAGCAAGCGGAGTGTAATGCCGGATAAACGAGTAATGCGTAGAGTAACGCAGGCTCCGATCCACTTCTACCGCAAGGTAATCTCGCCGCTTACGCCACCGTCATGCCGCTTCTACCCTACATGCTCCATGTATGCGCTAGAGGCGATTGAGAAGCATGGTGCCGCGAGAGGATCGTGGCTTGCCGTGAAGAGAATCGCGCGCTGCCATCCCTTTCATGCCGGGGGTTATGATCCGGTACCGCCAGTGCCGGGCACCAAGATAGATGCACCTTGACAGAAGGGGATCTGTTTCGGTATATTTTGAGTTATAAAGGGTTACAATGTTAGCAATATTTCTCTATATATCCGAGGAACGGATAAGTATAATAGTACGACCTTAACAGAGAGCCGGGAACGATGCTGGAAGCCGGCAAGGAACGCTATTAGAAAATGGTCCGGGAGGATTCGTTCTCAAGCCGCAGCGCATGTGCTGGGTAAGGGGGCGACGCGAAGCTGGCGTTAACGGCGATAGCCGCCTGCGAGGCGGCACACGAAGCTTTCTGGAATGGTCGGAATAACGGCTAATTCTGGATTGAAATTTGGGTGGTACCGCGTGAGTTACAACTCTCGTCCCATATGGACGGGAGTTTTTTGCGTTTTTTTATCGTTATATTGAAATGAGGAGGCAGTCTGATGACGAAGAAAAATACGTTTTATATTACGACGCCGATCTATTATCCGAGCGACAAGCTTCATATCGGGCATGCCTACACTACGGTAGCCGGCGATGCCATGGCACGCTACAAGCGCTTGCGCGGCTTTGACGTGTGGTATTTGACGGGAACGGATGAGCACGGCCAGAAGATCGAGCGAAAAGCGAAGGAAAAGGACCAGACTCCGCAGCAGTTTGTTGACGATATTGTCGTGGGGATCAAGGAACTTTGGGCAAAGCTCGAAATTTCCAATGATGATTTCATCCGTACGACAGAGGACCGCCATAAGGTGATTGTCGAGAAAATCTTCGCGCAGCTGCTCGCGCAGGATGATATTTACAAGGGGACATACGAAGGCTGGTACTGTACGCCATGCGAATCCTTTTTCTTGGAGCGCCAGCTTGAGAACGGAAATTGTCCGGACTGCGGCCGTCCTGTCGAGCTCGTGAAAGAGGAGAGCTATTTCTTCCGCATGAGCAACTATGCCGACCGTCTCCTGCAATATTATGAAGATAATCCTGGCTTCATACAGCCGGAATCACGCAAGAACGAAATGATCAACAATTTCATTAAACCAGGTCTTGAGGATTTGGCCGTTTCGCGGACGACGTTTGATTGGGGCGTAAAGGTTCCGGGCGATGCGAAGCACGTCATCTACGTGTGGATTGATGCGTTGTCCAACTATATTACGGCTCTAGGCTATGGAGACGAAGGAAAGGATCAGAAATTCCGCGACTTCTGGCCAGCCGACGTTCATCTGGTTGGGAAGGAAATCGTACGTTTCCATACGATTTATTGGCCGATCATGCTGATGGCGCTGGATCTTCCGCTTCCGAAGAAGGTTTTTGCGCATGGCTGGCTGCTGATGAAGGATGGCAAAATGTCCAAGTCAAAGGGCAATGTCGTAGATCCGGTCATGCTGATCGACCGGTACGGGCTGGATGCGCTTCGTTACTATCTCCTACGTGAAGTGCCGTTTGGCGCTGATGGGACATTTACGCCGGAAAATTTCGTTGAGCGGATCAATTTCGACTTGGCTAACGATTTGGGCAACTTGTTGAACCGAACAATCGCGATGATTGACAAATACTTCGATGGCGAAATCCCTGCTTTCGCAGGCACGGTAACGGATTTTGATGAATCGCTGCAGAAATTGTCCACGGAAACAGTCGGCCTGGTAGAAGCTGCGCTTGAGAATATGGAATTCTCGGTAGCGTTAGCTTCGCTTTGGCAGCTTGTTAGCCGGACAAACAAATATATCGACGAAACGCAGCCTTGGGCGCTTGCAAAGGATGAAGCCAAAAAAGGCGAGCTGGCGTCCGTCATGCATCATCTCGCGGAATCGCTTCGCATTGTATCGATTCTGCTTCAGCCGTTCTTGACCCATTCCCCTAGGGAAATGTGGAAGCAGCTTGGGCTTGAGCCTGGTGAGCTTACGGCTTGGGAGAGCACGAAGCAGTTCGGAGCATTGCCTGGCGGTACGAAAGTGAGCAAAGGCTCGCCATTGTTCCCGCGGCTTGATACGCTGGAAGAAGCGGCCTTTATAGCAGCTGAAATGGGCGGCGGAGCAGAGCAGGCGCAAGCAGCCGGGCAGGAGAGCGAAGCAGCAGCTGCAGCAGACTCCTCGAATGAGGCGAAAGCAGTGCCAACGGGCAGCAAGGAAGAAATTGCAATCGATGACTTTGCTAAGGTAGAGCTCCGCGTAGCGCAGGTTATTGCGGCAGAGCCCGTCCATAAAGCAGATAAGCTTCTGAAGCTGCAGCTTGACCTTGGCTATGAGCAGAGACAGGTTGTTTCTGGCATTGCCAAATTTTATACGCCGGAGCAGATGGTGGGACGCAAGGTCATATGCGTGACGAACCTGAAGCCGGTTAAGCTGCGCGGGGAATGGTCACAGGGCATGATTCTTGCTGCTTCATATGGCGATCAGCTGACGCTGTCAACGGTGCCGGATGAGATGCCAAATGGTGCGGTAGTGAAATAAAAGCATGCGATTTGCCGTAAGCAAGAAGCGGTGTTCTGGCTGTCGAGAGACAGCCAGGGCGCCTTTTTTTATTTCTAATAGTGGGATGTTGTTCATAGACTTTTAGCTGCATGAATTGGCAAAAATAAATAACCATACCGAAACGCATCAATCTTCAGCCTATCTCGTTATTCCGTCAGACGGGGTTGACAGTCTCCTAAAAGGCGTCGTATAATACAAAACGTAATAATAACGATTACGAAGAAGAACGGAAATGGAGAGATACTAAAATGAATCATTCATCAAAAAAGGTTCGCAAGGCGGCGCTGGGCTTCCTTTTGACAGCCATGCTGCTGTTCGCGGCAGCCTGCGGTAATAATACGGAAGATACTTCGCCTGCTGCGGGTGCTACCAATGCTGCGAATACCTCGAATGGAAACTCGGGTACGGATGAAGCGGCAAAGCCGATAAGCGTAGTAACAAGCTTTTATCCCCTATATTTTCTTGCATCGGAAATAGGCGGAAGCCATGTTGCTGCCGTTAATCTAGTAGCAGCCGGTGTCGAGCCGCATGATTGGACGCCGAAAAGCCGCGATTTGGACACAGCGTCCGATGCTCAGCTTTTTCTATATCACGGAGCCGGCCTTGAAGGATGGGTTGACGGTTTTCTAAAGGGATTGTCTAAAGACAGCACAGTCGTGACCAAGGAAATCAGCACAGGCATCACTTTGCTGGACGGCTCGGAAGCGGAACATGAGGATGAGCACGAGCATGAACATGAGGAAGAGCATGCAGATGAGGAAGCGCATGATCACGGAGGATTGGATCCGCATACGTGGGTAAGCCCGAAATCGGCGCTAAAGCTAGCCGAGAATGTAAAGAACAGCCTAATAGAAGTCGATAGCGCCAACCAAGCCGACTATGAAGCAAATTATAAAGCGCTCATTGCTAAGCTTGAAGCGATTGATGGCGATTATACCGCCAAGCTTGCGCAAACGGCTAATAAAAATATCGTAACCTCGCATCAGGCATTCGGATATTTGGCACGGGATTATGGGCTCAAGCAGGTTTCCATTATGGGTTTAAGCCCCGATGCGGAGCCGCGCGCGCAGGATTTGCTGGAAATTGCGAAGTTCGTAAAAGCAAACGGCGTCAAATATATCTTTTTTGAAGAGCTCGTATCCGATCAGTTAGCACAGACGCTGGCTAGCGAGGCTGACGTGGAGACGATGGTGCTCAATCCGCTTGAAGGCTTGACGAACGACCAAGAAAAGAGCGGGGAAAACTACTTAACGCTTATGGAACGAAACTTGCAAAATCTTGTGCAAGCATTACAATAGAACAAAAGGCAATCCTACGGAGCTGATTCAGCTCCGTATTGCTGTGAGGAGAGAAATAATGGCGCAAGCAAATCGAATGACAAATACAGGCGCTAATTGCCACCAAGAGGTTATTTCATTGGAAGGCGTTTCCTTTTCGTTCCAGCAGCAGTCTGTTATTTCGGATCTCAGCTTCGCGGTGAAGGAACGCGACTTTATCGGATTGATTGGAACGAACGGCGCCGGCAAAACCACATTGCTGCGGATGATTGTCGGCTTGCTGAAGCCTACGAGCGGAACCATTCGTTTATTCGGAGAAAAGGTTGACCGCTTCAAGCAGTGGGAGCGCATTGGCTACGTGCCTCAGAAAAATTCATTAAATCCGTTGTTTCCGGCGACGGTTCGCGAGGTTGTGCTATCAGGCCTGTTCGGCCGGAGCAAGCTGTTCAAGCGAATGAACAAAGAGGATTACAAGAAATGCGAAGATGCCTTGCATGCGATGGGCATCGATGATTTGCAGGACAAGCGTATCGGTCAGCTGTCCGGCGGCCAGCAGCAGCGCGTATTTTTGGCGAGGGCGCTCATCAACAATCCTTCGCTGCTCATATTGGATGAGCCAACGGTAGGCATCGATACCGAGACGCAGGAAAGCTTCTTTCATATGATCAAGCATATGCACCAGCATCATAACATTACGTTTTTGATGGTATCGCATGATCTGGATATGATTCGTTCTTATCTCGGGCAGGAACCGGCCGCGTCGAACGGAAAGCTTAAATTTCATATTAAGCATTCGCATGAAACGCAGGATTGCGTCGAGAATGACCTGGCGCATAGCTTAAAAGGCCTTAGAGAGCAAATGGAGAGCAGGAAAGAGGTTGTTTTGATTGGAGATCGTAACTAGCGAGTTTTTTCAAAGGGCCCTTATTGGCGGGTTGCTCATTGGGGTAACTGCTCCGCTGATGGGCTTATTTCTTGTGCTTCGCAGGCTGTCCATGATTGGGGATACGTTGTCCCACGTCTCGATAGCTGGCGTAGCGCTAGGGTTTTTAATCGGGGTATACCCGATCGCGGTCGGATTAATATTCGCGATTGCCGCTTCCTTTGCCATAGAAAAGCTTCGCAAAGCATATAAATCTTATGCGGAGCTGTCCATCGCAATCATTATGAGCGGCGGAGTTGCGCTGGCCTCATTGCTGTTCACGATGGGGAAGGGCTTCAACAACAATGTGAACAGCTATCTATTCGGCAGCATCTATACCTTGAACAGCACAGACCTATATGTGATTGGCGGCGTTACGGTCGTCGTACTCATTGCGATTTGGTTTCAGGTGAAGGAGCTTTTTTTGATTACCTTCGATGAGGATGCGGCTGCGGTCAGCGGCTTGCCCGTGAAATTCTATAATGTTATGATTAGCGTGCTTACTGCGCTTGTTATTAGCGTTTCGATCAAAATCGTTGGCGCGCTTCTCGTATCGGCATTGCTTACGATTCCTGCTGCTTGCAGCCTGATTATTGCAAAAAGCTTTCGTCAAAGCGTTATTACCGTAGTCATCATTGGCGAGCTGGCGGTTGTAGCGGGCTTGCTGATCGCAGGAATATGGAACCTGGCGCCAGGCGGAACGATCGTTTTGCTGCTGATCGCAGTATTGCTTTTATTGCTCGTATTTCGGCGCGGAGTACGCGCAGGCAGTTAAATGTCGATAGGGGGAAAAGGGGTTGTCGGACATTAACATATGGCTGGCCTTCGGTGCCGGCTTTGCGTCGTTTATTTCACCTTGCTGCTTGCCGCTTTACCCCTCGTATCTTTCCTACATAACGGGTATTTCGGTCGCGGATTTAAAGGAGAATTCAAACGCGAAGCAAAAACGCATGCGAACGATGTCGCATACGTTGTTTTTTATTTTAGGTTTTTGTACCGTTTATTATGCGTTAGGCTACGGTACGAATGTCTTTGCTGAATTCTTCAGCGAATATAGACAGCTTATCCGGCAATTATCCGCAATTCTGATCATACTGATGGGTTTGTTCCTGATCGGCCTCTTCCAGCCTCAGCTGCTGTTAAAGGAAAGAAGGATGAATCTCATTCCTAAGAAAGCCAATTATGTCAGCTCATTTATTTTTGGAATCGGGTTTTCCGCGGGCTGGACGCCATGCATGGGACCGGCATTGACTGCGATCCTAGGGCTTGCTGCAACAGAGCCAGGTACATGGTTTCAACTAACGACTGCCTATGCGCTAGGCTTTGCTATCCCTTTTTTCGTTCTTGCTTTTTTCTTAGGCACGGCGAGATGGATATTGAAATACTCCGCTATAGTTATGAAAATCGGCGGGGCTGTCATGATTTTAATGGGACTGTTGCTGTTCACGGATCAAATGACCAAAATTACCATTTGGCTTAACATGATTACGCCGGAATGGCTGGCATTTTAATCGGCATTCGAATTCATCGCTTCATTAAGTGAAGTACTCAATTTTCGCCTCAGGGAAATGCTCGAAAATGCGCTCCGATAAGTACATGCGGAGCGCATTTGCTTGTTCATCAGGGTATACGTATTTTCCTTGTCCCCATCGGCCCCATTTGTATTTGCGTTTTTCGATATCCATTTCGAGCTTCGTTCGTGGGTAGCGCTTCTCGATCACCGCCTTAGCCGTTTTTGTGAATCGATGCTGAATCAGCTCAAAGGTCAAATCCTTGGTAACATCGGAGGGAAGCTGTGCAGCAAGAGCAGCTATTAGCTCGCCGTAGCCTTCTTCCCAGCCTTCATGCCAAATGATCGGAGCAATGATGAAGCCCATCGGATAGCCGGCTCTAGCTACCTTTGCGGCGGCCTCAATGCGCTGTTCGAAGCTTGAGGTAGCTGGTTCGAAGTTTTTAATGACATATTTGGCATTCACGCTGAAACGAATCCTTGTATGCCCGTTATGATTGGCGTCAAGAAGCGAGTCGACATGATGGAATTTAGTTACGAACCGAAGGCGTCCATGCTCTTGCGTGCCCATGAAGTCAACGAGCTCCCTAAGGCTGCCTGTGATCGGCTCAAGACCGATGGGATCGGAAGTACATGCGGCTTCAAAGCGGGTTATTTCCGGCTTTCGTTCATCGATATAACCTTGTGCGGCATTCAAAATATCGTCCATATTGACGTAGACCCTTATATATGGCTTGGCGCCTAAGGTTGTCTGCAAGTAGCAATAATGGCAGTGAGCCATGCAGCCGGTAGCAATCGGAATGGCATATTCAGCTGATGGCTTCGAGGTATCGAATTTTAACGTTTTGCGAATACCGACGACAAGCGTTCTTTTAGCTATTTTGTATTGTTCGAGCTCGGTATCACCAGGCAAATTCGTAATGCGATTATGGGAAGTAGTCATTCTATAAGGAATGCCTTCTTTCTTCACCCATTCAAATATGCGCTGCCCCTTCGGATAATCCAACGCGGATGGTTCAAAATATACAAGCTCGGGAACGAAGGAAAGGGTGGAGCGGTTCGTTCTGGGGCGTTCAATCACAGTTGTGCTCATCGTCATTCCTCCATAGGTTGATTCAATAATGAGTCATCTTATTGTGTGACGGAAGTTCGCTGCTGAATCTGGTAAGTTTCAGCGTGAATTATGATTTGCGGGAGTTTTGATCAGGAGTACGGGTTGCAGTGCAAGCAGCGGACAGTGTATGATACTAAGAGTAACGCCTACGAAGTAAGGTGAAGAAGTATGGTTAGGGGGTTCTTCAGTGCCGACACCGAGCATGGAAGACTACTTGGAAAGAATTTATAAGCTCATTGATGAAAAGGGGTACGCGCGTGTCTCGGATATTGCGGAAGGACTAGAGGTTCATCCGTCCTCTGTAACCAAAATGATCCAGAAGCTGGACAAGGATAACTATCTGATTTACGAGAAGTATCGCGGTCTTGTATTGACCAACAAGGGGAAGAAAATGGGCAAGCGGCTCGTTGATCGCCATCAGCTGCTGGAATCCTTCCTTACCACGATTGGCGTACAGGATGAGAATATTTATCAGGATGTTGAAGGCATTGAGCATCATCTGAGCTGGGATTCCATTACATGTATTGAAACTTTAGTTGAATATTTCCGAAGGGATTCACAAAGAATGGACGAGCTTCGTGCCGTTCGTGCGGAGATGGACAGCGAGTAATACATAATGATACAGAAAAGGTCTGGAGCTAAGATGCTCCAGACCTTTTTGTGTCATGTTATTTCAATGATACTTGGGTAAATTATCATCATCTTTGCCGCCTTCGATAACGCGGAACGGCATCGTTTTGGAACGCGGCTTCTTTGGTTTGGTTTTAGCTGCGGTTGCCCTGCTAGGCGTGACATGGGTTCGGCTTCGCTGGGATCCGCCAGTTCGCAAGAATGAAGGCGGATATTTATAAAGCAAGAAAATGCCGCCTAGTATCACGATCGGGATAATAAAACTCATTAGATTTGTAACCATGCTGTTAGCGAGTCCAATGACTAGCAGAGCGAGTAACGTGATCGACCATACATTCCATTTCCCGGATGATCTGCTCATGCTCAATACCGCCTTTCTAGTTCTTAGCTTCCTTTATTTCATTTGCTTGTCGAGCTCGAGCATCCGATTGAAAGATGCGATGGAAACGGCAACCTGCTCATCGCGAGGTTCTTTCGTTGTAAGCAGTTGAAGCCAAAGCCCAGGATATCCTAAGTAGCGAAGTACAGGGATTTCACGCAGTGCGTTCGTCCAGCGAAGTACCTCGTAGGATAAGCCGAGCACTAACGGCAGCAGCAGGATGCGGATATAAACGCGTTCCCAGATCGTATCCCAAGTGAAGATCGGAAGGGAATAGACGACGACGCCAACGATTACCGTAAATACGATAAAGCTTGAGCCGCAGCGATAGTGCAGCCTGCTGTACTTTTGCACGTTGCGAATGGATAGCTCTTCGCCGGCTTCGTATGCGCTGATTACTTTATGCTCAGCACCGTGATATTGAAACAGACGCTTGATTAACGGTGTCATCGATATGAAATACAAATAAGCGAGCAGTAAGATGATTTTGATAAGACCCTCTAACAGGTTATGACCAACTTTGTTCTCAAATACCCCTGAGAAAAGCAATTCTTCAAGCGCAGCCGGAGCGGCGGTAAAAATGAGCTTGCCGAAGATGAAGGAAAGCACGCCGGCGACGGCAACGCCTACGATCATGCTGAGGCTCCAGCCTTGTTTCTTCTCTTCTTTAACGATTGGCGCTTGCTCTTGAACTTGTTGCTGTTTTTCTTCGCCGGCTTCATCCTCTGCATAGGCCTCCATGGAGAAGTTCAAATGCTGAGAGCCTTTGGCGCTTGATTCCAGTATGCCGACCACGCCTCTAACGAGCGGAATTTTCTTCAGAGCTTGAATCCAGCTCTTAGTGGTACGGGGCACTTCATAAAATACGATTTCATCATTCTTGCGCCGAACAGCCGTTACGTTAACGTGTTTGCCTGCAAACATCACGCCTTCAATAACCGCTTGTCCGCCATAAATGCTTCGGGAGTCTTGCGGCAAGAGCTTGTCACCATCCTTGAGTAGAATATCGTCTGCGCTTTTGCGACGAATGTACCTTTAACTTTGTAAGTCTATTGTACTTGATCTAATAGCCAAATGCCAACGTCGGCAAAATGTAAGGTGAGCCATAAAAGGCCAACGGACCGTGGTTACGGATCTGCAATATTTCACATACTAATCCGAGTAAGGCAATAAATAGGATTGGGGGCTTTCATGATGGCGGGTAACAATAGGAGAAACGGTTACGACAAGCAGCAGCATCATACGAATCCATGGCTCTATCCGGTTCAGATTGGTTTTTTCGCAGGGCTGATATGGGGAATCATACGCTGGATGTTTTATGAGATGAAATTCACGAAAGTGCTTCCCGGCTTTGCGGCAGATCCGTTTTTTAAAGAATCGTTTTTAAAGACAGCGTGGGGCGAGGTTGTGGGGATCGGATTTTTCGTACTGTTCTCGATCGCAGCCGCATTGCTGTACAAAGCGGCATTGGGCAAGCTGCGCGGACCATGGCCCGGCGTTGTGTATGGCGCAGTATGGTGGGCGGTATTATTCGTTGCTGTAGGGCCGCTGCTCCAAATCACGGACGGCATCCGGAAAGAAGGCTGGAATACGCTTTATACGGAGCTATGCGTGTTTCTGCTTTGGGGCCTGTTTATCGGTTATTCCATTGCCTTCGAGTTCACTGACGAGGCATCGCGCGAGCCAATTAAAGCCCAGTAACGAGTTCTGCTTCTCAAGCAGCGGACATTTGTGGTAAAATGGCTAATGATCTTTGAACCTATGATGAATTCGGTTGCTTGGGAGGTGCATTCATGCACGAAATCGTTATTTTGAACGGGCCGAACTTGAACATGCTCGGCATACGCGAACCGGAAGTATACGGATCGGAAACGTTAGCAGACATTGAATCGCTCTTGAAGAATAAAGCCGAGATGCTTGGCGTCTCCGTCGCGTTCTTCCAAACGAATCATGAGGGCGAGATGATTGATCGCATACATAGTGCTTTCGGCAAGGCAGACGGCATTGTTATTAATCCCGGTGCTTGGACGCATTACAGCTATGCTTTGCGCGATGCTCTTAGCTCTATTGGAATTCCCATCATCGAGGTACATATGTCAAACATTCACAAACGGGAATCATTCCGCCACGTATCCGTGGTGGCTGCGATTGCGGTCGGCCAAATAGCGGGCTTCGGCTCACAGAGCTATGAGCTCGGGTTGACAGCGCTTGTCAGCCACTTGGACAAAAGGCAAGAAGCTAAGAAAGGGTGAAACGGTTATGCCAAACGAGCGAGTAAAACGACTTCGTAAACTGATGGAAGAGCATCGCTTCGAAGCGATTCTTATTGGAAGCGAATATAACCGTCGTTATATTAGCGGGTTCACAGGTTCGTCCGGTATGGTGCTCGTTACGCTTGATAAGAGCTACCTGCTAACGGATTTCCGCTATCGTACGCAAGCGCCGCAGCAAGCAGTCGGTTTTCAGATCGTTGAGCATGGAGCGAATCCGCTAGCTGAGGTAAGAGACATTCTGCTCGAGGAGAAACTTTCGAAGCTCGCTTTCGAGCAGGATCACGTCGTATACAGCGAATTCACGGCTTGGACGAAAACGCTTGGCGGCATCGTGCTGGAGCCTGCTTCCGGTTTAGTTGAACAGCTTCGCTACATTAAGGATGAAGCTGAGCTGCAGATAATGCAGGAGGCTGCTGACTTAGCGGATAGCACCTTCAGCCATATATTGAAGCTCATTAGACCTGGAGTCAGGGAGACGGATATCGCACTGGAGATGGAAGTGTACATGCGCAGCCATGGCGCCACTTCATCCTCATTCGATACCATCGTCGCTTCCGGCGAGCGTTCAGCATTGCCGCATGGGGTAGCCAGTGAGCGCATTATCGGCAATAATGAATTTGTGAAGCTTGATTTTGGCGCTTATTATAACGGTTATTGCTCCGATTTGACCCGTACGGTGGTAGTTGGCACGCCAACCGAGAAGCATCTGGAGATTTACAATATCGTTCTTGAGGCGCAATTGCATGCTCTTGAGCATATCAAGCCTGGCATGACAGGTCGTGAAGCAGACGCGCTAACACGCGATATCATAACCAAATACGGTTACGGCGATCTGTTCGGACATGGGACAGGGCATGGACTCGGCATGGAAATTCATGAAGCGCCGAGACTGTCCAAGCTTAGCGAAACGATTTTAACCCCCGGCATGACGGTTACGGTTGAACCCGGCATATACGTACCAGGCTTCGGCGGCGTACGCATTGAGGATGACATCGTTATTACGGAAACCGGTATTAAAATATTAACCTCATCCCCGAAGGATTTGATCACTCTGGGGTAAGGACCATTCATTCAGGAGGGAATCAGCAATGATTTCAGTAAACGATTTTAAAACAGGCTTGACCGTGCAAGTAGACACCGATATTTTTACCGTTCTGGACTTTCAGCACGTTAAGCCAGGCAAAGGCGCGGCATTCGTGCGTTCCAAGCTGAAAAACCTTCGCAACGGTAACGTTGTTGAGAAAACCTTCCGTGCAGGCGAGAGCATTGGCCGCGCGATCATCGAAAACCGCGAAGTTCAATACTTGTACAACTCGGGTTCGGAGTACACATTCATGGATAATGAAACGTTTGACCAGTTCAACCTGGACAAGAAGCAGCTCGAGTGGGAGCTTAACTTCCTGAAAGAGAACATGAACGTAAACATTTCCAGCTACCAAGGCGAAATTCTAGGCATTCAAATGCAAAACAGCGTTGATCTGAAAGTTATTGAAACAGAGCCGGGCGTAAAAGGAAATACGGCACAAGGCGCTACGAAGACTGCTAAGGTCGAAACTGGCCTTAATGTTCAAGTTCCGCTTTTCATTAACGAAGGTGACGTTCTGCTTATCGATACTCGCGAGGGCAAATACATCTCACGCGCTTAGTTCGTTGCACTTGAAACCGTCCGATTGCATTCGGACGGTTTTTTTGTAGGTGGATATACCCATTGCACGGATCATTGTGTTATAATATTGACTTGTATGTATATGTCAGGGTTGGGAGTGAATCAGCTTTGTCGTTGATCGTGATGAAGTTTGGCGGCAGCTCCGTAGGAACGCCGGAGCGGATGCAGCGTGTAGCAAAACGTATAATTGAAAGGCAGCAGGAGGGCAACGATATCGTTGTCGTCGTTTCTGCCATGGGAGATACGACTGACGATTTAATCGATCAGTCGAAGCAGCTTCATTCAAACCCGCCGGCGCGGGAGATGGATATGCTGTTGTCAGTCGGCGAACAAATATCAATCGCATTGCTTTCGATGACTGTCCATCAGCTGGGTGCTAAAGCGGTATCCTTTACAGGATGGCAAGCAGGCATTCGTACAGAAGCCGTGCATGGCAAGGCAAAGATGACGAGCATCCATCCGGATCGCGTGTTCAAGGCACTTGAGCAAGGGAATGTCGCGATTATTGCCGGTTTTCAAGGGATGACGGAAGATGGAGAAATTACTACGCTTGGACGGGGAGGATCTGACACAACCGCGGTTGCCATGGCAGCTGCGATGAAAGCGGATGTCTGCGAGATCTATACCGATGTTGACGGGATTTACTCGACCGATCCACGCGTTGTCAAAAATGCGCGCAAGCTTAATGAGATTTCATATGACGAGATGCTCGAACTGGCCAATTTGGGAGCAGCTGTGCTGCATCCCCGCGCAGTCGAATATGCGAAGCATAATAACGTGAAGCTTGTTGTGCGTTCCAGCTTTACCCAAAACGAAGGAACAAGTGTGAAGGAGGAAGCGGTCATGGAGCAAGGCGTGGTCGTTCGCGGCATTGCGTTTGACAAAAATGTAGCAAGAATTAGCATTATGGGTGTTGAAGACGTGCCTGGCGTGCTTGCCAATGTATTTGGCGCATTAGCGAGCAATGCTATCGATGTTGATATCATTGTTCAAAGCGGCGTTCAGGACGGCAAAGCCGATTTCTCGTTCACCGTCTCCGGGGATGACAAGGATAAAGCCATCTCGGTCATAGAAGGGATTCGCAGTACGGTTCCTTTCCGTGAAACGACTTCGGAATCTGATTTGGTTAAGGTTTCGATCGTAGGAGCGGGCATGGTCAGCAATCCAGGCGTTGCTGCCAAAATGTTCGCAACGATATCATCGTTAGGCGTAAGCATTAAGATGGTAAGCACATCCGAAATCAAGTGCTCATGCGTTATTTCCGCCGAGCCGCTAACCGAAGTCGTTCGCGCGCTTCATACGGCATACGGTCTTGATACGGCTGAGCAAGCATTCGTAGGCGGTCCGCAGGATCGACGCTAATATCTATTCAATCCAATAAAAAAGGCATGCTCCGTTAAGGGGGCATGCCTTTTTTCATTGTTCATCCGTTTCTCGTTAATTGATCGCCGTTCAGCCTTGGCACGTCCTGAAAGATATCGATGGCCGAGCATGCTTCGATATCTTTTTTCATGCCAAGCTTCAGCAGCTTTTTGCCTGTCATGCCATTTAGAATCGTTTCCTTTACGGAATCAGATTGATTTCGGTATACGGCTAGCATCGCAGCGCCGAAATCATCCATTTCTACGGATACCGGGCAATGAGCATGCAGTCTATCCAGCACAAGTCCTGCGCATAAACCATCCTCTATCGCGAATTCATCATGACTGCCGGCACATAATATGACCACGTCTCTTCGCAGCTCGACCGCCGCTCTTGCACAAGCGCCCGCATTCAACAATGAGGCGGTCAGCACATGGTCAGCTCTCATTGATTTATGAATGGCTCTCGTTCCATTCGTTGTCGTTAATATGATTCTTTTGCCGGCAACGTTTCTCTCCGTGTACTCCTCCGGCGAATTTCCTAAATCAAATCCGACGATTTTTCGGCAAAAGCGCTCGCCTCCGAGCAAGTCTCCAGGACGCTGCAGCGCCCTTGCTTCCATAACGGTTTCTGCCGGAATGATGCAAGAAGCTCCGGCAGCCAAAGCCGTTACGATGGTGCTTGTAGCACGCAAAACATCGATGATGACAGCCGTCTTATGGTGGAACCTTGCGGAGCTGGCTTCATTTACACTGGAAATGACCTGCACTTGCATGTTGGTATACCGCCCTTCATAAGCTCAATGCTCTATGATATGCGTTTGCTCTTAGGCAGGTGTCCGGTATGAAAGACAGACAAGCCCGCATATAGATAAGTATTCATTTGCCTAAAAAAGGAGGTCACTTCCAATGTTCAACAAAATCGTGTTGACGATGGCTTCGCTGCGGCTCACTTCAGGTACGATCGAAATCTGTGCCGCGCTTCTGATGCTGAGATTGAATCAAATTGACAAGGCGCTTGTCGTCAACTCTTCATTAGCGCTTGTAGGCCCGCTCATTCTGATTGCCACGACGACAGTAGGGCTCGTCGGAATGTCTGATAAGCTGTCTCCTTCCAAGTTTCTTTGGGTAGGTGCAGGCGTAATCTGCCTGATGATTGGTATTTTGAAAAAATAATAGATTCAACTCTAGCAAATCGGATTGGAACAGACATATTTTCGCAAGGAGCGCATACAAATAGGAACTACGAAGGACAAACACCCGGGAGTGATAATCACATGCTGGCACGCGTAGCACATTTATTGCCGCTGGAATTGAAGTCGCTGCTGGAGCGCCTTCCAGAACCGATGCAGGAACAGCTGGAGGAAATACGGATACGTGAGGGACGGCCGCTAGAAATCGGCTTTCGCGGCCAATCTCGATTCATGATGAACGACGGTTCGCTTCGTCAGGCTGCCGACGGGGCATACAAGCCCTCTGCAGATACTTGCCGCAAGCTGCTGGAGCGCATAACGAATTATTCCTTATATGCCATGGAAGAGGAGCTGAAGCGAGGCTTTATAACGGTTTCTGGCGGGCACCGGATTGGACTGGCTGGTAGAACGATTTTGGACGGAGGCAGCGTACGCGGCATTCGAGATATCGGCGCATTCAATATAAGGGTAGCCAGGGAAGTCATAGGGGCAAGCGCACACCTGATGCCTAAATTGATCGACCGTACGCGCAAAACACTTCACTCTACATTGATTCTCGCTCCTCCTCAGCAGGGGAAAACAACCTTGGTGAGAGACATTGCCAGATCAGTCAGCTACGGACTATGGCCAACCATAGAGGCGAGCGGTTGGCAGGGCAGGAAGGTAGGCATCGTAGACGAGCGCTCCGAGATTGCGGCCTGCATTCGCGGCATTCCGACCTTTGACGTCGGACCTCGAACGGATGTGATGGATGCTTGTCCCAAGGCGGAAGGCATGATGATGCTTGTTAGGTCGATGTCGCCGGAGGTACTGATCATTGACGAAATCGGCAGGCCGGAAGATGGCGAGGCGATACGGGAAGCAAGCCATGCTGGTATTAGCGTTGTTGCAACGGCGCATGCATACGACTTGCGGGATGCGAGAGGCAGGCCCGTGCTGCTGAAGCTGCTTGAAGAAGGTGCTTTTACTTACGTCGTAGAGCTAAAGCGTACGGAGCAGGGTGTCATGCACCGCGTGGTACCGGTAGAAGCGATATCGGACAGCCCTGCTCCTCGGGAAACGGCAGCCGTGCCGCGTTCTTTGCCAGGTGCCGTACACGCGTGGATGGGCAGACGGCGAGCTGATGATCCATGATCAAGCTGATCGGTGCGGCGCTCATCCTATTTGCAGGAACGATAATTGGCTTCCAGCAGGCTGCTAGGTTTGCAGACAGGCCGAGGCAGCTCAGACAGCTTGCGCATGCCCTGCAGCGCCTGGAAACGGAAATCGGTTATGGGCATACGCCGCTGCCAGAAGCGCTGGAGAGAACGGCTTCAGCAACCCCGGAGCCGCTTGCCGCGATCTTCCGGAGAGCTGCTGCAGGAGTGTGGGAGACAGAGAGCTTCAGCTTCCGAGATAGCTGGGAGCAAGCGATCAAACAGCATTGGGATATGACCGCGATGAAAAAGAACGAGCAGTCCGTTCTGATTCGTCTAGGCTCCACGCTCGGAATTAGCGATAAGGAAGATCAATTGAAGCATATACATCTTGCTTTATTGCAACTGAAGTCCGAAGAAGACGCAGCAAGGGAAGACCAAGGCCGTTACGAGAAAATGTGGAAGAGTCTCGGGCTTTTGATCGCTGTGCTGGTCGTCATTTTGATGGTGTAGTGGGGTGCCGCATAGATGGACATGGATGTGAGCGCCATTTTCCAAATTGCTGGAATCGGAATCATTATTGCCATGATTCATTCCGTTCTGAAGCAAATGGGGAAGGAAGACATGGCGCACTGGGTTACCGTTATAGGTTTTGTCGTCGTGTTGTTTATGGTCGTTCGGCTTCTGAATGAATTGTTCCAGGAAATCAAGTCGATATTTCTGTTCCAGTAGGCGTCTTGTTGGGAGACGTTCATGCAAGCAGGTGAGCAAAGTGGAAATGATTCAAATCGTCGGTCTCGGCCTGATGGCTACGGTGCTTATTCTTGTCGTGCGGGAGCAAAAGCCGATGTTCGCTTTTCTGCTCGCAGCGTTCACGGGATTATTCATTTTCCTGTATTTGATCGGTAAAATCGAAATCGTCATTTCCGTGCTCGAGGATCTGGCTAATCGTTCAGGCATTCCTTCCATTTACTTGAAGACGATATTGAAAATAATCGGTATCGCCTATATTGCCGAATTCGGCGCACAGATCGTAAGGGACGCTGGACAAGAAAGCATAGCATCCAAAATCGAATTTGCAGGCAAGGTGTTCATTCTCGTCATGGCAGTTCCTATTATAAGCGTAATCGTTGAGACCGTAATCGGACTGCTGCCGGATGGGAGTTGACGCCGATGATTAACCTTTCTCCAACGCGGGAGAGAGCCAAGCTGTTGTTATTCGTTTTGATTGCAGCTTTTCTGTATTCGTTTGTGCCCTCAATCGGCTATGCCATGAATGGCGAGCAAAACGCGCCTGCGCAGAGTGCTCAGGCCGAGGCAGACGAGCTCTCGAAAGAGCTGACGAGCGAACAGCTGGGCGGACTGGATACAGAGGCCGTTGAATCATACTGGAACAAGCTCTCAAGCGAGTATGGCGGTTATTTTCCCGACCAGCATATTCCAAGCTTCATGGAAATGATTCTGCCGGGCGGCGATGGCTTAAAGCTGACGGATATGCTTCAGGGACTTTTGAAATATTTATGGCATGAAGTGCTGTACAACGGGAAGCTTCTGGTGACGATCGTGATGCTGACGGTGTTCAGCATGGTGCTGGAGACGCTGCAAAATGCTTTCGAACGCAATGCTGTCAGCAAAGTCGCATATTCCATTACGTACATGGTGCTGATCATCATAGCAGTCAATAGCTTCCATGTTGCAATGGGCTACGCCAAAGGGGCAATCGAAAGCATGATTCAATTCATGCTGGCCATGGTACCGCTGCTGTTGACGCTGCTGGCTTCCATGGGAAACGTTGTGACGGTATCCGTCCTGCATCCTCTCATTATTTTTATGATCCATGCGGTCGGGACGCTTATTTATACGCTGGTGTTTCCGCTGCTCTTTTTCTCGGCGGTGCTCCATATCACAAGCGCGCTTTCTGAGAAATTCAAGGTAACGCAGCTGGCCAATCTACTAAGAAATATCGGGGTCGGCATTTTGGGTGTACTGCTTACCGCGTTTCTTGGAGTCATCTCGGTACAAGGCGTTACGGGTGCGGTAACCGATGGAGTCACGCTCAGAACCGCCAAATTCGTAACCGGCAACTTCGTACCCGTGGTGGGGCGCATGTTCTCGGACGCGGCTGATACGGTCATATCGGCATCCATGCTCGCCAAAAACGCGATAGGGTTGGCTGGCGTAATCATATTGCTTTTCATCAGCGCGTTCCCTGCAATCAAAATATTGACGCTGGCGCTTATTTACAATATTGCTGCTGCGGTTATGCAGCCGCTGGGAGACTCGCCAATCGTGACCTGCCTGGAAACGATCGGCAAGACGATGATTTATGTTTTCGCAGCGCTCGCCGCTGTCAGTCTCATGTTTTTTCTTGCCGTTACGATTATTTTGACTGCAGGCAATGCTTCGTTGATGGTGAGGTAAGGAAGGGGACGGGGAACTTGGTTGCTTGGTTAAGCGATTGGCTGAGGGATATTATCGCAGTCATCCTGCTCGCGGTATTCGTAGAACTGCTGCTTCCAAACAGAGCGATGCAGCGTTATGCCAGGCTGGTTGTCGGCTTATTCATCCTTCTAACCATCCTCTCTCCGATTCTCAAGCTTATTCAAAGCGATATAGGAGCAAAGCTGGATGAAGGCATGGAGAACTGGAGTCGATTGGCTGCTGCGGACAGCACGCGGATGACAGGGCTTAGCCAAATCAAACAAGATGCGGAGGCCATGAGCGCGAAGCGCAATCTGGAAGCCGCTAAATTGACCGAAAGAACGCTGGAAGCCTCCATTCGCAATGAATTGATCGAACGTTCGGATGCGGCTGTAGCCGACGTGGATGCGATATTAAAGTGGGTGAATGCATCTGGTCAGCAAACGCCTTATCTCAGTCAAGTAACGGTCACGCTCAAAGCGCCGGAAAAGAGCAGCGGCAACGTGAAGGAAGGTGCATCCGTTGAAAAAGTACAGCCTGTCATTGTTGACGTGGAGGTGGAGCCTATGGAGCCTGTGAGCCCATATTCAAGCGAGCCGCAGGCGAGGGATGGTCAAAGTCAGGCAGAGGTGGAAGGCAACTGGTCCAGAGCAGATCCCGCGGTAACCGCAGAGCTCAGCAGCCTGATTGCAAAAGGCTGGGGTCTTAATCAGGAGCAGATCGTGGTCAGACAGCCGGCCGAAAAGCCGCTGCAGAAATAAAGTCGCAGATTGGAGAGGAGGCAAGGCGCGGTGGCCAAATGGCTGGAAGGCATAGAATCGGCGGTTGGCGGCGGTCCAAGCGGCCCGAAGCGAATTCGGACGCTGCGAATTTTGCTAATCGTCGGAGGGATTGGCGCGGCGCTGATGATCGTGAATTCATTTCTGACCTATAAGGAAGTTGATCCATCTGCACAGGATCCGAATCCGCCGCCGCAAACCGAGACGGTTTGGAATAATGCGGATGCGTCAGCCGGATCGATGTTTACCGCTATCGAGCATCCGCTCGAGATTAGGCTAAAGGAAATTTTAGAGAAAATTGTCGGCGTAGGTACCGTTGACGTGCTGGTAACGGTTGATTCCACGGAAGAGATCGAAATCGTTCGTAATACGCAGGAATCACAGCAAGTAACGGACGAGAATGATCCAAACGGCGGAAAAAGGCATATCACTTCTATTACGAAAGACGGTCAGGTCGTCTTATACGAGGTATCGGGCGACCAGAAGCCTATCGTGACCAAAACGATTAACCCGCGCATACGCGGTATTCTCATAGTGGCAAAGGGTGCCGAAAACGCTACGGTAAGGCGACTTATCGTGAATGCGGTCGAGAAGGGCGTGAGCGTTCCGGTTAATCGAATATCAGTCGTGCCAAGCAAGCAATAAAAAATTCGAATCATTGGGGAGGGTGTTCACATGAACACAAAAAGACAAACGGTATGGCTCGTATCAATGCTCAGCTTAATGGTGGTATTATCCGCGTATTACTTATTTACGCAGGATGTCGACAAGCCGGATGTGCTGACGGATGGCTCGCAAACGGAGCAAGCAGCGGGCAATGCTACGGAAGCGACGGCAAATAGTGGCGGATTGGTAGTGAATGAAGTAGAACAGCCAGTGGATGAGAGCATTCTGAGCGAGGCTGACAAAGAAACGTTAAGCCAAATCGATGCGCAAGGTCTTGCAGCAGGGGGATTGTTCAGCGAGCTGCTTGCAAAGCGCGAGCTTAAAAACACGGAGATCGACAATCGGATCATGGCTGCCATAAGCGATTCGCAGAAGAAGCCTGAGGAAGCGTCAGCTGCACTAGCCGAGCTAGAGATGCTGGAGGAAAAAACCTCGAAGCTAACGGGCATTGAATCCGAGCTGCTTAAGCAATACGAGAATGTGGTCATAGACGAGCAAAGCGATAAACTCAACGTTGTGGTCTCCAGCGAAAAGCTTGAGAAAAAACAAGCGGCGGACATTATTAAATTGGTGATGAGCACGATGGAAGTCGGTGCAGATCAAGTATCCGTCAGATATATTCCTTAAGCAGCAGATCGCTGCAAAACGCGGAAAAGGCTTTGTCGTTCCAGCTTGCGGGCTGGTAACGCCAGAGCCTTTTTTTGCACAAGAAAGCGGATAAGAACAAAAAATGATTCGTGTTCAGGCTTGTTTATGATATAATGTTAAACGTTATGTGAAAGAATTAGTTATATTGGCATGGGATCGTTAACGGTTCCAGGCTATGAAAGCAATCTAGCTATCGCAAATTTAAGGAGTGAAAATATTCATGTTCAAATTGAGCGAGATCAAAGAGTTGATCAAATTGGTTGATCAAACTTCCGTTCATGAGCTGGAAATTGAAAACGAAGGGACTCGCCTGCTCATCCGCAAGCCAGGGAAAACGGAAGTGGTGAATGTGCAAGCGGCTCCAATTACGCATACATACGCGCCTGCGCCTTTACAACCCCAACAAGCGGCTCCTGCTGCACAGCCTCAAGCTGTACAGGAAGCAGCGCCCGTCCGCCCTTCAACGGACCATTTGCACCAAATCGTATCCCCAATGGTCGGCACATTCTACAGCTCTCCGACTCCGGAAGCATCGGCTTTCGTTAAAGTCGGCGACCGAGTAAACGACAAAAGCGTCGTATGCATTCTTGAAGCCATGAAGCTGATGAATGAGCTTGAGGCTGAGGTTCGCGGAGAAATCGTTGAGGTTCTCGTCTCTAATGGCCAGCTTGTCGAGTACGGCCAGCCGCTGTTCCTCGTAAAGCCTGAATAACGCCAAATGTTAACGAGCGAACAGGAAAACTGTTGTTGAAAGGGGTTCCTACGTGAAATTTCACAAAATATTAATTGCCAACCGCGGCGAGATCGCGGTTCGTATTATTCGCGCTTGCCGCGAGCTTGGTATTAGCACGGTAGCTGTATATTCGGAAGCGGATCGTGATTCCTTGCATGTGAAGCTGGCAGATGAGGCTTATTGCATCGGCCCCACCGCATCAAAGGACAGCTACCTGAATATGACGAATATTATGAGCGTAGCGACTATTACAGAATGCGACGCCATTCATCCCGGTTATGGCTTTTTAGCAGAAAATGCGAATTTCGCGGAAATCTGCGAGTCATGCAATATTACTTTTATCGGACCATCCGCTGATGCTATTAATAGAATGGGCGACAAAGCGGTAGCGAAGCTGACTATGAAATCAGCAGATGTACCGATTATTCCCGGTTCTGACGGTCTGGTCGAGGATATGGAAGAAGCAGTACGCGTTGCCCGCGAGATCGGGTACCCGGTTATTATCAAGGCGACAGCAGGCGGCGGCGGCAAAGGAATTCGAATTGCTGACGACGAGACCATGCTGGTCGCACAAATCTCGACTGCCCAACAAGAGGCGCAAAAGGCTTTCGGAAATGCCGGCGTATATCTGGAGAAGTACTTGACTGGCATGAAGCATGTCGAAATCCAAATCATGGCAGACAAGCATGGGAACGCCGTGCATTTGTTCGAGCGCGATTGTTCCGTTCAACGCAGACGCCAGAAGCTGCTTGAAGAAGCACCTTGCTCCGTATTGACGCCTGAGCTTCGCGAGCGCATGGGACAGGCAGCAGTTCGTGCTGCTCTGGCCGTCAACTATTCGGGCGCAGGCACTTTGGAGTTCCTGCTTGGACCGGATGAGAATTTTTATTTCATGGAAATGAATACGCGTATCCAGGTTGAGCATCCCGTTACTGAAATGATCACAAACGTTGATCTCATTAAAGAAATGATCTCCGTAGCTGAAGGGAATGAGCTTTCTTTCGCGCAAAGCGACTTGAAGATCAATGGCTGGTCCATTGAGTGCCGAGTTAACGCGGAGGATTCCGAGAAAAACTTTATGCCATCCGCTGGACTGATTCCGTTTTATCTGCCTCCGGGCGGAGCGGGCGTTCGCGTGGATAGCGCCGTTTATCCGGGCTACACCATCTCGCCGCATTACGATTCGATGATTGCGAAGCTGATCGTTTGGGGCGCTACACGCGAAGAAGCGATTGCGAGAATGAAACGGGCTTTGTCCGAGTTTGCCATCGAAGGCATTCGGACGACGATTCCTTTCCATTTGAAGCTCTTGAATCATTCGAAATTCGTGAGCGGAGACTTCGACATTAAGTTCTTGGAAGAGCATGATATCAACGCTCCGGAATGAGGTTGCGACAAAAATGTGAACAAGTAGTATAGTTTGTCATATTTCTTGCCGAATGTTATAGTATATTAACAAGATGCGGTTCATTACTTGGCCTCGCGCCGGGTACGCGCAACTTTAAGGAGGTGTACAGCTATCATGAGTACGATCGCTGCGGAGTACGAGAAAACGGACATTGGCACGATTCAAATTGCACCTGAAGTCATCGAGGTTATCGCTGGTTTAGCAACGGTTGAAGTGGATGGCGTCGCAGGAATGAGCGGCGGTTTTGCAGGAGGCATCGTTGAGCTTCTAGGCCGCAAAAACTTGTCCAAAGGTGTAAAGGTTGAAGTGGGTCAGCGTGAAGCTGCGGTAGATGTTTCGATTATCGTGGAGTATGGCAACCGCATACCAGAAATCGCTTCGGAAATTCAACGTAATGTCAAACGCTCAATCGAGATGATGACGGGACTGCACGTTGTTGAAGTGAACGTACATATTCACGATGTACATTTCAAGACACCTGACAAACCTGATGAAGAAGAAAGCCTACACAGAGTTAAATAGATAAAGCTTGATTAATTTAATCCCGTACAACCCCCTCGTGAATGGGCATGCCGCTCGGCGCAAGGGGGTTTTCATTCGGCTTGGCAGGAGGAGGCGCTACGCTTGATTAAGGTCGTGGACAAGCTGCTTTTGTTTTTGTACAGCATCGTAATAGGCTGTTTATCTGTCGTTTTGGTCTCAATCGGATTTAATTGGCTGTCCCGAGGATTATTGCATGATTGGATAGATGAGCTTTATCGTCTCGATTCGCTGAAGATCACGTTAATTGTTGCGGGCGTCATTTTGTTTATCCTAAGCTTGAGGTTTTTTATCGTATCGCTTCACCGTGGATCGGCAACTGCTCCGTCCATCGATCAAAGAACTGACTTTGGCGATATACGCATTTCTCTTGAAACGATCGAAAATCTGGCACTTAAGGCAGCATCGCGCCAGCGCGGCGTCAAAGATCTTCGCGCGCGCATTCGTGCTACAGATGCAGGACTTGACATTGTCATTCGTGCCGTTGTTGATGGGGAAAGCTCCATACCCGTGCTGACAGAGGAAATTCAACGCTCAGTGAAAGAGCATGTAGAGGATATTGCTGGCATTCCTGTGACTAACGTTGCTGTTTATGTGGCCAATATCATTCAGTCAGGCACATTCAAGAGTCGCGTGGAATAGAGGTGAGTTTGCTGATGTGGAGGGAATTTTGGGCCATCTACGGGAAACGCGCAGCTGGTGCTGCCATAGGGTTGTTTTTCGGGTTGCTTTATTTGTTTGTCGGTTTTTGGGACATGCTTTTTGTAGGGCTTCTTGTCTCAATTGGTTATTGGATCGGCGTTCAGAAGGAAACAAGCAACGGAGCTATCTTTCCATGGCAGCGGCTTTGGTATTCGTTGCTGGAAAGATTTAGGCCGTTTAAATGATCCTGTGGTCTCCTCCGTACTCCGGATTTCGGAAAGCCGCTTATTTCGGGGCAGGGAGGAGATCATAGGTTTTTTTTGGGATATAGGAATGTACATCCTTAGGTTATACATTCTCAATATTTCTCGGAGTGGAACGAGCCTCGCCGCCAATGGACGGAGATAGCCGTTTCACCTTGACGTATAGGAAAGAATATGAGTTTGCTCATCCTTTCTCTATGCGTTTCGCCGAAACGATGGCGTCTATAGAAAGGACGCCGTCAGAGGACGGCTTCAGCCGTTTACGTTTGGGATAGGACAATTCAAGAATAATAACATTTCGGCATAGAGCTGCCGTGGAGGTAACATGAAACGTAGATTAGCACGAGAAATAGCAGTTTCAAGCTTATATCAAATGGAAATGAATGAGGTTTCGGCTTCTGATGCAGTCGATATGCTGATGGAAGAGCTTCGCCATGACAATGAAATCGAAGCAGATCCGGCGGAAGCAAGCAGCACGGATGAATTTTCGCGCGAGCTTGTTTCAGGCGTAATGGAACATAGACAAGCTATCGACGGCATGCTCCAGCAGTATTTGACAGGCTGGCAGATCGATCGGTTGTCGAGGGTTGACCGCCAGGTTCTGCGATTGGCTTGTTATGAAATGGTTTTCCGCGATGATGTACCGCCGAAGGCTACAATCAATGAAGCCATTGAGCTTGCGAAGCATTTTGGCACAGAAGAATCAGGGAAGTTCGTAAACGGCGTTCTCGGTAAGCTGCTTATGGAGATTGAAGAGCTGAAGGCTTAGTTCAAAGGAAAGACAACTATTCATCGATGTTAAAGGAGACTGGAGCAATGAGCGCACAAATTATTGAAGGAAAGAAAATTTCTGATTTAATCCGTGAAGAAATGATTACGGAATCTGCAGCCTTGAAAGAAAAGGGAGTCATTCCGGGACTTGCAGTCGTACTTGTTGGCGAGGACCCAGCCTCTAAGGTGTATGTTGGTTCTAAGGAAAAAGCTTGCCAGCAGCTAGGTTTTTATTCAGAGGTGCACCGTTTAGCCGGAGATACGAGTGAAGAGGAATTGCTCTCTGTTATTGACCGTTTAAACAATCAAGCATCGATTAATGGCATACTCGTGCAATTGCCGCTACCTAAGCATATTAACGAGAAGGCTGTTATTGATGCTATTCGTGTTGAGAAGGACGTTGACGGCTTTCATCCCGAGAGCGTGGGCAATCTCGTTATCGGAGATGATAGCCTGCTGCCATGTACGCCTGCAGGCGTCATAGAGTTGATCAAACGCAGCGGCGTTGACATCTCAGGGAAGCATGCTGTCGTTATCGGCCGTAGCAACATTGTAGGGAAACCGGTAGCCATGCTGCTGCTCCGCGAGAACGCCACGGTGACTATTTGCCATTCTCGTACAGCTAACATGGAGGAAATCGCGAAGCAAGCGGATATTCTTGTCGTTGCCATTGGAAAAGCAAAAGCAATTGGCCGCAATTTTGTAAAACCTGGCGCAATCGTTATCGATGTAGGCATCAATAGACTGCCTGACGGTAAGCTTGCAGGGGATGTGGACTTCGAGGATTGCCTGGATACTGCCGGCTATATTACTCCGGTACCTGGCGGCGTTGGTCCCATGACGATAACTTTGCTTATGAAAAATACGATTACGGCAGCAAAAAGGGCAAACGGAATCAAGGAGTGATTGCAGAAATGGCAGATCAGCCTCGGATCTATTCCATTAAAGAGCTCAATCGTTACATTAAAATGAAAATGGAATCGGATCTTCTGCTCGGCGATGTATGGCTGCGGGGCGAAATTTCTAATTTCACGCATCATTCAAGCGGACATATGTATTTCACGCTTAAAGACAAAGACAGCCGAATCAAATCGATAATGTTTGCTTCACAGAATCAGCGACTGCCGTTCATTCCCAAAGAAGGCACGAAAGTCATTGCTCGAGGCAATATTTCGGTGTATGAGCGGGATGGCAATTATCAATTTTACGTGAATGCGATGCAGCCAGACGGAATTGGCAGTTTGTACCTCGCGTTTGAGCAGCTCAAAAGCAAGCTAAGCGAAGAAGGACTTTTTGCGCAATCCCGAAAAAGGCCCATTCCAAAGTTTCCACGCGCAATCGGAGTAATAACATCCCCGACTGGAGCTGCAGTCAGAGATATTATTATAACGCTGACGCGTCGGTATCCTTTAATTCCGATTTATATCTACCCGGTTCTCGTGCAAGGCGCTCAAGCAGCTCCTGCCATTGTAAAAGCGATAGATGCAATGAATCGTTTTGGCGAAGCGGACGTATTAATTGTAGGCCGCGGCGGCGGATCGCTGGAAGAGCTGTGGGCGTTCAATGAAGAATCCGTTGCACGGAGTATTGCAGGATCAGTGATTCCCGTTATTAGCGCTGTTGGCCATGAGACTGATTTTACGATTGCGGATTTCGCCGCGGATTTGCGGGCAGCAACACCAACGGCTGCCGCAGAGCTGGCAGTGCCTAGCATCGCAGAGCTGCAGCAGCAGCTCATGAGACAGCAGCAGAGGCTGGTACAAAGCATGCGCTACCGCGTACAAGTCGATAAGGAGAAGCTGCAGCGCTTACGGCGCTCTCCTTTTTTCTTGTATCCGCGTAAATATTTGCTCGATCAGGCAGAACGCTTGGATCGTTTGAAGGAGCAGCTGGAGCAGCGCACGAACCGCATAGTCGAACGCGGGCATAAGCGGTTGGCCAGGATTCAAACGACGATAGCAGCGCATCATCCCGGCGAACGTGCAGCGTTCGCTGCGAGTCGACTGCAATCCGCTCAGAAACAGCTTGAGCACGCGATGAGCACAGCCGTCAAACAGAACAAACAGAGGCTGTTGAGCAGCATAAAACAACTGGATGCGTTAAGCCCTTTAAAGGTGATGTCCAGAGGTTACGGCCTAGTGTACGACAAACATGAAGTGAAATTAATCAAATCGATCCGCGACGTTAAACTTGGCGATATCGTCAAGGTAAGGCTGGCGGATGGTCAGCTGGATTGTCACGTAGACGCATGGAGAGGAGATGGGATGGATGGCAGCAGCGAATCAAAGTGAGCTTACGTTTGAGCAAGCGATGGAGCGTTTGGATTCTATTGTCTCTAAGCTTGAGAACGGAGATGTTTCGCTTGAAACGGCAATAGAGCTGTTTCAGGAAGGCATGAAGCTCTCTCAGCTTTGCGGCGGCAAGCTGGAGCAGGTCGAGAAGAAGATCGAGCTGTTGATCGAGACAGATCAAGGGTTCCAGAAAAAACCGTTTACAGAAGTAAACGAGGACAAAGGGGAATAAGCTTGAACGAGAGGGTCGCAATAAAAGCGTATTTATCGCAATGCGCGGAGCTCATTGAAGCTTCGCTTAAACAATCGCTGCCTGCCGAATGGGATGTTCCTGCACGGTTACGGGAAGCGATGCTTTATTCTTTGGAAGCAGGCGGCAAACGCCTTAGACCTGCACTCGTTCTCTCTGCAGCCGAAGCGGTATTAGGCCAAGAAGGTTCTAAAAATGCAGCATTGCCTGTTGCGTGCGCGGTTGAATTCATTCATACGTATTCGCTCGTGCATGATGATTTGCCCGCAATGGACAATGACGACTACCGCAGAGGCAAGCTGACAAACCATAAGGTATTCGGTGAAGCAATGGCAATTTTAGCAGGAGACGCTCTGCTAACACATGCCTTTCATCTTATCCCGCAAGCTGCCCGTAATGGAGGCGTCAGCGCCGAAATAGCACTTGCGATCGTCGAGGATTTGGCTAAACTAGCCGGTGCTCCAGGCATGGTTGGCGGTCAGGTTGCGGATATGCAAGGCGAACAAGGGATTACTTCCATCAGCGAGCTGGAATATATTCATCTTCACAAAACGAGCGATTTGATTGCGTTTTCTGTTATGGCAGGAGGACGGATCGGTGGCGCAACGGAAAAGCAGCTTGCGCTTCTAGCCCGTTACGGACGCAATATCGGTCTGGCTTTCCAGATTCAGGATGATATCCTTGATTTGATCGGCGACGAAACGAAGCTCGGCAAGAAAACGAATAGCGACGTTGAGCAGAACAAGGTTACTTATCCGTTCCTTATCGGAATAGAAGAAAGCAAAGCTCAGGTTGAACGGCTAACCCAAGAAGCGAAGTCAGCCGTACTCGAAGCGGAGTTTGCCGCACCGGAGAGGCTGCTTGAAATCGCGGATTATCTCGTTGGACGCGATCATTGAGAATGCCATGCTTTTTCCATTTCGGTTGGGAAATAAATCGCAGTATGCTATAATAGGTAAAATGTAGATGTTCATGGGACGGCTAGAATACGCGTCCGCGAAAGCGAGGAAAGTAACGTGCTGCTTGACCAGATTAACGGACCTCAAGATTTGAAAGCTTTGACAACCGCTCAACTAGAGCAACTGGCCGCTGAAATCCGTCAGTTCCTTATTGAGAAGCTTTCCGTTACGGGTGGTCATCTCGCTCCGAATTTGGGAGTTGTAGAGCTGACCCTAGCCATGCATTATTTATTCAATAGTCCAGAAGATAAATTTATTTATGATGTCGGCCATCAATCATACGTTCACAAAATATTAACCGGCCGAATGGATCGGTTTGATACTTTACGGAAATATAAAGGTTTATGCGGCTTCGTGAAACGTGCCGAAAGCGAGCATGACGTATGGGAAGCCGGTCACAGCAGTACGTCGCTGTCCGCCGCGATGGGGATGGCGCTGGCTCGTGATCTGAAGGGCGAGACTAATCGCGTTGTAGCCGTTATTGGTGATGGCGCGCTTACTGGCGGCATGGCTTTGGAAGCACTCAATCATATCGGTCACGAGAAAAAAGATTTAATCGTTATTTTGAATGATAACGAAATGTCCATTGCGCCAAATGTGGGAGCATTGCATCATTATTTGGGAAAGATCCGGACGGATCGCCATTATCATAAAGCCAAGGACGAGCTACAGCAGCTGTTAAACAAAGTACCGGCAATCGGCGGGAAATTGGCTAAGACTGCTGAAAGGTTCAAAGACAGCTTGAAGTATTTGCTCGTAAGCGGAATTTTGTTTGAGCAATTCGGATTCACGTATCTTGGTCCGGTAGACGGGCATGATATTGAACAATTGATCGATATTATGAAGCAAGCCGATTCCATGCCTGGCCCAGTGCTTGTGCATGTATTGACGGTCAAAGGCAAGGGTTACTCGCCTGCCGAGGCTGATTCATTCAAATGGCATGGAATAACGCCATACAAAATTGAATCGGGTCAGGTCGTGAAGGCAGTTGGACCTCCCGTATATACGGATGTATTCGGGCAAATGCTCATTGAGCTTGCGGAGAAGGATGAACGAATCGTTGCGGTAACGCCAGCCATGCCTGGCGGATCGGGATTGCTTCCCTTTGCTGCGAGGTTCCCCAATCGAATGATCGATGTCGGGATTGCGGAGCAGCATGCGGCTACGATGTCGGCAGCGCTTGCCATTGAAGGCATGAAACCGGTATTTGCAGTATATTCTACGTTTTTGCAGCGCGCTTATGACCAAGTTGTGCATGATATTTGCCGGCAGAATCTTAATGTTATATTCGCAATCGATCGGGCTGGCTTCGTAGGTCCTGATGGAGAAACGCATCATGGCGTATATGATATTTCATTTTTGCGGCATATACCTAACTTGGTGATTATGATGCCTAAGGACGAGAATGAACTGCGACAAATGCTTAAGACAGCCGTTGATTATGATGATGGTCCGATCGCAGTGCGATATCCCCGGATCGCAGGTCTTGGCGTAGAGATGGATCCCAATCCGCAGGCATTGCCTATCGGGAAGTGGGAGACGGTACGCGAAGGCGATTCAAGCGTCATAATGGCGATTGGGCCTATGCTTCAGGTTGCTGAGGAAGCTGCTGAGCTTCTGAAGCGTGACGGCATAAACGTTCAAATCGTAAACGCAAGGTTTATCAAGCCGCTGGATGAGCAAATGCTTCTCCAGTTCGCAGCAGAAGGCAAGCAAATGATCGTACTGGAAGAGAATGCCGAGCTTGGCGGATTCGGAAGCTCGGTTCTTGAATTCTATTCATTAAGAGGCATTTACGGCCTGGCTATTCGTATCATTGGCGTGCCTGACCTGTTTGTCGAGCACGGCACGATCAAAGAACAAAGAATAGAAATCGGACTAACGGCTGAACGCGTCGCTTCCGATTTGAAAAACATGCAGCCACGGCGAATGAAGCGAGTTACTGGCCAACAGTAGCTTCGAGGGAGACAGATGACTACAACACCTAAAGAACGGATTGACGTACTCCTGGTTGAACGCGGATTCTACGAGAGCAGAGAAAAAGCGAAAGCAGCTTTGATGGCAGGACTCGTGCTCGTTAACGACGAGCCTGTTGACAAAAGCGGCATGAAAGTACCTCGAGCCGCCGATATCAAAGTGAAGGGCGCTTTGCATCCGTATGTGAGCCGCGGCGGCCTTAAACTTGAGAAAGCCATTCGGGCCTTCAATATAGACCTTCAAGGTCGCGTCATGCTTGATATTGGAGCGTCGACAGGGGGCTTTACGGATTGTGCCTTGCAAAACGGCGCATCCTATGTGTATGCGATTGACGTCGGATATAATCAATTGGATTATTCGCTGCGGCAGGACGAACGCGTCCATGTCATGGAACGGACCAATTTCAGATACACGCAGCCTGCCGATTTAACAGGGCCTTTGCCTACCTTTGCTACGATGGATGTTTCCTTTATATCTTTGAAGCATATTTTGCCGGCTTTATCGACGCTGCTATCGGTTGGGTCCGGAATCGTTGCACTCATCAAACCGCAATTCGAGGCAGGTCGCGAGAAGGTTGGGAAGTCGGGAGTCGTTCGCGATGCCGTTGTACATCGCGATGTGCTGCGTGCTGTTCTAACGATGGCTTCGGAGCTCGGTTATTCTCTGCAGGATATTACCTTTTCACCTATTACGGGAGGGGAAGGGAACATTGAATTTTTGGCTTATTGGCATTGGCTGGCAGAACCAAGCGCTGAGTTCCCGAACGATGAAGCACTAGCAGCTTTAGTCAAGCAAGCGAATGAAACGTTTACAACGAACAAATAAGGGCAACATTGTCATAATCAAGAGGTGTCGAGCAGCGTGGTAGCTGCCGGCATCTTTTTTACTTTACAGGCGGGGGCTGTATTTGATAAACTGTGTAAAAGCAAACAAATGTTCGGTGGACGACAAATACAGGAATAATCGCACCGCATAGCGAAGGATTAAAGGAGACTGTCCTTTAATGAACGGAGGATGCGAGTGGGAGCGTATGGCGATTGGATGATCATGCTGATAGCAGGCTGCTTGTTTATATTCTGGCTGTTTCGAATGTTTCACCGATGGCTGCATGAGCCTGCGAGCGTGAATCGGCTCAAGCTGGGGAAAGGCGGCGTGCTTGCAGCGGATGATGAGAATATCATTTTGCTGGAGCAGTCAGGGTACGAAGTAAGCTCAGGAAAGCATTTAATTCCGGTACCCATTAAAGTGAATGGCGTTCCACTTGGAAAGGGCAGCCGGATTTATATTGACTACATCGCAGTGAAGAATAATTGCAGCTATGTCGTGAAGACGGCACGTGACCGGATGCCCATAGATTGGTCACCGAGCGGCGTAAGGGATAAATTGCTCGTATATGCTCTACTTCTTCCTGAATGTGATGGCATATTATACGTTGACGCGAAGGAAAAGCTTATTCGGAAAATTACGTTTCACATCTCAGATTATTAATTCACGGAGGTTTTTTCATGAAAGGAATTCGACAATTCCGAATCAAGGAAATTATTACGAAACGCGCAATCGAGACGCAGGAAGAACTAGTGGAGGCGCTGCGTGACTCAGGCATGCAGGTTACACAGGCCACCGTGTCTCGCGATATGAAAGAATTAATGCTTATTAAGGTTCCTGCTAGTGAAGGAAAGTACAAGTACTCCATCCCACAGGAGCATCAGAAGCAGAACCCAATCCATAAGCTAAAGCGGGCATTGCTGGACCATTTCGTACATATTGACTTTACGGATAATCTGGTGGTTATGAAATGCTTGCCCGGCTCTGCGAACGCGATTGGCGCACTGGTCGACAACATGGAGTGGTCAGAAGTTATGGGCACTATCTGCGGAGATGATACTATTCTGATGATTTGCAGAACCAAGACGCAGAGCGGAGAAGTCGTTGAACGAATACTTGAGCTATTGAACTAAGGAGGAAGAACCATGCTGCGTGAGTTGTCTATTCGGAATTTAGCGGTAATTGAAGAAGTGAACGTTACTTTTCATCATGGCTTTCATGTGTTGACAGGAGAAACAGGAGCAGGCAAATCGATATTGATCGATGCCTTAAGCTTGTTGGTCGGCGGTAGAGGCTCCGCAGACATGGTGCGTTACGGTTGTGACAAAGCAGAGATGGAAGCCTTATTTGATCTTCCAAACATACATCCCGTGTGGCAGGTGCTGAACAGGCTTGGCGTACATGCTGTTCATGAAGAGATGCTTGTCATTAGGCGCGAGCTGTCCGCGCAAGGCAAGAGCAGCAGCCGTGTGAATGGGCAGCTCGTTACAATGACGATGCTGAGGGAAATCGGGGAATGTCTCGTAAATATTCATGGGCAGCATGAGCATCAATCCTTGCTGCGCTCGGAGCAGCATTTGGAATGGTTGGATTTGTTTGCAGGCGATCTGCTGATCGAGCGCAAACAAAATTACCGAACCGTATTTAGCGGATTGCAGCAGGTTAGGACCTCGCTCCGCGATCTGGAAAATTCAACAAGACACAATGTGCAAATGCTTGATTTATACCGGTTTCAGATTGAGGAAATTACGGCTGCACAGCTCAAGCTGGATGAGGATGAATCACTAACCGAGCTAAGGCGCAAGCTAATGTATGCGGGGAAAAGAATGGATGCGGTTTCTGACGCTTACGATTTGTTGTATGGAGGCAAAGGTCTTGACATGGTTAGCAAGGCAGTGGCAAAGCTAATTGATATTCAAACTTATGATCCCGCCAAATTGAATCCTTTGCTTGAACAGCTGCAATCTGCTTTCTATCAGGCTGAGGATGCCGCATTCCAATTACGGGATTATCGGGATGGCATTGAATCCGATCCGGATCAGCTATCTCAGGTCGAGGATCGCTTAGATTTGATCAACGGATTGAAGCGTAAATATGGAGAAACCATTTCTGACATTCTTGCGTATTTGGACCGGACAATTATAGACCGAGATAAAATTGAAAACCGCGATCAGCTGCTTGAAGAGCTGCGTGCAGAGGAAGCGAAGCTGTATGACCAAGCATTGGTGTTGGCGCAGGAGCTGTCTCAGCTGAGAGAGCATGCAGCCGCCAAGCTGTCTGAGGCTATCGAGAACGAGCTAGGACAGCTTCAGATGCCATCGGCAAGGTTTCGTGTCCAAATCGACGCAACCGTGTCTGGCAGTGGCGATACGAAGCAAATACGGCTGCATACGAACGGAATGGATGAGGCGATCTTTATGCTCTCCACTAACCCTGGTGAACCATTAAAGCAGCTAAGCAAGATAGCATCCGGTGGAGAAATGTCGCGTATCATGCTTGCGCTGAAAAGTATTTTTGCAGAGATCGACCAAGTTCCGGTCCTTATCTTCGATGAAGTGGATACCGGCGTAAGCGGACGGGCTGCACAAGCGATCGCGGAGAAGATGTCCCAGCTTGCCCTTAAGTGCCAAGTGTTCTCGATCACGCATCTCCCGCAGGTAGCATGTATGGCCGATCACCATTACGAAATACGAAAGCAGGTCATTGGGGCGCGAACTTCGACTTCGGTCATGGAGCTGCTTGAACAGGTTCGGATCGATGAATTGGCCCGTATGCTTGGCGGGGTGGAAGTGACGGAAAAAACAAGGCATCATGCACAGGAAATGCTTGATTTGGCGGTTAGACAGAAGGGGGCGTAATGGAAACCAATTAGGGAATGTTTTTGCGGACATAAAAGATGCGGGTGAGGGTAACTTAAAGGTACGCCATTGGCGACTTAACCTTTTTCGTCATGCGATGGAATTACAGGGAGCGTGAAATCATTGAACTCCAATCAAAGGAAGCGATGGTTTGGCCTAGTTCTCGTTTTCTTCATTTGCGTGATCGGAAGCTCCACTCCGTTTCAACATTTTGCCGCTATCCCGAATGAACTTCGTTTATTCTCCGGGCAACTGAAACGATTACAGTACGGAGTGCCCGTTCATGCAGAAGTAACGGTCGACCCACAGATGCTTCAGATTAACGGATCCACCAGTCATTCTTTATCCGTAAATTTGAACGAACCACTGTCCCTTCAATCGAGTCAAAGCGGTCAAACCAAAATGAAAGTGAAATTATTTGGTAAAATTCCATTCAAGACAGTAAAAGTTAACGTGGTGCCTGATTTAAGAGTAATACCAGGTGGCCAGACCATTGGCGTTAAAGTAAAGTCATCGGGCATTCTGGTTGTGGGTCATCATCAGGTTGCTGGGGCAGACGGCTTGAAGCAATCGCCTGGAGAAGCAGCTGGACTAAGACTAGGTGATTTAATTGTTAAGATTAATGGCGCCAATATCAATCAGGTACAGCGTGTCGCGGTTTTAAGCGAAAGAGCAGGCAACGAAAAGAAACCGCTGGAAGTAACCTTCAAGCGTGACGGACAAATCAATCACACGTTGTTAAGCCCTGTATTTGATGCGGAGGATAAAGCTTGGCGTCTTGGTCTTTACATCCGTGATTCCGCGGCGGGAGTCGGTACGTTAACTTTTTATGCGCCAGACCAAGGTGTATACGGTGCTCTTGGACATGTGATTACCGATATGGACACGCAAACTCCTATAGATGTAGGGGAAGGTCAGATTTTACAGTCCAGCGTTACGTCTATTAACAAAAGCCAAAATGGCGAGCCGGGAGAAAAAAGAGCGCATTTCGTAAAAGAAAGCAAAATATTGGGCAATGTTGAGCGCAATACGCCTTTCGGAATATTTGGCAAAATGAATGAGGTTCCTACGCATAGCTATAGCGAGAAATCTATTCCTGTTGCTTTTGCCGAAGATGTGAAGGAAGGGCCGGCACAAATTTTGACTGTTGTGAATGGACAGAAGGTTGAACGTTTCGATATTGAGATCGCGCATGTATCGAAGCAATCTGGCCCGGCTACAAAAGGGATGGTCATAAAAATTACGGATAAACGTTTGCTAAGCAAAACAGGAGGCATCGTTCAAGGAATGTCCGGAAGTCCAATCATTCAGGACGGCAAGCTTGTGGGTGCGGTAACACATGTGTTCGTGAATGATCCCTCATCCGGCTATGGCTGTTTTATTGAATGGATGCTTCAGGATGCTGGCGTACTGCTTAAATCAGCAAATGGTCATATTGCCAACGCGGCTTGAAAATTGCTCTGTGAAAAACGTTTGCTTTAGCTCACCTGCAGCTAAATCAGACGTTTTTCTTTTTTATGGAGCATAACTAAAAAACGCGCAGTATTAGAAAAGAGCAATGAATTTTGTCGAACGATAACGAAAGGTATCGGTACATGTAATAAATTTTTTATTATATCGAATTGACGTAAAAAAATAAAGAAAAATAATTTTCGACAGAAGGAATTCAACTTCACATGTCGAAAACTTTAAGCAGACAACTAGTGAGCGTAATCATCAATATCATTTAGAGGAGGACCACAACTTGCATAAGATCGAAGTATTATTGGCAGATGACAATCGGGAATTTACTAACCTGTTATCGGAATACATATCAGAACAAAGTGATATGAGTGTAAGCGGAGTCGCGTACAATGGAGAAGAGGTTCTAAGACATTTGGAGGAAACAAGAAAGATTCCTGATGTCCTTATCCTTGATATTATTATGCCTCATTTAGACGGACTGGGCGTGCTTGAGCGCTTGAAAGAAATTAATCTATCCCCGATGCCAAAAATCATCATGCTGACGGCTTTCGGCCAAGAAAATATTACGCAAAAAGCGGTACAGTTAGGTGCTTCTTATTATATTCTAAAACCGTTCGATATGGATATCTTGGCGAACCGGATTCGCCAGCTTGTCGGTAACCCTACCTATTCCTCAACGGGAAGCTTTACGACAAGCTCATCCTCGTTGAAATCCAATGTCGTTCCAATTGCGAAGGGTAAAAACCTGGATGCGAACATAACAAGCATTATTCATGAAATCGGAGTTCCTGCTCACATTAAAGGCTATCAATATTTGCGCGAAGCGATTACGATGGTGTACAACAACATTGAAATTCTGGGGGCGATTACGAAAACGCTGTATCCCGCCATTGCCGAGAAATTCAAAACAACGCCATCCCGCGTAGAGCGCGCCATTCGCCACGCAATCGAAGTTGCTTGGACGCGCGGCAACATTGACAGCATCAGCCACCTGTTTGGTTACACGATTAATATTAGCAAGTCGAAGCCAACGAATTCAGAATTCATTGCGATGGTAGCGGATAAGCTGCGGATTGAGCATAAGGTTAGCTGAGCGTAAGAGGAGGCTTTTGTTAGGGGTTTCTTGAAACGAAGCTTACGAATGCAATATGAACGATCACGACCGAGGCAGCCATTGTCTCGGTTTTTTCTATTGCCGAAGACAAAAAAACGTAACAATCCGCAAACAAAAAAAGGCTCTCGCGAGATGCCTCAATTGTAAACGACTCTTCGGTTAATGTAGACATTGCTTCCATATTTCTTGATTAATCCGTTTGATTCTGCTTTGATAAAACTATGAATTTCTTTCAAGCGCTGCGTTTGAGGCTGGATGGTTTCTTTTACTTTCCCGTCTACGGTAACGTCGAACACGATTTTCATATGTGCACCTCTTCTTCTTAAGATAGACTAAGCTTAAAGCACTTGTATTTGGCTATCATAAAAAGAAATGATTAGAATTGTAATTTTATTCGAAGATCATCATCGCAATGTTAAGGATAAGAATGGAGGCGAACCTATGAGGGCTGTGTATGCAGGGAGCTTCGATCCGATTACGTTAGGACATGTTTCTGTAATCGAACGGGCTTTTCATTTGTTTAGCGAGGTTCATGTTATTGTAGCGAACAACCGCTCCAAGAAGCATCATTTTACGATTGATCAGCGAACGGAGCTCGTTTCACTTTCCATACCCCAAGATGCGAAGCTCAAAATCATTCCTTTTGAGGGAATTGTAGCAGACTATATTAACAAGCATGACATTCATGTTGTCATCAGGGGCATTCGCAATGCGACGGATTTGGAATACGAGCTTCAGCTGGAACAATATATTCGAAATACGACGATGGCTGATACGATTTATTTATCTCCCTATACGCATTACATGCAAACGAGCAGCTCGCTCGTCAGGATGTTTCTGATGTCTGATAAGACGGAGCTCGCCGCTTCCTATATGGTGCCCAAAGCGTACATGCAGATGCTTGATTACGTGGAATAGAAGCTAGATGACGCTATACCAATAAAAAACCGCCGAATCAGAAGCTGCGAGAGCCCGATTTGGCGGTTGAGAAACGCAATAGGAGTTGTGGTTAAGTTAGTTTTGCGGTTTTGGCGGGCGCGGGCGTTTTTGCTTGAAGCGGGGTGCAACGTAATTGCGCTTGCGGTCACGGAAAAAAGTCCAGCCAGCAATAAAGCCTGCACCGGCAGCAAACATAACGAAGCCTAGCAAAAATTTCAGCCACTCGAAATCAGGCGTAATGGTTGAGTCTCCAAATTCAGAGAAGTAAAGGAACAATGAATCTTTCATTTTTAAAAATCCGAAGCAAGCAAGCAATCCAGGAATAACTAACATGAGGATGGCAATAAAACGGGCCGTTATTAATTTCATAAATAGAGTTTCTCCTTATCGGTCAAAATATACAGTTAGCATTATCATACCTTTTTAAGCGCAGTGTGTCTATTTCGTAAACCAACGATGCCTCTGGCGGCAAAAACAGGTACAATAGGGAAGAATGACATGTTACAATGCGAAGGGGTGTGCCGCAATGCATAAGCACTACCCGCTGAGTTGGTACGCAATGATGGAGGGATTGATTAGATGGCTATTCAGGTAGACGTGGCTGTGCTCGGAGGCGGACCTGGTGGATATACGGCAGCGATACGGGCTGCGCAATTAGGCAAGTCGGTAGCAATAATTGAAATGGACAAGCTTGGTGGAACCTGTTTGCATAAAGGCTGCATACCCAGTAAATCGTTGCTGAGAAGCGCAGAGGTATATTCAACCTTGCTAGATGCCAGTACATATGGAATAGACGTAGCCGAAGGAGCCGTATCTTTAGCGTTCGATAAGGTGCAGACTCGCAAGACGCAAACCGTTGACCAATTATTCCGCGGTTTGCAAAGCTTAATGAAAAAAAACGGGATACAAATCATACAAGGCAAAGGGAGGGTCATTGGCCCTTCGATCTTCTCACCGCGGAGCGGATCGCTGGCCGTTGAGCTGCCTGATGGCGAAATGGAGTCGGTTGTTTCCACGAATCTGATTATCGCTACCGGATCCCGTCCGCGTATATTGCCTGGCTTGGAGCCAGATGGCGAATATATTATGAGCAGTGATGAAGCGCTTGTCATGGACAAGCTTCCAAGCTCCATAATCATCGTTGGCGGTGGCGTGATCGGCGTTGAATGGGCATCCATGCTTCAGGATTTCGGCGTACAGGTGACGTTGGTAGAGGCGGGTTCGCGCTTGCTGCCGGGCGAGGATACAGAGGTGTCAGCCGAGCTGACAAAATTGTTTGCCAAACGAGGCATTCGAATCTTAACGGGCGTTCAGCTTCAAACGGATCAATATAAAGGGGAAAACGGCGAAGTGTCCATAGTAGCCGCAACGCCGGATGGCGATGTCGTACTGACAGCAGAGAAACTTCTCGTCTCTATTGGCCGTCAAGCGAACGTCGAAGGCATCGGGCTTGAAAATACGGATATTCGTACGGTCAACGGTGTTATTGAAGTGAATGGCTTCGGACAGACGAGCGAGCCGCATATTTATGCGATTGGCGATGTGATCGGCGGTGTTCAGCTTGCGCATGCAGCGGCTCACGAGGGTCTGCTTGCCGCTGAGCATATAAACGGGGAGAAGCCTACAGCATTGGAAGCCCATCTTATTCCAAGATGCATCTATTCTCGTCCCGAGATCGCGTCGTATGGTTTAACCGAGGACGGCGCACGATCAAAGGGCCATGATATTATAACCGGTAAAATTCCGTTCCAGGCGATTGGCAAAGCACTCGTTCTTGGCGAAAAGGATGGTTTCGTCAAAGTCATTGCCGATCGGAAAACAAACGACATCGTCGGTGTCCATATGATTGGCGCTCACGCGACGGATCTTATTTCCGAGGCTGCTCTCGCCAGCGTCCTTAATGCTACGCCATGGGAAGTCGGTCAAATGATCCATCCGCATCCTACGCTTTCAGAGGCACTTGGAGAGGCGATGCTTGCCGTAGACGGCAATGCGATTTCGTTCTAATCATGGTGGTTTTCTTTTTGAATCAATTGGAGTTATAATATATATGATCTAGTCTTAGTACCAGGTTATAATCGTACTAAAAAAAGGAGGAACACCTTGTGACCCAATCTGCTTCTACTGGGCAAAATGTTCGTCATTCGGAATTAGGGCTTAGCGATGAGCAAGCAATTGATATGTACGCTACAATGGTGACCGCTCGCAAGTTTGATGAGCGCATGCTGCTGCTGCAGCGCGCCGGTAAAATTAACTTTCACGTTTCGGGCGTTGGCCAAGAGGTGGCACAGGTTGCCGCTGCCTTCGCGCTTGACCGGGAAAATGATTATTATTTGCCCTACTACCGTGATTATGGCTTTGTGCTGTCTGTCGGCATGACGCTGCGTGATTTGCTGTTATCGGTATTTGCGAAAGCAGAGGATCCCAATAGCGGCGGACGCCAAATGCCAGGCCACTTCGGCTCCAAGAAGCTGCGTATTGTAACGGGCTCAAGTCCAGTTACGACGCAGGTCCCCCATGCAGTAGGCATAGCAATGGCTGCCAAGATGAAAAAGAAAGAGCTCGTCACGTTCGTCACGTTCGGGGAAGGTTCCAGCAATCAAGGCGATTTCCATGAAGGGTGCAACTTTGCTGGCGTGCACAAGCTGCCGGTCATTCTCATGTGCGAGAATAACCAATATGCCATTTCGGTGCCGCTACATAAGCAATTGGCCGGAAAAGTCGCTGATCGGGCGATTGGCTATGGCTTCCCTGGCTTCCAAGTGGATGGGAATGACGCGCTTGAAGTATTCCGCGTCGTAAAAGAAGCGCGTGAAAGAGCCATTGCAGGTGATGGCCCTACGCTGATCGAGGCTATGATGTACCGAATTTCGCCGCATTCCACTTCCGATAACGATCTGGCTTACCGATCCAAAGAAGAGGTTGATCTGCATCGCGAGAAAGACGGCATACCTAAATATAAGCAATATTTGATTGATTGCGGCATTTGGAATGAAGAGCTGGAAGCGGAGCTTCTGGCTAAAATTCGTAAGCTGCTTGACGAGGCAACGGAATACGGCGACAAAGCGCCGTTCCCTACGCCGGAATCTACATTGCTGCATGTATTTGCAGGCGATGCTGAGCAAGGAGGCCATTCATAATGCCGGTTATCGAATATATTGATGCGATTCGCCAAGCGATGAAAGAAGAGATGGAGCGAGACGAGGACGTGTTCGTGCTCGGCGAGGATGTTGGCCTTAAAGGCGGCGTGTTTACGACGACAAAGGGGCTGCAGGAGCAATTCGGCGAGCAGCGCGTAATGGATACGCCGCTAGCCGAGTCGGCGATTGCTGGAGTTGCCATTGGTGCTGCGATGTACGGAATGAAGCCGATAGCCGAGATGCAGTATTCGGATTTCATGTTCCCGGCAACGAACCAAATTATTAGCGAAGCGGCGAAAATTAGGTATCGTTCCAATAATGACTGGACCTGTCCGATCGTTATCCGCGCACCGATCGGCGGCGGCATCTTTGGCGGCTTGTACCATTCGCAATGCCCGGAATCGGTATTTATCGGAACGCCGGGCCTGAAGATCGTCGCTCCTTACCGTGCTTACGATGCAAAGGGCTTGCTGAAGGCTGCCGTTCGCGATCCGGATCCGGTTCTTTTCTTTGAGAATAAAAAATGCTATAAGCTGATTTTGGGCGAGGTTCCGGATGAGGATTATATCGTCCCAATCGGGAAAGCGAACGTACTGCGCGAAGGCGAAGACATTACTGTTATTAGCTACAGCATGCCTCTTCATTTCGTAGAGCAGGCAGCGGCAGAGCTTGCAGGCGAAGGCATAAGTGCTCACATTCTTGATCTGCGGACGCTGCAGCCGCTGGACAAAGAAGGCATTCTAGAAGCGGTTCGCAAAACGGGCAAGGTGCTCATTATCCATGAGGATAACAAAACGGGCGGAGTCGGCGCCGAGGTGTCCGCCATCATTGCGGAGGAGCTGCTTTATGAGCTGGATGCACCAATTATGCGGCTCTGCGGACCGGACGTCCCGGCAATGCCCATTAATCCTCCGGGCGAGAAGTTTTTTCTGCTTAACAAAGAAAAGGTCAAAGAAGCAATGCGGCAGCTAGCTCTTTATTAATAGAGAAGATAAATATGCTGTTTGGATACAGCGCTTGATTGTCACCGCGAAACGTATGCTGCGCCGCCGAAGGACGGCGGAAGCTGTTGACGCTTGGGCCAGTAGGGAGATGTGAAGGATGAAAACTATGACGGAAATCGTCGTGCCGCAGTTAGCGGAATCGCTCGTTTCGGCTACAATTGACAAATGGCTGAAGCAGCCAGGGGATTGGGTCGATGTATATGAGCCTGTCTGTGAGATCATAACGGACAAAGTAAATGCGGAATTGCCATCTACCGTAGCCGGGAAGCTTGTTCAAATTTTGGTTGGAAAAGGCGAGACCGTTCCGGTCGGAACGCCCATCTGTATCATTGAAACGGAAGGAACGGCGGATGTTGCCGCGCAAGCAGCGCCGGGAGGACATTCAGCGCCTGCGGAGCGCGCTTCGGCTATTGAGCCTCCTGCGATCGAATCGGAAGACGCGCCTATGCGCAATCGGTTCTCGCCAGCCGTGCAGCAGCTTGCTGCTGAGCATGCCATCCGTTTGGCTGACATACAAGGTACGGGTCTTGGCGGTCGTATTACTCGGAAGGACGTACTGGCATACGTAGCTTCCGGCGCGGGCAAGCCGAATCAGTCAGCCAATGGCTCTGCAGTGGCATCTGCCCCTCATACCGTTGACGCTGCTGCGCAAGTGCGATCCTCGGGTCTCCATTTGACAGAGACGCCGAAGTTTCCGAAAATCGAAGTCGAGGGCTCATCCAATGCGGGCCGCGGAGACAATTTCATCGACGTTACGCCGATTAGAAATACGATTGCACGGAATATGCGGCAAAGCGTAAGCGAAATTCCGCATGCGTGGACGATGATTGAGGTTGACGTTACCAACCTTGTATTGCTTCGAAACAAGCTGAAGGATGACTTCATGAAACGTGAAGGCATCAATCTCACATATTTGGCATTCCTATTAAAAGCTGTAGTGAATGCCATTAAAGATGTTCCGATCATGAACTCGATGTGGGCAGTCGATAAAATTATCGTGAAACGCGATATAAACATCGCGCTTGCCGTCGGTACGGAGGATTCCGTTCTAACGCCGGTCATCAAAAATGCCGATCATAAAAACGTTGCGGGATTGGCCAAAGAAATAGAAGAGTTGGCTCGCAAGACCAGAGAAGGCAAGCTGACGTTGTCTGACATGCAGGGCGGTACGTTTACGGTTAACAATACGGGCTCATTCGGTTCGATATTGTCTTATCCGATCATCAATTATCCGCAGGCTGCCATTCTAACGTTCGAATCCATCGTAAAGCGTCCTGTCGTCATCAATGATATGATCGCGGTACGCTCAATGGCTAATCTTTGTTTATCTTTGGATCACCGCATACTTGATGGCGTCATTTGCGGACGCTTCCTACAGCGCGTGAAGGACAACTTGGAGAGCTTCAATCTAGAAAGCAAATTGTATTAGAAAAGGGGATCACCATGATGGCTGAAGCGGATAACGCAATAAGCTTGAGACGGCTGGACGCCCACTATATCGGCATGCTCGATTACGCGCAGGCGTGGGAGCTGCAGAAAGCATACGTGAAGCAAATCGATCAGGGGGAGCGCGAGGAGTCGCTGCTCCTTCTTCAGCATCCGCCAACGTATACGATGGGCTCAGACAAACATCCGGAGCATTTGCTCCTTGACGAGGACCAGCTGGCGGAACGAGGGATTACGCTGTTTCAGATCGACCGCGGCGGCGACATAACCTATCATGGTCCTGGGCAAATTGTAGGTTACCCCTTATTGTATTTGGATGCTGAGGGTCTGAATCTACATGGATATCTGCGGAGCTTGGAGCAGGTCATTATTAATTGGCTAAGCGAGTATGGTATAGAAGCGGGAAGAAAACCGGAATATACAGGAGTATGGGTCGGGCATTCGAAAATCGCGGCAATCGGCGTGAAATTCAACAAGGCTCGGAATCGGCGGGGTTTTGTCACGAGCCATGGCTTTGCGCTGAACATTAAATCCGGAATTGCCGAGGAAGGCTTCAGCGGTATCGTTCCATGCGGCATTCAGCAATTCGGCGTGACCTCATTCAATGATTTGACGGGCTTAGAGCTGACGGTCGAGGAAGCGGCCATGCAACTGCTCCCTCATTTCGCCAAAGAGTTCAAATACGATTTAAGCTTAATAGAGGAATAGCGAGCCAAGGCCGGCCACCAATGTGGATAAAAGAAGTGCGGTTACGACTAAAATGGCAACGATTCGAATCAAACGTTGTCTGCGCATGTGAAAACCCCTTTCTTATTCATTGTTTCAATGGTTTGTGCAAGCTTGTCATATTCTCTATTGTATACGAAACTAATGAACGGAGGAAACGTTAATGATCGCAAAAGATCGTTTAGTGAAAGAATTTATGGAGTTAGTGCAAGTCGACAGCGAGACTAAACATGAGCAGGAAATAAGCCGCGTGCTCAAACAAAAGTTTGAAGCGCTCGGCTTGCAGGTCAGCGAGGATGACGCGGCAGCAAAAACCGGTCATGGTGCTGGCAACATGTTCGTGATCTGGGAAGCGGAAGGAATTGCCGCTGCTGCACCGACCATCTTTTTCACATGCCATATGGATACCGTTACGCCGGGTGTTGGCATTAAACCTCAGCTAGATGAAGATGGCTACATACGGAGCGACGGCACGACGATTCTAGGCGCGGATGACAAAGCAGGCATCGCGGCGATATTCGAAGCGGTTCGCGTCGTTCAGGAACAGTCGCTGCCGCATGGCAGAATCCAGTTTGTCATTACGGTTGGAGAGGAATCCGGTCTTTTGGGCGCGCGTTCACTCGATGCATCGAAGCTTGAGGCGAAATTCGGATACGCGCTGGATTCCAACGGTGCGATTGGAGATATTGCGGTAGGCGCGCCAACGCAAGCGAAAGTAACGATTAAAATGTATGGACGCTCGGCACACGCTGGCGTGAATCCGGAGGACGGAATCAGCGCAATACAGGTTGCGGCAAAAGCGATCGCAAGAATGCCGCTTGGCCGTATCGACAACGAAACAACAGCCAACATAGGCCGTTTCGAGGGCGGAGGCGCAACCAATATCGTTTGCGATTATGTGAAGCTGGATGCCGAAGCAAGAAGCATCGTTCAACATAAATTGGATAACCAGATTGAAGCCATGCGCAAAGCAGTAGAGAGCGCGGCGGTAGAGTTCGGAGCACGGGGAGAGCTGGAGAGTGAAATCATATATCCGGCTTATCAATACGATGATGAGGATCCCGTCGTGCAGCTCGCCAAAAAAGCGATCGTTGCAATTGGCCGTACGCCGCGCACATTCCACTCTGGCGGGGGCAGCGACGCGAATATATTTAACGGCTTAGGTATCCCGACGGTCAATTTGGCTGTTGGTTATGAGCATATACACACGACCAAGGAGCAAATCAAGGTTGAGGATCTGATGAAAACGACTGAGCTTGTCGTTGAAATCATAAAACAAGCTGCCGAAGCAGGATAAGCGCTGCAGCCCAATCTTGTGAATGCGGAGACTTTGCCTATCGGCATTCTGCTGGCCAACATGACAGAAAGCCCTTCAATCCTGCTAGCTCAGTCTACGCTGAACCGTGCGGATGGAGGGTTTTTGTCTGCCTATGAGCGGCTTTGATTAGTTTGTTTTCTCCAGGGGAGCACGCCGTACGCTAATTACGCCTGTATATTCAGACATAGGCGTACGGGATAATGCGGATGCTGAAAGCTTGCGCAGTTGATGTCTTATTTCCCAACCTTTACCCACTAAACGTAAATGATTCAACGCAATATATTGTTTCATGATATTCGCCCCTGTCGTTTTGATATAATGATAGTTATGCAGCGGCAGGACAAGTTATGCGCAGTCAACAAACACTATTAAGGGAGAGATTTCAATTGGAAGAGCAACAACCGGCAATGCTATGGCGTGAGGAAACGATTCGTACGGAACCTATCTTTGAAGGGAAAATGATAACGCTGCAGGTAGATACAGTCACGCTGGCTGACGGCAGGACAGCGACCAGAGAAATCGTTAAGCATCCGGGAGCCGCAGCTGTAATGGCTTTGCTGGATGGAAAGCTCTTAGTCGTTGAACAGTTCCGGAAACCGCTTGAGAAGTTTCAGATTGAAATACCGGCAGGCAAGCTGGATCCAGGAGAAGATCCATTAACTGCAGCAGCCCGGGAGCTTGAAGAAGAGACCGGATACCGTTCCGACGATCTTAAACTTTTAAGCGCATTTTATACTTCGCCAGGCTTTGCCGATGAGAAGCTATATATTTATTTCACAGACAAGGTAGAGCTAGGCGTGCAAAACCCAGACGATGACGAGGATCTCAGAGTTGAGGCAATCACTATTGAGCAAGCGGAAGCTTATATTCATGAAGGTCGGATTAGCGATGCCAAAACCATATTAGCCGTTTATGCTTGGAAGCTGTACATACTGACGGGTCGGCTGTAGCCGACCCTCTTTTCTATCTATATACCCGTCATACCTCGCTATTACGCTTCATACACTACATTAATAAGACAACCCCTTGAATTTCTACTCATTTTTTCATTTTTAGTTGATGAATGCTGCTAGCTTGTAATGAAAATGTTCCTTCCATAAAGGCAGGGCTGCAATCGTGAAGGGATTGGTGACCATAATCAAAAATCAACTTTCATTGTATGTATTCGTCTCTGTTTTGTTTGTCGTTGGCGTTATTTTTGGCGCGCTGATGGTCAATGCTTTGACCCTTGAGCAGCAGCAGGATCTTGCTCAGGACGTCAATCAATACGTAAAGCTGATGAACGGCGGAATCAGCGCGGGTGCTACCGATTCATTCTGGGAACGATTTTTTTTCCACGGCAAATGGCTGCTTTTATTGTGGCTCCTAGGCATTACGGTCGTAGGCATACCTGGTGTGCTAGCGCTTAATTTTCTGAAAGGCGCATTGGTCGGGTTTTCAGTCGGAACGCTAATTAACCAATATGCATGGAAAGGCGTATTGTTTTCACTTGTATCGATCGCTCCTCAAAATGTTATTGCCGTTCCGGCGATGGTCATCACAAGTGCGGCCGCTCTATCATTCTCTTTGTACGTCATTAAAAATAGATTGCTTGGCCAAAAAGGAGAACTAGCGCCTCAGTTGGCTGCTTTTACGTCTACGGCTGTGCTTATGCTGTTTCTGTTTGCGGGGGCAGCCCTATTCGAGGCATATGTTTCACCTGCATTAATCAGCTGGGTTTCCCCGCTTCTCTCGCCCGATAACGCCACAATCTGACACCAAAATGTTTGACTTTATTGCGTGCTAGCACCTATAATGAGAGGTAACGTTTCCTGAAATAGGCGCAGTCATGTGGTAGGGGGGAAATCATGGAAGCCCGGATTGATAAGATTAAACAACAGTTGCAGTCGCAGGGCTACAAGTTAACCCCGCAGCGGGAAGCAACGGTACGAGTATTGCTAGAGAACGAGGATGACCATCTGAGCGCTGAAGATGTATTTATGCTAGTAAAGGACAAAGCACCAGAAATTGGGCTTGCAACGGTTTATCGGACCTTGGAATTACTTAGCGAAATGCATGTTGTCGAAAAGTTGAATTTCGGCGATGGAGTAGCGCGTTACGATTTGCGTACGGACAGCAACAAGCATCATCACCATCACCTTATATGCGTGCAATGTGGATCAATGGATGAGATTAAGGAAGATTGGCTTTTGCCTCTCGAAGAACGGCTTGAGCTGGAATACGGATTTTTTGTTATCGACCATAGGTTGGATTTTCAAGGCGTATGCCGTCGGTGCAAAGAGAAAAACGATAATGCAACAAACCCAAATGAAAAACAAACGTAAACGGCTTGGCTGCCCAGCATAACTGGACGGCAAAGCCGTTTTGGCATTTATTTCGCCTCAAAGATCCTTTCAAGCTGCAGCAATCCGGAGCCTTGTGCTCTCGTGCTGAATCCGTTCAGCCTTGCTGCGCGGTTTTTAAGCTTTTTCTTCACCAATGACGGAGTCACTCCCGGTTTTCCGGCTAGAAGCAGCGCAGCTCCGCCAGCAACATGCGGAGAGGCCATGCTTGTGCCGGAAAGCTTCTTATACGAACCATCTATCCAAGTGGATAAAATATTGTCGCCAGGGGCGGTTATTCCGATTCCGGTGCCTCTGCTACTGAAGGCGGCGATCTTGTTGCCTTTGGTCGAAGCGGCGACTGCAATGGTCTCGGAGAAAGAAGCAGGCTCGTCGATTTTGCCCGATGACTTACCGCTGTTGCCTGCCGATGCCACAACTACAATACCACGCTTCGCCGCTTTTTTAATGGCTGTATGCAGAGTAGCGCTGCTGTCCGATCCCAAGACGCCGAAACTCATATTGATAACATCCATTTTGTTATCGATACACCAATAGATCCCCTCAATGATATCGGATACAAAGCCTTCTCCGTCTTTATTTAATGCTTTGACCGCATACAAATTCACTTCAGGCGCCGTGCCGATCACCTTACCGCCTTTACTGACGGCAGCGACGATTCCTGCAACATGCGTGCCATGGCCGTTGTCATCCGCATACGAGCCTCCATTAATCGTGTTCACGCCGCCTGCAACCTTCAAATCCGGATGATTGGCAATACCCGTGTCGAGTACGGCTACTTTTATTGATTTTCCGCGCGTCGTCTCCCATGCTTGAGGAGCTTGGATCCGGCGTATATTCCACTCAACGAGAGCTGGCGAGGTGGCTGGCGTAAGGAGAGGGATCGAGGAAAACCGGGCGCTTGCTTTCTGCTCGGGTACGCCATGTGCCCGGATTTTCATATCTTTTTCGACCAACGCAATCAAAGGGTTTCTGGTTAATGCTTGGACAGATGCGTCCTTTCGGAAGTGGCAGCCGATAATTCGGCTATGAGGAACGGTTTTGAATGGATCGATGCCGATTTCTTTGAGATGCTTCAGGCAGCGTCTATAGGACTTCGCTGATCGAAGCGTGATTAATTTGCGGAAGGAATCCTTTGAGGCATTGCATGGTGAGCAGCTTTTAAATAGGCTTTTTATTCTGGACAAAGGACCTAACCCTCCTCATGTGAGCATTCGCATTTTTCTAGTTTATGGAAGGAAAGGACTATCCGTATGGGTACTTGTCATTCGAACACATATTTTTTGAAATAAAACAAAACATAGAAGCGACACGAAGAGTTCTGTAAAGATTGGAACGAGCTCTTTCTCGAAATGGACGATCATTCGCACGCGATCTCTCATACAACATAGAAAGCAATGTTTTTTCGGCTTGATGCTCGATAGCAAAAGGAGGAAAATAGGATGATAGTAGGCGTACCGAAGGAAATCAAGCAAAGTGAGTACCGTGTTGCTCTGACTCCGGCAGGTGTGACGGTGCTTGCATCGGCGGGTCATAAAGTGATCATCGAGACAGGCGCGGGAAGCGGGAGCGGATTCGAGGACACCGATTATTTGCGCGAGGGAGCCGAAATAGTCCAAACCGCTGCTGAGGTATGGTCGCGTGCAGCAATGGTCATGAAGGTCAAGGAGCCGCTTGCCGAGGAGTTTGTATATTTTCGTGAAGGGCTGCTGCTGTTTACTTATTTGCATTTAGCGGCAGCGCCTGAGTTGACCAAAGCACTTGTCGAAAAAGGAGTTACAGGCATCGCTTACGAGACGATCCAGCTAGGAAACGGCAGCCTGCCGCTCTTAACGCCGATGAGCGAGGTTGCAGGAAGAATGTCGGTACAGGTCGGCGCTCAGTTTCTTGAAGCGTTTAACGGCGGAAGAGGCGTGTTATTGGGAGGTGTGCCAGGCGTGCCTCCAGCGGAGGTCGTTATTATAGGCGGCGGCATCGTCGGAACGAATGCGGCGAAAATTGCGCTTGGCATGGGCGCGCACGTTGTCATATTGGAGCGAAGCGCCGATCGCATGCGTTATTTGGATGATATCTTTGGAGGCCGTGTGCGTACCGTGATGTCTGATCCATACCACATCGCTGAAGCTGTGGCTAAAGCGGATCTTCTGATTGGCGCGGTTCTTATTCCAGGTGCGCGTGCTCCGCATCTTGTCACGGAGCAAATGGTGCAGGGGATGAAAAAAGGGGCTGTCATTGTTGACGTGGCTGTGGATCAGGGTGGCTCCATTGCAACGGTTGACCGACCGACAACCCATAAGGACCCGATTTATGTGAAGCATGGCGTTGTGCATTACGCCGTTGCCAATATTCCTGGCGCAGTACCCCGCACCTCTACGTTCGCGCTAACCAATGTGACGATTACGTATGCGCTGGAGTTGGCGAACAAAGGGATGGAGGCTGTACGCCATAGCATTCCTTTGCAAAAAGGAGTAAATACGCATGCAGGAAACGTGACGTATGAGCCTGTTGCAATTGCGGCAAATTTACCTTACGTACCGCTTGAGAAATGGATGGACAGCGTTCCATACGAGCGTTTGAGCGATTAATGGCATATTCGGGCCAGCTTCCTCATATGGTGATACGGACGAGCAAACGTATCGGTATATAAAGGAGGCTGGTTTGCATGGTCTTTTCGATTCGCAATTGGACGAGCCGCGTCTTTTTTATTGTCATATTTACGCTGCTGTTTTTAATCGTAACCGGAGGTTACCGCTGGCTTGCAGACGCCATATCTCCCGTCCATCCTTATCGGGAACCAAAAGGAGCGGCATTAAAGGTTTTTGTAACCGATCCCGATTCGCCTGACAGCAAGGCTGCGGCTGACCGGCTGCGCTGGTTTTATTGGTACGGGGAATGACGCAGTACGCTGGCTGCAAAGATTAGATTATCCTTTCAAGCAGGATTAATAGAGTCGAATGTTGAATGTTTTTGTAGAAAAGCATGCTATGCCAAGTGTCCGATGCGAAAGGAAGTCCGATGAAAGATCATTTAAATCGATATATTCACTATCTGCGTTCGGAGCGGAGATTGTCCGACAATACGCTGTCTTCTTACGAGCGCGATTTGAATCAATTCATTTACTTTATGCTTGAAAATAGTCTAGTCGAAATTTCTGAAGTGCAGCGGCATCATATTTCAAGGTATATGCTCCATCTGAAGGAACAAGGAAGAAAAGCCGCTACGCTGTCGAGACATATCGTGTCGGTGCGTGCCTTTTTTCATTTTTTGGCAACGCAAAGCCTTATTGTGAATAATCCTTCCATTTATTTAGAGTCTCCTAAGCAGGAAAAGAAGACGCCAATCATTTTGAGCGTTGATTTGACGAGTACGCTGCTTGAAACGCCGAATAGCGAAAGCGCCGCAGGCAAGAGAGATAAGGCGATGCTTGAGCTTATTTATGCAACGGGGATCCGAGTTTCCGAGCTGGTAGCTCTTAATGTGGAGCATGTCAATTTACAGCTGGCTTATATTCAATGCATGGGAACGGGGCATAAGGAGCGTATTGTTCCTTTCGGGCGATTAGCCGGCGAAGCCATATCTGCTTACCTTGAACAGGGCAGGGAAGAGCTCGCGACGGAACGGGAATCAGAATCCGCTTTGTTCCTAAACCATTTAGGCACGCGATTGACAAGACAAGGATTTTGGAAGACGATAAAGAAGCACGCCAAGGAAGCGGGCATTGCGCAGGACATTACTCCGCATACGCTGAGGCACTCTGTCGCGGCACATTTGCTGGACAACGGGGCAGACGTTCGGGCAGTTCAGGAGCTGCTCGGCCACGCCGACATCTCGACGACGCTCAAGTATACGCAAGCTTCCAAGCAGCGAATAAAGGATACGTATAACCAGTCTCATCCCCGTGCATAATCGAACGCTGCTTCATGAATCAACATAGAGGAGGATGCCATACATATGAAATTTGATCGTATAGCCGTAATTGTATTGGATAGCGTAGGGATTGGCGAGTTGCCGGATGCAGCAGATTTCGGAGATGTCGGCTCGCATACGCTCGGCCATATTGCAGAGTCGGTTCCAGCCCTAAAGCTGCCTCATCTCAGGGAATGGGGGCTAGACCGGATCGCACCCATTCACGACTGGAAACCGGGAGGCGACGCCGCTGCGGCGTATTTTGGCAAAATGGCGGAGGTTTCGGTAGGCAAGGATACGATGACGGGTCATTGGGAGCTTATGGGACTGGAAATGACCGTGCCTTTTCAAACGTTCCCTGAAGGTTTCCCTCCTGAATTGCTCGGACCGTTCGAGGAAAGGACAGGCAGGAAGGTAATCGGCAACAAGCCTGCCAGCGGAACGGACATATTGGACGAGCTTGGCGCTGAGCAAATGGAAACAGGAGCATGGATCGTGTATACGTCAGCGGATAGTGTTTTTCAGATTGCCGCGCATGAAGAGATTATTCCGCTAGATGAGCTTTATCGCGCATGCGAGATCGCCAGAGAGCTAACCATGGATGCCCGCTTTACGGTCGGTCGCGTAATCGCAAGGCCTTATATCGGCGAGCCTGGGTCATTCAAACGTACGCCGAACCGCCATGATTACGCGGTTAAGCCTCCTCAGCCAACCGTACTGGACGCATTGAAAAATGCGGGGTATGACGCTATAGCCATTGGCAAAATCAACGATATTTTTGATGGCGAAGGGATTACCTCCTCTACCCCTACCAAAAGCAATGCCGATGGGATAGCAAAGACGATTGACCAGCTAAAACAGCCGTTCAAAGGCTTGCTGTTCACCAATCTCGTCGATTTCGATTCGCTTTATGGACATCGCCGCGATCCAGGCGGGTATGCAGGAGCGTTGGAGGAATTCGATAAGGCGGTGCCCGAACTGACAGCACAGCTGGGAGAGCGGGATCTGCTGATCATAACAGCCGACCACGGCAATGACCCTACCCACCCAGGTACCGACCATACGCGTGAGTATGTGCCGATTCTATTGTACAGCCCAGCTTTTCAAAAACCAGGCGAGCTGCCCGTACGCTCAACCTTCTCGGATCTGGGCGCCACGATAGCGGCTAATTTCAATGTTCAAGCACCGCCTAATGGCACGAGCTTCCTTTCCTTGCTGGAAAGCGAATAAATGATTTGCGTTTTGATAAATAGGGTAATAAAGACGGGTATTCGTCAATTTGGGAGGAAAAAAGATGACAACGATTACTGCAGCAGGGCTTGCAGCCGCGCATATTAAAGAAGCAGCTGCCTATATTCAGGGGAAAACAGAGCAGCGTCCGGAAATCGGGCTTATCATGGGTTCGGGCCTAGGCGTTCTCGGCGACCATTTGGAAAATGCCGTAACGATTCAGTACCATGACATTCCGCACTTTCCGATCTCAACGGTTGAAGGCCATGCGGGGGAGCTGTTAATTGGAACGCTTTCCGGCAGATCCGTCATTCTAATGCGCGGACGATTCCACATGTACGAAGGCTACGGTCCGGAGCTTACCGCATTTCCGGTGCGTGTGATGAAGGCGCTCGGGGTGAAATCTCTGCTGGTGACGAATGCTGCCGGTGGAGTAAATACGGACTATGAAGCGGGCAACTTAATGCTTATCTCGGATCACATTAACTTCACAGGCAAAAACCCGCTCATCGGACCCAATGACAACGAGCTAGGCGTTCGATTCCCGGATATGTCGGAAGCGTACAGCAAGCGCTTGAGAGCCGAAGCCCGCGGAATTGCAGCTGCCCAGGGCTTCACGCTTCGTGAAGGCGTATATGCCGGTTTGCTTGGTCCTACGTATGAAACGCCGGCTGAAATAAGAATGCTGAGAGTTCTTGGCGCCGATGCTGTCGGAATGTCGACTGTTGCGGAAGTTATTGCTGCGCGTCATTCGGGAATCGAAGTCGTCGGAATATCCTGCATTAGCAATATGGCAGCAGGTATTTTGGATCAACCCTTGTCGCATGCGGAAGTTATGGAAACAACAGAACGGGTCAAGTCCCAATTTTTGGGTCTGGTTAACGCGTTAATTGCTGTCATGTAATGTTTTTTGTAACACAATTGTAACAATTTCGTCGACTCAATCTGACAGTGTTTTTTTTGCGATTCGTCGTATAATGTCCATGATCAAAGAAAGATGGAGTGGACTATGGATATGGACAAGCAATTACTCACACAGATGGAGCAGTTGCGCAAGAAAATGATCGAAGCGGCTCTATTGAATGAAAGCCTTCAGCATTTGGACGTTCTTGTGCTAAGCCAATCACTTGATGAGATCATCGTCCAGGTGCAGAGGGAACGACGCGCTTTATAGCTTTTTAATAATGGAATGGCGATTGGAGAGAAGGATATGCGGTCGGTAGATATCATACAGAAGAAACGAGACGGTGGCGAGCTGACCGCTTCAGAGCTTACATTTTTGATTGACGGATATTCCCGCGGCGATATTCCAGATTACCAGATGTCTGCATGGGCAATGGCTGTTTTTTTTCGTGGCATGACCGCGAAGGAAACGGCAGCTTTGACGCTGGCGATGGCTAATTCTGGGGATCAGGTCGATCTTGGCCCGATTAGCGGAATCAAAGTCGATAAGCATAGCACAGGCGGAGTTGGTGACAAAACAACGTTGATCCTGGGGCCGTTGGTTGCCTCGGTAGGCGTCCCTGTTGCCAAAATGTCTGGTCGCGGCTTGGGTCATACTGGCGGAACGATAGATAAGCTTGAATCGATCGAAGGCTTCCGCACGGAGCTCTCGCGCGAGAAGTTTATGTCGCAGGTCAATGATATTGGCTTATCGGTTATTGGTCAAAGCGGCAATCTCGCTCCTGCCGACAAAAAACTGTATGCGTTAAGGGATGTTACGGCGACCGTGGAGTCGATTCCGCTTATCGCTAGCTCAGTCATGAGCAAGAAAATCGCTGCTGGTGCAGACGCGATTGTGCTTGACGTCAAGACGGGCAGCGGAGCATTCATGAAAACCTTGGAGGATTCCGAGAAGCTCGCAAGCGCAATGGTAGATATCGGTACGGAGGTAGGCCGGAACACGGCTGCCGTCATAAGCGATATGGATCAGCCGCTCGGTTTTGCCATTGGTAATGCTTTGGAGGTGCAGGAATCGGTTGAGACACTCAAAGGCAATGGTCCGGAGGATCTTACGGAATTATGCCTGACACTCGGTGCCCATATGGTCGTGCTCGGCGGAAAGTCCGATTCGGTGCACGCTGCAAAGGAGCTTCTCCGCGAGCAAATCAGGAATGGAGCAGCATTGGAGAAATTCAAATCGTTCATCGCAGCCCAGGGCGGCGATGCTTCTATAGCAGATGATCCGGCGCAGCTGCCGCAAGCTCCCGTTATCGTAGAGGTTACATCTGAGCATTCTGGCTTCGTGAGCGCGATCGAAGCGGAGCAGCTGGGGCTCGCAGCGATGATTCTTGGAGCTGGACGGGCAACGAAGGATGCGGAGATTGATTACGCAGTCGGCGTAACGCTTCGCAAAAAGGTCGGCGATTCTGTAGATGCCGGGGATACGCTGGCGCTGCTGCATGTACGTGAAGCAAATGAAACGGCTAAGGAAGTCGCGGTCAAGGTGAGAGCAGCCTATACGATTTCAGAGACAAAGCCCGAGCCGCGCGCGTTGTTGTTATCCGTCATTACGTCACAAGGCGTACAGAGATACTAGCAATAAAACAATAAGCTCTGAATTAAAATCCGTTCTCCCTAGTGGAGAGCGGATTTTTTGCTATTTAAATCATTCTATCGATTTGGAATAATTTCCAGCCTACAAGTCAACACTGAGAAGAGAAAGCTAAGCGATTTGTGTCGCAATCGCCGCATGCTGCACGATTATTATGCGAATGCTCACGAAACAAGCTCACAGCATAACACTTTTCAGGAGGAGATCCAGTTGAAAAACCGTTCTATGAAGCTATGTATACTTATTCTTGCATTCGCCCTTGCGATGCCTGCTGCAGCCTTTGCTGCAGTCGAGCCTACGCCTGCGCCAGGTCCGGCGCCTTCCAATCAAGCCCCAAGCGCTAGCTTAGCGCAGTCCGCAAGGTCTGCCATTTTGATGGATGCGGATAGCGGTACAGTCATTTACGAGAAAAACAGCCATGACAAGCTGCCGCCAGCAAGCATTACAAAGGTCATGACCCTGCTTCTGATCATGGAAGCGCTGGATGACGGAAAGATCAAACTTTCGGACAAAGTGCAGACTAGCGAATACGCCGCTTCGATGGGAGGCTCGCAAATCTTCCTTGAACCGGGAGAAGAAATGACCGTTGACGATATGATTAAAGGGATAGCGCTAGCCTCAGGCAATGACGCGTCCGTCGCAATGGCAGAGAAGCTGGCAGGTACGGAGCAGCAGTTTGTCGCTATGATGAATGAGCGGGCACAGCAGCTTGGCATGAACGACACTCAATTTTCGAATCCGAACGGATTGCCCGTTGCTAACCATTTCTCATCGGCGCATGATATTGCGGTTATGTCACGGGAGCTCCTGAAGCATTCCGAGGTGACCAAATATACGGGGCTTTATCAGGACTATTTGCGGAAAACATCAGAGAAGCCTTTCTGGTTAGTTAATACGAATAAGCTTGTCCGTTTCTATAGCGGGGCAGACGGCTTGAAAACGGGTTTTACCAGCGAAGCGAAATATTGTTTATCGGCGACGGCCAAGCGGGACGGCATGCGCGTTATCGCTGTGGTCATGGGCGAGCCGGACACTAAAACCCGAAATGCCGAAGTATCCCAAATGTTCGATTATTCGTTTGCCCAATATATGAACCACTCAATAATAAAAGAAGGCGAGTCGATGGGGACGCTGCAGATTGAAAAGGGCACCGCACCGGAGCTTCCGCTCGTTGCGAAGCACACGTATAGCGTGCTTCTGAAAAAAGGCAGCCAAACGAAGGATATCCGTTACGAGCTGAAAATCGATGGGCCAATAAAAGCTCCCGTACAGATTGGACAACCGATCGGCAAGCTGGTCGTCTATCAAGGAAGCCAGGTTCTCAAAGAATTTGACGTGGATGCGCCATTGTCAGTGGAACGCGCCGGCTGGTGGAAATTGCTGAAGCGCTCTTTCTCCGGATTGTTTACGTAAACGGAATGAAGAAATAGGCATATGGGAATTCGCATGCAGAAAGGCGCTCGGATTTTGTCAGCTGTTAGCGGTATGCTTCTAGTTTTGTCGGCATGCAGGAAAAGCCTCTCCATTTAGAGAATTGCTAGTTCTATCTCGGCATGTGCAGCTCTTCTGATTCTGACTCACCGCAGGTCAGTCGGCGATGCACGGTGAAATGTAAGGAAGGGATACAAGGTTTGGTTTATTCTTTCTTATGTTTGAAAAAACCTAGAGGAGATGAACAGCATAATGAGTCTGCAAGCTGAATTGGAGCAATACCGCAATGTGCTGATCGTAAGGCTTCGAGGCGAGCTGGATCACCATACAGCCGATGTCGTGCGCTATAAGATGGAAGAGGCCATTCTGCGCGGCAGCAGCGAGCATGTCATTCTCAGCTTGAAGGAGCTGCAGTTTATGGACAGCTCCGGCCTTGGCGTTATTCTGGGAAGATACAAGCAGGTGAAGAGCAAGGGCGGGAAAATGGTCGTTTGCGACGTAAATCCGAATGTCCACCGCTTGTTCGAAATGTCAGGCTTATTCAAAATTTTAACGATTCATGATAATGAGCGAAATGCAATTTCCAGTTTGGAGGTGGTGTCATGAACGGATCCAATGAAATGACGCTTTCCTTCAGCGCCCGATCGGAGAACGAAGCTTTCGCGCGTATTGCGGTTGCTGCATTCGTCTCACAGCTCGATCCGACGCTCGAGGAGTTGAACGACTTGAAGACCGCGGTCTCCGAGGCTGTTACGAATGCGATTATTCACGGCTACGAGAATGATCCAACCTGCGAGGTCACGATCGAGGCAAGAATCGAAGGCGATTCTGTTTCGCTTACCGTCTCTGACAGCGGCCGCGGCATTGAGGATTTGGAGCTTGCGCGCCAGCCGCTATATACATCGAAGCCCGAGCTTGAGCGCTCTGGAATGGGCTTTACGATCATGGAAAATTTCATGGACCGATTTGAAGTATCGAGCCGCATCGATGGCGGAACGCGAGTAGCCATGTTGAAACGAATCGAATCGAAAAAAGCGCTTTACAATTAGCGTATAGGGGTTGAACCTCATGGATGTCAATCTAAAACAGACGGCCCAGCCATACCTGGATGACGCGGAAGTAAAGCGGCTTATTGCGTTAAGTCAAAGCGGGGATACGCTTGCAAGGGATACACTCGTACAGTGCAATATCCGGCTTGTTTGGTCAGTCGTGCAGCGGTTCATCAATCGTGGTTATGAGCCCGAGGATTTGTTCCAGATCGGCTGTATCGGATTGCTGAAGTCGGTAGATAAATTCGATTTGTCCTATGACGTGAAGTTTTCCACCTATGCAGTGCCCATGATCATTGGGGAGATCCAACGCTTTTTACGGGACGACGGTACGTTAAAGGTAAGCAGATCGCTTAAGGAAACGGCCAATAAGGTGCGTAAAATGAAGGATGAGCTCTCCAAAACGTTGGGCCGCTTGCCGACGATCAGCGAGGTGGCAGAACGCCTTGGCATAACGCCAGAGGAAGTCGTTTTCGCCCAAGAAGCGAACAAGCCGCCGACATCGATCCACGAAACGGTATTTGAGAATGATGGCGATCCCATCACCTTGATGGACCAGATCGCGGATGAGTCTCAGGACCGGTGGTTCGATAAGCTGGCGCTCGTGGAAGCCATAGAGGGCCTCAGCGAACGCGAGCGATTAATCGTATACCTGCGCTATTACCGTGACAAAACGCAATCCGAGGTTGCCAGCAGGCTGGGGATTTCACAAGTTCAGGTATCCCGGCTCGAGAAAAAAATATTGCAGTCAATCAGAGACCAGATCGCCTTATAGGCGATTTGGTCTTTTCTATTTTTTACCTCGTTTTGCATGAGTATCCGAATCGACCTTATCTCATACTAAAAGGGAAACATCCACCAAAGTTTATGCAGAAGGGAAGATGACAGATGGCAATACCTAACCATTCGGTCCTCTATCTGCGTCTAAAAAAACGAATTTACACGAAACCGAACCAACGGGTCACATTAGGCCAAGCGGCAAGGCTGCTGGCTAAGGATGACGCGCTTGAAGAGAAATTAAAGGCGCTCGTGCTGTACGAGCACAAAAAGGCAGACGGCAACCGAGTCGTCATCGATTTGCTTCAGATCGTCAAAGCCATTCGCGAGCGAGAGCCCGGTCTGACGGTAGAAGCTTACGGAGACCCTCAAGTGTTGGTGATGATTGCAGAGAAGCCTGTCAAACCGCGAATTCCTGTGCTTATATTTGCTTGGCTACTATTGTTTTTTGGAGCGGGCCTTGCCATTATGAATTTCCATACGGACGTCAGCATGAAGGAGGTTCATATTCGCATCGTTGAGCTCATAACCGGAAAGCGCACCGAGCATCCGCTTTGGTTCCAAATCCCATACTCGCTTGGTATAGGGCTAGGGATGGTTTTGTTCTTCAACCACCTTTTCCGCAAAAGATTCAATGAGGAGCCAAATCCGCTTGAGGTTGAGCTTTACATGTATCAAGAAAACGTGAATGCCTATGTCATTGCCGATGAGATGCGAAAAAAATCCGATTACGATCAGACGAATGGCAATCAGCATGATTAGCATCGGCTCCACGATCTTCGTCGTTCTGCTCGGCTTAGCGGGAGGTCTTGCGGTTGGAAGCGGGTTGGTTGCCCTTTTGATTGTACTGGATCTTATTCCAAGGCTTGCACAGGTTGCGAATGCTTACCGTATGTCCATCTGGTTCGAGACGGCAGTTATTTGCGGCTCCCTCTACTGGACGTTCGCTGATTTCATGAACTGGAAGCTTTCCATGCCTTCCGGCATTTTTTTGAGCGGGGCGGGATTAATTGACGGCATGTTCGTCGGCATGCTGGCCGCAGCTTTGACTGAGGTCATGAATGTGCTTCCGATTCTCGCCAAACGAATGAATTTATCTTCCTATATGGTCGCGCTCGTAATGGCTATGGTGCTTGGGAAAACGTTGGGCTCATTGTTCGATTGGCTTGTGTTTCAGTGGTAATTCATAATAAACGAGGTGAAGGTACATGAAGGATAACGAACATAACGAGCATAATGATTCTCATGAACATCAAGGCAAAGATCGGAACTGGGTTCCGGTCATGATGGACATTCCGGAGGAACAGCAGCGGGAAGAATCTCGAGGAAGGCAGGGTGGGTCCGGTAATGCTGCTTTCACAAACAAAAATAAAAAGACAGAAGGTTCAGTCGCGGACTCGAAAGGCAAGGAAGAAGTTGTTCCGATTCCAACTGATTTAGACGAGGTCTTGTCGCGTCTGGAAAACGAGATCGGTTATAAAACGAGCTTTGACGTGGTCGTCAGGGAGATGACCTTCGGGGATCGTCGCACAGCTATGCTGTGCATGAACGGCTTAGTCAAAGATACGCTGCTTACCGAGGTACTCAAACGTTTAACGTTTTTGCAGCCAGAGGATTTGTCTGTACATGCCTTTCATTCCTTTCTAGATCTATATGTACCAGCTGCTCAGGCCACAAAAGAGGATAATTGGAACAGTATGCTGACAGGCGTACTCTCCGGCGGTACTGCTTTGTTCATTGACGGCGAATCGAGCGTCGTTATGATTGACGCGAAAGCATTTCCTGCGCGCGGGCCGGAGGAGCCTTCGCTAGAGAAGGTTGTCCGGGGCAGCAGGGACGGATTCGTGGAAACGCTAATGGTCAATGTATCCCTTGTTAGAAGGCGGCTCCGTGATCCTCAGCTGCGTTATGAGATCGTTAGAGTAGGAGAGAGGACGCAAACGGATGTATGCATAGCTTACATTGACGACATTGTGGATAAAGAACTGCTGAAATCGATTAAAGACAAGATTTCGATGGTAAAGATTGACGGTCTACCGCTTGCAGATAAGCAGCTGGAGGAGTCAACCGTAAAGCGGGGTTGGAATCCCTTCCCGCTCGTACGGTATTCGGAGAGGCCGGATACGGTTGCCGCGCATTTATTGGAAGGCTACGTGGCCGTATTCGTGGATACCTCGCCAAGCGTCATGACTCTGCCGACAACCTATTCGGATTTAATGCAGCATGCTGAAGAGAATCGACAAACTCCGTTTATCGGCACGTATTTGCGCTGGGTCAGATTTATCGGGATATTCGCCTCTTTATTCATGCTGCCGCTTTGGCTGCTGTTCGTCATGCATCCGGAACTGAAGCCGCCGGCGCTTGAGTTTTTAGGACCCAATAAAACGGCGAAGCTGCCGCTTGTCGTACAGTTTCTGTTAGCTGAAATCGGAGTTGATTTGCTAAGGATGGCATCGGTACATACCCCAACGTCTCTGGCGACGGCCATGTCACTCGTAGCCGCCATTCTGATTGGCGATATCGCCGTGCAGACGGGTATCTTCGTAAATGAAGTAATCCTCTATATGGCGGTTGCGGCAATCGGTATGTTTGCAACGCCAAGCTATGAGCTTGGTCTAGCGAACCGTATCGTACGGCTGGTGCTCATCGTATCGGTGGCCGCCTTCAGCGTTCCTGGCTTCGTTATAGCTACGACAGCCATAATCATCCTGCTCACGATGGAGCGTTCCTTCAATCGTCCGTACATGTGGCCATTTATTCCGTTTGATCTAAGAGCGATGTGGAGTATTATCGTTCGGCAGCCTGTTTTGTACAACCGCACGCGTCCCAACAATCTGAGACCGCAGCAGCGAGACAAAATGCCGAAGACGGAGTGAATTCACAAAATGCAAATGAAATGTGGATTTATCCATTTCGCATGGCGGGTAGATTGCGTTATACTTGTGCTATTGATGCAAATTCTATCCGTTCTATCTGCAAGCAGATAGAAGAAAGCTGAGGGGAAATTATGTACCTGCATGGAACTAGTAAAATTAACACTCAAGGACATTTGGAAATTGGCGGCTGCGACGTAGCTGATTTGGCTGCACAGTTCGGTACGCCACTTTATATTGTGGACGAGGCTCTCGTTCGTCAGCGCGCAAGTGAATACGTCGAGGCGTTCAAAGCTTCCGGCCTGAGATTCCAAGTCGCTTACGCAAGCAAAGCGTTCAGCGTAATGGCAATGTGCGCAATCGCAGAGCAAGAAGGACTGTCGCTTGACGTTGTATCTGACGGAGAGCTTTATACGGCAATGCAAGCTGGTTTCCCGGCTGAGCGCATTCATTTCCACGGAAATAACAAAACGCCTGAGGAAATCAATATGGCGCTGGATGCGGGAATTGGCTGCTTTGTGGTTGACAATTTCATGGAGCTGCAGCTGTTGAACGCGCTCGCTGGCGACAAAGGCAAAAAAGTCAACATCTTGCTTCGCATTACGCCAGGCGTGGAAGCCCATACGCATGATTATATTTCTACAGGCCAACAGGATTCCAAATTCGGCTTCGATCTAGGCAATGGCGCAGCGAAACAAGCGATTCAAGAAGCGCTTGCATTGCCTAACCTTATCATTCTAGGCGTCCATTCCCATATCGGTTCGCAAATCTTCGAGGTTGAAGGTTTCCGTATGGCTGTGGACAAGGTAGCTGATTTCGCGGTTGCAATCCGCAATGAGCTTGACCTTACGTTTAAAGTAATCAATCTTGGCGGAGGTTTCGGCATTCGTTACGTAGAAGGCGATACTCCGCTTCCGATCAGCGAATACGTAGCTGCGATTACAGGCGCGATTATTACGAATTTCACGAATGCGGAATTCCCGTTGCCTGAAATTTGGGTAGAGCCGGGCCGCAGCATGGTTGGCGATGCTGGAACAACCCTATACACAGTCGGCACAAGCAAAAACATTCCGGGCGTTCGTAAATACATCGCAGTAGACGGCGGTATGACGGACAACCCCCGCCCAGCTCTATACCAATCCAAATACGAAGCTGTGCTTGCGAATCGCGCGAACGATGCGGTTGAAGAAACGGTTTCAATTGCGGGCAAATGCTGTGAGAGCGGCGATATGCTAATCTGGGATTTGGAATTGCCGAAAGCTGAAAACGGAGATCTGCTTGCTGTTTTCTGTACGGGTGCTTATAATTATGCAATGGCGAGCAACTATAACCGCATTCGTCGTCCGGCTGTTGTTTTCGTTAAAGACGGCCAGGCAGACCTTGCCGTTAAACGGGAATCGCTAGAAAATATCGTATGTAATGACGTCATTCCGGCAAGACTTCAAAAATCACCGCTTGCGAAATAAGGGCGAAATTGGTAACGTAGTCTTATCTGGATAAAAGAAAGGTAGATGCAGCAATGGCAAAACAAGCAAAAATCACACTAGCAAACGGCGGAGAGGTTCTTATCGATCTATTCGATCAAGACGCGCCGAACACTGTAGCAAACTTCGAGAAGCTTGCTAACGACGGTTTCTACAACGGACTAACGTTCCACCGTGTTATTCCGGGCTTCGTCGCTCAAGGCGGTTGCCCGAACGGAACAGGGACAGGCGGACCTGGCTACCAAATCGATTGCGAGATCAATCCGAATAAACACGAGCGCGGTTCGCTTGCTATGGCCCATGCAGGCCGTAACACAGGCGGCAGCCAATTTTATATCGGCTATGCGCCACAGCCGCATTTGGATGGTGGACATACTGTTTTCGGTAAGGTTTCTAAAGGCATGGAGTTTGTTGATGCGTTCAAAGGCGGAGACAAAATGGAAAAGGTTGAAGTTGAATCAATTTAGTGTTAATATACTAACTATAATTATGTAAGTGCAGCTTTCCTTCGGGGTCAGGTGAAATTCCTAACCGGCGGTGATCGGGCAAGCATAGCGGGATCGGACAACCGAACCTCTATGCTGTCCGTCAGTCCGTGACCCGGGCTAACGGTTTGTCAGTAGTCCTTATGGACGGTGGCAGCGAATTAGAACGGTGGACCTGGTGTAAATCCGGGACCGACAGTATAGTCTGGATGGGAGAAGGGGATGCTTCGACAGCTATAGCAATCCGTTTATTTGCATGTGTGCTTTATTTCACATGTGAACTAGGCTTGTTTCTTTAGCGTATTTTACAAACCGAAATTGCAGAATATGCAAATTGGATTAGTCGGGACATAAAGCCGACAACGCCGATCGGTTTTGTCGTAGTTACCTATTGTTATCTTTCATCACCCCTTCGGATTGATTGCCGATAGGGGTGTTTTTTGTTGTTGGACATTTTAAATGATGAGTATTATATGGGGCTTGCGCTCGATATGGCAGCCAAAGCTTCCGGTCAGACGGGCATTAATCCTGTCGTCGGCTGCGTAGTCGTAAAGGATGGGCGAATAATCGGAATCGGAACGCATCTTAAGCGGGGTACCGGGCATGCGGAGGTTCATGCTTTGCAAATGGCTGGTGCCGAGGCTGAAGGAGCGACGGTTTACGTTACGCTTGAACCATGCAGCCATTTTGGCAAAACGCCTCCATGCTGTGAACGTATTATCGCAGCGAAGGCAGCGCGAGTTGTCGTTGCCAGCGGCGATCCCAATCCTGAGGTGTCCGGTAAGGGCATCGCAAGGCTGCGGGAAGAAGGCATTGCGGTTACAGTAGGCGTGCTCGAACAACGCTCTCAGCAATTAAATGAAAAATTCAACAAATACATTACGTCTAGAATGCCGTTCGTCACGTTAAAAACGGCAAGCACGCTTGATGGCAAGATCGCCTCCAGCACAGGTGACAGCCGCTGGGTAACCGGCGCGACTGCCCGCGAGCAGGTTCACACGCTCCGTCATCAGCATGAGGCGATTATGGTAGGCATTGGAACGGTTCTTGCTGACGATCCGCTGCTGAATACGCGAGCTGCTGTTCCAGCGCTTGATCCGGTAAGAATCATCGTTGATTCAAAGCTTCGATTGCCGTTGACTGCCCGCGTGGTCGTTGACCGCACGGTGCGGACAATCGTACTGACCTCCAGCCAGGCTAACGAGGAACGGCGGCGAGATCTGGAAGCGGCAGGCATCGAGATCATAATCTGCGGAACTGGGGAAAAGGTCGATCTGGTTGACGGCATGGCGAAGCTTGGCGCACTTGAGATTGGTTCGATCCTGCTGGAAGGCGGCGGTCAGTTGAATGGAGCGATGCTCGAAGCGGGTCTTATCGATAAAATCATTCTTTATTATGCTACCAAAATTATCGGCGGGCTGCATGCTCCTGGCACGTTCACGTTCGCAGGGTATGAGAAAATGGCGGATGCCGTACAGCTCGAACGTGTCAGCGTTGAAATGGCTGGCGAGGACATCTGCGTGTCCGGTTACCCGGTCTATTAACCTGACGAACAAGTCATAATCATGCTTACGAAGTAGGTATGCTATCGTTGCAGCAAGCAAACCTAAGTGAATGCTTACGAAGTAGGTTTGCTTCCAGCAAACCTAAGTGAATGCTTACGGAGTAGGTTTGCTTTGAGCAAACCTAAGTGAATGCTTACGAAGTAGGTTTGCTTCCAGCAAACCTAAGTTAATGCTTACGGAGTAGGTTTGCTTCCAGCAAACCTTTAAGGAGGAAGCCCATGTTTACCGGATTAGTGGAAGAAGTGGGGAAAATGAAAGGAATCGCGAAGCAGGGCGAAGCGATGCGTATCGTCGTTGGCGCAGACCGCGTCACCGACGGCGTTATGCTCGGAGATAGCATTTCAGTCAATGGCGTATGCTTGACGGTTACGGCATTTGATCGATTTTCATTTTCGGCTGATGTGATGCCTGAGACGTACCGGAAGTCGAATCTTCAAGAGCTGCGGGCAGGAGAGCGAGTAAATTTAGAGCGTGCCATGCTGGCAGGCGGGCGTTTCGGAGGGCATATTGTTCAAGGGCATGTGGATAGCACGGGGAAAATCATGAAACGCCATTCGGATGCTAATGCAGTCGTATATCACATTCATCTGAATGACGCAGACATGCTGCGCTATGTTATTCCAAAAGGCTCCATAACCATCGATGGCATAAGCCTTACCGTGGTGGATACAACCGCGCACTCCTTTGCCGTTTCCATTATACCGCATACGCTTGGAGAAACAGCTTTGCAGCATAAGCATGCCGGAGACACGGTCAACATTGAATGCGACGTAATCGGGAAATACGTTGACCATCTGCTTAATTTTAAAAAGTCCGAGAACATAAGAGCAGAGTCCAAGCTGAGTACCTCTTTCCTGATGGAAAATGGTTTCTTATAGGACTAGGCCATAAGCCAACAGGCGAGCACAGCTTTGAACATGTATATACAAGCATAATAGTCACAAAGGAGGGAATTCCGAATGGAGCATATAGAGAACAATCCATTTGATAAAATCGAAGATGCGCTGGAGGATCTTAAGCAAGGCAAGCCGATTATTGTCGTTGATGACGAGGATCGCGAGAATGAAGGCGATCTAATCGCTTTGGCGGACCGTACGACACCAGAGGTTATTAATTTCATGATTACGGAGGCTAGAGGCCTTGTATGCGTTCCGATTACCCAAGAGCGTGCAGAGCAGCTGGATTTGCCGCCAATGGTTACGCATAACACGGATTACCATGGCACGGCTTTCACTGTATCCGTCGATTATGTAGGAACGACGACAGGAATCTCGGCCTATGAACGATCACAAACGGTGAAGGCGCTCATCGATCCGTCGACCAAAGCTTCTGATTTCCGCAGGCCTGGCCATATTTTTCCTTTGATTGCGAAATCGGGAGGCGTGCTTCGCCGTGCAGGGCATACTGAGGCAGCGATCGATCTTGCCATTATGTGCGGCTCTGAGCCGGCAGGCGCGATTTGCGAAATTATCAACGAAGACGGAACGATGGCTCGGCTGCCTGATTTGCTGGTTTTCAAAGAAAAACACAATCTAAAGCTCATTACGATTCAAGAGCTGATCCAATACCGCAACGCGAAGGAAAAGCTGGTCGAGCGTGCAGTCGACGTAAAGCTTCCTACCGATTTCGGAACGTTCCGCGCAATCGCCTATACGAATTTCGTTGACAACAAAGAGCATATCGCACTTGTCAAAGGTGAGATCGATGCGGAGGTTCCGCTGCTGGTGAGAGTACATTCCGAATGCTTGACCGGGGATGTATTCCATTCGCACCGTTGTGACTGCGGACCGCAGCTGGAGGCTGCGCTTCGGCAGATCGAGGAAGCGGGCAGCGGCGTTCTTTTATATATGCGCCAAGAGGGAAGAGGGATTGGCCTTATCAATAAGCTGAAGGCTTACGAGCTTCAGGAGCAGGGCCTTGATACGGTAGATGCAAATTTAAAGCTTGGCTTTCCGGCCGATTTGCGCGATTATGGAATAGGCGCGCAAATTCTGAAGGATCTTGGCGTCCGTCAGATGCGTTTGATGACCAACAACCCGCGCAAGATCAAAGGACTTGAGGGCTATGGCCTCGAGGTAATAGAACGCGTGCCGATTCAGATGGAAACGAAGGAAGACAACAAAAGCTACCTGAGAACGAAGAAATCCAAGTTGGGACATTTGCTCAGCTTTGAAGATATTGACTACATTATTTAATTTAATGACTACATCATTTAAAATAACGAGAGGAAGATGACAAATGACACGAATTTATGAGGGACATTTAGTATCGGAAGGTTTAAAATACGGAGTAGTAGTAGGACGTTTCAACGAGTTTATTTCGAGCAAGCTGCTTGGAGGCGCACTTGATGCATTCAAACGCCATGGCGCACAGGATTCCGATGTTGAAGTTGCTTGGGTTCCGGGCGCGTTCGAGATTCCGCTAATCGCTCAAAAAATGGCCGAAAGCGGCAAATACGATGCAGTCATTACGCTAGGTGCGGTTATTCGCGGTTCAACTCCGCATTTCGATTTTGTTTGCAACGAGGCGGCTAAAGGCGTTGCTGCGATTGCGCTAAAAACAGGAGTGCCTACCATTTTTGGCGTGCTTACGGTGGATTCGATTGAGCAAGCGATCGAGCGCGCTGGAACGAAAGCAGGCAACAAAGGGTATGAAGCAGCTGCCAGTGCAATTGAAATGGCGAATTTAACAAAGCAATTGCAAGGCTAAGCAGCGAAGATAAGGCTGGGCAGGAGGAAATGTAAGTGTCGGTGCTTTATAAGCTGGATTCTTTTGAGGGGCCGCTTGATCTATTGCTTCACTTGATCGACAAAGCCGAGATCGATATCCATGAAGTATCTATCAGCGAGATAACGATTCAATATATGGATTACTTGCATGCGATGAAGGAGCTGGAGCTAGAGGTTACGAGTGAGTTTCTAGTGATGGCGGCTACTCTCTTGGCGATAAAAAGCAAGCAGCTTCTTCCGAAGCCCCCCGTATTTGAGGATGATTACGAGGATTGGCCTGATGACGGGCTTGATCCGAGAGACGAGCTCATTCAGAAGCTCGTGGAATACCGAAAGTTCAAGCAAATAGCCGAGCAGCTGCGCGAGAAGGAAGTCGAGCGCAGCCTCGTCTATTCGCGCGAGCCGGAGGATATGTCGCCTTTTATGAAGGAAGAAAAGGTGAATCCGGTAGAAGGCGTCCACCTTTCCGATTTAATTTCGGCTTTTCAGAAGGCTCTGCGCCGGGCAGCGAGGCGTAATGTCGTATCAACGATCCAACGGGACGAGATATCGGTGAAGGATCGAATCCGCGATATTGTTGATGTGCTGAAGCAGTTCGAAACGGTTCGTTTTTCTCGGCTCATTCGAGAAAATATGGACAGGCATGAAATCGTAGTTACTTTTCTCGCGATTCTGGAGCTGATGAAGATGAAGCATATTCGTTGCTTTCAACACCAGCTCTTCGACGACATCGTTATTCATTGGAGAGGAGAGTCGTCACAAATTGGATTATCAGAAGTTGAAGACGATTATTGAGGGTCTGCTTTTTATGGCAGGGGATGAAGGCTTGACCAAACGGCAGCTCGCGGATATTTTGGAGCTGGATGCTGATCTTGCGTCGGATCTCGTCTATGATTTGCAGCGAGATCTGGAACGCGAGGGCCGCGGCATTCAGATTGCAGAGGTTGCGGCATCCTATCGGTTAACCACGCATTTGGAGCATGCGCCTTACTTTGAGCGAATGGCCTATACGCCGACTCGTTCACAGCTCTCGCAGGCTGCGCTCGAGACGCTCTCGATCGTAGCTTACCGTCAGCCCATTACGCGAATTTCAATTGAAGAAATTCGCGGTGTAAAGAGCGACCGTGCGATACAGTCGCTCGTCTCCAAGGATTTAATCGAAGAAGTCGGACGAGCGGAGCAAATCGGACGACCGATCTTATATGGAACAACGAAATCATTTCTGGATTATTTCGGACTACCCTCAATCAAGGAGCTGCCGGAGCCTGGCAACGTCGATATCGACGATGCGTTAGAGGAACAAACGCAGCTGTTATTCGAGCGTTTGGATGGCAAGCAAATGACAATCGAAGAAATTAAAGAATGAGATTTGGCCGCCGGGTCATACTATATTCAACCCATATTAGGGAAACGGAGGAAGCATCATGATGCTCAGTTACCCTTACGGTTGGATGACGGCGGCCAGTCTCTTTTTTTTGCTCATTTTAATAATGGTACTTAGCTCTCAAGTTGTCATTAAAGGGCATTTGCGGAGATTTGGGCATAATGATGACGCTGAAGTGAACATAAAAGCACTTTTTGGAATCATCCGTTATACCTTGAAAGTACCGATTATACAATTTACCGGAACATCGGTCCAACTAAAGGAAGAAGTCTCGAAAACGAGCGCAGGCATCAATACGTGGAAAGAGTTTAATGAGGATATCGACGCGGATAAGGTTGTATCCGCGATCGATAAGTTTAAGCATCTGCTGCAAATGACGCGCAATCTGACGGGCTGGGCCAGAAAAACATTGACGAAGGTTCGCCTTTTGGAGTGGAATTGGAATACCTCGGTCGGCACGGGCGATGCCATGTGGACAGCGATGTCAACGGGATTGGTTTGGTCCGTCAAAACTTCGATTATCGGGTTGATATCCCAGATGGTAAAGCTGAAAACAGAGCCTAAAATGAATGTGCAGCCGATTTATCAACGAACCGCTTTCACTACGGAATGGTCATGCATAGCCCAAATCCGCTTCGGTTATGCTATTCTTGCCGGACTTCAGCTTTTGGTTCGGATGAGGAAGATGAAAGGAGGCGTCAAAGCATGGCAGAACATCCTATTCAAGGCTTAATGCAAACCGCAATGGAAAATATTAAAGAAATGGTTGACGTCAATACGATTGTTGGCGACCCTGTTCAAACGCCGGACGGAAGCATTATTATGCCGATCTCAAAGGTAGGCTTCGGATTTGTAGCAGGAGGCAGCGACATCAGGCTTGATGACGTCGATCATAAGAACCAATCCGATGCGCAGCATGCATCAGTTGCAATGCCATTCGGCGGCGGAAGCGGGGGCGGCGTATCCATCACGCCTATCGCCTTTCTCGTAGTTGGCACGCATGGCGTGAAAATCGTACCGCTCGATAATCAAACGCATTTGCTGGAGCGCGTTATCGATTCAGCTCCGCATGTGTTTGATAAGCTGCAATCGATGATGAAACAGCCGTCCAGCACAGCTGCATATGTTGATCCGTCACCAACCGTTATTAGCGGACATGTGGACGCTAACGATCACCTCTTATGACATAACTGCCCGAGAGGGCAGTTTTTCATTTTTTGTTGGCTGTTTTTCGTCTAGAGCGTAATGTACAAGCATATACTGAAAGGGTCACAGGCTATATCTACTATCGCAAGGAGAGGGGCAAGAACGCAAATGTATGTCGGCAAAATGCGAAAAATCGTTGCGCTTGGGCTTATGCTGGCTTTACTGATTGGGACAAGCGGTCTCGAGAGGGCGATCGCAAGTCCGAGTCCGCTCTACACGAATGCCAAGGGCTCGGCATTGATTGACGTAGAAAGCGGCCGTTTGATCTACAGCAGCAACGGCGACACCTCGATGCGTATTGCAAGCTTAACTAAAATCATGACAGCTATCGTAGCTATCGATAACGGCAAGCTGACCGACATGGTGAAAACCAGCAAGCGTGCGGTTGGCAAGGAAGGCTCTTCAATCTATCTTCAGCTAGGCGAGGAGATGACTCTCCTTCATATGCTATACGGGCTCATGCTTAGATCCGGAAATGACGCAGCTACGGCTATTGCGGAGCATGTAGGGGGCTCGGAGGAAGGCTTCGTGCATCTGATGAATGAAAAAGCAACTTTTCTTGGCTTGACGCATACGCAATTCAAAAATCCGCATGGCTTGGACGAGGAGGGGCATTATTCGTCTGCGAACGATTTGGCCAAGCTAACCGCATATGCATTGAAAAATGACGTATTTGCCGAAATTGTAAGCACGCGCGTCAAAAAGGTGCCAAACCCTCATGAAAAATGGGAGTACAGCTATACGAATAAAAACAAAATGCTGACGATGTATGAAGGTGCGGACGGTGTGAAAACCGGCTACACTAAAAAATCGCTCCGATGCCTTGTAAGCTCGGCAACGAGAGAGGGCCAACAGCTAGCTGCGGTAACGATTAATGACGGGGATGATTGGTCTGATCATCGGAAGATGCTTGATTGGGGCTTCAAGCATTATCCGCTTCAAGAAATAGTGGTGAAAGGCCAGCAAATAGCCGGTTACCCGTACACGATCGGACAATCCTTCATGTATCCGGTTGCCGATGGCGAAACGGATGACATCCAATCCCGCTTAGTGCTTCACAACGTTGATTCCATACGGTCGACCTTTGGCGAGAGAGGATTGCTTGAATGGTATATGGGCAATCGGCTTATCGGCTCAGTTCCCGTGTATGATACGGCAAGCCCTAATCTCGATCAGCCTTCGAAATCACCAAAAGCGCTACAATCCTTAGCGGAGTTTCGAAAAGCAGAGCATCAAGGCAGAAATGACAAGATGATGGGTTCTTTATTAAAAGTGCTGGATGCATTATTCGTACGTTGAAATCAGCTTGGCGAGGGAGACGCCGGTTGATACTGACATGCAGTTGCGTAGCTTGGGGAGGCGACCACAATGGTAAACTGGATTTGGCTGTTTTTTATCGTAGCAAGCGTCATTGTTGCAGCGGTAACAGGGAAAATGGATGCGGTGACGCAGGCTGCCTTCGAAGGCGCCAAATCGGGCGTCACCGTAAGCTTTGGGTTAATCAGCATAATGGTGTTTTGGCTTGGCATGATGCGAATAGCGGAAGATGCCGGTCTGCTGCAGACGCTAGCCAGAATGCTAGGGCCGCTAGTAAGAAAGCTGTTTCCTGACGTACCGCGCAATCATCCGGCAATTGGATATATCATGAGCAATCTAAGCGCCAACTTATTCGGTTTGGGTAACGCAGCAACGCCAATGGGAATTAAAGCCATGCAGGAGCTGCAGAAGCTGAATCCTAACCCAGACACGGCAACGCCAGCGATGTGTACGCTTTTGGCTTTAAATACTTCCAGTATTACGATTATTCCGACCACTCTGATTGCTATCCGAATGAATTACGGATCCGCTAACCCGGCGGAAATCATCGGAACGACGTTAGCCGCTACTTTTGTGGCTACCTCGGCTGCCATACTCGCGGACCGTTGGTATAGACGGAAATCACCGCCTACGATGGCGCCGCCGGCACCGAAGCAAGCGGGTTTGAAATCAAGCCCGCAAGGAGTTGGGGGTGAGACCGTTGTATAGTGTACTTTCAAGCTTGTCTGCATGGATGATTCCGGCTATTATCGTATTTATTCCGCTGTATGCGGCTTTAAGGCGCAAAGTTCCCGTATATGAGACGTTTGTCGAAGGCGCAAAGGATGGCTTCGGGACAGCCATCAATATCATTCCCCATCTTGTCGGTATGATGGTTGCCATCAGCATGTTCCGCTCTTCCGGAGCGCTAGAGCTCATGTTGTCGGCGGTCAGACCCTTGTTTGATTGGGCGGGAATACCGAGTGAGGTGCTGCCTCTTGGCATATTGCGTCCATTGACAGGGGCTGGCTCTTTGGCATTTACGACCGATTTGATCCAAACCTTCGGTCCTGACTCCATGATTGGCAGAATCGCTTCTACGATTCAAGGAAGCACGGACACTACATTATATGTACTCACCGTTTATTTTGGGGCAGTGGGCATTCGGAAATCACGGTATGCTCTGAAAGTGGGTTTGTTTTCTGATTTAGTCGGTTTTTTTGCCGCTATTTTAATTTGCTTATACATATTCGGCTAGTGAAGCTTGTACTTTCTTCGTCATATCGTTATGATGGAGATTGAGGTGAAAGCATTGGAACGTTTACAGAAAATATTAGCCGCTGCGGGAATCGCTTCTCGTCGCAAATGCGAAGAAATGATTTTGGCAGGGATGGTCGAGCTCAATGGCGAGAAGGTTACTACGCTTGGCGTCAAAGCAGACCCAGCCGTCGACGTGATTACCGTTAACGGGAAGACGATACGGAGCGAGAAAAAGCTCTATCTCATGCTCAACAAGTCCAAAGGGGTTATCACGAGCGCCAAGGATCCGCAGGGCCGCAAAGTGGTTTCCGATTTTTTGCCAGGAATCAAAGAGAGAGTTTATCCGGTCGGGCGATTGGATTATGATACGGAGGGTCTCCTTCTTCTAACGAATGATGGAGAGTTTGCTAATTTGCTTACGCATCCAAGTCATCACGTACCCAAAACCTATCGTGCAACTGTCAAAGGCGTACCTCACGGAACTGCGCTAGAGCAGCTTCAGAAGGGCATCAAGCTGGAAGACGGCATGACGGCTCCGGCAGAAGTGGAATACCACGACGTTGATACGGATGGAAACGAGGCAACCATAACGATTACGATATTCGAAGGACGCAATCGCCAGGTTCGGCGCATGTTCGAAGCAATCGGGCACAAGGTAACCAGGCTGAAGCGGATCCGCTTTGGCGAGCTGGGGCTTGAAAATCTTGGCCGTGGAAAGTATCGTCATTTAACGCCAGTGGAAATCAAGGAACTGCTTGATATTGCCAATAGCAAGACACATAAAGTTCATAAAAAGTAATCGACGGCGGCAGTAATTGCCGTCGACTTTTCGTTATAATGGTAATATTCGTGACTGCATAGAGAGAAGCTGGTGGTGAATTCAATTATGGGAAAATCGCGCAAAACGGTGCAGATAGTTATCCTGATTGCCGTCTTGATCATAGGTGGGTATGCAATCGGATCTACTTTATTTGCTGCTGATGATAAAGGCCCTTTGAAGGAGGGAGACAAGCCGCCTGCGTTTGAGCTTGTCGATTTGGACGGCACCGCGAGAAAGTTGTCCGATTATGAGGGAAAAGCTGTCGTGGTCAACTTTTGGGGAACGTTCTGTCCGCCCTGCGTCAAGGAAATGCCTGAGTTTGAGAGACAGTATGCAAAGTGGAAGGAACAAGGATTGGTTATTCTTGCCATTAATTTAAGTGAGGATACGTTGACAGTCAATAACTTCGTGCGACGATTCGAGCTGAATTATCCGATCTTGCGTGACGTTAACCGGAAGACGGAGCGCAGCTACGGATTAAAGTCTTATCCGACTACCTTCTTCATTCATCCCGATGGGACTTTAATGGAAATAAAAGTAGGCGGGATGACTGAGGCGGAGATTGACGACCGAATTGAGAGATTGCTTAAGCTTTAGGAGGTTGTATCGTGTTAGTGGTTGAAAACACAAAGTGCGAGTGCGGGCATCAGAATGCAATCGGAACCGTGCTTTGCGAGAGCTGCGGCAAGCCGCTCGAGAACAATGTCGAATCTGACATGCCTTTGGAAATGCGTTATGACGGCGTGGCCCGACGTTCGCAGAAGAGCAATCCGAATTACATCGATAAGATATGGAATTTCTTCTCATCGGTCAAAATCGCGATTTATTTGATCGTCATTACGTTTTTGACCGCCATGCTGGGAACGATCTATCCGCAGGAAAATACCTTTATCAACAACTTCGATCCTTCTGTATATTACGAGGAGACCTACGGATTTCCAGGCAAGCTTTATTACTTGTCAGGATTGTCGCATACGTATGAAACCTGGTGGTTTATCGGTTTGTTGGTCATGATCGGAACATCTCTGGTTATTTGCAGCCTTGACCGCGTATTGCCGCTTTACAGGGCGCTGAGCAAGCAGCAAATCCGAAAGCATCTACAGTTTATACATCGGCAGAAAACGGTGTACAAGCAGACCATTGAAGGTGACGAAGAGAAATGGGTGCAGGATTTCGGTGCGCAGCTTAAACGAAAAGGATATCGGATACACCGTGACGGATCAGCGCTGCTTGCAGAAAAAAATCGCTTTAGCCGCTGGGGACCTTACATTAACCACATTGGGCTAATTTTGTTTTTATTGGCCATTCTGGCAAGAAGCATTCCAAGCTGGCAAATGGACAGCTACATAACGATTCCCGATGGCGATACCATTCAAATCGCGGATACGAATTATTTTGTGAAAAACGAAAAATTCACAGTGGAGTACTACACGGATGAGGAGCTTCCGGACAAGCTGAAAGGCACCGCGCGAGCAAAACTTTTTGAGACGAAGGCGGTTCTATATGAGTGCGTTAGCAATTGCACGGATCAGTCAAAGCAGCCTGAGCTTAAAGAAGTGGAGCGGCATAACATTATCGTGAATGAACCGCTCAAGTACAAGGGTTTAAAGCTGTATCAATTCGACTTTGATACGACTCCGCGCCTAAATGCCGTACATCCTATTCTGGTAGACAAACAAACAGGCGAGAAATACGGGCCGTTTGACCTTCCAATGAAGGATTCTGAGCTGCAGCATAAGCTTGGACCGTACACCCTTGATTTATTTGCTAATTACATGGAATTCGCCATTGGTGATAACGGGGAACCAACAACATTGTCCCGTGATCCGATTGCCCCGGCTTTCGTCTTTACGGTGAAGGGTCCCGGCCTGGATCCTGCAGGGGAGCCATACATGTATTTCCCCATGCAGAAGGATAAGGTGAAATTCTCGCAGGATGTCATCAACCACGCGATTGCCGACAAGATCGAGATTCGCGTCGACGGGATGGAAAACGTGGATTTCTCAGAAGCTTCGACTTATCTGAACGTGCGGATGGATCGTGCATTGCCTTATGTGTGGGTAGGAGCAGCCTTCTCCATGATCGGATTGCTGATGGGCTCTTATTGGCAGCACCGGAGGATTTGGCTCAGAATTGATGACGGGGAGCTTTCATTAGGGGCCCATACGAACAAAAACTGGTACGGTATGCGCTCAGATGTTGCGGGAGCGCTTCATAAAATAGGGATAACCGTAGATCCGAAGTCGCTTGATAACGGAGGGAACAACGCGTGAGTTTAGTTGATTTTAGCAGCGACGCATTCATTGTCGCATTTTTTCTTTATTGCTTTGCATTTATGTTTTATGTCATTGCGATTGCGGGCAAGAAATGGAGCAACCGTGATCCCATCCAGCACGAGAAGCGCTGGGGGCGCATCGCGTTTATTACTTCAAGTCTCGGTTTGGCGTCGCATTTGACTTTCTTCTTCACTAGATGGGCAGGTAGCGGACAAATTCCTACGAGCAATATGTATGAATTCATGACTTTCCTAGGCATGGCTATCATGATTGCTTTCACAATCGTTTTTGCTATATACAGAAAGCCGCTGCTGGGGATGTTTTCCTTGCCGCTTACCGTTATTATCGTTGCATATGCGTCTGTATTTCCGCAGGAGGTACAGCCTTTAATACCGGCGCTTAATAACTATTGGCTCAAGGTGCATGTTACGACAGCCGCCCTTGGCGAAGCCTTTTTTGCAGTAGGCTTTGCAGCGGGTATGATGTACTTGCTGCGTGTCGTTGATTTCAAAGGCAAAACGAAGGAAGCAAAGCGTTCGCAGTTTTGGGTTGAATTCTCGCTTTATTCCATTATTTTGATTGTTGGCTTCATTGTTGCTGTCTTTGCGTTCCGTGGCGCTGGCTACGAGGCGCAATTCATTCAGGAGAAGTCAAGCATAGACGGCAAAGGAACCGAATCAACGATTACGGAAACGGTCGACTATACGCTGCCGCCTATTGTTAAACCGTATAACAGCGATATCGTGAAGGCAGATTCCTTCTTAGGATTGGACAAGCCAATTTTTGAAGCACCGTACTGGATGAACGGCGTCAATTCCGGACGGAAGCTTAATACGGTTGTATGGTCCATTATTGCAGGCAGCTTGCTTTATGGATTGCTTCGCTTAGTATTCCGCAAACCGTTAGGCGCGGTTATTCATCCTATGATGGAGGGCGTTGATCCCGAAGATCTGGATGAAATCAGCTATCGCTCCATCGCGATCGGCTTTCCAATCTTTACGCTCGGTGCATTAATATTTGCGATGATCTGGGCGAATATCGCTTGGGGGCGTTTCTGGGGATGGGATCCGAAGGAAGTTTGGGCGCTCATTACCTGGCTTTACTACAGTGCTTACTTGCACTTCCGTCTATCGCGCGGGTGGCAAGGCAAGCCTTCGGCTTGGCTCGCAGTAATCGGCTTCGTAGTCGTATTGTTCACGCTGGTCGGGGTTAACCTCGTTATTGCAGGCTTGCATTCCTATTCCGGTGTTTAGTATTTAGTTTGAGAGGAGTTTTGCCCGATGTCCGATTATTCAAGCCGTATATTGGTCGTAGACGATGAAGAACGCATTCGTCGTCTGCTCAAGATGTATTTAGAGAAAGAAGGCTATACAATCGACGAGGCGGAAGACGGCGAGACAGCGCTTAGACTTGCGTCGAATACGGATTATGCGCTCATCCTGTTAGATGTAATGCTGCCGGGAATAGACGGCGTTGAGGTATGTTCGCGTCTTCGCCAAGTGAAAGCAACTCCAGTCATTATGCTTACAGCGAAAGGCGAGGAGATGAACCGCGTTCAAGGCTTCGAGGTTGGCGCTGACGATTATGTCGTCAAGCCCTTCAGCCCGCGCGAAGTCATCTATCGCGTGAAAGCAATATTAAGGCGTTCGTCAGCTACTGCTTTTCTGACGAAGGAAATCAATTCAAGCAACAATATCGTGTTTCCTCATCTCATTATTGAGCATGACGCGCACCGCGTCACGGCAGGCGGCCAGGAAGTAAGCCTAACGCCAAAAGAATATGAGCTGCTGCATTATTTGGCCGTATCGCCCGATAAAGTGTTTTCCCGAGAAGAATTGCTCAAGGATGTTTGGAATTACGAATTTTTTGGCGACCTGCGCACAGTGGACACGCATGTAAAGCGTCTGAGAGAGAAGCTGAACAAAGTTTCCCCGGATGCTGCAGCGATGATCACAACCGTGTGGGGCGTCGGCTATAAGCTAGAGGTACCGAAATAAATGAGCTTGTGGCAGCGTTCGGCGGGCAAGCTTTGGCGCAGCGTGGTTGGCAAGCTTTGGGCGACAATTATGCTGCTTGTTGCTGTCGTTTTATTAATTGTTGGTGTGTTTCTTCTGCAGTATGTGGACATTTGGGTTGAAGGCAAAACGCAGCATCAAGTAAAGGTGCTTTTTGTATTAACAGCGATCATCGGCTTTTTGTTATCTACTTTTTTCGCTTTCTTTCTATCCAAAAAAATTCAACAGCCGCTGCTGCAGCTAAAAGAAGCGGCTGTGTCCATCTCTCAAGGAAACTATTCTACTCGGGTGAATATTCGCTCCAGCGACGAGATCGGGGAGCTGGCTCAAACGTTTAACCATATGACGGAGCAGCTCGATAAGCTAATCCATGATTTAAACCATGAGAAAAATCATCTGGCCAGCATTTTGCGAAGCATGGGTGATTCCGTAATTACCTTCGATGCAGACGGGAAAGTCATTCTGACGAACCCAAGCGGGCATTTGCTTATCAATCAATGGTCTGGCGTTGAGAAAGCATGGCAGGAGGATTTGTTTGAAAGCTCCTCCTCCTTCTCGGAAGTGCCGCTGCCGCTGCGCGATCTATTTCAGAGCGTGATGGAAGAGGGCCGTGATGCGACGGACACTGTTCATGTCATGAGCAGCGTATGGTCGGCCGTGATGGCGCCGCTTCAATCCAAAGGCGTTATTAGGGGAGCGGTCGCGGTCATACGGAACGTGACGGAGGAGCATAAGCTTGAGAAGCTAAGAAGAGATTTCGTGGCGAATATCTCCCATGAGATCAGGACGCCGCTATCCATGCTGCAAGGCTACAGCGAAGCGCTTTTAGACGATATCGTGGTCTCAGATGAGGATCGCAAGGAGCTTGTCCAGGTTATATATGACGAATCGCTGCGTATGGGGAGATTGGTCAATGATTTTCTGGACATCGCACGCATGGAAGCTGGCCATGTGGATATGAACTTCCAAGAGCTTGATCTTAGGCATGTCCTTAAACGCGTTCATCGGAAATTCCAGGTTTATGCGAAGGAAAGAGAAGTGAAGCTTCATGCGGAGATGCCCCTAGAGCCATTAATGGTCAAAGAAGCGGATGAGGATCGGTTGGAGCAGGTTTTGACCAACCTGCTTGATAATGCCCTCAGGCATACGCCATCAGGCAAATCCATTACGATTGCTGGACAGCTTGAAAGAGTCAATGCCAGTGAGTACGTTCAGCTTAGCGTTAGAGATGAAGGGCAGGGTATCCCCTCTGAGGATTTGCCTTACATCTTTGAACGCTTCTATAAGGCAGACAAGGCGCGCAAACGGGGAACGGCTAGCGGAGGAACAGGTTTGGGCCTTGCCATCGTCAAAACCTTCATTGATCTGCATCATGGCCGCATCGTCGTCGACAGCAGTGCAGGAAAGGGTACCTCCTTTACGTTACTGCTTCCTGTCGAAGCGCATCAGTCGTTGTCATAGCGTCCCTCAGGGGGCGCTTTTTTTGTAGAATGCAGCAGATAATTCTTGTTGCTCGTGAAACAAAAACAGCCAATCAGTCCGTCTGATTGGCTGTTTCTTGTCATTTTATTTAGAAAAGAGTAATTTCTTTCGCGGTGTTAAGCTCAGGCATGCTCGTAAGCTGCTCAAGAACCTCTTTAGGCGTTGCTTTATCCACTCGAAGCACCATGATTGCAGAACCGCCAACCAGCTGACGACCAACCTGCATCGTCGCAATGTTAACGTCATTGTTGCCAAGCAAGGTACCGACACGGCCGATAATACCAGGCTTATCGTTGTGTGAGATAAGGATAAGATTACCTTCAGGCGTAACGTCGACCGGGAATTTGTCGATTTGCACGATACGCGGACCATAGCCGGTGAGCAGCGTGCCGGAAACGACGCGTTCTTCCTTCTTCGTGCGAAGGGATACCGTTAAAAGGTTCGTGAAATCCTTGGACGCATGTGATTTCTGGATCACGATATTAACATCGCGAACCTTCGCCAGATGCAGGGAGTTAACGACATTAACCTGCTCCGAGCCAAGGTGGTGGGCAAGCACGCCGCGTACGATGTGGCGTGTAAGCGGCTGAGTGTCAACCTCGGCAAGCTCACCGGCATAACCGACTACGATTTCGATTACAGCACCTTCCGTTGCCTGAGCGATAAAGTTGCCAAGCTTCTCGCCAAGGGTAAAGTATGGCTGAAGAATGCTTTGCAAATTAGCCGGGATCGGAGGCATGTTAACCGCATTGATAAACGGTTCGCTGCGTAAAATGTGAAGAACCTGCTCCGAAACGTCGATTGCTACGTTTTCTTGCGCTTCAACCGTAGACGCGCCAAGATGCGGCGTTACGATGATTTTGGGATGAGTCAGGAACGGATGGTCATCAGCTGGAGGCTCAACCTCGAACACGTCGAATGCTGCACCAGCAACGATGCCTGCATCGACAGCGTCGACCAATGCAATTTCATCAATGATGCCGCCGCGTGCGCAGTTGATGATGCGCATGCCAGGCTTCATAACCTCGAATTGCGCTTTTCCAATCATGTGGCGAGTTTCCGGCGTAAGCGGTGTATGTACGGTCATGAAATCAGCATTACGTACGATATCATCTACGCTTGCAAGCTTAACGCCGATTTTCTCAGCTCTTTCTTCCGTCATAAACGGATCGTAACCCATGATTTCCATGCCGAAGGCTTTAGCGCGCTTTGCTACTTCGCTGCCGATACGACCCATTCCAAGCACACCCAGCGTTTTGCCGCGAAGCTCTACGCCAAGGAAGGATTTGCGATCCCATGTACCGTTAACGGTTTTCATGTAAGCCTGAGGAATATGACGGGCAACCGCCATCATCATGGCAAAAGTATGCTCGCAAGTTGTAATCGTGTTGCCATCAGGCGCATTGATTACGATAATACCGCGTTGCGTGGCTGCATCAAGGTCGATATTATCGACACCTACGCCAGCACGGCCAACTACTTTAAGCTGTTTGCCAGCTTCCATGATTTTGGCAGTAACGCGTGTTTGGCTGCGAACGAGCAACGCATCGTATTCGCCGATAATGGCAACCAATTCGTCTTCGCTTAATCCAGGTTTTTTGTCGACTGCGACATCTGACGCATCAACAAGCTGCTGAATGCCCAAATCGCTAATTGGATCGGAAACTAACACTTTAAACATGTGAAGTATGCCTCCTAAATTGGTGCTAAGCTCCAAGGCTTCGCTTAATATGAACAGAAAAACCCTCAACCCGGCACCGTTGTGCAGCAGCGGGACGAGAGTTTGATCATCGATCTCAGACTTTTCTATTTTAATGCAACGGGGTGGACAAAAGCAATCCTCAAACTTGCTGAAATGTGAAAATTTCGTTATGATTCTAGCATCATAAGCTACAAAATACGACAGGGGAGGTCTTTATTCATGAGGAATTGGCAGGATGTGACAGCGCAATTCATGCTTGATTTGTTGGAAAACGGACAAGTAGCGGCGAATCAACTTATAGATGTCAGAGAAGAGTTTGAATGGGATTATTACCATTTGGAGACCTCTGTTTTAATACCGATGAATACGATCCCGAATCGTTTAGATGAACTGATTGATACAATGCCCATCTACATCGTTTGCGCACACGGAGTACGAAGCGCAGCGGTTTGTGAATACTTAGAAAAACAAGGCTACAGCAGCCTCCACAACGTTACCGGCGGGATGGCGGCTATAGCCTCGCTGCAAGGATTTCAATACGATTAATCGATACCTTTCATATTCCAGTTAATTGGTATCGGAAGTGAAGAACGGAAGCTGCGGCAGCAATTCCTGCTGATAAAAACGTAATTTGCTTTCGGTAAAGTCACCTGTGCGAACGGCTTCGGTATTGATGAGAAGATCAACGACCGCGGACACGGTATGCACCTTCATTTTGGCTGGTTGCCCAGAATCAATGAATTCATCTACTCGGCTCGTCAAGTCCTGAGGGTAGTAGATTGTCAGCTTTTTGCGAGTCATGAGCTGGTCGGCCATCAGCTTGTTTTTTACCGTGATCGTGAGATCCTTCCATTGCGTCAGTTGAAGCAGGGATGGTGATTTGTAATCAGCCGGAATATCTAGATCGACGGTAGCCGCCCATTTCAGCATGGCTGCGTAATAAGCTTGCTGAGCGCTAAGCGCGAATTGGGAAGCGGATACGTAATTTTTTTCCTGCTCGATATTTTTCTTAAGCTCGTTGAATGCTAAGGTTTTGGAACTCGTAGCCGCTTTGGTAGATGCATCCTTGAATAGCTTAAGGCTTCTGATATAGCTGACCTGAGCTTGCCCCAGCAACGGTGACCTTTGCATATCAACCGAGCTTGCGTCCTTCGCTTTCTCATCGGCTAGGCTAGATAAGTCTTTGAACATGGAAGTTGCATCACTGGTTTTTCCTTGCGACAGCTTATTCATTGCCGCGAACCATTCGTTTTGAAATTCACGGTAAGGCAAAAATACAGTATGATAGAAAGAGACCAGATCTTGCTGCTGGTAAGGGCTTACAGTTGATGCCGCGTTTTTTGCGCCTAGTTCTTCCTTTTCATATTTGGCTTCTGTTTTCTCGCTGCCAATCTGAATGCCGTAGAAAAAGGCGCCTACCGCGCAAACGAGCATGAATACAAATCCAACACTAAATAACATTGCCGTTGTGGTTAATCTTTTTTCCATCTCTCTCTATCTCCTTCTATGTAAAAAAATTAGGCTGTCGATTTGTCCTATCAGTATAGGTGAAAAGGTAATAAAAGAAAATAAGAACGTTCCAGACAGGCGGTTAGCTATGAAAAAATTTGATATTCGCAACATTCGCGTTCGAAAGGTGTCCGTTGACGATCTGGATGACCGTATGCTCCTCATTAATTTATATGCTACACAAGCATTTACTTTTATTATCGGTTTAGTGTGGGTTTTATTTCAGCACCAAAATTTGTTTCACATGTTCACGCCACCGAAGGAGCTTTCCTTTGTCTACTGGGGGGCAGGTCTCGCGGCGGCGGTTATCCTTGTCGACTTGCTAATTTCAAGGTTTGTGCCGGAGGAAGCAGCCGATGACGGCGGTGTAAACGACCGCATTTTTCGAACCAGACCCGTCTGGCATATTGCCGTTATTTCCCTTGTTGTTGCGATTTGCGAGGAACTACTTTTTCGGGGAGCGATACAACATGCCATAGGTCCCTATTGGACGAGCATAATTTTTGCTACTATTCATGTAAGGTATTTGAAGCATTGGATTCCTACCGGGCTCGTTTTCTCGATCAGCTATGGATTAGGATGGATTTATATGCAATCCGGTTCGATTCTTGCTCCGATTATCGCTCATTTCTTAATTGATTTCATAATGGGGTTGATCATACGTTTCAGGAGGGAGTCATGAGCAGGAAAGAAAAGTTTGGAAGTTCGAGGGGAAACAGGCAGCAGGACAAGGCGGCAAATTCGCCAAGCATCGGAACGGATTCCAATCAAGGAGAAGCTCTGCCGCCTAGGCGAAAAAAACATCCTTCGAGTAATTATAAAGTAACGAAATGGTATTATAATCTTCTTTTTGTATTATTCGTCAGCCTGGTTGCCGGCTTATTCTGGTACGGTACTAAGTTTACGGATTAAGCTTGATGCTTGAAGGATCAATAAATCCATACCCTTTGTTCTCGAGGCTTGTGAGCAGTTCATCGAGCCCTTCAGCTGTCCACTTCAGCTCGTGCATAAGAATGTTTGCTCCGGGATGAAGCTGGTCCATTACATTTTTAATGACAACCTCGGGCTTATCTTTAGCAGACTTATCCCAATCAAGGGAACCATTGGACCACGTCATGTATAGCATGCCGTGGTTTTTTGCTATTTCCTTGACGAGGTCGCTTCCTGAGCCGTATGGAGGACGGAAAAATAAAGGCTTGCTGCCGATCTGTGCTTGAACCGCTGTCTGAACATCATTTAGCTGTTTCTCGATGACATCTTGTTTTTCGTTCTTCAGGTTAATGTGATCCCAAGAATGATTGCCGACCGTTTGACCGCGGTCATGAATCAAGGTCAACAAATCAGGGTTTTGCTTTACGCGATAACCATTTACAAAAAATATGGCCTTGGCCTTGTGTTTGTCCAGAGTATCTAGAAGGCTTGTAAGGACATCTAGGTCCTTCGGACCATCATCGAATGTCAGCAGTACGACTTTGTCCGGCGTATCTGCCTCAATCGGAACAAAACGATAGGCTTCATTCATCGCATAAAGAATGTCAGGTTTCAAACCTTCCACGGATTCCGAAGACACAGGTGCCTGGTCCGGGATTGCTGTCGGAGAGCTCGCAGCAGGTGCAGGAGAACCAGCAGAAGGGGATGGTAAAGGGGAAGGGAAATCCGTCTCGGAGGCTTCGCTGGTTACGGCGAGTTTCTCGTTAGTCTGGCCTGCAGAACATGATGCAGAGAATATGCAGACAAGTATAAGACATATGATTAAATAGCTATGCTTCATATAAGTAAACCTCCAAGGCGTTGTTGTTTTCATGCGGAATCGACCTCATTGTATCATATTTGCCCAAATCGAGGATTAGGATGATTTCCTTATTTTAATCAGAATGACGGCTTAGTGATGCGGTCAAACTAATCCATGAAGACGAATGCCGAATAAGGAAGAGGTGTACACGATTATGAAATTAAGTGGATTTTTGGTTGGTGGATTAATTGGCGCGGCAGCAACCGTATATGTCTCCCGCAAGCAGCCGGGCGCAGTCGCTTGGGCGGCTCATGCGGTATCAGACGTTTGCTCCTCAGTTGCACGCAAGTCCGTTTCCAAGTTCATGAGCAAATCGATAAGGGAAGAGGCTTCAGCATTCTCCCCAAAGCATTCAGACGATACCGCCGTAAAATCAGAAGCCGCTTGGGAACAGATTGAAACGATCGTAAACAGTGATCCGTCATTAAAACGCGAAGCTGAAAAGATCAAAGCGGAATCGTCGGCAATAGCCCATTAATATTGCAGTGATAACAAGGAATCGTTTGAACGCCAAGCAGAAATGCAATGCGTCCAAACGATTCTTTTTTTCGTTCATTATTAGTGCATTCGACGAAAAGAAATGATAAAGTAGATACATAGCACGATTTGGTCAAAATTGATCACATCTAACTAAAAAAATCATACGTTATTACAACAGATGCTGCAGAGGAGGATCCTGTCATGAAAATCGAACGACTGAGCCAGGATAAGATACGGATTTTCCTGACGTTCGACGACCTGCTGGAACGGGGGATCCAGAAGGACGACATGTGGCGCGAAATTCCAAAAGTACACGAACTATTCAGTGAAATGATGGATCAAGCATATAGTGAACTTGGATTCGACGCCAGCGGCCCATTAGCGGTCGAAGTGTTTGCCCTCCCCGCGCAAGGTATGGTAGTGATTGTCACCCGTGGCAAAATGAATAGTCATGCAGGCGATCGGGCAACCGAAGATGACGACACGGACGACGAAATATACGAAATGGAAGTGACGCTTGAACAAAGCGATATCGTGATGTACGCTTTCCGCGAATTCGAGGATGTCATCTCCGTTTGCAAGCAGTTGCAAAGCTCTGCCCTTACAGATGACGGACGGCTTTATTCTTATAATGGCAAGTATATATTGGCATTAGAGCCTGCCTTGATCGATGTATCCAGGCATAACGCAGTGATCGCATTGCTTGCTGAATACGGAGAGGCAACCTCTGTCACCTACGCGATGCTGGAGGAATACGGAAAAGTGATTATGCCCGAGAAAGCAGTAGGGGAAATATGTAATCATTTTAAATTTTAGCAAGTTGTTTACTGAAAGAGCATCTGCAGGCTGATTCTTGTCTGCATGGTGCTCTTCTTCTTTGTAATTGTCCTATTAATGGAATACCGCGAGGGAAAGGCGTTCATATTAGATGTAGACAAAGGCGGTGAATGGAATGAGTAATAATAAAGCAAACGATGTGTTGCATTCTACTCAAATCGTAATTGAACAGGCGCTTCGCAGGCTTGGCTATGATCAGGATATGATTGACCTATTGAAGGAGCCGCTTAGGCTGCTTACCGTGCGGATCCCAGTGCGGATGGACGATGGAACAACAAAGGTGTTTACAGGTTACCGTTCGCAGCATAACGATGCGGTCGGACCGACCAAAGGTGGCGTTCGGTTTCATCCAGACGTTAGTGAAAACGAGGTTAAAGCATTGTCCATTTGGATGAGCTTGAAATGCGGGATCGCGGATTTGCCTTATGGCGGAGGCAAAGGAGGCGTCATTTGCGATCCTCGCAACATGTCATTCAGGGAAATTGAACGCTTGAGCCGGGGATATGTCCGTGCGGTGAGTCAAATCGTCGGCCCGAACAAAGATATTCCAGCGCCGGACGTCATGACCAATTCGCAGATTATGGCTTGGATGATGGACGAGTACAGCCGGATTCGGGAATTTGATTCTCCTGGCTTCATTACGGGAAAACCATTGGTGCTTGGCGGTTCCAAGGGGCGCGAGACAGCGACAGCGCGCGGGGTTGTTATCATGATTCAAGAGGCGCTGCGCATTAAGCAGATCGAAATGAAGGATGCGCGAATCGTTATCCAAGGGTTCGGGAATGCCGGAAGCTACCTTGCCAAATTCATGCATGAGGCGGGTGCGCGCGTGATAGGTATTTCCGATGTGAACGGGGCGTTGTATAATGAAGAAGGGCTGGATATTGAATATCTGCTCGATCGAAGGGATTCCTTCGGCAACGTGACCAATTTATTCAGCCAAACGATCACGAATGAACAATTACTAGAGCTTGATTGCGATGTGCTTGTGCCAGCAGCCATTGAAAATCAAATTACGGATCAAAACGCATCTCTTATTCGAGCTTCTATTGTCGTGGAGGCTGCGAATGGTCCAACAACACTTGAGGCAACAAAAATATTGTCCGACAGAGGCGTGCTTCTCATTCCGGATGTTCTTGCAAGCAGCGGTGGGGTTATCGTATCCTACTTCGAATGGGTTCAGAACAATCAAGGGTATTATTGGGATGAGCAAGAAGTGGATGACAAGCTGATGCTCATGATGATACGCGGGTTTAATCAAGTGTATGAAATACACCGCACCCGGAAGGTTGATATGCGGCTCGCAGCTTATATGGCGGGAGTCCGCAAATTGGCCGAAGCGGTTCGCTTTCGAGGCTGGGTGTAAGAAAGTAGGGACCAAATGCTGTTTCTCTCCGTATTGACCGCAGCGGTAGCGCCAGGCGTATCGCTGCTCACTTATTTATATTTGAGGGACCGTTACGAAGCCGAGCCCATACACATGGTTGCAAGGATGTTCGTGCTCGGCATTCTCGTCGTGGTCCCGATTATGGTTATCCAACGCGGCCTCCAGCTATGGTTAGGCGACCATCCACTCGTGTTCGCATTTGGAGAGTCGGCAGGAGTAGAGGAATTGGTAAAATGGTTCGTATTATACCATGTCATATACAATCATACGGAATTTGATGAACCGTACGATGGCATCGTGTATGCATCTTCGATATCACTGGGCTTCGCAACGCTCGAGAATGTGCTGTATGCGATATATTCGCCTGCGACCTTTGGCACGCTTCTCGTCAGGGCGCTGCTGCCTGTATCCGGCCACGCTTTGTTTGGGGTCATGATGGGCTACTACTTAGGCAAAGCAAAATTCGCCCCGACGAATAAAAGAAATTATTTCTTGGCGATTTCGTTGCTGCTGCCCATTCTTCTGCACGGGACGTATGATTGGATCATGATTACCGTCCGAACGAATTGGATGTGGTTCATTATTCCGTTTATGATTGGGTTATGGGTATGGGGGCTTCGTAAAATGAATCATGCCAACTCACGCTCTCCGTTTCGATTTTTGGTCCGGGAAGATGAGATTAAACTATAGCTGATCCGTCTATACTGACATTATATAGCAATGCCTATGCGAAAGGCATTCGAATAATGGCCGAGGAGGAGCTTATGGAGGCTGCCAGAATTAAGGTGACAATCCGGTGCAATATGTGCGGAGAAAAGTTTGTCCTGCGCGGACGGCGGGACAAGGGCATGATTGATACCGGCTTTAAGCAATGCATTTGCAACAACGCCAATGATCTTGAAATTGAAGAGCATAGCGTTTTTTAAAATATAGGAATGTATATCCTTAAGCTATACGTTCTCTATATTTCTCGGAATGAAACGCGCCTTGCCGCCACATGACGGCGATAGCCGTTTCACCATAGGAAACAAAAGGATGCTGTTACAATTATATAAATGGATGCATAAAGCTCCCTTGGGCAAACCAAACTAAAACCAGGTTTTGCACAAGAAAGGAGCTTTTGTATTATGTACCATCGACTTAGCTCAATCCTCTTTCCCTTTATGTCCTTGCTGTTCATCGGCGCAATTTATTGGGGCTACCAAGAGCATCAGGAGAAAAACTCGATATTGATCAAAGCGGAAAATCAATATCAACGCGCCTTTCATGATTTAACTTTCCATGTGGAGCAGCTTCACCAGCAGCTTGGCACGACACTGGCAGTGAATTCGACCTCGCAAAGCTATCACCGAAAAGGGCTGGTCAACGTATGGCGTTTAACGAGCCAGGCCCAGAATGAAATCAATCAGCTTCCGCTCACGCTGCTTCCCTTCAATGAAGCGGAGGATTTCTTATCGCGCATCGCCAATTTCGCATACAAAACGGCAGTTCGCGATTTAACGAAGCAGCCGCTCACGCAAGACGAGTTTAAAACAATGAAGACGCTATATGCGAACTCGGAGCAAATATCCAAGGATTTAATCGGCATGCAGAAGGAAGTGCTGGCTAATAATTTGCGTTGGATGGATGTAGAGATCGCCCTTGCTTCGGAGAAGGAAAACAACGATAACACAATCGTGGACGGCTTTAAGACGGTTGATAAAAAAGTAAGCGAATATCCTGAGATCAACTGGGGTCCATCCGTAAGCAGCATGTATCAAAAACGGACGATCAAAATGCTGGGCGGCAATTTGGTTACGGCTGAACAGGTGAAGAAGCTGGCAGCTAAATTTACGAACAAGCCAAACGCGGATATCCGTGTTGTCGAGAATGCGAAAGGGACCGAGTACGCATCTTATTCCGCAACAGTGAACGAGAGCAAGGACCAAAAGCTGCAAATGGATTTTACGCGAAAAGGCGGACAGCTCATCTGGTTTATGAATTCACGCGATATTGGCGAGAAAAAGATCGATCTAGAGAAGGCCAAAGCGTCTGCCGATTCATTTTTGGATAAGCACGGCTTTTCAGATATGAAAGCTGTAAGTTACGATGCGCATAGCAATATGGGAGCATTCACGTACGTTAGCGTGCAAAGCGGAGTTCTTATTTATCCGGATAAGCTGACGGTAAAGGTCGCATTGGATAATGGCCAAACGGTTGGGCTGCAAGCGAATGACTACGTTTATGAGCATCACAAACGCAAGCTGCCTAGTCCGATTATATCGAAGGCAGAGGCAAGGAAGGCGCTTAACCCGGAGATGAAGGTTCAATCAGAGCTGTTGGCCTTGATTGTCAATGATTTGGGCGAAGAGGTTTTGTGTTACGAATATAGCGGAAGAATCAACGGCTCGTTGTACCGTATCTATATCAATTCCGAGACAGGCCTAGAAGAATCGATCGAGGAAATGTCTCCTTATGATTCCAAGGCAGCTTCTGACAAATAACGATATGGCTCCCCTCAATTCGACGTGCTATAATGGCAAGTATAATGGGGGGGAGCCAATTTGTTGCCTAAAATGAACCAAATGCTGCATTTTCAGATTGCTTCTTCAGACGAAGAGGAAGCTTCTATTGAATACAAATCTCGTATTGCGGATGATCAGGAGGATGGATTCTTGATCGAGGTTCCGATTAGCGAAAAAACAGGCCGGTACAAGAGGCTTTTTCTTGGTGACGAGCTATCCGTTTATTTCGTAACCGAGGATGGAATCAAAAACTTTTTCGATTCCCATGTGCTCGGATTTGTAGAGGATGGCGTCAAGCTCATCAAAATCCGCAAGCCGGAGCTTGATCGGATCACGAAGGTGCAGCGCCGCAGTTTTTTACGCGTGCCTGCAGAGCTTGAAATAGCGGTCAAAACACAAGGCAATTTGAGGTTCGTATGCGAGACGGACGATGTTGGCGGCGGCGGAATCTCATTTATATGCGATGGGAAATGGCAGCTTGCTTCCGAACAGCTACTGGATTGCTGGCTTCTGGTTCCATTTAAGAACGGAAGCATTGATCATGCTTTTTTCAAAGGGGAAGTCGTACGCGTGGTCGATTTGGAATCCGGCAGAAAACAAGCGATGATCAAATATGCGAGCATTAATGATTCAGAACGGCAGAAGGTTATCCGCTTTTGTTTTGAGAAACAGCTGGAATTCCGAAACCGGTGAATAAATAGTGTAAGATATGGAAAACTAGCCGGAACAGGAGGCTGGTTTCCAAATGCTGAAAAAATGGTTTTCTCGCAAAAAGAATACCGATACGATGATTAAGTTAACGGATGAGGTTAGCGCAATATTACGTAAAATCATTATTACGCTTGTTATTTTATTGGTATGTTCGCAAGCAGCACTGCAAAATCATGCTGTTCGGCAATGGTTAACGGGCGTAGATCAGCGGGAAGGAGTCCGCTTGAACTAACGCTCCGCTTTTGCATCTCCGGATATAGTGTGGTATAATTTTCACGTTCGCAGGCAAAGCCTGCTTTTTTCTTGAGAGGTTTGCGTCGCATTCTTACATGCATTCGGCCAGCCGTCTCTACTAAAAGGGGGTTGACCTTAGGTGGTGCATCACGAAGGTGACAATGACCGTATGATCATAGCGATTGACGGGCCGGCAGGCGCGGGCAAGAGCTCGGTTGCACGGAAAGTCGCCGAACAGCTTGGATATGTGTATATTGACACGGGCTCTATGTACCGGGCTGTAACACTCATGGCACAGCGGGCAGGAGTAACGGTTGAGCAAACAGCCAAGCTAGCGGATTTAGTGAAATCTTTGGAGATTGCGCTAGAGCCAGGCGAGCAAGGTCAGTCCGTATTTGTGAATGGCGAAGACGTAACCGCATTGATTCGCACGCGCGAGGTAACGCTTCAGGTTTCTCACATCGCCGCGAATGAAACCGTACGTGACGTTCTTGGCATCATGCAGCGCAAGCTGGCTGAGCGCAAAGGCGTTGTAATGGACGGCAGAGATATCGGTTCTCACGTATTGCCGCAAGCGGAACTGAAGATTTTCTTAACCGCATCCGTTAAGGAACGGGCACTTCGCCGTTACCGTGAAATAGTGGACTCCCAAAGCATCACGCTTGCACAGCTGGAATCCGAGATCGCCGAGCGAGACCGCTTGGACGAGCAACGCGAGATTTCGCCGCTTATCTGTGCGTCGGACGCGATTGTACTCGACAGCACCGCCATGACAATTGATGAAGTCATTCACGCAATTGTGAAATTAAGCCGAACCAAATTGGCGGAGGCGAAGTAAACTATGTTATATCTTATTTTCCGGTTTCTATTGCGTGTCATTTACACGCTCCTTTTCCGATTGGAAGCCAGAGGAACGGAGAATATTCCGACTTCAGGACCGGTCGTGCTTGCCTCGAATCACTTGAGCAACTTTGATCCTCCTACAGTGGGAGTCAAGGTAAAGCGAAAAGTATATTTCATGGCGAAAGAGGAATTGTTCAAGGTTCCGGTGTTCGGACCTCTTATTCGTGCGTTTGGCGCATTCCCAGTGAAACGCGGGGGTGTGAGCAAGGATGCTATCAAATCTGCGATTTCTCTGCTAAAAGAAGGCAATGTAATGGGGATTTTCCCAGAAGGATCACGCAACAATCAATCCGGAGCGGCCAAGAAAGGCGCAGCCATGATTGCCGTGCGCAGCGGAGCTGCGGTTGTACCTGTGGCTATTGTCGGAAAGTATAAACCTTTTAGCAAAATTATCGTATGTTACGGCAAGCCTGTTGATCTTACCGCACTTATTGAAGAATCATCACCAGATATGCTTGAACAAGTAACAGATGCCATTATGGCTCGCATTCGCGAGTTAGCTGCAAACAATCGTTAATGTATGTTTTAAATGCTGCACTCGCTCTAGGCGCTTGCGGATTTAAATAAAGTTGGGGTATGAACTGAGGAGGTTATTTCAATGTCAGAAGAAACTAATGTGCAAGAATCCGTGGCGGAAGAAGTAAGCCAAGACGCTTTGGATAATTTCGTGTCTTTGAAAAAAGGCGATTCCGTTAAAGGTACAATCGTCAAAATCGAAGATAACCAAGCTTATGTAAGCCTTGGATATAAATATGACGGTGTTATTCCGATTCGTGAGCTTTCTGCTGTGCAGATTGAGAACGCTACGGACGCTGTTCAAATCGGTCAAGAGGTAGAGCTTAAAGTAGTTAGCATTGACGATGAGAAAGAAAAGCTTGTTCTTTCGAAACGCCAAGTTGACGGCGAGAAAGCTTGGGATGTTCTTGAGCAACGCTTTGAAAGCGGCGAAGTATTCGAAGTTGCCGTTGCAGACGTAGTGAAGGGCGGACTTGTAGCAGATGTCGGCGTTCGCGGATTTATTCCTGCTTCTATGGTTGAGCGTCACTTTGTTGAAGATTTCTCCGATTACAAAGGCCGCACGCTTCGCGTGAAGGTTAAAGAAATCGACCGCGAGAACAACAAGGTTATTCTTTCCCAGAAAGAAGTGCTTGACGGCGAATTCGAGCAAAGCAAAAAGCAAGTTATTGCCGCGCTTGAAGTTGGTCAAGAGCTTGACGGTACGGTTCAACGCCTTACACCGTTCGGCGCTTTCGTAGATATCGGCGGCATCGATGGACTTGTACACGTTTCCGAGCTTTCATGGCAGCATGTTGCACATCCGAAGGATGTTGTAGCTGAAGGCCAAGCGGTTCGCGTTAAAGTACTTAAAGTTGATCCGGCTGCAGGCAAAATCAGCCTCAGCTTGAAAGCTGCGCAACCAGGTCCTTGGGATACAGCAGGCGCTCAATTCGCGATCGGCGATATCGTTACAGGTACAGTCCGTCGCCTAGTACCATTCGGCGCTTTCGTTGAAATCGCTCCAGGCGTGGAAGGTCTTGTTCACATCTCGCAAATCGCACATCGTCATATCGCTACGCCTAACGAAGTTCTTCAAGAAGGCCAAGAAGTTCAAGCGAAAGTTCTTGACTTCAATCCTTCCGAAAAACGCGTTAGCCTTAGCATCAAAGAAACAGAAGAAGCACCAGAGCAAGCGGCTCCTAGCGCTAGACCTGATCGTGCTCCTCGTTCGCCAAAAATCGAGAAAATCGACAATCCAAACGTTAGCCTGAGCAACGAGAGCATGAGCTACTCACTTGCAGAACGTTTCGGCGACAAGCTAAAAAACCTTAAATAATTTTACATTTATGCTAAAGGAGCTATTCCTGCGAAACATCGCAGGAATAGCTCCTTTTTTTTGGTGCATAATAGGGTTTACGAGAGGTGATATAAGGTGAATCCTGGTTTTATGACGATATGGATCGTATTGATCATGATCATACTCATGGCAACGGGCTGGAAGGCCTATGTAGCTCCCGATATTAGCCGTCGAATGATGGTTGCAACTGTTATTGCTATGGTCATTGCGCTTGTATCGTCTTTATGGTTTTTACCTCTTCACATGTTCGGTATTGATATTCATGTGGGTGTCTGCGTACTGCTGGTTTTGGCCGCAATGTCACTATACAGCAGCACAGAGAGCTGGGGATACGTAACTTATTTACTCGTATGTATGCTGATGCTTGCAGTAATCTGGGGATTCGTTCGTAAAATGTACAACTATGATCCTGTTTTTTATTGGATAAACCCTAATTGGGATGCTCCCTTGCTTGCAGGTTTGTTTTGCGGGGCTTTTGCGTCTAAAGCGAAGCAACAATTTGCTATGATCGCAGGTGGAGCCGTTCTTGGTGAAATCTTTAATGCTTTACTGCAAGCTGGTAGGTATATGGGCTATATCGGAGAGCTCAGATGGTGGGATAGCTTCTGGATTGCGATTGCAGCGGCAAGGATTTTCAGCATATTGCTAAAAACACTTCGTGTTGCTAGCACGAAATTGCATGAAATGTTATGGCAAATTAGAGGAGGGCGCTCATCATAATGCAGCACTATCTCATTCAGAATAAGTTTTTAGTTGGTGTGCTGTTAGGGATCGCTTTTGGGATTATTTCGCGTTTGCTTATGCTTAGAACGGATTATCGACAGTATCCGACATACCCGCATGGTCGCATCATTCACATTTCTTTAGGCGTAATTGCTGCAGCTCTCGGTGCTGTGGCTGTACCCGCATTATTCAATAAAGACTATACGGCGATTACGTTTCTCTCGCTTGCCGCACAGCAATTCAGAGACGTTCGCAAAATGGAAAGAGAAACGCTGACCAAAATCGACAGCATGGAGCTGGTCAGCAGAGGCTCGACCTATATCGAAGGGATTGCGATGGTGTTCGAGGGCCGGAACTATTTAGTGATTATGACTGCTTTGCTAACGAGTTTATTCGCGATTATGTTAAATGTTTGGGTAGGCATCGTTGCAGGCTTGCTTTCCTTGCTATTGGTAGAGAAGCTGAAATCGGGAAAAGCAATGTCGCATATTGCTGCCGTACATACTGCCGTAGTGAAGGTCGACGGTCCTGATCTGTTCGTAGACGACATCTATATCATGAATGTTGGCTTGAAGGCCAATCAGGACATTATCGCGGAACGCGGCATGGGCTTTATCCTTACGCCGTACAATTCAAACGGAAAAGTGACGATAAGCAATCTCGGACAGCGCCAAGCTATCCTTTATGATATGGCAACGATATTAGGCGTATATCGTGACGATGGCGAGCCGGCGCTGATTCCGATGGCCAAGCTGGATATGAAGGATGGGCGATTGGCCGTGTTTATTTTGCCGCAGGAAATGGATGCGGAGAAAGGCAAGAAGGTCATAATGAGAGTGCCTATATTGGAGTCTGCCGTGCGCATGCCTACAGAAGCTTCTGTCAACAAAAAGGAGGCCGGTGAAAATGGCTAAAATCGTCGCAATAGTGGCCCTCCATTTCGGGGCAGTCGGGGGCGGGGCTCCCATTTTTATTGAAGAAACGGAAGACAAGCTGGAGGAAACAGCATTTCTGCTCGAGAAGATATTGGATGCCAGCGCACATGATTTGAAGAATGGCACAATTATATTGGTCAACCACAAGTAATATGAAAAGTTAGCCAAGAACGCACTTTTTTGCTATGATGGTTAACGTGAGTATTTTTGAAGGAGTGGAAAACAAACTATGGCAAGACCCGTTATCGCTATCGTCGGTCGTCCGAATGTGGGTAAATCCACCATTTTCAATCGGGTCATCGGCGACCGTCTAGCAATTGTTGAGGATAAACCGGGAGTCACTCGTGACAGGCTGTACGGCACCGGAGAGTGGAATGGCAAACCGTTTAGCATTATTGATACCGGCGGTATTGAAATTGACGGCGAAGATGAAATCATGAAATCTGTACGTATGCAGGCTGAGCTTGCCATTGAAGAAGCAGATGTGATTATCTTTATGGCCGATGCCAAATCCGGCTTAACGCATGCAGATGATGAAGTCGCACAAATGCTTTTCCGTTCAGGAAAACCTGTAGTGCTTGCAGTGAATAAAGTGGACAACCATGGCCGAATGGACGAGGTTTATGAGTTTTATGGTTTAGGTTTCGGTGAACCGATCGCGATCTCAGGCTCGCATGGACTCGGAATCGGCGATTTGCTGGACGCTGCGGTTGCGCTGCTGCCGGAGCAAACGGATGACGGCTACGATGAGGATGTTATTCGTGTTGCGTTAATCGGACGTCCTAACGTAGGTAAATCTTCGCTCGTGAATGCGCTGCTTGGCGAAGACCGGGTAATTGTCAGCGACGTTGCGGGTACTACGCGAGATGCAATCGATACGCCGTTCGAGCGCGATGGCCAACGCTATGTGCTTATAGACACGGCTGGTATGCGCAAGCGCGGCAAGGTGTATGAATCCACCGAGAAATATAGCGTCATGCGCGCGATGAAAGCCATTGAACGCGCTGACGTCGTTCTCGTGCTGATCAACGGAGAAGAAGGCATTATCGAGCAGGACAAGCATATCGCAGGTTATGCCCATGAAGCGGGGAAAGCATCGATATTCGTCGTTAACAAGTGGGATGTCGTTGACAAGGACGAGAAGACCATGCAGTTGTTCTCGCAAAGCATCCGGGATCATTTCTTGTTCATGTCATATGCTCCGATCGCTTATCTTTCTGCACTGACTAAACAGCGCTTACAAAAGCTTCTGCCGGTTGTTAAGCATGTTTCTGAACAGCATGCGATGCGCATTCAAACGCATCTGCTTAACGATGTCATTTCGGATGCAGTGGCGATCAATCCGCCTCCGTCCGACAAAGGAAAGCGCCTGCGCATTAACTATGTGACGCAAGTTGCGATTAAACCTCCTACGATTGTTGTTTTCGTCAATGATCCGGAGATCATGCATTTCTCGTACGAGCGCTATTTGGAAAACAAAATTCGTGCAGCATTTAATTTTGAGGGGACGCCAATACGAATATTCTCGCGTCGTAAGTCCGAAGAAGATTAGGGGAGAAGTAGCTTGTTATATGGAGTAATTGCGGTTGCTTTAAGCTATTTATTAGGTTCGGTTTCATTTAGCATCGTTATAGCAAAATGGGTTAAAGGCATTGATATCCGTCAGCACGGCAGCGGCAACGCCGGCGCTACCAACACATTGCGGGTGCTTGGCAAAGGGCCGGGCATACTCGTATTTGTGCTTGATATCGCGAAAGGCGTGGCGGCTGTTTGGATTGGCCATGCGCTCGGAGAGAATGACTGGATTCCCGTTCTGTGCGGATTAGCGGCCATTGTTGGTCATAACTGGCCGATTTGGTTCCGATTCAAAGGCGGCAAGGGCATCGCGACAACGGTTGGCGTTATTGCGACGCTTGCATTCGTGCCTGCGCTGTGTGCGGGAGCTGTTGCGATTGCTACCATTGCTTTAACCCGTTATGTTTCTTTAGGCTCTCTCCTGTTTGCCGCATTAACGCCATTATTCATATCCATTTTTTATTTTTCAGTGCCGTTGTTATGTGCAAGTCTTCTGATCTGTATCTTTGCTTTCGTCCGCCATCGGTCGAATATCGTAAAGCTGCTTCAAGGAACGGAGAACAAGCTAGGTGCTAAGAAAGGATAGTGAGCGTGGCATGAACAACCAGCAAGGGACAACATCAAGGTTCGCGGCGGTGCTTGTAGCCGGCAGTTGGGGTACCGCACTAGCATCCGTGCTTGCTTGCAACGGCTATCAAGTGAAGTTGTGGACAAGAAGCGCGGAACAAGCGGAAGATATCAATCAAAACCACATGAACAGCAAATTTTTGCCGGGAGTAAAGCTTCCTGCGCTTATTGAAGCTACTACGGACATGGGATTTGCACTTAAGCATGCAGAGCTGGCTTTGTTCGTTGCACCTTCCGGTGCGATGCGCGAGGTGGCGAAGCAGGCGGCCGTGCATTTGTCGGAAGATACGCTCGTCGTGCATGCAACGAAGGGGTTCGAGACGAATTCGTTGAAGAGAATGACGACCGTTCTCTCGGAAGAACTCGGACGCTCGCAGGAGCAGCTTGTCGTGCTCTCCGGTCCCAGCCATGCAGAAGAAGTGATTCTGAAGCAGCCAACGACTGTCGTTGTTGCGTCTGCCAGCATGGCGTCAGCAGAGAAAGCACAGGATGCGCTAATGAATACGGACTTCCGCGTGTACACGAATCCGGACGTTGTCGGCGTAGAGGTTGCCGGTGCGATCAAGAACATTATTGCACTGGGGGCAGGCCTGACAGACGGCCTGCAATTCGGCGATAATGCGAAAGCAGCTCTTCTGACGCGCGGATTAGCCGAAATTAGCAGGCTAGGCACGGCAATGGGTGCAAGCCCGCTCACATTTGCCGGTCTTGCGGGCGTAGGCGATCTGGTGGTTACCTGCACAAGCAAACACAGCCGAAACTGGCGCGCGGGCTTCATGCTTGCTGACGGCACGCCGCTAGAAGACGTGCTTAGCAAGATGGGCATGGTCGTAGAAGGCGTGAAAACGACGCGGGCCGCTTATGATTTGGCTAAGGAGTACGATGTAGAAATGCCAATCACTTTTCAGCTATATGAGGTATTATTCGCGAATAAATCGCCTCGGACAGCGGTTGAACATCTAATGGGCAGACTTCGCACGCATGAAATCGAGGATCTGGGCTAGGGACCAGCGCCTACACCAAACATAACGCCTTCTCATATGATGCATGGAGCAAGACACTTGCGCATCCTGGAGGTGTAAGGTATGGCGAAGGATTTCTCCAAAGATATTCTCAGTTCAATCAACAAAAAAACCGGCAAGACAATTTCCGAGAGCTCAGTCAAAAAGCTGGCCAGCGGTGTAACATCAGAAACGATGCAGGACGAAGCTGAGCTTCGCAAGCTGATTAAGCAGGTGTCGGAAATGGCAAAGGTCAAAGTTGCCGAATCGACAGTCAATGATATCGTAAAAGCCGTAAAGGCTAGCGGAATGAGCTCAAGCAACATGGAAACGCTCATGAAAATGATGATGAAGAAGTAAAGTGCTGCGGCAAAAGCGATAGGCGTTCCGAACCGCGCGTTCGGTGCAGCGTCCTGTCAGCTTTTGTCCTTTTTTTTGAAAATATAGGAAAGTATATGCTTAGGCTACATATTCTCTACATTTCTAGGAATGAAACGCGCTGCGCCGCAAAAGGACGGCGCTAGCTGTTTTGCCTTGACGTATAGGAAAGGATATGAGTTTGCTCATCCGTTCTCTATACGTTCCGCCGAAACGATGGCGTCAATTGAAAGGACGCCGTTAGGCGTTTCTACTTATGCAATGTTATAATGGATGGGAATTCATTACGATATAGATTAGGAGACTGGAAATACTATGGATGCTATGACAAAAATGTGGGTTTCGCTTTTCGGCATTGGAATGATGGCGATTGCGGCCCTTTTAATTACGTTTGCTCGACTGAAAACGAAGGGCGCTCTTAAATTTGTCCTATCGTTAGTTGCTTTTTTCATTTTGCTCATTGGATTTATATGCGGTTTAATATCGATCATTTAGTACTTATACATATGGATTAGGAGATTACTAACGAAAAGGGAGAATTTCACATACAATGATTGAATTAAAGGGTAGAACCAAAACAGCTGTCGTTGAAGCGGAAGCAGGGCTCTCACTGCTTGATCTTGCGATGAAGCATAATGTTGATTGGAGTTTCTCCTGCGCGCGCGGAACCTGTGCTCGCTGCCGATGCCTGGTTACAGAAGGCGCAGACCAGCTGGAAGGCATCACGGACGAAGAATGGGATCGCCTTGAGCCGGAGGAATTCGAAGAAGGCTACCGGTTAGGCTGCCAAGCCATCATTAAAACCGCAGATGCGAATATATCCGCTGCGAATAAACCATATTTTTGATGAGTACGACGTGGAAGGAAGTGCCAGCGATGACACAGGACGTTAACATTCACCATGCGCTGGCTGCCATTAGGCAAGCAACCGATTCAACCGCCGAAAGCTGGGTAATCGGTGGGAGTGCAAGTCTCATGCTTCGCGGTCTGCCTCTTGCGGCGCAGCCCCGCGATCTAGATCTGTATTGCGATGATCAAGATGTAGCGTCCATTCATAATGCGCTAAAGCCGTACGCAGTGGATAAGCCTGCCTTGAGCGTGACAGGCATGTACCGTTCGGTGTTAAGCCACTACCGAATCCAAGGCGTCCAGGTTGAGCTTGTTGGGGGCTTCCGAGTAGAAGCTTCCGGCAGCGTCTATGAGACAAAAGTGCGGGAGACGCTGCTTCCGCTATCGGATTGGATCGATATACGCGGGTTGGAGTTAGCCTTGCCGGTTGTGCCGTTAGCGCATGAGCTATGGTTTAATTTTTTGCGCGATCGGATGGACCGGGTTGAACTCATTGCAAAAGCTTGCTCAGCAGCTCCAGGGAAGCATGCACGCGCTCTCGAAGCTATTGAGCAGAGCAATTCGTTTACGGAAGAGGCTAAGCACAGTCTTCGACGTTTGCTAGCCAATCGAGAGGCCGGTGAGTAGCTGATGGATGGAGAGGTTACCTTTTGGCCGGCAGGAAAGACCGTGAAGGTGAGGCGTGGTACAACGCTCCTAGACGCCGCCAGACGCGCCAACGTGCCGATTCGAACGCGATGCGGGGGAAAGGCTGCTTGCTTCATGTGCAAGGTTTCCGTGCGCCCTGGGAGCGAGCTTGCTCCCATTGCAGACATTGAAAGACGGAAGCTTTCCGGCTTAGACGGCGATGACTACAGACTTTCCTGTCAAGCTCGCGTAGCGGGCAAAGTAGAGGTAGATGTGCCGCTTGACCCGCTGCGCGCGGCAGTGGCACGCCAGCTTGCGCGACAAGCGGAGGAAAACGACGATTTGTGGTAAAAGATTTGTTACACAAACCTTTGCTTACGCTTACGAAGTAGGTTTGTTACACAAACCTTTGCTTACGCTTACGAAGTAGGTTTGTTACACAAACCTTTGCTTATGCTTACGAAGTAGGTTTGTTACACAAACCTTTGCTTATGCTTACGAAGTAGGTTTGTTACACAAACCTTTGCTTATGCTTACGAAGTAGGTTTGTTACACAAACCTTTAGGAGGTAAAATAGTGAATTATAAAAAATGCTTGGCGATGCTGGCCGGCTCAATTGTCATGTTGGTTGCCCTATCTGGGTGCATGTACCCGAAGGACCAGCTGAAGCAAAACCAGGTCGCCCCTAAAGAAGCGGTGCGCAACGTACAAGCGGCAATTGACCAGTACAAGGATGAAACAGGTATGCTTCCGATCAAGAACAGTACGGCAGAAACGCCAAAGTACGAGAAGTTTTACGTTGATTTCGGCAAGCTTGGCCGGACAGGCTATCTGACCGATATTCCTTCGGCTGCATTCGAGAACGGAGGCAGCTTCAGCTTTCTTCTGATTGACGAGGAGACGAAGCCAAGGGTGAAGCTGCTCGATATTGTCGCTTTTCAGAATATCAATGATATCCAAGCCTGGGTAACGTCGTACATTCAAACGAACAGCGTGCTTCCAAAAGGCGAACAAACCTATCCTGGTTTTTACCAAATCAATTACAAGGAAATGAATAAGTCTGCACCGACGATCCGAAGCGTATTCTCAGGCCAGACGCTTCAAGCGCTCGTCGATGAGAATGGCGTCGTGTATACGGATTACGGCATTGACATCATGCAGTTTATCCAAAAAAACGATAAAAAAGAGTTCGGAGCGGATGTTGACCTGCGTACGCTGCTTGTTGACGGATCAGATTTCGTCCCAGTCAAAGCTCCGATCTACCATATGGTCAATAACGAGCCTCAGGCTGTAAAACCATAAAGATGTCCTAGACATGGACAGTACGCATAGAATCCTCTCCTTGGCGCAAGTCAAGGAGGGGATTTTTTTGCCATGCGGGGTCATAGATTTTTAGTTTTGCTCATATAACTCAGTCTTGGAAGGGAAGCCCGCAGATGAACAAAAAAAGTTTTCGTAGAAGGAATCGTCATAATCGGAAAGCCCGCACATATGATGATACTAGTCCAAAAGCATGTACGAGTTGCGTCGCTGGCCTGCCCTATTGACCGGTGGATGGCGGCGAACCGGAAAAATCAATTGGGAGGGGATATTCAGTGGAGAAAGTGGACATTTTCAAGGACATAGCCGAAAGAACCGGCGGGGATATTTACCTCGGGGTTGTAGGGGCGGTCCGGACGGGCAAATCAACGTTTATTAAACGGTTTATGGAAACGGTCGTGCTTCCGAACATTGCGAATGAATCAGACCGTGTTAGAGCCGTGGACGAACTTCCTCAGAGCGCCGCAGGCAAAACGATTATGACAACAGAGCCTAAATTTGTTCCGAATCAAGCGGTACAGCTCAGGGTTACCGATGGACTTGAGGTAAACGTGAGACTGGTCGATTGTGTTGGATATGCGGTTGAAGGCGCGAAGGGCTATGAGGATGAGAACGGTCCAAGAATGATTACGACTCCTTGGTTCGATGAGCCGATTCCTTTCCAAGAAGCAGCAGAGATTGGCACGCGCAAAGTTATTCAAGAGCATTCCACACTCGGTGTTGTTGTCACGACAGACGGCTCAATCGCAGAAATACCGCGCAGCTCCTATGTTGTTGCAGAAGAACGCGTCATCAACGAGCTGAAGGAGGTCGGCAAGCCGTTCGTGCTTGTCATTAACTCGACTCGGCCTAAGAGTGACGAAGCGCTGCAGCTCCGCAACGAGCTTCAAGCCAAATACGATATTCCGGTCATGACGCTCAGCGTAGCGACAATGGGCGAAGAAGAGGTTATCTCGGTTCTTAGAGAAGTACTCTACGAATTCCCTGTCCATGAGGTGAACGTGAACCTGCCGAGCTGGGTCATGGTGCTGAATGACAATCACTGGCTCCGCAGCAACTATGAAAGCTCTGTACGCGATACGGTGAAGGATATCCGCAGACTGCGTGACGTTGATCGAGTCGTTTCGCAGTTCATGGAGTATGATTTCATTGCCAGAGCTGGTCTTAGCGGCATGAACATGGGGCAGGGCGTCGCGGAAATCGACTTGTACGCACCGGATGAGCTCTATGATCGGATCCTGATGGAGGTCGTTGGCGTTGAAATTCGCGGCAAAGACCACTTGCTGCAGCTGATGCAGGAGTTCTCTCATGCCAAAAGAGAGTATGACCGCTTTGCGGAAGCGCTTGAAATGGTCAAGACAACCGGATACGGCATAGCGGCGCCGACACTTGCGGAAATGGCACTCGATGAGCCGGAGCTAATTCGCCAAGGCTCGCGCTTTGGGGTTAGGCTGAAGGCCACAGCACCGTCCATCCATATGATTCGTGTCGACGTGGAGTCGGAATTCGCTCCAATCATCGGTACGGAGAAACAAAGCGAAGAGCTGGTCAGATACTTAATGCAGGATTTCGAGAACGATCCGATCAAAATTTGGGAGTCTGATATTTTCGGACGCTCCCTGCATTCCATTGTGCGCGAAGGCATCCAAGGCAAAATTGCCATGATGCCGGATAATGCTCGATACAAGCTGCAGGAGACACTCGGACGAATTATCAACGAGGGTTCGGGCGGATTGATTGCAATCATCCTGTAGGAAGAAATAACGTTCATACAAATGAGCCGCTGCCGATTAGGGAGCGGCTCATTTGTTTTGCAGGAATTCGAGTTCGGCACTTGAAATTGGCAAACGGCTGTATTACTATAGGTTTGTTCGGTCAAAAGGTATATTTTTGAAGTTTTCCGTTAATAAGAGGGATAAGATGAGCGTTTACACGCATGCTTTCCATGTGATTCGATGAGTACTTTGGAGGAGGTGAAACAATGAACAAAACAGATTTGATTACAAAGGTAGCTGAATTGACTGATCTTTCGAAGAAGGATGCAACAAAAGCGGTTGATGCTGTTTTTGATGCAATTTCTGACGCGCTTCAAAGCGGAGATAAGGTACAATTGGTTGGATTTGGGAACTTTGAGGTTCGCGAGCGCCAAGCGCGCAAAGGCCGCAACCCGCAAACCGGAGACCCGATCGATATCGCAGCAAGCAAAACGCCTGCGTTCAAGCCAGGGAAATCACTTAAGGACCTTGTATCCAATTAAGCATACTTAGATTATGTTAGGCGCAGCCAACCGAAGCAATCCTTATGGTTGAGACGATAGCGCGCGTCGATTTCGAGCAGAAGATGCCTGAGCGGGTAACCGTTCAGGCGTTTTTTGTTAGCTGCCAAAGCCGAATGGATTGCGCAAACGTCCTCCATACACTATAATTCACATGGATAGCTTGGAAATTCGGATGCGGAGGGATAACGATGGAGCCTACACATGGCGAGTATATAGTCGTAAAAGCAAAGGATCAAGGCGTGCAAGTCATCGGTTTGACACGCGGATTGGACACAAAATTTCATCATACGGAAAAGCTGGACAAGAACGAAATTTTAATCTGCCAGTTCACTGATCATACGTCAGCCATTAAAATTCGCGGCAAAGCAGTCGTCATGACGAAATACGGTACGATGGAAACGGACCAGTAAGACAAACAAGCAGGGCAGGCGATGCCTGCTTTTTTTTTGCCTGCGCGCGCTCCGAATATTCAACCCGCACCGCTCGTACAATGTGATAAGGGACTTGTCACAGCAAAAAGCCTTGCAGACCGTTTAGGATGGATGCAAGCAATGGGAGGTGCACATTGAAGACCGGAAAACCATTACTGGCGGCAATTGCGGCTGCGCTGGCTGTTACTTTAATATTCACGTGGCTGCCTCACGCATCGTGGCAGCAAGGAGATGAACGCGGGGATATGGCCGTATTTCGCGTATCGACTGCGGCGAGGCTTACCAATAGCAATTTAGTTGATGTGCTCGTTGCCGTAAAGCTTAACGAACGGCTGGAGAAAGCGGAATGGAGCAATGGGATTTTGTCCTTGGATATGCGCGTAGATTCGATCGGCGGCAGGCCCTCGCTCTGGTTCGAGGACGTGGAGAAGCTTGTACGAGTCTCTTTCCTGCAGCTTGAAAACGTGAAGCGGGTACTTATTCGTATGGTGGAGAAACAGCAGGACGACGCGGTCTTGCTCGCGGCCGTAGATGTTAGGAAAACAGACGAATGGCTCATCGGCGAAATGCAGCATCTCTCGTCAGCTGATCCCATGCATGACGAGCAGTGGCGGAAGCGGCTTCGTGTGAGCTTCACATCGGCTTGGGAGAAACGATTCGGACCAGTAGCTGGGTATTCTGTTAAGCCTTCCTTCATTTTGCAATCGGAATAAGGCTGTCTGTTGCAATTTGTTGAACAAGAAAGCTATATCGTATGCTCTTTAGAAAAAGTTGTGCTATAATAGTTTAGATTATTGAGCGGCGATTTGCGCTTCTCTGTTCGGAGGCTTCCCCAATGAAAACATACCGTGTACCTGAATTAGCTAAAAAGTATGTAGAATATGACATGATCCAAGAGCATGCTGTTCTTCCTGATTTAGCGAATGCGAGGCTGCGTTTGCTGTATGCATTCCTACACCAGCAGAAGTCGTTACAGACACACAGTGAGCTCTACACGCTCGTCGTATCTCTCGTGCAGCTAGGAATGGATACGCATGATTTGATCGACACGCGGCAAGATCAGCGTTCTGAGAAGGAAATGCGAGCAAGGCAGCTTAAAGTGCTGGCTGGGGACTATTTTAGCGCCAGCTTCTACCAGCTGCTTGCCCAATCTGGCCAAATTGACATGATTGCCAAGATTAGCAGCGCTGTAAGTGAAGTAAACCGGCTGAAGGTTAACCTTTACGTGAGAATGAGGCAGCACAAGCTGACTGCCGATGAATATTTAAGCTTATCCGTTCCCATAAAAAGCACCCTCTTCCACATTTTCGCGGATTTGTTGGATGGGACTCTTTTGCGTGCCTGGCCAGAAATTCTGAACGGGCTAAGCTTATGCGAGGCACTGGTGGATGAATTGGCAAGAAGCGAGAGCGCAGATCGGTTCGACCGAAGCTGGTCTTATTGGCATGTCATGCAGGCCGCTACAGACGATGAGCGGCAACAATTATCCAAGCATGCAAATGATTACGCATGTATTCAAAGTTTGGCGGAAAAATATAAGGTACGCAGCCAGCTTAACGCAAAGCTGAAGGCTTCGGCAAACAAGGTTCTAGCAGATGCCGGAATGTTGGAATCAGACGAGTTGAAAGGCGAACTTACAGCCATCGTCAATCGTCTGCTGCTCGAGGAAACCGATTTTACGCCCGCACTCAACGAGACGAGGTGAACAGCTCGAATGGATACAAACTCCAAGAGCCATGTGCATGGCGTGTTCGAACGCATTGCACCCAAATATGATTTAATGAATGATTTGATCAGCTTTCGCAGGCATAAGGCTTGGCGCAAGCTGACGATGAAGAAGATGGATGTTCAAGCAGGACAGACCGCATTGGATTTGTGCTGCGGCACTTGTGATTGGACGATTGCACTAGCTGATGCGAGCCGCACAGGGAAGATTGTCGGATTGGATTTCAGCCAGAACATGCTTGATGTGGGAGCCCAGAAAATCGATAAGCTCGGACTGAACAAGCAGATTACGCTCGTTCAAGGAAACGCAATGAGCCTCCCTTTCGAGGATCATTCCTTCGATTTCGTAACCATTGGTTTCGGTCTTAGGAACGTGCCTGATTATTTGCAGGTACTCAAGGAAATGCAGCGAGTCGTTAAGCCTGGCGGTAAAGTCGTGTGCCTCGAAGTGTCCAAGCCGACATGGCAGCCATTCAAGGCAATGTATAACCTGTATTTCGAGAGGCTGCTTCCAATCATTGGTAAAGTGGTTGCCAAGAGCTTTCAGGAGTACAAATGGCTTCCGGAATCGCTGAAATTGTTTCCCGGTCGCCAGCAGCTTGCCGAGATGTTTGAAGATGCGGGATTATCACAGGTTAAGGCATATCCTCTGACCGGCGGGGTAGCCGCGCTGCATATGGGGACAAAGGAGAAGAAATAGCAATGATTCGCAAATTACGCATTATTCTAGAGATGATTAAGTTTGAGCATACCGTTTTTGCATTGCCTTTTGCGTTCATGGGCGCAATACTCGGTACCGTCATGATGGAGCAGCGTTTGCCGTCATGGTCCGAGATCGGTTGGATTACGCTAGCCATGTTCGGCGCTAGGAGCGCTGCCATGAGCTTAAACCGCTTGATCGACAAAGCAATCGATTTGAGAAATCCGCGAACTGAGAAACGAGCGCTTCCGGCAGGCTTGCTTAAGTCGGCGGAAGTTTTATTGTTTATCATCGTTTCCTTTGTTTTATTATTTGTCGCTACGGCGAATTTGGCTCCGATTGCACTTAAATTGATGCCGATCGCGGTAGCGCTGCTCGTCCTGTATTCGTACACTAAACGCTTTACCTGGCTTTGCCATCTTGTCCTAGGCTTTACGATCGGACTTTCACCGCTCGGCGGCTGGGTAGCCGTGACGGGCCAATTCGATCCAGCCGCATGGATTCTATATATTACGGTTGCATTATGGATAGCTGGGTTCGATATTATCTACGCTACTCAAGATTTCGAATACGACCGCGGCGAAGGCTTGCATTCCATTCCCGCCAGGTTCGGAATAGCCGGTGCTTTATGGATCGCACGCGGATTGCATGTCGTGACAGCGATTGGATTCATAACCTTGTTCTGGTTAACCGACCTCAGCTGGATGTATTTGCTCGGCACGCTTATCTCGATTTCGCTGCTTTTCTATCAGCACTATCTCGTACGTCCCAACGATTTGTCGCGGGTTCAAACGGCCTTTTTTGGCATGAACGGCACGCTAAGCGTCGTATTGTTTTTATTCGTTATCGCTGATCTTCTGGTTATTCACCAATGGTAGCAGAGACAGCGCATGCTGCCAAAGCAGACTGGAAGAAACGATGGGTTGTCGGCATTACCGGCGCTAGCGGATCGATCTACGGCATTAGGCTAATTGAAGTATTGCTTCAAAAAGGATTTGAAGTTCATCTTGTTGTAACCGAGGCCGGATGGAGAGTGCTCAAAGAGGAACTTGGCTTCGAGGCCACTCGCAGGATGGCAGCGCTCGAGCAGCGCTTTGGCGAAGCGATCGCTGCACGCAGGCTCGTGTTTCATCCGAACGCGGATATAGGCGCAAGTATTGCCAGCGGTTCTTTCCGCGTACAAGGAATGGTTATCGTGCCGTGCTCGATGGGGACTCTTTCGTCCATATCGCACGGCATTTCCGATGATTTGATGACCAGAGCCGCGGATGTCATGCTGAAGGAGAATCGCAGCCTGCTGATCGTACCGAGAGAGACTCCACTGCATGCTATCCATTTGGAAAATATGCTGACGCTCTCGCGTTTAGGCGTAAGAATCATTCCGGCGATGCCGGCGTTTTACTATAAGCCTCAAAGCATGGAAGAAATGATTGACTTTTTAGTTGGAAAAGTACTTGATAATATGACAATCGATCATGATTTGTACAGAAGATGGGGAGATGAACAGAATGGGCATGAATCGCCCGATCACCATCGGAAGAATTGATTACGCAAATGCCTGGCCGCTATTCCACCAGCTGGAGGATAGGGTGGAATGGAATCGTTACGAGGTCATAAAACGCGTGCCTTCTGAGTTAAATCGGCTGCTTCAAGCAGGCGAGTTGGATGTATCCGCAATTTCGTCCTTCTCATACGGACAAAACGCTGACGACTATATGCTGCTGCCTCACCTATCCGTCGGTTCCATTGGGAAAGTGAACTCAATCCTTCTTTTTCTGAAGGAGCCCCTTGAGCGCAAGAGACCCGAACGGATCGCGTTGACGGCAACTTCGGCGACCTCCGTCAATCTTTTGAAAATATTGATGACGCTGCGCTTCGAATGCGAGCCCGAGTACGTAACGGCAGAGCCCGTGCTTGATAAAATGCTTGAGACCTCTGACGCTGCGCTAATAATCGGCGACCAAGCTATTCAAGCCTCTTGGAAAAACCATGGCTTACATGTCATCGATCTGGGACAATTATGGAACGAGTGGACGGGTCTCGGCATGACGTACGCGGTAGTCGCAGCACGCAAAGAGGCAGTTGCCGCAGCACCGGATGCGGTACAAGCCGTATATCATGCGATAAAAACGAGTAAACAGCAAAATAAGATGCATCTCCGTCCGCTAATAGAGCAAGCTTGCAGCCAGCTTGGGGGAGACTCAGACTATTGGAATATGTATTTTCATTCACTCCAATATGATTTCGACAGCAAGCTGCAAGAAGGGCTTAAGTTATATTTCGATTATTCCAAGCAGCTCGGCCTACTTGCGAAAAAAGTGGAACTGACTTTTTTTGAAGACCAATCTGCCCAAAAGGTGAAAGAATGAAACTATTAGATTTGTATGCAAAGATGAAAGGCGATCTCAATCAAATCGAGCAAGAGCTGGAGCGCAGCGTGACGGATGACCATGTGCTGCTCAGCGAGGCTTCGCTGCATTTGCTTAAGGCGGGCGGGAAACGAATCAGGCCGATTTTTGTCCTGCTTTCCGGCAAATTCGGCGATTATCGCTTAGATGTGATGAAACGTGTCGCTGTCCCGCTTGAGCTCATACACATGGCTTCGCTTGTTCATGATGATGTCATTGATGATGCGCAAACGCGCCGCGGCCAATTAACGGTCAAATCCAAATGGGATAACCGGATAGCGATGTATACGGGCGATTTCATTCATGGCAAAGCCTTAACGATCGCGGCGCAGCTGCCCAACCCGCAAATCCATCTCATTCTCTCCAGCGCCTTGGTCCAAATGTGTGTCGGGGAAATGGAGCAAATTCGAGATTTTTTCAATACGGAGCAGACGATTCGGAATTATTTGCTGCGTATTAGACGGAAAACCGCATTGCTTATTGCCATTAGCTGCCAGCTTGGGGCGGTTGCATCGAATACGGACCGTTCCGTCTCGAACAGCCTTTACCGGTATGGCTACAACGTAGGAATGGCATTCCAAATTCGCGATGATCTGCTTGACCTTTACGGTACGGAGAAACAAATTGGCAAGCCGCCCGGTTCAGATATGCGCCAAGGAAACATTACGCTGCCCGTGCTGCTTGCCCTTAAGGACCCCGCAATCCGAGATTCGCTGCTTAGCGAAATTGCTTCAATCCGTGAGCTTGGCGGCAAAAGAGATACGAGCCGAGCCATCGAAATGATCCGGAAAAGCGACGGGGGAGAGCAAGCCGACCAGCTCGCCAACCGATATGTAAAAAAAGCTCTGCAGGCATTAGAGGGATTACCTAACCTGACAGCGAAGAAGAACTTGATCGATATTGCACATTTTGTCGGCAAACGAAATTATTAATTCTGTTCAGTCGAAAGGAATGGTTGTAGATGGAAAGAACTTTTCTGATGGTTAAACCAGATGGCGTACAACGCGGCTTGATCGGCGAGATCGTTTCAAGGTTTGAGAGAAAGGGACTGCAGCTGTCAGCAGCCAAATTTATGGTTTTGAGCGAGGAGCTTGCGGAGAAGCATTACGAGGAGCATAAGGGCAAGGTCTTTTATGAGCCGCTTCTTACATTTATTACCTCAGGCCCTGTATTTGCAATGGTCTGGCAAGGGGATAACGCCATTGCCCTTTCACGGGCCCTTATTGGCAAAACAGATGCGATTGACGCGTCTCCGGGAACGATTCGTTCCGACTTTGCCGTACATACGAACTTCAATTTGATCCATGGTTCCGATTCGGCAGCGAATGCGGAAAAAGAGATCGGCATTTATTTCTCCCCATCCGAGCTCATTGATTACGAACATACAATTCAACGTTGGATTTAATATCCCCGACTACTGCAATGGAGGAACCTATGCTTGAAGACCAAGATTTTGCACAATTTATCGTTCGAATAAAGCAAAAGACCGCCATTGATCTGTCCCAATACAAGGAAGCCCAAATGAAGCGCAGGCTAACGACGTTAAGGCAGAAGCACGGTTTTCAAACCTTTGAAGACTATTATAAAGCGATTGAGCAGAATAAAAGCATGCTGAACGAGTTTTTGGATCGGATGACGATTAACGTGTCTGAGTTTTGGAGAAACCCTTCCCGGTGGGAAGTGCTTCAAAAACGTTTCTTCCCTGAGATGCTTGGTTCTGCCAACCGGCTGAAAATTTGGAGCGCAGCTTGCTCAACAGGCGAAGAGCCTTATACAATCGCGATGATTTTATCGGAGCTCGGCGCTTTGCAGCGATCCTCGCTGCTCGCAACCGACCTTGATTCAGGCGTGCTGCAGAAAGCGATTGACGGCAGCTACCTGGAACGGTCGCTCCGCGACGTGCCTGCCGCATGCCGCCAGAAATATTTCAAGCAAGCCGACGGTGCCTTTCTGATTTCGGACTCATTGAAGCAATTTATCCAATTCAAACAGCAGAATCTGCTGCATGATACGTTTGATACTTCATTTGATTTAATTGTGTGCCGCAACGTCATGATCTATTTCACAGAGGATGCGAAGCATTTGCTGTATCAGAAATTTGCTAATGCGCTCAAGCCGGGCGGGCTGTTATTCGTTGGCAGCACGGAACAGATTTTTTCGCCTGCTCAGTATGGCTTTGAGACTGCGGACACGTTCTTTTACCGCAAGATGTAACCTTCATGTATACCGTTTTCCAACTTCTCCTATACTAAGCATAGGTAGATGACTTGGAGGATGAAGCAACCGATGGACAAACGCAAGGTTATAGCCGCTTATAGGCGAGGTTTTATCTCCATTCAAGAATGCGCGCAAATTATCGGGGTAGACAGCGGTCAGATGACCAGGCTCGTAAATGATCCGCTGCTTATGAAGGATGGAATGCCGCTGCTTGATAAAAAAACGGTCAACAGCTAATAAGCAAGCTTCAATCGAAGCTGGCGGAATGTCTTCTTACAAAGACATGTTCGCCAGCTTCTTTTTATCTAGAGACACCAGTGTTTCCGGCGTTCGAATTCTTGTCAAACCGGAAGCGCTGTACTATAATGAGCAAAGATGTTTAGTGCAGTAAAGCATAGCAGGCGCTTATAGGCTTGCTTTGAAGGAGGAGCTTTGGTTGAGTTTAAGGTATTTGACAGCGGGGGAGACACACGGTCCCCAACTAACGGCGATTATCGAAGGATTGCCCAGCAACCTAACGATTGATTTCGAGGAGCTTAATTTTCAATTGCACCGTCGTCAGAAGGGCCATGGCCGCGGACGCAGGATGCAGATCGAGAAAGATACAGCTAACATTGTCGGCGGCGTGCGCCACGGCAGAACGACAGGAGCGCCAGTAGCTCTGATCGTAGCGAACAACGACTGGAAGCATTGGACTTCCGTGATGAATATTGAGCCAATTGAAGGCGGCGACGAAGAGAAGCGCCGCGTTAACCGTCCGCGTCCTGGACATGCGGATCTGAACGGCGGCTTGAAATATGACCTGAAGGATCTTCGCAACGTATTGGAACGCTCCAGCGCAAGAGAAACGGCTGCACGAGTGGCAGTCGGCGCGGTTGCACGCCAATTCCTAGCGGAATTCGGCATTAAAGTGGCCGGACAAGTTATCCGTATCGGTGAAATCGAAGCTCCTGCGAACCAGCTTCCTGTCGACGAGCTGATTCGGTTGACGGAGGAATCAGCTGTCCGCGTAGTAGACAAGGAAACCGAAAAAAGGATGACCGACTACATTGATCAGATCAAAGCAGAAGGCGATTCCATCGGCGGAATCGTGGAATGCATCATCGAAGGCGTGCCTATCGGCCTCGGAAGCCATGTGCAGTGGGACCGCAAGCTGGATGGACGAATTGCGCAGGCAGTCGTATCCATTAACGCGTTCAAAGGCTGCGAAATCGGCATTGGCTTTGAAGCAGCGAAGCTTCGCGGCTCACAGGTCCATGACGAAATCATGTATGAAGCAGAGCGGGGCTACCACCGTGCAACGAACCGCCTTGGCGGGTTCGAGGGCGGAATGACTAATGGCGAGCAAATCGTTGTGCGAGGCGTGATGAAGCCTATCCCTACGCTGTACAAGCCGCTACGAAGCGTGGATATCGATACAAAAGAACCGTTTACAGCTCAGGTTGAGCGCTCAGACAGCTGCGCGGTGCCTGCGGCAAGCGTAGTGATGGAGCATGTCGTCGCTTGGGAAGTGGCAAAAGCGTTCCTTGAGAAGTTCGGAGGCGATTCCATCGAGGAAATCCGCACCAACCTGAACAACTATTTGGAACAGCTGGGTCGGTACTAATATGCGTGAGCTAACGGTCGACCTTGGAGAACGCTCTTATCCGATTTATATTGGTGAAGGACTCCTGAAAGAGGCTTCCACCTACTTCATAAAGCATGGCATCAGCAAGAAATCCCCGCTGCTCATTATAACGGATAGCCGCGTAGCCGAATATCATCTGCAATCATTTGAATCAGAGCTGGCGGAAGCAGGGTTTCAGACGGCAAGCGTTATCGTGCCGTCAGGCGAAAGCTCCAAATCGCTATCGATGCTGGAGTCTCTCGTCACGAAGGCGCTGGAATGCGGACTTGATCGCAAATCTGCAATCGTTGCGCTGGGCGGCGGCGTTGTCGGTGACTTGGCGGGTTTTGTAGCCGCATCCTATATGCGCGGCATTAAATTCGTACAGGTTCCTACGACAATTCTTGCGCATGACAGCAGCGTAGGCGGCAAAGTTGCGGTTAATCATCCGCTTGCCAAAAATATTATTGGCGCATTCCATCAGCCGGAGCTGGTGCTGTACGATCTTAATACGCTTCAAACGCTTCCTCCGAGAGAGGTGAGCGCGGGGTTGTCCGAAGTTGTGAAGCATGGCCTGATCTGGGATGCTGAGTTCGCGGTTTGGTGCGAGGAGAACGCAGAGAAGCTGCTAGCACTTGATGCGGAAGCGCTTGGATATGCCTTATACAAAGGCTGCAGCGTGAAAGCGGCAGTGGTATCAAAGGATGAACGCGAGAACGATTTGCGTGCAATATTGAACCTAGGCCATACGATTGGGCATGCGTTAGAAGCGGTTGCCGGTTATGGCGAGCTGCTTCACGGCGAAGCGATTTCCATTGGCATGGTAGGTTCTGCAAGGCTAGGATTGCGTTACGGGGCTCCTGAGGACGTATATACCGTAACCAAACGTGTGCTTGCTAAATCAGGGTTGCCCGTACGCCTGCCCGAGCATTTCGACGTCGACAAAATCATGGATGCCATGATGCATGACAAAAAGTTTTCCGAGGGAACGATGGTGTTCGTCGTGCCAACCGAAATCGGCAAGGTCGAGATCAAATCGGATGTGCCTGTGCAATGGGTACGTGAAATTGTAGAGCAATTAAAGCTGGAGGTGCAGCCGTAATGAGCGTAAGAGGAATCCGTGGTGCAATTACCGTTGATGCGAACGAGGAGCAGCCCATTCTCAATGCGACAATCGAGATGTTGAACGGGATTGTTGCCGATAATGAAATCGTGCCGGATGATATTTGCAGCGTGTTCGTGACGGTTACGAATGATTTGGACGAGACTTTTCCCGCAAGAGCGATCCGTCAGATGAAAGGCTGGGAGCTAGTGCCGCTTATGTGCGCGCTGGAGGTTCCGGTTAAAGGAAGCTTGGAGCGCTGCATTCGCCTGATGGTTCTGATCAATACGGATAAAACGCAGGCCGAAATCCGCCATGTTTATTTAAACGGAGCGCAGGCATTGCGTCCTGATCTTTCCAAGGCCTAATATCATTCATGCTTATAAACGCAAGAAATCCCTTTGTTGACGCACAGCTGTTCGTTGTTGTATATTTAGTAACGTAAGTGAGAGTAGCAGAGCCGTTTTATGAACTGAGTTGAGATGAGTCGAGACTAGTTGAGAGTAGCAGAGTGAAGCACGCAGTGAAATGGGAACAAACGAAAGAGCTGAACGATCGATTGCGCATTGGCGTATTCGGTTGTAAAAGTGCTGTTTCATCCTATCCACAGCTGTGTCTTTTCCGCTTACACACTTCCGTCATCATCTAAACCAACGCTCCTGCTCTGGCAGGAGCTTTTTTTGTACGCATTGATAGATTTTTTGATCGCAAAGGGAGGATGTTTCGAAAATGACAAATGAGCTGCAGCACGTTACCCGCCTTGCCAGTCAATACAACTTAATTCCAATCGTTCGCTACATGATGGCAGATACGGAAACGCCAATTCGGTTGTTTCAGCATTTTGCGAAGGAGGATCATGCCTTTCTCCTAGAGAGCATAGAGGGCGGCGCGAAATGGGCGAGACATTCGTTCATCGGAACGGATCCGTTCATGATGCTGTATGGCAAGAACGGTGAGATGGTACTCGAGCGCGGCGGCGAGAAGCATGTGCTGAGCGATAAGCCAATCGAGCTGCTGAAGGCTCATTTGCGCTCCTTCCGCAGTCCCTCGCTTCCGGAGCTGCCGCCTTTCACCGGTGGGGCAATAGGATTCTTCGGATATGACTTGCTGCAATACTACGAGAAGCTTCCGGCGCATCGAATCGATGATCTTAATATGAATGACATGCAGTTTATGTTCTGTGACCAGGTTATCGTATTCGATCATTTCAAGCAGCAGCTGCAAATCGTCGGCAACGTACATATTGCAGACGGAGCAACGGATACTGAAATTGCATTAAGCTACGAAGCAGCGATTGCGAAGATTGATGCAACGATCGAACGGCTGCAGCAGCCGGTAACGATTCCCGTCACGACCGGCAGCTCCATCACCGCTGATTATGAGCTGGGGGACATCCAGTCGAATGTGACGAAAGAGCAGTTCATCTCGAATATTGAGCAGGCGAAGCAGTATATTCGCGCGGGAGATATTTTCCAAGTCGTATTATCGCAGCGTTTTAATATCGATACGGACATCGACCCTTTGCATGTGTACCGAGTTCTTCGCACGATGAACCCTTCCCCCTATATGTATTATTTGAAAATGGGCGAAGAAGTCATTGTCGGGACGTCGCCGGAGGCGCTTGTCAAGGTTAACGGAGACCGAGTTGAAACGAGGCCAATCGCGGGTACGAGACCTCGCGGGAAGACGCCGGAGGAGGATAAGGCATTCGAGCTGGAGCTGCTGGCTGACGAGAAGGAACGTGCGGAGCATCTGATGCTCGTAGACCTAGGCCGCAACGATATCGGACGCGTATCCGAATTCGGAACAGTGAAATGCGACTCTTTCATGGAAATCGAGCGGTATTCCCACGTGATGCACATCGTTTCCAACGTTTCCGGCAAGCTGCACAAGGACAAGGACTTCTTCGATGCATTCGTTTCCTGCTTGCCCGCCGGTACCGTTTCGGGCGCGCCTAAGCTGAGAGCGATGGAAATTATAGCGGAGCTGGAGAACGAGGCACGCGGTGCTTATGCAGGCGCCATTGGCTATTTGGGCTTTGGCGGCTCAATGGACACTTGTATCACCATCCGTACCATTATTTTCAAACACGGCAAAGCTTACGTGCAGGCCGGAGCCGGCATCGTTTGGGATTCTGTTCCGGAGAGCGAGTATATGGAAACCGTGAACAAGGCAAAAGGCATGCTAAAAGCCATTCGAACGGCAGAAGCGATTTTTGCCCAGCCGAAAAGCCAGCAAGACAGCTACAACTCCATTAATTCGGACTATTACGTTAAGGCTGGAGAGGGGCTTGGCCAATGATGCAGGCAACGGAAGCCATTACGATGCAGTCAGCCCTTAGTCAATTGATTATCGGAAACAGCCTAACGCGTGGGCAAGCAAACGCGGTTATGAATATTATCATGAATGGCGATGCTACGGATGCGCAAATCGCTGGCGTAGTAACGGCGATGCGGATGAAGGGTGAAACGAAGGACGAAATAACGGGATTCGCAGAAGCGATGCGCGCGCATTCGAGCCACCTCCTAACCGAACAGGAGGGCTTGCTCGATACTTGCGGCACAGGCGGATCAGGCATCCATAAGTTTAACATATCGACGGCATCGTCCATCATAGCTGCTGCTGCCGGAATCCGCGTTGCCAAGCATGGCAACCGTGCTATGTCCGGCAAGACCGGAAGCGCGGACGTATTGGAAGCGCTCGGTGTCCAGATTACGATTACGCCGGAGCAAGCAGCACAATGCTTGAATGATATCGGTATTTGCTTTATGTTCGCTCAGCTATACCATCCGTCGCTGCGCCACGCATCAGCTCCACGCAAAGAGCTGGGCATTCGGACGATTTTCAACATGCTCGGGCCCCTTACGAATCCGGCAGGCGCAGACAGGCAGCTTCTAGGCCTCTACGACCGAGCTCGCACGTCTACGGTAGCCGAGGTGCTCGGCGAACTAGGCTTGAAGCGGGCAATGGTTGTGAGCAGCCACGATGGTCTGGACGAGATCAGCATCTCCGCGCCAACGCAAATATCGGAGCTGCTGGATGGCAAGGTGAGAACGTTCGATATTACGCCGGAAGAGCTGGGGCTGACGCGGTGGCCGATTGCCGAGGTGCTCGGGGGTGAGCCGGAAGTGAACGCAGCACTTATCCGTGCGATATTCGCAGGCGAGCAGCAGGGCGCATACAGGGATATCGTCCTGGCGAACGCCGGTGCCTGCATCTATGTGGGCGGTTTGGCAGATTCGCTTCAAAGCGGCGTTACGATAGCGGCAAAAGTGATTGATTCAGGAGAGGCAAAGCGCAAGCTTGAAAGCCTTATTCAAACGACAGGAGAGTTGGCGCATGTTTCTCGATAAAATTGTAGCAACGAAACGGAGAGAAGTGGAAGAACTCGCTTCACGGTTTGATCTGTCTGAGATCGAACGGCAGATTTCCGCTCTTGAGCCATGCCGAGGCTTCGAACACGCGGTATCAGCTGCGGGACGCAAACGGAGCATGGGCCTGATTGCAGAGGTAAAGAAGGCTTCGCCTTCCAAAGGGCTAATCCGGGCCGATTTCGAGCCGGCTACGCTTGCGTCAGCCTATGAATCTGCAGGCGCGGACTGTATTTCAGTATTGACTGACCGTGATTACTTCCAAGGGTCGAATGCTTTTCTACAAGCGGTCAAACAAACGGTGAAGGTGCCGCTACTACGGAAAGATTTCACGATTGATTACCGACAAATATACGAAGCTCGCCTAATCGGGGCAGATGCGATACTGCTTATTGCAGCGATCATGACACCTGCTCAGCTCGGCGAGTTCCATGACTTGGCGAAATCGATTGGTCTTGACGTACTGGTCGAGGTTCACAATCAAGAGGAGCTCGAAGGCGTGCTGGAGCTGGATAAAGCTACGTTAATTGGGATCAACAACCGTGATTTGAAATCGTTCGTGACAGATCTCAAAACGACGGAGTCGCTCATCGGATTCATGCCCCAGAACGTGACGGTGATTAGCGAAAGCGGAATTGCGGGTAAGCCGGATATGGATTATTTGCACGGGATCGGCGCGCATGGCGTACTGATCGGCGAATATTTCATGCGGCACGAGGATGTCAAACAATCCGTGCAAGACTTAATGGGCGCGGTGGAAGCGGGATGAAGCCGGCACCTCGCATTAAAATATGCGGATTAATGGACACAAAGACGATTATGGAAATGGACGGCTTGCCTATCCATGAGATTGGCTTCATATTTGCACCAAGCAAAAGACAGGTTTCGGGAGCAGCGGCAGCTGAGCTGATCGCTGCTGCCAAACAGCTGAAAGCTGCTGGCGGTGAGCGTCCATTGACGGTTGGGGTGTTTGTAAATGAAGCTTTTGCAAACCTTGCTGCTATTCAAGCGGAAGTAAAGCTTGATATTATACAGCTGCATGGCAGTGAATCGGCAGAATACTGCAGAGCTGTGCGCGAGGAGCTAGATGCAAAAGTGTGGAAAGTATTTTCCATGAAGAAGGATTCGGAAGGGCGACTGCCTCAATCCGCCAGCGAGAGAATCTCGCCATATCATGGGTCAGTTGACGCTGTGTTGATTGATGCTCCTGGCGGCGGTACCGGACAAACCTTTGATTGGGACGCGATCAATGATTATAAGCAGGCAGCTAGCGAGCTAGGTATTACGCTCTATGTAGCAGGCGGCCTACATGAAGGCAACATAGAGGAACTGCTTGGCGCGTATGCTCCCGGCGGAATTGATGTATCAAGCGGGGTAGAGACGAGCGGACGCAAGGATATCGAAAAAATCCGATTATTTGTAAGAAGGGTGATGGAAGCATGACACAGGTACCAGATGAGAACGGACGGTTCGGAAAGTTTGGCGGCAGATATGTACCAGAGACGTTAATGAACGCATTGCTTGAGCTTGAAGAGGCGTACCTTCACTATTCGAAAGATCAGGCATTCAAAGACGAGATTCATTATTTATTGCATAAATACTCGGGGCGTCCGACCTCGCTATACTATGCTGAGCGCCTGTCCGAGCATCTTGGAGGGGCGAAAATTTACTTAAAGCGCGAGGACCTGAACCATACAGGCGCGCATAAAATCAACAATACGATCGGTCAAGGCGTGCTCGCAAAACGTATGGGCAAAACGAAAATCATTGCCGAAACAGGCGCAGGTCAGCATGGCGTCGCATCTGCAACGATCGCTGCGCTGCTTGGGCTCGAGTGCAAAGTGTTCATGGGCGAAGAGGATATGAAGCGCCAGCAGCTGAACGTATTCCGTATGCAGCTGCTTGGTTCTGAAGTCGTTCCCGTTCTATCCGGTACGAGAACGCTGAAGGATGCCTGCAATGAAACGTTGCGCTACTGGGTCAGCCATGTTGATGATACGTATTATATTTTAGGGTCCGTTACAGGCCCGCATCCATATCCGATGATGGTAAGGGATTTCCAACGCATTATCGGGGACGAAGCGCGCAAGCAAATCCTAACCGAAGAGGGCAGATTGCCTGATTATGTCGTTGCAGCGGTAGGCGGAGGCAGCAATGCCATGGGTATTTTCTATCCGTTTGTCAATGATGACAGCGTCAAGCTGCTTGGCGTGGAAGCTGCCGGCAGAGGCGTGGATACAATCGAGCATGCGGCTACGATGACGAAAGGACGCCATGGTATCTTCCAGGGCTCCATGAGTTATGTGCTGCAGGATGAGCATGGCCAAGTACAGCCCGCGCATTCGATCTCCGCGGGTCTTGATTATCCCGGCATCGGACCTGAGCATGCTTACTTGAAGGATTCGGGACGTGCGGAATATGTGCCGGTAACGGATGCCGAAGCGCTTGAAGCATTGCAGCTGCTTTCCCGCACGGAAGGTATCATTCCGGCTCTGGAGTCGGCTCATGCGATTGCCCAGACGATCAAGCTTGCTCCGACACTGGATAAGGACAAAGTCATCGTAGTCAGCCTGTCTGGCCGCGGAGACAAGGACGTGGAAGCGATTATGGGTTATTTGGGGGTAGAAAAACATGAATCTCATTGATACGGCGTTCGCACGATTGAAATCAGAACGCAAAACGGCGCTAATCCCTTTTCTAACGATGGGTGATCCTGATCTAGCTACCTCGGTTGCTATTATCCAGACGCTTGAAAAATCCGGCGCAGACATGATCGAGCTCGGAGTTCCCTATTCCGATCCGCTCGCGGATGGCCCCGTTATCCAACGGGCGTCCGAGCGCGCGCTTCTCAACAATAACATTTCGCTTAGGGATTGCATCGAGATTGCTGAGCAGGCCCGGGAAGCAGGCGTACAGATTCCGTTCATTCTATTCACTTATTATAATCCTGTTTTCCAATTCGGACTGGAAGCGTTCTTCGAGCTCGTGAAAAGCAAAGGCATCAGCGGTCTAATTATTCCCGATTTGCCTATTGAAGAAGACGAAGAGGTTCGCCAGCTTGCCGAAGCAGCAAACGTACATCTTATTCCTTTGGTTGCTCCTACCTCAAAGGATCGCGTTACCCGCATTTCGCGCAAAGCGAAAGGGTTTGTCTATTGCGTTTCCTCGCTTGGCGTTACAGGCGTTCGTGCCGACTTCCACACCGGAATCGATGAGTTTCTTGGTCTGGTTCGCGAAGCGACGGATTTGCCGATCGCAGTCGGCTTCGGTATCTCGAGCCGCGAACAGGTAGCTCGCTTTGAGAAGCAATGCGACGGTGTCATTGTCGGCAGCGCGATCGTTCGGCAAATCGAAGAGGCTATTCCGCTTCTGAACGACGCAAGCAGACGCGAGGAAGGCTTGAAGCAGATTGGTGAATTCGTAGCCTCGCTAAAAGGGTAAAGAATACCTGCTGTTGGATCCTGCATGTGATCAATCCGTGAAATAGTTAGCATGAAAAGCTCTTTTGTCGAAAGACAAGAGGGCTTTTTGCTGCTTATTAGGAAATAAGAAGAGTTCGAGCAACCTTCAGCGAGATAAGCTCGTCTGATGGATAGGTTTCTTTGCTTGAAGAAAAATATTCGAAGGAGGATAATTTATTGGAAGAGTGCCTATTTGTTGCCGGAGATAATTAGTGAGCAATAATCGTTTGAATCGCTTTGGTAAGTAGTTCCTGACTTGGTTTTGCGGGCAGTCCTTTTTCCGAATTTCTACATAGATTACTATTATTTATATTTTAAATCGCAAATCCAACGCTCTAAATGCGAATCAAAGATATTCGTCGGGGATGGATCCGCAATTTTGTGTTAAAAAAACTTTAAAACGTTACACAGATATGAGACAATGGACAACGAGTATGTCTATTAGACAATGATAAAGAGGTGAACGGCTCATGCAGCCCAAAAGTAATATCGTCCACCTTCCCGTCTATCAGCCAGGAAAGCCGGTTGAAGATGTCAAGAGGGAGCTAGGGTTAACAGAAGTAATAAAGCTTGCGTCTAACGAGAATCCGTTTGGCTGCTCCGAGCAGGCGAAATCAGCAGTGATCGAGGAATTATCGAATTTCAATATATATCCGGACGGTGCAAGCGTGGAGCTAACGGCAGCACTGGCTAAAGAGCTGCAAGTAGAACCGAATCAAATTATTTTTGGAACAGGCTCCAGTGAAATTATACTTATGATTAACAGAGCGTTTATCTCCCCTGGAGATGAAACGATTATGGCGGATGAAACATTTCCGCAATACAAACATAACGCGGAGATTGAGAATGCCCGCATCGTAGAGGTTCCGCTTAAAGAGGGCAAGCATGACCTGCCTGCGATGGCAGCTCAAATCAATGACCGTACCAAAATCATCTGGATCTGTAATCCGAATAATCCTACCGGAACGATCGTTACTCTGCAGGAGCTAACTGCCTTCATGCAGCAAGTGCCTGCACATGTGTTAGTTGTGCTGGACGAAGCGTACGGAGAGTATATCGATGATCCGGAGTTCCCGGACGGCATTCAACTATTGAAAAAGCATCGTAATCTGATTGTACTGCGTACTTTCTCCAAAATTTACGGATTAGCTGCGCTTCGTATCGGATTTGGCGTGGGACATCCAGATGTGATTCGTTTCACGAACCAAGTACGCGAGCCGTTTAACACTTCGCGCGCAGCGCAGGCGGCGGCAAAAGCTGCTCTTGCGGACAAAGCATTTATTGCGTATTGCCGCGATCAGAACAAACAGGGACTTACCTATTTATCGGAGCAATTTGACCGACTTGGATTATCTTACTTCCCGGCATACGGGAATTTTATGATGGTAGATGTGAAACGTTCTTCTCCCGAGGTATTTGACGGCTTGCTTCGCAGAGGCATAATTTCGAGACCGCGATGGGCTTATTATCCGAATCATATTCGGATTACCGTAGGAACGCGCGAGCAGAACGAGAAATTCGTCGCAGCTCTAGAACAGGTTTTAGAAGAATCGGCGGTGCAGGGATAAAGTTATGACAACAGTTGCGATTTTTGGTGTAGGGCTGATCGGCGGTTCGATCGCCCTTTGTTTGAAAGGCAAGCCAGGCATTACCGTAATCGGCCATTCGAACCGGCCTTCTCAGGTTGAGAAATACTTGCAGCGAGGCGTCGTCGATTATGCGACGACCTCGATGCAGGAGGCTGCAGAGCAGGCTGACTTTATTTTTGTATGCGTACCGGTTGGGAATTTAGAGGAATATATCGAGAAGCTGGCTGCTTTCCAGCTTAAGCCGGGCTGCATCATTACGGATGCAGGCAGCACGAAAGCCTCAGTTGCGGCATGTGCGAAATCGCTAGATTTCGGACAAGCTTACTTTATAGGCGGTCACCCTATGGCTGGCTCTGAGCGAACGGGGGTTGAGGCGGCATCCTCGCATCTATATGAGAATGCTTTCTACGTGCTTACTCCTGACGAGGAGACGCCAGAGACAGTTGTGGAACGTCTGGTGGATCTGCTTTCTCACACGAAGGCAAATATCGTTCGCGTGAATGCCAAGGAGCATGATGAAATTGCCGGAGCAATCAGCCATTTGCCGCATATTATCGCTGTGTCGCTTGTCAATCAGATTCGCGGCTACAACGAGCAAAATGATCTATATGAATCGCTTGCTGCCGGTGGTTTCCGAGACATAACGAGAATTGCATCAGGAGATCCAACGCTATGGCGCGATATTCTTATTAATAATCGTCATGTCGTCCTTAAGCTCCTTCATGATTGGAGCAACGAGACGAATAAATTCGTGCAAATGCTCGAGAACGCCGATGGCGATGCCATTGCGGGTGCATTCGAAACAGCGGGCAACTTCCGCAGCAAGATGCCAGAACGCCGTAAAGGCATGATTCATTCCGCTTTTGACTGTTACGTGGACATTCCCGACCACCCAGGCATTATTGGTAAAATTACGAGCGAGTTAGGAAATAGCCTCATAAACCTTAGCAATATCCATATTATCGAAAGCAGGGAAGATGTGCCGGGCATACTGAGGCTATCCTTCCGAAGCCAAGAATATTTGGACCAGGCCGTGATCCTGCTCACAGCGAAAGGCTACGACGTTCACCTGTAAAGGGTGAGCGTTTTTTTATATTCAAACGCTTTCAAAATAATTGATATAAAAATGAAAGCGCTTATTGACAAAGTGGAAGCGTATACATATAATAAAGGTACAGTATGGTTTCTCTCCACTCCTATCCTAAACCTGTAGCTTTCATAATGAAAGCGGACCACTCCTTGGAGTGGTTTTTTTTTTAGAAGTATAATACCTCGTTTTTTCCATAACCTGATTTTACATAATTAATTTCTTGTATTTCTCCCCATCTAAAGTGAATTTCTGTTGTTTTATTTGGAATGACCTTCTCAATAATCAGTTCTGTCATAATTCGTTTGTCAGTAGAATCAAGACCCAACTCAAATGCAATTGCAAGCTCACTTAGAAGCTCATCAAAATTACCATACTTATTGTTCGTTTTTGGGATTGGTATATTTTCTAATTTTTTATTGATTTCAATTTGTTTTTTCTCATATCTTTTCATAAGATCGCTAAAATATTGTTCACTCAATTTTTGGTGTATGTAGAAATCATCAAATATATTTTGAATTGCAAGTTCTAAGTTTCTAGACTCAGTTTGTAGGTGTTGGATGACACTAAGTGAGTTGTCAGTTTCATCGATTATTTTACTTGATATTTGTTCTTTACTGTAACGACCGTTACTTATATCAACTATTCTTTTCAAAATCGCATCATTAAGAGATGGAAGATCTATGACAGGACTTTTGCAATTTCCATGAGTATTTTTAGAACTGCAAACATATCTTCTTGTTTTCTTACTGCTAGTTTGCCTAGAATGCATTTTACTTCCACAAATTGGACACCGAAGGATAGAAGATAAGAGTTGTCTATCTTTACCCCGCCATACGTTTTCTTTACCGAATAGCGTTCGTTGTATATACATAAAATCTTCTGTGTTAACTAGTATTGGGAAATTCGAAAGTGGATACAAAACGCCTTTCCATTTTTGCATGGCTGTATAAGAGATGTTATTTAACATATAACGAACTCTTCTAGGGCTCCATTTGACTCCAGTTTGGGTCAGAATAGATTCTGAATTTAACCAATTTGAAATTATATAAGTTCCTTTTCCTTCTTTAGCTAATCTGAAAGCTTGTTTGACAGCTTCTGCTTTAAAACCATCTTCATAAAAAACTCCGTCTGTCTTTTTAATTCCAAAAGGAGCAGGACCACCATTCCAGCGGCCTTTTTTTGCATTTGTTTCTTTACTATCATTGGTAATATCACTCAGATTATCGCTAAAGTATTCATTTAAATTTACAAGGATGTTTGCAACCATTCTTCCTGTTGGTGAACTAAAGTCTAATAATTCAGCAGTTGAACATATGTCTACATTTAATTTTGAAAGCGATTCGTGTATAAGAATAAAGTCCTTTTTTCTTCTAGTTATTCGAGATAGGTTGAAGGCAACAAATTTTCTTACACGCTTATGGCTATTAATATATTCAAATGCATTCATTAATCCTGGTCGTTTAAGGTAACTAATTCTAAAGCCTGAATAATCAATATCCTTAAAAATACCTACGAGTTTCCAATTATTCATGTCACAAAAGCTTTGAATTTTTGCCATTTGTGTTTGCTCTGAAATATCCTCTTTATCCTCACGCTCATCACTCTGTCTTATATATCCAATTGCCTCTATAATTTCATCATTATTATCGTTTTGATCCCATTTGTTTTTATCCGCTATCATTCATATACCACCTGTCCGTTTATCTAAATTTCTTTCGTAATTCTACTACTTTCCCTAAAATAGATACTTCGTTAATATTCACAACAATTGGCTTTGTTTTTTTATTTGATGGAATTAACACACAGATTCTGTCTTGGTAGTACACTCGAAATAGTTTTGCAGAAGCACCTTTAACGGATACTAAAGTAATATCATTGTAGTTAATCTCATTGCTAGAGGAACAGATGGCTATATCACCAATGTTTATTGAGTCTTCTAGCATTGATTCTGAATCTACTATCAATCCAAAGACATCTCCGTCAGTCATGTAGGCTTTATCCACAAATTGAATATCGATGATTCGATTTGTTCTTATATTATTTGAAATATTTTCATACACAGGTATCTCTATAAACTGATTTTTCTCAAGTTGTGAAGTTAAGGCCCTTTCTAGATTGTTTAATTGAATGAACTTCAGTCTTATTTCTGCAGGAGCTTTTTCCAAAAAGGAGGCTGTGAGCAGTTCCTCGATATCTCCATTTGTAACTTTTGCTAAAGCTCTTGTAAGATCATCAGTAGCTGGTCTGTCTGTTTTACCATTTTGTAATTGGCTTATGTAACCTTTACTGATGTTGAATCCGTATTTAGTTAATTCAGTAGAAATGTCATGAAGAGTAAGCCCTGATTTCGAAATGTAACTTTTAAGTAATTGATAATATGACATTTATTTCACTCCTATATCATCTAAATATTCTAGTAAAGGTTTCACTAAAAAGTCAATATTTAATATTTTAACTATTGACTGAAACGTTAACATAATTTACTATAAACAAATTGGCTGGGTAAATAAGGAAGAATTCCGTAGTCGTTCATAAAATGCACAAAAGAGCAGCCAGTTTGGATGCTCCTTAAATTAATTTATTAAATTTGCATCTAGAGGAGAAGGTGATGTGCGTGGAAATTAATGATTTAGTGAGGTTAATTGCAATAATGACAAATAGAGAGATGGACAGTCTAATTAAAATTCTGAAATTGGATCCACAAATGAACTTACTTGTAGAGTTCTTAGAAAGGATTCAAAGGAATTAGTCTTTAACAATAAACTCAACAGTTTTAAGAACATGTTCAATTTGCTCTTTATTCATTTTTTCTAATAGTTTATACAATTGAATCTTCTTCTCTTCTGTCATATTGATATTTTCTAATTTTTTCATATCCTGACCATTTCTAATATCTGAATGTCCTGTTAAATAATCAGTTGAAACATTAAAAATCTCTGCTAGTTGTTTAATATTATCAATACTAGGCTGACGTTTACCTGCTTCATAGTTTGCATACGTTGGTCGAGCAACGCCTATTTTTTTAGCAACTATTTCTTGAGTCCATTCTTTTCTAAGTCTTTCGTGTTCTATCCGCATACCTATTATTTCTTTAATCGTTATCACCTCAATACAATTATAACGTTTCTAATTGAAACATATACTGATTCATTTCAATAAGAAACAAAGTATTTGACAAGTTTCATTTCGAAACATATAATGAACACATTGTTAGTTTCGTTATGAAACATTTTAGGGGTGGTGCGCTAATGAGAGAAGTAAATCGTAACTGGTTAATTGAGCTCAGAGGTCTTGAATCGCAAGAAATCGTTGCTGATCGTGCAGGTGTAAGTAGGAGTAATTATACAAACATCGAGAATGGTCTGCGCTCTCCGAGTGTTGACACAGCTAAAAAAATTGCTGTTGCATTACATTTTGATTGGACCCGTTTTTTTGACTAAAAATGTTTCATTTTGAAACAATTGAAGTGCAAGGCAAAAAATAAATTAAATATTAATCAAAAATGATGATCGATTACCAGTCGACCATCATCACGAGGAGAAAGAAATAAAATTGTAACCTAGACAACTACAATTTTACACTTTTCCCCGTATGCATCGCAATGGGTTTTATATAATTCCCCAGATTTTATCTTTTTTTCTTTTTCGTTATTTCAATATCGAAACTGAGAGGTGAACTTAATTGAAAACTTTAGAAAACTATGAAGACGAATTTTTAAAGATTGTTGCAAAAGCACTGAAGAATTATGCCCTTATTAAACAAAATCAATTGATTGATACTAAGAAATTCTCAGAGAACAAAACTATGATCATTAATAATTAGTTTTTTTAGTAAATTGCAACGCGGAGGAATCATTATTTGAAGAAAATAAAAACATACTCAGCCTGGTCTATCTATGAAGCCACAAAGAAAAGTGAAAATGCTGGTTATCGTTTTGCAGCTTTTCTACCTGATAACGGCCCAGATGTATTAGGTGACCCAGAATGGCAAGCAAATAACATGCAAGAAATCATAGATTTCATTAATAGTTACTAATTTGGAGGAGATACAGTTGAATATTCAGCGCATGGTTACTGACTTTGGTAACTCGATTGGCCAACACATGATTGATGGCCATTATTTTGAGATGCCTTCATCTATTAAAGCTATATCAGAAAAAGATGTTCAAGGGATGTTTGCAAATTCCATTCCTACTGAATCGCTTGAGAACCATCTCATCATCAAGTTAGGTGAACGGTATTACATGGCTGGCAAACGAGCTCAAGCGGAACTTCTAGGTAATGCTCATATCTATACACTTCATGATAAAACAAATTCCGAGACCGTTTGGATTACCTGGCTTGCAGGGATAGCTCTATACCACGCATTGAAGCTACCTGAAATGGATCAAGATGAGATAGATATTGAGTACTTTGGCACGTTATTACCGGTTTGGTTGGTTAAAAAAGCAAATAGCTTTAAGGAAAAATTATCTGCCATGGCAACTCGTTTTCAAGTCGAAACTACTTTTGAACTCATTACACCAGGATTTGAGCGTCAATTGACTATAAACGTACAACACGCAGAATGCCGTATTGAAGGTGAAAATGCACGTCATGCGTTAAAACTCGATTTAGAAGGGAACAGCAGAGAGGAAGCAAAACGATTTAAGGAAGCCTATACCGTCATTGATGATATTGGGGGACAAAGTCAAGACTTATGTAAGCTGCAGCCAGATTTGAATGGAGCACAGAAAGCAGATGATTTTGTTTCATCGACGGATCAAAGCTACTTGGCCGTACTTGAAAAACTCAGAACGGACAAGCTGATGAATTATTTCAAAGATGTACGTGCATTAGAGCGGTTTATATTAACACATATTGAATCTCGTAATTTCATCTATACAGATACCATTTTGCATGAGGAACATTCCCTTACTGCGGATATTGAACCCGTTCTGCATGAATTTGCAGGAGTAGCCATGCAAAAAGCACTTCAGAGCTTTAGCTTTATGCAAGGTGACCTGGTTTATTATGTGCATATTGGTGGGGTTAATCAGGCATTACGTGAGTACATGATGACGTATCTGTGTAAGCAGCTCGGTGAGGCCGTTGCGAAGAAATATCATATCTTCCCTGAAGATTCAAGGAAGTTAAACATCTATGCATCAGAAATCGTAGCTAAAAACTACCTGAAGCGTAAAGTTGAAGCAGGCGTAAGGATCGCTCATTCGCAATGAAGCGCCGCCGTATACAATTCAATGTCAGCGCATTGAAATTCTCAGACGAAGTACATGATTTCCTGGACCGATTGTCCACGAATCGGGAACTATCAGAATGGATGGCTAATCAAGTTGAACAGGAGTTAAGACGTAATGGTACGTCGACGGGATTGTGCTCCTGCAGTCATGTTATGAATGAATTAAATGAAATAAAGCAGCTATTAGTAAGTGGACGATCGGGTTCTTTCGGTTTTGTACCGGTCTTGGATGAAAAGGATCCAGTAATGAAACAGATTAGCAGCCATTCCATTAATCAACGGTTATCTGAAAAGGACTTAGAGTATAGCTTTTAGGTATTTGATCTGATGAAGGGATGGATGATTGCATGGAAGGACTAAATCACATTATTGAGCAAAAGCGAGCTTTCATGTTAGTGATTGCATCCCAACATGCAAATAATTTGATACATCCTGACGTTGTAAAAGCAAGTCAAGAACTGGATGAGCTTATTAATTTAGCGATGCAAGATAAACGATGAAGGAGTGAGCAAATGAACAGTGCCGTATTTCCTTATCAAAATGAACTTGAGCAATTAAAAGAAGGTGAGCAAATCGTTCTTTATCTGGGTGACAAAGCCTTTATTGTGCAATTGGGTACGGAGGATGAGCTGGAGCAGATTCATAAAGGATTTGTTGTCATGACTTAGCCGAAACGCTCCACTTGGAGCGTCGTGAGGACAGTAGCCTTTCCTCACCTGATGATGGCTGGCTAGATTGGAGGCAGTAAGGGATGGGAGTTGCGAAGTTAAAGACATGTTCCGAAACAGATCAAATCGAGGGTATTACCTACGACAAATATCATCGCATGATTTATCACCCCGATTTTCATAGTAATCATGGTAAAAAGTTCTCTAGCGAGGAACTGGAGTACTTAAGTATGTTTTATGGAATTGATAAAAATCGTACCTTAGCTTTTGGTTTAGGCCGAACGGAGTCGGTGATCCGGTCCAAATATGAGTACTTGAAGAGAAAAGGCCTAATTAAATACTATCGAGATCGTTATCTAAGAAAATATGAAGCATTTAATGGTTAGCCGAAACGTCCATTCAGACGTCGTGAGAAGATAACCACTCTCACTTGATAATGGTAGGTTAAATTTTAAAACGAATGGAGGAGTCATTTATGAAGAAATATGCAGATTGGAATTGTGATTTGGGTGAGTTTTTAAAGATTGGCGATGAGGTTGATGAAGAGTTTACTGATTACTTTCTGAATGTGTTACCTCCAGCATACTTCTCTTCTTCTCTCATTCAAATAGGTGAGCCGCATAACCATGTTGGAGGACGTCCCACTTTTGCAACGATAGCTAAACAAGATCGCAAGTGGTTTTTTAAGGGTTATTGTCATCAAGGTCAAACCGATCATGTTGGTTAATCGAGCGGCAGAACGGTCTGTAACAGAACAAATTCATCATTTAAAAAAGGATCAACTGGAGCTGTTAGCCTCATTTGAAACAGAAAAAAAACTCATACGGCGGACAGAATTGCTGGCCAAGCAATTGGCCAGCAGTGTTTCGTATTCAATAGCCCACAAATCCATTCAAGATAGGAGAAGAGAAACTCATGAAAATCTGTTATAGAGAGATCAAATTTCGTCGTGAGAGCCTGGCACTCATAAACAAAGTGAATGAGATCATTAATGAGTATATCTCTAGAGGCTACTCCCTATCATTGAGACAAGTGTATTACCAGCTCGTTGCCCGTGATGTCATTCCCAACACGGAACGCAGCTATAAGAACTTAGGAGCTCTTGTGTCTGATGCACGAATTTCTGGACTAATCGATTGGGACGCAATCGAAGATCGGACACGAAACCTCAAAGGTAATAGTCATTGGAATTCACCTGGCGATATTATGTACTCCGCAGCGAGGAGCTTTGCTTATGATAAATGGGCAGATCAAGACTATCATGTGGAAGTTTGGGTGGAGAAGGACGCACTGGTAGGAGTGGTTGGCGCGATCTGTGACCAATTAGATATTTCATATTTTTCATGCCGTGGATATGTGAGTCAAACAGAAATGTGGGTGGCAGCTCAACGGCTCGTTCGAAAGTACGATGAAGGAAAAGAGACCGTGCTAATCCATTTAGGTGATCATGATCCAAGCGGCATTGATATGAGCCGTGATATCGAAGCGCGGTTAAATACATTTGAATCTTTTCCGCTTGTTAGACGAGTAGCCCTTAACATGGATCAAATTGAGCAGTATTTGCCGCCACCCAATCCAACAAAATTGACTGACACAAGGGCTACCCATTACATCAGTGAGTTTGGTTACGAGTGTTGGGAACTGGATGCGCTTGATCCACAGGTCATGGAGCAAATTATTGAAACCAATGTATCCGAGTTTTTGGATATAAAGCGTTTTGATGCAGCTGCTGCTCGTGAGAAGGAAGCGAAGGCGACACTTCGGAAGGTAGCCGATCATTGGGAAGATATCAAGAAACGGTATGCATGACCAAAAATATGAAGACTCAATGGCGAAAGAACGAGAGGTGAGAGTGTGGCTGCTATTTCAAAGGACCAGGCTAAGAAAATGGTTGAAGACTTTGCCAATGTGTATCGAACAAAGAGAGATGTTGAAGCGTACCTTCTAGGACTATTATCAGCTGCGACCAGTTATGGTAAAACACCGGCAGAGACGCTTAAAACGATTAGAAACGTACTGGAGGCTTATGACGGTCAGAAGGCTAGATAAGTCAAAAAACGTAAGGTGGGAAAACGAAATGGGGAAATTTTTGCTTGGCTGGAGAATGATCATCGAGCTCGGGCACGGTAGAGACGATATGTGGGTAGAATGCTCCCAGGAATGGGACAACGTTCTACATGATGCGCAGTCCGAATTTGACAAAACATATTTGATTGGCCCTCTAGCATATGCGCCTCCGAAAGCGATTCAGATTGACGCCCTTTATTCTGAAGGGGTACCGGAGACGATTCGTTATTGGGAAAGTAAAGAAGCGGTCAGAAAATAAGATGAAAGATTGGTTTAACGAATGAGCCGAAACGCCTGCATGTAACCAGGCGTCGTGAGGACATAGGTGACCTCGCCTGAAGATGGCAGCCTAACGAAAGGAGTGAAAGAACATGGTTTGTATGCAATGCGATCATTTGTGCCATCCGATTAACGAGGATCAGTATCATTGCAAGGCATGTAATCAGCTCTATGAGCAAACCTCTCTATTCTTGGACGATGTTCTGGAAGTTTCTGTTAAGCGAAAGGAGAGAATGACAATGCGTAGAAAAATATCGGTGACTGAACAAAACATCTCATCCATCCCTGTATCTTGGCTTACCGTTCGATATGGCCAGTTGAAAAAACAATTACGGACAACTATTACGCCAGAATTAGTGCAGGAAAGTACATTAATTGCAACGTATATGGCCGAATCTGGGAAGGGACTTGATGATTATTACGAGAACGTGGAACAAATGGAGCTCGGTATTCATCAAACGAAGAAACAGGAATATGTCCCCTTAGTTGAAGAGCTGCTGGTTCAATATTTTTTAAGTGTAAAGCGTAAACGCAGATTAGAGCTCGATCTAGAGACCATGAGTGCGCAGCATGCGCTACCAGCGGTTACTGCATCGTACAGCGGTATGAGTGGCGGCGGTGAATCTAATAGTCCTATTGAGGCGGAGTATATACGGAAAGAACAGCGCATGGCCAACAAGCAGTTTGAGATTTCACAACTTGATGTAGAAATTGAAAACATGGATCGTGCGCTGTCACGGCTCAGCCAGGAGCAGAACGATCTCATACAGAGGCGTTATTTAGTAAGAGACCAGCCTTATGACTATGAGTTAATCGACAACATGCATTATAACCGTCAAAAATATTATCAACTCAAACATAGTGCACTATCCAAAATCGCATCCGCTCTTAACATCATTTGAGAGATCTTTTGAAAGGAGCAAGGTTATGCTGAACGAGAAACCATATGCCATTCACTCTAAACCCACTCATACACCTATTAAGTTCAGCTATCGCTTTCTTCAATCGCTTTTTGGTATCGAGAAGTCCTATGATACAGGTGAAACCTTCCACATTCGTAGCGGACGCAGCAGGCTTATGAATCACCTTACGAGAGCGGACCTGCAGCTCGCAATGACGCTGCAAGTAGGGATTCAGACTGCAGGCATATCTACGTATATTAACCGGCACATTATATACGTTAAGCTGACAGAACTTTTTGAAACACCGGTTAATAAAGATCAGTTTTATGCCTCATACCAAAAATTTCTCCTTCATAAACTCATCCTGGAGACGAAAGAAAAGCATACCGGTACACTTTCTATCTCGTTGCCCTCTTATTTAGAGCCGAATGGCCAATTAGGGCGATTTGTTTTATTTCCTTCATTAGTTACAACGAAAGTCTTTGGTTCGCTTCCCATAGCCAATCAGAAGCTCTATTTGTATGCATGTGGCCAACAGGGGGAAGAAAGGCGTAAGGTTCTTCAGCTTAACTTTTCAAAACTTGGTGAGCTCATTCATCGAGAGGACAATAGTCATATTCGTAAAGTATTGGAACAACTTGGATCAACTAAAATTAAAGATGGACAATCCTTGTTTTCAATTGCGCGCGTAGAGCGAAACGTATTTGGGGAGCCTAAAGCGGTTTTTCAGGTGAATCCGGTGCTAATGCCGAGACACTTGAAGGGCATGCATTATCGCTCTATTTTCCCTGCCAAAAAAAGCTATCGTCGTTTAATGGCGCAGTTAAAGGGATATCTAAAAGCGATGGGGTGCGATTCCTTCTTCGAATGGAACAATGGGGATGGGTTGCTGCAGCTAGCATCGATGCTTAAAGACAAAAGCGAATCTGTTAAAAAGTATGTGATGGCACGAATCAAAGAATCGTTTGATACAGAGGGCGAAAACCCGGAAAAAGCTCTTAATCGTATCCAAGTGGAACTACAAGATAAAGGAGCAGCTGCCTTACTCGCTATAGCAAAAGATACAGGTATTCTGCGCTTTGTAAAGGACAGCAGCCGCCATGATTTTGTCCATAAGCTGCAGGGATTTATCAAGCCAGGCTTCCGAAAGCTATGCCGACGTGCTCTACTTACACTCAATGAAAATCACACCATACCAGGAGCATTTACTACGCTTGATTACAAAAGGTCGACCTTGGTTGTAGAAGAGCTTGAAAAGGTAATCGACATTGAAGTGTTCCGGAGAATTGCGTTAACCAAACGTCTAGATCCCATTGCTTTTAGAGACATGATTACCGATGCCAGCTACCGATTACGTCAGGGCCAATCCCTAGAGGTTATTATGAAATGGATCGCTTGGGAAATGGACAAGCTACCAACGTGGCAGCCTATTCCCGATCCGCCTCAAGATTTTTGTTTAGCCGGTTTCCTTAAAACCATTCAAGCTTAACCCTCTGCCTAAAAGACCAGGCAAAGGGCTCTTTCTCGTTACGTTTTCCCCTCGCTTTTAAACGATTACCACTAACCCATTCATCATTTTCTCTATTTTCTTACCACTCTCTTTGTTAAAAGATATTCTCATTTCTATTTTTCTAGATGTGCAAGCCATGCAAGGTGCTTACATGCCAAAGTTCGAATAAAAACAGACATAAAAATCATTTTAAGTACCGTGAAATCGGTCATGTATAAAAATGTTAATTGAAGACTGTAAAATAATCGACTTTTCGGCTTTTATTTGTTCATTTTTTCCTAGAGTCGGCTTGCATTCGGTAAATAACGAAGAAGTATGCTTTTTTTCGGTAGATAAGGGGGGGGATGGCTTATGGTTATTAAGATATGTGATACCGTAATCGATTGATCTTTTAGTCGTTAAAATACATAAACGTAATCGTCAAAGCGTCTTTACAACGGCTAATCTAATTAGAAAATAAGCACGATTCAAATTTGCTTCATATATCGACAATAGAGCCCGTAAACGTTCTTTATTATTTTCACTTTTTTAAATCATTGTAATTATATAGGAATAATGGTTCAATGTGCATATATGGTGCTAAGTGGTAAAATATTTGGAGGACAAAGGCGGCACAAACAGCTTTTCGAACGCGCAGGTTCTATCACGCAAAGAGAATAGAGACAAATGGAATAAATAGAGGAGATGAAATATATGAGTGGACAGGTTACTACAATTAATTGGAATAATGATCAAATTTGGAGAGGTTGCACATTAGCTGCTATTGCTCACGCTATTAAGGTTGCTCATTTTTCCGAACTAGCAAACGAACACTCTTGGGACGGAATAAGCTATAGTGTCCAAGATAGTGCTGGTGCAAGGGGCACTGTTACTTTTAGTTCTGAATACGTTGTTGCTGCTTTCCGAAACGAAAATAGTGAACGAGTAGTGAGAAATAGGTTTAATGAAGCAATTGATTATTTTAATGGAGCACCAATTGAAGTTATTGCGCTTGCAGAAAGTGAGACTCTTCAGTATTTAATAGATGAGATCGATGGTATCGATAAACCACATATTACTGCAGCTTTTTGGGAAATAGCCGGTAAATCGTATTCGTTGGATTCTTTAGAAGAACTTTATGATAATGGTGGATTTTTACTCGAAAATCAATTAATGAATTTTGAAGAATCACTTGAGTCATGGAAAGAATACTATGAAATGTCCAGTGAGCAATGTGAGTTGTTAATATCGATATACAATAGAAAAGTTGCTAATCCGAATCAACCGATTCTTTTAACAAAAGCTGAACTCAAAAAGATAGGTGATGCTGATGAAGAGGGGTTAGCAGAGAGCGAGATTTCATTTAAAGAAATTGGAGTAGATTGGGAATAAATTGTAATTAGTTTTTTATTCGGCTTCGAATCTCAGCCATCCTCCATCAAATAGACAAATGAAAAAGCTACGCAGCCAGCGCGCATCGGTATTCAATCGGTGCGCACTGTATTAAATTGTATTTTAAAAGACATTAAAGATGATTTACTATGCCTTATCTGAATTACACTTTTAAAGGAAAGATGATTCTGGATTGAGATGAGTATGGAATTTGGGTCACCCCATGAATAGACATATAACACCACGCCCGTGGGAGAAATAAGGAGAAAATTACGATGTACTTAAAATATTTTGAGTTAGACTTACCATATGTCATTAATAATGAAAAGATACAACAAATTGCGGATGACAAAAATATTGATTATTATGATGCAAGTAGTTCTGACTATGAAATAAATTGGTCTGAGAAGAGACGTTTATTTACTTTAGAGACTCGTTGTGTTAGTGCAATGTATGAACGCTTGTTTATTAAATTTAAAACAGATAATATTAGAAAGTTACTCGTTGAATGTGTTGAATATATTACCAATGATAGAATTTTAAATTATTCTGGAGTTGCAACAGTACAAGTGAAGTTTGATTTGAAAGATTTTACTTCAGCAAGTGATATTGAGAAAAAGGAAACTACACTAAAATTGCTTATGGAAGGGATAACAAGAATAGCAGAGAACAAAAACTGGGAGATTACAACATTCAGAGAGGTATCAAATATAATTGAGGAATCTGCTTTTTTAAATGAATGGATTTGGAATAAAACTGTGAAGAGCCCTAATAAGTTGTACAAAGCAAAAGTAATTTGCCATCACAATGTAGGAAACATGGATATTTTTATATCTATTATGCAACAGGATGGTAAAAGTATACTTTTGGAAAAAGTTATAACAGAGCTTCCACACGAATTTGCATACGCTAAGCATTTAGGTGAACTTAAGTGGATCTCTAATACTGAAGTTGCTTTATTAAATAAAAAAGGTGATGGGATGGTAGCAGTAACCTTAAATAATATTATTTCAACGTAAGACATAATTAACTTCTTACATCCAGCTTTTCGAAAAAATGTTGAATGCAACTTATCACATTTTTGAAAAATCATTTTTTTTTTGCATACGAATTGAAATGCAAACGAAAATGCATGAATAACGAGATATACTAAAAAAGCAGAAAGTGAAAAACTGAAGGCCGTCAGACTTGAGCTGGCGGCTTTTTCCTGTTAATGGAGGTGACAGTAGATTGCACGATTTGATTTATGTTTTAGAAGTGAAGGATACATCGCCTCCGGCTTACCGGCTGCATGTATGCAAGGATCAGTACGAAATGGATAGTAAGCTCTTGAAAATGAAAGTATCTCTCATTTGCTAAAACTATTTAATTGACTATTCATCAACTGTGCCGGCGTGCTGGTACGAAGCGGTCGCCAATGGGCTTAACAATGGTAGAGATCTTGTTGCAAGAGATGTAAAGGAACTTAGAAGAGTATATGATGACATTCCGAATTCTAAGTTACAGCAACTTATAGCGTTGAACAAAAAAATGTATCCAGAGATGAGGAATAAAAAATGAATGAGATATTTGTAAAGTCTTTATACGAGTCAATTGTAAAAGAGAATCTTGAACTCTACAGAAACTTGTATGAAACAACAATTGTTACTTCAAAGACTGATCCATATTGGAAAGAGTCACTTAGTCTGTATAATAGTCTCAATTTGCAAAATAAAGATATTCTTATGAAAGTTATTGAACAGACAATGATTGATACTATATCAACCCTATTAGGAGTAATTGATGGAAGTGTAACACTAACCGGCTTTTCTGCTGAACCAACATTACTTTTAGATTCTGAATCCACAGAAAAGGAGCTACAGGATACATTTTTGGCATTTATTGAAGAAAAAGATAGTGATTTATGATTTGAGATGATATTTTTAGCATAAGAAAATAAACGATCATGCATGAATAAAGAAAATGATAAAAGAGTGGAAAAATGAGTAATGGAAAGCCGCCAGACATTCTCTGGCGGCTTTTACCTGTTAATGGAGGTGACAGTAGATTGCACGACTTAATTTGTAAATTAAGAATAAAGAATATACCGTCATCAGCGACACAGAGGAAGTTTGCACAAGAAGTGGTTGAGCGGTTGAATGTCTAGCAATGGATGCAGAGCTAAATCATGAGTACACAAGGCGCTGGGCAACGCAAGGATTACTGGGGTTTGGTCAGAGAGCAAGGGGATAGTCATTTAAAGCGCACGTATAATTGACAAAATACGGACGATCAACCCAACTTTCAGTTTCTGTAAGTGATAGCAATAAATTATGTCGTCCATAAAAATCATATTTTTTGCATACGATTTGCTTACTATGACATAAGAAAATCAGGTTATATTAAAAGAGTAGAAAATTGAGAAAAATAAAAGCCGTCAGACATATGCTGGCGGCTTTTACCTGTTGATGGAGGTGACAGTAGATTGCACGTCTTGATTTATGGCTTAGAAGTGAAGGACATTCCACCACCGGCTTACCGGCTGCATGTATGCAATGACCAGAAAGAAATGGAAAGTATGCTCTTGAAAATGACGGTATCTCTCATTGTCATGCCAGAAGCACTTGCGCCAGGAATGATGGAGCGATTGCGTGTATTTGCATCCGAGATTACGATTGCGGTTGTGGTTGCAGAGAATAACCATGAGAACGCAAGGCGCTGGACGTCACAAGGCATAGCCTGGGTTTGGCCAGCGACCAATTGGGAAAGACATTTAAAACTCACATTTGATACACCAGAACCGGAGGGCGTTCATGCAATCGGAATGGAGCCTGCAGCTGGGCAAGCAAATGATCAACCCACCTTGCTTATTGCGGTGGCAGGAGCGTTTGATGGGGCAGGGAGCACGCATCTGTCCTTTGCCATTGCTACTTATTTAGCCAAGCAAGGTAATGGCAAAGTGGCACTCTGGGAAGCCGGACGAAATCCATGCTTCGAGTACCTGGCGTTCAATCATACCGGCGTGATGAATACGAAGCCGAGGTTTGAAATGGACAAGGTGACCTGTTTCAAAGGCACGGCAGATATGGATTGGGTTGAATCGTACGCTGAACAGTTTCGTTATTTGATCGTGGATCTGGGGAATATCAACACAAGTGAGCATGCCAATCACTTCTTTCGTGTGAATATACCGGTCTTGGTCGGATCCGGCAGCAGCTGGCGGCAACGGGAGCTCGCTCAGCTGTGTCGAAAACATATCCATAAACCACAAGAGAAGTGGAGAATTGTATTACCAATGGCATCAGAAGATGCAAGCGATGAAATGGCAGAGGCACTGGCAGGGCGTCAAGTCATGGCTTTGCCCGTTTGTGATCCGTATCATTTATCCGATGAAGCCGAGCAGGTAATCGAGCGTATCCTGAATATCGCTGTCCGGAAACAAAATCGTTTTTTTGGTCGTTTAATGAGGCGTTAGGAGGCGAAGGAGTGAGTTACTATTTACGGTATCAACCCATCGTAGATTTGACACAGGAACTTGCAGTGATTGGCTATGAGTCCTTTGTGAGTGGATCCAGAGGAGAGTCACCGGCAGTACTATTTCGTCGTTACGCCAGTCAAATTGTCCGTTTTGATAAGGAGCTCATGCAACGTGCCATGAGCGAAGCTTTGCCCCTGCTAGAGCGTCATCAACTGCTATTTTTGAACGTACACCCCAAAACGCTATTAGCTGGCTTGCAGTTGCCTGAAAGGCATACGGATCAATTGGTTTTTGAGATTATGGAGAGTACGATTTATAGTGCGCGGATCAAGAGACAGCTGCAGCAGCTGGCCATGCAAGGATTTGCCTTTGCTTATGATGATTTTGGTAAGCGCAATGCGAATCTGGACCGGTTCATTCATACCGCCTTTCAGCCTTCCTGGATCAAACTAGACAAGGCCTTTATTGCAGCCTATGCCGCGCCTCACGTACCGCTCATCATTCGTTACACGTTAGAGCTCTGCGAGCTGCTAGGGACGCAGCTGATTGTGGAGGGTGTCGAATCAAAGGAGCAGTTGGAAGTGCTACAGTCCTGTGGTGTCCGTTACGCACAAGGCTACTACCTAGGCTTACCGCAATGCGTCATCAACGGGAAACAAACGGGATCTAAGCTGCCACTACAGATTGTAAAATAAGCGATTTGCTCGTATAAGGGTGAATCGTTTTTTTTATGCAAAAAAATGGAGAGAGGAGGTGAATACAATGAACAAAGCAGGACATGTGGCATTAGGTGTGGCTGCCGGATCCGTGCTGCTTTCATTCTTGCCACAAACAGGCGGACATAGCGCTTCACCGGTCATCTACCTGATAGCCGTAGCGGTGGGGAGCCTGGCACCGGATCTGGATCACAAGACGAGCACGGCCAGCAATCTCATTCAGCTCTCCACTCAAAATCGAAGATTAGCACAATCACTTGGCTTATTATTTCTTCTCCTTGCAGCTGCGCTCTGGGGGTTACCTAGACTTGGATTAGAGCTAGATGCAGGTTGGGCGCGAAGTGCTCCGCTATGGGCTGCTGCTGGCGCTATGGGCTTTTTACTGGCTAAGCTGCGCAGCCTGGTCTTACTTGGCGTAGGGGCCTTATTACTTGCGGCATACGCGATGTATGATTGGCACTGGTTCACAGCTCTCGCAGGAGGGGCGCTGCTCATTTTGCCCATGGTTAAGCATCGAGGGATTATCCATACACCAGAGTTTGCGCTCGCGCTTAGTGTCGGCGCTTATGCCTACGCGCAGCAAAGTGAGCTCTGGATGGTACAAGCCATGAGTATGGGGCTGATCGTGGGCTGGTGGGCGCATTTAATAGGTGATCTCTTTGGCCGTGAAGGAATTCGTTCCTTATTCAGTAAACGACTCCATATTGCTTTGCGACTTTTTGATAACGGGGGAGCCGGTGAGCGTTTAGTATCGGGATTGTGCTGGGGAATTAGCGTCATATGCTGGATGCTCTTTCTCATGCAGGTCGAATGGCAAATGGAGGCCTTACTCTCTTCCATCCTATGAACTCCTATAAAACTCCTATAAAAACGAGGAGCTTTTTGACTGAAAACCAAGAACACGAACAAAATTCCTATAAAAATCCTACAAACGAAAGGTGTTTTTAACCGTGAAAATAAAAAAATGGCTGGTTTCGCTGCCACTAATGCTGATGATTTGGATGCTGCCGGTAATGGCCTATGCAGCGGATGATAACCCCATCACTAAAATTAAGCAGTATTTTAAATTTGACTGGAAGATTCTTGATGGGCTAGGTTTTGCGTTCTACATCATTATGGTGCCGGTCACCCTAATGATCATTTTCTTACTTGTGTACAGCCTTTTTGATATTATTCGATTTGGTATTCGCGTAAAACGAGGAAAAGCCAGTATGGGTGACAAGAAGTTTTGGATCGAGAGCGGTGTTGTTTTTCTCATTATCTTTTTCTTCTTCTCTGGCCTTTTCCTCGACTTCTTGGAGCAAGTGTACACATGGACGAGCAGTCAAGATATTAGCTCGACATCGTAATGAAGGTCATTGCAGCTGAAACGTCGGGATCCTACATCAAGAAAATGAAAAAAATGTATGCCATCGATGTAAGCCAGCTTGGGGTGCTGGAATGGGTGCTCGTTATTGCAGGGACGTTTGCGACACTGATTTCAACCATCGCCTTTGTGTATTGGCTCTATAAAATCATCCATTTTTTATGGATGGTTAAGCTGGCTAAGGCCAATCTGAATGATTCGAAGTTTTGGAAGAGAATGAGCGTAGCGCTCATTCTCATTATGCTATTTATGACCTCTGGGCTCTTTGCTATTTTAGAGGGCATATTTAATGTTTTACGGAAAACGGGGTGGACGATGTGAACCAAGGCTTATCCTATACCTATCTGGCTGCTGCAGTGGAAGAGCCGAAAGAGGAGGACAGCAAGTGGTTTATTCCGGATTGGGTGAACGATCTGGGTGGACAATTACGCGATATCACCCAGACGTTCGGGGATCTCATGAGCGGAAAACTCATTAAAGATGCAGTGGATGGTGTTGTCATCGGATGGACAGATGAATTTCTGGCACCGCTCTATGGCACCTTTGCGAAGAGTTACTTGTTTACGCCTCATATTGCGGAAATCAAAGCGGTATTTGTCGGTTGGTCCATTGTTTCTTTGATTAGCCTTGTTGCGCTGCTGGTCGGCATTGGGATGCTAGCCATTCAAATCATAAAGGGTAAAAAAGAGATGGGGCAATTGCTCAAAGTGTTCTTATGGAGCTTCATCGCTGCGGGCATTAGCTTAACCGTCATGAATTTTATTAATGTCGGTTTGAACTGGATGACGCAATTATCGCTCGCCGGAATTATTGGGACGTCCGACATTACCTATCAAAATCTAACCGGAGAAGAGATCTTAAAGTCTTTGGTCATCGGTATCGATAGCGTTTCTAATCCTGCTTATGCAGGCATGTCCCTTGGACAGCTCATGGCCGAGTCGGAAGGTGGCATTTTTGTCCTCATCTTTGATGTCATGGGCATTATCGTCCCTTCCTTTTTGCTATCCATGATGAAGAGCGCCATTGTCATTGTCATGGCCATTTTTGCAGGGCTATGGATTGCATATACGGCTTACTCAGGTAAATTGGAAACGCTCGTCGGATTCCTCAATATTTACACACGAACGTTGTTTGCAGGCTACATCATGGGTGTGTATTGGGCGGTATTTGTTAAAACGCAAACGGACTATGGGGCGGATATTGGATTTATGTCAGAGGTTGGCATACACCCCGCGATTGCTGCGCCAGTCACAGCCTTTGGATTGTTTGTGCTCTTATTCTTTATTTGGTTGCGTCCAGCCTGGAGAGCTGCAAAGATGCCTGTTCATCTAAATGGTGGCCAAGCTATCGAAGCGTTAGGCACGCTTGGAAATCGATCTTCGATGGCGCTCAATGCCATGGGGAAACGCTTTGGTAATGAAGCCTTGCAACGAAAGGGCCTAAGCTGGTCACAATCCAGTAATCGTGTAGCCGATGTGGGAAGGCGTATGCAAGAGCGAAACGTGCAGAAAGCGCTGATGAAATCGATGCTTACCGGTGGCGGATCAGAAGCACTGCAAGGCGTGAAATATGAAGCGCCTGCCGTGTGGGAGCATCGTACCGGCAGCGTCGTTATGCAAGAAGCTGGCCAAGTGGTTACGCACCAGAGGCTAAATCTACTTGATATCCCTGCACATGAGCTGGAACATAAGCTGAAGCCGGAAGGCTTTGAGACAGGGGCCGTCATCGTAATCGATCAAGAAAATCGCGAGGCCATGGCGACCATGGTCGACCGTTTGACGGAAACTTACGGCAAAGGTGTAATGTATCATGCAGGCACTGGTGAGATGCTCGTTGAGAAGAACGTTAGATCCGTGTTGCGTGACTTGCAGGAGTCGAACATAAAATCAATGGTTAATCACGGCTACACCAAGAATGGTGTCTTTGTAGATACTGAAAAGCAAGATATCCGGCGCTTTACAAAGACACCGGAGAGCAGGGAGACACTGGATGCCCTGCAGGAACAATTACCCATCTATACCAAAACCAATCTAAACGGAAGTGAGGCCATATCGGCTTACAATCAGCTGATGACGAAAGAGAAGCAATACCCGTGGGTGAAGCAATTGAAACTCGAGGATGGTCAGTTATGGATTCCGGAGTTAGACATGCCGGAAATTGTACCGTTGCTGCAGAACCTGCGCACGGAAAGCACTTCTTACGTGCGGTTTGATCTGCCAAAAGGATCTAACTACCTGACCGATCTAGACCGCCACATGAAGTCGCAGGGCGACGAGGAAATGCTTGCAGGCTTGGAGACAAACATAACGGACAATTATATTATGGTCCGCGAATCTCAAGCGAAGCGCCTGGAGGAAGCCCATAAACAATATCGGGAAACCAAAATTCCGTATTGGCGGACTATGTCAGGCAAGATCATGGTCATTATGGATGGAATGCCGGTGGATCACGGGCAACAGCCATTAAACGGGATGGACATGGGCAGTTTCGAACAGCTGCAGGCAGACATGCTGCGAAAACATGAGGGTAACCACAAAAAGAAAGGAGGGAAATAGGTGGGGGAAGAGCTTAGCCAGCAAGAGAAAGAGCATGAGCTATTAAGTGCTTATTTTATGGGAGATATACGTGAGGATATTCAGTATCTAGGCCTCACCTTTACCGATATCGCTTGGATCATTGGGAATACGCTCTTTGGAGGCGGATTCCTTTTTTTATTGCCTCTGCCGTTTTGGATTAAGATTCCTGGGCTCTTCCTGATCTTTGTCCTCTCCATATTCGGCCGTTTATTTTCATGGTCCTATCGCCGCCGCCGCCGTTTTCGGTATATGCGGCAGAAAGCGACAGGCCTCGGTGAAGAAACGGAGCAGCTGCTTGGTGCGGAGAGTGACGGTTGGTTTTATCGCAGTGGAAAGATGCTGCACATGGTGATATCCATCCATGCACATCCCTGGCATACAGCCGTATTTAATCAAAAGAAACAGCGAATCTACGGATACGAACAATTTTTACGGGCTTGTGCGAGTGAAGGGTTTGAAGCTTCTTTATCTGCGGAGCAAATCGCGGATTATCAACATGAACTATGGGCGGCAAAAGCGGGTAAGCCCGTAGCCTCCGAAGGCATGGCGGAGCTCAAATGTAACCGCATTACGATGTGGCGAAATATGGCTGAGAATGGGGAGGCCAAGCGCAGCGTATATGTGCTTCGATTGTCGGTGATGGAATACCAAATCGACTCCCGTGAGCGTGATGATGAGTCGGAGGAAATGACCAAAGAAGAACGCAATCGCTATCGCATGGTGACGGAGCTTCGTGAAAAGCTGCAACGTGTACTGGATCCGCTGACAGCATCCGGACACGAGGTAACGATCCTATCCGGTTTCAGCGTTCCTGAGCTTATTGGGCGCTGGTGGGATCCGGTTAGCTGGGATAACTGGATGGCAGCGCAAGGGGACTGGGAGCAAGAGGATAACGTGGTGGTTTCGTTAGCGAAAGGTGAGATCGATAAGGAAGACCATGCAGAAAAAGCAACAGATGAAGAAAGAGAAGAAGCAGAAGAAACAGAATCATCCGATATGGACCTACTCCCGCGTAAACGTGTTTTAGCGGCTATAGCTGCCTTTCTCATCGCTGCTGCTGGGAAAGTGGGTTCAGGGCTACGGTGGACAAGCCGTACGTGTTACCACCTCCTAAAGCGTTTGATTCAAAGGAAACCTAGCGTGGAAGTCACGGACGAAAGCCAGCAAATTACCGATGTGAGCGCTGCGGATGAAACACATGACGAGGAGCTGCCACAGCTATTTTCTCTTGAAGGGATCTTGTTCCTTACTTCACCTACACCTACGGGAAAATCATTTTTAGCTGCGAATATGGCCGTTGCTCATAGTGGGGAGCGCGTGACGATATCGGTTGTGGATTTGTCCCCTGATCGTGGCACCCATACCTATCTCAATCCGCTGCGAATCACGAGTGATGAGCCTTGTTGGGAGGCTTGGACGTCACGCAACGCTCCTGGTCTTACCTTGTGGCTGCCGAGTGTGGAAGAGCGTCCAGGTGTTGAAGAAACGATTCGTTTGCTGCGCAGGCTTGCAGAGCAGGGGCCAGTCTTGATCGATTTACCCTATTCACATCCTGGGCGTTCGGAGCTGCTGGCGATTGGACATGCCATTGCCATTGTGGATGCGGATTATCATCACTGGCTGCAGTGGGAACAAGCAGCTGCGAGCTGGGAGGGCAGTATTTGGCTCAATCAATGCGAGGATGCGATGACCAGTCATATGGCTTCGCTGATAAAAGAAAAATGGGGATTACGTGCCGCGCTAACCTTTCCTTATTTTTCTGAAGCAAGCCGTTGGCTTTTTCAGGGTCGGCCCTTTGTGTTAGATCCTAAAGTCGTTTCTCATTTTATCCAGGTAGAGGAGGAGGAGTCCACGCATGTTAACCGAAACAAAGCGGCTAGTTAAAAATTGGCGCAAGGACAAATCAGAAACCGTTGTGAATGTCATCGATGGTAAAGACGATAAAAGTGGTCACTTTGTGCGCATTCTGATGATTAAAGGCTATCCGCCTGTGCTGCTCACCGGATACCTGGATAAACTGGACGAATTGGTGCAAAAAGAAGGCGCAACACTGCGAAAAACCATTCGATATGCGACTAGTGATGTGACATGGAACATGTCCTTGAAGAACAAACTGAACCGGTTAACGGCTTCCATTGAAAAGCAGAAAGAAGATGATCCGGCACGTAAAGCGGAGGTGCAAGCCAAAGAAACCATTTTATCCTTGCGGGATGCGAAGCAGCAAGACAATCGGAAGTTACTTGATGTGCTTACCTATTTAACGATTACTGCGCCAAAGCGGCATCAACTTCACGCCGTGGAAGTCAAGCTGAAACTGTGGTTCGATGAACTGGATTGTGAGCTGGATAATCTGGAATACGAGCAGCTGGAGGCTTTGCGTCAGACCAGTCCGATCTTTGACCCCTATACACCTAATAGTGAGTTTTTTAATAAAAAGCATTATGGCCATGTCACCACAGACACGGCAGCTGCGCGAACGTATCCCATGACACGAGGCGGATCCAGTGACGGACAAGGTCCTTATTTTGGACGCCGAACGGAAGACGGATCCTTTACGTTTATTAACATTTGCGATCCCAATGATCCAAGAGCTCAAAATATTACGGTGTTCGGGAAGACCGGTCAGGGAAAGTCGTATTTTCTGAAAGCATTGGTCGTGTCCTTACTTGAGGAAGGGATTCACGTTTTTGTTTTTGATCTGGACGGTGAATGGCGCGACCTCTGTGAGTATGTAGGCGGCGTGTATATCGATCACACTGCTGACCAAGGCCGCTATTATGAACCGCTAACCATCATGCCTGCGCTGCCTGAAATCGATTCGGATTGTATAAACTTTAACCGCTCAAGAAGAGCCAAAGCCATTGATAATGGCGTTCGCGCCTTATCCTTGCTCGCAGATGGACTCACGAAATCGGAGCTCTTTGAGGCAGGTGAAGCGATCAAACGGGTACTGGAAAAAGCCGGCATACAAAAAGAAAAAACGGAGACCTGGGATCCGCCATATTCGGGTGAGCGTCCTACCATCCACCGTGTATTTGAGGAAATTCAGTTGGAATCGAAGAGTGGAAATCCAGCCGCAACAAGCTTGTATGATGGTGTAAAGATCTACTTTATCGGGATCTATGACGGTATTTTTCAAATTGAGGAGCCGATCACTTTTCAGAGTACGAGGTTTACGGTCTATAAGGTCGGCAACGGGCAAACAGACAGCGATGATAAAGATGAGCTGGCCAAGCAAGCACAGCTTAAAATGTCGATGGCCATCGATGTGGTGAATTCCAATATTCAATGGCTTAAATTCGAGGGGGTTCACTTTTCCGCTGTTCTCGTCGACGAAGGCCAACGGCAAACCAAAAATCCAGAAATGCGACGTGAGATCTTCTCCTGGTATACGGCTATCCGGAAATGGAACGGCATGATGATCCTAGGCTCCAATACACCAGCGATCATGCTCGATACAGCAGAGGGCGAGGGCATGTGGGAAAACACCAGTGTTCGCGTCTATTTTTACATGGAGCAGTCCGCCATTCGCAAGCTTGCTGAGCACTCGAATGTGCCGATGGAGATCCAGGAGCGCATATCCCAAAACGAAGACACGAATCAATACATCCTGGAGTATCACAAAAAATACGATGAGCTGGTTATGGTCGTACCGCCAGAAGAGAGCGCCTTGTATAAAACGCGCGGTCTCAAACAGGCAGGGTAGGTGGAGGGATGCAAGGAACGATCTCCAAAACCGTACAGACTATTAAACAAGCACAGACGGCGTACAAGCTCATTGTCTTTCTGGGCTCACCGGCTTATGTGGCCATCCTTATTTTTGTCGTACTGATCGCGCTCATTATCCTGCTCACCATGCTTCCCTTCCTCCTATTTGCAGAGGAGGGGAGCTTGAACTACGAAGGCGCAGTAGGAAGTTCATGGGGACCCATTCAGCTTGATGCGGATGGGAGTAACTATCAATGGCCCGTGCCGTCCATTACTAGAATTACTTCCTATTTTGGCATACGTAATATTGGGGATGGCGCAGAGGCACATGGCGGTATTGATATAGCAGACGGTGCAGCAAACACTGAGCTGCAGCCGATCTATGCAATCGCTGCTGGAACCGTGACGATAGCGGGGACGCTGAGCACCTATGGACAAGCCATCTATATTGATCACGGTGGGGGATTAACCAGCATTTATGGACACCTCGATACAAGGATGGATGTAAAGCCAGGGAGCGTAGTCAACAAAGGGCAGCGGATCGGACGAATTGGTGCAGGCAAGGTGGGGCGCTCAACAGGACCCCATTTGCACTTTGAAGTGCGCGTAAACAATAAGCGTGTGAATCCGCTAGATTATGTGCAGCCAGTCATCCAGGTCTCCAATGAAATCTCCTATCGAGCGCTAAATCTGGAACTCGCTAATCGCTACTTAGTGAGTAAAAAATCTGCGCTTGCTGATCGCTCGATATTAGGTGCGATTGATCAAGCAGGAAAGGCGCAAAACGTAGACCCCATGCTCTTACTTGCGATCACAGGCCAAGAACAATCCTTTGTACCGATCACCAAAAAGTATGCGGATTTGATCGTCAAAAATCCGTGGAATGTGTACGGCTGCTGGTGTAGTGGTAAAGGGTCCACCTTGAGCACGGAGCAATCCGCATTGATCGCTGCTAAGACCATTGTGAAGCTCTCGCAAGATCGACCAAGCAATCGGAATGCGATTGAATGGCTTAGCGCAAAAGATAATCCAAGAGGCTATTACGCAGCGCATGGTGGTTGGTGGATTGGCGTTTCTAAATTTTACAATGTGCTGCTCAATTTAAAGGAGTGATTGTTCATGTATACCATCGTGCTGCTCATCGGCTTAGCCCTGTGGTTTTTACACCGGCAAGGAAACAACTTCGTTATCCCCAAATGGCTATGGACCGTGTTGGGTTTATTTCTGATCTTTATGATCGTGAAAAATCTGAATGATGTCTTTGATTTTGCGAGTCACGAAGCCTCGGAGTGGTGGCCACTCGTAAAAGAGAATGCATACAAATCGAGTGAGCAGCTGCGCGGCTTTGTAAAAACCATGATGAAAGGAGATGGATGAAGAGATGGAGGGTGGTGGGAAAGGGAAATCAGGTGAAAAAGAAAGCTTTGCGCAGTATTTAACGCGGATATGCGGTATTACCCTGGTGGTTTGTATTGGACTTCAATTTCTAGATGTACCGGAGGTCATTTCGCTATTTGCCCTGCAGCTTATCCGTTATGTGGCTTTGTTGTTTGGTGTGTTTGTTGTACTTCCTGCAGCGCTGCAGTACCTATGGCGCAACCGCTTAAAGGGCTTGAGCAAATTCCGAGAATGGCGGCAACAAGAGCGACCGATCAGGATGGCAGTGAGCGCATCGAATGAGCAGTCAGAAGCGCCAGCTGTAGGGGGTTATCCGGTTTCGACGCACCCTGTTATGATCGCTCCGACTGGCGTCAAAACTACAGGACTACTAAGCGCTCCTTATGATCTGTTGCCGGTCAATCCGAAGCCGCATTCCACGTCCAATTTACAAGTGGAAGGGGCTGGCCAGCTGATCTCGGACGCGCTGCAGCTGGCCGGTATTCCACTAGAGGGCGAAATCGATATTTTAGCGGTGGAGAGCGGACCGACTCTGCAAACGATCTCCTTTCAATTACCGCCAAAAGTGCAGCTCTCTAAATTGATTAGCAAGAAAGAAGACATTGCCAATCATATTGGCCATCATATGGGGTTTGATGTGACCTCGGCACCTCAGTTTCGCAGCGCAGCTGCTTTTGTGGTGCCGCAAGCAGACCGCGCTTTTGTTTATATGCGGGATATGGCGGAAGAGCTACAGGCATTCGCAAGCAAAGCTGCTTTGCCCGTGATTTTTGGTTCGGATATTCTTGGCAAGCCCATGATTCGTGATTTGACTCGCATGCCGCATCTGCTTGTAGCCGGTGCAACCGGTTCGGGGAAGTCCGTTTTCATTAATACGATCATTAATTCTCTCGTAATGACGCGATCACCAAACGAATTGCAATTGCTGCTGATCGATCCGAAGCAGGTTGAGTTTACAGTTTACAGAGGGCTGCCGCATTTGCTGGGATCGCCGGTGTCGGATATGCGAAAAGCGATGCTTGCTTTGAATAAAGTCATTGTCGAAATGGAACAACGATATGAAAAATTTGCAGAAGCAGGCGTACGAAATTTAGGAGCCTACAACAGCAAGAACAAGCAGGAAAAGCTTCCCTACATTGTCGTTATTATTGATGAGTATGCGGATCTGATGTTGGTTGCCGGTGAAGAAGTGGAGGACGGTGTACAACGAATAACCCAAATGGCCCGTGCAGCCGGTATTCATTTAATTTTGGGGACACAGCGGCCGAGCGTGAATGTGGTAACAGGCGTCATTAAAGCGAACCTACCTTCGCGAGTAGCTTTCCAGCTGCAAAGCGCAGTTGATTATCGGACTGTCCTGGATCGAGGAGCTCCACCCTTATTAGGATTCGGGGATGGTGTATGTATGCTGCAGGGGGCTTCTCTTCAACGCTTTCAATCCGCAGCCACGAGCGCGAATGATAACGAAGCGACAGCGTTAATAGAAGCTTTGAAAGATTACTGGTCCACGAATAGTAGTAAACAGCATGACTGGTCCGCGCAAGCGGAGGAAGAGGAACCTAGTCCGCCTTCAGATGATGCGAATCCACCATGGGAGGATGATGACCAAGAAACGGGTGGAGAGGATTCGGAAACAGAGGAAGCAGCGCAGCAGAGTACCACCGGTAACAACCGGCTGAGTGAATATGAACAGGTGCTTGCTGTTGTTCAAGAACATGGGGGATTCTCCATGGAGGTCGTGCAGCGTAAGCTGAAAATTAGCTATGCAGCAGCCACAAGGCATATTGAACGGATGCTCAGTGATGGTGTCATTGGTCCTTTCGATACGGCTAAAAAGATGAGGCCGCTCATTCTTGATGCTGGCGCACAGCAAGAACATGAGCAAGCTATGGTCCTCCAGAAAATGAAACGTTATATCTGCGAACATCGATCCGCTAAAAGCTCTGAGCTCCGAGAAGTGTTTTCCATTCGAAAAGAAAAGGTGCTGGATTATATGCAGCAGCTTGTTGATGAAGGATTTTTAAATCCACCCGAAAACACGAGAGCTGGTTATACATTAGCCTGGTCAGAAGAGCAAATGCAGGCGTTCCACGATGATGAATAAATGGGTTATAAGAGTCGGATTTATTGGTTCCCGATCATTGGTTCCCACTAAAATGTAGGGTATGAGATTAGCTGAGAGTCCCCATTCTATATGGGTTTTAAGTCTTTCCGAATTGGGAACCAATGACGGGAACCAATGATGGGAACCAATGACCGGAACCAATAGAGAAATGTGATTAATGAAAGGTGGTTTTAAAATGAATGCTGCTAAATTACCAACGAGTAAAGACGTAGATATGGCAGTGATGCATTCGGCGGAGGCTTGTAAAGCTAAATCTCATAAACTTGTGCTTAGCGAAATCAATCGTAATATCATTGATGAAGTGCTTGAGATTTATGAGCTCAAGACTGTTTTTACAGAACAGGGAGTCTCGATGCCGAATAAAATTCTAATGTATGGTCCTCCAGGATCGGGAAAAACCATAACGGCGTATTATTTAGCGCACATGCTAGGGCTGCCGCTTATTCTCGTGCGCCTGGACACTATCATAGGGAGCTACCTGGGAGAGACGGCAGGGAATATACGTAAGATATTTGATTATGCGATCAAAACGCCTTGTGTCTTCTTTTTGGACGAGTTTGATGCCATTGCGCGAAATCGAACGGGTAACAGAGATGTGCAAGAAATGTCTCGTGTGGTCAATACGCTGCTGCAATGCCTGGACGAGTTTCAGGCCGATAGTATTTTACTGGCAGCAACAAATTTAGACGAGGAACTGGATACAGCAGTTTGGCGGCGATTTGATACAAAGATGAAGTATGAAGCGCCAACGGCTTCCGAACGACGGATTTATACACAAAAGCTATTCGACAATTATGAGAAAAGCCAGCTGATTGATGATATCGCACATGTGTTTGCGACATGTAGCTTTGCTGAGATGGAGCAGATCTATATGAAGGCAAAGCGTAAGTCGATTTTGAGAGCAACAGCTATTACGCTTCAGCACATCGAAGAGGCCAAAGAAGAGTACATGGGGGACCGGCTGTAAGGCTCAATTTCTTTGAGTGCTGCTTGGTTTTGTGGTATCGTTAAGACATGAATGATTTCATAAGGGAGGCGATCTCGTTTGGAGAAGAAGTCCAATGAATCGTTGAAAGACCGCTTAGCGGTTGCCAATCAGAAGGTTGACGCGCTGCTGCCGGATATCTGGTCGCAGGCTGAAGAAAACTTAAAGAAGCTTGAAGAAGATTATTATAACAATCCAATAAATAAGGGGATAAGAGACTAAGGTGCATCAACCTATAGTCTCTTTTTATTTGTCCATATGAATCATAATCGCGGGGATGTTTATTTAGTGTTATATCCATTTGATGATGGCGATAAGGAAAAGCTCAGACCAGGTATTATTTTAGATACAAAAGATAATCGCTCCATTGTTATAAAAGTGACCTCGCACGAAGAGCGCGGGAGCGATAATCGGGACCTTGCTTTAGTATACTGGCAATCAGCTGGACTGCAGAAGCCATCGGTAGCTCGTTGTGCGATGTATGTGCCGCTTGATCATCAAAAAATTGATAAGTATCTAGGTACATTGCATCCAGAGGATTTAATTAATGTGTTGGCACATTTTTATTAATAATTCAACTTTTGCAGCTTGAATTATCGAAAAAACCCTTGATATACAAGGGTGAATCGGCTATTCACCGCTGGATTGATCTTTCAAATCGTGTGATGGATTGTAATCATACTTAAAGAGTGTTGAGGTTTGTGGGATAACATCACCCTACTAAACACCCAATATTTTATAAATGGTTCATAGTCTATTAAATAACCGGTAATTCGTCCATGCCTTATATAAGTAGCTCACGTACACTGAACCATCTTTATAGGGAGGTGTCGTTATTGAGTTGTCCAGATAAAAAAAAATCGTGCAGGAAGAAAACCAAAATTATTTGCCATCCAAAAGGAAAAAAAAAGAAACGACGTCTTCTAGTTATTAATAAAACACTGCGTGTAAAGTGTCCCCCACTTCAAGGTCAGCAATTACTTCAAGGAATTGGGGAAGCAATTACAGTAGTTGGACCTCAAGGACTCGCGGGAGCTCTGGGTCCCCAAGGACTTATGGGACTTGTAGGAGCAATAGGCTTACTTGGCCCTCAAGGATTGGCAGGACTTGCAGGAGAACTTGGCGCAGCTGGATTGGCAGGACCAGCAGGACCAGCAGGAGCAACAGGAGCAACAGGAGGAGTGGGACCCGTAGGACCAGGAGGAGTATTGGGCTATGCAGATTTTTTTGCCTTGATGCCTCCTGATAATGCAGCTACTGTTGCTCCCGGCACGGACGTAAGTTTTCCGCAAGATGGTCCAATCAGTGGGGCTGGAATTGCCCGTATAAATGCGAGCTCTTTTAACTTGGCTACAATTGGCACTTATCAGGTTTTGTTTCAGGTAGGCGTAAACGAACCGGGTCAACTCATTTTAACACTCAACGGCGCTGACCTGGCTTATACGGTGGTCGGGCGTGCAACAGGAACTTCTCAAATAGTAGGAATGGCTCTTGTGCAAACAACGGTCATTAATTCAGTACTCACAGTACGAAATCCAGCTGGCAATGCCGCGGCACTCACGATCACTCCATTAGCTGGAGGAACAAGACCAGTTTCCGCGCACCTTGTTATTACGCATATTGCATAGAAGGAAAGAAATGCAGTTACGCTAGCGGTGAACGAACAAAAATGGAGCAGTTTGCTACGGCAGCTGCTCCTTTCTTCTGAAGTTTCTCCAATTGGTTTGTGAAAATTACGGATATTTGAGATAAATAAGGAGTTGTAACTGTTGAAGAAAAAGATATTCTATTAGAATTAAGCAAAGTGGTTTAATTGGTGAATTTGCCATTATTGCAACTTGATCCCCTTAAAGAAAAGGATTCCTCATTAATTCAGCTGAAGAGACAGCCCGGCTATCTTTCTCTACCTCTGTACTTTCATCCACAATTTGTTTTTGATAATGATCGGTTTGAATAATTGATGTAGGAGAATAAATGATTTCATCTTGCATTACAATCGTGAATTTCCCTTTTCCGGGTATAGAAACTTGACATACAGAATTATCTTTGTTCATGTTTAACAACAGTTTCATTAAATCATCTATTTTTTTAACTTCGATCATATAAATCACCATCCATTGTGTGATTATAACCCATTTTCCATAACTCTTTCTCCATTGTCATCCTACGGATTTACTCCTATTGCGAATGGACGCGCTCCCACTGGAATGGACGCAATCACCGTATTGGATACACCATTAATCACAGAAACGGTATTATCATCCTGATTTGTTACATAAATAAGATTGGTTAATGGATTGGCTCCTACTCCGTTTGGATTATTCCCGACTGGAACGGTAGCGATCACAGTATTTGTTAATCCTCCAATTACAGAAACATTATCAGTATCTCGATTTGGTACGTAAATAGCGTTCGTTGACGTATTAATTCCTACTTCAGCTGGAGTAGTACCGACCGGAACGGTAGCAATCACCGTATTGGTTAATCCATCAATCACAGATACACTGTTACCCGTGAAATTTGATACATAAATAAGATTAGTTAATGAATTAATACCTACTCTAAATGGATTAACTCCAACTGGAATTTGGGTAATCACGGCATTCGTTGCTCCATTAATTACCGTAACGACATCAAAATTAAAATTTGCTACATAAATACGATTGGTTAATGGATTGACACCTACTCCTGTTGGAAGGGACAAACCTCCTACAGGAATAATGGTAGCGATCACTGTATTGGTCAATCCGTCAATTACGGAAACTGTGCTATCATTGAAATTTGCTACATATATGGCATTGGTAGCAGTATTAACGCTGATTGAACTTGCACCATCACCAGTAGGAACGGTTGCAATCACCGTATTGGTTATTCCATCAATGACGGTAACATCACCACTATTCAAATTCCCTACATATATTCGGTTAGTTAATGGATGGACGCCTACTCCCGCAGGATTTACTCCAACAGGAATGGTAGCAATTACAGTATTCGTTACACCATCAATTACAGAAACATTATTACTATTAAAATTGGCTACATAAATACGATTGACTGATATAGGTTCTGCAGGGCCTGTAGGCCCTATAGGCCCTATAGGCCCTGTAAGCCCTGTAGGCCCTGTTGTTCCTGCAGGTCCGGTTGACCCAGTTGGTCCTGCTAATCCAGCTGCACCTAGCACTCCTGCAAGCCCTGCCAATCCTTGAGGGCCAAGTGAGCCTATTGCTCCTACAAGTCCCATAAGTCCTCGGGGACCCAGAGCTCCCGCGAGTCCTTGAGGTCCAGCTTCTGCAATTGCTTGCGCAATTCCTTGAAGTAATTGCTGGCCTCGAGGTGGGGGACACTTTACTCGCACTATTTTCTTAATAACTAAAAGACGTCGTTTCTTTTTTTTTCCTTTTGGATGGCAAATAATTATGGTTTTCCTTTTGCACGATTTTTTTTTATCCGCACAACTCAATAACGACACCTCCCTATAAATATGGTTCAGTGTACGTGAGCTACTTATATAAGGCATGGACGAACAGCCAGTTATTAAATAGACTAAAAACCATTTTTAAAATATTGGGTGTTTAGTAGGGTGATGTTATCCCACAAACCTCAACACTCTTTAAGTATGATTACATCATCTAAATCATAATCCAGAGGATTTAATTAATGTACTGGCACATTTTTATAAATAAGAAAGAAGGCCGATCCCGTTGAGGATCGGCCTTCTTCATAAAATTAACGGAAAAGAGCTGATTTTATGCAAGTTGTTGATGCTAATCATGAAGTTCTCGCCAAGTTTTTAAGAATCAATGAGAATCTCGTAAAAGTATGGAGTGATCGTAGTATGACGGTGGAGCATGATGATATCCATGATTATAAAGTCAGTCGTAGAAAGCTTAATTACGGTCTTTTGATTGGAACGATGGATGGCTATAACATTTACAAAAACTAATGGGGAGGAGTGGCTGAGGTGAGAACCATGGGGCAGTTATTATTCATAGTGGTCAATGGTCAAAAGGGCTTAATCGATTACTGCAGTAGCTATTGATGCTATAGAGTTGACGAAGTATTATCGGCGAGTTAAAGAATGAAGACTTGTAGTAGAAGAATTTAGAAAAAAAATGAAAAGCGCTTGGATAGTTAATCCGAGCGCTTCTCAGCTTAAGAGTACTTGTTAATCAATTTACTAAAAGTGGATTTGCTAGGTCAACAGTTGTGTAACCATAAAATTCATCATTGGGTATAGCATGAATCTCTAATTTTAGTATATTTGTCACATCGATATTTACTTTTTGCGGCGCAAGCCCTTGAAAAATAACTCCTTGCCAAAGCTCATTACCGTCACCAATTATTTTTACTTCTTGTTGCTTAAAAGAATCACTATTAGTATCTATACCTAATAAAAATGAAAAGGTTTTGTAAGATGCATTAAGGTTGTACTTAGCGATTGCAGGATCACCATAGCTTGTTATTGCTATCCCTTTGTATCCTACCCCATTCATACTTAAATCGGAACGAACTTTTATGTTTGCATAAGTACCATCAAATGAATATGCCGACAAATCAGATAAATATTTAAATTGCTTTCCTTTAAGCTGTTCATTCCCTAAATGAACGGATTGGTTTTTCCCATCCCACTCTATTGGCATACCAATCATGTCTGAAATTAATCGTACTGGAAGGTATGTTGTTCCTTTATAGACAAATGATGCAGGAACGCTCTCCCCGTTATTATTAAATTTGTTATTTAGTGGTGTGGTCTCAGTTCCATTAACAACAAACTTTAAAGGAATAATATTCACGTTAATATTTGTAGCTGCATAAGAAATTCCCGTGAAAAATATGGCCCCTAACAGAAAACCAGATGTTAAGTATTTGATTTTGCTAACTTTATTCAAAGATATCTCCCCTTACTAGTGTTGTTTACCATTTTTCTAAATCTTCATTTTTTTTATATCGAAATATGTAGCATAAACATCTCCTTTGTGTGACATAATTCGATATTTATACAAAAATATCCTTCTTTATTTTCAGTCTTCAAGTTTTTATTTTGCTTGTCGTTTAAAAAGAATAAAATAATCAATACATAGCGACAGTCTAGGACAACTTTTTATCGTCCTTGGCGGTCGCTTTTTCATTTTCTAGGGTCAGGCTAAAAATATCTCCATGCTAAAAAAAGCGATCAGTAAATTAGGATGGTGATCGCTATGACTTGGGTATGATCGGTTAATAAAATGTGGATAACCTTGAAAAATCATCATACTTTTTGCTTACGATTTGCGTACGAATGCGATAAAAAACCTTGCTATGCTTGTGTTAGAGAAAAGAGGTAGCACGATATGAAAAAGGAGGGTGGCGGTTAATATCTGGCCAATCAAGAAGCAGTAAGTAGCGCTCAATGATCGCATGAACGACATGATAGTTGTTGTTTTAACAGCGATCATGAGATGCAACAAGATTTTCGGTAGGTGATAGGAGCTGACGATAGTGAATGAGATTGCTATGAGCGATGTAGCGAAACGACTACAGATGGCGGAGAGCAGCTTGCGTCGTTGGCTCCCGCTGTTAGAACAATCGGGTTACGTTTTTGAGCGGAAAGAGAATAACCGCAGACAGCTCACGGAGCAGGATATTGTCGCGCTCTCGGAGCTGAAAAAATTAAGCCAGGTCATGACGCTGCAGGAGGCTTGCCAGCGAGTGGTTCAGCTTATCCCACAAGGGCAAAACGCTGATCGAGGGCAAGAGGAACAGAAGTTTGAACGATTATTGGCTCAATTACCAGAGGCCATCTACTGGCAAGGGGTAGAAGAACCGCTTGCGCAGCTGCGCTCACAATGGTTAAAAGTGAAATCTTCCTAATGGAGAGGAGAACGAGATGAAGTTAAGTCTGAAGAAAATAAACCGGCTGCTGCTCTATCTATTCGGGATGACGGCCGCGCTCGTATTGCTTTATTTCTTAGATACCAGATGGACAGTCATGGTGGATACGCAGAATGTGGTTGTGGCGTCCAAGCAATTACTGCCGCACGAGCCGATTACGGAGGATGATTTGATGATCGTTCGCATCAAAGAGGATTACGTGATCACAGGCGCGATACCGGCAGAGGAAGCGCATGTATTAGTCGGCCAAGAAGCGCTTCAGCTCATTGAAGCAGGCGACCAAATGACGGTTAATCGTGTGGACAAGACCTCGCTACTTAGTGTACCAGGGGCAACCGTCGTGGAATTACCGGAAGATTGGATTTTATCCGTACCAGGCAGTTTGCGCAGACTAGACCGCATTACGATTTTTGCGGTTCCTAGGGATGAAGATAAGGTAAATCCGGAAACGGGCGTATCCGAACCTCTATTATCCCAAGCAGAGAAAGTGGCGGAGGAGATTGTGGTTGCTTACTACAAGGATGCCGGATCAAATGAAGTGAAGAATGCAGAGGAAAACGCTAATCCCAATGTACGGGTAGATGCAACCGTTCGAGGCCGTAAGCTGGAGCTCCAACTGACGCCGGATCAATTGAAATTACTATCCGAGAAGGCAGCGAGCGGTTATCAATTTATAGTGGGGTACGGATCATGAACATTGGATTCCTTGGAAACGATCAAGAACTCAGTCGGCAATTACGCCAAATTCCGCAAGCGGAAGCGGTTTTCACCTTGCAAGAAACGACTCAAATGGATCTGATAAAAGAAACCTTCAAGTCATGTGATCTTGTGCTCCTATCGGATCGGTTGATTCAGCCGCATGAGCTTGAAGGCATAGCAGAGGTATTGGCAGACAAGAAGCTGCTTTATCTGCTTAGCAATAAAGCAGATGCCGGTGTGACAGAGGAAACGGTGCTGGTATGTCAGCGGCTAGCTATCGGAGTGAATCGGCCGAAGCGAACCGTCGCACAAATCGTCGAATTGATTTATCAGCGCTATATGGGAGTCTCACCGACAGTGAAAACGGGTGGGCAAGTGATTACGCTAGTTGGATCCAAATCGCAGTCCGGACTGACCGCCAGTACGTTCGCTCTGGCAGATGAAATCGGTAAACGGATGGATAGGAAAGTAGCGGTCATTGGTCTGGATGCTTTCTCGCCTGGTGACTCCTTTATGACGTATGCAGGCAGCTACTTAAATAATCTGTACACCCAGATTAAAGATGGTGGCATTTTGACACCAAATGAGCTTGTGGCACATATGCATCAAGCCAAAAACTTCGCGTATTTGGCAGGTAATGCGGATCCGACGAAACGCTATCGGTACACGTCAGAATCGGTAGCCCATGTGGTCGCATGTGCGAGAGAAGCTTTTGACGTCGTGCTCCTCGATGCAGGATCCAATCCAGACAATAATCTTTGCCTACAAGCTTTGCTTCATGCGGACTTACGCATTCTCGTAACGACTCAGCACCCAGCAGCACTCGTCAACTGGAAGCGATATGAATCCTTAATTCAAATGGTTTCGCAAGATCAACAGCTATCTTTTATGCTGCTCATTAATAAATGGTCTAAGCAATGGGGGGATACCAAGGAAATTGGACGTAGCCTGGAATTACCGCTTATTGGGTGGCTGCCTGACCTAAAGGATGATGGCATGTTATGCGAAATGGAGCGCCGGTTACTCACGACGGTTGATCATCCAAAATATGCAGATCAGCTGCAGCGTATGGTTGATTTATTACAATCCCGTTTTAGCTGGCCAGCTCGTAACGAAACCGCGAAACGTCCATGGTTTGGAAGGAGAGCAGCGCAATGAGTCAATGGCGTGATCATGATTTTCATGTGTCAGAACTGGAATCTGAAATAAAAACGGGCGTTCACCAGTCTATTGATCAAGTCCCAAGCACTCCGACCATGAGCGAAGATTTCAAATCACTATGCAATCAGATCCAAAAAGCCTTTCGCGATAAAAATGAAAAGCGTTCGGATAAAGATATGAAGAAATGGCAGCTGCTGCAGCATGAGGCAGTTATCGGGAAGCCGGAGGCCGTACAGTTATTTAAAGGTGAAATCGAAGAGTATGTCCGGTTGAATCAGCTGCAGCACATCAAGCAGCCCAGCCATTATCACTCTCTCGTGGAAGCGATATTCCAGCAAACCTTTGGTCTAGGACCCATATCTGTATGGAAGACCCATCCGAAGTATCCCATTTCTCAATCAGCTCGCATCATGGGCCGTAAGATATTTTTTGATATCCCTGGTGAACCGGCACTTCAGCCATTTGGCTATGAGTCGGAGGAGGAGGTTATCGAGAATATCATAGAAAAAATCCGGATGAAGGATGAGTTTTCACATGTGAACAAATACAATCCAAAACTCGAGCTCGATCTGGAGGATGGGACACGGGTGACGATTATGATTCCGCCGCTCGTTCGTCGCCCTACCATTATTTTTCGGAATTACACCATGCGCGCTCCGGTATTAGAAGACTTTGTTACATCAGGGAGCATCCCTGCAGAAGCTCTTCTATTGCTAAGGGGATTCGCTCAATCCCTGCTTAATCTCATCGTTTCAGGTGAGGTAAGATCCGGTAAAAGCACATTGATTAAGGCCCTTTATGCGGAAAGACGCAAAGAGGGCAAGGTAGCTGTAACCATCGAACGCGGTCACTCGGAGTTAAAATTGAGTGAAATTCACGAAGATGATCAATTGGTTGAGTTTGTCGTCAAGAAAGATGAAGATTACGACCAGGTATTTGATCTTGTTCTGCGCTCCGATTACGTTTTTGCCATCGTCGGTGAGACACGTAGTATCGAGACGGAAATTTTCCTTATCGCGTGTGAAAAGGGAAAAGGCGGTTCCATGACGAGCTACCACACGGAAAAAATCGCAAATATTGCAGGCCAATTGGCACGTAATGTGCTCCAGCGGTTTCCGAATCGCCAATATAGCGAGGAACTGATTCGCGTAGCGGAGAACGTGCATCTCGCACTGGTGATGAAAGAGCGAGAAGATGGATCCAAAATGCTGCTGAGGATCGCGGAAATTAGGCTAGATTCGTATACCTTTGAGGTAAGCTGCCACGATATCATGCGCTGGGAACCGGAGCAAAACAGTTGGACGTATTGTGATGATCTCTCGCCGGATATCAGGCGAAAAATGAAGGAAACCGCGCCGAATTATGCAGAAGCTGCTTTTTCAACCCTTACACGGTTAGCCAGTCAAAAACCAATGATTGGACCCAATGTGGAATACGCATTGAGTAGCCGTGAGGAGGGTAGTGCATGATTGCACAGTTAAACATATCGGTTGAAACGCTGTTAAAAGCCGTCCTCATGTTAGCTTACGCAGGCTGCACATTCGGATTCGTTGGTGGGATGCAATCGGTGTTGTTTCGATCATGGAGCGTACCCACTTATCTGGATACGCCGCATGTGAAACATAAAGCCGAAGAAGAGAAAACGTTCGGTCATCTCGAATTATTGCTGCGATCAACCAGCAAGACCTTCCACCGAAACACCATCAGCCAATTTTTTACGATAAGTCTCGTGTTGTTCGTGATTGTCTATGTGGTGTTACTGCTTGGTTTTAGTGGGGGAGAGTTTTTAAGCTGGTGGAACAAACGAGCATTTGGTTTTGCTGGCTTGACCTCTTTGCTGCCGTATGGCTTACGCCGAGTAAAGCTCTATAACCTCCGACGTGAAAATAGTTATGCCTTAATCGAAGCGTCGGAGCTGCTCCTGCTTAAATATCGGAGCCCAAGCAATCAAGGGGATTTATATCATGCGCTGTATGACACCACGAATGAGCTGCAGGGGACCATGAAGCGAGCATTTAGCAGCTTAGTGACCATCCTGCAGCTGCAGGGGAAAATGGCGATCCGTGAAGGCGTAGCGTTATTTACCTACCAAATCGGGAACAGCTGGGCCAAACAGCTCGGTGTGTTGTTCACAAAAGCAGCGAAGGAAAACAGAGATATTAGCCGAGCACTTGAAAAGGTGCATACGGATATGCAGGAATCAAAGCGGATCGTAGAAGCTGAAAAATCAGAATATATGGACTCGATCATTATGGGGTACTTTCCACTCGTTCTCGTCCCCGCATCGATTTTTGGGATTAATCAAATGTTTGAAGGTGCCATTTTTCGTGTCTTGTTTGACGATCCAAAAACGCTGCAAGCTTTAATGTTATGTATCGTTTTTGTAGTGGTTGGCTTAGTGACCTCGCTCATTTTGTCCAAGCCTAAAATTGAGGTGTAGCCGATGCTTATCCATGTTGGAAAAATAAGTATATATATTGTGATGTTGGTTTCCCTATTGTTCTTTATACGAGAAGTGCTCTACGTGCGGCGCAGGAGCCCACCCCATTTACTGCAGCAGCTTGCATCGTTTGTACGTGGTCAGAGGGGACGCATGACAGACCTCTATCACGATGAGGAGCTAGACGCTGCCTTCACATTCGCGGGATTTTTAAAGAGCGGCTCTGCCTGGCAGTACAAGTTTTATCGTGATGTATTTTTTCTAGCAGCCGTTATACTCTTACATTTATTTTTCTTGCTTTATCAGGAGTATCCGCTGAAAGGCATGATGATTACAGGATTGCTCTATATGTTGACGCTAACCGGTACTTCGTTTGCGCCAGGACGCATGTTCTTGGTGATGGCCGGTAAGGAGAGACAGAAACAAAAGGGTGATGAAGTTATTGATTTGTATATGCTCATCTTCAACGACTATCAAGCGGAGAGCAATGAGCATTACCAAAGCGTGTATGCCAAGCTAACCGAATTCAGGGTGTTCACAAAAGCACTTCGCACCGATCTAGACCGGCTTTTACTCGATTTGCCCGTCATTGGTTCGAAAGCATTCAAAGATTTCGGCCAGCGGGTGGGAACGAAAGAGGCAAAAACACTGGCAGACTTGCTTGAAAAAATCAATGAATCAAACCCCGAAATGGCTGTGGATCTGCTCGATAAAAACTATGATACCTTTCTTGATTTCCGGAGACAGCGGCGAAAGCAGCGCTTGAAGGTAAACGGATATATCGGGCATACCGTGGTCTTTATGGCCATCATATCAGTTATTTATTTCGTCAACGTGGCTACGAATGCGTACAAAAATATTCTGCTTGATGCACTGAACTAAAATACAAAGCCCCTGAAGGGCCAAAGGAGAGTTTCCACATGCAAAACGCAATCGCAACAGTTATCTTACTTGCCGCAACCATTATCTTGATTAGTTTAACGGTATTCGCAGATGATGGTACATTTGGCGACGCAAAGACGCAAAAAGAACGTTCCCATGCGATTACAAACAGCGTAACCATTCCAACACAGCTGCCATAAGAAGGAGGGTTGCCAGCATGTCTACACGGACATGCTGGCATTTTCATGAAAACGGTCATTGCGTTTGTCATCTTGTCGCCATTCTTCCTTTATTTCATCTTTCAGCCTGGTATTGAGCGGACGGTACAGTACAAAGATCAAGTGTTACAAAAAAAAGCATTCGAAGCAGCGCACTTAGCGGCGTTGGAAGGGCGGTTAACGCCAGAAATCAAAACAAAAATCCTTGATCAACTGGCAGCGGTATACTTTGACCGCGATAAGATTCAGTTAACCGGTACAACGACCACAGCAGCTCGCGGGGAGCAGATTGAAATTACCTTACAGTATCCGCAAGGCATCACCCAAATTTTCAATTTGTTCGGTAGTGATGAGGCGAGAGATTACTATTATCCAGTTGCAATCATGAGTGAGCATATTGAGGAACGATCATGAAATGGGTGATCATGCTCCTGTTGTTGTCGCCAATCTTTTTTATCTATAGCGCCTGGAATCAGGATGAGTATCTGCAGACAAAATTGAAAGCTAACCTGAAGGAAGGGATGGATCTGGCCACGCACGATGCCTCCCTTCAGATTGTGGAAGATGAGCTGGAGATCGGAAACATTCGTTTTGATCCCGTAGAGGCGGAAAGGGTGCTGAGGCAATCGATGCAGACGTCCTTTAAATTAGATGGGCTGCTGCAGCCGATGCCAGGAGGAATATGGCGTGATCCCTTTGAGCTTGTGTGGTTTGAACGTGTAGAAACGGGGACCTTCCCGCAGGTTTATCACAGTGGGCCGCCTTATTACTACTCGGATACGCTAAAAGGTCCTGCCATTATCGCCATCGTTAAAGTGAAGCATCCGCGCTATTATGGCGTTTCTGATGATATCGCGTACGTGGTAGGAAGCAGCCATGAGTATGTTAGTTAATAGATAGATTCGAAATAGCCAAATGGATGCAAGGATTAGGAGGGTTAAAGTTGGAGGAACAAACAAGAAAGTGGCTTACAGCCCATATACCTGAGCACGAGCTACATCCTTCAATTGACAGAGGCGTGATTATATTTGTTCCAATCCGTTTTGAAAGTGCGGCTACCACGTATTTGAAAAAGCTCGGTTATCGACACGAATACCGAGCTAATTACAGCTGGATTGCCTATTTAAAATGAAATCCTAACGGGCAGGCGAGGAAGGAGAGAATGATCATGAATTTCGGAATTGAAGTGAAGGATAGCATGTATGTAGTCGCCGGTGGGACATGTACAGGTTGTAAGAAGGATTTTAAACATTTATATAAACTAACCAAGTATGCGGAATCCGTTCCGCGCTGCGCAAGATGTATGGAACTTTTGAAAAAGTAATCAAAATCTGCTCTGAAATTTTATGCTTTACTAATCGGAAGGGAGAACCAATTTGGATATGACTTTAACGCAAAGACTTTTAGAAAAGAGAGAAAGAGAAATCGGGAAAGCAATAAGTGTCGAAGAAGCACGAGCTCTCATGCAGCTTGAACGGGAGATTGAGGCTGCTGAGGATAATGAAGTTGAAGATACATGGCAAGATGGTGATGTGCCAGATGATTAGATTGATGTTCTCACTAATGAATTGACGTAGTTGAGTATGTATTGCCTATAAGATCTGAAATAGCTATAATAAAAAATAATCAAATAAGTAAAAAGCGGAAGCACCGCCTACCGACCCGTCTGGGTTTGTTGGCGGTGCTTTTTTTTGTTTTTGAGATCAAATACAATAAAAAAGAGTAAAGGAGAAGATCCTTATGTCTGAGCGTTTCAATGGCTTACAGATAGGACAGAGAATCGAAATCTACATGGAGGATGGAAAAATTAGAGAGGGGACGTTCTGCAGATGGATGGGAGTTGAAGGTGCAAAATTTCTTATTGTAAATCAAGATGAACACATTAAAGATGGCAAGCGAGTATCTGGTTCATGGATCATGAGTGAAAAATTGATTAAACTTATTTACCAGTTATAGATCTTTCATGATGAAAAAGTAAGAGGTGCGATTATGAAGTATAAAGGTTTCCGAGAGTTAATTGCGCCGGTTCATTTTTATACGGCCGCTCTCGATCAAGAAATTATATTAGCGTTCCAGGACGGTGAACTCATCGGATCCGGACGCATTGAGGAAATCACGGATGAAACGATAAAAATACGCGAAGAGCAATATGTTCGCGCTAATTGTAACTTTGTATACGCGAAATAAAAAGCGCTAGGACTAAGAGTTTGGACTGAGGATTTACTTCCCACATCTTGAGAGTTGGCTTTATAGCATACACATTCTAAAGAGTAAGAGACCAGTTGCGTAACAACAAGGGGGCAGTTTGCTATGGCTGCTGCTCCTTTTTTTTTATTAAGCTCCCTTGGCAGGATCGTCACAAGTCCGAAAGGGCAGATGCGAAGTAGTAATGAAGTCAAAGTATCGAAGGATTAGGTGTTATGCTGTTAAACTGAAGAGTCAAGAAAAATATTTTAATCTTATCAAAGAACTGAAACTAAATAGAGGAATATGTTGTCTATATTATAGTATGTGTAAGGTCGAAAGAAAGGAGGCTTTCAATGTCAAATCATTCAAGGTTATGGATGAAGGGAATTATCATAATTGAAATAATCATATGCGTTTTATTGATATTAAGTAATAAGATAACACCACCGGGACAGATTATTTTTGTGGGTCTTTTTCCAGAATACTGGTTATTCCCTGCCCTAATTGTGTTATTTTTTCTTGCTCCATTCTTTACACCAGCTATATTCAAAGCTAAACGTGTACGGTCGAAACTATTACTTGCTTGTATCCCACTTGTAGTTGCTGTTGCGGCATATAATTTTTGCGAAATGGTTAATGAAGGTGAATTACATCCAATAAACATTAAAGAAGAAAATCTTGAGCTAATTGCAACTGTGAAATTTAATTATCCAACAATTAGATATAGTTCGCTAGTTATAATGGAAAAGACTGGACCACTGACTTATAAGATAATAAATACTCATGAATTTAAGATTGGCTATAGTATAAAAAAACAACTATTAGATAATCGATACGTGATCAAACACGACCCTCTTAGAATAGTCTTTAGTGATGGTAATGAATTTCTCATTCAAAAATTACCTGATCCACTAAATCCGTAATGAAAAATAGAAATGTTTTCAGTCACAAATAAATAAGTCGAGCCGACATAATTGAATGAACACCGTTTTTGTTAAAAATGTTCAATCAAAAAAGAAGGCGAGGCATAAATATGGATCAAATGGTATTTGCAGTTCAAGTTTGGTTAAACGATCATTATTCGAATTATCCGGATTATCCAGGAGTTGAAGAGACTGGTAAGACTGGATGGCCTACAATGGGAGCCTTAATTACGGCTTTGCAGATTGAGCTTGGTATTGACCCTCCTAATGGAACGTTTGGTCCTCTAACAACAAGTTTATGTCCAACGCTTTCGGTAATATCGAGTTCTAGCAATATTATTCAAATTCTTCAAGGAGCACTTTATTGCAAAGGATATAACCCGACTGGATTCACTGGCACATATGGACCAGGTACGAAAAGTGCAATACAAAGTTTTCAACTTGATGCAGGCCTCACGATTGCAGATGGTGTGACTACTCCAATGATTTTCAAGGCACTACTTAATATGGATGCGTTTAAATTAATAGGGGATCCTAAGATACGGACCATCCAACAAAATCTTAATCGTGATTATAATCATGTAATTGGTCTTATACCAACTGACGGTAGGTATGATCGAAATACTAATAAAGCACTGATATATGCCCTGCAGGTCGAAGAAGGCATAGCTTCACCTAATGGTACATTCGGGCCACAAACAATTTCACTCTTACCTACACTTTCTTATGGCAGCACTAATCAAAAGTTTGTACTTATATTGCAATATGCCTTATATGTAAACGGTAGGGATCCAAATGGGTTTGATGGTTCATTTGGTCCAGGTTGCCGAACAGCAGTGAGGCAATTTCAAGAGTTCACAAAACTCACAGTTGATGGAAGTGTTGGTAAATCAACATGGTCATCGCTTATGGTTTCCTATGGCGATAGAGATAGACCAGGAACGGCTTGTGATTGCGTGACGGAGATTACACCTGAGCGAGCTCAAACACTTCTAACTAATGGCTATACAACTGTTGGTAGGTATATCGTTGGTGGTGACTGGAAACGACTCAAAATGAATGAACTTCAGGTGATCTTATCTAGTGGTTTGAAAATCTTTCCGATATATCAAACTGTAGGCAACCATCTTGGTTATTTCATCCCATATCAAGGTGCAAAAGATGCTGCAGATGCAATAAAAGCTGCAAAATCATACGGATTTAAGGCTGGTACAACGATTTATTTTGCTGTTGATTTTGATGCTCTTGACGGCGACGTTACGACTAATATTCTCCCATATTTTAAAGCGCTTCATAGTACAATGTCGGCGTCTGGGTCGAACTATCGTATTGGTGTTTATGGTCCTCGTAATATATGCAGTAGAGTGTCCAAAGCAGGGTATGCTGTTACTAGTTTTGTTAGTGACATGTCCAGTGGGTTTTCGGGTAATTTAGGATATCCTCTTCCAGAGAACTGGGCATTTGACCAAATTACAACTATTACAATAGGTGCTGGTGTAGGACAAATCGAAATTGATAAGAATATTGCCTCGGGAAGAGATCTAGCATCTAACTCAGTTGATTCAGCTGTGAATGAACCGACTAGTCCCACGGTGCAGAATAACATTTTCTTTAACCAACTCGATTCGGTCTACAATTATGCCTTGTTATATACTGATAATGATGTATATCTAGCCAATCAACTAACGATGCAGTTTTTTCGACATCAAGAATACGGACAGATCATATGGGCTCCTTCTGCAGGAATAGTAAACATAGAGTTTATTAATTTTATAAAACTGCAATTTGGCGTCGAAGAGATTCAAATTGAAACTTTTTATGATACAAAAACAGGACAAAAAATGGATGTTCCTCATTTCTTCGCAACAATGAACTCTGTTACTTTTCTTACAGATGGTTCCGTAATTCCTGAGTTTGCTGGATGGGCGGGGGATTTAATGACGCTTATTGCAGATGCCATACGCGCAATGGAGAATAACAATGGAAGTACCTTCTATCAAGCATGCAACAATCTTATTGCTGGCCCGAAAAACGTTAGTTCATTTAATATTGAAGATATGTTGGCTGACGTGGATTCTGTAAACATCGGAACATATCTGAATAATAACCCTAGTCTCTCAGTGAATGTTGCAGTTCGAAATTATTACAATTCTACGGGTCAAGCACAGACGCGCTTCACAGAATTCGCTGTCAATGATGCTGGAGGAATGGATCAATTATATGATAAATCAATATTTCTTCTGACTGGAAGCGATACCGGTCTTAATGCACTCCGGTTACTCTTTCAACAAGTTTTCAATGTACCGAATTATACGGTTTCACAGGCACAGGATGCATCATTAGCATTTTGGACATATGTTAACAATAAAATCGTTGAAGAAACATATGACAACTGATTAGAATTTCAAATTCAGGCAGTTTAGGTCTCTTGTACCTACACTGCCTTTTTTAATTGCAGTTTAGAATCAATCAAGTAATAGGAATTCATTGAGAGAATTGCTTAAAGGATCAGCAATTGGTTGTATGGATGAGACCTCAACAATAGAGATCAATAGGTTAGGGACAATTTTAATTATGCCAAAAAGAAAGGGTGAATAGGATGACTCAACTTAGTAGGGTTGCCTTTATAGCCAAGCTCGCCCCGATCGTGCAGAGGGTAAGGAAAGAGGGGTCACCATTGCTCCCGTCGGTTAGACTTGCCCAGAATATTTTAGAAACCGGCTGCGTTATTCATGATTGGTATAATCTCGGCGGGATCAAAGTTGGAAGTGGCACGCCAAACGAATTTTGGAAAGGTCGCAGCATTAAAAAGGGCACTTGGGAAGAGTACGGTGGAAACGAAATCAATACATCTGCTCATTTCCGTGTCTATGATAGCCTGTATGACTTCTACAAGGATCAAGACTTGCTGTTACAACTCCCACGTTATGATCGAGTACGAGCAGTAAATACTCCGGAGGATCAAGCGGAGATGCTTTACAAGTGCGGTTACGCTACGGATTCAGGTTATGCAGATAAACTGGTTGTGCTGATCAACGCCAATAATTTGTCTAAATATGATGTTTTGGAGGAGGAGGAAGATATTTTGGATTTAACTAATTATCAATGGAGTGCTCTCGAAAATTGTTTGGAAGAGCTACTTGAAGAGGAAAAAATATCAGATAAATCCTGGTTGGATAAGGTTAAGAATAAGAAGCTTACCTTATCTGAATTAGCCTGGTTAAACATGATGGCTATATCTCGTAAATAATATAATGTAAGCCCATTGGCCAATGTGGCCGGTGGGCTTTACCAAAAATGACTGGGGTGTCAGTATGTAAACTCCGGACAATAAATATGCTGCTTATAATTAAGGGATTCATATGTATCTCCCACCAGTAGAATCCTTTTGATTAAAAAGGTAAACTGAGTATTGGGATTGATTTACTAAATTAGAAAATCAGTCGATATAAATCTCTTCTGGCAGGTGGGATTAGTAAATGTTCGTTGCTGAAAATTTAGCTGGTCAGCGCTTTTATTCATTTGAAGAAAAAGAGGATTCAATACGTACACGTTCTAAACAAAATGAACTATGCTGTCCAGATTGTGGAACAATAGTTCGATTTCGATCTGGGACAAAAAGGCCCCACTTTTATCACTTCAAAAAAGATTGCGATAACCCAAATCCATACAACGAACCTGAGTCACCAACTCACCGAGCAGGGAAACTATTGATTTATACTTGGTTAAAACAATACTATCCGGATTGCCAGATTGAACTTGAATATTCCGTAACAGCTACAAATCAACGTTCTGATGTCATGATGATTTATCCTGATGGTCGAATGTATGCGTTTGAGTTTCAATGCTCTAAAATAACCGGTGAGATATGGAAGGAACGACACGAACTATATGGACTTGCTGGCGTGCATGATATATGGATTCTTAGCTCTGACATTCTTAGACTTAACAATAACTCACTTAAAATTATAGGATTAGAATCTGCTATTTATAACGCTACGGAAAGGTTACAATATTTGAACCCTGAGAGTGAACAGTTTTCAATTGTTCTTAATGGATCCATTTTCTTTAATGAGTTATCAGGATCAAATCGACTTGAGGATTTAATTAGTAATGTATGGATACAAGATAATTGTTTATGGTTTAAAGCAATTGATGAGTTACTTATGCAGCAAGAACGAAAGCGTGTGGCTTTGGAACAGATTAGATTAGAACGAGAACGTGAAATAATAAGAAAACGGGATGCAGAAGCAGAAAGAGAATATCTTGAAGAACAAAAAAAATCTAAGAAATTGCAGGACTATTATATAGAGATCTTTAGTGACAGGCATACATTTGCAAATCGTTTTACTCAAAATGAAAAAACACTGTTTGATACACTAATTAAGCGTTACAAATTAACACCTATAAATTTTCCTGGCATATTTCATCTTGATGTGAGATATAGCGATTTAATTGTGACTCCACCTCAGCTTTGGCAACTTTGGATTTTTGACCAAATTATGAATCGTCGTAGATATTCTGAACTAAAGAGAAAAGAAGCACATCGTATATGGCTTGATGATACTAAAGAAAAATTCATGAATTTACGAAGACAAGGCTACCTACGTATAAACAACAATGTTTCAGAAGGATCTAATTATATTTTCACAATGTATGATTTTATCAATAAACTAAATGAGATCGGTGTTTTGCGTAATCTGGGTTCCACAACAAAAAAATATCATGAGATTCTTGTTAATAAGATTCCAATAATAGAAGGGCACAAAAAAAATACATTATTGAAAATGCATTTTGAAGGGTATATTCACGAGGTTGCAGCAAGTGAAGCACAATATTTCATATCACTTATGCGACAAATTGTATTTGATTGTAGTGTCCGAAAGGGAGTAGAGATTCCGTCAACTCCTCTTTCTAAGAGAAATATTGTAGAAAAATCATTAACAGCCTTTGTTGATGAATATACCTCACTGGCTAAAGAATCAAAAAACCTTGATTCCAAAACTAGATCGGCCTGTCACGACATTATTAGGCACATACTCATAAATAATTGGATTGATCAAAGTAGACTGAATTATTTAAAACAGACTATTGAAAAGATTCGACACGACGATTAATCTCTGTCTAATAATGTTCAACTGTACAAAAAAAGTCCTACCCGTAAGGTAGGACGTGTATGGTTTAAATGGTGTTGATTACGTAACTAGCTGGCAATGAAGTAAAAGGGATATATGCAAACCAGCGACCGCCTTCGAACTTGTGGTATGCTCCGTTCGGGTCTTTATAACCCCATACTCGAATGTATGCCATATCGGAGGCTTCTGAGCCACCTTCTCCTCTTGTATAGCCAAACACTTCACCGATTTCACCTGTTAACGTTGCATGACCAGGATAAAATACTAATTTCATATTCGTTGTAACGTTGAAAACGCTCGTTGACGCTTCGTTAGAACATACAACCGTGCTTCGTGGTGTATAAACTGCACCGACCGTCGGCAAGTAGCAATAATTATCACCGTATACTTTACAATTGTAATAGTTCAAGCGGTAAATGTTCACATACTCATTCCCGTTTGTACCCATTTTCGTTAATTCATACATGTAATCAGTTGAAAGGTAATTATATTTCAACGTTTTCCATCCTGCATTGTAAGTTCTTAATTGGCCGTTTCCAGCATAGATTAGTTGACCTTTGCGCATATAAACTGAAAATGCTCCAGTAGGGTCTGCGCAATACCCGTCCGCTCCACCGTAAACATAAACCCAATAATGAGCCATTGAAATTCCACCTTTTTATTTTTTTTGTGTTTGGAATGTTGTGTTGCTTAAATCTGCTTTTCTTAAATGAGAATATTATGTGTGCTTAAAGTTGAATACTGCGGCGGAACTGCCGTTAGGCAATGCTATTCCTGTTTGCAAATAAGCAGCTTGACCCGAAGGTGCGGCTTTTTTCCAAGTTTGGTTTGCAGAATCATAATAATAGTTAAAACGGCAATAGCTATAGTACGCCGAATTCGGATGTGCTTCTGTCCAAGCGTTCTCAACCGCTACTTTCGTTGTACTTAACGAAGTAAATAAAGTGGTTCCGGATCCGTTTACCACTTGAGCGGCGCGACGAATGCCATGAATCGAATGCGATACGCCTCCAATATTCAAATTCCCTTGGTCTGGAACCCTGCCGAGATATTCGAACTTTTGGTATAAATCGTCAACGTAACCTACTCGCCAACCTGTACCGGTTAACACACGAACCGAGTTTAGTAACGAAGAATCGTCCGTAACCGGAATGTCACCGACGTTACCACTCACACAATATTCATGCGGTTGTATTTCATTATTAAGGTTTTCGAGTATGAACGCATTACCGTTTGCGATATAAAAAAAAGTTGCCATTTAAATTTCCCCTTTCAATTTTTCAAGGGATGCTTTCGCCCCTCACTTACATATGTCGCGGGAAATTTTTTGTTTGTGACTCGATAAGAATTTTAGTATGATAAATTATGTAAAAGACTTAAAGGGGGTATGTTTTCATGACCATGAAATTAAAACGCAACATAGTCATTATTACTTTAGCCGTACTCGTTATTGGCGGATTAGCCTTTAAAACCTTTATACTGGACGAATTTTCAAGCAAGCCCGATGTGACTTTGTCTTTTAATGATGCAAGTAAGCGGCTAGAACGAATTATATCGTGGAACGGAACGTATATAACCCGCATAGATAGCCATGCTCTTGAACCTGTCGTATATGAAGCGTTAGCACACACGGTAAATGATTCCGGAGCAGCAAATGATATTTTATATGTAGCAGAATTAGTGAAGGAATTTAATGAAGGCGGGAGCTTGGAGAATTTACGCGAAGCTTTAATGATAGTGAACCAAATGAGAGACCGAGATGTATAAAGTAGAGCCCCGTTAAGCCAATGCGGGGTTTTTGTTTTATTACGAGTGAGAAGAAAACGGGCTTTTATTACAACAATTCCTCCAATGACTATGTATTCTTCAGTTAACGAGTGATTTCAACTATTTTTTAACTCATATTAAATAAGCAATATCGATAAAAACCGTGGTCATTAAATATATGACCAGGGTTTTTTTCTATTGACCAGACCTTCCAAAGATGATAAATTTTCCTATATGTCACGAACAGGTGTTCCCATCCGACATAAATAGATAGAACACAAAACGGAGGGATGCTCACAAAATGATGATGAAACGCTCTATTGATCTCAGCCATATTAACGAATTGGCCTACAGTTACGCACAAGATAAGGATCAGTGGGCATTCAGTCAATTGTACAGTGAATTAAGACCGCTCATTCACGCGCGCGCAGAGAGGGCATATCAACGTGCTCAAAGAACAGGGGTATGTATTCCTATTGAAGACTTCTTTTCCTTTTTCAATCAGGGACTATTTCAGGCGACTAATGAATATGACGTTAAACTGGGGGATTTTATACCACGTTTATACACAAACTTAAGATTAAGAGAAGCAGATGTGTGGCGGTGTTATGAGACGCGAGGGAAAATTGATAACGATCGTAAATATGAGAAGGCACGTCTTCTTTCTATATCATTAGATAAGCCTATAAATGAGGTATCCGACGAGAAGAATGCAACACTACTCGAATTTGAACAAAGCCCCTCAGCAGAAGAATGCTTTCTAGAAGGAGAACAGACGAAGACCCTCATCTTGGAATTTTCACAGCTGAATCAGAGATATGCCTCTATAGTTCAGCTCTTGGATCGAGGATATCAATTACAGGAGATTGCTTCAATAATGGGTGAGAGCTCATACAATTCCAAAATGCGAAAGCTAGTTCAGCGTACGAAGATCAAATTTGGGGAATATCTAAATAGCAGAATCATATAAAGGAGGAGTGCGCATGGAACAGCAGATATTCGAAATTGCAACTAAACAGGGAATTTGGGCTATACTATTCATTTCTCTTTTCTACTACCAGTTAAAAGAGAGCCGACGTAGAGAACAAGAAAGTATAGACAGGGAAGGAAAGGTTTTAAATTTTATTTCAGAAATTACAAAGCAGTTTGAAGGACTTGTCAAACAATATGAGCGGTTATCAGAGGATGTTCAGGTCATTAAGCAAAAAATAAGCAATCATTCTAGTACGGACATTGGAACTAAGTAATCTAATCTAAACTTAGCGCTTCCCCAACTCTTGTTTATTTAATAAGAGGTGGCTTATATATGAGGAGGCCATCTATGTGGCCTCCTCAATTTTGATTTATATGAAGAAATGTCGAATTAGAAGAGCTAAAAAATAATGCCAGTGATCAACTGTACTATTCCTAAAGCCATTATGTACTCGAGAATGATGAGGATACAAATCTTAAGTTATTGTGGAAAGACATATATTATTTTGATATAATGTAGACAGGAACACATGTTCCCGCACTTCTTACAATTGCAGAATTGAGGTGATCGGTTATGTTAATGTGTGATGAACTTAAAAGGCAAGAGCTCATAAGAGAATTCGAATCAGTAGATGGTGATAGTGAAATCGAAGATGCTGCTAAATTATACGAAAATGGATGGAGTAATCTTGAAATAGCTCAATCAAAAGATTATCCGATACATGCTGTGATAGAAGTCTTGAAATCTTATATATCCGTTGAACCTGAAGATATTACAGAAGATTATTAAGCCATTTATCAGGGGTTAAAGAGAAATATATATGAACAAGCCATCCTTTAAAGGATGGCTTGTTGTAGGTTTTCTAAAGATGTTGGATTAATTTCTTACAATGAATGTAAAAATGAAGTATTCAATCAACTGTTAACCAATGAAGTTTGGTTCCACCATGATATCCATAGTACTTATTCTGATACTGATTCATAGCAGCATTGAACTGACCAAGGACAAGAACAGCATCACTGTTTTGCGGTAATAACTCATCATCTAATAGCTCAAGATAATGGGTGCTCGGATCCGAGTTTAATAATGTTTTTACATCTTCCAGAAGTCTATTAATTAATTTTATCTTTAAGGGGTTAAGTACTCCATCTTGTTTCTTTTTTGATAACTCACGCATTTCATGCAAAGCAGCATTTAGCATTGGAGAAAGCATATCAAACTTATCTGTAAATTCTCTAGTTGGTAAGTTATTTGTATTTTTCTTTTTAGTCATTTTGATGCTCCTTTCTAAAAAATTATCTCAATAATTTCTTCGGTGGACCCGTACGAATATTAGTCTTTTGATTATTAATTGCCCAATACCAAGCACCACCGTTAATAACGATATTGTCTGCTCTTAGTTTTTCCAAACAATTGAGATATTGGGAAAGTACTATTAAGACGTCACTGTTTGTAGGGAGGCTTTCTTCATCAAAAATTTCGAAATCTTGAAATGGTTTGTAATCATCTGTCAGCAAAATATTCGCTTGGGTTAGAATTGGATTTATAATGTTAAGCTTAAACTTATTGATAGCATCATCTGGTTTTTTCTTAGAAAGGACACCTACTTCTTCAAATAAGCCTTGGAGTTGCGCCTGTACCTTTTCAAAAGACCCTACATTAAAGTTCATTTTTTCCACTCCTGTAATTTTGTTAGGATGGGCAACTGCGCCTAAATTCTAAATACTTCTTTTTTATTACTTCAATTGGATTCCGTTGTTTGCTTTCATATACGGATACCATCATTTTCAAGTCTTCATCTGTCAATGCAATTATACATTTACGTTGACCGGACCAAAGATCAATCGTATTTCGAAATATTGCTCTAGGTAGTGGATTTCTTGTTATTAGAATGCCAAATCCTCCAAACGAGTCCGTTAAATATCTATTTAATTGGTTAACATGGTCTCTTTCAACCTTAGCAACATTTTTTAATTCCATCACGATCTGTCTACAATGATAGTCGTCATATATGTCTTTTAAGAAATCAAATGTTTGGTTATTATAAAAAATCAAATCCCGTATTAGTACTCCCGTATCAGTTCTACTTTGTGACTCAGCAAAATCTAAATGAGGATAGAGTAAGGATGCCATTAACTGACAAACGTGGTCTTCATATTTTCTATCCGCATTGTCGGTTTTTCCAGAAGGTAATTTGCTAATGCTATCAAATTTTCTCTTAGCCGAGACAATAGGTATTTGCTTGAATAATGGATCGTTTCTGCAATCATCAGCAGTCTTCTCTTTCATCTTAATGTAGTTTTGAACTACATCATAGTTTCTACGGTTATATTCAAGAATTTCAACTCTGGATGGAAGAGTCTTAGAATCTTGCTGAAATATTTCATTTACAAAGTATCCATCGAAGTAATTTTCGTAGTTTATCCAAGGTAAGTATCGTAACCAACGCTTAGGAACAAGCAATAAAGGTTTTTTAGTCTCTGGATTTAATGGTAGAAACACTTCTTCTTCTATAAACATATTTTTTTTGTAATCATACAAGTCGTGGATCTTTACCTTTTCTAATGGTATACGATGTTTTTCGCATTGTTGGATTGTGAAGTCGACCAAATATGATTTTAGAAAATTGCAAGCAATATCACTCACTCGATCTTTGGAGATCTGGTCTACGTAAAGTTGAATTTCTTCAAAATGGGTGAACCCGTTTTGTGAAAGCTGAGGAACGGATTGGAAGAGTGACAATATCGATGCTGCTGTCTTTTGTCCAATCCTTAACCCGTTTTTATTTGCAGAAGTACCTAAACCAACCTCCGAGCATTCCGATGCACGAACTAAAATTTCGAATGCATCTTTTTCATTTCCTTTTTTATTCATGAGATAACCCAAATGATTAAATGAATTACTAATGGCAGTGTGTAAAGAATTGTCTTGCATCGAAGGGGATTTCCACAAAAGAAAGGGATCCAAGTATAAAGGGATGTCTTCATTGAGAAAAGGAATTGCGAAATCCACTTCTTCTTGTGTAAATGGAAGGTTATGAAAATCGTTGAGCCTTGGTCTAATTAACATAATTAGTTCTCCTCTTAAATTGTTGCGTTTGACTACAAATCCATTACCTTCCTATTATAGAACTATTGATTCACATTTGAATGAAAAATCTATAAATTTGAAAAATTAATTACAACCAATTAATTCACTTTGGCCAAATCACATGCGTACGAGGTGTATTTTTAAAACAGAGAACAATCCCTAGCAGAATGAAAGAAGCAGCTACTGCAGTTCTGGATTTAGCTATAAAAGAAGGAGTAGGAGATTAACTTATGCTGAATAGAACTTATGATTATTTGGTTATAGAACCATTAACGAATCCAATAAAGGAAACACATAATAATTGGATATCTAAAGAAATTTGGTTTTATAAGAAGAAAGAAATGATTAGACATCATGGCTTTTATTCGAACGATAGTATTGTATATTTTCTTCTACAGCAGAATGGAAGACTAGAGGATCAAACAAGTACTGTTTATGCAATTAAGGTTTCAAAAAAATATAGCAATAGAACGCATAAATTATCAAATTTAGATATCGCTGTAGTTCACGAACTTTTATTCTTTTATCGATCTATAGGCAGAATTGAAAAAATTATGAAAAAACAAAGGAGTAGATCGTTTACAAACGAGGTATTAGAAGAAATGCAGATAATGGCTTCAAGATTTCATAAAATGGATTCTGAATTAGTGGAAAAGGTAATGCCTCAAAGATTTTTAAACAATGTCATATTTTATATTGCAAATTCAATTTCAGACCGTAGATTTTTTAAAATTAACGAGTTGGTAAATAAATTTTTATTTGAAAATGGAGTCGCCACAGATTTCGAGAAAGAGATGAAAATAATATATGAAAGAGAAAAACCAATAACAGGTTTGTTTGATGTTACTAATCGAACGTTTATGCTACGTCTAAGCTCAAGGGATTGTTTTATGCGTTCTACTGGAAAATGCTCTCTTAATCTATCTGAAACTGCTTATAGAGAAATAGCGGGTATTGAAGAATCTAATGGAAAGAGTCCGATGGATGAAGATTCTGTGCATTACTGTATTCGTTTTCGTAATCATATTTTACAAAAAGGAATAGAGAATATTTCTCCATCTGATATCTATGAACATTCTGGTTGTGGTCATTCTTCATTTGGAAATGGGCAACATCGTGCGTGTATTGCAAAAAGAAGTAACTATTTGTTACATGCGACTATATATCCTCAAGGTAATAATTTATGTCGTATCTGTAGTATGCGCAGAGCAGGGGATCCGGTAGATGGGATAGAGTTTCTTGATAACGAAATGGACGGAAATAGAGAAATGTAGGTTAATTTCGTTATAGTACTTTATCCTTTCAAGCCGATTCGATTTCGATCGAATCGGCTTTCGTAATTTTGAAGATAATAGTGAATTTTACTGTACTAAGCAAAGCTACGTGATGAAGTGATTTTTAATTTTCTCAGTTTCTCTAAAATAAAGCATATGGTTTTAGTAGAAGATTAAGTTGAAAAATAAATAAGTTCCCAGAAGATACCTTCTAGGAACTTATTATGATATAATCAATTCATAAACAAGCATCGAGGAGTGGTCATAAGTGCCTAAAAAGAGTTCCCAGAAGGTTGCGGCGATCTATCAGGAGAATGAAGACCAACTGACTGTATGGAAAGAGCGCTTCATTGAAAAGGAAATTCGCGGTGACCGGTCTTTAAATATTGAAAAAAAAATAGACAAGCAGCTGCAACGATTTATTGATTTCTTCAGAAACTTATACGGTCATGATCGGATTAGTATGGTGACCAAACGGGATGTTAAGGCGTGGCTTGATCATCTGTATAAGGACGGTAAAGGAATTGGTGAACCGATGGCAGCAGCTACGGTGAACAACCATCGGGCACATCTTTCACTCTTCATGACCTGGCTAAATCAACAGAGGCCTCATCTCTTGCCAGAGGATCCTACGAAGGGGAGAGGCATTCGGGATATCCAGCTCCCTGCACCAGATGTAAAGGCGTTGACTGAACCACAATTACGTTCTCTGATTAACTTATTGGATCGCTTGGAGAGGTTTTATACGGTAAAAGGACGCGCCTGGAGAGATCAGCAGGCTCCACTACGAAAAAATGCGCGGCCCAAGCGTGACCGAGCGATCATTTACTTATTTTTGAGTAGTGGGATAAGACGTGAAATGCTTATGAATCTCAACCTTGCGCAGATTGAACCCAATGATCCGGATCAGCTCCGTGCTGCACGTGTTTTTAAGATCCATCGAATAAAGGGAAAAGGCAGGACAGAATCAAGGAAGGTTATAAGTGATAAAGATACTCGTGAGGCACTGGCCGACTATTTAGAGTTTGAGTGGACCTTGGATGCCGGTGAAGACGAACAAATACTTTTTTTAAGAGCTGGGACAGCTAGCTCCGGTCCTGGTCGGTTAAGCGACCGACAGATAAATAAAATGATACATCGAATTGGTGAATGGCACGATGCGGAGCAGCAAGATCCAGAGCGGAAAATTAGTCCGCTTTTTCCACACGGGTTTCGGCATACGTACGCTGTTTATCTGGCCATTAAGACCGGCGGGAATAAGTTGGTTTTGCAACGTGAGCTTGGCCACACAAATGATCGCTATCTGGAGACGTACACTAATTTTCCGGATGAGGTATTAGAGGATTATCAACAAGATAAATAGAAAGTAAGATAGCAGGAGCGACAAAATATGACAATTATTAAACATAGAGTTGTTTCATAGGAGGGATCTCTAGTCATGGGACGAGGCCGGAGAAGTCATAATACGAAGAAACATTATAAGATCTGGCAGAACCTAGAAGATGCAACCGGATTAGGATTTTTACTTTATTATGTTTTTAAAGGATTCAGATTACTCTTTAAACTGATTTTTAAGTAATTGTAGGTAGATTCATATTTTAAAGGAGGAAGGCTTAATGAACCTTGCGTACAAGGGACTGAATAGTCGCGGGAGGATTGAATGGATTGATAAGGATTATTACGATGAATCCAAACCGTACGAAGGATTTGAATTGGAAGAATGGCAAATCCCACGGTATCGAGAGCTGGTCGAGACAGCCGAGATGTGCATGGGACGAAAGCTTTCAAAATCGGAGGCTCGTACTATGAATTGGTTATCTGGCGGCGAATCAGATACATGTAAGCATATAGTCAGATTCAGATTTATTAAAGAGGCAAACGAAAATTCTTAGTGTCGTAGTATCATGGTACAACACAATGAATATAGCAATACATAAAATCAGAACATAGATTATGGAGGTCTTAACATGGCGAACAATAATGCTTTAAAACCAGCTGACTTTAAAAGGAGTTATGGTGGTGTATTTGCTCCAGTTGGTTATTGGGAAAACGCGGATGGTGAGTTGAAAGAGATTACCGAGATGGATCTAACGTATAAATCACGTACTATTAAACATATTTTTACAGCCTTACCTTCAAAAGATGATACAGGTTTAATTGTATTCTCCGGAAGATATGCGGATTCTATTGCAAAGAAACTTAAAGAGTTCGGATGCGACGTGCATTTAATTGGAAATGAATTTATGGTATCGATAGATTGAGACGCTTGATTCTTGATACTTATGGGAGAACTAGTTTGATACATAAAGCGAGATATAGCTAGAAATAAAATCATACTTTTTGCATACGATTTGCTGTCTTTTTTAGACGAAAAAATTGATATCTTTAAAGAGTAGAGATTTGTAGGTGGAACTAACCCATATTCGGTAATTTAAACGGGAGGGAGTGCAGAGGATATAAGAAATGGGGATTAACGATAATATCACCGATTACTAAATAGAAAATAGGAGTGAATCCAATGAAGAAAATGAAGTTTACTATACTAACAATGCTCGTTACGCTACTGTTTACAGTGCAATCAGTAGCGGCTGCAGCTGCTTTTACGGATACAAAAACACACTGGGCAAAATCGGATATTGATTCGGCGGTGAGTCAAGGCTGGATTAATGGGTACAGCGCAACGAGTTTTAAACCGAACGATAATATAACTCGTGCAGAGTTTACAAAGTCGTTGGTCGCTGCGATGAAATATAAGCTAGAGGATCTTGACACGCCTTTTACGGACGATACAGGTTGGTTTCGTGCATCGATCTCAACCGGCCTGAAACAATCCATTATCAAGGTAGCTGAGTACAAAGATTCGCAATTTGAACCAAACCGGAAAATTACTCGTGATGAAATTGCACGTATGACCGTACGCGCGCTTGGCAAAGACGCAGAAGGAGTAAAGTCGGGATATCTTGCTATTGCTAAACAAAATGGAATCTTGAAGGGCTATCCGGATGGTTCTATGGGCGGCGATAAGAACGCAACACGGGCTGAAGCCGTTGTTATGATCTCCAATACTTTGAAAGCTAAAAATCCACAAGTTAAGCCGGTAGCATACCCAAAAACCGATAAAGAGTTGGATGTTTTAATTCATTCTTTACCGAGCTTTAAAGGCCATACAACGATTAGTCGTGGAGCTGTAGGTATTAACCTCAAAGGATCAGTTGTATTTGAAGACCATACAGTCTGGATTGAGTATAAAGCTGAACTAAAAAGAACTACAGTCGGTACGTTTGATTCAACAAAAGAAACGAAAGCCTTAATAAAAGATATTTTAAAACAATATTATCCCATCTCATATGAAAAAGCGTATGCAGCATATATCAAGGTAGATGGATTAAAAGCTACTGATTCGGGAAGTGAAATTGAGACAAAATATGATGGGAGAACTTTTGTTGTATATAAAGGTAGCGATAATACAGGTGTTGCAATTTGGATAGGAGCGTGAATAATTTGAATTATTGTATAGGAAAGCAGCTGCGCTCGCAGTTGCTTTTTTTATTACTTTTTGTCGTAGTTGTTACTTCAATTCCTTTTTATCCTCAAACAGTGGGAGCAGCAAGCTGCGCAAGTCCACCTTCTTTTGGAACAAAGGCCGAGGCAATGATAAAAGTTTACAAGATCCCCAAAATGAGTTCAAACTGCAAGGTCCTTAACGAAAAATATTTGCTGAATCAATCAAATATAGGCGAATCTATTGTTGTCTATGGTAATCCAACGGATGTTTCTGGAAATGAGACAGATAAAAAAACAGGACAATTTCGATATCTTGGATGGGATGCAAGCGGTAGTGTTTATCGAAACTGGAAATTCCCACCTGATTCTAGTGTAACCGGCAGTGTAGCTAAGAACTGGGTTAAAGCTCCCTGGGACACAACGGAAGGGAAAAAGCGTGATATAAGAGAGTCTACTTTATTTTCACGGAACCCTGAAGCCCCATCATGGCTTTCTCGTATGGTCGACCCGTATAACAAGCCTTCTTCTTCTACAAACTTTTTAACAAGCTATAACGCACTTAAAGGAGCTAGCTGGACGGCGGACACTTTGTTGGACTACGCTATTATTCAACAGAAGCCAACAGATTTTACACCTGGCTTAGTACAAATGTGGAGTCAGTGGACCGATGGATCTTGGTGGTATGAAATGTTTACAATCAAACCAATGGTCACGCTCAATCCCAATGTGGTCGTAGAAACCATTGATCTCGAAGTCACTAAGGTTGTGCACCCCGATGCTGTTTATGTTGGCCAGGCAGCAGCCATCAATGTGACCGTCAAAAATAAAGGCAATAAAAATAGTGGCTCCTTCCTTGTGGGCCTTTTTGGCATTTCACCGGAACCAACGAAGCCCATAACCAACCTTGCACCTGGTGCGGAGACTACGGTAACCTTCAGCACGAGCTTTGCAACCAGCGGGCTAAAGAAGTTATCAGCCAAGGCTGATTATAATGGCCAAATCACGGAAACGGATAAGACCAATAACGTCAAAGTCTTTCAAATTATGGTGAACAAAGCAAATGAGCCAACATCCCCGATAGCAATTATTAGTCATAAAGAGGGGGATCATCGGACAGAGCCCGAAATAGCAATCAAACCGAGTGTCGATCCCAAGCTGGATGACACTCTTTCTTATTCGCCAGGCAAAGAAGCCATTACCGTACGGGAATGGAAGGTTAAAACGCCTGCAGGAACGACGCTGCAGAAGAAGCCGGTTGCAAAAGATTTTGCGATAGAAGGAAAATACCTTGTTGAGCTACGCGTAACCAATAGCGCGAAAAAGGTATCTGAATGGGCAGAGCTTACGATTAACGTTGGTGATCGCGCTACCCCAGCGCCTAGTGCAGAGCCTACACCAACACCAAGACCGGAACTGAAGGCGGCTATCCGCTTTGAGCCCGCTAAAATCTTAGCTGGCGAAACTTCATCCTTACTCAACAGCTCAGACGGTTTTGATACCCATCAATGGACTTTTTCTTCTAACCTAGATCCACTCTTTACGGATAAAAGTAAATACGAATACTATGATCAAACCTTTTCGCAACTAGGTACGTACCGTGCTGTAATTAGGGTAAGTGATAGCAGTGGATCGGCAACGGCTGAAGCTACATTAACCGTCATTGATCCTAAGCCGGTTGCGGTTGTTTCTGGTGCTTCAAAGGTTATAGAGGGAAGACCGTTTCCATTTCCATATCACTTGAATAATTCGTATTCCCCTTTAGCGGATCGCGGCGTTACTATTGACCATAGCAAATCAGAAAAAAGGTACAAAAAAGTGGATGGATCGGGTTACACGTTAGATTTTCCAACAGCCAATAATCTAGCACTAGGAGAATATTTGTTAGAGGGAAAGGTTTATGACACAACGGGCAGGGTAAGTGATTGGGCCGACCTTCTCGTCGAAGTCGTTCCTGATCTACCTCCAACCATTGAGATCGTGGCTCCAGAAGAAGCTTATCGGAGCAATGGTTTTATGCTCTACATGGAAGCTGAAAGCCCTGATTATGACAAGCTGGAGCACTTAAAGCTCGAAGAGCGATATGATGCAAACGGGAATGGAAATTTTGACGAGGAAGCCTGGAACATCATCTATGACGGTACGTATAAAACCACGCATTCTCTAAACTATCTGACCGTGGGAAAAAGGCAATATCGAGCTACCGTGACTGAGGATTATGGGAAGTCTGGCATATCTGGCATAGCAACAACGGATATTCTGAACTATGCCCCTTCTGTAAACTTCAATGCTTTTGGTATCACGCAGCAACCTGGACAGGGAGAAGATAGCGGTCCACCCGTAACGAATTACTCCGCACAATCGATTTTCCGCTCCTGGGTAGCTAAGCGGCCATATTCGGGGGGGAATGCTGACAAAGTAGCTTGGAAAGCGGATAGCTCCTCCATAAGTACCAAGGTCGGGCAGCCAGTTAACTTTAACCTTCAATATCCGAATGCTGGAATGGGTCTTAATAATAGAAACAAATACGCTCTCCCAGCGGATCTTGTTGTTAAGCCTAAATGGTCCATACAACCACTTATCAATGATACCTATGTTAACGACTATCAACTAGCTTCTAGACATATTTTCAATAACAATCGCATTTATTCTTATTTACGGAATTACCTTGATACCACATGTAATTGTTACGTTAATCAATATTCAGAAAGAGATGCCATTACAGGTGTTCAATTAAGCCCACCATTTACACTCAATGGAGGCACATGGGACACCGAATTACAAGAAGATGAAAAATTCTATAAGAGAGAGTTAATCGATAAATCATATGTAAGAATAACAAGTTACGCTGACAGAGGGCAAACGAAGGAGGTTCATACGTTTAACCTAACAGGTGTAGATAGTAGAGGAATATCCCTAACATCGTTTAAGTTAACACCTGATTTTAAATCAGCGATCATTAGTGTTGTTCATAATGATTTTAACTATGGTAGAGTTCAGACCAACTACTACAAATACAGTTTTGAAAATCGTGCTGTGGAATGGATTGCTACGGGCCCCGAATACAGTACTTATGCGGGTGGTGGTTACTCTTTTACTCCGGAGATTTTCTTCGCACCTGATGGAACTATCTATATCGCGGGAACGGTAGTTACAAAGATTTCACCAAACGGCGTTAGAATTGATTCTCCAATTGTAGACGGTTATTCTTCAGGTTCACCCGTAACGCTAAGTGATGATGGCCTGTATGTTTATCGTGTTAATGTTTCATCCATTAGCGGGGACGATATGAGATCTACACTTACTACTTACAGGGCCAACGATTTAAGTGTCGTAAGTAAGTACGCAATTGATGATTATTTCAGTAGATACGGCGAAGCGCTTTACGGAAACTTTAGTCCCGTAGTAAGGCCAGACGGTAATGTTGTACTAACGAATCGGTATACGCTTTATCTTTTATCGAAGACTGGAACGTTACTATTAAAATCGTTCTTATTTCCAAACGGAGAGTCTAATAACTATTCATACCAGCCAGGGTTGCTACCTAATGGTGATGTTTTCGCTGTAAAAAAACATCGGACAGGTGCTATTGGCTACGGAATCTTAAATATCACACAACAAAAGGATATTGTTCTAGTAGCTAATCAAGCGGGTGATGATTGGGGAGCTGGTGCTGGCGGTGTTACTGTAACACCCATTCTACCTAATGGTTCCGTATTCCTAATAGACACCAGGAATTGGCCTCATGTTGTCGTTCCTTTTGTTTCGCAATCTGGAAACGCGAGCTTACAAGATATTGATGCGAATACGGTAGGCATTTTCGATGATAATTGGGGCGGATTGCTGTACGATGCTGGAAGCGTAATGAAAAATTATGCGCTCGAATTTAATGTCAGCGTGAACGATATTAAAAACGATAAAATGATCGGAGCAGGCTTTCACATTCAAAACGAAAAAAACATGTATGCGGTAGAGTGGGGCAAAGATACGCTTACGTTATACAAGTCGGTAAATGGCGTGAAAACGAGTTTACAAACGGCAGCTGTACCACGCTCAACATTTTCAACGTATCCTTTTAAGGTTGAAGCTGCCAACGGCACATTAAAAGTGTTTATTAACCAGTCAAAAGTGCTGGAGGTTGTGGATAGCACGTATACAAAAGGTGCCGCTGGGATTATGTCACTTGGCCAATCATCTGCTTCTTTTTCGAATGTGAAAAAGAATAACTACGGAGATATGTATACGGAGGAAAAGTATGAGGCGGTGCTCGTTAACGATGCGATACTCTATGACAAAATCTTCTCGGATATCGAGGATGATCCTAAGTCGATAGAAGAGTGGAGTTACGCGCATAATCCCCATATATTCGAGAATTCAGAAGGGCTCAGTATGTTTAACGGGAAAACGTACGGGGCTGCGATTCATTCCTTAGAGAAGCCAGGCGTTTATGAGATTACGTATCGGGCACAAGATCATCCAGGCTTATCCGCATATAGCAAATGGTCAGAGCCCACTACAAAACAGCTTTACGTTCATCGTAGACCAATTGCGTTACCCGATGTACGATTCACTGGCCTGGTCTACGTAGAGGGGGAAGCACTTGATTATGAGACATTTGATGTCTCGTATGATCCCGATATTCCGCAGCGGCTGCTGGATAAAGTATTCCGGACGCGCTGGGCAGACGAAACCATTTGGACGGCTGGTAAACGGAATTTCTATAGTCGGCCAGGTGTGGAGCTAATTGTACAGGAACAAGTGAAAGATCTGCATGGAGCATGGTCCTATTGGGCGGAACAGTCCATTTATAAACCGGCGTTACCTGTGGTTAATCAGACGAAGCCGGTCATGACCATTACGTACCCAGGGGGAACAACAGCCTCAGCACCAACCGTACTCGCCAAGGATCCTACGATTACTTGGACATACGTGGACCAGGAGAACGACCCCCAAGAGCAGTATCGGTTATCGTTGAACTATGTTGATAACAACGAAATTGCCCTGTACATCGATTACGCCGGTGCAGAAAAAAGTTTTAAGCTCATCGAGGGGCTCATACAACCTGGAAGAGTCGTTAAGGTGCAAGGTCAGGTCTACTCAAAAGGGGCCTGGTCAAATCTAAGTAATATTCGTTATTTTGTTTTGGATCTGCCTCCAGAGACACATTTATTGTCGTATAACGGCATCGATGCAGCAAATCCGATCTATACCATGATTAACCGGCCGCAACTGCGTGTCTTTACAGTAGATCCAGAAAATCATTCAATAAGTGCGATTGATTATGAAGTATTTCGCGTGTCGGACGGTGCTAAGGTAGTCGATACCGAAACGGCTGTATCGGCAACAAGTTACACGCCGCCGGTGCTGGCTGACGGTTTATATTACTGGAGAGCTAGGGCGAACGACGGCTTCCTATGGGGTCCTTATTCGACGAATGGTTATTTCTTCGTGGATACGGTTAAGCCCGCGGATGTGAATGAGCAGCTAGAGGTGGAGCCCACAGCGGTTAACGTGACGTTTAATGCCTTCAGCGATCCAGCGCCATCCTCTGGCCATGCATCGCGCACATTTTATTTGCAGAAAGTGAATACAGATGGCAGCGTAACAAATGTGGACTTAAATAAAGATGGTACGGCAGAATACAGTATTCCGATTTCCCTGCAGGCTAGGTCGTATCGAGTGACTGGCCTCGTTGCTGGCCAGGAATACCGGCTAACGGTGCTGGACTATGATGTAGCCGGTAATGAAGGTTATTTTGCTTATATTCATTTTAGTACCAACCGATCCCCGACAGCCGACTTTAACTGGTCACCAAAGCCGGTCTATGAGGGAGATACGGTTACGATCTCATCCAACGTCAATGATGAGGATGGAGATCCGCTATCCGTAGCTTACGAGCTCACAAGTCCAACTGGAGTAAAGCGTAGCTTCAGTTATACGCTCTTGCGCAGCGGAACGGTTTACCCTAAAACGGGTCCTGTGCTGCAGCTCCTGGAGGTCGGTAACTGGCATGTGAAGCAGACCGTGTCAGATGGCATTGCGGATCCCATTGTCGTGACCAAAACGATAGCTGTATTGCCACTTGGGATTACGGGTCAAGTCCTTCATACGGCGGATTGGGAAGCGAACCGAGTGAGATGGAATAGTGTGAAACCCAAAGAGGTTCGAAGTCCATCCACATTCTGGGCCGGTGAACGTTTCGATCTGAAGGCCAGAACAACCGATACAGGCACGAGCACAACAAAGGCAACCAAGGTCGACGTAGCAGCTGCACGAATTGGTAGCACAAGCCTAGGATCCACCGATCAAAAAGCTTGGATTGGATTTATTGGTGCGAAGCAAGCGCAGGTGAAATTAGAGTCGCTGAAGGATGGAGATTATATCTTTACGTTTAAAGCCACCTATTCAAACGGTGTAGTGAAAGAAACGGAAGTCACCATTCAAATTAAAGATAGCTGGACGTCGTTTTTTGAATTTCATAAGGGTTGGTAAGCAGAAAGAGGCGATGTAGCGTTTGCTGCATCGCCTCTTTCTTTCTAATTTATTTCCTGATTAAGTGTTCCTCGAGTTCCCTATGCGAACTTCTTGCCAGCTACACGGACCGAGCGAATATATACGAAACCATTCAAGCTATCCGTATCGAGTATGTGTGCAGCAACTACAGTTCATCCATTGTCGGCTACGTACCAGGTGCAGCTTAGCTAATCTAATTACAAAATCGTCAGACTTCGTAAAATTATACTTACACAAATAATAAAACAGCGTTAGCCATGGACATGAAAATAATGTCCGAGACTAACGCTGAATTATTAAAAGTCGATAAGTTTTTGATATGGTCTTAGCTTTATACGATCCGCATGTAGTGTACCAGTTTCCTAACACTATGCGTTCCTTAAAATGAAAAGTCCTTGATTAAGCTGCAACAAACATAAAAAAGCTTTGTTTATAAAACCAATGTTTTTTTTATGATAACTAATTAATTAGCCGATATCAAAAAGAAAGTATAATGCGTTAAGACATTATCTTTAAAAAATAATCTAACAAACGGGTAGACATCTTCCGTTATTATTGAAATCTCTTTATTTCCATCATCTTGAGTTCTAACATATCCAGATGGTCCCCAAGTTTGTTGCTCTGCATCGGGATTATATTTACCATAAAAAACACCATTGGTATTACTTTTCCAATCCTCATTTTGAGGGAAGAGCGACATTACCTCTTCAAATGTATGACCCACTCCAATTCCTCGTGGTCCCGGATGTTTCCCAAAAACATCGACTACTGCTGGTGTTTTTTTTTCAGAGCGAGCATCAAAGTAGATATATTTAACCAGATCATTGGAAAAATACGTTTCACCGCCAAGGTCATTTACCTCTTTTTTAAGTCCGAGCTCTACCATTTGCTCTTTGGTCCAATCCGAGCGTATTAAATCAAAATCAAATATTTCTTGTTTAGTCATAGCTTCTGGAGCTGGGACATTTGTTTCAGATGGCTCCGGTGTACTTGTTTCAGAAACGATTGTACTTTCAATAGGAGATGGTAAAATGTCCGACGGAGTGGGACTAGATTCCGAGGATGAATTAGAACTGCATGCACTTAAAACAATTGACAAAAGAAATAGAATAATAATACTTTTCCTCATTGTATACCTCCAAGTTAGATTACAATTCGTTAGCTCATTTAAAAGTTAAAGGTTAAGGTCGACTACTTAATACACGTAGACAGTCCTTAACCATTAACGGAAGACGAATCAATAAGTTACGGTATTAGGGAAATAACCATAAGTGTTAGAGGTAGCATTCGGATTTGTGTCCGGCCTATAAAATTTAGCAGGAGCCCACGCATAAGGATACGTGATGCTTAAATTACGTGTAATTCTTGCCATCCATTGAATATTTGTTCCAGTTGGGACTACATTTTGAAAATCAAATTTATAGTCGAACGTTGTGCCAATTCTTGTCATAGCACCTCCTTGAATCCAACTGGTAGTTCCAACTTTTCTATAGAACAATGTTACTGCCGATGGTACTTCAGTATGAGTATTGCCGGCACCGCTAAATACGACTGTAATTTGAGCAATTTTGCTACTAAGAAATTTTGCTTGACTAAAAACATCTAGGTTCCTCCCATAGTTCCAAGACGCAGTATCCCTGTACAATGTTTCAGTTCGGTAGGCTTTTCGTGCGCTTACTGAGTTATGTGTATAAGCACCAAAATGTAAATGTGGGCTACCTTCAGCCCCAACATCACCACCTGTTCCAACACGATCTCCTTCTGCATAATTTCCATTCGCGTATGTTGTAGTTGCTACAACCATATGTTCATAATGACAATAAACACCAGGCGCCGTTTCAAGTGAAACGGTATTATATGTGTCGTTTAGGTTTGTTAAATAACCATCAGCTACTGCTACTATGATTTTTGAGGTACTAATACTTAGATCTACGCCTACATGGGGTGAAGTTCCTGTGACATTCCGTGGTTCACTCCATTTACTGGTAACTGTGGGCCAAATCTGATTGCCACTTGAATTTTCGATCGGACTTGACCAGCGTGTTGTAGCATCAATAGCTCCTGTGAATACTTCGGAGTAGGCGGTGTAGGCTGCATTCACGGTTGGAATTACGGAAAAAGTTAAGCCAAACACTAAAAGTAACGGAATAACTTTGCGATTAAATTTTCTCATCATAATCACCTCACCTTAAAGAATATGTCCAGGTAGACATTTTTTTTGTTTCATCTATTTCCTCTTGAACAACAAGGAGTAGACTATTTTCATCTGTCCAAGAGAATTCCAAATAACGTGCGGAAGAGTTTAAAGCAGAAGGCAGTGAGTCAACGTCAATTATGTTGTTAGTATTCAAATCGACCACTTTTATATAGCGTGCCTCTGGCTTGTTGTCTGGAACAAAGATAAAGGCAAAATACGAGTTATCCAAACTAAAGCCTTTATTACTTGCACGTAGTCTAGTTGTTCCATTCAATTTAGTTGAAGTAATTTCTTGAAGCGTACCAGAATTATCAATTCTAGCAATATGAATTTCGCCACTACTTAGGGCTGTAGCGTAAGCAATAAGACCGTCTTGAACCGCATAAATATAAGGTGCTTCACCAATCAAGTCTAGTTCAGATTCAGTACCATTTAGGTTAACTACAACTTGCTTCATACCTGAACTTGTAATCTTTTTGCAAAGTACACTTTCGGAAGTCAACCATCCATCTACTAAGTAGTTGGTACCTTCCGCATCTGCAATTATAGTTTCAATACCAGTAGTGATGTCATAAACAAAAAGAGCGGAACCACCGTTCTTAACATTATTTTTATTAGAGTTATAAACCAATGTTTTGCTGTCGGGGCTAGACATAATGTTTTCATTCCATACCACAAGATTTTCACCAAACAAGTTTGTAGATTCTTCTGCTAATGCGTCAAAAGTTTTTCCATTATATGTACTCGGCAGCACCTGCTCTAGCTGGTTATTTGAACTGTTCACGAGCCACAGCCCATTATCCGTAGAAATCAGCGACTTCTGCCCATCCGGCGTGATTGAAAATTCAACAGGGATATCATCCATGTTTTTAGGAATAACTATTGTTTTTCCATCAGCTTGAAATTTCTGTAACTTAATTTCAACATCACCATGACCAGTTTTTATAGATGTTTTAAATTCTTGTGCTTTTGATTGCTCTTTAGATAGCATCCCATTCAATGTTCTAACAGTTAGTGCTTCTTCAACCATCGCTTGTTGCAACTCTTCCCAGTTTTCTTTGAGAAAACGACCATCTTGTAGCATATTATCTACAGCTCTGGCATTAGGATCTGCTTCAATTTCTTTTCGTGCTTGTATTGACAATGGCACTGAAGAAACATCGACAAGAACCTCTTTTATCTTTGCATAGTCACGATCCTGTAAGCGGTTAAGCAGAATAGGATTGTCCGTATCAACTGGCAGCATCTTGTAGTACTCGTTCCCGATAAGTTCAAGGTTGCCAACCGTTTCATCTATTGCGGAATTGTTATTCAGATTTGAAGCATAAGCAACAGAAAAAACAGTTCCTAGCAATACTACACCTGTAATTGCTGCTGTTATTTTTTTTTGCATGGTTTTCTTCATTCCTCTCGTAAATAATCATTCAGGGTTTTTGGGCTGGAACTAGTTATTCATTCACTCTCCAATCAGTTCAAAATATAAGTAAAAAACCCTGAAAATGGATGTTTAATTCAAAATAAAGTTTATCCTTTATTACCATTTTACGGAATAGTTCTGATATACTATTTGCATGTCGAACGTTGACTTATTTCGTAAAGAATGACAGAACCTACAGCTGAAACTGACAAGTTTTTGTCATTAAGATTTTTGTACAATTAGAGCCGTACAATCGATAGTCCGAGTTTGTCCAGTTAGGTTTCTCCCTCAATTGGAAAAAGACATGATCGCAAAATACTACCATGATTGCAAAATTAGACTTATGGATTTTTTTGCACCAAGAAATTTTATGAAGCTAATACGTTATTCTTCTTAAACATACTGGGAAGCCCGATGCATCCGGACACTAGAGGTCGATTAGCTCCAGTCGTCAATCTCTGGCCTCATAAAAGGTGTCGTCAAGAAAATACCTTCGCATTTGATCCATACAACGATTTTAGAGGACCTAATTTCGTCTATAACTCAGATTGCTCATAAATCCATTGTGAGCTTATACAGTACAGGCTTTATTCCTCAAAGCAAATTCCGATATAAAACTTTTTTAAAAAGGGGAAACAAAAATGGCCAGGCGTAGAAGAGAAAAGGAAGAATTAGATCCATTACAGGCACTAGTTCTGTTACTAATGTTAGTGGCCGGATGGGGAGTCTACTCGTATACATCATCAATCGTAGCTGGAGGAATTGCAGCAGGTGTTATTTTAGGTGGTTATGCCTTTATTATCTCCTCGATTAATCATAAACGGACAGAGCGATTAAAGAGATCAGGCATAGCAGAAATTGACAAGATGGAGGGAAGGCAGTTTGAGAAATATCTAGGTCATCTTTTTAAAGCCCACGGTTACAGGGTGAAAGTAACGCAAGCTGCCGGTGATTTTGGTGCCGATTTAATCATTTCAAAGGCAGGAAAGAAAATTGTTGTTCAAGCGAAGCGATATAACAAAAATGTTGGTTTAAAGGCTGTGCAAGAGGTACATACAGCATTAAACCATTACGGAGCATCCGAGGCATGGGTGGTTACCAACAGTGATTATACAGGGCAGGCATACACCTTGGCTAAATCGAATGAGGTTCGTTTAATCATGAGGCAGCAGCTCATTGAATTGATTTTGACTATGAACCCTGGAATGCCGCTTTCACATTCTAATCAGATCCAGGAACCAACTGTAGCCGAAAGGGAAGTCGCGGTGAGCACGGAGTCTATGGAACCTGACGATCTGGACTGCCCTCAATGTGGTTATTTATTAGTGAAGCGAATAGGTAAACGAGGAGAGTTTTATGGATGCTCCAATTTCCCGAAATGTCGCCATACTTTGGATTTGGTTTAAAATGAAAAAGCCTGCAGTCATGTTGGCTGCAGGCTTTCATTTACTTAAAGATATTTCTCCTGATTGTCCTTGATATATGCCCGCGTTTTATCAAGTATATCGGCAATTTGCCCTGATTCATATTCCAGCCAATCTGATGCCATATTGGGATCCATACTGCCCTGAGTAACATTACCGATTACACGATCCAATTCGTTAGTTGCTGCATCGAGCTCTTTTACTAGAAATTCGTGTTCGGTTTCTTTAATTTCTAATGGCGATGTACCACAAGTCACACAGGAATAATCTAAAAGGATGTCGATGGGGATCTCATTTTGATTGCTACAGCTTGTGCATGTGACCATTAATGTTTCTTGATTCAGCATCTAAACACCTTCCAAATCATCGATCTCATATTCCACGATGTGCCTAAAACTGCCATTACTCATGATCTTTTCAAAAATCCATTCGACTTCCACACTTCTATCTCTAATACGACGGATTCTGCCGACTTTTATTGCCCCTCTTACTCGTACAAAGTCGCCTTCTCTCATCCATTGCCACTCCCAAATCCAATAAGCTTTGGCTGCCGTAAGATACCGGAGTCGCTAAATTCCAAAGCCGTGACCCTGCAGGGGAATGGTACGCTGAGCCATCTAACGTCTGACTTCTTCATGCTGGTGGATAGGGTAGGGAAAGGACATTCTCCAGGATGTTGCGCCATAAATTGTTTTAGCACCTTTTTGGAAGACGCATCTATGCCCGATACATGGCCAACATATCGATCCTCAAATCGTAATACTAGGCTAGATACATATCCTGCTTTAAGTTTTATTCCAACCGCTTCAGCAACGATCCGGACTTCTTTTCTTTTTTTATACCAGTATCGATGCTTTTTAGCTTCAACATAAGGGCTGTCTAGCTTTTTGGATATGATACCTTCCCACTCACGAGTATTAACCCAATCCCACAATGCTGGGCCATCATATACCAGGTCAGTGACAAATAACCTCGGCTGCTTTGTTGGAAGCTTAGCTGTAAGTCGCTCATACCGTTCCCTGAAGGGGAGCGGCCGAATATCTTGTCCATCATCATAAAGCATGTCGAAAGCAACAAAGATCAGATTGTCATCATATTTCTTCCGGCTAACTCCAATAAGAACGCGCTGAAAGTTTGGCCGTGTACCGTCAAAGTAAGCAATTTCTCCATCAAGAACACAGGCACCGATTCGGAGCGGACGCATAAGTTCAACAATCTCAGGAAATCGATCGTTACGTGGTTCAACGCGCTTCGAAAATATTTCTACACCGCCTTTACCATCGAGCCTAACCAAAGTGCGTACACCATCCCACTTGATTTGATAGCCCCAATCGGGGCCGGTCGGGATATCGGGCGATGTGACCGGAGCCATTGGTACGCCTGGAAGCTCCATTAAAACTGTCATGATACGTTATCCTTTGTTTTAGCTGTGCTCTTCCTTCTTTTAGGAGGAGAGGCTTCTGGTAAGGGTTTTGTTGCATCCAAGCTTGCTTGTAAAGCTGCCATAAGATCAACTACATTTGATCGTCCAGAAGCAGCAGGCGTAGTGACAATATCGACGCTCTCACCAGCGACCTTCTGATCAATTAGTTCAAGCAAGGCAATACGGTAATCGTCCGTATATTTGCTAGGCTCAAATTTTTCACTGAGCTGCTCTACAAGAGCCATTGCCATTCCAAGTTCTTTATCATTAACTAAAGTTTGCTGTGGGAGGTTCGGAACTTGAGAGAGGGCGCGTATCTCATCCGGATAATACATGGTCTCCATACAAATACAATTGTCGACCACTCGGATAGCCGCTAAACTGCTTTTGCTGCGGATTGATATTTTAGCTATGCCAATCTTGCCTGTCTGTTTGATTGCCTCCAACAGCAGTCTATAGGCTCCAGCACCTGCCATATCGGGGGAAAGGTAATAAGCCTTTTGGAAATAGAGCGGATCTATGTCCTGAAGATCAACAAAATCCAAAATTTTGATTGTTTTAGCTGCATCGTCTTTAATGCTTTCTATCTCATCCTCTTTGATTACGACAAATTTATCTTTTTCATACTCAAACCCCTTAACAATTTCATCAGGTCCGATCTCTCTGTCGCAATGCCGGCATGTTTTCATGTAGTTGATCGGCATGCCACAGTCTTTGTGAAGGCTCCGAAAGTGAATGTCTTTGTCTTCTGTTGCGGTATACATTTTTACCGGTACATGTACCAGGCCAAAACTGATTGCGCCTTTCCACACTGTATGCACAGAGATCACATCCATTTTTTTCATTTAGATTGCTCTAGAATGAGAAAAATATTCAGTTGATTCATCATACTTTTTGCTGACTAATTGCTAACTAATTAGCCAGGCATGGATGCTACTCTTAGTTAGACCAACTAATACGTAGGGGGAATGATTGTGGCGAAAGACAGGACAGTTGAATTTCACTTTGATGCTCTTGAAATAACATTTCGTATCGAAAGTGTGTTCGTAGACACGGACAACGAGGATGTTGTGTTCTCGACAGCAAGAAAGAAGCTAAAGGATAAAACAGGTGGACGTCGAGGAGCTTGCAAGAAGGCTAGGGAATAGGTATTACATGGATATTACATTCGAGGAATAAAGTTTATTTCTCTGTCAGAAATGTGAATTGTATCCGTTTTGCAGAAGAGGCTAGAAAGTAAGAAGAGGAGGAGAATCATTTGCGGGCTAAGTTAACCATTGTGCTGGATTTAGAGGATCAATCGAAAGAAGAGGCGAATTGGCATGTGGATCAAATAGCTTTAGAAAACACAATACGAGATCGGTTAAGTGTCTCGAATGTAACGGTGCATGATATTAGTATTGTGGCTTCTGAAAAAATGCGTTAGAGGCCTTACATTTGCTGCTAATGGGATTGCGTGCCGGTGGCCGCAAGTAAAGGCTGAAGATGGGGTATGATATTCCAAATTGATTTTATAAATGGAGATGTACATGGTTACTTGCAGCACCTTGGGTAAGGAATCCGTTGATTGTTTGCGTTAAAAAGCAATTAATTATATTAAAATGAGATGGAGGTGTGAGATGCAAGAATACTTTAAAAAAATTTTTTGAAGAAAAGGAATTAGAGGCACGTACTTTTTCGATTACACATAAAGGATATGTACATATGGTCGAAAGTGATTTCTTAATTAATGTGATTCTTACTTCCACACCAGAGGATGAGCAAAAAAAAATATTAGATATCATTGTTGCTATTGATTATAAGAACGGGGATATAAATCATTTTCTCGAACATTTGGCCAAGGGCTATGTCGTGAATAATTATTAATTAGGTGTGTCGTGTTTTCTAAATTTCTGCCGGATCGCTTAATGAGGCTGCAAGTTAATACGGTAGCCTCATTCTTTTGAAATGAAAAGGAGAAGGGTTATGAGAGTTACGGGAGCAATCCTGTAAATTTTTAAAAAAGAGAACACTTGTTCCGATCTGTGTTGTAGAATTTATTTATTAGAAGCAATTACACCAGGAGGAATAAGATGATATATAACCAAAGCTGTATTGAAGGCGCAAAGGAACATTTAGCAGATAATTCAGTAGATGTATTAATTGCTGATCCACCTTATAATTTGCGATTTGGTGGGACTACGCAAACAAAATCAAAACAGCCAAGATTTGATATTTTAGAAAATGATAAATTATCACCGGCAGATTACAAGCACTTTTCAATGCAATGGATCTTTCAAGCATATCGAGTTTTGAAGCCTGGACGTCATATTTATGTTTGTATTGATTGGCGTATGTATGCAGATATGGTTATGTGGCTTCGAAATGCAGGCTTTATTATTAAGAATTGTATCGTTTGGGATAAAGAACATATGGGAATTGCTGGCAGTATCGTTATCGACATGAATTCATTATTTTTGCAGTAAAAGGCGACAAGCGTATAAGAAAAATATCAACTAGAAAACAACCTGATATTTGGCGAGTTCCACGTATCCATGGGAACAAAACAATACATCCTACGGAGAAACCGGTTAAATTACTAAGAGAAATGATTGAGAACAGTAGCGAGCCAAATGAATTAATGGTTGATTTTTTTGCAGGAAGCGGAGTAGCTGAGGTGGCTGCCATTATGACATATCGGTCTTGGCTGGCTTTTGAGATTGATCACCATTGGTTTGAGATTGCTATAGATCGAATAGAGAGTACAAAATTGTTAATAAATCTGGACCTATAAACTAGTTGGATGACTACGCTCCGCTGGAACCTGCGGCTAAGCTGTACAGCACTTATGCCGAGCTCAGCTGCAAGATTATGCATGCTTATATCCTGATAGCGATTCTGATGAATGAAGGCCTTGGCCTGTTCAATAAGTGGATCAGTAAGTTCATCCACCAGATTGACGGGGGAGGATTCCGTCTGGCGGCAAAATTGCCAAATATCGTTCAGTATATGATTTTGCCAATACAAATTCTGATCCTCGGTATATCCCGATTGCTGCTTTAGGCTATTCAAGTTGTCGGCCAGACGATTCCGGTGCTGAATGACCATCTTGTATACGTATTCGGACAGCTGCTGCTGGACCGTTTGTTCACGTGCATTCAAGCCGAATTCATCGTTTGAAACCGAGTCAAGTGAAAATCCGATAAAATGAAACGATAACGCATGAATCACGCTGCGATGAAAGGGAAAGCCCGGCGGACAGACGACCACATCTCCCATTCGAGCTGTTCCCTCTATTTCCGCTATTCGATACGAGAAGCTCCCGCTCTCCACGGCAAACATCACCCATAGATCATAGGTATTTTACACTTAATTGAAACTCGGACTTGCTATCCCAGAAGATATGGTGAGAAAGAATTGGATAAAGGCTGGAGCTGAGCACTGTCATTTTTATCCACCTCCATGATGAAATAAAGTATATGGTTATATGATAGCGTAGTGCATGTTAAATAAATAGCCTCCATATTAAGATAAAGTCAAATCGACGTAGTGGAGGTTTAGCCAGATGAAAATCGAGCATATAAAATCTGATATTACCGTAATTGGCGGTGGGCTTGCCGGTGTTTGCGCCGCCGTCACTGCTGCCCGTCTTGGGCGAAACCGGCATCATGGGTGAAATGTTCACCGAGAACCAGTACCGAAACCCCGAAGGGAATCCTTATTTATGGGATCTTGTTGTTCTGGAGACCGTTCGCGCAGAAGAAAATATTCGCTTATTCCTTAACACGGATGTGCATGAGGTGAAAGCGGAAGGACCGGAGCTTGACCGGGTCATTCAAAGCGTAACAGGATGGATGATGGGCTCAGAGAGTAAAATTCGTTTCGAGAGCAGCATGTAAATCGATTGTACCGGCGATGGCCTTGTTGGTTTCCTTGCCGGAGCGAAATACAGAATAGGCCGCGAAGCCAAGGATGAGTACAACGATGATTGGGCGCCGGAGGTGGCGGATGACATTACGCTTGGCAGCACGCTGCTGTTTTATACGAAGGATGCAGGCATGCCGGTCAAATATATCCCGCCAAGCTTTGACAAGGATATAACGCAAACGACGATTCCGATGAAGCGAGTAATCCGAAGCGGAGACTCTGGATGTCACTATTGGTGGATTGAATGGGGCGGAGACTCTGGATGTCACTATTGGTGGATTGAATGGGGCGGAGAGCTGGATACGGTCCATGACAACGAGCGGATACGTGACGAGCTGTGGTCGGTTATTTACGGGATTTGGAACTATATTAAAAATTCAGGCCAATTCGATGCGGAAAATATGACGTTGGAATGGGTAGGATCCATTCCCGGCAAACGAGAGTATCGGCGTTTTCTCGGGGATTATATGCTGAACCAGAACGATATTATGGCGCAGGAGCCATTCGAGGACCGTATTGCCTTCGGGGGCTGGTCCATCGATATTCATCCACCGCAAGGCATGTACTCGGAAGAGAGCGGCTCGAAGCATCAATACTCGGACGGTGTCTATCACATCCCGTTCAGAAGCTTGTATTCAAGTAATGTTCGCAATATGTTGTTTGCTGGCCGGGACATTAGCGCGACACATGTTGCTTTCGGCACGACAAGAGTGATGGCAACCTGTGCTGTAATCGGGGAAGCGGCAGGCAGCGGCGCTGCGCTTTCCGTACAGAAAGGGATTACGCCGCGTGTGCTTCACCGCGATTATATGAAGGAATTGCAGCAGGTTATGCTACGGCAGGATGCATCAATCATTGGTGTGGCCGGCAATGATCCGGATGATCTGGCAAAAACCGCCCGCATTTCCGCATCCAGCACGTTGGAGCGAATTGCAATTGAAAATGCCACAAGCGTGCATTCATTGGATTGCGATATCGGTATATTGTTCCCGGTTAATCCCGTGCTGCCATCGGTTGAACTGCTTGTAGATGTTAAGCAGTTCGCAACGCTTGAGGTGGAGCTATGGCACACGGGCAAGGAAGAGAATTACGTACCTAAGCAATGGGTGAAATCAGCTTCGAAGTCCGTTGCCGCGGGCAACAAGCAGTGGGTTAAGCTGGATTTGGATTGGCAGCCGGAGTCAGCCTGCAATGCTTTTGTTATCGTCAAAGCGAATGAGGCTATAACGCTGCACGGATCGGATGAGTCGTTAACCGGTGTGGTTTGCTTTGAGAAGGGGCCTAAGCCGGTAGTCGTATCCGCATTGCTGGAAGATCAGCATACCGACCAGCCGATCGTGCAGTGGAGCATGCGCAAATGGAATCGCCGGTCGGTATGCTTGCGGGTAACGCCCAATACGGAGTCCTATGCGGCGAGTCAAGTTAGCGATGCTATATACGGCCTTATGCTGGCCCGCATATGTGGGCATCCAACCCGCTATCCGCTAATTCCGAGGAATGGGTTCAATTAGCTTGGGATAACGAGCAGGAGATTGGTGAAATTCATCTAACCTTTAACGATGACGTAAATGAGGATTTAATCAACCTGCATCATCATCGAACGCCATTTGCAGTTATTCCCGAGGTCGTGCAAAGCTATCGCATTCAAGCTTACATCGCTGGGGAATGGGTTACGATCATAACGGAGCAGGATAATCACAAACGAAAAAAAGTGCATTACCTCATTGAAGCGATTACTACTAACCAAATAAAATTATGCATAGAGGCAACGAATGGATGTCCTCGTGCAGAGGTTTTCGAGATCAGAGTCTATGGTTGAATCGGTTAAATAAAGATATGGGAGAGTGATAGGTTATGAATAATCAGCTGAGGCTGGATCCACTTTTTAATGATCATATGGTTATCCAACGGAATAAAAGTTTTTTAGTCTGGGGGACAGGGACAGATGGAGATAAAGTGACTGTGACTTGTCGCGGTGTAAGCGGCTTTGCTGAGATACATGATGGTCAATGGAGTGTAACTTTTCCGGCTATGGGGGTTGGGGAAGCTTGTGAGCTGATCGTGGAAACGGCTGAAAGCACCATTATGCTGGTGGATGTTGTTTTTGGAGATGTGTGGCTAGCAGGCGGACAGTCCAATATGGAGTGGTCTTTGAGTAATAGTGATCAAGCTGAACAGGCTATAGCTGCAGCGAACGTACCTTTACTGCGTTTTTATGAGGTGCCAAAGCTAGCTATTGAGCAAGAGGGCATTCAATTGACAAGCATGTGGAAAACATGCACGCCAGAAACGGCAGGGGATATATCTGCGGTCGCTTATTATTATGCGAGAGCGCTGATTGATTCAGAGCAAGTGCCGATTGGGATTATCGCTTGCAATTGGGGGGGAACCTCTGCTTCTTGTTGGGTGGCGGAAGAAGTTTTGGAGGCAGATGCAGAGCTTTCTATTTATACCAAGGAGTTTACTGAACAAATGGAAGGCTTTGATTGGCAGGAATTTGAGCAGGTAAGCAGAAAGTATGACGAGGATGTTGACCATTATAATCGAAAGAACGAAGCGGGATATAAGGGGGAAGAGCTGGGGCAGTATCCTTGGCCGCCTCCATTAAGCCCTCATTCCTTTATGCGTCCCTGTGGATTATATGAAACGATGCTGCGGAAGGTGTTCGCTTTTGCGATAAAAGGTGTGATTTATTATCAAGGCGAAGCTGATGTCGATCGATCAGATTTGTATAGTAAATTACTAGAGATCTTGATTTTAGATTGGCGCAGACAATGGAATGATCCCGAGCTTCCGTTTCTATTCGTGCAGCTGCCTATTTTTGATCATAATAACCCTATGGGGGAACAATGGCCGCTGCTTAGAGAGGCGCAGCAGCAAACAGCCAATCGGGTTCCATTCACTGCAATGGCTGTGGTCTTGGAGTGTGGAGAGCCGGAAGATATTCATCCTCTGGATAAGAAGCCGGTCGGTGAGCGTTTAGCTTTACTGGCATTAGATAAAGTATATGGCAGAGCGGTTAAGAGCTCAGGGCCTGTTTATCGTGAGATCAGAATAGAGGATGGCCATGCTGTTCTACATTTTGATCATGCAGAAACAGGACTGTTGATTCGTGAAGGGAATCGATTAGTCGGCTTTGAGGCAGCTGGTGAGAGTGGTGAGTTCCTGCCTGTAGAGGCGGAAATTCATGGGAGTACGGTAAGGGTCAGAAGTGATAAAGTCCGCATACCCCGGTTCGTACGATATGGCTGGTCCAATGTCACCTATGCAAACCTGATGAGTGCTGAAGGTCTGCCTGCTGCTCCGTTTCGGACAATATGATAAGTTAAGATCGTTGTCAGTTAATAAAATCAAGGAAGAGGCTTCCTCAACTCATTGTATAAATGAGCTCGGAAGCCTCTTTTTTATGATGTGATATGCTTTTGAATTTCGGTAACCAGCCTTTGGCTGATGTCCAGCATGCCGAACGGAGAAGGATGAACGAGATCGGCGGAGAGACCTAGATAGCCGGGCAGCAAATGGGTGCCGTCGAGATGGATGACTCGAGGCATATGCAGTGAGGCTACTTTATCGCGAACGATATTTCGGAAGATTGCCGCTTTCTGTGGCGATACCAGATCATTGTAATTGGTAAACATATCGATGCAGAAGATCCAGCGGTTCGGATGTGCATGCGCCACTGTCTCGATAAAATAATCGATACGTTCGGCGAATGTCTCGGGAGACCATATACCGATCACATTAATGCCCATCTCAAGTGTTGCTATTTCCCAATCATCACGAGAGGCGATATAATCCGCCATCTCCGGCTCCATATGAGCGCTGCCGGCAAAGCCCAAATTGATGAGATCCATCTTCAGCAATCGGGCGGTATTCATTGCGTAAGTTTCGGAAGGCGCGACAGAACCACCGCCGTGCGTAATCGAGGAGCCGTATGATAACATTCTCCGAGAAGGAGCTTGGTCCGGTCTTGGTGGTGAAGTGTCTCCATCTAAGCTGATGAACAGAGCTCCGCAGTCATAGGGCAGTAGGATGCGGATTAAGCTCGGGTCGTAGGGAATATTGAAGCGCTGCGTTAACTGCCTGAGCTCAGATAGCTGTGGAGAAGCATGCACAACAATTTCGGAATCTGATAGCCCGATATGCTGCGGACACAAATCATACGATCCTTGAAAACCGCCATGGTACACCTCGGCAACGCCGTGCAGCGAGATAGCGGAGTTAGGCAGTTTCCGCAGTACGGCTCGTGCTTTCTCACTGTGCAGATTAAACCGTATTTCCACACCGCAACCATTGAAAGCGGTCCGTTGTGCGTTTTCATTTAAGGCTGATCTTAGAACCTCTGGTACTCTGCTAAGCTTCATTCCCTTGTCGCCTTCTGTTGCTACTAATGCTTGTACGTTATACAGCTCGAACTTCTTCATCAACATCAGCTTACCGCCTCCTTGAGTCATCCCTTTTGGATAGACATTAACGCTGAGAATCTTACTTTGTCAAGCTAGTGAAATTAAGACCTTAGGAACAGAAAATAGGAGCATAGATACACCTCATTTATATTCAAACGATCATTTTTAACTAATTTTGTGATACATGATGCAGAGATTTATTGATTATGCGAAATTCGTAAACGCGTTATGCTATTAACATAAAGTAGAAGGAGGTGATCAACATGAGTAATGTATCTACTCAAGAACAAGTATCGAACTTGAAAGGCAGCATTGCTGCTGAGCGGAGATTTCGTCTTTGGAAGGACATATGGCGGAGCCGGGCTTTGTATTTGATGTTGTTGCCAGGTTTGATCTGGTATGTGATTTATAAATATGTGCCTATGTATGGGTTAATCATTGCATTCAAGGATTATGACATTGTGGGTGGACTTTGGAACAGTCCCTGGAGTGATCCATGGAACAAATATTTCCTGCAATTTTTCAATTCTCCTTATTTTACCGAAATCTTGGGGAATACCCTTTTGATCAGTATATATAAGTTGATCTTTGGAACATTACCTCCCATTTTTCTAGCTATTTTGTTCAACGAGTGTAGAAGTCGATGGCTCAAAAAATGGGTGCAAACGATTAGCTATATGCCTCACTTCCTGTCATGGGTCATCATTTACGGAATCGTAATTGCTCTTTTATCTGAGACATCGGGCATTGTGAATCATTTGCTTGTCAATTCTGGCTTCAAAGCGATCCCGTTCATTACCTCAACGGATTGGTTTCGCAGCTTGTTGGTTGGAAGTGATATCTGGCAAAACATTGGATGGGGAGCCATTATCTACATGGCGGCGATGGCCTCGATAGACAACACGCTCTATGAAGCCTGTCGGGTGGATGGGGGAGGACGCTTACGAATGATCTGGCATATTACACTGCCCGGTATTCAGACGACCATCGTGCTCCTGCTCATCTTAAAGATCGGTCACATTATGGAAGGGAGCTTCGATCAAATCTATATCATGTATAATACGCAGGTGTATAAAGTAGCTGATATTATCGACACATGGGTGTATCGAACAGGGCTCCAACAGATGAATTTCAGCTTGGCATCCGCCGTTGGTTTATTCAAATCGTTGATTGGCATGATCCTTATCATGATAGCGAATAGAGTAGCTAAAATATGGGGGGGATCGATATGGTAAGAGGCCGTTCTGATCGAATATTCGATCTATTCATTTATGTCGTTCTAGTATTGGTGGCGATATCTGCTATTCTTCCTCTTCTCTATGTACTGTCTATCTCGCTTACGCCGTATTCAGAAGTATTAAAGAATGGTGGATTTATTCTCTTTCCGAAGTCTATTACTTTCGATGCCTACAAGGAGTTGTTCACCGACTCGGTCATTCCTAAGGCATTCTGGGTAACCGTGTTTGTAACGGTAGTGGGCTCGTTCATTAACATGGTGCTGACGATCCTGATGGCTTATCCGTTAAGCCGCAGAAAGCTCCGCGGCCGTACGTTTTTTCTAATGATAGTCGTATTCACGATGTTGTTCAGCGGCGGACTTATTCCTACTTATCTAGTTGTTCGAGATACTGGACTGATGAATACCGTTTGGTCGATGATCGTGCCTAGCGCAATCTGGACCTTCAACCTGTTGATCATGAAAAGCTTCTTCGAGAGCTTGCCCGAGGAGCTGCACGATTCCGCGCGGATAGACGGTGCGGGAGAAACGACGGCGTTAATAAAGCTGGTGCTTCCTTTGTCGATACCCTCTATCATGACGGTGAGTCTTTTCTATATGGTGGGGCACTGGAATGATTTCTTCTCCGCGGTTCTGTATATTACGAACAAGGAGCTATATCCGCTTCAGGTTATTGTTCGCAATCTATTGCTCGAGAGCTCGAATTTGAGTCAGCAGACTGACGTGACTCTACCGACTGTAACGCTGCAGATGGCAGCTGTTATATCGGCAAGCCTGCCTATTATCCTTGTGTACCCGTTCGTCCAGAAACATTTTACAAAAGGGATGTTGATCGGTGCAATCAAGGGTTGATTGATAGGAAGCCATTTTTAATACTAAACAATGAAAGAGGTAATCGGAAAATGAAAAAGCAAAAATGGACTTTAAGCGCTTTCGTCAGCATCTTATCTTTATCGCTTGTGTTAGGGGGATGTGCACAAAACGAAAGTGGCAATAATAGTACGCCGACTGCATCCCAGGATCCGACCAAAACCTCGGAAGCTCCGAAAGCACCGACAAAGCTCGAAATAACGAAAGTTGGTTGGGGAACCAAGCTGCCGGATGCAGGCAATGACTTTATCAAGCAAGCGCTAGACGAGAAACTGAACGTCGATATTACACTCACTTCACCAGCGTCGCCGGATGATTTCAAAAGCCAGCTGAATACTAGAATAGCTGCCGGCGATTACCCAGACATTATGGAGCTTGACAGTCGCGCCACGCTGCAGATGCTGGCGGAAAAAGGAGCGCTGCTTGATCTTACGCCTTACCTTGATCGATTAGGGGAAGTAAAGACGATGGTCGGGGATGATAGTTTTAAGAAAGGCGTTTTTGACGGCAAAACGTTTGCGATCGCTAAAACACAGGCCTTGATGACAACCTCTTATTATATTCGAAAAGACTGGCTTGAGAAGCTTAAACTTGAAGTGCCAACGACAACGGAAGAGCTTCTGAAAGTGGCTAAAGCATTTACGGAAGAGGACCCGGACGGAAACGGCAAGAAGGATACATTCGGTATTTCCGGGCTTGGTTGGCAAACATTCGCTCCAGTCTTTGGTTCATTAGGCGTTCCATCTCTGGATATGGCTACTGGCGTTTATATCAAGGATGGGAAATCGATCACTTCTCCGCAGGACCCAAATATGAAAGCAGCGCTTGCTGAGGTTAAGAAGTTTTTTGATGCCGGTGTTGTAGATCCGGAAATATTCAGCAATAAAGGTACGGCTGCTTCAGACAAAGGGATAAAAGGCCAGGTTGGCATTGTATTCATTGATTGGGGTGCATTTATCCGTAAAGAAGGGGCCGAGAATGTTAAAGCAGCCAATCCAAATGCAGAGTGGATGATGGTTCCGACGATTAAAGGTCCTGCTGGTCAAATCGAAGGCCCTTACGACGTAGGCTCAACATCCGGGCTGATCGCGTTGTCGAGGACGCTCGGAAAGGATGAGGAAAAGCTACAAAAAATATTCGACCTTCTCAATTATGTTTCTTCGCCAGAAGGTTCTCAATTAGTGCAGTACGGCATTAAGGATAAGCATTTTACGACTGAAGGCAGTAAGGTGAAGATATCAGAGCTTGGAGCTGCAGAAGCAGGCTATATTTGGTTGTATCAATTAACAGGCCGTCCTGAATCTGAATATCTTGCAACAAAATTTGACTACGCAGCCCCTATCATTGATCAAGCCTCCAAGCTGAACAGGCTGAACCTGTATAACGGCTTCATAGATCTGCCAAGCGACTTTAATGCCGCTGACGCATACCGCTATATTGGCGATTTGTCTATGGAGATTGTATATGGGAAAAAACCAATTGACAGCTTTGACAGCTTGGCTGGTGATTTGAACAGCAAGTTTAATTATCAAGTGTTTATGGATCAGGCTAGCAAGCAGATGAAGGAGCTCGGCTTCATTCAATAATAAATGATCTATTATTGCACCCTGCTTGGCGAATAAACCTCTCTATCAACGTAGTCGCTTCCAGCTTCAAATGACTTCGAGAGAGGTTTATCGCGCTGTATGTGGAAAGGAGGAAATGATGATTTACCAAAACGTAGAGCTGCATAACGTTGCTGAGGTTGTCAGCATACCGGGCAAAGCTGGTGTGCTGCTGCAGCGTTTACCCAAGGAGGTGCTCGTACAGGTAAGAGAAGCAGCACAAGCCGAATATAAGCAATCGGCATGCTGTGAAATTCGTTTCGTCAACGACTGGAAACCAGTCAAAGTAACCTTGTCTAGCTACAGTGATTCTACACGTGCATATTTATATTTCGGAGACTTCGCGGCTGGCAGCTACCTCATTGGGAAGGAGCCGACGACTTTGGAGCTCTCTGTTCCGTCACCGGCTTTTTTACCATTGGAGCGGGTCGGACGCGCAGCTGGTACTTTTGCACCGCAGGTGTGGAGACTGCTCTTTCAAGGCGGAGAAATACACCTTATCCATGTGGAAGGTGATCGTATACGCCCACCTCGCAAGGATGAGCTGCCGTCACTGCGTTACCTTGCCTACGGCACTTCTATTACCCAAGGGATTGCTGCTAGTCATCCAGCGCTAGCTTATGTGAAACAAGTCGGCTGGCGATTGCATGCCGATGTGATCAATCTCGGCGCTTCAGGAGCTGCCTACTGTGAGCCGGCGATTGCCGACTACATAGCGGACTGTGATGATTGGGATATCGCTTCGTTATGCGTCTCGGCTAATATGCTGAACCAAGGCGTATCCGCAGCCCACTTTGAAGAGCGTGCAGGTGATTTCGTACGTAGGATAACAGCTCGACATCCAAGTAAACCGATCGTTTGCATTGGACTTTTTCCTATATTCTATGACCTTGGTCTATGCTGGCCAGCTCGTAATCCGGCAGCGACTGCGGATGAATATCGGGCTATACTTCAGTCCATTACGGAAGATTCTGTGCTGTCGAATGTTCATTATATAGATGGACGAGAGCTGCTTAAGTCTACTTACGGGCTTTCTCATGATCTACTCCACCCCGGTGACCATGGCATGATTGAAATCGGAGAGAATTTGGCAACGTTTATGAAGGTGCTTCTCTAGTAACAAGTAAAGTCTGGTCCCATTTGCCTTAGTTAATGCCTTGAGACTTTTTAAATAACAGGAGGGTTTGTAATGAGTATGTTGAAAGCGCTTACCAATCGTCTCTTTATTGGTGTCGGTCTTATGATGCTGTTGTTTGTCTTGTCTGCACCATCCGCTAGTGCTGCAGTAACGGAGCCATACAAATGGAACAATGTCGCTATAGGCGGAGGAGGTTTCGTTACGGGGATGGCCATCCATCCGACGGAGCCGGATCTCGTATATATCCGAACCGACGTTGGGGGGGCTCACCGCTGGGATCCGGTCAATCACAAGTGGATCCCGCTCATGGATTGGTTGACAGAGCCAGATGCTAACTTATACGGGATTGACAGCATCGCTCTTGATCCGTCGGACCCGGATGTGGTCTATGTGGCGGCCGGCACATTCGAATGGCCGAAGTGGGATATTCTTAAATCTACGGATAGGGGAGCTACCTGGACAAAAACCGGATTCTCTAAAAAGCAATTTGCTAATGGGCCGGGCAGGGATTTGGGAGAACGGCTCGCGGTCGATCCAAACGATGGGAATATTATTTTCATGGGATCACGATATGACGGGCTGTGGAAAAGCACGACCGCTGCCAGCCCAAATTCATGGGAGCGGGTTGACGCCTTTCCAGCCATCGGCAATGCTCCATATGGATTAAACTTTGTCGTGTTTGATAAGAACACAGGAACGCCTGGGAATGCCACACAGTCCATCTATGTCGGCGTGAGGGGCAGCGGCGTGTATCAAAGCACGAACGGGGGGCAGACATGGGCTCTGATGAGCGGAAGTCCGCTGAACCCGAATCGGGCAGTTGTCGCTTCCGATGGTTCATTGTACGTGAGCTACAGTGGGAATGTTTCTTCAGGCACTCCTTCGGGCGTTTCCAAGTTTGCTGGTGGAGCTTGGGCGAATATAACTCCGCCAAGTGCGGCCCTGTACAATGGCATTACTGTTCATCCGACCAACCCGAACATTGTGATGGCCGCTGTTCAGAATACGCCGACCGGTTGGATTTATCGTTCTACGGACGGGGGGGCAAATTGGGACAGGGTGATGACCGTCGCTCATCCGAATGTTCCTTGGTGGGATTCATTTGCCAACTTTACAGCAAGCCTGACGATCGATCCGGTTAACCCCAATCGGGTATGGTATACCGACTTCGTAGGCACATGGAAAACGGATGATATAACGGCGAGTCCATCCCATTGGTACACATACGAACAGGGTCATGAGGAACTTGTGACGTTCGCGCTGCGCAGCACACCAATCGGCGCTCCGCTGTTAAGCGGACATGCCGATATGGATGGCATGCGCCATACGTCATTGACCACTTTTCCGAGCGTTAATTTCTCAAACCCGGACTTGGGCGATACGACCTCGATCGATTTCCAAGAAAGTAATCCGAATTTCATTGCTCGAGTAGGCGGCACTCGCTGGTATGGAACGGGTGGAGGAGGATATTCCACCAACAACGGCCAAAACTGGACTGCATTCGTCAATCCACCGGGTGAGTATGGACGTGTTGCGGTGTCGGCCGCGAGCGAGACGATCGTCTGGTTGCCGCAGAATGGCGCGCCATTCTATTCAACTGATCGGGGACAAACCTGGAATCCCTCTATTGGCGCGCCAGCAAACTCAATCCACACCTTCTGGACTTGGTATCAGCCACTGGCATCTGACAGGGTAAACAACGACACGTTTTACCTCCTAGATCGATCGACAGGTCAGTTTCATCGCAGCACAGACGGCGGTGTCACGTGGCCGATCGCATCCACCTTCTCGGACACGGAAGATATCACGTACTACAGCGTAAAGGCGGCTCCAGGGATGGCTGGCGAAGTGTGGGTCAGTCTTGATTCAGAGGGGCTCATGCGATCCAGCGATTCCGGAGACAATTGGGAGAAGCTACCCAACGTGCAGCGAGCGAAGCTGTTTGCATTCGGGAAAAATCGGCTTGGATACAGCCATCCGACGGTTTTCGTCTATGGTACGGTGAATAATATTGCGGGGATCTTCCGTTCTGACGATTTCGGTGCCAGCTGGGTAAAGATTGACGTACCCGACCCAACTGCAAGCAATTTAGCGAATACGATGGAAGGTGACCGTCAGGTTTGGGGCCGTGTTTACATCGGAACTGGCGGCTCAGGCGTGTTCTATGGCGAAACCTTGATGAGTGAAGGGATTGATACTGAACCACCGACGGCGCCGACGAATTTATCATCTCCGTCGCAAACCGCCACTACCTTACTCTTATCATGGACAGCATCCATGGATAACACCGGAGTAGCGGGATATGAGGTTTACAGGGGCAGCACTTTAATTGGCAGCACCACTTCAAGTACGACGTTTACAGCTACGGGTCTATCGCCAAGCACAGCGTATACGTTTACCGTAAAAGCGAAAGACGGAGCGAACAACAAATCCGCGGCCAGCAATACGCTTAATATTATAACAGCGGCTCCTCTATCGCCTCCGACTAATTTGTCATTGCAGTCGGCTGCGGGAACTAGCATTAGCTTGAGCTGGAGCCCGCCTGCCAATCTTACCAACGTTGCTGGATATAATATTTACAGCGGATCTAGGTTTATGGGAACGACAACAGCGGGAACGACATTTACCGTCACGGGACTTCTTCCAGGTACATCGTATACGTTTACCGTCAAATCGAGGGATACCGCAGGCAGTACGTCTGCGCTCAGCAGCGCGTTAGTGGCGACAACCCTATCGGGTCCGGGAACGCTTGCCTTCAGCGACAATTTCGAGGACGGCATCGCTGACGGATGGACCACACAGAATGGAACCTGGGCCGTTGCAGCAGCGGGCAACTCTAAGGTTTATAAACAATCGACCTGGCAGGCGGCTATGGCTTACAGCACAGTAGATGCCAGCACCTCTGACAATTACAGCGTGGAAGCGAGCATCAAAATGACATCGTCTGATTCCGATCCTGCTATTGGCATCGTGGCGAGGTACGTTGATCCGAGCAATCACTACTCTTTCCGTTACAGGGCAGGTAAACTTCAAATTGTCAAATATGTAGGCGGCACCTACTCTCTCTTGGCTGAAAAGAGTTTTGCCATGCCCATGAATGTTTCCTACACGTTCACAGCCTTATTAAATCATAAAACCCTTGATTTTTATGTTGATGGGGTTAAGGAATTAACGGTTCAGGACACGAGTCACACCGCGGGGAAAATGGGCTTATTTTCTTATAAAGTAAGAGGGGATTTCGACGAAGTAAAAGTCATTCATGATCGCGACTTCGCGTCTCCGATCATACCGAGTAATCTAACAGCGCTTGCGAAGAGTGAGAGGACAGTCGATTTGTCATGGAGCGCTTCATCGGATAATGTAGGCGTAGCCGAGTATGAAGTATACAACGGCACGACTTTGGCTGGAACAGTAGCATCAACAACCTATACCGTAACCGGTCTCACTGGAGGTACCACCTATACCTTCACCATTAAGGCCAAGGATGCGGCGGGGAACGTATCTCTAGCAAGTAATCCACTTCATGTCACGACAGACCCTTACTTGATTAAACCGAATAAAACACTAGCCACAGTCACCATTGACGGCATGTTAAATGAAGCTGTATGGACGATGACGAAGACGCTGAGCAAGACCACTTATGGCACTCCAAATCATACTGCGGATTATGGCGTGTTATGGGATAACGAATATTTGTATGTTGGAGTGAAGGTGAACGACAGCCAGCTTCATAATGATTCTGCTGCTGTATATTTGGATGATTCAGTTGAAATTTACATCGACGCTAATCACAATAAAGGCACAACTTACGACAGCTATGATCGGCAGTTTATTAAGGGCTGGAATGACAGCACACTGTTTGAACAAAACGGTCTGTCCACAGGCGTAAATCATGCATGGGCTGCAATTCCAGATGGGTACAGTGTGGAATTAGCGATTCCATGGAGCTCGCTTGGCATTGTTCCGACTGCGGGCATGTCCATTGGCTTCGATGTGGCGGTCAATAATGATGACAACGGCGGTGACCGTGACGGACAGCTGATGTGGGCCGGAACGGGCAGCAACGGGACAGACACCTCCATGTTCGGGGATTTGGAGTTATCATCTGTAACCATAGGGGATACACAAGCGCCAACGATTCCTACCAATCTGACAGTGCAATCACATACCGATCGGACAGCGACATTGTCTTGGACGGCATCGACAGATAATGTCGGCGTTAAGGAATACGAGATCTATAACGGTAACACGTTAGCTGGAACGGCAACATCAACAATCTATACGGTTACCGGGTTGATGCCAAGCACATCCTACACGTTCACGGTGAAGGCAAAGGATGTGGAAAACAATACTTCTGAGGCGAGTAACGCGGTTACCGTCACGATGGACGTATCTTACACACAACTCCAAGTTAAGAAAACATTAGATACCGTTACGGTTGACGGATCGTTGGACGAAGCAGTTTGGGTCATGGAGAAGCAGGTAAACAAAGCCGTGATCGGTACCCCGAATAATACCGCCGAGTTTGGTGTGCTGTGGGATAACGATTATTTATATGTGGGGGTCAAAGTAAATGACGATGACCTGTACAATAACTCCATTAGCACATTCTTAGACGATTCCGTCGAAATCTATGTAGACGGCAACAACAATAAGGGAACCTTCTATGACAGCTACGACCGGCAGTATATCAAGGGCTGGAACGACAACGATTTATTCGAAGTGAGAGGTCTCAAGGATGGCGTACTGCATGCATGGTCCACGATCCCGGGCGGGTACAGTGTGGAGATGGCGCTTCCATGGAGCTCGCTTGGTATTACGCCTTCTGCTGGCATGACCATCGGCTTTGATGTGGCAAATAACGATGAAGACGACGGTTTTGACAGGAGCAGTCAGCTGTTATGGTCGGGAACGGTCGACAACTGGAGTAACACGTCTGCGTTCGGGGAGATGCAGTTATCTTCCGAAACGACGACAGATCTAGCCACTAAGGTTCAGCTCAAAGACAGCAACGGAAATCCACTCAGCGGCGGTATTGTTTCGTACTATGACGGTGGATGGAAAGACTTTGGCATAACCGATCATACGGGTACAGTAAAAAAAGTTTTGGCGAATAAGAGCTACACCTTCTCCATGAGTTACGAAGGTACGAGCATGCAGAAGGTGCAAAACACCGTAACTGATGCTTTAGTTATCTTTCAGACGGTTAATGTCAATATGCAGCTAAAGGATAGTCAAGGGAATCCGTTAGACAGCGGCAATGTGAGCTACTATGCTGGAAGCTGGCGGACTGTTGGAGATACAAGCGGTGGAGAAATCAGCAAGGAATTGTTGCCGGGCTCGTATACGTTCAGCATGACTTATGAAGGAACAATAACGCAGAAGCTGCAAAATATCGAGACAGATGCCGTAGTTGTCTTCCAGGCGGTTAATGTCAAGGTGCAGCTAAAGGATAGCCAAGGGAACCATTTAGACAACGGCAATGTGAGCTATTATGCTGGAAGCTGGCGGACCATAGGAAATACAAGCGAAGGAGAAATCAGCAAGGAATTGCTGCCGGGCTCGTATACGTTCAGCATGATTTATGAAGGAACAATAACGCAGAAGCTGCAAAATATCGAGACAGATGCCGTAGTTGTCTTCCAGATCTGAGAACGAGAAGAGCCGAATAGGTACGAGAACTGTTATAATGATTGACTAAATAAAGAGGCTCTCTGAGCTTATCTCACAGATAAGCCCGGAGAGTCTCTGTTTTATGAAAAAGATTACTAGCTTCGTACTCATTGATATAAAAACTAATTTTGTGTTATTCACTTCAGAATTATGACCATTGTATTGCCTAGATCGCTCATATAAAATGTAGTTGTCACAGCATTTTCCAATCACTTAACAGAGATTGGAGAGAATGGTGGCCATTATGAGAATCGAGGGGCGATACAAGATGATCTCCATACGGCGGTGGCTGCCCTCCAAAATAAAATATAAGCTTTTTTTCGCTATTTTGTTATTCGTATTTGTTCCTCTATTTATTTTTCAAATTCGCAATTATAGTCAAATCGAAGAGATCCTCCGTCAGAAAGTGAATTGGCAAACAGAACTACAAATTGAGCAAGTGAAGGAGAAATTCAACTTATTACATACGAATCTGTTAACGCATGCTTTAGAGATTGAGAATGATCCGCGATTTTATACTTGGCTCACTCAAGGCGATGGCAGCCTAGCAGATTTGGATACAAGAAGAATAGAAATAGAAAATGAATTGGCGCATATTAACAGCCGGAGTTCGCCGAACAGCGTTTTTGTATACTATTCGCTAGTCGACAAACAAGGTCAGGTCTTTACTTCGTACACGCCTCTTAAGCAGTTGCGGGCAAATGATGTATTAAGTAATCAGGGATTAACCCAGATGGCCGAGAGTGGGCAATCGCTTATTTGGTTAGAAGAAGAAATGGGGGATATTGGTGTTTCCTCCCATAACGAGCGGCAGCTATCGCTATTGTCCGTATTGCAGCAAGGGAATGAAGAGCCCTTTGGTTATCTGCAGGTTAGCTTCGATTATGACAGTTGGTTGAAATCAATCATTCGGGATTTTCCCGTGTTCCAAAATTATTTCTTAATAGACGCAGATGGGCAGATTCTCTCTCGTACGCGCAACAGTGCGAGCTTGGCTGCTGAATGGATTGAACGGTTTCATAAACCTTCCAATAGCGCGCAGGAGTACTTCGATCGCAAATCCAATATGCTGTTGAACGTTCAATATTTATCCGTTATGGACTGGAAATTGGTCAGCCAGTTCCCGTTTGATTCATATATCGGAGATATTAGTGGGATGAAACAGCAGTATTTGAAAACGTATACAATTTTCATCGGGCTTTTTGTTTTCATTACATTTGTCATATTATCGAGCTTGACTCGACCGCTTCAATTGCTTCAAAGGAAAATGGATAAAATTGTGAGCAGTAATTTTCGCGACCGATTAAATGTGAAGCGAATGGACGGGGAGGTACTGGCTTTGGCTCAAAGCTTCAATCGGATGACGGATGATATTTATGAGCTATTTACCAAGCTCAAATTGGAAGAGAAGCAAAAAGAAGCGATGCACTTTCAAATGCTGCTCTCCCAAATGAATCCTCACTTTTTACTTAACACACTAAATATGGTGAAATGGCAAGCCGTCTTAAGTAAGCAGGATGATATTGCTGAAATCTGTCTGAGTCTGGGCAAGCTTCTGGAAACGAGCCTGAATACGAATGTTGATCTGATATTTGCTAAAGATGAGCTTGAGCTCGTTCGTGCTTATGTCTATATCACTCAAAAAAGATGGCAATATCCATTTGAAGTTATCTATCTCGTAGATCGCTCGCTAGATTATGTGCTTGTCCCCAAGCTGAGTCTTCAGCTGCTTGTAGAGAATTCCATTCATCATGGCTTCTCAAAGCTGAAGGATAAAGGTCGAATTGTTATACGAATGACGGAATTAGGGCAGAAGCTTGTCATAGAAGTTGAGGATAATGGCATCGGTCTGAAGCAAGCGGAACAGATGAGTATTCTCCGCAATCGTAAGCGAAATGGGATCGGATTGACTAATTTGCGTGAACGTCTGCGGCTCTTATACAAAGGGGAAGCATCCTTCACCCTTGAAGAGCTGCCCCAGGGAACGTTAGCCCGTGCGACTATTCCGCTACTTGTCTCGAATCCGTTCTTGGAAGGGGAGAATCAACTTGTGGAAAGTAATTCTGGTTGAAGATGAGGTTTTTGTGAGGGATGCGATCAAACAGCTGATCTCTTGGCATTCATTAGGTTTCACTCTGGTAGGCGAAGCAGGAGACGGCTTAGAGGCTCTTGAGCTAATAGAGCTGCATAAACCAGATCTTGTCATATCGGATATAATCATGCCTGAGTTGGATGGAGTGATGCTTCTACAAACAGTACGTCAACAGGGTCTCGAAACCAGGTTTATTATGCTGACGTGCATGAGTGACTTTGAATATGCGCGGAAAGCTTTGGAATATGGTGCGTCTGGATATATTTTGAAGCTGTCAATGGATATTCGTACCCTTGAAGAATCGCTCAACAAGGTGAAGCAGGAGCTGGAGAAATCAGCAGTGCAGTCCCGGGACAAGCTGTTTCTGAACATGCCTACAATTATTGATCGAATTTGGAGAGTGATAAGTGCAGTACCAGCAGCTCAGAACCATATGGAATTAGATGTAATTGATGCAGATCTGAGTAACAAAGGAATTCAAATAAGCGCGATATGCTCCGTGCTGCATGGGTCAGACCACCTGCCTTCTGTATTTATAAATTGGATAGAGAGCTCAGGAGAGGCTCAAATCTATACGGATATCGGTATTTCAACGATCATTACTTGGTCGCGAAATTCGATGCCAATCGATCTGTTGGAACAGGATTTTTCTAATCGTTATGCCTATAGGAATGCCAGCAGTCTGAAGCAAATTCCAGCGTTATGGTCATCCCTCCTTACGGAGCTTAGCGACTATTGGTATGGCGATCAGGCTTTGGCTCATAGCGGCGAAGAAAGGAATGAGAATGGGGAGATTCTATGGGAAACAGAACGGCGGCTGATCACAGCTATGGAACAGGATGTTCCTGAAGAAACGAATAAAGAAATTCGAATGGTATGGGATGAGATGAAGCGGCGCCGGCTTCCCGTGCATAGAGTTAAGCGAATGGCTGCTCATATTGTAAGTCAATATTGCCGTGTAACGACTACGACCTTAAATCCGAATCCGATGATAGAATCGCATATTGAATCAGCCATCTCGCATGAACAGCTATTATCCGATTTGTTAAACGAGATTGTGCAGGATATGAAAGGTAGGAGCTACAAGTCTATTCCCGTAACGGACCATCCGGAAATTAATAAGATCTTGTCCTATATACATGAACATTACGCTGAAAACCAGAACGGCCTGAAAGTTATGGCAGATTATGTGAATATGGATGAAAACTATTTATGCGGTTTATTTCGAAAGAAAACGGGAGAAACACTTATTCAATACCTTCAGCATGTTCGGATCAAGCAAGCGATTCGCTACTTGGAATCGACTAATCTAACTGTTAATGAGATTAGTCAGTTGGTAGGTTTTGGGAATGATCATTATTTTATCAAAGTGTTCAAAAAGCTGTTGCTTATGACACCAAATGAATATCGTAAATCAAAAGCTTTCCGATAGTTATAGCATTGGTCATGCTCCTAATACGGAATACACGGTTTAAATATATGTTTGTTTACTAGGAGGTTATTGGATGAAATCAAGAATTGCTTATTTAGTAGAGCCCAATCAATTTGAGATTAGAGAGACAGAGACTGTTTATGGTGATGATGAACTGCTCGTAAAGGTGGAGGCTTGTGGATTATGCACATGGGAATTAAATCACTTTCATGGCAGGATCGGCAAGACACCAATGAGCCTGGGGCATGAATGGGTTGGGACCGTTGTGGAAATGGGAACAAATACGAGTGGCTTTATGATTGGTGATGTCGTCACAGGACTCCCGAATCAATTAACTGGTTTTTCGGACTATATTGCCGTTAAAGGAGCTGCCTCCTTTAAAGTAGGTCCACATATAAACCCTGTCCATGCGCTCGGAGAACCATTGAAATGTGTGATTACTGTCATACGTGGTGCTGCACCGGAAGCGGGTGATTTTGGAATTATAATGGGTGCGGGACCGATGGGCTTATGGGCTATTCAAGCTTTGTCTGGTAAATTACTAGCTGGTTTAATAGCCGTAGATATTGATGACGAGAAGCTCGCGCTTGCCAAACGTTACGGGGCTACACATACCATTAATGCGAAGCGTGAGCAAGTGCCGGAACGGATTAATGAAATTACAAATGGTCATTTAGCGGACTTTGTCATTGAAGGAACTGGCAGCGTATCCGTTATTAACGATTGCATCCAGTTGTTAAAGTATGGGCGAGGACGCTTGGTATTAATGAGTGCTTATAAGTCTGCTGGGAGTATTGATATGGAGACAGTTATTAATAAATCCATTGAGATTCGAGCTACCCACCCTGGATATTCTTTGAATGAGGTGGACGATCAACGACGTGCTGTTTCATTGCTTAATAATGGTGTATTTCAAATGGATCAAATTATAAGCCATGTGTTCGAGCTGGCTGACATTCAAAAAGCCTTCGAAAGTCTTGAAAAACGACCACCTGGATATTTAAAAGGAATTGTTGTTCCGAATAAATACGGGAGTTCATATTCTGGATTTCACGGTTAGGAGCAAATAATGGAGTCTTCGTAATGCTTGAGGGTAACTAGATGCATTTTGTAAAATGGTTCTAACTAGGGCCCATGCTATTATGATGGGCTTTTATAAACCAGGCTTTAAACGATAGCTGTAAGCGCATTGGAAAACAACATAATGCAAGAGAGGCGGCAATGTTAATGGACAAAATTAACATAGGTATGGTTGGGTACAAGTTTATGGGTAAAGCACACAGCAACGCATATCGAGCACTCCCGATGTTCTTTCCGAAGTCGGCGGTGAAACCGGTATTGAAGGTGATCTGTGGACGCGATCCGAGAGGAGTCGAGCAAGCTCGTGAGCAGTTTGGATGGGAGAGCTCCGAGACGGATTGGAGACAGCTCGTTCAGCGTGATGATATCGATCTCATCGATATTAACGCGCCAAGCGATGCACATAAGGAGATTGCGCTTGCGGCTGCAGCGGCAGGAAAGCACTTGTTCAGCGAGAAGCCGCTGGCCATGACGCTGGAGGACGCGCGCGAGATGCTCGAAGCTGCGGAGAAGGCGGGCGTTAAGCATATGGTCGGCTTCAATTATCGATTCTCACCAGCGGTTCAGCTTACAAAGAAGCTTATTGAAGAAGGCAGAATTGGTCAAATCTATCACTTCCGCGCCAATTTCCTGCAGGACTGGATTATCAATCCGAGCTTTCCGCTGGTATGGCGACTACAGAAGGATATTGCGGGTTCAGGCGCGCACGGCGATCTGGGAGCACACTTAATCGACATGGCTCGGTTTCTCGTCGGTGAGTTCAAAGAAGTGATCGGGATGAGCGAGACGTTCATCAAGGAACGTCCGCTGGCATCGGCAGGGACGGGCCTCAGCGCCAAAGGCGGCGTGGAAGAAACGCTCGGTGAAGTCACGGTTGATGACACGACGCTGTTCATCGCTGTACGAATGGCTTCGAAATTAATGGAAGCAAGGGCAGCATCAAGTTCGATTTCGAACGTATGAACGAGCTGCAGGTGTATTTCACGGAGGATGCAGAGGATGTTCAGGGCTTCCGCCGCGTACTGGCAACCGATCCAGCGCATGCCTATATGGATGCTTGGTGGCCGGCAGGACATTCGATCGGCTTCGAGCATACGTTCACACATGAGGTGCTTGAATTCATGCAGGCAATCGCTGAGGACCGTCAGCCAGTTCCAAATTTCCATGACGGCGTGAAATGCCAAGAGGTGCTCGAGGCGGTAGATCTGTCGATTGCAGAGCGTCGTTGGGTATCGATTGACGAGCTGTTATTAACACTCTAGAAAGGAATGTGAAAAAGATGAAAAATGGAACATGCTGGGTAGATGAGGAAGGGAATTTCATTCAGGCGCATGGCGGGGTTATCATTCAGGTTGAAGATACTTATTATTGGTATGGAGAAAACAAAGATGCAGAAACGCAGGGCAATCGTGTTCCCTTCCTAGGCTTTTCCTGTTACTCCTCCAAAGATATGCGTAGCTGGCATAATCAAGGCGTCGTATTGCGAGCTGTGGAAGATGACCACGAGCATGAGCTGAGCACGAATAAGGTAGGGGAACGGCCCAAAGTGGTTTATAACCAAAAAACTAAAAAATTCGTCATGTGGTTTCATTTGGATGACGCATCATACCATTATGCTCGAATCGGAGTAGCGGTCGCGGACGCTCCGGCAGGGCCGTTCGAATATCAAGGCAGTTTACAGCCGAGCAGCAAACACAAGGATAGCAGGGATATGACCTTGTATCAAGATGAAGACAATAACGTCTATCTAATCTGCAGCACGGATTGGAATGCTACCACGCTGATTTGCCAGTTGAACGATGACTATACAGGGTTGACTGGCGAATCCAAACTCACGTTTATTGAGCAGTTCCGTGAAGCGCCGGTTGTAATCAAGGAAAACGGAGTTTATTACATGTTTGGTTCCGGCTGCACAGGGTGGAATCCGAATGCGATGTTATATGGCTCCGCCAAGGAAGTGATGGGATCGTGGCTGCTCATAGACAACCCATGCAAGGGGCCGGATTATCGCAAGACCTTCCATGGTCAGACGTCGAACGCCTTCAAGTTAAACGAGCAATGGTATATTATGCTGGATCATTGGGACAAGGACGATTTGAGAATGTCGGGGTACAGTTTCCTTCCGATCCGATTTATCGGTAACGAGGTTGAAATCCCTTGGAAAGACGAGTTCTTGGGGGTATAACAAGTCTCATATTTATAAAACAAGCTGATCTTTGGGTAACATGAGGTCAGCTTTTTTTGCTTTTAAGGGATTGTGTTGAGATATAAGTTTATACAAACCTTGCGGATGTATACAGTGAATATTTATTATTTTAATAGCCTCTCGGAATTAAAAATCCGGAAAAGGGGGGTCAAGTGGAGAACTTGAGGTACTGAGCTGGAAAAACTGGATAATGAAAACCAGTTTCATAAATGAGCAGACTCCACCAATTTTCATTCTTGTATTTTTAAAAAGTATTAGCTGACAGCTGGATAAAATAAGTTCTTAGCAAGATCCCAGTGTTCTTTCTGGTCCAGATACCAAGCATCGAGATGCTGACAGGTCATGATGCCATAAAGGCGCATGTCCCACATCATGGTCGAGCGATGTCTGCCGGATTCGAGCTTGTAATCAATCTTCTCGCGCTTGTTGGAACGTTCAATGGAAGTGCGACGCTTGTAAATGTTCTTCCATGTATCCGAACCGCGCACCGTGTTTGTGAAAAGACGGAGATTGCCATGAGCATGGGTGTGGTACGTTCTCCCGTATTTGGCGTTGGAACAACCGCTGGACGGGGAATATCTCCACTTCATACGGCCTTTGGATTTCTCAAATCCGTTGGGTTTCATCTTATTCCCATTCGGGCAAATGGGAATGCCTTCTGGCGAAATGACAATGTCGCCGCTGGTCTCCATATTTTTCTGGGAGCGCTTATTTAGATCAATAAAGGGTTCGATGTGCTGGTGATGAAGCAGCCTGTAGATGGCTTCAGCATCATGGGCGGCATCGAGAAGTATTTAATCGACCGCGCCCAAGGTGAATCGTTGCTTAAATTCGACCGTGCTGATTAACAAATTGATGGAATCATGTCTGGAAGCAGGATGAAGTCTCGGGTATAGAGGTAGATCGTATGGACTGGATCGTCTACACTTAGTTGGACAGAAAAAATAAGGGCTTGTAGAATAAACCTATCATCATGAAGGAGCGGAACTCTACAATGGATTGGCTACAGTAAGTTGAACAGATAAATAGAGGGCGAGTATGAAAATATGCTTTTAAAACCTACAGGTTCAGGACAGGACTCTCCACTCCTATCTATACTTTTGCACTCTTATTGAGTGCAGGCCACCCTTTGGGTGGCTTTTTTGTATACGTGACCGATCAGACGTGTCGAACTTGCGGGAACATGCTTACGAACAGCTGCACTATTGGAATCGTTTTATTAGAGTAAATTGTGCGCTCTCTACATGGGTGAAATCTCATTTGGGATGGTAATTGTGCCTCAACTGCCTCGAAGTCAACTATAACAGGTAATCAAATTCTTCATAAGAACGCACTTTTTTTAAACATGCTTTAAAAAGCTAAAGCCAGTAGACCTTTTAAACGGAATGGCGAAAAAGAAGATAGTTATGGAAGGCCATCTATTAATACAATTGTTTAACAATTAAAACGGTAAGAGGCTTTATTTTTCTAAAGCATATTTAAAATAATAGCCTTCTTATGAAAAGTAAGAATGCCTGTTATAGTTGATCCCGAAGCAAGTGAAGTTCACTTACAATCCTAATGAGAAGAGGGTTTGCAGATGTAGGCATACAACATCGGAAAGAATAGTATGGAAAGTAGATGCTTTTACGCTTATGGTATGCCCGGTTTGATATAGAGGCAAACGTCGCTTTGACGCAGTAAGCATACTCATTACAAAACCGTGCGAATTGTTTATCGAAGCTTCGCTTCATCTGCTATTGGATGTGAATTCCTCGGATGCTGTATATGGCAGACGATGTATTAGAAATATTATATTGGGTATATTTTGTGGATTCTTTGTATCCAGATGGTTTGAATACTTTAGTAAACTTGCCGTACAATCCGGGTTTGGCTGCAGGGGATACGGCCGTGATGTTGGCAAGTGATCGATTGAGTAATGAAGTGAGGGCGGGTGAGTTAGGACAATACAAGTTGGAATAAGCGAAGTTAATTAATTTATTTCCATTTCATTCTTTATCATTAATACGAAAGTTCTATGTGACGTCAGGGTATTTGCATTACTGAGTAACGATGAATCAGCAGTTTGATATTAATACGATTTTGGATGGATTCACTAGTTAAATGGAACCCACCCATATAAAAGAGCTTGCCTCATTACCCTTCAATGAAATGAGGCTCAACGAGTTGCGGTAAAGAAGGAGATTCCCATTCTGTTTTCCATCGATTTATTTCATTAAATACGCTTGAGAATGATTGTCCCTTTTCTGTAATTGAGTATTCGACTGTCACTGGAACAGTGGGAAATACTTGGCGTTTAATCATTTGATGTTGTTCTAAATTCCGTAATGTATCTGTTAATCCTTTCGTATTTACGTTACCTAAATTTCTTCGCAATTGATTAAAACGTTGAGGTTCCTTTAGAAGCTCTGTTATGACTAGAAAAGTCCATTTTCCCGAAAGAAATTGCAACACTTCGGAAATCGATTCGATACAAGGCATATCAAAATTCGAACATTTCAATTTCATCAACCTACTTTCTTTTTTAGCATTAGACTAAAAAGTAAACTTTAAATTAATTATACTAAATAGCGATTTAAATGTCACTACGGGAGCTCCTTGGTCCCGGATGGACATTATCTTTATCAGCGTTGGCCAATTCAAAACGCGCCTGATGATGCTGCCAAGACGTTGACCACCATAAGAAGGAATTAAGCCGCCGTACAGACCGACAGGATTTACAGCTTCCCAATGCCTAATGGGAGATGATTGAACATTTTATTCCATTTACGGATTAACGATAACGTTCAACAATGGAGAAATTATTATGGATGTATCTTGTGCTAAATCGTTTGAAGGCATTCCCGTGTCCATTCTTGACACTACAAATATTGTTCGAATGAATATGCCCAATATTTGGTCTCTACACAGAAACAAATGTATTTGGGTGCGTTAAGCGGGCGAATGAAGCCTCTCGTGCCACCGTTTAGAGATATGCGACAGTTAGCGTCCGCGAAAGTGATCTACATGCTTAACTTAACTCGATGTACCGCAGTTTGACGATTGATCAAGCGTAGAAGGAATTGAGAAATGTAGATAGGTATCATATAGCATTTGAAATGTTAAACAGGACTTGAGGACTCATCATTCCTCGATCCATTAAAGAAGGAGTGGAGAAATAGTGAGTGATCGTATAACAAAAGCGAATATGTTGTTGTTAATTATTGTTTGTTTTGCCCAGTTCATCGAGGTTATGAATGGTTCAACAGTAACCGTCGCATTGCCTTCCATCCAAACGGCGCTTCACATGCAGGCGAACGATTTGCAATGGATTGTCACTTCTTACGTGCTGACGTTCGCATGTTTTCTGATGATAGGAGGACGAGCAAGCGACTTACTTGGAAGAAAACGTGTTTTAATGATTGGTTTGGCAATTTTCGCGGTATCTTCACTGGCCGGCGCCTTGGCGACTGATAAGATCTGGCTGATTGCCAGTAGGGCGATCCAAGGAATCGGGGCGGCCCTTTCCATTCCTGCGGCGATGTCGCTTATCAGCAACAATTTCCCGGTCGGACCGCAGCGTAACAAAGCATTTGGAATTTTCGGTGCCTTAGGGTCAGCGGGAGCGGCGGGCGGATCGATCGTCGGCGGATTACTAACGGATTCTGTGGGCTGGAGATCGTTGTTTTACCTGAACGTTCCGCTTGGCATCTTGCTAATCATTGGATTAATTTTCGTGAAAGTAAATCCTACCGTAAAGAGCGAAAAAAAGTCCATCGACTGGTTTGGACTGATTTCTGTACTGGCTGGTATTTTCGTTCTGGTCTATGGCATCTCCATGCCTGATGTCGACGGGAGTTGGTCGGCTGCGAAGATTACTCTGTTGATAATCGGCGTAATATTAGTAGGCGTGTTCATATTGGTCGAAAAATATGCCAAGAATCCGTTAATGCCACTTCGTTTGTTCAAGTTTCGCTCGCTCGTCACGTCCAATATCATAGGTTTTTTGATGTATTCTTATTTGACCGGATTTATGTATTTCTCGACTCTGTATTTCCACGAGCTAGGTTATTCGTCTTTAGCTACCGGCATGGCTTTCTTACCACTTGGTTTTGCATCAATCGTTGTAACACAAATCACGCCGTTCTTTATGCGTAAGTTCGGGGCGAAAAGACTGCTGATCGTCACGCAGTTGATCAACGCAATTGGAATGTTTTGGTTAAGTAATATGGGTATGGATAAAAGCTATGTCTCGTTTATTCTCCCAGCCTTTATCGTGCTAGGTTTGTCGGTCGGCGCGTCCTTTACAGCCGTTATCGCCGGTTCCATGCAGGATGTAAAACCTGAAGAGCACGGAATTGCCGGCGGTATCGTGAACACGTTCCTACAACTCGGGGGAAGCTTGGGCTTATCCATTTTGGCGACAATCGCGACGACTGTTACTGCATCGGCTGTAAATGAATCTGCGAATCAGGCTATGTTATCAGGCTTCCATACAGCATTAATCGTAAGTGGATATTTTGCGATCGCTGCCTTGTTTCTTGCATTCATGAACGGCGGCAAAAGAGAGATTGCCGGGGCTGTTCCTCAAGAGATGCATGTTTAAAACGTAGAAGGGAGAAGCTATGCACGTGGCACTTATTTGCATACGCAATACAAACGAGCGTTAGGAGCTGAAGATTAAGTAGTTGTTTTCCTAGACAGGCAGTCCGGTTTGTTCGAGCACTGGGATATGGACGATCTGCCTGACGAGCTCAAAGAAAGGTTAACGCTCCCTTTGCAACGATTTATTTATCAAATTTAAATAGAGGTGGTCACTAAAATGGATAATGAAAGTATTCATCATATGATTATTTTTAGCCTTCAACATGAGGCAGGTTCTGAAGCTGCGGAAGCCTTTATGCGCGATGCGGAGCATCAACTGACTAAGATCCCAGGCGTGAAGCAGTTCCGCGCTTTCCGGCTGAAACCAAATAACCATATGGATTACGGAATTTCTATGGTTTTCGACAGCCAGGAGGACTATGCGGCATATGCTTCGCATCCGTTGCATGACGATTTTGAGAATCTTCGTTGGAAACGGGAAGCGACGCGTGCCATGGTAATCGATTACGATTATTAAAGATAGCTTGGCGATTACAATGGCCCCCCGTTGCCGACAATGTCATTAAGTTAAGGTGTTGACCGAATATAAAAAAAAGAGACGGTTAAGGTTATCAAATAAATAACCTTAACCAGCTCTTTTTTTTGAGTAAAAATGAAAAAGTATCTGAAAAAAAATGAAGGTGTGTATCGTAGCACTAGAAAAAACGAAGAGATTGCGTCAAAAATGAGCATGTAAATTTGCTTAAACACTACCATTCCTCATATGAGAAATGGCAGCCGTATGAAGACTGAACTCGTATCTTCTGCATGAAACAAGCCATAGGCCGCGTAGGTGCAGTAAAAGGCTTAATTGTCTATTCAAATCGTGGTGTTCAATATGCCAGCAAGAAGTACAACGTCTCCTTGAAAAACACGATTTCGTATGCAGCATGAGTCACAAAGGTAAATTGCTACGATAACGCCCCAACCCCAATGGAATCCTTTTGGGGGGAAACTTAAAATGAAATGGCTTAATGATCATAAATTTAAGACTAGAGCAGAAGCTAAAAAGGCAGTATTCGAGTATATTGAGCTGTTTTTTACCAAAACGTCTTTTGGGCGGGCGCTCGCGTGCCCGACCGTTGAATAATAACGGGAATCATCGGACTTAGCGACCATACCTTCAAGTTCAAATTGTTTATATTCATTACAGACTTTCTACGATGCTTTAATAAATCGAAAACAATGTAAATGTATGCTACCGGATTTGATCTAGCTGCAATCTCTATCGGGAAATCGAAATTTCGTGGAAGAGATGGGTTTGTTCTTACGTCAGTCTCAACCGGATTCAACTATGAGCTATCTTCTCGAACAATTTGCTGGCGTTATTATGGATCTTGAATCTCCGAAGCCTTATTCTGGAATGCCAAAGCAGATCTTTAACCGGCGTAGAGCAAATTCCGGAGAACCGTATTTCGTTTTAACAGGAAATGCGAGAATCCCTTATAAGTTTTAATTTTCCCCTTCCGGAGAAGCAGCTATACTTCTAACTAAAGGGATAACCGGCCCGCAGCCAGCACGGAAATGTATTAACGATTACAATTCCCACCATATATTTAGTGGAATATACGCTATTATTGATCGTTGTATAAATCCGGATAAACCGAATCAAGAATGGAACCGATGGTACTTTAGAATAGAATAATGTATGATGTGTTTCAATTGATGTGATAGTCGAGGTTTTAGAAGAGGAACGTAGGAGCAAGGTAGTGGAGAGATGAAAATAGAGGGAAGGTCTTGTGGTCCGTAAATCATCATAAAGGATATTTCGTGGGAGCCTGTTGCAACAAGAGGGGCACAAGTGGGCTGTACATCTATCCTGAGTTTGAATTAGTTTCTATTGTCAAATGGAAATCCGGGGGTCTGTATTGCACTGAGCAACATTTGGTAAGATTTGGTATCTCTATGTATTCGTCTCCTCTTATAATTCCATCTGGTGCGTTCTCCATTAAACATTTGGAGCAATCTGTTGGTTAAAGGCTAAAGGAATGAAAATTAATTTAATTAATAAAGAAGAAGTCTATTTCTCAAAATCATGGAATTCTCATTCTATATATTTTTATGACTCTGCTGGAAACATAGTAGAATTTATTGCAAGGCACAACATCAAGAATAAATCAGGTCATGAATTCTCCAGTTAAGACTCTCCTACCTGAAGATCTTGAGTTCAAAATAATCCCTGGATCACCTGGTCATATGAAATTGGGCCTCGGTAAGCAATCTATAAACGAAAAGCGAGTATCTCGTTAGAAAGTTGATACTAATTACGACTTGATGGAAGCCGGGCACAACGATCGATTGCCTTTGTTTGTTAAAGTAACGAGCAGGAAAGCCCCGAATGTTTTAATATAATTGAATCCAACTAACTTCTGTCCGAATTACTTTGATTTAACCACCAATAGCGTCTATGGGGGAACATATAGTTGGTGATCTGAGCTATCGAAAGCTCCTTCTTGGTTTATTAAAGATTAGCTGGAGTAAATATCCTTTTTATGGTACATCACTTGGAGGAGAAGAACTATGTCTTATAAAGTAGAGGTTATTTTAGAAGCGTACCCTGATTTTTCAAAATTTTTACAAAACATGATCAAAGAATTCAATAATAAGCATTCCATTCATCATTATTACAAAAGAAGAGAAGGGTCTGTTCAACCAATCAACATTATGGTTAAGGATAACAATCATAATTGGATTGGCGGAATAACAGCAGAAGTATACTGGAATTGGCTTGAAATCAATTATATTTGGTTTCATGAAGACTATCGTGGAGAAGGATTAGGTTCAACATTACTTAAAAATGCTGAAGAAATCGCGATGAAGAAAGGTGCAGTGAAAGCGAAATTAACGACTTTTGAATTTCAAGCTCGGTCGTTTTATGAATTAAAAGGCTACATAGTTGTAGGTGAGATTAAAGATTATCCTCCTGGCAGTTCGTTTTATACGATGGTGAAGGTGCTCTAAGAAACATCCATCGAACTAGCTACGAACCGAACTATAGTCTATTGAAGACGCATATGTCCATGGATCTGACGCCACCACACCTACTGCTCCATTTCTTCTAAAGCTAAAGGGTGAGGAAGCTGGCTGGTTTTTTTAGTCAGGGCTCTTACAGCTTCATATGAATCGTTAAGGAAATCCATAGGAGATTTTTTGTTATGTAAGTATTCGGAAACAGAATAATCAGTAACTCCTACTTTTGAGTATAACTCTTGAAACAAAAGGAAAATTTTTCCCATTATAAAAAATGAAAAATGAACAAAATCCCATTCATTTAAGAAACAGTTTGGAGGGCACCATGTTATACATCCTTCTATCGGATCAACACGAACAACCATTATATCAACAACTATATATTCAGATCCGTGATCAAATTAGAAACGGGAACCTCACAAACGGTATGCGTTTACCATCTGTTCGTACATTGCAAGTACAACTCAATATCAGCAAAACTCCCATAGAAACGGCCTATCAAATGCTGACAGCGGAAGGTTATGTGGTCAGCAAACCCCGATCCGGTTTGTTCGTGGTTACCCCGTACAAGCATGTAATCGCAAGTATTCCAGATACGGAAGTATATGACTTGCCAAGAAAAATCACCTCAAATCCGCACATCCCAACTTCTGTTAAACACGCCGATTTTATAGATTTCGATCCTACGGCACTAGATCATGATGCGTTCCCCATACGAACATGGAATAAAATGCTGAAGGAAGCGCTAGAGAGCCATTCAAGCATGATTGGGAAATACGGTAATCCTCAAGGAGAGCAGGGGCTTCGTGCTGTGCTCGCCGACTATCTGCGGAATTCAAGAGGGGTGTACTGCTCGCCCGAACAAATCGTTATTGGGGTAGGGATGGCATACAGCATAGGAATCTTGACCAAACTGCTGAAGGATACTCGCAGTGTCGCATTCGAGGAACCAGGATATAATTTGGTTCGAGATCAATTCCTATTGAACGGCTGCGAGGTTTTACCGATTTCGGTAAATGATAAAGGAGTATCATTGGCTGCTTTAGAAGAAAGCAAGGCACAAATCGTATACGTCACCCCATCCCATCAATTTCCGACAGGGAGCATTATGCCCTATCCCGAGCGAGAACGCCTGTTAGAGTGGGCGATCGCGAGAAACGCTTACATTATCGAAGACGACTATGACGGAGAATTCCGTTACCTGGGTAAACCGATTCCTTCCTTACAAAGTCTGGATACCCATGGAAGAGTAATCTACATTGGCACGTTCTCCAAAGTGCTAACGCCAGCGTTGCGTATGAATTATATGGTTCTCCCTCCGAAGTTAATTGAGCAATTGTCAAACATGCCTCACGAGGTGTTGTATGCACCTTCGCGAGTAGAGCAGTGGGCTATGCAGTCTTTCATTGAACAAGACAATTGGTATCGGCATATACGTAAAGTACGAAACTTATACCGCAAAAGGCATCACCATTTGATAGGATTAATTCAGAATCATCTGGGTAAAAATGTCGAGATAACGGGACAAAACGCGGGGCTTCACATACAGATGGCGGTTAAAAAGTGCAAAACGACTAAAGAATTGATAGATTCGGCAGCAGAAGCGGGAGTGAAGGTCTATGACTTTCAAAAAATGTGGATGAATCAGCATCCCGTGCATTACCCCAAATTGTATTTGGGATTTGCAGGATTAAGTCTGGCAGACATGGAAACCGGAATTCGATTATTACAAAAGGTATGGTTCATGGAATAATGGTGCTGCACAAGGTCGAGACAATTATTTTCCTGGTTTCGATTATAGTTATAGGGAGGACTTGTTTAATATATTTGATGAATTGTAATATGAAGTGCGAAACCTAGAAAAACAAAGCCTCACGAAGGCTTCGTGTGAAATGGAAGTTATCACACCATCATTATGTACAAGTGAAACCAATATGAGCTACTCCCATCTTACCATAATTGAACGAGGACAATTAGAAGTGCTGCATCGATTGGGCTGGTCATACCGAAGGATTGAGCATGAGCTAGGTCGACATCCTTCTACTATCGCAAGAGAACTGTTACGTAGCGGCAATATGAAGAGCGAGGTTTATGCTGCTAAATCTGCCCAAGAAGCGTCCCTGGAAGCTTGCGCCGCTACCTTCATTAAATGAAAGATGCGACTATACCTAGCACTGAAAATGCATGCCTGATTGAACGGCTCGTTCGATGGAGGTGTCTTCGGTGTCGTGCTAGCCAATATCCACGTGGCACCTGCCCAACGGGAACAACTGATCGTGGTAAGAGTTTCTTGTTAAGCAGTCTAGAAGCTGTGCATAACGTGAATGTCTACTTTGCCGATCCCTATTCTACTTGGCAGAGAGGCCCTAACGAGAACTCAAACGGTCTCCTTCAGAAATTCTTTCCCAAAGGGAATAATTCCGATTCCGTCACCGATGACCAACTCGCCGATGCCATTCGATTGATCAACAACCGCCCTCGTAAATGTCTCGGGTGGAAATCGGCTCACGAAGTCTTCTTGGAAGAATTGTCGCACTTAGCTAGACAATTCGTCATTTAAATAAAATTAATCCTAAATTGGAATACGCAGTTTAAGATTTGAATGTAGACCCTTAAATATCATAGGTGGAATTCTTCCGATGTTTGGGTTTCGATGAAAGCTTTACACCTTTTCCGCTTGCAAGAAACACCCCTATCAGAATGAAAGCGAGTCCTGCGATCATACTCCAACCGATGTGTTCGTTTAACATCAAGGCCCCCCAAACCAGAGAGCATAAAGGCAATAGATAAGTGACCATGGTCGCGAATACGGGACCGCCATTTTGAACAATCCAGTAGAAGAGTATGTATGCTACCCCAGATCCGAAGATCCCTAGTCCGATCAGAACAGTCATATTCTGCGGCACGGCAATCTTCGAATACGAAATGGTTTCAAAAGATAGTGCGAAACCGCCGCTTCCTAACATTGAGAATAATAGGGTGCCGAAAGTTGCTTGGTAGGTGGATATTACTTTTAGAAGACGCTTTGAAAAATGAGATCCGAGCCCATAGAAAAGTGAAGCAATAATCATCGCGATAAATCCGCGTGCATCCACGGAAATGATAGAAGCAGGATTAAGGCCGAGTAGAACAATCAGGCCGATAATGGCAGCGCTTATCCCAATCCATTGCATTCGGAAAGAAACCGTTCCAAAGAATAAAACCCCCACAACTAGTGACCAAAGAGGAGTCGTAGCATTCAGTATGGAAGCCATGCTGCTTGTTAGCCTCATCTCACTGAAACCGATGATCGCCCATGGTATGCAAGTATTAACAAGAGCCATAACGCATACGGATACCCATGGCGTATTCTTGAACTGAAACGGTTTTCGCATCACGACCATAACGAGCGTGATGACGGCTAGCCCAAGAACAGATCGCAGAAATACGACTGTCCAGGGTCCGAAATCTTGAATGAGCACTTTGATGAAATAATAGGACCCTCCCCAAATGAGGCTGAGCAATAGTAAAACAAGAAAAAGCGATCGGTGCAATATGGTCATCCCTGCTTCCAGATAGATAGAAAATTCACGAAGAAAAGGTAGTAAACAAATCTTTTAATTCATGAAGCATAACTTTCTGATATTCGTTGCTAGCATGATAGAGCTCGCCGATCTCCCGATATATTTGGTTCAGTTTCCCCTTATAATCGGCTTTTTGTTTATCAGGATTGTTCTTTTTAAACCGATCCATCACGGCCTGAATATAGGCTGGACGCGCTCCCCATCTGCCTAGAACCTCTCCGGACACATTCAAGATAACCGCGATCGGCTGTGCTCGCCCGCCATCCGTGAGAAAGAGATCCATGGTCTCCATATGCTCCTCCATGAGCAACACTTCAGTCGAAATGCGGCTCTGCTCCATCACTCGAAACAGTAAAGGAACATTCCAGATTACGTCCGGGCACCAATCCGTGCATATAATCAAACAGTGCAGGTCGGAGCGATTGTTTAATGCGGTAAAGAATACTTTCTGTTCTTCTTGCGTCCATGTGAAATTCTCGTAAACGGAGATCAACTTTTCTTTGGTATTCGGGATATTACTGATTTCCATTGTCCGAATCTGCATGTCATCCATGAACTGTTGAGGTGAAATCCCTTGACCGATTATGTGTGTTAAGTTTAATCGTGCTTCCATTTCTTCACGCATCCTTTTGATTATTTTTGGGATACAGTGAATATAAAACAAAACTGACCATCTATAAATGGTCAGTTTTGTTAATATTTTAAAAGACAGAATGTACGAGCAGGATGACTGAGTGTTGTTCTTGCCACGTTTAAATCATGGTAGGGCTCTAAAGGGAAGATTCTAACACGGGGCGTATAGTTCGACACAATGCCTGGTTGGATCTGTTTACTGCTCCTCCAAAAGACTATATGCACAGCTCAAATGTCGCGTGTGCAGATAGTTCTTGTCATTCGCTTCGAAACTTCGCGCTAAATGGAACCCATCCAAATAAGGCCTTCTTATTGGGTTGGTGATTGGACAGGAGGATCCGCTTCGGTTTTCCATCGATTTATTCCTGTAAATACTTCGGTAATGGCTTGTCCTCTTTCAGTTATTGAATATTCTACATAAGTTCATAATGTTCTGTAAGAGGAGACACCCTATATATTAAGTAACTTTATTTTTATAAAGCATGTTTAAAAAAATAGCGTTCTTATGGGATAGGTGAAGACCTGCTATAGTTGACTTTGAGGAGATTCAATTTAATTAAGTCCTTAAATGAAGGAAGATGTTCAATTATGCAGGCGCAGATAAACAACACCGTTTGGCTAGTTACAGGTACTTCAAGTGGTGTCGGGAAGTTTTGGCAGAAACTGTTCTGAATCATGGGCATTGTGTCGTGATGACTACCCGGAATACCGAATCTCAAAAGGCGCTTGCGAATCATTTTCTAGATACAGCTCATTTGGCTACTGTTGATGTTACCGACCCTAAGGATGTTCTTAAAGTCGTTGAAGAAGCGGAGAGAGAATTCGGTAAAATCGATGTTCTTGTAAACAATGCAGGTATTGGTTATAGTTCAGCTCAATCTAACACCATGCTACCTCTAAGATCGGTTGCCTCTTTTATAGTACCTCTTTCACACGGTATTAAACATAAGCGGCTGTTTCGCGGTCATTGCGTTGATCCTCTCGATTCCGCTCGAGATGCATGTTTAAGTGACAGAGAATAGAGTATAACCTAATTCGATTTCGGATGGGTTCACTCGCAACAACAATACTCTTGAAGTAAAAGGGGAGAATAAGAGAATGAAAGTAGAAGTTTGGACAGATATGATATGTCCGTTTTGTTATATAGGCAAACGTCGTTTTGAAGCAGGTCTAGAGAAGCTTGCTCATCCAGAGACTGTAGAAATCGTTTATCGAAGCTTTGAACTAAATCCACATATCCAGGTGAACCCCTTGGATGATATTACTGGCATGGCTGCTGCTAGACAGGGATCGACTCGTGAACACATGAAAGCATTACAGGATGATATTTCAAAGCGTGCTGAACAGGATGGACTCAAATTCAACTACGATACAGCCAAGCCCACCAATACATTAAACGCTCATCGCCTGCTACAGTTTGCTATGCAATTTGGAAAAGCGGATGATGTGATAGAAAGGTTGTACCAGGCATATTTCACGGATTCTTTGTACTTGGATGACCTGAGTATCTTAGTTGACATTGCCATACAAGCAGGTCTGGACGGTGACGATGCAGCAGAGATGTTGGCAAGCGATCGATTTCATGATGAGGTAAGGGCCGATGAGTTGGCTGCAAGACGAGCAGGGATACGTGGCGTTCCTTATTTCGTCATCAACGACAAATATGGCATCTCTGGAGCTCAGCCAGCGGAAGTATTCGTAGAAGCGTTACAGCAAGCATGGAAGGAAGAGAACCCGTATATTCCATTTAAATCAACTTCTGTTGATCCTAAAGCTTCACTTTGTGAAGATGGGACATGCGAAGTATGAATTTGTATTAAATAGATTTTATCTAAGATTCCTAAATTATGGAGGAACATAATGATGCAAAAAAATAATAACGAAATAACGATACAGACACCTATGTATTCAGGATTTGGTCCTAGAACGACAGCAAAGGAGGCTTTACAAGGAAGAGATTTAAGTGGGAAAGTCGCCATTGTGACGGGGGGATACTCGGGTTTAGGTTTGGAGACAACACGCATTCTCGCAGAAGCAGGGGCTACCGTTATTGTACCCGCGCGTACATCAGGGAAGGCTATGGCTGCGGTCTCCGCTATTCCTGGAGTTGAAATAGAATCATTGGATCTTATAGATCCCTTCTCAATTGATGCTTTTGCCCAACGTTTTCTTGATTCCAATCGTCCATTGCATATTCTTATCGATAGTGCTGGGATTATGGCTTCGGACCTTTCACGTGATAATCGTGGATATGAATCTCAGTTTGCTACAAACCATTTGGGCCATTTCCAATTAGCAGCTAGACTTTGGCCAGCTTTAGTCAAAGCGGAGGGGGCTAGGGTAGTATCTGTTTCCTCACGAGGCCATGCGATTAGTGGTATTGACTTCAACGATCCTAATTTTAAAAATCGTGAATACGACAAATGGATTGCGTATGGACAATCCAAGACAGCCAATGCATTATTTGCTGTTGAGTTGGATAAGCGAGGTAAAAAATATGGAGTTCGTGCATTTTCCTTGCATCCAGGGTCTATTGTAACTGATTTGTCACGTCATTTGTCAGATGATGAAATGCGTGCGATGGGGGCGCTGGACGAACAAGGGCAACGAACTTTTAGTGAGTATAACGATGAGTTGAAGACAGTATCAGAAGGTGCAGCTACAATTGTTTGGTCAGCTGTGAACAAACAGTTAGAAGGCAAGGGAGGAGTCTATTGCGAGAATGTGGATATTGCAGAGGCCGTTCCTGCCGATAAACCTTTAGGACCAGGAGTTAAGCCTTGGGCGGTTAATCCTGAATATGCGGAGCAACTCTGGCAACTTAGTGAAAATCTGACTGGCGTTAAGTTTACTGTATAAGTAGTTATTGAGCAAGTTGTAATTGAGTTTCTGTCATACTCTTTGATTGAAAAACTAGTAGAGCGCTAACCCAAATGGTGATCGCTCTATTTTCACTATTGCGGATCAGCAGCTTGTGTTTATTTGTACGCTTAACTATAGAATGGTAAGACCATAATTAAAATTGCTCAGAACGAGTAAGATGATAAATGGAAGAAGCGTTTTGTTACGGCACGAAGATTATTTAATGGGTGAGCCGAAACTTTATTTGCTTGTCTAAGCGATAAGGAACACATACCTCTATATGCAAGTAAACCCTTTGGAGATCCAAAGGGTTTACTGTGTTCATTTTCATTTATTTAGTCACTGTGGATTACTTACTGGTTACAGTCTGTCCAGTTACAGGGTCTGTATTCGGATCCCAGTTCTTAAGAGGATCCATACGGAATCGTGTTAGTTCAGTGCTGCTAATTTTCCAGGTGCCATTCTCTTTTCTATACATTTCGCGGTATTGACCATACCCGTTATGTCCCGGATACGCATCCTTCGCGTCAGGGAAAGTCAACAAATCCTCCATGGCCCAAATACTCTTAGCGTTATCCATGTCGATCATATCAATCTCAGGCATATGCCCGTGGTGAACCGTAGGTGCTTTGCCCACAAGATCTCCAATCATTTTTCCATAAGCTTGCCCGCCCCCTGCAGAAAAATCCTGGCCTTGGGAAATAAGTGTGGCATCCGATGTAAAAAGATCCCCAAATTCCGTCCATTTTTTCTCATCGATAAAACGGAAAAAACGGGCTTTTAATTTTTTTATCTCTTCGATGTCCTCCAATCGTTGGGATTTTTGTTCAAGCTGAATAAGTCTATTGATTAGAATTTCTTGTTCATTATTTTTTGTGTTGGTCATATTATGTCAATCTCCTTCTAATTTTTGATAGAAACAAAAAGCACGATACTTTTGATTCAAAAGCTGATCATCTAAGTAAATGATGCTTCAGTCGCTTCGAGGTAACTATAGCAGGTATTCTAAATTTTCATAAGAAGGCTATTTTTATTAATATGCTTTATAAAAATAAAGCTATACGTCTAGCCTGAATAAATGAAGTGAAAATTGCTTAAATTGAAGATAGGCTATAACTTTTTTTAAAAAAACATATAAAAATCCATTCTCATGCGAAGACATTTGAAGACATTTGGGCGATGGCGATTTTCTAGATTTTCTACAATGATGGAGTGACAGGGGGGCTTAACGGGTATGCTCCATATATGGAACGTACAAGCGGTCAGCGGCGAAGATTAAGCAAGCCATCAATGCGGTCGGCATGTTCTGGTTAAGTAATATGGACATGGGTAAAAGCTGCTGGTCGTTTATTCTACCGGCCTTTATCTTCTTATGTTGTCGATCGGTGCATCCTATACCGCCGTTATCGTCGGTAATGAATGCTGATACCGTTCCTTTAGATATACATGATTAAAGGGAATTGAGGTTAAGTCATGTCGGTTGGCCCCGCGTAAATCCTAAAGGACACAAATTCATATGAATTGATCAGGAATTAGTTCTAAATTGTATGAAGTAGACATCTTAGACATCTGATATTAGCTGCCTGCTTCTTTTTTTATGAAGAATATTTAAAACGGAAGATGGGCAACGATTTCGATTGTCAGGAGAATAACATAGGTATGATGCTTTACTTTTATAAAGCATATATAAAAAAATTGCCTTCTTATGTATAAAATGAATACCTGCTATAGTTATCTCGAGGCGATTGAGGCATCACACACGCTGAAATCTTAAGGCGTGTGGAACAGGATAGTCTGAAATTAACTAGGGTATAGCCAAGCGTTTGATTCCTTGATGAAGTGAGGCTAATGAGCTGGTAGAGCGACGAGTAGGGAGCGTTGTGTTCCTCGACATATAAGTCAATATGTCATCTCCAGAGTTCAATTTTTATAGATCAAAATCAATTTTAATTAGAGAGCGGGAGTAAAAATGGATACAACAGTAAGAAAATTAGAGATGCTAGACACCTTCAATTACCGACATGCAACAAAAGAATTCGATCCAGAGAAAAAAATACCCGAAGATGATTTCCAATTTATTTTGGAGGCTGGTCGGTTATCTCCAAGTTCGGGGGGGAATGAGCCATGGAGATTTGTTGTTGTACAGAGTCCAGAATTTAGAAATGAATTAGCTCCACACGTGTCTGGTGCAGTGCGACAGCTTCCTACATCAAGTCATTTCGTTTTGATTTTGGCTAGGAAAGGTCTGACTTATGATTCTCCATATTTAGTCGAACAACAAACTCAAAAAATGCAAATGCCTTTGGAAGTTTTCAATAAAATGAGACCTGCTTACGAACAGTTTTATCATGATCTGCATTTAGATTCTGAAAGAGCTCTGGTGGACTGGTCATCCAAATCAACTTACATTGCACTTGGCAATATGATGACGGCAGCAGCGCATATCGGCGTAGATTCATGCCCGATTGAAGGCTTCGAATTAGATGCCGTGAATGACCTTCTTCAGAAGAGAGGGCTTCTGGGGGATGATGAATTTAGCTTGAGCGTCATGGTGGCATTTGGTCATCGTGTACGCGAAGCGCGTCCTAAGAAAAGACTCCCGATGAATGAAATCGTAAAATTTGTGTGACGTAACGTAGAACTAGATCGCGTTCTTCAAAAATTTCTCAAACTCATGTATATCAAGGATGACTCCCTTTCTGCTATGGCAGCAGGGGAGTTATTCGTTTTTTCATACAGAAATCGAGTAGCATAGCAGGTTAGTCAACTGTCAAACCTCTGAGTATTTCCCCCCTGAGAAGAAGCTTGTTTATTTGTGCGTTTTCGTTCCGCAGAATGGTCAGTCGTTTTTCGATGCGTTCGGTATCGTTGATCTGGCGATGATGCCCTTACTGCAATTTACATTGACGTCGCTCAAATGTATATCAGTCTTAGAGATGAAGTGATCCAATTGCATTTCTAAGCTAATTGTTCCGGAGGGGACTTTCAGTATGCCAAATCAAAGCTTGTTAAGAAGAATAACTGAATTTATTAATGGCCATTCTTACCGAGAATGGTTATTTTGCAATCTTGCTGTCTTATTCCTTATCTCTATATCACAAACTTAGGTCTGTGATATAGTTATCAAAAATAGTCCTTTTAGAGAGGAATTGTCGCCATCATGCATAAGGTAATCAAGCCTAAAGTGCTTTACTTCGGAACCTCTGTGGTGCTTATCAGTACATTAAATGAAGACGGTACACCCAATTTGGCACCTATGTCCTCTGCCTGGTGGCTCAATCAATCTTGAATGCTCGGGTTGAGCAGCAAGTCGCAGACTGTCCAAAACTTAATCCGTGAGCAGGAGTGTGTACTTAATCTCCCGTCAATCGATTTGATTCCTGCGATTAATCGTCTAACACTGTTAACAGGTAGAAATCCAGTGCCTGAATCGAAATTACTGAGAGGCTATCAGTATCAGGCTGATAAATTTGGAATTGCAGAGTTAACCGAACTTCCGTCACAATGTGTACGAGCGCCACGTGTCAAAGAATGCCCTGTACATCTGGAAGCCACATTAGTGAAGCTGTATCCATTCGAAGAACCGAGTTCCCTTGTCTCCATTGAAGTACGAATAGATAGAGTTCATATCGAAGATGACCTTCTAAAAGATTCTAATTCAAATCATGTTGATCCTTCCAAATGGCATCCAATAATTATGAATTTTTGTGAATATTTTGATCTAACCGAGCAATTATCCGTATCAAAATTAGCACCGGTGTTCGGATTGGATCGGTGAAATACAAAGAAGAATGAAGTAACGCCCTTTGGATATTCAGAGGGCGTTACTATATTCTTTTTACATGTTTGTCGCGGCATTACTTGCCAGACAATCTCAGGCATATATCCGTGGTGAACCGTAGGCGCTTTACCCACTAGATCCCCAATCATTTTCCCGTAAGCAGCCCCGCCATCTTTGGAATAATCCACGCCTTCCGAAATAATTTTAGCATCAGGTGTAAAAATATCTCCAAATTCCGTCCACTTTTTCTCCTTGCCAGTAACAGGCTCTATATTCGGATCCCAGTTTTTAAGAGGATCTATCTGGAATCGCGTCCTGGGCATATGTCCATGGTGGACCGTAGGTGCTTTACCCCAAACCTCCGATCATTTTCCCATAAGCTTGACCTCCCCCAGCAGAAAAATCTTGGCCCTGAGAAATAAGTGTGGCATCAGTCGTGAAAGGATTCCCAAATCCCCCACAATTTTTTAATCGACAAAACGGAGATATCGAGTTTTCAGTTTTTCGATCTCCTCGATATCTTCTGATTGTCGGAACTTTTGTTCTAGTTGAGTAATTCTAATTATTAAATTTTCTTGTCATAATTTTTCGTGTTGGTCTTAATATGTCAATCCCTTTCTAATTTTAGTGTGGAAACGATAACCAGATACTTTGAGTCATAAGCTGGTTCATTGATGATCAAATGCAACAACGCCAAGATAGTTTTTAGAGGAACCTACGGATTGTGCGGCCTCTGTTAGGGCAGACTTCAAATATTTGTTTCCTTCCTTACCTTTAGAAGACTTCCTTTGCCTGCGCTCTCATTATGTCTGGGTATAACTGCTGCCCAAGAACACAAGTGAGCCGCAGTTGGAAACTGCTCTTTAATGTTTGTTCCAATTTCAGAGCGCGAATTTAGATTTGCAATCATCGGGATAGGCGGCATCGGCAGCATTCATGTTCAAAACCAATGCAGCCCTTTCCGTCCAAGGTTTTTTGAGGTGAACGGCTTTTGCCAAAATCCATCCTGCATTTTATAAAGAAAAGCATGATCTACTAATATCTCAAGGATCCATTTACTTTGATGATTATCGGAGATGCAACGCTGCCATTAGGAAGTGGATATCGTTGTTATTCCAACACCGATCCCCTTGCATGCGCCTATGAGTATCAATGCGATGGAGCAAGGCTCTCTCTTTCTGTTAGAGAAGCCGCCTGCCGTTGCAGATTCTACTATCGAAGTGCAGAGAAGAACGGGAAATCTGTGTCAGGTGAATGTTTAAAGTCTATCCTGTGAGTTGTTCCTCTATGCCATGAAACAGCTACAAGAATGTGCGATCGAACCGAAATTTTCATTGACGAGATCGATGATATATAATTTGGATTTGATTCAAACATTTTGAAAGCTCACTTGCGGAGGCATAATTAAAATTTCTGCGCCTATTTTATACAAAGACTGAAAGAGAATTGTACATGTTTCTCCCAAAGGAAAAAAGGGAGCATAACTTTACTTTTCTAAAGCATATATTAAAAATTAGCCTCCTTATGAAAAAAATATATATCTGCTATAGTTGTCTCCGAGCCATTTGAATTAAAACTAAGGGTTTTTAAGGATTTATTCTTTTAAACAGTAATTAATCAGAAGGAGGGATACGTTTAATCCAAACAATCATGCATTCGTGAGGGGATACTGAGTCAACCAGTCACTTTTAAATTTGTAAAAGAGAGAAGGAATACTCGTGGCACAAATTCGAGTTCACAATACAAACGAGCGAATTGAAGCTGAGGATCAAGTGGTTGATTTTCTGGAAAAGCAGGAAATTCTGTATGAGCACTGGGATGCTGACAAGCTCTCGGAAGAACTTAAAGAAAAATATGCGCTGAGCGACGAAGAGAAGCAGCAAATTCTCGCGACCTACGATTCCGAGATTAAAGATCTGGCCGTTCGACGCGGCTACAAGATCTGGGACGTTATCACCTTGTCCGAGGCGACACCTAACTTGGATGAGCTTCTGCAAAAATTCGAAGCAGTACACACGCATTCTGAAGATGAAATTCGCGCCATCACAGCGGGCAAAGGAATCTTTATTATCAAAGGCACGGACGATACAGGTTACTTCGACGTCGAGCTTGAGGCAGGCGACGTCATCTCCGTACCGGAATTGAAACCACATTTCTTCACGCTCATGGACAACCGCAAAATCGTAGCAGTTCGCCTCTTCATCGAGACGGAAGGCTGGGTAGCTTCTCCTTACAACGATCCTGAGTTTGTGAAGACTAATGCCTAATTACAGCACAATTCATTCAGTAGCCTCTTACGTGGCCAGCTAAATGGATATAATAAATGATTTGAAATTTCACCACTGATCAGTAAAAGAGATTAACCGGGATAATAGGAGAGTTAATAATGAGTACATTTGTTTTGGTACATGGATCGTGGCACGGAGCATGGTGTTGGGAAAGAATCGTTCCCATTCTGGAAGAAGCAGGACATCGGGTAATTGTCATTGACTTACCTGCACACGGCAAGGACCATACGCCTCTTACCGAAGTTAACTTGAAAAGTTATACAGACTGTCTAAGTGCAGTTTTGGATAAAGAATCCGAGAAGGTCATTCTGGTTGGACACAGCATGGCAGGGGTAGTCATAACCCAAACCGCTGAGTATTTCCCTGAAAAAATTGAGAAGCTAGTTTATTTATGTGCTTATCTTCCGGTAAATGGTCAGACCTTGCTTCAAATTTCTCAAAATGAGAAAAAAGAAAAAGAATCTCCTTCCATTGTTATCATAAGTGAGGATCAAACGTTCATGGATATTAAAGACGAACTGATAAAGGATTCTTTCTATGGCGATTGCTCCGAAGAAGACGTAATTAAAGCAAAAGAAAAACTTTGTCTCGAGCCGCTGGCACCATTTTTTACCCCAGTGAATCTCACGGACGCAAGATTTGGCATGATACCTCGTGTCTATATAGAGACTTTAAAGGATAAAGCTATTTCTATTAGCTTACAAAGAGATATGTATACCGTGTCTCCGTGCAATCAGGTTATTACCATGGACTCAGACCACTCGCCATTCTTTTCACACACGGAGGAATTGTGTTCTCATTTAATTCAGTTAACATTTTAGACGAGCCGGTGAACAGCTTGGCGCAAATAGATAATTGAAAATTTCTTAGTGAAAGTTTGACTGGTGTGAAATTTCCCAAATAAGTAGTAATCGAAATCTGCACTCGCAACTAAGCCTGTCTAATGTTCATTGAATCGATGGTAAACAAGTAGAGCGCTAACCAAAATGGTGAGCGCTCTACTTGTTTATTTCTGGCATGAAACTTTACTTTTCTAAAGCATGTTTAAAAAAATACACTCCTTATAGTAAAATTGAATACCTGATATAGTTAAAGCCGAGGAAATTAGGGCCGCCTTAGTCATTATACTCTGGAATATTGGTAGGGAGTTAGGAGCTACTTTAAAAATTGAAAGGGAGGACGTACCATATGATAAACTGCAATTGTCCGGTTTGCCTGACTGGTGTTGTTGAGCCGGTTGGATACATAGAATTAAAAGAGGGACCGTTGGAATTCTGTTTTGGGCGATATCCATTGACGAATAAAGTAGCTATTCTAATCGGGCTATGTAGTCGGGGTAATTGCCAATATATTGGGTTGGAAACAGCTTCAGAATCCCTTGTTAATGCCAAAAGTCTTATAGGATCTGATTTGAAGATAAGAAAATAGATAGATCTAAGTATGAACTTATTGTCTGTGCCAAAGTAGGAAAGACAAGAAAACTTTATGTATGATGAAGTTCGTTTGCATTTAAGAAACAGAACCTCGTAGAAAAAATTCAATTATAGAAGGTGTAAGTGTTCATACATCATTACTGCCGGAGACGGATCATATGATTAGTGAACTAAATGGCGAAAGATATATTTTCAATGTTTTATTTAAAAGCAACCTAATGGAGAACGAATTCCTGCATTGAACTTTTTGAAGACCATTCATACCGAGAATGGTCTATTTTTTTAATTTATTCAAGTAAACAAGATACTAAGCAAGTATACATGCAGAAGTTATAGGCTATTGAACAAGCTCTGATATTTACCATATGGTTATGCCTCTCCCTGAAGGCATAGGTGCAAATAACCATGAAGTTGGCGATACAGGAGGCAGGGATCCGCCTTGAAGAAACAGATGTGATTAGCGCTCATGCTACCAGCACGAAAGTCGGGGATCGCATCGAAACACTTGCTATAAAAAAACTACTTGGAGCAAGTGCAGCTCATATACCGATAACTAAAAATAAATCGATGACTGGTCATTCAATGGGTGCCTCAAGCGTATTGGAAGCAATAGCCTTGATTAAGTCGCTTCAGAACAATATCATTCCACCGACAATAAACCACGATCATCAAGATTCGGAATGCGATTTGGATTATGTGCCTAATCGAGCAAGAGAAATAAAACTTAAAATTGGTCTATCTAACTCTTTCGGGTTTGGGGGACATAATGCAGTGATCGCCCTACAATCCTACATGTAATCATTAAAAAGGTTTGACGAGTAAAATCCAAGCCCTAAGCTGATTTCTTGTATCTAACTTAAACTTTAAATTAATGCAAGGTGCATAACTTTACTTTTCTAAAGCATATATTAAAAATTAGCCTCCTTATGAAAAAAATAAATACCTGCTATAGTTGTCACCGAGGCAATTGAATTTTCAATTACTATCCTGACGGAGAAGAGGTTGTTCATATATGCAGGCATAGAATCAAAATCTACCTCTTTTTAGTAGGAATCATAGATGATCAACAATTAAATATAAGACTGTGCTGTAATTTGGTTATCGATCCTAGCAACAGTGGCTGAAGTCGCGATAGTCGCAAGAATGCATAATCAAGCCCCCAGCAAGAACGTTTTCTCGATTCGCTGGAAACTCTTCGCAAGTAATGGATTTGGCAACCGGAGGGAGATCCGGTTAACACTGATAGGTAACAATGGAGACCATTGAAGCTATACATCGGCTACTTCGAAAGTCGAACTTGAAGCCGGCGACGTCATACCCATACCGGCATAAAACCGTATTTTTTCACGTTGATGGATAATAGCAAAGAACAAAATCCGACAGAGTTATGGCCTTGCGGGGCCATTTAGATGGTTGCAGCCAAAGATATGAAATTTTAAAGGTGATCCATACAAAGGATTTGCCGGGATAATTGGAGAGATAGTAATGAGTACATTTGTTTTGGTACATGGATCGTGGCACGGAGCATGGTGTTGGGAAAGAATAGTTCCCATGCTAGAAGAAGCAGGACATCGGGCAATTGCCGTTGACTTGCCTGGGCATGACATAGATCATACGCCGCTTACCGAAGTTAACTTGAAAAGTTATACGGACTGTCTAAGTGCAGTTTTGGATAAAGAATCCGAGAAAGTCATTCTTATTGGACACAGCATGGCTGGGGTAGTCATAAGCCAGACCGCTGAGTACTTCCCTGAGAAAATCGAGAAGCTTGTTTATCTGTGCGCGTTCCTTCCGGATAATGGTCAGTCATTGTTCGATGCGTTCGGTATCGTTGATCTTGGCGATGACGCTCCTACTGCAGTTTACATTGACGAGGCTCAAACGTACATTGGTCTAAATGATGAAGCGATCTATTCCCATTTCTATGCCGATTGTTCCGAAGAGGACTTTCAGTATGCTAAATCAAAGCTTGTTAAAGAGCCGCTGATCCCATCGGTTACGCCTGTCCAGGTAACAGAGGAAAGATTCGGTTCAGTACCTCGCGTATACATCGAAGGGCTAAGAGATAAAGCCATTCCAATCAAACTGCAAAGAGCCATGTATGCCAAAATGCCTTGCGAACAAGTCATTACCATGGACACAGACCATTCTTCATTTTATTCGCACCCAGAAGAATTGTCAGTTAATCTACTGAGTCTAGCTTAATTGTTGATGGCAGCTAAAAGAAATATAAAATGAGATTAAAGGAGAATGAAAAATGAGTAAACCAGTTGTTAATTATACTAAGGATCTTGTATGGTTCGACACAATGCCAGGTGAGCAGATGGCAGTGCGTCTTCACAGCAATCAAGTTGGCGGAGCACTATCTATCGTTGAAGCACGTGTACCGTCTCTAATGGGACCGCCGAAGCATTTCCATAACGAACGCGAAGAAACGTTTGAAATTCTTGAAGGCACTTTCCGTTTTCAAGTTGGCGATGAAGAATTTGATGCTACTCCTGGAACGAGTGTCTTGGTTCCCCGCGGCGTACCTCACGCTTGGGCTAACTTAGGAGCTAATATGGGGCGGATTCTGTTCATCTTCACGCCGGGCGGAATCGAAGACTTCTTCCCTGAAATCGGTCGTCATTCGCTAGAGGAAATTGTTAAAATCGCTTCGGAAAATGACACAGTGATTATTGGGCCTCCAATGGTTGTTTAATAATCAAGCTGTTATCTAGAACCTTACGAAGCAAAACTTAGGCGCGGAAAATGTCAGTGAGACTTATGCTGGCATTTTTCGTCGTTAATTAATTGAAAAAAAATTCAATAAACATATTATTAGCATTTAAACATGCCATTACGCAATTCATTAGTCATGGTTATAGATACAGTGGAATACGTTTAGTAAAGATGAAACAACAATCGGGAGGTTTGCTTATGGCAGTATCCTACTTGGATTTCAATTCTCCAAACGTACAATATTTCTACGATCTGAAGAACAATCGTACATTCACAAAGGATGCGAACAATTTTATTAACGCCTTGGGAATTCAGCAACTCAATACTCTGGGCAACGTATCTCTGCTCGACATCTACTTATCTAAAGCGAATGTAATCGAGCCTCATATTCATCAGAACGCCTCTGAGCTGGTCTATTGTATTCGAGGTGCAGCAGTCGTGTCGATTCTGAATCCATTTACCAAAACCGTGCTTAACTACAATATAACACCTGGTCAGGTAACTAATATTCCCCAGGGGTGGTTCCATTGGGAGATGGCTACGGAAGACGACACGCATTTGCTCGCCATCTTCGACGCACCAGTACCGGAATTCATCGCGGTTTCTGACTTCCTTAGGCTGGCCCCGAGAAATATGCTCGCCCACACGTATTGTCTAGATCAGGCGTTGGTGACACAGGCGTTAGCACCAATCAAGAGTACGACTACGATTGGTCCACCGGCCAATTGCGTGAATCAACATTTGCCGAGAACTGATAGTTACCCACCGCAGGTGGAGCAACATATGCAAGTCAATTATCCGGTATATGGGGCGCGGAAATCTTCATACCCCGGTATCGGCAACGGATATAATCAACAGGGATAGACATGAAAATATTTCCAAAAGGGCATTTTCTATGAATGAAAAGAGAGCGTTAATACAATTTTTCATAATATGTATAAGCCATGGGAGATACAATTATCTAGGTAAACCTACTGGTTCGTTTATGGAGCAAAAGTCGCTATAAATGTTATAAGCGAATTAAACGGCGAGAGATATGTTGATCATGATGTATTAAAAGCAACATAATGGAGAAGTTCCTACTAATAATTGAATTTACTAATGGCCATTCTTACCGAGAATGGTCTTTTTGTGTCGGACTGAATTCTTGAAATAAAATAAAACAAGTAACCCCCTTGGATATCCAAAGGGTTTACTAGTTCTTTCATCTAATTTGTCACTGGATTATTTGCCAGTTACAGGATCCGTATTCGGATCCCAGTTCTTAAGAGGGTCCATGCGGAATCTTGTTAGTTCCGTGGAGCTGATTTTCCAGACACCGTTTACTTTTTTATATGTTTCGTGATATTGTCCGTACCCGTGATGTCCAGGATATGCATCTTTGGCATCAGGAAAGGTCAACAAATCCTCCATTGCCCAAATACCCTTGGCATGATCCTTGTCGATTATTTCGATCTCAGGCATGTATCCGTGATGAACCGTAGGCGCTTTACCCACTAAGTCTCCAATCATCTTCCCGTAAGCTTGCCCACCACCTTTGGAATAATCCACGCCTTCCGAAATAATTTTGGCATCAGCCGTAAAGATGTCTCCAAATTCTGTCCATTTTTTCTCATCAACAAAACGGAAATATCGGGCTTTTAATTGTTTAATTTGTTCAATATCATCCAAGCGTTGATAGGTTGCCGTTTCGAGTCCAGTAATATTCACTGCTTCCGTCTGAGCTTTCTGATGTGCTTGATTATTTTGTTTCGCGCATCCCGTAATCATGACTGCCAGAATGGCTACACCCAAAATCAAAAGCTTTTTTTTCTTCAACATATGGTGGTCACGTCCTTTTTTGTTGTTTGTTATTTATGTTTCCTTGCGGGGGTTACTTGCCAGTAACAGGGTACTCGGATCCCAGTTCTTAAGAGAATCCATCCTGAAGCGCGTTAGTACTGTGGAACTGATTTTCCAGGCGCCATTCACTCTTCTATACGTTTCACGGTTTTGTTCTAGGTGAGTAGGTCTAGTTTTAGATTTTCCTGCTCAGTATTTGTCGAGTTGGTCATAATATGTCAATCCCCTTCTAATTTTAGTATAGAAATCATTACCATGATACTTTGAGTCACGAGCTGAACATTGATGAATAGATGCAAGAATCTGGATGTTCTTTTTTGGCTACATGCGAATAACCTCTTCTCTTCAGACTGGGTAAGTGAGACTTCAATGGCCTGGAAAAAACTATAACAGGTATTCTTATTCTTTATAAGAAGGCTATTTTTATAAATATGGTTTAAAAAAATAAAGTCGTACGCCTAGCTATAATTAAGCAACTTTCAAGCTAAACATAGACCGCTTCTAGGGCAGAAGTTATACGTGGAAAAGTTCTTTTTGAAGAATGAAGATCTTTTCTTGAAGACAAAATGTCCGATTAATGAAAGTCACGCGAAAGGTTTAGCCGAGTGGAGAGGATAAATAAAAACTATTAAGAAGCAAGCAAACGATGATAAGGCTTTAACAGTAGCATGACCGTTCGACCTGGGATCTAGTACGTGACCGATATTTCAGTTCGAAAGTCTGATTGCTAAATAGAATTACTTGACAGAAATTCTATCCCGACAAAATTTGTATATTACGACTTAGGAGCATTACTAGCAACAGTTTATTTTTATAAAGCATATTAAAAAAAATAGCCTTCTTATGAAAAAGATAAATACCTGCTATAGTTGTCTCCGAGGCAATTGAAGCTTCACTTACAATCCTAATGAGAGTGGTAATTCACGTATGAAGGCTTCTAAAATAAAGCCAAGTTGTGATGGGAAAACACTACTGTGCACAGTATTTGGATAATTGGCGAGTGAGTAGGTAACCGCGGTATTATGGAAGGTTTTAAATAGAATGGGAATTGCTTATGACTAGTTTTGTCATGAAAACAAAGGATGTGACGATATGTCCTATAATGAAGGCAACATCGCAATCGGTTTGGCGAGAGCAAAGTTTTCTGTTGCAGAAAGTAAAAACATCCATACAGGCCGGAAACGGGCTACATTAAGCTCGGTCAAGAAGGTCCGAATTATGGCTAATAGGCCTGCTTGGGATAACGCTTCAGATATTACTGATTCCATCGGTATAGAATTCGATGTTGTTTAGGAAATCATTGTTGGTCCTAAGACTAAGGAACGGTAATGAACTAACTTTGTATCCCGGCGAATATGAGATAGTAATTGAAGAATTGTAATTGGAAATAACTTAATGGCAATTGGAAACAATTTGTATCCTGTATTAAATGAGAAGGGTTCTCCTATTTGAGCAGCTATGTCTCGCCTGTTAATAGTATTCCGATGTCTTTTCAATAATGAAGCGAGAATCTAAATATCATACATCGAGCTTTACAAAAGGTTTAGATGAGGGGGATATAATTATGGATTCATCATATACCAGATCATTTCAAGGTGTTCCCATATCCATTCTTGACACTACCAATATTGTTCTTGGTGGTAATGCGAATGAAACGTTTAGGAACAGCTTGGATTTGGCACAAAAAGCAGAAGACTGGGGATATTACCGATTTTGGTTAACTGAGCATCATAACATTCCCGCAATGGCGAGCGCAGCTACATCCGTTGTGATGGGATTTATTGCAGCAGGGACTAAACGAATTCGTGTTGGTTCGGGAGGCATTATGCTATCTAATCATGCTCCCTTAGTGATCGCAGAGCAGTTCGGAACCTTGGAATCCATGTATCCTGGTCGAATTGATCTGGGCCTAGGTCGAGCCCCTGGCAGTGACTCGGCCGCGTCAGATGCTCTTCGGAGAGTTCATACAAACGGTGAAGACTTCCCTGAACTGCTGCGAGAATTGAGAGGGTATTTTCAAGATGATGCCTTGGCTAAAGTACGAGCATACCCGGGGACAGGACTTGCAGTTCCGATTTGGCTTCTAGGTTCAAGTGATTTTAGCGCTAGGCTTGCAGCAGAATTAGGTTTGCCATTTTCTTTTGCTAACCATGTTGCTGCCGATTTCACTATACCAGCTGTTCGTTTGTATCGACAATTATTCAAGCCATCAAGTGTCTTGAGCAAACCTCATGTTATGGTCGGGATGAATGTGACAGTCGCTGATTCGAATGAACGTGCACATTATTTGGCCTCTACACAGAAACAAATGTATTTGGCTGTGTTAAGTGGGCGAATGACGCCTCTCATGCCACCGGTTGAAGATATGCGTCAGGTAGCCACCGAGGTGGAAATTTTTATGCTTGAGCGTAATTCGATGTATCGCAGCTTAACGATCGGAGATCCGGATCATTTGAAAACTAGCATGCAGAAACTAATTCGTGATACGCAAGCTGACGAAATCATTATGACGACTCAAATTTTCCATCATAAAGATCGGCTGCGCAATTTTGAAATTATTGCTGAATTACTAGATTAAATCAGTCTAAGATCGTTAAAGATCGGAAGCTGTGGAAAAGCAGCATTTCTCTTGAGCACTATAGAACGAAAGTATTTCTCGGTTCTCAAGTCATATATAGATAAAAATAGGAGTGGAATAAAAGTGAGTGATAAAATTTCGAAATCGAATATGTTTTTGCTAATTATCGTTTGTTTGGCTCAGTTTATCGAGGTCATGAATAGTTCAACGGTCGTTGTAGCGCTCCCCTCCATTCAAACGGCACTTCATATGCAGTCGAACGATTTGCAATAGATTGTAACTTCTTATGTACTGACGTTCGCTTGTTTTTTGATGATAGGAGGACGAGCAAGTGATTTACTTGGAAGAAAACGCGTATTAATGATTGGTTTGACCATCTTCGCGCTAGCTTCTCTGGCAGGCGCCTTGGCAACAAATTCGGTTTGGTTGATTGCCAGCAGGGCGATCCAAGGTATCGGGGCGGCTCTTTCCATCCCCGCGGCGATGTCACTCATTAGTAACAATTTCCCAGTCGGTCCACAGCGCAACAAAGCATTTGGGATTTTTGGAGCTTTAGGTTCAGGGGGAGCGGCGGCAGGATCAATAGTAGGCGGTATACTAACAGATTCCGCGGGCTGGAGATCGTTGTTTTATCTGAACGTGCCGCTTGGCATCTTGCTCATTATCGGATTATTATTCGTGAAAGTAAGTCCTTCTGTTAAAGTCGTTAAACAAAACATAGACTGGTTTGGATTGATTTCCGTATTGGCGGGTATTTTCATTCTGGTATATGGCATCTCCATGCCGGATGTCGACGGCAGTTGGTCGGCAGCGAAGATCGCCATGTTGATTGTTGGGATATTGGTTTTGGTCTTATTTGTACTGATAGAAAAATCCGCCAAAAACCCGCTTATGCCGCTTCGTCTCTTCAAGATTCGTTCGCTCGTAACGTCCAATATTATCGGGTTTTTGATGTTTTCTTATGTGACGGGCTTCATGTATTTCTCGACGTTGTATTTCAACGAGCTTGGTTATTCGTCTTTAGCTACCGGCTTGGCCTTCTTGCCGCTGGGTTTGACATCGATCGTCGTAACGCAAATCACGCCGTTCTTCATGCGTAAATTCGGTGCAAAAAGAGTCCTAATCGTAACGCAGATCATCAACGCGCTCGGCATGTTCTGGTTAAGCAATATGGATATGGATAAAAGTTACGCGTTGTTTATTCTTCCGGCCTTTATCGTGCTCGGATTATCGATTGGCGCGTCCTTTACGGCAGTTATCGTCGGTTCCGTTCAAGATGTTAAATCCGAAGAACATGGAATTGCCGGCGGAATCGTGAATACGTTCCTGCAATTGGGAGGGAGCTTGGGATTATCCATTCTGGCGACCGTCGCGACTACGGTTACCGCTTCGGCGCATATTGAATCGGCAAACACGGCCTTGTTGTTGGGTTTCCACGCTGCATTAATCGTAAGCGGCTGTTTCGCAATCATTGCGCTAATTCTTGCTTTCATGAGCGGGGGTAAGAGTAAGAATACTGCTTCCGTTCCTTTAGAAATGCATGGTTAAAGCTTGATAAAGATATACTTTAACGTATTCTGAAGAGGTTTTTGATGCAGCAATGACAGGTAAGGTTGCTTCTCCAATTACCCCTTAAGCGCCTTATATCGAGGAATTTTATGGAATTAGTTGAAGCCTTAATAATACAGCAACACAATAGAAAAAGGGAGCTACAAATATGATAGTGGAGATGTGGTCGGATATCATTTGTCCCTCTTGTTATATCGTTAAGCGCCGTTTTGAAGCCGGATTACAGGCGTTCGCTCATCGTGATCAAATTAAAATAGTCTATCGAAGATTCCAATTGTATCCAACATTTCCGGTGTATCCCAATAAGCATCTCCTCGAAATAGCTGCCGCCAGACACAGCACTTATGTGGAGATGATGGCTAGGAAAAGTCGCGTAGTTGCCGAAACGGTAAAACAAGAAGGACTACTTTTTAACTACGAGAATGTAAAGTACACTAACACCTTAGACGCACACCGCCTTGTCCATTTTGCCAAACAATTCGGTAAAGAAGGAGCGGTGCTAGACTTGTTATTTAAAGCTTATTTCACAGATTGCATGCACATCGGGGAACATGAAACGCTTGTGTCTCTCGCCGAAAAAGCGGGACTGGAGCGCCAAAAAACGGTGGATATGCTACTCGATATCAAACGCTATAAGAATGCGGTACGGTTAGAACAGCTTGTGGCTGAAAGATTAGGTGTGAGAGCTGTTCCTTTCTTCTTGATCAACGACTGCCATGCCATCTCCGGTGCCCATCCTGTTGACACGTTTATCCAAGCACTTGAAGCGTCTTGGGAAGAAGAAGAAAGGGCATCTCAAGAAGACGAAAGTTATTTACAGTGACGAATTTGTTAAGCTACAAGACCTTGTCTGACACAATGAACTTGTGTTGCCGCTTTACATTATCATATGTATCAACCTGTTATTTTAGCAAACACAGGAGAGTTTGGAGGTTCTACAGTTCAAGCTCCATTTACAAAGCATGCTCGCCAAATAGTGCAAGTTCACGGTAACAATCAAATTGCTGTTGGTGTATTTGAAGTAGATGCTGCTATTTTTAAATCGGCGTCTCCTGCTCCAAGCCACCCTGAAGTTAAAACACCACCTGCTGGCTATAGAGGTAGATCTTGAACTTAGCGTGAGACTTACAATGGTTATTGAATTGACGATTTGTAGTCAAAAGGTATTAATACCGAAATTTTCAAAACCGAAAAGTCATGCTGTGTCTAGGAAAATCATCACTGATAACATCAGTGTACCGAAGAATTTGGTCACCTAGATATGATAGCCACCATGATCTACAAAATTAACAAAAGATGCTACTCCTGAACAATTGAAGAAAGCGGGTCTAGACGCACATTATGTTGCCCACGACAGCGCTTTGTTCTGTGAGAACGCAAACGGAGTTCCATGGACGATTTCCTGTATTCAAGCTAGGTAATCCAATTGCGGATCTGTATGAGGAGCAGCGGAGGAGAAAGCGCGCGCTACTTATCATGGCTGATCGACCTGATGGATGACGTTGATTTACAGGACAGATTGATGTTTTTTCGGGAGCGTGAGATCGTGCATTCACTTCTGTTTCGGGAAGCGGTGGAGATTCTCAAAGAAAAGGGGTTGAGAAAATCATTTAATAGAGGGAACCCCACTGCAGGGAGCTGCGGGAGGTTTTTATGATAAACATCAAATGACATGATTTATTAGCTATTCTAATATAGAGACATATGATTTGAAAGCTAATGTCATCAGCATAAATGGCATCAATCATATGCATTTGTATCACTCTAAAATCTACAGTTTCAGGACAGGACTCTCCACTCCTATCTATACTTTTGCACTCTATATGGGTGCAAGCCACCTTTTCAGGTGGCTTTTTTTATTGAAAATAATAGACTAGCCTGTAAAAGGTTAAGTTATAAAGAGTAAAGCGATCGGTTAATCACTTGTTGGACATCGTGACTTCCGTCATTTTAGATTCTTTTGGGAGGCACCATAACGATGAAATTAATCATAAACGATCTAAAAAGCTAGAAGCAGAAGAAGTTGGAAAAGATGAAGATAGAAAATAGCTAAGTATCTTACGTGGTGATAAAGTGAGTAAACTTCATATTTAACATAAACATACATTAAGGGCGGTGTATGTTTATTACTACTATTTGAGTGAAGGTGCGGAGAGTCGGATCGTGAGATCGTGCTTTTACTGCTCAATCAAAAGGAAAGCAGTGGGGTCCTTAAGTAAAAACGGTCTGATAAGATATTTACCTCACTAAAGCGATGTTTAACTATTTTAGTGAGGTTTTTTTTAGTTTCACCTTGTTAATAAATAATCATCTTATTTAATGAAAAACTAGGTATCATTTATAGAATTTTGGAACTATTCATTATCTAAATAGCCATATTTCTTTGTTAAATTTTCTTTTGCTAAAATAAATTGTTCTTCATTTATTATTTCATTTTTTAACAATTGCAGCAAAGAATGAAAAAGCTTTTCATGGTATGTTAGTTTGAAATTCTCTTCAGTATAATCATCATTAATTTCATCAATAAGATTAAAAAACTTATGTTTCAAAAGAGTATAGAAATTATTTTTAGTCAATGATTCTAATTCATCTAATGTAAAGCCAATTATGAAAGTATTTCTAGAAAGTGAAAGCTTTCTTCTCTTTCCTTCTGCGTATTGCCAAGGGCTTCCGTTATGACCTCTGCTAAATGTTTTAAATGATGAAAAGATACCAAGATTCGCTCTTTTATAACGTAATAGTTCATTTAAATCTGCTACTTCTCTAACTCCTATGGATTTGTTATGATTCTTTGATTCTCCAATAATTCTCATACCAACATAATTTTGAATAAATATAGGAGCGAAACCATCATAAAACTCAAGTATATGGTCAATTTGATTATCACCTTGATTAGTATTAGGAGAAACTTCAGCTACGTTATTGAAACGTTCATATACAAATGTCATTAAAGTCTCTAATGTATCTCCTTTTTCCTTTTTCGTACCAGTAAGCATTGCTTCTCGACAAAGGTTAATTAACAGCATATAATGTTCAATTTCATTATCACGTATTGGAAGCCAAATATAATGGTCGGGAGCATTATTTATAAATTTATGTTGGGAAATATAGTTATCCTCCATTAAGAGTGCACCTGAACTTCTTTTTTTACAAATACTATTTTTATATCGTCTTTGCCGAGTGAAAATCCACATTCGGGACAGATACATTGAGTACTTGTAAGAAGATTTTTCATTTCTTTTGGAGTATCTGCTTCGAAAGCATGAATCATATCTTTGTCTGTATTATTGCAGAATATAATATATCTCACACCTAACAATGAATCATAAGCTAAATCCATTAAAATGTCTTTAACGATTTTATTTGTGATATTTGATCTTATAGCTATTAATTGAGAAGAAACTATATCGTCAGGTCGAAGAATTGTTAGCTCATAATCAAGCTTCCTCAGCGACTCCAAGGGAAGGTTGAAATTCTTGTTTATAATCAATAAGTTTTTGTAAAACACGATCAACAACCTCCTTTTCTGTTGTCGCAGTATTATATTTTTTTAATGAAAAGTATTCAGTCTCAATATTTATTATATAGGGATGACTCTTGTCAAGACCATTAATATCTTTAGTCTTATCTGTTATTCCAAGTGAAACAATATTACCGTTTTCCCACATTAATTTAATTAATTCTCTAGACTCCGCAAACTTAAACGATTTGTTTTTTGAGAATGCCTTGAATTCAGTAACTCCTTTTCCGGATTCTTGCAGAAATACTTCAAACGTATGTTCCTTAGGTATTGCTTTATGTATAGAAAGGAGCTCATTTTCAAACAAATTAGATAATCCTCTATTGAGTCGCAGAATAATATCCTGACGATTTAATTTTGGATCAATAGTAAGGAACTCTTTTACTATTGTATCTAAGTGATTATTTTCAAAAGAAGTCACTTTCTCTGTAATTATCGGATTATTATGATGAAAGTATTCATTAGTTATTTTGTAAAGCGCTCCAACAACCCATTCAGGATAAAGGGAGTCGAAGTCAAATAAATTATTTTTAAAAGTAAACATAAAAATTTTAGCTAATTTATCAAGTTGATGATTTTCTTTAACTTCACCATAAATAGAAGCTAAATTGGTAGTTGGATGCATCATTAAAACAATTTGTTTTAGCTTATAATCGATGATTACATATGCGAGAAATATATCGTTTTTAAATTCTAATTCTCCAATATTATTTTTAATTTGCAATTGTGATGGGGCAGCAAATGTGATAATTAATTGCTCCTTACTAATAATATGAGAAAGATCTACTATTTTGATATTGTGAAAGTCAGAGTTGTTTATATCATATAGACTAACCAATTCATTTTGAAGCTTAATTATAATAGGTTCAATTTTATTTTGAGTGAAGACATTTGTGTCTTTTGGTTCGTAAACAAATAAGGTGTTATTACCATCAAGATGGACATGTGATAACCATTTCATAAATTCATGTATGGGTATCTGTTCCATCATAAGCATATTAAAGACATTTTGCCTGGTCATATCTAATGACCTGCCCCGAGGCACATTATATTGTGTTCTAAGTTTATCCAAATGATGTGTATCAGCCTTTTGAAGCACGAAATCTATATTTTGCTTTTGTATATCTGTTAGAAGTGAGAATGTTTCAACCATGAGTACCCCCCAGATTAAATAGAAATTATTTATTTTAAAATGATCTATGAGAAATAATTAGTTTTGCTTTTTGTTTGTTGTATTTCTATATGCTTCAATCGCTGCTTTGGCAACAGCACGTGCAATATTTAGTTCTTCTCTGGTGTACTTATCATTTCCTCCAAAGAAAGCACGTCCGACAGTTGTCTCTTGATTTAATTCTTGTTCACATTCTCCCTTATTATGCTTTTTTTTTTTTGTTACATTTATTATTTGATAATTCAAATCAGCAGATTGTATATCTGACCTACCATATAGGTAGTCAATAGATACGTTGAAGAAATTTGCTAGGAAATTTACTGCTTTCTGATCAGGTTCCGTATTGCCAACTTCATAATTTCCATACCCCTGACGAGTTATACCAAGGAGACGTGCCATTTCTTTTTGAGTTTTTTCAGCACCTATACGTAGATTTCGAAGGCGGTTAGGTAACATGTTTAGAGCCCCCATAATTAAATTAGATTAATTATATGCAATATATAGTTTCCTGCATATGGATGCAATGAATAATTGCTTAATATTTTTCAGGCAATGAAAGATAGCCTTTTTTAAAAAATTAATTACCTTAGTCTGATTTATTTGTGGGATTATATTTTTCAACAGAATTGTTTTTTTTCTTGTATATATGGTGCTAATCACTATAACACTTGGCTGCGGGCGTAAAGCATAAAACAACCTTCACCTACACGAAGTCGGTGAGAGGACTCAGCTCTCCGGCGTCTGTGCCAACCAGCATGACGCAAAGCAGCAATCAGAAAGCGGATGTAATCACTGAGAGCACGGAATATGACGACTACGTTAAAAAGTTGCAGGCCACCGACGTTAAGTGCTTGATGACGACGTATGTGTATGATACGACGAAGAAATGGCTGATCAGCGAGCGGACGCCTGCCGATGCAGGCACTTATCTAACGCCTAAACACTCAACACGCAGGGGACGATAACGGACCTTACTGTACGCAAAAACGATGCAACCGGGGAGATCCTCCAGCAGAAAAGCTATGGTGGCATCGACGTGTACGACAACGTGACGACAAAGCAAATAGCTAACGGTATGAAGACGGTACTAACGACGAAGAACTACTCTAGTTCTTTTGCGTATGCCTACCCGACGCGGAAAAGTATGACGGTAAAGGATGTGGACGGTGTAGCTAGCACAATTGCAGTGCAAATGGAGTACAACCTGGCGTAGGCTTGCCGTCCGTGTTCATTGATGGGAAAACCAATTCAAGTGACGCAGTTGACGGATCGGATGAGTTCATTACCTATCGTCTTGATAGAGTTATTGATAATATAACAGATGCTGTTCAGGAGAGCATATATTCTATTGTTCAGATGATGAATAAGCTTATGATAATGCGTACCCTTCTCAATATCTAATCTTATTGTGTGAGATATACATATCAAAGCTGCTTGTTACTCTCATGGGTATCAAGCGGCTTTTTGCATCATAACATCATCCCTTTAAGGGGTTCAGCCAAAATCACTTCAGAGTTATAATACAAGCCAACCATTAACGGAGGTGCGAGCAGCTCGAAGGTGTTGTATGTCTCAACGGAACTACCATCTGTATCGATGGGGTAACTTACGGGGAAACGCCAGCTTGGTATAATCTATCTTTTGGCATCCAGACATTAAATATGAGCTAATCACAACTATATGAGAAATGGAAGAAGTCCATGAATGACGCCAATTTGATCTACCCGCGATTCACTCAGTCCACTCTTTTGGATTTTTTCAATCAGGAGTACGAGCAGCTTGAAACAGTCATCGATGAAAGCCAGGTCATCATCACACACGTCTGCCCCGATTGGTCTGCGGTTGAGTGTAAACACCTCATCGATCCAGTAACAAGCTTTTATTACTTTGATGGATCGAGCCTCCTTGCCCGAGCCAAGGTCAAGGTCTGGTGTTTCGGGCATATTCATACCCAAGTCGACTATTTCCACAGCGATGGCTGTCGTTTAATTAACAATGCCTTAGGCTATCCCGACGAGAGGACAGGAATCAAGATTCGTACCATCCAGTTGTGAGAAGGTAGGTAAACGCATGAACGTCATCCACAGTATCATTGAGCAGCGGTCACAAATCATGTCATCACCACCCATCATGGGGTATCCATCTTGAGCTTTATAGAGCTACAAGCTCCCCACGGTAAAGAAGTATGCCACAGGCGCGGATAACTCAGTATGAGAAATGAAGGTAATTAATCAATGCATACGGTCACCCTAAGATGGAGTAGCCGCATTTTTTTTATTTGCTCCATGGCTCTTGTGTCTTTATGTGGGGATTTTGTCGATTACTGTTTACAAAAAGCAGGAAAAAAGACTCCTATTGGTGAATATTTACAAGGCGGTAGAACTAATTCAGAAGTCACGCTTTGAAGTGATAAGCAACCAGAATAGTATTGGAGGATTCAAAGGTATTGAACAACTTCGTTGATAAGCTCACAGGCAAAGACAAACTGTTAGAAGAAGTAACTCATCTCAGTAGTAGACTGGATAAAGCCAATTATGAGAATTCCACTATAGCGTCAAAGCTTAATAAAGTTAGTGATGATTTCGCCGCGGCAAAGAAAGCCATCGAGAAAATGCAGCACTTAAATTCCGAGATGTTGGCAAAATATAAATCTCTTGAACAAAGCTTCTTCAGGAAGGATTCCGAGTATAAGAAGCTACAGGAAGAACACTCTGACCTGTCGGATAGTCATGGAGACCTCTCCACCGAACTGATTGTGACTCGAAATAATGCTAATACCCTGAAGCAAAAGCTTCTTAAGATCGAAAGTGAGCATTCTTCTTATAACTCAAGATTTGGTGAAATCTTAGAGGTTCCTCAGACTGATAATCCAGTGGCGAACACGGATTGGGACGGCAGCTTCTTTGAAATTGCTGAGAAAATAAAGGGTAACCCGTTTAACGAAAATCAGGTTGAAGCGATCCGCTATAGTATGGAAAAACATCTTCAAATTATTGCAGGTGCTGGTTCCGGTAAGACTGAAACGATCTGTGCTAAGGTTGCTTATCTCATTCAGATGAAGAATGTTAATCCCAATCGGATCTGTATGATGACATTTACTCGTAAGGCTAAAGAAGAGATGGAAGGACGAGTCAATCTCTTCCTCGGGGTAGAAAATTCAAAGGTTAATGTCAGCACCTTTCATGGCACATTCATGAGTTTGTTCAATCAGTTGAAGAGGCAGAATCCTGCTTATTCATCAATTGGGATTCAAGGTGGAAACGCTGATGAAGGTGAGTATGAGTATAAAACAGAGCTACGTAAGTTGATTAACAAATACAGACTGTTCAAGTTTGATAAGGAAAATGAAAAAACGATTTTTGAACGTATAAGTTTTTGGATTAACATGGGGTTCACAGTTGACCAAATGACCGATTATATCCGGAAGCATTTCGACAGTGTAATCGATGATAAGGAGGATGATTCTGTTAGCGTTAGGTTCAAATTAATGTTTAATGAGTTGAATCAGATAAGAAAGGATAACGAAATTGTTGTATATGATGACTTCCTAATTAACTTATACGATGCATTGCTTCAGTATCCAGCTGCAAGAGAGATAGTTCAAAACAGATACGACTATATCTTCATTGACGAGTTCCAAGATATTAATCCATTACAGATGGAAACGGTCAAGCTCATGTGTCCTCCAACAAGTGCTTCGAAATTAATTATAGTGGGCGACGATGACCAGTCGATCTATGCTTTTAGGGGGTCAGATCCTAGATATATTAAGGATTTCCCGAAAACCTACAACACTCATGAGATAAGATTGATGAGGAACTATCGCTCAAAGCGGAAGATTGTAGATGCTGGTAACTGGGTTATCTCTGAGAACAAGCATGATCGCATTCCCAAGTCGATGGATGCATTCCATAAAGATGCTGGCGAAGCGATCATCGTGGGCTGTCCTGATCTCAAAGAAGAAGCTCTCTGGATTCTTTCGAGATCCCAGGAGATCGGTAAGCTAGAACCCTTTGTATTGGAGGGTAAAGTCGATCCCATCAACTATACAATTTCGACAGTTTTGTATAGATCGAAAAGACAGCTTCAAAGTATGTTCCTAGCCTTAGATGTTAAAGGGGTTCCATATGTCATTGAGAAAATGGATGATGTTATGGGTATCTTTTCTATTTATGATTTTAATAATGCGTTTGGCATGTGGCAAGAAGTAATGTCCTCAAGGGGTAACATGCTCCAAATGTGGAGGTCAATTTTAACTAATGCACTGGGTCATTACTTCGTCAGCAAGAATGACATAGATAAATGGTATGGGTTTCTAGATATCGCTTCGTTATCCGAATTGATTCGTGAAGCATGTGCATTGGCGATTGAAAAGTCAAGAAACAAGGATACGCTCCCATTACAAAAGTATCTAACCCTTCTTACTTACCTGAAGCAGGATAAGCCGGTTAACATGAAAGAAGTGGCGGAGCATTTCTTATCTTTTCCGAGAGTTAAGGAAAAAGTGACTGATGAGGATAAGGACTGGATTCTAAAAGAACTTGAAAAATATAATACTTGGACTGAGCTGCTTGGTTTCCATGAGAGAATGAACCGGCGTAAAGATGAAATGAAGGCAAATTTGAAGCTATACCATGACAAGAAGTACAACGCATTGTATTTCTTGACGATTCACGGGAGCAAGGGGTTAGCTTTTGAGAATGTGTTTGTCATTGGCTGTTACGATGGTGGATTACCTTCGAGCCACGCTATAGCTCTAAAGGAAGTGGATGTTCAGTTGTGTAGAGAAAAAGCAGAACCGGCTACTACTGAGGAAGAAGAACGGCGGCTAATGTATGTCGCAGTTACCAGAGCTAAAAAGAAACTGTATGTTACGTTCCCCAAGACAATGCAAAATAAGCCATGCGGAAGGTCGAAATTCTTAAAGGAACTGAACTTACCGATTATTGATTCTGATAAGGTCAGTCCGGTTGGCGCTGTAGCAGCGCTTTAAGGGGGCATTACATTATGAGTAATAGTAACGAGGAGAAGGCTGCTTTAATTTCTGACGTATTTAAAAGCCTTTTTGGTAAAAGCGATTCATTGTTTAATCTAAAGCGGCAGTATAAATTCACCCCACTTAAGAAAAGGGGCGATATTGCTTATGAGGTTCAACAGCAATTATTTGATTTCGAGAAAGAAGGACATAAGGTTCTCCTAACATCACAAAATCAACGTGGGGAAACCGTATTGGTAACCCGGTTGTATTACGGTGATGGTATGGATGAGCGGGACATTACTTTAAGGGTCAGGGTTATCACCCGGAAAGGGGTAATTGTCCCTGATTCGAAAATTTTCTTAATTGTCTATCCGGACAACAATCATATGCAGATTGCAGATATCCGTATCGAAGGTGATCGAGTTAATCGCGGCTATGGCTCATCGGTCATGCAAGCAATAATGAAACTGGTCGATGAACTCGGTATTAAATACATCACCGGATGGATCTCGGGGGTAGACTGGGATCACATTGAACGATCGGAACATTTTTACCGGAAGTTCGGCTTTGATTGTGATCTCGATCATGAAGCTCAAAGCGGTAAGATTATTTGGGTCAACCACGCTCTTGGGGCTACCCGGGAAGCTTTTGAAAGGCTAAAGGCTGAACAAGAGTCATTAGTTGATGAAGAAAGGTTGTTCGGTCCATGAGGGTAATAAATAATATTTCTACTACTCATTATAATGAGCTAAACGGACTTAGTAAGAATGCTGATGTGTTATACATCATAAGCCCCTTTTTAACGGAGTCTTTCGATGATATTTTCAGTGAGATTTTTACTCCCGCAGCGGTAAAGGGAATTGTTTTAATTACAACATTGAAAGATAACGATCCAGACTTATTTAAGAAGGCTCGTTCTCTCCGATCTTTAATTACTAACTGCTCTGCTAGAAATATTAATTTTCGTGTGCATATTGATAATGGACTTCACGGGAAGATTTATATTGCTTCTATTAGTGGCTCTCCTGTCAACGGCATAATTTCTTCCGCTAATTTCACGGGGCGAGGATTAAAGAAAAATCATGAATGGGGTGTAGTCATTGATGACTCAGTTGAGTTACAGAAAATCATTGATGACATTCTTAGTTTGAGTAGTCTTGCTATTGATCCAATTGAGCTAGACAGTATCCTGACAAAAATAGAAGATTACGCCCTCAATAGGGGTATTCCCGGCACACCAAATATTGATTTAAAGATTAACAATTTGATCAGGAGAAGTGGTTTTAAGCCAGGACTCCGGTATTTTATAAAACCTGTTGGTTATTCGAAACGTCCGTTTGAAATCACGAGGAGACTCTCTCGAGATACTGAGAAGATGCATTTTTCTGTGGAGCCCAAAAGCGTTCGAATTGGAGATATATTAATTTGTTATGGGGTCGGAACGACGATGTTGTTAGGCTATTTTGAAGTTACAAGTGCGTACTATATTTGGGACAGCACCAGTAGATGGAAGTGGGAGCTAACTGCCAAGAATCTTTGTCCAGATTATAGTGACTCATGGGTTCAGTTTAATAATACCATATCCAGTATTCGGAAATCCTTTGATCCAGACGCTGTTATCAATACAAATGGCGGGAAAACACTCGGTGCATTGCAACGTGGGGTTGATAGGATTAGGCTTACAGAGGACTTTGCAAAGCATGTTATTGAAATCATTGATAACTCTATATAAGGACGGTGTGCGCTGTTGAAAGCATGGGCTAATATCGACACCCCGTTAAAAACCTACACAGTTCACTTGGATTTAACCAATCGGTTCGCCAATACGCGGCGAAATTGGAGGAGACTAGGAACGGATAAAGTTGTACAACAAATGGAGTTGGTCGCTCTGAAGAAGTTGAAAGCCTACTATGTTGATTTTTATGAACTTGATATGGCCAGAATGATGTAAATAGGTGAGGTACCAATTTGCTGTTTTGTTCGTGATCGCGGCACGGATTTACTGCCGATGGAAGGCCCTGCGGAAACGATGCAGCAGGCGGAGGATTGGTTGAATACACTACGCATCCAGTTTGGTTAAGGGCAGAAGGTAGCAGCTAGTACGAAGCTTTTCATATGTTGTCCTAAAGAAAAAAAGATAAAAGCTGTGAAGTTATTCTCAGATGTTTCATTTAAAGCGACCGTTTAAGCGCCAGGATCTAGGGCGTTATTTTGGGTGGTTTCAGAAACTGCACTCGTAGACACCGGTGTCTATCATTATACCCTTTACGATCGTAATGCGAAGGGAGATATAACCGGGATCACTGTAAGAAAAAACAATGCTTCAGCCAACTATAAACTTTATCCCTGGACCTGGGGGAATAGCTAGAATACCCGGAATAATAACAGGCATTATTAAAGCAGTCACTTAATTCAATTAATAAATGAGGTGAGTAATTTGTATCCGATCCATGAGAATAGGCTTTGGGGTTACATTGACGTCAAAGGAAACATAGTCGTGCCTCTACAATATGACAATGCTTTTTATGGTACTGGAGGATTGTATAGAGTTGAAAAAGATGGTAAACAAGGTTTTTTATCAATTGATAGTAAGAACATCCCGATAAAATATGATGTTGTACAAGCGTTTAGCGAAGGATTTAGTGCAATTAAGAGAGATGAACTTTGGGGAGTTATTAACCAGCAGGATGAAATTATTGTGCGGCCGATGTATCAAAATATTAGACATTATTCGGAGGGGTTGGTGGTTGCAAAGACAACCAACGGTGTCATTCAGTTCCTAGATACAGAAGGTCATGTGCAGTTGCAGTTTACCGATGTGGTTGTAGGAAACTTTTCACACGGCTTAGCGTTTTTTACGGACAAAAAGAAAAAACATAATGGCTACATTAACAAAGACGGAGAGGTAGTTATCACATCTATATTATTTAGATCAGGATACGAGTTTGCTGAAGGACTGGCTCCTGCCGCGCATTACTCTTCGGGAAAAATGTGTTTAATTGACACCCATGGTGAAATTATCATTGAGCCTATTTATGATTCGCTTGGATTCTTTTCAGAGGGTGTGTGTTCCTTTGTTCGGGATGGAAAGATGGGATGTATAAATAAAACGGGGGATATCGTAATTCCGCCGATTTTTGACCATGTTTCAAAATTTCATGAAGGGACAGCCTATGTCGTAATGAAAGATCGGTATGGCATCATTAACAAACAGGGTGAATATATTATTGAACCCAAATATAGAAGTATCGATTACGAATCTATAGGACAGAGGTTATTTAGATTTCAGATGGGAAAAAATCATATTTATGTGGATCGGCATACGGGAGATGAGATTTATCAATTCCAGTATTTATAAAGTCTATTCTTAGTTACTTATGTCCCAATAAAAGATCGTAAAAGCTTGGCGGTGATTTGATAAGTCACCGTCATTTTTAATGAGAAGATCGTTTTATAAACTAGGATACGTATGAAGGTAGTATCAGTAATCAGCTTAGCTTGAATCAGTACACTTATGTGTATAATAATCCGTTAATATATGTCGATCCATCAGGACATTATTGTGTATCTAAGGATGGCAATTGGGCACACGGAGGTTCCTGCGCTACAGCATCATCCAGGGATTTAGGAGGAGACTGGGATAACCCATTTGCACCTATTTTAGAGAAAGGGAAGTTTGTAGGTATTCTTGGTGCTATGGGTGAAGCGTCTTACTTTGGCAAACCACTTGGCAACATGAATTATTGGAAAGCAGCAGCAGAAGTTGCACAACGGCAAGCAATAGCTCAAGGGAGTCAGCAACAGGCACATCAAAATATGATGAACATGACTTCTTTTATGAATGATGTCACAGGTGTAACAGCGATGAGAACTATTTTCTCATCACAAAATCCAATTGAATCGTGGATTGCAATGGCCTCATTGATTGGACCAATGGGAGCACCAAGAGGTGGTAATAATACTCTCAAATCTTTTAATGACATTGCATCCAATCCGACAAATCTATGGGGAAAGTCAGCAGATGATGTCGCAGAAATACTAGGAAGTGGGTGGACAAAAGGAGTTTACGGATCAAATGGTTTAGGATGGAAGTTTATTAAAGGTGACCAATCAGCTTTTTATCATGCTGGTGGGGGAGTTCACGTAGGATCATATTATGGCTTTTCGAGTGGTTCGTTTGGAAAAAATAAAGTAGTAGATTCATCATATGTACCAATTAATGGAGACAAGGCAACCATTTATTATTTAGAGAAATGAGGTAGGTGTTGAAGTGGTTCATAAGATAACAGTTTCAGAAAGAATGGATTTATATATAGATACTCTTCAGAAATGTGGTATATATTTATTAAGTTCAGATACAATTACCATTGGGTACAGCATTTTTGAAGAGTTTGATGTTGGAGCGACCTCATTTCTCCATATTAATAATTTGATTGTTCTAAAAGATGCCGGTCTAATTAATGACCTTATTATGAATAAGAGTATTGAGCTCCGTAATAAATTCATGGAGCTACGAGGTAGTGAAAAATGGAATATAGAGTCTGTGAAAAATTCATCTGAATGGTTAGAAATTTTAGAGCTATCTGATGAAATAAAAAAAATACTGAAAAGATAATTTGTGGAGTATTACACAGATTCAGCCACATGCGAGTGTAACAACTCCATGTGGTTTTCTTTTTTTCTTGATAGCCCCCACCCAGTGCCGAATGAATGGGGCGGCATTCCCTGATAGAACTTAACCCTCATCATCCCTGGCTGATATTCCTCTAATATGCCTGTACGCACAGAGATGCTTGAATTTTATTACCTAAATAGCGCTATTCCGTTCCATTTATTAGGTTGATTATGGTCAGATACCACCATGATTAACCTGTTTTTAGTTATCCTCGCTTACTTGCGTTTTTTCTAATATGAGCCGCAACTGTATAATGCCCTGTCCCGATATAGAGGGTGAAAGGTTATAATCGCATATTCAAGGTAGGATAACACGACAATTCATAGTTTGGGCGGCAAACTCGAAGCATTTTGATTCTGTTTGCAACTGAACTGACCTGGATAGGCTACAGTAAGTTGAACATATAAATAGAGGACTAGGTATGAAAATATACATTTAAAACCTACAGGTTCAGGACAGGACTCTCCACTCCTATCTATACTTTTGCACTCTTTTTGAGTGCAGGCCACCCTTTGGGTGGCTTTTTTGTATATGAGACCGTTCAGCCATGTTGGACTTGCGGAACATGCTTGCGTACAGTGGCAGTATAGAAATAGTTTATTAGTATTTGCAAACTTCTGCTAAGAAAATTTAATGCAGCAATCCATTAACACTAAGATGAACAACAAAAAGTATAAATAAGTCATTCCTCGTATCTAAGCTTCCCACATATCCCATTACAATTATTAGGGATTTCTCGTTAATAGGGTAATGCCTCACTTCAATTAGAAGATGTACAATCAGATTCATATCTTTTCAAACATATGTTATTTAGTATAGTAAATTAGATACCCACTTATGGAAACTATCGCCAAATTGAGTCTTTTGTATTACAATATAATAGATATTTAGACCTATTTTTATTACACATAATTCATCGAAAAAGTATTAGTCTGAGAGGGAAGATTAAAATGGCGAAGCTAAAAAATGACGTAGTATTGAAAGCACTTGATTGGGCGTATGATAAATCCCTAAATGGTCTTCCGGGCACTGATACTGCTGAAGAAATGGCGGAGAATTATTTGCGAAAAGCTAAGTCAATTGAAGAAGCAGCAAATTCACTAATCGGATGGCAAGTATCTAAATCTGCAACTTCTGGGTTCTTGACAGGGCTGGGGGGTCTAGTGACTCTGCCTGTAGCTATTCCTGCCAATCTTGCAAGTGTTTTATATGTTCAAATGAGGATGATTGCTGCTATTGCTCATTTGGGTGGTTACGACCTTAGAGACGATAGGGTCAAGACATTTGTGTACATGTGCTTATGTGGTAATGGAGTAAAGGATATCATTAAAGATGTAGGGATCGTATTAGGGCAAAAAATAACGAGAGTAGCCATTGAAAGAATATCTGGAACTGTAATTACTAAAATTAATCAAAAAGTTGGATTTCGACTGCTGACTAAGTTTGGAAGCAAGGGTGTAGTTAATCTTGGTAAGATGGTTCCAGTAGCTGGTGGGCTTATTGGTGGAACATTCGATGGGGTATCCACTGCAACTATTGGCAGAATAGCTAAGAAAATGTTTATTCAGAATGGAAAAGAAGGATTATCGGTTCCGTTAAATGCTTAACATTGAGAGAACTATTTAACCGCGGCTACGGATCAATCTTAATGGCAGCGATCCTGAAATTTGTTAATCAAATGCAAATCCAATGTATCACAGGCATGATAGCAGGGGTTGATTGGAGTTACATTGACCGATCGGCTCACTTTTATTGGAAGTTCGGATTCGATGTCGAGCTAAATGAGGGGTATTGAAAGATCCTTTGGTTGAATGTGGAGCCTGGAGCTAATAGGGAAGAGATTAAGTTGTTAAAAGCCGATTAATCTGAAATCAACAAGTAGTCACTGAAATCCTACTTTAAAGGAAGTTCATGGAGGGATATTGTGTTATCAGAGCAGAACTACATAAAAATCCTGAGTTATTTCAATGATCGACTATGGGATGGTAAGATTTCAGATACCAACTGGCAATATTATGGTCTAGTTTTGGATTGGTATTATAATAATTCTGTACTGAGTGTTGAATACTTGGATATTGCTGACTTCTTCGACCAGAATGGTGGTCTTAGTATAGTAGAAGACCAGCATTTAGTCGAGCAATACAGTGGATTGCCGAACAACAAGTGGTTACATGTACTACAAAATATATTGAACATCCTTAAGTTCTCCTCTATAAATAAAGAACAAAGTAACAAAGTTATTGAACTCATCACAAAAGTATTATTGAGAGACAACGTAAAGGTTAGAAATCCAGAAGTGGGAGACATTGTTTTAGTTCCTAACGACATTTTGGATTATGGTTCTTACTGTAATATTGTGCGGGTTAGGGAAGGGGTTTTAAGAAAAGAGTTGAAGCCTCATTTTCAAAATGAGGATAAACACCAAAAGCGTATGAGATATGAGTTTGAAAATATGCAGAAGCTTAACGGTTGCCCACAAATTCTAAATGTGTATGAATACGATTCGGATAACCATTCGTATTTGATGGAACCAGGGGATATAAACCTCTTTAAATACTTAGAAGAAGAGTTCGCTCTCTCTGTTGAAGATAAACTGAAAATCATATTGGATATTCTGAACGGTATGGCATTTGCTCATGAACAAGGTATCATCCATCGTGATCTTCATTTAGGTAATATATTAAAGATTAAGAATGATTTTGTAATCTGTGACTTTGGGTTAAGTAAGGACTTATCTGTTGAACGCAGCATTAAGTCGTCGATGACGGAGAAGAACAATCATCTTTTTGTTGATCCTGCGGCAGGTACAGACTTTACCAAATTGGATCTGAAAAGTGATATATACTCTATTGGTAGAATTATTGATTACATCTACACCTTAAATTCAGAAGATCCTAATCATATGTTTAAGATTGTAGTTGAACGGTGTATGGCTAGGGATAAGTCATTAAGATATGACTCGGTTAGAGAGATAATTAAGGATGTAGGCTTCGTTATAAATAGTGTGAATAATGAAGAAAATAAGCAACATTCAATAAACAATGTTTTGAATGCTAAGTATGATGCTCAAGTACATGAATATGTCATGGCACTAGTGGATGCCGATAAGATCAGTAAGTTTGTAGTTGAACATCGATTATTTAAATTCGGACAATTAATCCTGTGCTTCGGGGTTATTTATCAAATAAGGATTCTACAATCATTATCAGAAAACTATGTTAATGCAACCGGTTATGGTGGATGGGGTAATTACGATATTTTTGCGAATATTGCCTATCATATATGTACCACTTCGAAAGAGCTAGAAGTAAAGCAAATAGCTAGAGGTATTCTAATAGAATGCGCAAATATTAGATACTATGCGAACGATTTACTTGAAAGGTTGCCTGACTAGTAGCGGAGCCTATTGTGGAAAACTAATGTTTAGAAGGTAAATATGAGCTATCTTGATATCTCAGTTTCTATTGGAAGTAAAAGCCTGACTCAGAATCCCTGGCTGTATTGAATTTGGCATAGGCGCCGTGACGATTGGTGTGCGTATCTTTGCTCGCTCACAATGACGGCAAGCGCAGACCTGACGCAAATGACGGACGACTTTCACTTCCTTTGGAATGTCTGCACTCTCATTACGCGTCTCAGTGCTCATTTCTTGGAGTCCACCGCCACAGCATGAGCAGACTAGCTCAGACTCCGGCAAGGCGTAGATGATTGTCTCTATGGGGAACTGATCCAGCTTGGCTTCCCGATTGCCAGCGCTTTTTTACAACTGTACGTGACGGTCTCGAAATCTGGCTCCTGAGGAGTGGACGCGGCAAACACTTCGGCTTCGTTAAACAGATTCATCTCCCAGTTGGTCGGGATCTGTCTTCTCGCTGGAAGCGCCGAAGCGCTTCTGCTGTGCTAAACGGAACTATTCTTCATACCATTTGAGTTTTGCTGACAGCTCAGAAACCTGTTGCTGGAGGGATGTGATGGTTGGGATTCCATTTGATTTTCATAACGTATGATTTCGATACCACGGAAAGGAGTACCTGCTGCTAGATAGGACGATTTGCGTAAAATATGAATGGTTAAATGACCACTTCTGCTTGCACTCTCGGATGTGCCTGACGCTGACTAAGAGATATCCATCGAGCAGCCAGCGAAGCTCGCGGTTTGTGATCGCAACAGGATCTCCGTTTGCCTGTGGCCAATGGAATGTGCCGCGTTCGAGTCTGCGGTAGTACAACCAGAAACCGTTATGCTCCCAGTACAACATTTTAAGTTTGTTACTTTCGCGGTTGCAGAAAACGAACAGCGACGGAGAGAATGTATTCAATCCGAGTCCTTCCTGAACGAGTGCGGCGAGGCCGTCGATGGATTTGCGTAAATCTGTTTTGCCACAAGCTAAATAGACGTGTTTTGACGTGATTTCGTTTAACATACCGAATCGCTCTCCAGTACTCGAACGACTGACTTGCGGAGCAAGGTGGGCACAAATCCAGCATCGACTGAGTCTGTAAAATATTATGTGTAAACTCCAAACTCTATTAAAATAGAGATAATAGAAAGGTTGGGGATCACATATGGGATTATGGACCAAGGAACAGTTACGTCAGTTTATCAAGGAGAACAAACTGGTAACTGCATAAGATGCACAAAATGCTCTAAAAGATCTGTTTGCTGAAACGATTTAAGAGATGTTGGAAGCAGAAATGGATACACATTTAGGTTACGACAAGCACGATGTGAAGAGCAAACAAACGACAAACAGCCGAAACGGAAAGAGCCGTAAAACGGTTACCAGTGAATATGGGGATCAGGAGATTGTTATTCCTCGTGACCGTCATGGAGAGTTTGAACCCTTAGTCGTGAAGAAGCACCAGTCGAATGTGACTGGCATTGAGGACCCAATCGTAGCTCTCTACGCCAAAGGTGTTTGCACGCGAGATATTCAGGACCACTTGGACAACGTTTACGGGATTGACGTATCCCCAACTTTCATTTCAAATGTGACCAACAAGATCGTCCCCCTCATTAAAGAGTGGCAGAGCCGGCCACTACAGAGCGTGTACGCGGTCGTCTTTTTGGATGCCATCCATATCAAAGTGAAGCAAGATGGAGCCATCGTGAACAAAACAGCATATATGGTAATTGGCATCGATTTAGACGGCAACAAGGATGTCCTCGGCATGTGGATCGGCGAGAACGAGTCCGCCAAATTCTGGCTGAGCGTGCTGAATGAGTTGAAAAACCGCGGAGTTTAAGATATCCTCATCACCTGTGTTGACAACCTGACGGGCTTCTCTCAGGCTATATCCGCCTGCTACCCACAGACCGAGATTCAGAAGTGTGTTATACATTAAATTAGCAACTCTACTCGATATGTCTCTTACAAGGATCTCAAGAAAGTGACTGCCGACCTTTTTCAAGTATCCTCCTGAGATTCGCAAGCTTATCTACACAACAAACATCATCGAGAGCTACCATCGTCAGCTTCGCAAAGTGACGAAAGGAAAAAGTATCTTTCCCTCCGATGAGGCCCTTCTCAAGATGCTGTATCTGTCTACAATGGATGCGAGCTTCACATTTCATTCGAATCTCTTCTCTGCTCATAGTCATAGAAAAATCCTCCTCTGAATGGCTATTGAGGAGGATTATCTCATAACTTGTTTGATTCGAAGGTGGGGAGAGTTTGATGCTTACCTTATTTTTCATAGTGTGCGCGCCTCAAAGTTGTCTTCCTATCATGTTTTTTGGCTTTTGTTATAACTTTATTTGAGTTATTTTAAGAAAGTACTCAACTCTTTTCATTCTTCAAATAATGAAGTTTGTTGAACTTCTTGGTCTTTTGATTCTTGAGTGATTTTTTTCGACGAATTTATTTCTAAAAGACACTTAATAGTCTGAATGGGTTCGTCATATAATAAAAAATTATCAATTTTTGGAGGGTTTATCAGTATGACTCCATTATCAATTTGCTTCGCTTCTTCCCGAAGCTCCATAAGTAACCTGCCAAGGGCATTTGTTCCAAACAAATTATTATCTTCATCAGGGATGGCCCCCCAAAAGGCATCTTTATGAGATTCTTCTACGATCGGCAATTCTCTTGTCTTTTTCAGTTCTTCCGAGAACCTGAGCCAGTTTTGATACAATTTAACACGAAGGCACCAACGCATTATTTTTATTCTTGATTCATCCCAGTCAGGTCTCGACTGTTTGCGATGAGGTTTACTTTTCATTTTTGCAGTCATTGGGCTGTTTTGCCTGATAATTTCTCTTTGTACTTGAGGCAAATGTGGAAATCGACATGCCTGATATAACGCCTCAGAGGTTAAAATTCTTACTTCGTTGATTGTAATATGGAAACCAGGAGCCATGTTGGACAATGCACCATATGACTCCTTGGTTTTTTTAAAAACAATTGAACTCTCCCTGAAGTATAATTTTTTTTCATGATTGGCCACTGTCAATCCTCCAAATGTTTATCAATTCACCCTCCTTGGAAAAAGAGGATGCCATTGGTTCAGATGTTCCTGAGTGGAGTCTCCCCACCATAATACTAAGGGGCTGTTATTAGCGACGTTGCGATACGTTACAAATAAAGAACCGAATCCCAAGCTTAAAAAGTAGGAATACCCCATCGGTTTAAAACTTGTATTCCCCGCAAAGGTATAGAGAAATGCACCATGCTTTAAGAATTCTTGCTCAACAACCTCACGAGCTTCTGCTGAAGAAAATAACGACTCTTTTGTAAAATGGCCTGCAGGCCGAAAAAGGGGGAATTGATTTTGCCCTTCCTTCTCCTCCCGCTGCTCTTCAATAAATTCTCTAAAACTCTTCACATGTTCATCGTCATCTTCTGGTTCACTCGGCCATAAACATTGAAAATCCCGCTTTTCCCAAGGTTTATTTGAAAGCTCATGCGCCCGCCAAAACTTAAAGGTCACGTTCTTGTCTTTAAAAAGACTATTGAGCTTTTTACTCAGATACTTAATATTACCATCAAACAATACTAAGAACACAAAATGTAACGTTGTATTTTCTATTTGATTTGATTCTGCCCAACTTTCTATATCACGTAGTAAGGTATTTCCCGTGAATAAGCAATCGTCAACATAGATATAAGTTGTCGGCTGTGATCCGCAGTCAGACAAGTTGATATTAAATTTCTCTTGCATTACTTGGTCTAATAGTTCTAGCAGGTCATTCTGACTTTCACCTTTCCGCTGAATATTCATGAAGCTCAGAGCAGAATGGTTTTTTTTGAAATCCCCGACAAGTTTCTCCTTCTTGAGGACTGTCTCCATAAAGGTTGCAGCGCTCATTCTGGACACATATTGTTTCTTTAAGATTTGATCCATCTCTTTTAAAATAGTAAGCCGAGAGGATTTGCTGAACTGTTTAATCCATTTCTTTACGTGGTCTTCACTCATTACTTTCCCATTTTTGTAGTCTTTAGTCGTTTTCACTATGCTATCAATTAGTTCTTTGGCTTCTTCTTTTTCCTTGTCAGTCATGCATCTTAACCTCCAAAATTAGGTAATTAGATTTATTTTCGACACAAAAAATAAAAATCCTTCTTTCATTTATGATCTAGAAAGAATTCGAAATTAGGAGGAAAGAACTTATGATAAATATGGCTTAAAAACATTAGAAATAGATAGAGGGACAAAACTCTCTCAGCACTGCTCTTTGAAAATCTAATACAAGTTTGTCTGGAACATTCCCCCGTGAAGCCTCTAAAGAAAGCCAGAATGCCAGCACGACATGACCATATTGTCCTGCCGTCCGTTTAAGACGTAGGACAAGCTGAGAGCAATTCCATGTAATTGGTGGTTTCAATTATGGCGATGACCTGCGGAGAGATTATGATACTTCCGTCCATCCACAGTTTATCGCAATGGTGGCGGTCTGCAGAGTTCCTGGAGGAAGCTTAGCTAACTCTTATAGACAGCCCACCACTTTACGATAAAATTTTTCTATATTTACCCAAAAAAGCCACTGAGTGATAACGAAAGCGGTCAACCTCGGCATCGGGTTGGCGGCGGAAGGCGAATGGGTGCTGCTTCTGGATGCTGAAGCGCAAGGGGATTTAATGGATTCGCTTGGCTTTCTAGAACCGGACAACCTCCCAGTATCACTAGAGACAATTCTGCAAAAGTTTATGGCAGTGGAAAGCTTCGACCCACAGGAGGGTAATTTGCAGCATCGCGAAGGAATTGACCTGATTTAGGGCAATGGTCGAACTGACTGCCGGTGAAGTGACGTTCCACTATAGGAAGAGCCGGAAAAAAATACTGTGAGGGTTTTAACTTTTAAATTTGATTCAAATAATACGCTATCCTTAGCTTTTCATTAAAGGGAGGGGTAAAGTAGAAAAAAATACTTTTCCCAAAGAAGCAAGATACTTGACGAGGATTATTTTGTTGATTAACAAACAGGAATTAATGATTAATCATACTTGGTTTTAAAGCCGATATAGGCTGTATGACCTATAAGGAATATTAAGAACGGTGGGACAATATATTGTTTGATTACATCATTAAAACTTTTAACAACTACATGAACGAAAAGCGGTTAATCAAACTGGAATCTAAGTTTCAACCAGTTGCTGAAAAAATAGCGGAACTGATCTTGCGAGTGGATGCATTTAAAGACGTGGAATTTCACAGTGCCTTAGAGCGAATGGACAACCTCAAAAAGCAATTTGAATTATTGCAATTCACGTTTTTACAGGCAGACAATTTGCTTCAATTTCCGGACCAAAAGCTCCAAGCCATAATAAGAAAAAGATATCATGCTCTTATGAGTCACCCGTATTATGAAAAGATCAATAGCTTTTATCTACAAGTAAAAAATAAAACTTTAGCGAAGTATGAAATATTGAATAAGTTTTACTACGACATGCATATGGAGATTCAAAAGCACCATGAAGAAATGGCACGTTTTAATACTAAGTTATTAGAGCTCAAACAAAAATATATTTCAGACTCCTCTATCCAAAAATTGATTGCTGAGTTCGCAGGGACATTAGCATTTTACAGTAAAGCAGATGTAAGCGAGATAGCCGATGAATTATACGTACCGTTTAAATCTGTCATCTATAATATAGGAGACAGGCGTGCCGAATGGAACCGTGAGTTTCTAACGTTTGAGATGGAGAGGATGCAAGACTTTTTATCGAATATTGACGGAAGGTCTTTGGATGAGCAACAGCGTCTAGCCGTTCTAACTGAAGAAGACAACAACTTGGTTCTTGCCGGGGCAGGAAGCGGTAAGACGCTAACGATTGCCGGTAAAGTGAAGTATTTGGTGGAAAAGAGAGCTGTAGCTCCAGAAAACATCCTGCTCTTGTCCTTTACCAAAAAAACGGTAGCAGAAATGAAAGAGCGTATTAATGACAAATTGGGCTTGAAAGTCGATGTTCGAACTTTTCACAGTTTAGGCATGAGCATTATACGCGATAAGCCTGGTCAAGTGCCTAACGTAATAGATCCTGAGAATAATCATATTGTCGAAGAGTATTTGACCAAATATGTCTTCCGCGATCAAATGCTGATTCAAAGCATTGTATACTTTTTTGGTATGTATTTAAATGTACCAGATGAAGAGGAAGATTCGGCAAAGCTTGGCGATATCATCGAACAAACCAAGCCCCAAGATCTGATCACGCTCAAAGGCAAAATACAGCAGTTTCAGCAAAATAAAATAACCATACAAGGTGAGAAAACAAAAAGCATCGAAGAGACAATGATTGCCAATTTTTTATTTTTAAATGGTATTCAATACGAATACGAGCGTGACTACGAACACACTACCAATGAAAATGGTTATCGACAGTACAAGCCCGATTTTTATTTAAGTGAGTATGGGATATACCTAGAACACTTTGGCATTACCGAAGATTATAAAACTCCATGGTTATCTGAAATCGAAGAGCTTAAATATGTCGATGGAATTAGTTGGAAGCGTGAGACTCATGAAAAGTACCAAACGACGCTAGTCGAGACGTACTCGTATTACCAAAAACAAGGGATTCTTTTTTCCGAACTAGAATACAAACTGATAGCGCATGGTGTTGTTTTTAAGAAAGTCGAAGCGGAGATAATCTTCAAAGCTATAAGCAACCAGGAAATTTCCCCATACTACAGCGAATTCAAGAAGTTATGCGCAACATTCATCAATTTGTTCAAATCAAATGGTTATAGCAAGGAAGTATTTTCACAATTAGTGTTTGCATCTGATGCGAAGTATGCCAAAAATATGTATCATCTGCAACGAAATCGGCTATTTTTTTCTATTGCAGAACAGATTTACACCTATTATCAGACCAAATTGCAGGCTGATAACCAAATCGATTTTAACGATATGATAAATAAAGCCACATCGCATGCACTAGAGCCTGAAGTATCGTTTCACTACCGGTACATCATCGTGGACGAATACCAAGATATATCCCAAAGTCGCTTTAAGTTAGTTAAGGCAATCAAAGACAAATCGACCGCTACTCTTTTATGTGTTGGCGACGATTGGCAATCCATTTACCGCTTTGCTGGAAGCGATCTGGATTTGTTCACAAACTTTATTTCTTATGTGGGAACAACAGAACTACTCCGAATTGAGAAGACGTATCGGAATTCCCAACAGCTCATTGATGTGGCTGGTACATTTGTAATGAAAAATAAACGTCAATTTCAAAAGCAGCTGCGTTCAGAGAAGTCTGCTACTATGCCGATTAAACTTATCAAGTATGAAGTTAAGATTATCGCACTCCGTTACACCATCACGTCGATCATAGCTCAGCATGGTTATGAGCAAGAAATAATGCTGCTGGGTAGAAACAACCGGGATATAAATACTCTGTTTGAAGGTCAAAACGAATTCCAGTATGATGAGAAGTCCGGAAAAGTAGTGTTTTTACCCGATCGTAAAATTAAACTGTTTTATTTAACAGTACATAAATCGAAAGGGATGGAAGCTGATCAAGTCATATTGATAAATGCTGAGAATAAGACGTCTGGGTTTCCAAATAAAATTTCGGATGATCCACTGCTTCAATGGGTGCTGACCAATTCAGAGGAGATACGGTTTGCGGAGGAGCGGCGTCTGTTCTACGTTGCGCTTACCCGTACGAAAAATAATACGTTCATTCTGACGCCTAATAGACGAAAGCAGACGTCCTTTTTTATTCGAGAACTAGAAGACGAATATAAGGATCGGATCCAAATTGACGCTACGAATGTAGAGGAAGATTTAATTGAGCATCCAGAGTGCCCCAAATGTGGCACAGGAAAATTACTGCAGCGAGATAATTCAAAGACCAAAAAGCCTTTTGTAAGCTGCACGAATTTCCCAGGTTGTGATTGGAGTTATTATGATATTCGGATATTGGAGAATCCAATGAAGTGCGCTTGTGATGGTTATTTAGTAGAGCGATATTCCTCACGGACCAAATCAAATTATTTAAGCTGCACAAATTTCAAGCTTTGCAAACATACAAAAATCATTCAACCTAAGAAAATAGGAAGAGGTGAATAAGTTGGCTGTACAATTTTCATTTATCAAGAGAGCATTAAACAATTCTATAAAAGAATTTTTAAATAGAGACAAATATCTTTTAGAGAAGAATGTTAGTGAAAGGGCAATATCTCATAAAATAGCTTCTTACTTAGAAGATGAATTCGGTTCCTTTTATGATGTTGATTGTGAGTTTAATAGAAATGCTTCAAATGAAGCCGAATTAAAAAAAATTTTTGTGATACAAAACGAAATAAAAGAACTACCTGGAATTAAGAGTAATCCAAGAATTCGTGAAATAGATGGAGAAGAGTTTTATGAGTTCTCGGTGTATCCAGACATAATAGTCCATAAGCGTGGAAGATCAAATAGAAACATACTTATTATCGAAATAAAAAAATCAAACAGCTCAATTACAAACGACTATGATTACTGCAAATTAAAGGCATACACAGACTCTAAATATAATGATCTAAAATATCAGTATGGTGCCTTTTTATTTTTTAATATGGTTACTATGAGTTGCTCGAATATTGAATGGTTTAAAAATGGAAAGACTCTTATATTGTGAGAGTCTTTCATAGCACTTCTGTATCATCGAATTATTGAAAATATTTTTAGAACCCAAATATGTCGTGAACCCTGCTGTAGCAAAAGTTCTCCTATTTTATGTGTAATGATATTAGATTCGGATTTTATGTAGATGTACTAACAACCGCATATAACAAAAAAAGACTTCAGATACCAAAAATTGCACTTACTTTATATATTTCGACATAAAACAACATAATTCTTTCAGGTGATTTGATATATTGAACTCATACTAAGTTAAACTATTAAGGAGTGAATAAGTTGCACATATCAAAAGTGTCTTTAAGGAATTTTCGTAACTTTAAAAACAGCACATTTCATTTTACAGATGGAGTAAATACACTAATTGGTGAGAATGGTTCAGGTAAAACAAATGTGTTTCATGCAATTCGGTTATTACTAGATGACGACTTGCCTAGATCTATAAAATTATTAGAAAGCGATTTTAATCGCAATATACCTTTCGGGTGGAAAGGGCATTGGATAGTAGTAAATCTGGAATTTTCTAATCTCGATCTAAGTGAAGGAGTTCAAGTTATATCACATGGTATTAGTCATATGGATGCTTCCTCTAAAGGAACATATTGCATGTATTTTCGACCCAAAAAAGGGATTCGTCAAAAGCTTTATGATATAACTGTTAATGGACATAATAGAACTGAATTAAATAAACTGCTAGCTAGTATTTCTATCGATGATTATGAAACAGTAATAGCATGCAGAGGCACAGCAGACTTATGTGATGAGTCGCAGTACATTAAATATGTGGGAGATTTCGATAATATAGTTTTTCCTGATCCAGCTATTGAAGCAATGGAAGAGTTAGGTGTAATGGCAAATAAATTTTCATTATATAATGAAGTTAGTTGCACATATATTAAAGCATTAAGAGATGCAGTGTACGAATTAAAGAATGTCAGGAATAATCCGCTACTTAATCTGATGCGCGGATTGAGCGAAAATATTGAAGGCACAGTTATACTAGGTCAAGTGGATACATTAAATACAACAATTAGTTCTTTAAATGAAGTTCAAGAAATGAAAGAACGTATTATAAATACCCTTCAAAGCACAGTCGGAATTACATACGCCCCTACTATAGACATAAAATCGCAATTACCTTCAGATCTTGAAAGGCTACTGCAATCATTAACACTTTGGGTGGGTGACTCTGATGATGACGGATACCAAGGACAGGTCTCTGAGTTAAGTCTAGGGGGAGCCAATCTAATTTATATATCACTTAAATTACTAGAATATGAATTGAAGCGATCAACAGAAAAAGTTGCTCATTATCTTCTGATTGAGGAACCAGAAGCACATATTCATACCCATATTCAGAAAACACTTTTTGATAAGTCAACTTATCATAATACACAAGTAATTATTTCAACACACTCTACTCATATTTCTTCTGCAAATAAAATTAGTTCTGTTAATATTCTTGCTAAACGCAAACACGAAGCTCTCGTATTTCAACCAAGTAATGGTATAGAACCAGAGGAATGTAAAAAGATAGAAAGGTATTTAGATGCAGTAAGATCAACAGTACTATTTGCCAAAGGAGTTATTTTAGTTGAAGGGGACGCAGAATTAATTCTAATACCAGCAATGTTCAAGAAGGTATTCAATATTAACTTGGATGAAATAGGTGTGAGTTTAATCAGTGTAAGTAGCACTGTTTTCACTCATATTGCGAATCTATTTCATGATCAAAGGATACAGAGAAAATGCGCAATAATTACTGATTTAGATAACTCAGTTATTGAGCTACCTAAAGATATTGCACTTGATAATAAAATGCAAAAGAAATGTAGAGCATCACAAGTAGCAGGGAAAAGAAGATATGATACACTCAATGATTCTTTTCAAAGTAATCAGTGGGTTAACCCTTTTTACGCAAATTATACATTCGAAGTTGATTTTATTATTAACGGTAATTCATGGGAAGTCATAAATTGCCTTGCACAGATATACGATCGGGAAAATGAAATAAAAGATTCAACAAAAATATTAGAAGAAGAACGAGTTGATACATCTGGAGTTGAAATTCTAAGATTGGCAAAGAAAGTGGGAAAAGGTTGGTTTGCATTATTATTAGCAGAGAAAGTTATACATAAAACATATATTCCAAATTATATTCTCGAAGCAGTTGCATTTACTTGTAGTCATCTCACTAATAAGCATTTCGAAAAAATGGCTGACTATCGCATTAGCCAGGGGATTTTGGAAGAGGGGGATTTAGAATATAATACTATGAATAAACTAAGAGAACTATTATTAGAACAGTTTCCTAATAAGAATGAATACATCCAAGAGTACGTTAAAGCATACAAAGAGACTTTGCCCAATGATCAGTTAACATTACTTTTAATGAAACTGGAGTTGTCACATGTTACATGAACTAAATGAAGAACAAATGGAAGTACTTACAGCAGAGGGAAACCTACTCATCACTGCTTGTCCTGGGAGTGGTAAAACAAGAACACTTACAAAAAAAATAGGGTATGAAATGTCGAAAATTGCGCCAAAAAAATTCTTAATTGCATTAACTTTTACAAATAGGGCAGCAGAAGAAATACAAAAGCGAATTGACGTAATGAATATTTCTACAGATCAATTATGGTCGGGAACAATTCATGCTTTTTGTTTGGAATGGATATTGAAGCCATATGCAGGATACAATGATTTAATCAGAAATGGTTTTACAGTATTAGACGAATTCAGACAAGAGTCGATGATGAATCAGCTTAAATCAGACTATGGCTTCAGAACGTTTGAACCTGTTAACACAAAATTCAATTTAAATGGTGAAGTGATTAATGACTCACAAGGTAAAAATGAAATTATTCAACGTTATCATGTTTACTTAAAATCAAATAAATTAATTGATTTCGATATGATTTTATATATTGCATATAAAATTATTACTGAAAGGCCTAATATAGCTAAAACATTATCAAAAATATTCTGGAAGATCTTTGTAGATGAATACCAAGATACATCAGAATTACAGTACAATATCATAGGTACTATTATTAATGCATCGAATGGTGTAACTAATGTGTTGTTCGTTGGAGATCCGGATCAATCTATATTTGATACTCTTGGGGGCGTAGCAAAGACTATAGATGAAATATCAGTAATAATAGGTGGTTACCCTATTAAGCATTTTTGTTTATCTGGAAATTATAGATCATCAAAACGTATTATTGATCTCTATAAAAATTTTCAACTCACTGATTTGGATATTGAAGCGATTGGTAAGAATTCTCAAGTGAAAGGTAGTATTACTTTTAACAATACAATCGAAATTGAGCATTTAGCAGAACATATTGCTGAGTTAATTAAAAGAAGCATCAATAAGGGAATTTCTATGAATGAAATTTGTATCATTGCTCCTCAATGGATGTTATTAGTACCGATGGCTAGAAGACTCAAAGCGCTTTTGCCTGAAATTGATTTTGATGCGCCAGGGTTATCACCTTTACCAAGGAGAGCAGAGAATTTTTGGTTTAAAACGGCAAGACTATATCTAACTGAACCTTCACCTGATTTGTTTATTGCTAGAATACGGTGGGCAAATGAAGTAATAAGAGAATTAGAGCTTTTTACAGGTAATAATCTAAATATGCAGCCAAGAGATTTATTAAAAATAATTAACTCGTTTCATTCAACAAATATAAACGGTATTGAATATCTAAATGAATGTTTTAGAGATTTTCTTATGAAGCTGGAAATTATAATCAAAGAACACCAATTACTTGAGGAACATTATGTATCTTTTTTTGCAGGTGTAAAACAAAGAGTTCAAAAAGAATTATCGCAAGTTACTATGAGAACATCAAGTTTTAAATTGATGTTTAAACAACATAAAGGCATCGTTGTAAACACCTGCCAAGGAGTTAAAGGTGAAGAATTTGAAACTGTTATTGCGTTTGGTTTATTACAGGGAATGGTTCCCCATAGTTCATTGTTAAAACCAGGAATTGATCCTATAATTGCTACTGCATCGTCAAATAAACTACTGTATGTGATATGTTCTAGAGCTAAACAAAACCTTCATTTGATATCTGAACAAGGTAGACAATGGTATAATGTAGTAAATAAACAGTTGTGTGATATAAATTTTCCCTATGACGAGTATTAGAAGTTAATGCTTAAACTATAAAGCTTCGGAACTCGAGAAGCGTCTTTTATTTGAATTCTTTATAAAGTGACCTTGCCTTGAAAATGTAGACACGTAGAACCCCTCAGTGACACCACTTAGTCTAATCTTTACATCTCTTCCCCGACCAGGAGTGGCGGGATATAATCGTTGGAGGAATGCGTTCTCCGACGGTTGTAAAAGAGCACGATGTACTCAAATACAGCTTTCTTAGCCTCAGCTCGTGTCTTAAATGTGTAAACATTAAGCCATTCCATTAAAAAGATTCCATTGGAGAGTTGTCATAGCAGTTACCTTTGCGACTCATGCTGCAGATAAACTCGTGCTTCTTCAGGAGCTTCTGGTAGCCCTTGCTGGCGTATTGGACGCCACGATCAGAATGTACAATAAAATAAGTCCTTTGGATGCACCGGTGCGGCCAATGGCTTGCTTCAGAGCCGCGCAGACAAGCTCTGTTTTCATACGACTATCCATCGCCCAGCCAACGAGTTTTCGGCCATGCAAATCGAGTACGCCAGCGAGATACAGCCATCCTTCAGCTGTTGCAATATACGTAATGTCACTCAGCCATTTCTCATTGGGTTTGCTCGTTGTAAAGTCCTGGTTCACAATGTTATCTGCAACCGGTAGATTGTGACTTGAATTCGTTGTTGCTTTATATTTCTTTACTACTTTCGATCGGATTCCGTTTGCTCGCATTAATCGTGCTACGCGGCCGCGACTCTCCTTCTTATCTGGTGGTAGGTTCTTGGTAATCTGCGGTGCTCCATAGATTCTACGACTATTCGAGTGAATGTCTTTTATCGTATCAAGCAGCTCATGATTTGCTTTGCTGCGGTTGCTTTCAGGTCGCTTAATATGAGCATAATAGCCGCTTCTTGAGACGCTAAGGGCCTGGCACATCTTCGCAATCCGAAATTCGAAGCGGTGTTCAAAGATAAACTTGAACCTCATTATTTCTGATTTTTCGCGAAGTAGGCCGCCTCCTTTTTTAGGATATAATTCTCTTCTTTCAAATCCGCCAACTGCTTGCGAAGCTTACGTTATTTCATCATCTTCAGCTTTAAGATGACCGCTGCCTGGAAACGAACTTTCTCCATCGCGCTTATAAAATTTCACCCAGTCTCGGACTGTAGTGTAATGTACATCCAATTCCTTAGCCGCATCCGCTACCGTTGATTCCTCAGCTAGGATTCGTAAAACAACCTGCTCTTTAAATGCCTTATCAAATTTCTTCCGCTGTCCCATAGTAAATCCCTCCACGTATATTATAGAGGTTTTCTATGTGTCTATCTATTCGGGGCAGGGTCACTCTTACGCTATTTAAGTTTTATTACCTCTTATTAAACTCGTATTAGTTTTTTTGGTATGAATGATGATATGCCCATTTCCGTTAATAGTTCATTTTTTTGGAATATTATTATTTTCGTTGCATTAATCTTTGTTGCATGGATTGGATTGGCGCTATGGACAAAGAGGAAATTCTAATTGCAGATGAGAAGTCTCTATATGTTACTGCTCCCATCTTAATTGGGGCCTTTTATTATGTTGGCAACATTAGATACCAAATGGCAAGATAATCATCTATCCACTAGTTTCGCTTTCGCCTAGACTAGGGAGGTATTTCGAAGAGGTGGGAAACAGCATGGTTCAAGTCAAAGCCGATTTCTCCTGCACTGTGGATTATCCCTTAATTAAAACGAAGTTCGATGTATACAACTGAACGTACGTTTCGTTCGAACATTGGATCATGTTTAATAGGACGGGAACATGTTCATAACTTGTTCCCACTGTTCATCGTTAATTTTGTACCGTCTTTGAAACATGCTCGTTACTCCATTCGTTTTTACATAAATCACACCATATTAATCTTTAATTTCGAGACAAGTACTAGGAAACATTAACGTATTTATCCTTTTTGGCAGTCCCTTTGGGAAAAGGGTTTTATACGCTTCTTTACTCAATTGCCTGTAGATACTATCAATCCTGTTGACCCTGCTCCTTCACGAATCTAAACAGGGTGGTGTTGCGTTTGGCATGGGTCACTCAGTCGATTTTGTGCTCAATTAGGAACTTGAAAAAATTCATACAAAAATACCTCTGATTTAGGGTAATCCATATGCAAACGAGACGTTTTTGTGAAGCCTCAGGATCCGTTTCCTTAAGCACGCTTAAGACGCGATTGGGCAGAATGAGCAAGGAAGCGGCGAGTGTTATATTTCCGCCACTAGATGAGCATTAGCCGTACGGAAAGCCGGTAAAACAGATCTCTGTATATTTTGCTTGCTTCCGCCGATTGAAACCTAGATCTTATATAAGAAGGCGATGTCGTCCAGGTGCTTACCGATATGGATCGACAGCGAGGCGTGACCAGTTGTCTCAAACTTATCCCAATACTCTGATTGGTTGGCGTCACGCTCCTTATTCACATTGACTATAAATCAAAATGCTGATAATTCTAGCTCCACAGGTAAGACCTCTCCTTTCCTGGCGTATACTTTGATTTTTTTAACTTTGCCATCGCTCTTGTACTCAAGAAAACCTTGAGCATTTTCTTCAATTAATTTAAGAGTTGGAAGCGGCTCAGTTATAACGTATTTATCCTTCACTTTTGAATAATGAACGATTAGCAGTAATTCAGTGCCCCAATAACCGTGCACAATCAAATGATTTGGCCGTAGATTGATTTCATTTATACTCTTTGTACGATGAATAAATTGTAATGCCAGAGTATTCATAAAGTAGTTTGCATATCCATCGACAGGAGCATCCGAGTTACCTTCTAGAAAAAAATCCATTTTCTTCATTACAAGTTCGGGTACTAACTTTATATTTATTAACATTGTTTTATTATGATCGGTATAAGTTATGAGGGGATCTGATAGATCTAAGACTTTGGGTTGTGAGAGTTCAAAGGTTTGAAAATAAGTTCGTATGATTGAATCAGTAGGTTCTTTATATAATTTGAGCCTTTCGTTGACAGTAGGACTTACCACAGCAAGCAAAAACGGGAATAGTAATAGTAGGGAAAAAAGTCTTTCAATTGACAACCATTTACTAGTCATAAATAACATAATAATTGATAATAGCAAGAAACCCCATGGTATGATGACGAAAAGCGGGTAACTTAATACTAATATTAAACCTGAAAAGACGCTTAGAGATATTAAATAGGCTACAAACCATATTATTAATCCTACAAATAATATAACTAAACTTGCACGTCTATAATTCATTTGAAAAGCCCCCTATTAATAGATTTTTGGCGTAACTTATTAATCGACATTTTTCCAAATTATATTAATAATAGTTCAAATATGCTAGTTGACTGTCGTATTGACAATAACTTTGATTAGTTAAATCTAGTACTTAAGAAGAAAGTAATTAACTGTATACCAAGCAAATTTGTAACATATTTAGCATGTGTCTGAAAACTCATCACTGAGTCAATTTAAAATGGCAGCTACGTAAATAAATGCAGGAATGACTTGGGAAACTTGTCGTAACGACTAGCAACTCGGCGAAAGTGTTTGATTTTATGAAAAAGCACTCAACTAGGTGGCGTTCTTTATATCAATACCTATCGACTTTCTGTGATTTTGAGTATTTACTTTAGGTGGGATGGTGTAGGATGTCATGGTTAGCCTTAATCCAATTCCAGTTTGATTCTGAGCCGTTGGCTTTGTCGCCAAAAATATGGCTTCCAGTAATATCAAACTCTTGAAGCATATCAATCATTGGAACAAAATCATAGACAATCGAGTTGATTCCCTAATCCATCGACTCAAGTATGAAGTTTGGATGCCTTTCCGCGACGACTAATACTGATGTGCTGATTTACTTCGTGTCCTTTTGCATTTTTTTAGCACGAGGACTGTATTGATGAACTTTGACCAATGTAGAATTGATGCTCAAGTTTTCAACATCAGGATTTACGTGAAGGGCCTGAAAGATGGCGATAGGTAAACCGGTATCTCTCCATTTGCAAAAGCGCCTGTAGACCGTTTTCCATGAGCCATAGCGTTCTTCCGGTAAGTCTCGCCAAGCCGCACCACTTCGAGTGATCCAAAGAATAGTATTAAACATCTTGCGAATACTTTAATTTTACAGACGTACTGTTTGATAGGTCGGGACATGTCCTTATATTGTTACCACTGTGCATTGTTTATTTCGTACCGTCATTAAATCATGCTCGATGCTCCATTCGTTTTTCTCAAATCATATCACATTACTCTTTAGTTTTCAGACACGCCCTAGTTTTAACAATCAATTCTCATGAAAAATCTTACCTAGTAATTAAGAGTGTTAATCTACTGTTTCTATTGAGACCGTGGGGTTAATGAACAAAAACACTTCCAAATATTTTTTGGTAATTGGAAAGTAATTGGTAATATATCAATAAACTACAGAGAGCACCGATGAGCGGATTGTCCCTCGTTTTTCGCTAAGAACGTTGTTTAATGGTGAGTGTCAAATAGGACCCACCTAGTAGTCAGGTAGAAGCCGTGTATGATGGATGAGTATTAAGGCATGCGACAGGTATCTGGTAATGACGAGGACCAGGGCATATACGGTTTAAGCGTTTCCGAAGCTCTTAGTTCCGGGAGCTGCGGTAATTGCACGAAGAGGTACTTGAGGTACCGGAACGGATGCAGTCCGTTTTCTTTTGCTGTTTTAATCACGCTGTATACGGCTGCACTGGCCTTTGCGCCCCGAAGGGCATTGGCAAAGAGCCAGTTCTTTCGTCCGATCACAAATGGTTTGATCGACCTCTCACTCCGGTTATTGTCCAGTTCCAGCCTTCCGTCTTTCAGAAATGCCTATAGCTTATCCCTTTGGTTTAGGCTATAGGCAACCGCCTGACCCAGCAGACTTCTAGGCATCGTCCAAGATTTCTGCTGACGCAGCCACACGTGGTAAGCTTCCAGTTCGGGACGGCTTCGTTCTGCTCGGGCCTTATGACGTTCTTCCGACGTCGCCTCTTTCAGCTCCCTCTCCAGTGCAAAGAGCTGGTTGCAATACGCCAGTCCTTGCGCAGTCACCGTTTCGGGATTACTTTTGGTCTCCGGCGCGGCTTTCAGCGCTTCTCATACTTGCGCCTCGCATGCGCCCAACATCCGACCAGTGTCACATCTTTGACCTATGGTATCCCGGATAGGCATCCACGTGGAGATACCCCTTGAACCCCGTTAAGAAATCTCGCGGATGTTCACCACCGCGTGTCCGCTTGTAGTCATAGATCACGCTAGGCGGTACGCCGCGACCGGTCCGATACAACCACAGATAGGTGGTTGCCTCGGCCGATTTCCCTGGCTCCCGCAATACTTGCAAGGTGGTCTCATCCGCATGCAGCGCTTCCTGCTGCAGGAGATATTTCTTCATTTCTGCAATCACTGGCATCAGCCACTGCTCCGCGCCGTACATGGTCCAATTAGCCATCGTTTGCCGAGATAGCGTATAGCCCATACGGGCAAACTGTTGCTCCTCCCGGTATAGCGGCTGGCTATCCATGATCGGGATGTGTCTTCTCGCTGGAAGCGCCGAAGCGCTTCTGCTGGGCCAGACGAAACTGTTCCTCGTACCGTTTGAGTTTGGCCGAGAGTTCGGTATTTTGTTGCTCCAGCTTTTCGTTTTGCTGCTGAATTTGTTCCATAGTGAGGGATTCCGTTTCATTTTTCATCTGTTTTTCTTTCGACAAGCGAAGGGGATTTCCTGCCTAAAGGAGAAAGGTTGTTCATATAGCGACTTCGGGCGATATCGCCAGGTGGGCATGCCTTTGCTGAGGTGACAAGCCATCCAGTAGCCAACGTAATTCTCGCTGCGTCAAGCTCAGTGGGGAACTGCCGCCGGAAGGCCACTGAAAGGTTCCGCGTTCCAAACGACGATAGTAAAGCCAAAAGCCAGCGTGGTCCCCATGCAAGATTTTGAGCTTATCCCGTCTGCGATTACAAAAGACAAACCATGCGGTGGAGAAGGGACTCAGCGCAAACTGTTCCTGAACAATGGCCGACAAACCGTCAATGGATTTACGCATGTCTGTGGAGCCACAGGCCAAATAGACCTGTGAAGATGAAGCGAAATTCAGCATAGGAATTTGAGCGCAGCGACCACATCGCGAAGCAACTGCGGTTCAAAGCCTGGAAGGACAGCAATTCGTGCAGAGCCAACCTGCACCCATAAAGGCTCTTGCTGCGAATGTTGGATGGCTACCGTTCGGAAGGTCGTAGACGTTTCCGTTGGTTTTGCTTTTGGAGATTTATACAGCCAAAATTTCAACTGATTCACTTTCAGATTTTCTTGGGCGCACCAGCTCTTCATGGTTTGCCCGCTTTTCTGGTAGGCTGCAATGTGCCTTTCCCATATTTTCTGTCCTGTCTCTTTCATGAATGGTCCATCCTCTCAATCTATGATGGACTTAATGTGACAGTCATTACTTCCTGTGAATAGGTGGGCTAGATTTGACGCTTACGTTTAATGGACATGTGCGAACAAGAAGACCTTTTACGCACGAGCCCCTAATAGTCTCCGTGGGTTCACTTCACGAAATTTATAAGGTTTCATCCATACTGGCAATTTTTTCGTAAGATCTCTTTTCTCGAGTAAAGGTACTTGCATCGCCAGACCTTTAAGGTACCTCATTCATTGTTTTTACGCTGAATGCTATTTCTGACCTTAAAGTGTTTTTTGCCCACCCGGTCTAAGACTTTTGCCGCTTGAAGTTCTTCGTAATAATCACAAATAAGCACACCTCTGCTGCCAGCGCTGTGTATTACTTACGCAACTGGAAAGCGTTGAAATCATGGAAGCTGCTTGAGCTTCATAACGTAGGCTTGTTTGATTGTCCCCTCTTACTTTAAAGGGTGCTGTTATCAGTCGTCCCTTTTTTGCAACTGCACGGCGTTGGTGATCAGTCCCATAGACAGAGTTGGCAACTACGGCGTTCTGCTTTAGGTGATGTCGAAGGCCAAAGTTATGATCGTGTTTCTGTAGTCGCTCGCCGTCCATTTCTAGCAATATGCTTGTCTAAGAGCGCCAAGGTTATAGATAGGTATCGTTGAAATGCTCGAACTAATTCTAGGAATTAATCGACGTCTCCTATCCAAGGATAGAGCTTTAATACTCTTTTTTAAGTTTGGATCGATCTAGTATACAAGAGAGATAATATGCTGATTCAATACGCATAGAGTACCGGACGTCACCCCGTATAAACTGTACTATGCGTACAAACCGTCGATCTGTGAACCTCGTACGTTTCAAGCTCGTTTACTCTTTGAGTTTGTTCTTGTTGGAGATATGTCTAGCAGGTGAACAAGTTATTCACGTTCAGTACTGAGCTTAATAGTAAGAAGGTTTTAGTTCTCCAAATGCGAATTGCTTAGTCCATCAAACATTTTGTGGTTCCATTCTTAAGTCGAATATCAATTGGACTTAATTCTTGTGGGTTTATGTTATTGCGCCATAATTAGACTTAATTCGACATTTAGAAGAAGCGGCAATATTAATCATTCTAAATTGCTTTCATTTATTTAAAGGATAATTTTACAAATTAAAATCCCGTTCTATATTAATTTAATATCTCTTTAAAAGTATTCAATCTTTATCAAAATCGTTACAAATTTAAGTTAATGTATAAGTATAATTATTCGACATAATTTTTGTTTTATTTTAATATATTTTTATTTTTATATATTACAGATATCGACAGCATTCTACATAAAAATTGTGTATGATTGTTTTTATATTGGAGATTTTACAATTAAAACTAAGGCGGGATGAATTTGAGGAAGTTTTTTTTAGTCTCATTAGTTGCAACAATTATTTTTACTTCACTTAACTTCTCTACGTGGGCAAGTGCGTCGGAAGCTTTGGGAGAAAATCTACAACGTTACATAATAAAGTTTAAAGAAGAAAGTAGTAATTCAGGATTAACTTCTAGGCAGGCTGGTAGCGATTTTCAAATTTATGAGGTGGATTCAGAATTAGAAGAAGATACAGGATTATATGCCTTTCAAGAAATGACACATGAGGAAGCAATACTACTGGAAAAAGAACCCAATATTGAATATATTGAAATCGACAGTAAGGTACAACTTTTGACTAATTCTAATGTTGGAAGTCAATTTATCGATCATAATCTCAATGAAAGCTACGATAATGATTTCGATGGTGCTAATCGTGATGACAATATAAGTAATATGCTAGAAAATGAAGTGGTGAATGAGGATGGGATTGGTGATAACGTTGATGAAGATGAACCAGCTAATCCGGATAATAACGAGAATGATATTGAGAATGATGATGTTATTAATCAGATTAATGAAGAGGAGCTTCAGGAAAATCATTCAGTGACATCGAGTGTCTATTCAAGTTGGGCAAATAACGTTCTAGGCATTGATCAGTTGCATGCTGAGGGTATTCAAGGACAGGGAATAAAAATAGCATTAGTCGATACTGGTGTAAATGAAAATGACGATTTGATCTTAGCGGGGAGTCATAATGTAATTGGTGAAAGTAATTTGGATGATAACGGTCATGGCACAATTATTGCTAATTTAATTTCATCAACATCAACGGCTTTTAGTGGTGTGTCTCCGGATTCGGAAATTTATTCTATAAAAGCATTAGATAAGAATGGAATAGGCTACTATAGTGATGTGATTAAATCTATTGATTGGTCTATCGATAACGAGATGGATGTAATAAACTTAAGCTTCGGTGGTAGTGAATATAGTAAAGCATTAAAAGAAGCAGTTATGAGGGCGTGGGAACATGGAATTATTGTAGTTGCTGCGACAGGTAACTCAGGTCAAGAGTCCGTATTATACCCAGCGCGCTTTAGTACAGTTTTGTCTGTTGGATCGGCTAGTGAACAATATATGAGATCTATTTTCTCTAACTATGGTGACAAAGTTGATTTAGTCGCGCCTGGGGAAAATATCATACTAAATGACGGCACTCCACAAGTAATTTGGGGAACGTCGCTCTCTGCCGCATATGTAACAGGTAGTATTGGTTTAGTGTGGTCTTCACATAAAGAATGGAGTTCTAATGATACTATTTTATCATTGGTAAATTCTGCCGATCCTATTGGTAGTCAAAACGAGTTTGGGTACGGATTGTTAAATCCATTAAATGCAATTAAAGAAGTTTTTAATAAAAATGTTGTTTACGATTTTAGTGAAGACATTAAGCTAATTGAAGATGATGGTACAGTAACAATACAAGCAACTAATGTAACGGCATCCTCTTCTATTACTTCTCCAAATCAAAATGTACAAGTTAACTTTAATTTTGATGATGAAGCACATCCAGTAAAGATACAAGTTATTAGAGTAAGCCCTAATTACAGTGTTGTTCGTGAATCAACATTAGGATCTAAGAAAAATGGGACGTACACATTTAATGAATCGACTCCTGGAATGTATTTAGTAAAGGTAATCCCAACAGATAAGCCTTTATATAGTGGTTCAATATATATAGAAGTTTTACAAAATGGGAATGTCAACTTGAGTAAAGAGAATTTAAAAGGGGACGCTTTTTACTCTGATACTTATGCGGAGGATGAAATACTGAAACTGAAATATTCTTATTCATCTGGTGCAAGTACAAAGGAACTAAAACTATACCTGAATGGTGTGTATCAGCGAAATTTATCAGTTAGTAGTAATTCAACGTTAATAGAATTCCCTAATACAAGTACTGTTAAAAACATAAGACTCGATGTATATGCGGACAGATTAGTTAATGATGAGTATGTCACATATTTATATGGATCTAAAACAATAACTCTTTATAAATTAGTAAGCGTGAAAGGAACAGCGGTTTCGTATCTGCCAATGGATGCGGTGCCAACTAGTCCATTTCATGAAGATAATCTCCCTTCAGGTCAACCTTATACATGGTTATCAAGTTATCACGAAACTGGGAACTATAGGCAAATGCATGAAGTGTCAATTGAAGGGAAAACCAACGGGACGCAATTTATAGACACAAGAATGAATCGTGATTATTTGGTCAAAAATTCATATTATTGTGATGCGCCTAATGGTAACCCGGGACATCTAATATATGAAAATGTAGGGCAAGTTGCTGATGGAACCACGAGGCAATCCTTTTTAAGTAAAGTAGAAAGTATTGTTAGTGCTCCTGTTCCGGATATTTGGGCTTCAAGTGCCCCTGTACCTTCATTCATGAGAGTTGACTGGACTCATAAGAATCCTACTATACCTACTATTTATTCAAGTATGGAAGTCGCGTTAGAAGCTAACGGTAAGTCTGAAGTGAAATTTTTGAACACACAGGAGAGTAATAGTTGGTTTCCATATCATTATTTATACAAAAACAACTACTTAGTGGGCGGTAAAGACAACCATGCGCCAGTAGATCCAAAGAAATGGATGGCGTCTGCGGATCATATGGTTGTAGATATAATGGAACAGACAGTAGGTGCGCAGTTTGCATCAGATGCTTGGTTTTACGGGTTATTAGCTGATTGCACCGGTGATAGATTGAAAGAAGCAAACGCTGCTGCCTATAATTCACTAATGGGCTCATTTAACAAGATGTCCAAAACCCCAGCCTTAAAAGATCTTAGTAAACTTTATAAAAACCGAGTTTTACCATTTATGACTCCGAAAGGTTTTAAACGTGGCAAGGCTAAGCCTTACGGCCCTCCAATTAGTGAGTTAATGATATGCGACTATAATGGTTGTCCAAATACCAATTATCTCCTAGTCTCATTTAAGTCACCAGTAAATGTCCATGTTTATGATTCTCAAAATAATCATTCTGGCTACACTGATGAGGGGCGAGTTGAATTAAATCTTGATGATGTTTTCTTGTACGAGTTTGAAGGGCATAAATATGTGATTTTACCTAATGATTCGGAATATCGTATTGAATTCGAAGGATATGATACAGGTTTAGTTACAATTGATACTCTTTTGTATACTGGAGATCAACAAACAGAACATAATCAATATTACAAAATACCAGTAACTAAAGTGAGTAAAGGTACTGTGTTGTTAGAGAACGAAAAACCAATTGTACGATACGATGTTAATGGTAGTGGACACTATAGAATTCTTGAAAGTGATATGAGCCATTCAAGCCAAACAGATGAGGTCGAAGATTCATCAGCTCCTAGTAGCTACTTAGTAATTGAAGGACAAGAATATAAAGAAAACTATTATAATACTGATTTGAGCATTGAGATCAAAGCGAACGACGACTTATCAGGTACGGAATTAACCGAGTTTAGGTTTTCACAGAATGATATATGGTTACCCTATAAAGAACCTATTAAATTAAGCAATCATCAACATTATACTTTATTTTACAAATCAACCGATGCAAATGGTAATGTTGAGACGGAGAAGTCACATCAGTTTGTGATAGATAAACAGCTTCCTACCAAGCCAATTAATTTTGGGGTTTTGCCACATGTAACTGGAAAAGGTCTAGAATCTGTAACTCTGACATGGGATGCTTCTAGTGATGTTGGTAGTTATATTGATCATTACGAGATATACCAAGATTCCTTACTTGTTGGTACAACAGCAAATTTAAGCTATAAAGTGGAAAATCTATCTGTACAAACAGCTTATGATTTTAGAATAAAAGCTGTAGATGCAGCAGGGAATAGTTCTGAATTTAGCGATTCTATAATTGTACAAACGAAAAAAAAATTAGTAGCGGCTTCTGGTGATCAAAGCTTTCTACTCGTAGAAGATAATGATGGTACTGTCTTTAGTTGGGGAAATAACTCATCTGGACAACTTGGAGACGGCACTACATTTCACCATTCGACTTCAATACCAATAAATAATTTTAATGGTGTTATTGCTTTAGCATCGGGTTTATCGCATACAATAGCGCTAAAGCAAGATGGCAGCGTATGGGCGTGGGGTTCAAATGTTTTTGGACAACTAGGGGGGAACGATGGTTCCCTCTCAACGCCTCAAGCTGTGAGTGGCTTGAGCGGCATCGTAGCGGTAGCAACGAGCGAGGCTCATTCGTTGGCGCTCAAAGGGGACGGGACAGTCTGGGCATGGGGACAGAATTATGGCAGTACCCCAGTACAGGTAAGTGGCTTAACGGGCGTGACCAGTTTGGCAGCATTAGGCAGCATGAACGCTGCCGTGAAAAGTGATGGCACGGTATGGACGTGGTCCAGTGGCGGAACGCCATCACAAAAGTCGGGAATTAGCGGCGTGAAGGAAGTAGGACTCGGGTACAACCATCACCTTGCCCTGAAGCATGATGGCACGGTGTGGAATATTGCCGGTTCGATCACTGCCGTGAGTGGACTCAGCGACGTGAAGAGCATGTCGGTGGGCTACAGTCATAGCGTGGTGCTGAAGCATGATGGCACGGTGTGGACCTATAATGGTTCTGTGGTTACGCAAGTGAATGGCCTTAATGAGGTCACTGCAGTGGCTGTGGGAACTGGACATGCACTGGCATTGAAGCAAGATGGCAGCGTATGGGCATGGGGAGCCAATTCCCGCGGGCAGGTAGGAGACGGGACAACGACGGACCGCTCGACACCGGTAGTGGTGCAGCAAAATGTGGCGCCACAGGTGGCGGTGACGAGTCCGAGTGGGACGTTGAGTAGTCCGACGGTTGTGAATATTACCAAACCGACGATTACATGGACGGTTACCGACGGAGCCTTAACCACCTTTACAGACTACCAGGTACAGGTGCTGGATGAGTCGGGCGTAGTGGTAGTGGATTCGGGTGTAGTCGCCCAGTCGACAACAGGGACTGTTCAAACGTGGACGACAGGAACAACTCTACCAACCTTTAAAAAATTACAAGTGCGCGTAAAAGTAAGTGACGGTTATGAATGGTCGTCGTGGTCTGAAGCGAAATGGCTGATCATCCAGAGCCAGCCGTCCGGCCAGGTGCTGGGTGTTGGTGGGATGCACAGTGTATGGTTAGGTACAGATGGTCGAGTGCGGACCTGGGGATCGAATGACCAGGGGCAACTGGGTACGGGACTTGTCGGAGCGCATCAATCCAGCTGGATTACAGTACCCGGTTTGGAGGGTGTAACGGCGGTTTCGGTGAATTCCATCGGCAGCCATACGCTGGCGCTGAAGCAAG
>NZ_JBWDNK010000039.1:0-4294 GCF_056269165.1 Paenibacillus sp. J22R232 | reverse complement strand
TACGTCGAGATCGGAATCGCCGTCCACTTCGCATACAACGTCGTATTCGCACTTACCGTATCCGTTAAGAAGTTCCACGCCAATGCATAGCCCTCATCCTTATACCAGCCCAAGAACGTGTAGCCCGCTCTCGTCGGATCGGTCGGCTTCGTAACGGTCGCTCCCGCAGCGATGCCAGTCAAACTTGCTACCGCGCTACCTCCTTGCGAGTTAAACGTCACTGTGTACGTCGACACCGGAATCGCCGTCCACTTCGCATACAGAGTCCTATTCACGCTCCACGCATTCAAGATTTCCGTATCCGTCGCGAAATTCCATTCCGACGAGAAGTTTTCATCCACATACCAACCCGAAAATGCATAGCCCGCTCTCGTCGGATCGGATGGCTTCGGGACAGTTGCTCCGGAGAGAAGGCCAGACGTGCTCTCAACCAAACTTCCTCCTTGCGAATCGAACACCACCGAATACGTCGGCGTCCACTTCGCGTACAGCGTCGTATTCTCATTTACCGTATCCGTATCGAAATCCCATAAGGTATTATAAGTCCCTTCCTTATACCACCCCGCGAAGAGATAGCCATCACGGGTTACCTCCGGTCTTGCAATCGTCGATCCCGGACTAACTTCATCCAAGTCAGCGACTGGATCGTCACCGCCATTATTCTCGACGAAGGTCACCTTGTAGCCCGCCGGCGCGGCTGCCCGCGTTACCGTCAGGGTGTAGTTTGCCGTAGCCAATCCATTCTCCGACGTCACCACGACCGCAATCGTATTGCTCCCGACCTCCAAGGGAATCGCCTCAGATAACCCGCCATTCGCTACGCTTTTTCCGTTTACGGTAATCGTTGCATAATCCATTTTGGCCACCGGATATACTCTAGTGCTCCTCGCACCGTAGGCGAAGTTAATGGAGTATTTCTTGTTATCGTCCGGATCGACAACGGGTATGCCGTTGTTCAGCCCCAGTTCGATAAGCGAAGTATCCGCGCTCGGGAGGCGATTAATAAGCAACATATAGGTCCGGGTTGTCGTCCCGTCGCTCCCCGTCACGACGACCGTTATTGTGTTATCTCCCATCAGTAAGCCAACGGGTACTTTGACACCTCTTGTCGCTTTGATTCCGTTTACCGTGACGGTCGCCCCGCTATCCTCGGGTTGAGGATCGATTAGAACCTTGTTCTGGCCGATGAAAGATATCAAATCATAGAACGGCCGGCTCTTATTGAACCCGAAGCCGACGGGTAAATCCCCCGGTATTTCGCTTTCCAGAAATAGGCCTAGAAAATTTAATATGGTGTTGCTACCCGGCCCACCCGCTCGAGTTACCGTTAAAGTGGTGATTTTTTTTAACTCTTCAAGAGGGTATGCCGGCGTCACCAGAATCTCTATCGTGTTAACTCCAACATTCAGGGCAATTGTTCCCGACGGACTGCCGCTAACTACTTCTACGCCGTTTACCTCAATCTTGGAATCAGCGTCTGCCGCCGTCGGCGTAACCGTTATCTCGCTCACGTTGTTCGCAACGTCCGCATAGAATTTCCAAGTGTCCGTGAGGTCCTCCACAGCCTTGCCGCTAGACAAAGTTAATGTGGTTAGACTCGTGACTCCGCTTCCTGCAGAAGAATAAGATGGAAATAACCCCATTACTATTAATAAAACCGTAAACAATGAAATACCACGCCTAATCATTAGTCTCTACTCTCCTCTTATCGTTGTACTGATAGAGTCCATTGATCACTCTTGAGCTGTACAAGCCATAATATCTACTATAAAAGATATCAGGACTAAATTGACCTACCTTAGAGGGTAGGTCAATGAGCTAAATCGGGTAGTTAGGTTCATGTTTACAGACTCGGCTGCCCATTGGTTATAAACAGAAAAGGAGACCCCCCAAGTCTAGAGGTCTCCGCGTTCAAGTCAATTGAAAACGCCAAGCCGAATTAGATCCAGAGCTTAGCGTCCTACATTAGATAAGTTTGGTTTGCTGTAAAAGCCTCAATACGATCATAGCTACTTCCGCACGGGTGATATACGCTTTCGGAGATAGCTTATTTCCTCCGCGGCCCCATACCAGACCAGCCTCCACTACCATCGCCGCACCGCTTCTCGCCCATTCCGATAGGCTATCTGAATCTACAAAACGGTTGAGCTGAGCAGAGGGATTAACCGTCTGCTGGCTTTGATCCGTATGAATCAGCATCATGGCTTTGGCAAGCATGATAAACGCCTGTTCGCGCGTTATGTTATCTTGCGGTCGGAACGTGTCGTCGCCGAATCCTGAAATTAAGCCGTAAGCATAGGCCGTTTGCACAACACCGCTATACCACTCCTCCTCCTTCACGTCCACAAAACGCATCGGCCCTTTCACCCTGCTCAGCCCAAGGCTCCGCACGAGAATTCCCGCAAACTCGGCTCGAGTTATGTCGCGATTGGGATGGAAGAATCCATTTACCGGAGCACTCAGAATTAGACGCGACCCCAAGTCGTTTACGGCTGATTTGGACCAATGCTTCTCCACATCGGTGAAGTGTTGCGAATGATGAATAACGGCATAGGTGCCATTCGACAGGTCGCTGATTTTCACATAGCGTTTGCCGTCGACCATAACGATTCTGCTCGGAACATGACGAATCGTTCCATTCGATTCAAGAGCGACTGCTGTCGTGATCCGATTCACATCCACCTCCGATGCAATCGCAAGCAGTCTATCTGGGTACTTCGAATACCGGACTACGTCCTCTGTCTTATCGCCATACTCCACCTTGATGGCAAACGTGAAAGCTGGCGAGATGATCTCCGTATCTAACCGCTCGGCTGCATCCTGCAGTCGCTTGGATGTTTCACTCGTAGCGTGGCCGACGGAGAGCCATACCTTTACGTCTTGCAGCAGGATTTGGCTACCCAAACGATCCGCGACGATCGCGTCGCTATAGATTGATTGGGCAGGCAGCGTGAAAACCGTCTTCTCAGTCTGAATGACCAAGGTCGTCGCTTTTTCCTTCAGGTTGTGAAGCAGTTGGCCGTTTAGCTTGATGTTTACCGTGTCGGAGCCATTAGCCGCGACAATGGACAGGACTGCTCCCGGCTTTTCTTGCCCTAACCTAGACGTTAGCTTAGCGGAATCCAGTTCGGCCGTAATGACCGTTCGCCCCGCTAGGGTTGTTGCGATGACAGGACCAAGCTGTTCTACCTGCTGCCCATTCACCAAAAACTTCACCCATTCCATCGTTGGGGACGAAGTCGGCAGTGGTGACGATGTGACGCTCGCCGTCGGCCTTACGGAATGAGACTCGGCAGATAACGCACCAGGTCCAACGCTGTTGATCGCCCGAACCGCAAACGTGTAATCCGTCCCGTTGGTCAGCCCCGTGACTTCCATTTGCGTTGTCGTTCCGACTACCGTAATTCCGCCCGGGCTTGCCATCACCTCATACCGAAGAATGGCGCTCCCCCCATGGTTAGCCGGAGCATCAAAACGAACGGTGGCTGTCGTGTCGCCTGCGCTCGCTCGTACGTTCGTCGGAGCTAATGGCACCGTTGCAGGTATCGCACTGACTTCTGCCGAGAAGGGACTTGAGCCTCCCAAATTGCTAGCCTTGACCACAAAATAATAGGTAACTCCATTGGTTAACCCTGTCACTTCGTAGTTTGTATCCCTCACCGTAGCGACGGAATCACTGAAATCGCCCGAAGCCGTCGCTACATAGATCTCATATGCATCGGCATGCTCCACCGTCTGCCAATGCAAGACAACGCTTCGATCTCCGGCTATAGCTTGTAGCGAAGTAGGGCTTGCAGGCACGCCAGGCAGGGTAATGTTCTGCGTAACGGTAAAGGTCCGATCGCTCATAAGGGCAGCGGATACGGTAACCGTTGTCGTATAACTCCCGGCTGCGAGACCATCCTTGACTTTGACTGTAAAGCTGGTGGACGGCGCACCGCTGTTTAAGATGGAGGCCGGCTGTGAGATTTCAAAAGCTTCGGCGTCTGCTCCCCCCTTCACTACGGATAAGCCTGTTAAATGTCCCGTACCAGTATTCGTAACGGAGATCATCAGCGTTTGCTGAGTACCAGGTCCATACCCTTGCGTCAAGGCAGATGCAGTCTGATGATCTATCGCTTCTATTTCGTAGGTAAGAACCTCGTTTGTGGTGACGGATACGACATTGCTCGTTAAGCTGGCGGTCTTCGTTCCGTTCACGCTCGCATTCGTGTTCGTCACTACGACGTAATAATACCTCGTGCCAGCTGTTGCTGTCGGTGCGTTGTAGCTAGCGCTTGTCGCTCCAGACACC
>NZ_JBWDNK010000040.1:0-4092 GCF_056269165.1 Paenibacillus sp. J22R232 | reverse complement strand
GTCTTCAATGCCTTGCTGGGGAGTGAACATGTCTGGCATTTCATTGGCCGCGATCTTTAAGTTCAGCTGATTCAGGTAGTTGGTGCCTCCGTTCCATTCCACATAGGGATGAATAACGCCGACGCCTAGCTTTTCCTTGTAGAATTCATACAATGGGCTTCCCTTGGTGATCGGTTTATAACCGATGTTCGTTCCCCACACTTCGATATCGACAGTTTCGTTCACGCTTTCCGTCTGATTCTTTTTGGTATCATTTTGGTCTGCATTTTCGGCATTGTTCCCGTTTCCGCCGCAACCGGTTATGGCCGTGACCGCAAGTATGCCTGCCGCCAAACTTATCCCCATTTTTTTGAATTTCATTTGTTTGCCCCCTCTTTTTTTGTAGTTATTTGTTTAAGGCTTTTAGCCAATAAACCGAAGAACCCGAAATCGCTTTCATTTCACTTTTTTTGATTGAATTCGTTTACAATGTAAATATACATCCCGGAGTTTGGCCTCTCAATATGGCTTTTTTAAGGATAAACAAGGTCATTTTTAAGGAAAATGTTCATGTATCTTCGACCTCATGGTTATTTATTCGCGGATAAGTTAGACCATAAAAAACAGGAGCCGCCTAGTTTCAGCAACTCCTGCCACGAACATCAATTTCATTTTTCCGTATCGATGCTTGTCAAACGGACGGGTCCGATGAGCCCGCTTGGTTCCTGCTGCGCAAAGGCCGATAAGTAATCGCGCTTATCCTTCGCTAACGTATTCGTTACTTCTACGACAAGCTTATTACTCCCCTGCTTGATCAGGCCCTGAATCTCCAATTGGTACGGCGGACAGATGCGCACACCCGCTTGCTCGCCATTTAACCACACTTCCGCCGTTTCATAGACATCGCCTAAATCCAATAATGCGCGACTGCCGGCTTCTTTCCACTCGAATTCCGTTTCATACCGAAAAGTGCCCGAAAACCGAGGTAAAAGATGTGGTCCGCTCATATTCTTTAATGTCCTCAAACTTCCCCATTCCGTAAAGTTAGGATAATGTTCGGCATCCGCGGTGTAGATGGTCCATTCGTCTCCCAACTCCTTGATTGTCCCCTTTACTGGCCCTGGAAGCGCCGCATATTGCTCAAGCTCAGCGCCATGGAGCAGGACCACGGATTGATAAGGATGGATATCAAGGCGCACCGTGCCGGGCTCACTAATAGCATGCAAAAAGGTCAAGCTATTTAAGAAGGCATCGTAGGCAAATATATCGCCTTGAATGGGTAATGAAATGTCAGCCTGAATGCTCCGATGCGGATGCTCGTTGAAGAACATAAAGACATCCAGTCCGTCATGAACGTAATGATAATTCCGAAGATATGGCTCGTATTGGCCGACTTTAACATCGTAATGTCCGTCATCTTGCAATAATTCAGCCAGTTGGTTGAGAGTCACAAGCTTAACATTTTTGTGATCGGCAAGAAGGGCCAGATCGGTACTTACATCGAGTCCTTCGCTGGAACGCTGCGGTAGTCCGTCAACAAAACGGACGGGAAGACCTTGATCTGCGAAAGCGGCCAAGCATCGTATCATCTCGGCGGGCAGCGCATCCGCGTAAGGTACGATCAGACATTGGAAATCCTCTTGATGGATAAGCAGCTTGCCATTTTGCACGCTTGCAGCTGCTAGTAGAACGTCTGCGGGAATGACATCGCAATCGATCTGGTGCTGCATTAAAGTTTTAACGGGCAAGTGGAAATACATGGCTTCTCCCGCCCATTCCGCTTCAGCGTGGTATAAGACGGCAGCGGTCGCCATATGCCTTCCGCCCGATATGAGGTGACTCATCCGATTCATATATTGATTCAAATGCTTATAATACCGGTACTGCGGATTTTTCCCGCTTGCGTACATATGAGGAGGGCAATCGGGGTCCGGAAACGCTTTTTGGCTGAAGGCATGCGGGACGAAATAGTTAACTCCGCGGACCAGCATGTGGTCTGTAAGCCATTTCATCAGCTTTAATCCTTCTGCCCAACCATATGCGCCGTACACCTCGCACATCGTTCGGCCTTGTTTTTTCGGATCGATATGTCCGAGCGACACGCCTAGCTTGGCGAGGCCATAGTGGAAAAACTCGCTGTCCGTCTCCCCTGCGGGCCAGCGGAACGACATTTCATCAAAGCCGGGAACGATCTGCCAAAGCACGACATCGAGACCCGACATATCCTGCCCCCACAGCGAGCGGAAGAAATGGCCGGCACCGGAGCCAAGCCTTGCATGAACGTTGTTGTCTTCGAGTACATGCCCGATATATTCCACCCCGCGGTCTCTGCACCAGTCCCCGATTTGACTGCAGAAGTTATCGCCATATAGCTTGCTAACTATATTCATATACGCATAACGAATGATGTTCGACTGTTCTCCGGCATCATGCCAGAGAAGGTGAAGACTCTTACGGTAATTCTCGCCTAGTGCCTGCTCAAGCAAATCAGGCATTTCACTGCTCCAAGGAAGAGACACGCCTTGTTTACCCGGCTTCGAATTAAAGTCAAAGGTCGTCTTATCATTATAGAATCCGGGTTCATCCGAAAAGAATCCAGCAAAGGTTTTTCCAAAATCATCTTGATACCGCTCGTAAAAAGCCTCATAAACCGTATCCAGCAAAATTCGAACCGAATCCCGAACGAGCGGATTCAGATAATCCTCCTGTGCCTTACTGCCGCCATCCTTGTTCTCGGAAACGATAAATACCCTCCAATACCCTTTAGGAATATCCCAATACAGAATGCCCTCCTGCACGAACTCAGTGATGTCAACGCAGTCACTGGTTAACGCTCCTGTAACTGGTTCACGACGGACCGCGACGACCGAATGCAGCTTGCTTCTGCTGCTGGCGTAATGGCTCAGCGAATAAGTCGGCCGAAGCCCATTTAGGAGTAAAGTATCCAGCAGTAGAGAAGTGCCTTGTGCAGGACCAATGGTGTCTATATACCGTTCGCCAAGAAATACGCGATGAAGCTCTTCTGGCGCTTCCTTCACCTTGCCAGCGGCATGCCCAGTGGGGAAATGATCGTCGTCGAGCATCCACACTTTCATCCCGCGACTTCGGGCTTCGTCCATAATGATATCCATATCCAGCCACCACTTCGGTCCAAGGAAATCCGGATGGGGCCTTGCTTCTACGCAAACGGCTCCGATTCCGGAATCATGGATACGAGCTATCTCGTTCCGAATCGCTCCCCCTTCCTCTCCTTGCTGCCAGAGAAAGGGAAGAATATAGTTTTGTTCCTGACCTTCCAGCACATCTTTCAAACGAATATTCATCATAGCCTCCTACTCCAATTCCATCTTCGTTCTCGATACCGTTCATTGGTTTAATGGTGACGACACAGATAACGCGCACCCGTAAAAGCGCGCGTCTATACATTACAGATATAGAGAAAAACATTCGTTCTTGAACGTTAGGATTCTCTCTTCGGACATTTATTGATGCACTTTGGAATACCATTCCCTGGCACGCTTCGTTACTTCTTCTCCGCCTGATTTGTTCCACTTCTCCACGAATTCGTCGAACTTGCTGATCGGGTATTGTCCGAGTATGATTTTCGCGGCGTATTCCACGAATAACGTACGGTTGTTAATATCCGGAAAGCCTTCATAGATGCTGGCGGTTATGCCGTCGCCTGCAATCACCTTCGCATATTTCTGGGCTTCATCCATATTTTTGGTTAGCTGGTCGATTGCCCACTTGCTGTCGTCCGAAGCGGTATCGTTATAAAGATCTTTTGTGAATTGTAGTGTCGCGGAGCTCGAGTACGGATTCAGCACTTGATTCTCCATCGTGCTCTTGTCATCCGGCAGCTTGGTGGCTTTGCCGTCCTTCATCGTGTAGTGCATGCCCTCCACGCCGAGGTACAGGTCTTTCCAGTTATCCTTGTCGTACATATTATTCAGCAGCTTAAGGGTAGCCTTCAGCTTTGACTCATCCTTGGTATTTTTGACGACCCATTGCGGAGGAGCAAATCGCTTCCACGTATAGAAGCCCTCATAGCCCTCGACTTTAGGTATAGGCAGAATGGAGAATTCCGCCTTCACGCCCGTGTTTTTTGCCAAG
>NZ_JBWDNK010000006.1:0-381510 GCF_056269165.1 Paenibacillus sp. J22R232 | reverse complement strand
CAGGAAACGAAAACGGTGACCGTAACGCGAACAGGAACAGGCGACTTGGCGAGCTTGGCGACAGCGCTAAGCGGAGCGGACGCGAGCAGCTTCACGGTTACGCAGCCAGCGGCGACAACGCTCGATAGCGGAACGACGTCCACTACTTTTACAGTGAAAGCGATTGACGGACTTGCCGCAGGGACGTATACGGCTACGATAACGGTATTGGCGACCAGCATGACGCCGGTGACCTTTACGGTTACGCAGGTGGTGAACGTTCCACTTACGTACACCATCGATGGATTGTCTAACGAGACGCCGAGCGCACTGACAGCAGGCTACGCATCGGGAACACAGGAAACGAAAACGGTGACCGTAACGCGAACAGGAACAGGCGACTTGGCGAGCTTGGCGACAGCGCTAAGCGGAGCGGACGCGAGCAGCTTCACGGTTACGCAGCCAGCGGCGACAACGCTTGATAGCGGAACGACGTCCACTACTTTTACAGTGAAAGCGAATGACGGACTTGCCGCAGGGACGTATACGGCTACGATAACGGTATTGGCGACCAGCATGACGCCGGTGACCTTTACGGTTACGCAGGTGGTGAACGTTCCACTTACGTACACCATCGATGGATTGTCTAACGAGACGCCGAGCGCACTGACAGCAGGCTACGCATCGGGAACACAGGAAACGAAAACGGTGACCGTAACGCGAACGGGAACAGGCGACTTGGCGAGCTTGGCGACAGCGCTAAGCGGAGCGGACGCGAGCAGCTTCACGGTTACGCAGCCAGCGACGACAACGCTCGATAGCGGGACGGCGTCCACTACTTTTACAGTGAAAGCGAATGACGGACTTGCCGCAGGGACGTATACGGCTACGGTAACGGTGTCGGCCGCGGGCATGACGCCGGTAACCTTTACGGTAACGCAGGTTGTTAATAGTAGGAATAGTGGCGGGACTGGCGGTAGTCCAATTTCTCTGGATGTTTTAACACATTTGGATATCGACCAAAACGGCATTATGATTAAGTCGGATACAATTGACACCCGTAAGCCGTCCGTCGCTCTTGAAGTTGCACCAAAAGACGGCGTTGCCTATGTCAGTTTACCGGCAAGCCTATTAACCGAGTTTGAGAAGAAAAACGCCACTTTTATCACCGAGATTAAGGCAACTTACGGCAGCTACAAGATTCCCGTCAATCTGGCATCGCTCATTCCAGGGCTGCAGGATTTGCTTACGAAGAATGGACTCAAAGCCGAGGATATCAGCTTCAAAGTTACTTTGACCGATAAGTCTGGTGACAAGGACATTCAAGCGGCGGTTGCAAGCGGGTTGCCAAAGGGACAAGTATTAGGCGCGATTGTGGATTTCAACATCTTAATTATTAATACCAAGTCAGGACAAGTGATCGGAACAGCGGACAAGTTCAGCAGTGCGCTGACGCGAATCATTCCGATGTCAAAAAACATGACCGATATACCGGAGCAATGGGGCGTGTTCCGTTATAACGAAACGACAAAGAAATTTGAGTTTGTATCCGCGAAGAAAGTGTTGATCGATGGCGCATGGTACGTGACGATCAACTCTTATTCCAACAGCGTGTACGTCGTGGCACAAAATCCGGTGAGTTTTACCGATACGTTTAAACATTGGAGCAAAGCATTCGTAGAGCTGGCTGCAGCCAAAGGACTCGTTGAAGGAGTTGGCGGCGGGAAGTATGACCCTGACAAAGCCGTAACGAGAGCGGAGTTTACCGCCATGATAGTCCGAACCTTGGGACGCAGCGGATCTGTCGGGAATGCAGCACCGTATGTAGATGTAAAGCAAGGCGCATGGTACTTCGATGAGGTAGCCAAAGCGAAGGAACTTGGACTGCTCGGCTTCACGACTGGTACGAGCTTCAAGCCTGATCAACCGCTATCACGCGAGGAAATGGCGAGCATGTTGGCGGCCGTGATTAATCTTGAAAAGTTGTCGATTGCAAAGGATTCTGTTAACTTGAACGGCTACAAAGATATCGGAAGCGTGGACGCGGCTTACTTGGAGGATGTTCGCACAATGGTTACCCTTCAAATTATGAACGGTACAAGCGCGAATACGTTGGATCCAAAGGGCGAGACGACTCGCGCACAAGCGGCGGTTGTGTTCATCAGAATGCTGCAAACGCTAGGTTCAATCGATAGATAAGATTCATGGACAAACCCGCTTGAGCAGAGGTGAATCTGTTTAGGCGGGTTTATTCATGCCTATGGTGGTGAAACCGATTACTTCGGTAGAGCGCTTGTATGGCATGCAAGAGATCAGCGGTTCGATCCTGCTCTCCACCAACACTTTAAACACAAACGGCAGAGATGTAGATTTTTTGTTTTGATTTTGTTACTGTTTTTTGCAAGCGAAATATGCTTAAATTTGCTGCGAAAAATGCCGAGACGCTTGCCAGTTAAATGGTCACTGCGGTATACGTTCCATCGCTTGCTTGAGACGGAAGCTGTCGCCAGTGAATGAAAGAATGTGTGCGTGATGCACAAGGCGGTCGACCAAAGCGGACGTTAGCTTCGTGTCTCCAAAAATCGAGGTCCATTGACCGAACTCCAGATTGGATGTGACGATCACGCTTTGCTGTTCGTAGTAATCGGCAATCACATTAAACAACAATTCTGAACCTGTTTGGTTAAACGGGACATAGCCCACTTCATCCAAAATAATCAGTTCCATCTTCTTCAGCTTCTCGCGAAAACGGTTAAGCGTGCCCACCGCAAACTTCTCTTGCAGCAACGACACTAAATCGGAAGCTCGAAAGAATTGAACGGCATGTCCTCTCCTGCAAGCCTCTACGCCAAGCGCAGTCGCCATATGCGTCTTGTCTGTTCCAACCGCCCCCATCAGTCGATCATATTGCTGAAGGGACACCCTTGGCGTAGTACGCTCGCTCGCGGTCCTCTCGAGCTTGCTCGGCGAAATACGTAGCCAATTTCTCATGGTCCTCATATAGCGGAATCGGTACCGTCCAATTGCGTTTGGCGTAACCGCACTTGCTCTCCACATGCCCCTTCTCATGACCGCTGTATGGATTACAAAATATAGCTTCCATCCGGTAGTGCGCGCAAAACCGTTGAAAGCCCTCTGTGAGTTGACGCTCACATGCTTCCCGATGTGGACGCCTGCAGCCGACAGATTGTCGAACCACATGCGCCGCGGAACGCCACCCATTTATTCGAAGCATTGCTTCATCCCTTCGAGAAAACATTCTTGGTTTTCTGCAGGCGTCGGATAGACAAATGCTGTATTGCTGTAAGGAAAGGACACGGCGAGTAGCTTGTACGTCATAAGCTGCTGATCGTGGCTAACCTGAATTGTCGTGAAGTCTACTTGTGCTTCGCCTGGCGGGTGCTCAAGCCGCTCATACGTTTTCGCGCGTTCCAGAGCCATTCGGCTCTTCTGTTGCTTGACGTAAGAGAGAACGGTTCGCTGTCCACTTGTTGAGGCATTTTTAGCATTCCTTCCAGTCTCCTTCGTCGAGTTCTCGCAAACCTAACGATAGGAGGATAATAGGATGCTGGTAAGTGTCTCTTATTCTTTGCCATTACTTGAGCATTTTTACGCTGCAATTTTCGGCACTTTTAGTATGCATTAAACAAGGTGGACAGTCTTATCATTGCTGGGAGCTATGAGTTCAGGTTTGTTTGTTTACATCGGTTTGTGTACACATTGTCAAAAAATTCGACAATACCGGGGAAGATTTAGAGGATCTAATCTCCATCGGCACGATTGGATTGATCAAAGCCTTCGAGAGCTTCCAGACCGGCAAAGGCACGAAGTTCGCGACGTTCGCGGCTCGCTGTATGGAGAACGAAATACTTATGCATCTGCGGTAGCTGAAGAAAACCCGGAAGGACGTTTCTTTGCATGACCCGATCGGCACGGATAAGGAAGGCAACGAGATCACGTTGATCGATATCCTCGGTACAGAGGCTGATGATATCGTGGATAAGGTGCAGCTGAAGATTGAGAAGAGCAAGATTTATAAAAATCTTGATATATTGGATGATTGGGAAAAGGAAGTTGTCATTGGCCGGTTTGGTTTGGAGCATGGCGGGGATGAGCGGACACAGCGGGAGATTGCGAAGGAGCTGGGGATTTCGCGGAGTTATGTTTCGCGAATTGAGAAAAGGGCACTCATGAAGCTTTATCATGAGTTTTATAAGGCGAAGCGTTGAGAAGTGATCTGAGCTGAGCTATTATATTACATCTGATCTTATCTTATATGGCGATAAAGCCAGGGATTGCTTGCACGATTTATATCAATAAAAGAAACCAAATGGCTGAGATTCCGTTTGTTTTTTTTCTGTATACACACTCCGCATATATGGAGTGTCTGATATTGATCATTCGTAATGATTGTGATGTGACGGTATCTCTTAAATTTTAATGGTTGTGAATGAAATATGAGGTAGCATTGTTCACTTTGCCCAATTTAACGAGGGTCATTGTATTTTCTACTCTCAGGTCATACTTGATTTCTCCCGTATCTTTAAAACGTTATCCTGCAACAGTAGCCCCATAGTTGGATCTTCCGGTGATAATGTGATCCACGATCTTCATGTCAGCCGAATGTTGCTGATTATTTTGACACATGGCAACTAATCGGATAATACTAGGATTTATATTGTCTCTAGCGATTGCCCGGTTTAAGAATATGTAGAAGATCGTTTCTGCTTTGTTTTTAAAATTTTCTGTCAAATCTTTTTTATCATGGACATTTTCGTACAAATTGGCGTTAGCCATATACCTTAAAGAAAGAAAATTATAAAGCTTTAGAGAACATTAATGCAACGCCAGTGAGAGATTATTATACAGACCGTCATTGATAGCGCGTGCATCGTCAGGCGCACCCAAGTGATAATGAATCAGGCATAGACCAAAGCCCTACGCTACTGTTGTGTGTTTATCAGCATCAGACCGGAGATTTTCTTTGTAAAATAGAAGGAGACCCTTCCGGCTGAATATTGTCCAGCCGGAAGGGTCCGCATTTTTCTGTTTACGCTTTTACTTAGCCAGATATTCGACGAACCTTGAAAAGATAGCAGCTACTTCGGCGCGGGTGCCGGTGGCTTTGGGGTCAAAGAGGTTGTCCGGCTTGCCTAATACAATGCCGATTCCCCGCAGCGCCTGAACGGCCTCCAACGCCCATGAGCTGATCTCACTCTCGTCCGCGAAGGACTTAGATTGGCTTTCAGGTATCTCATAGCCCTTGTACTTCATGTAGTTGTACAGTATTATCAGCATCTGCTCGCGCGTCATCGATGAATTGGGGTCAAACAGGTCTGCGTTCATACCGTTGACGATGCCGCTTTCGGCCGCCCACTCGACTGCCGCCGTGTACCACTGCCCGCCCGTCACGTCGCTAAAGCGGGAACTCGTGTAGCCGGAGCTGTTTACGTTCTCAAGATTGGCCAGTACCTGTACAAACATCGCACGCGTCATTGAGGTGCCCGGTGAGAACGTCGTGGATGACGTGCCGTTGAAAAGACCGAATGTGTGGGCTAAGTTTACGTTGCTGTAGAACCAGTCGTCCATGTTGACATCCCTGAAAGGATTGCCCGACGTCACGAGGAAGCCCAGCGGGGTGTCGTCATCGAACACAAGCTCCGTACCCTCATGGATGTTCAGCGACATGCCGTTGTCTAAGCCGACACTCGCGCCGCCCGGTCCTACCACAACCGCGCCGTTGCTCTGTATTTTCGAGCCGCCGTGGATATCCACCTGGTTGCCGTTCGGCAGGTTAACATGCGCCTCTCCGCCGCCCACTGTGATCGTGCCGTCACCCGCTATCGTCGATCCGCCCGGAATGGTCACTGTGCTGTTGCCGCCGGGTAGTGTTACTTCGGCGCTCTTGTCCGTCGGAATGGTCACCTTACCGTTTGAGTCTATAGTTGTGCCTACGGGAACCTCAATCTTTGTCCCGCCCTTGGTTGCAATCTCGCCGCCACCGGGCAGGGTGGTGTTGCCGTTTTTGTCCGTGACTGCGGGCTTATCCTTCGGTGTGTTCACTGTGTAGGTCGGCTTCGACGATCCGGCATCTGTCCCGGTGCCCGTATTGCCCGTATTGCCGTCAGAAGGATTGGTCACAATGGGAGTCGTCATTGGCATCGCCGTCGCACTCATCTCCGCGCTGTCGCCCTTCGCGCTTACCGCGATGACCTTAAAGGTGTAGTCTTGGCCGTTTGTCAGGCCCGTGAAGGTATATTCGGTCGTTGCTGCATCCAGTGTGATCGGCGTCACGTCGCCATACCAGACCTTGTAGTCCAATATCGCGCTGCGACCGTCGTCAGGATCGTCAGGAGAAGTCCAACTCAATGTGACCTGTCCATCGCCCGCCGTCGCCCTGAAATCGCCAGGAGCACCAGGAACGTTCATTTTTCTCTGCACGAACATCCAATCAAAGACATCGGTGTAATCATTGTCCCAAGCCGACAAGTTAGAGGACTGCGCCGTGGGAGCTATGCTCCAAGTCCCCATAGTTATCTGGTTGTAAAGAACCGCCGCTTCAACTTCATGCGCTACTTGATCACCGAGGACAGGTGTGTTGGCCGGATTCGGCCTCCAATTCGGCTGATCAAATTGATTGTAGGGCCACGTAAGGGGCTCATTGCTCTCAAAGCGCGAAGCCCTCGCGTTGATCATTTTCGGCATATTGGTGTTTATGAAGGTAGTGAGGTTAGTCTGGTATCCTCCAACGTTATGTTCATTTATAAACATCCAATAGGCCAGGTCGTTGTGAACGTTGTTGGCGTTCGCGCTCGGTGAGCCGCTTACCGGAGACATAGGTGCGGCGGCCGCGAAGAAGCCGGGATAGGCGTTAACTAAGCTGTTCGTATACTGGCCGCCCCATGAGAAGCCCGCCGCGTAAATACGGTTAGGGTCTACTGCGCCGCTGGCAACCAGGTCGTCTATAACCGTCTTAACATTGGCTGTGGAGGGAGTAGACGTGCCATTATAGGAAATATTCAGTATATGGCTGGCGTATTTGCCGGGATCTTCTTCCATTTTCTTCATCAGAGCGACTGCGCCGTTGGCGGATTTCATGGCCGCTTTTTGGTCTGTCGTAGCGCTTGTGCCGCCGCGTCCCATGCCGTGGGTATAGACATACAGCGGCAATCCTTGCAATACTTCACCGTTGTCATCCTTGTGAAGGTAAAGCGCGCGATTGACCGAATTGCCCGTTGGTGTTGTAAACTTGTCAAGGATCGGATTCACAACTTTTTCCTGTTCAAAAACCACGTAGCTAAGCGGACTCCCTTCTGTCAGTACGACCGCGCCGTTTTGGACGATGCTGTATACCTGCTTTGTCGAGTTCATGCTGCCATCCAGCGTTATAGTGCCGCCGCCAGCTGAATAAAACTCAAACTCAACTACGATGTAACGGCCGCTTTCCAGTCCGGCTTGATAATCCGGTGAATGGCTTACTGTCCCAAGATAGCCGCGCACCTTCGGTTCGTCATTGGCGTATACCCTTGTGATCTTGCGCGTCCCTGCAAAGGTCACCGAGGCGCCGTTCAGGGTCGTGTTCCTGGCCGACACGGTAAACAAGCCCGGATTAAGCTCGGAGCCTACCGCCGCCTTCCCTTCGCCCAAGTCAATGATGACGGCCGCCGTGTACTCGCCACTGGCGAAGTTGTCATTCCATACGATAAAGGGAAGCAGCTCCGCGGCCGAATCATTTTTGAATGTCACGTGAATGGTATGGTCAGCGTTAACATTTAAAAAGGTATAAGTGCCATCGGATAGAGTCGCGGCCTCGCCGTCTACCGTTACGGTATCCACAATTTTTCCGTAATCGGGGGTAATTGTAAATTCTTTGTTTGAGTTGCTAGCTATTCTCAGGACATCGCCTGTTGCGTTCGGCGTTATTCGGCCGCCCGATCCCGCCGTGGCGGTGATTGAGAATCTGGTGTCCACTTCATTGGCTAAAATGAGCTTCAGGCTGTTTGTATATGAAGCAGCGCTGCTATAAGCCTTGTCCGGATCTCCGAAACTGGAAACGACTTCATAGCGGTCGCCGCCCGTTTGCGACGAGTTATTGATATAAACATCAAAGGTAAAATCGCCTTCCTTCAAGGTCAAGATTCTTTTCGGTATTCTCATCTCCACGATATATCCTGTTTCCGTGATCTGAGTCCAAGCAGCTCTGCCCGGAGCGGACTGCCCTGAAAACACGCCCGTCGCGCTGACACGCCATTGGTTTGCGCCTCCGGTTCCGGTGCCTACATAAAACTCCAGACTATCGTATTGGTGATCTCCGCCGGCTCCCTGATATAGATTGCTGTCCTGCACAACCACGCGGGCATACAGGTAGTCGGAGTCCCAAAGGATCCTGGCTGTGCCGGTTGCATGGGGTTTGGAGTCGCCGGGCACAGTACTTTTGTTGATGAGATGCTCCATTGTCAGGGCCCACAGTGGATCGTCTGACCCGAGTTCGGGAGTTCCGAAAATGGCGGTCGGCGTTTCATTAGCCTCTGCGTTCTCGATGTTGTCAGTGGCGGCGGCAAAGCTGGCAGGCATTAGCGCCGCCACCATTACCAAGCAACAGAGGAACGCGAGCATTCTGCTAAATCGTTTTGACATATAATGATTATCCTCCTTAATTTTCGATCCGGTGCGCCTACGGCTTACCCGCATCGTATTCATACCCTTGATACGCAAACGGTTTATGTTTACGCTTTCATTCTAGAGGGAAGCGTCTTTTATCACAATGTGCATGTTTTTACTTCAATTACCTTTTGTTGACTTATTTAAGCTACTCTTACTCCATTCCTCCACTCTCCGATAGCTTTCTTCCAGCGAAATATCCTCCTGACCAAAGTGCTCATATTCTAAAAAAAAGACGGCTCCTACTAACCTATTCCTATCGCTGGCAGCGATGAGACCGTAGTTAATTAATTGCATCGGGTTATGTAAACATAGTCAAAAAATTCCATAATACCGGTGAGGATCTCGAGGACTTGATCTCGATCGGGACAATTGGATTGATCAAGGCGATCGAGAGCTTTCAGACTGGTAAAGGCACGAAACTCGCGACATTCGCGGCTCGCTGTATGGAGAACGAAATACTTATGCATCTGCGGTCGCTTAAGAAAACCCGGAGGGACGTTTCTTTGCATGACCCGATCGGCACGGATAAGGAAGGCAACGAGATCACGTTGATCGATATCCTCGGCACGGAGGCTGATGATATCGTGGATAAGGTGCAGCTGAAGACTGAGAAGAGCAAGATTTATAAAAATCTTGATATATTGGATGACCGCGAGAAGGAAGTCGTTATCGGCAGGTTCGGGCTGGAGCAAGGCTGGGATGAGCGGACGCAGCAGGAGATTGCGAAGGAGCTGGGGATCTCGCGGAGCTAAGTGTCGCGGATCGAGAAGAGGGCGCTCATGAAGCTTTATCATAAGTTCTATAAGGCAAAGAGATAAGCTGGTCGTAGTATTGTTTTGGGTCATCGTATTCATCACGCACAATTAATAAGAGTCCATGATGTATGCCTGCCTCCATCTTGTATTGAAGTAGTAAGGCATTGTATCATGTCCAACTTCTTAAACGAACATATCCAATCTTAAAACTTTATTCTGTGGTTCTACAGGTACAACTTGTATGCTGAATGTGAGAGAGGAGGAGCTAAGGCGAAGAGTGTTTCTACATGAATATCAAAATGCTAATGAGGTGCAATCGTCCGGTTGTCTCCGGATACCATCTAATCCTATGCCACGAGTGGATACAACTCCGAGCTGCCCATTGTCCGGTTCAGCCATAACCATGTCAGCGGTACGGGCGGCGCAAGCCGGGATGGCATCACCCCCGCCATTTGCCGGTTAAAGCAAGAGGCAACGGAATATGAACGGGAGGCAGAGACAGCGGAATGCGGATACTATAACGTTGTGCTCAAGCCTTCTGATATTAAAGTGGAGTTCTTCTCGGATTGTGAAGTGATTGGCTGAGGTGATGATAAAGGCGGGCTGGGGACATGAATATCCGTATTCCGTTTATATCTATTTGAAAGCCGATCACCCCTTCCATAATGCGCTGCTATGCAACTCTACAGGCTCACTGACCCGTTTACGCGTGAATGGGGCTAATTGCAAGGTTATGATCAGCTTTGGCGATGCGAAGGTCGTAAACCTGCAAGTTGGCATCAATTATGTAAGCGCTTTAAATACAAGGGCCCATGTAGAAACGGAAGTCCGAGACAAGGATTTCGATACGATCAGAAATGAAGCGGTGGTCACCTGGAATCAAAGCATTTCCAGAATTCGCGTTAAGCGCGGAGACGAGGATCAGCGGATGTTATTCTACACCCACTTTTCCCGGCTTCTGTACATGCCGAGTGATCTTGGCATTGACGATGAATTCAACTACTGGAAGCCGGGAGTCCGGCAATTCACCGATATCTATTGCATGTGAGACAGTGTAAGGATTGCCAACTCCCAGATTTGCTTATTCGATCCGGAACTGGGAGCGGACTTGCTGAATTGCTTCCTTGATATTACCGACTACCATTTAAAGAAAGAGGGGAAAAGATTGTTTAAGCGAATAGTAGCCATTTTAGTTGCCGTAATCATGGTCATGCCAACCTTGGGAGGGGCGGGAATCCGGATCGCCCAAGGCGCAACGTCAGATGCGCCTCCCTCGCATTACAAAAAGCTGCAGGATCTGGTCATCTTTGGCGATACCGTTCCAGGTTCGTATACAAGCGCTCCATTTGAAAAGGATGGCAGCAAGCCTCCGGTTGATACAACCGAGATGTATGGAGGTCTGCCCTCTATCAGATACAATATGACGGCGACGCCCGGAAGCTACTGGGAATCGCAAATTCTGTATTCTTCCGGCTGGTATCCCTTTGAGATTACTAGGTACTACGAGAACGGGTTTCTGGAGTTCAATGTAAAAGGAAATGCCGGAGGGGAGAAAATGGCGGTCGGCCTGCAAGGCAACTTCACGGAAAGCTATCTGATGTCGCTGCCCAATCCTGATCTCTCCAACACTCTCATTAAATCTAAGGTCGCCATCGATAGAGCGGACGTCACCGGAATCTCTGGCGTGACCACCGAATGGCAGCATGTGAAGATCCCGCTCAAGAAGCTGTTCAGCCCAGATTCCGGCTTTGATATGAAAAGTGTTACCGCCTTCGTAGTTAGCAACGATACTACCGAGTGGCCGTTGAAACAGAGCAAGTTCTATATCAACAATATCAGGATTACTTCGCCAGATAACGAGGCCAGCTTCCCGGCCATCAAGGTAAATCAGGTCGGCTACAGGACTGACTCGAATAAGGTTGCCATGGTCAGCGGCTTCGTAGATGAGCTGACTGCCGTAGGAGGAACTGCCTTCGAGGTGAAGCGAACCTCCGATAACCTAACGGTCTATACCGGACAATTGCAGCTACAACGGGAATTCGATGCTGCATTCTCCGGAGAGCGCGTATTGCTGGCTGATTTTACACCTCTTGCTGCTCCGGGCAATTATTATCTGAAGGTAAATGCGCCAGGGGTCGCCAATTCGGTTCATTTCGAGATTGGCGATACGGTATATGACGATCTGTTCAGAGACATGCAGCGGTATTACTATTACCAGCGGGCCAATATGGACCTGGTGGAGCCCTATGCGGAAGGCTTCGCACGCAAGGCCATTCATACCCAGGATAATAACCTCCGATACACCTCGGATGCCACGAAATCCAGGGATTTGTCCGGCGGCTGGTATGATGCAGGCGACTTCGGCAAGTATACGAATAATAGCTCCATCGCCACCTCCCATCTGTTATGGACCTATGAGCAATTTCCCGCCCTCTTCCAGGATAACAGTCTTAATATTCCGGAGAGTGGCAACGGAAAGTCGGATTTGCTGGATGAGATTAAATTTAACCTGGATTGGTTTCTGAAAGCTCAGGATTATGCCACAGGCGGTTTCTATACCGTTATCGCTCCCAAAGGCTATTTTGACGGGCGGATGAATGGCGATGTTCAGAGCAGCCAGAATGATGTCAAGCCAACTACCGTTACGGCTCATGCGGTAGCCTTGCTGGCGCATGCCTCCACGGTGTTTAAGGATTACGATACCGCTTACTCGGAGCAACTTCTTCAGGCGGCGCTGAGGGGCTGGCAATACCTGCTGGAAAATCCGCAAAACATACCGAATACAGCAGGTTATGCCGATGCCTCTGACGCGGATAACCGGGTTTGGGCAGCAGCCCATATTTTCCGAGCTACCGGTGATCCCGCGGCCAATGCAATCGTGTTGAACAATTATAAAAAATACGAGGATGTCTTCCTGGATGTAGAGTATGGCATGGGCCGCCATCTGGAATTTGATATTATGCTTGCCTACGTCACCGCCGATCAGGCCGACGAAACCGTGAAAAGCTGGTTTACCGAAAACTTCTCCATTTGGAAAAGCGTGCTCTTGGAACGGCAAAAGAGTCACATATGGCGGACCTACTTGTTCGAACTAGGCGCATGGTGGGGAAGCAATGCCAATATTTCAGAGACATCTATGTTCCTCACTCTGGGCAGCATGTTTACCAACACCTTCGATGATCAGGTCATAGATGCCATCCAGGATAATTACAACTACATTCTCGGCGTCAATCCCATGCAAACAAGCTATATCACCGGATATGGCGAAAATGCGATGAAGCAAATTTTCAGCGGGATTTATTCCATTGATTTAAAGCCCGGCACTCCCAAAGGCTATCTGGCCGGAGGTATAGATATATATGGCACAAAGGCAGCCTCCGTGTATCAATTCAAAAAGTTTGAGGATTCCACCTCCAACTACCGCTCCACGGAACATGCCATAAACTTTCAGTCGACCTCCATCTTTTCATTGGCCGTACTGAAGCAATACAAGGGCAGTCAAACACCCCAAACAGCGGCGCCAAACCAGATTACGCTGAACCGGACCAAGGCCGAATTCGATCTTAATGCGCCTGCCGATGTTGGCGCTTACACGACCATTTCAAATGGCAATGTGTTGACGGGGATTACCAACCTCACCACCAACACACAACTGGCTCCAATCTCTCATTTCCAGCCGGCTACATCGAAGGCAGGAACCATTTGGAAATCGTATTTACAGACCTTGCCGGTTGGCACGCATAACTTCAGCTACCAATTCGACAATGGGACTAGTCTCCCGCTGGTGGTAGAGGTGGTCTCTAACAGCAAAGTCAGCTCGGCAGCATCCACCTTCAACCAAAATGCGCCGCAGGATATTCCGGTGACCGTTGCTCCTTACGGCAATGTACTATCCTCCATATATAACGGAGCTACGGCGCTTCAACCCGAAAAGGACTATACCGTTTCAGGCTCGGTGTATACCTTGAAGCAAAGCTATCTGCAAACCGTGCCTGTTGGGGTTTCAACCTTCACCTTCGACTTTGCAACGGGCAGCGATCAGGAGCTGAACATTGCAGTCGTAGCGGATCTGCCAAACGGGGCCGTGGGTCCGGCAAGCTCCACATTTGTGAAGTATGCCCCCGCGGACCTTAGCTTTACTGTAACGAAAAACGGGAAAGCGCTGAACGGTATCCGATACGGGTTGACGCCGCTTGTTGAAGGCACGGACTATACGGTGACCGGGAATGTGTACACGATAAAGACGTCCCTCTTGCAAACTATGAGAAATGGCTATCAAGGACTATACTTTGACTTTGATTCCGGAGTAGACGGCATGGTCAACATCCTGGTCAAAGATAACGCGACTGCTATCGTGACGGACAAAACAAGCTACCAGCCAGTCGCTGCGCCGACTTATAATCCCATTATCGATCGAAATGTCGATGTAATGGTGATGTTCAATGGCAACAATCTGAGCGCCATCAAGAATGGGACGACAACCATCGCAGCCTCCAATTATACCGTTGCAGGGCACTTCTATTACCTGAAGAACTCTTATCTGAAGACCTTGCCGGAAGGCTTGAATACCATCACCTTCGACTTTGATGGGGGCGCGGATGTCAATATCCCGATTAACATCGTGAAGGCTGATGTGTCGCCGAAGGTTACTGATTTCAACAAGAACAAGCTGAGTGATATTACCGTCACGATGAATTCAACGGGCGGGAGCTTGCAGAGGTTAACGAACGGAACAAACACTTTGGTCAAGAATACGGATTATGTCGTCAGCGGTTCGAGTTATACAATAAAAGCAAGTTATTTGTCGAGTCTCGAAAATGGACGTTATGACTTTACATTTCATTTGCAGAATGCGACTGGCATTACCAATCCTGTCTTGACGATCCAAGTAGATGCATGGGCGAGCCTGAATGAGCGTTTGACAGGCGCGACGGATGTGGCTGCAGGGCTGCCGGCAACGGTTACTTACGGGGCGGGGGAGGTTGTGCTGGGCTCCGTAACTGGAGCTGTATATGGTCAGTCTACCACCATCCGCTATAACCCGGGGGTACTGGAATTCGTAAGCATCACTCCGCTGAAGGAAGGCTATTCCCTTGCTGGATATGACAATCAGGCATCCCAAGGAAAGCTGGAGTTCGTGGTCTCGCAGGACGGAGCCATTACGGGTGAAAGTGATCTGTTCCGGATTAACTGGCGGGTGAAGGCGACTCCTTCCGCGGCATCTGTGACGATGACAACCTACTCGGAGTACTTGGATGACCTGGGGCGGTATGTGGATGTGTCGCCTGCCGCTCTCACCATGAATGTAAATCTGGTAAACAGAACGGAATTGCTCGATCTCATAAACTCGACGCAGGCACTCCATAATGCCGCTGTGGAAGGTACCCTTAACGGTGAATATGGAGTTGGGTCCAAAGAGGCTCTGCTTGCCGCCATCACCCAGGCAGCGGTTGTATATGAGAACGTTGGCGCCACCCAGGAGCTAGTGAATCAAGCCATTGCTAGTCTGAATCAGGCTTTGGAGACATTCGACCAAACTAAAGTCGTTGATGATGGCACAGGTATAATTGTTGTTCCGGAGAACCCTGTTATCGGTAACGGCGGCAACAACAACAGTCAACCGCATCAGCAGATCATAACGGAAGCGGAGCTAAAAAGTAAGCTTGCCGGCAAACTTGTCATTGATCTGGCCTACGGCAAGCAGGAGGTTCTGCTCCCTGCCCATACGGCTGACATTATTCAAGCGAGGCCGCTCGTTGTAAGCTCCGGCGGAGCTGATTTGACGATTCCGTCGCAGGTGCTGGCTGCCTTGTGCGGGCTGGGAGAAAAAGAGGAGCTGAAGGATTCGCTAATCAAGATCAAGCTTGCGAAGGTGGATGTCACCTCATGGATCGGCAGCGGGAATCCGCTGAAAGCGGCAGGAGAAGGATACAGCCTGGAACTTGTCCTTGTTGACCGGAAGGGAAATGAGAAAGCCCTTTCCGAATTTACCGCGGCTGTCCATGTGTCCCTTCCCTATCGGGGAACCGGAGTAGACGAGAACCTGCTGGGCGTCTATTACCGGAATGAACAAACGGGAGCATGGGACTATGTGGGCGGAAAAGTTAATAAGAGCAGCAAAAGGATGGAAGTGGACTTGTCCCATTTCAGCACCTACGCCGTCATGGAGTGGAACAAGACCTTCCGGGATGTGGGAGCTGACCACTGGGTCGCTCCGGCTCTGAAAATTCTTGCTGCCAAACATGTTGTGGCCGGCAAGACTGAGGCGGTCTTTGACCCTGACGGACAAACTACCCGCGCTGAGTTTGTAACATTAATCAGCCGTCTGCTTGGTCTTAAGGCCACTGGCAACAGCAGTGTGTTCGCTGATGTAAGATCAGGTGACGCTCACGCATCCGCCGTGAAAGCAGCTTATGAGGCCAAAATCATTAATGGACGCAGCGAAGGCAGATTTGCCCCGAGCGAGACGATTACCCGGGAGGAAATGGCCGTGATGCTCATTCGGGCGTATGTCCATGCAACGGGGGAGGCAGCCCATGGCACCTACACGTTCACGGACAACCACCAGATTTCCCCGTGGGCCAGGTCAGCGGTGGGGGCTGCCGCCAAGCTTGGTGTTATGGTTGGCGTTGGCGGGAATCGCTTCAACCCAGGAGCCGACACCACCAGGGCAGAGACAGCCATGACCATCTATAACCTGATGAATGCAATTGCAACGAAAGGCCAACGGTAACACGTTTCATTTCCCAATAACGTCTTCCCGCTCACGAATCAATATTTCGTTGGCGGGTTATTGGCGTCCGCTGCCGCGCTACCGCCTTGGAATTCAGAGTGCGAATGGCAACCGATTTGTATACAACTTCTTAAACGAACATATCCAATCTTAAAACTTTATTCTGTGGTTCCGTGGGTACAACTTGTATGTTGAATGCGTGAAAGGAGGAGATGACGTAAAGAGTGTTTACGTATGCCGAAACAAACAGCCAAGGCGTATTCACGGTAACTCGATCGGACGGGCCCGACGCTTACATTTCCTACACCAATTACCCTGGGCATACGCCCAAGCTTGCCACGAGTTCGGCCTGGAATCACATCGTCATCTCCAGCGCGTCATATATTCGCATCAGCGGCTTTGAGCTTGCGGGTAACAACGGAAATCTGTCCGTGAGCGATGGGGAGGCGCGGTACAATCATTTCCTCCAGCACTATCCGACGGGGACGGTGAATTGGGCATACATGGCCCAGACGAATACGAACGGGGTCTACATCAAGCCTGCTAAATGCCTTTGCTTTTTACGGCCTTCTGGTAAGCTTCTGATGTATAGACCGAACCTAGGTCACTGTGAAGCTCAGATTCTTCTGGCAACGCAGGAAGCCGAGTAAGCGTGTCCAATACAAATGCCGTATCCTGTGTATCACCTATCACTTTATGATTAATGGTCATTTTCTTACGCAGCTCATTCGTTATTTTACGGTAGCTATAACAAAAGCGATGTTTATGGCAAAGGATCTTTAAGAACCGATTCTCATGGTTTATCTGATGGTTGGGTTGGTCTACGAAACTGACCATGCCAATCCTGAGAGCATTGTTACGGTTCAGGGGACAGGATATATGCCGGTTGCCGTTGGTGCGTTGCAAGCGCGAATATAAAGTTTTCTTTACATTTCATATATGGCGCAATCTAGCATGATAAATTAGAAGTAATATTTGAAGGTTATTGAGGAAAAAGAGTTAGCTGTTATGGGAGATGGGAGATGCAGCCGGATACTTGGACGAAGGCACCGTTGCATATGACGAAATTTGTAATTAGGAGGTAATGGCATGAATGTGAAATCCGTGCAGTCGGTCAGTGATTATTTCAAAGCGATGCAGCAAAGCAAGGACGCACGCGCGACGAAGGATCAGTCGCAGTTGACAACTATTCGAAATATTCTCATGCAGGGCAAGAAGCTGCGCACTGACGAAATGGACTACTTACAACGACATGATCCCAGTCTATATGATCAAGCGATAAGCCTCTCGATGGAACGCCAAGCGTATGAGAACGCATTGCAGTATAGTCGTAGCAAAGCGGATGCGAACTATTATAAAACGTACAAGCTAATGCAAATTGCCGGGCAACTGAAGCAGGGGTGTTCCGAGGAGCTGATGATGCGATCGAACTCGATTCAGGAAGCCCATCGCGAGTTCATACGATCGAGCAAGTATGCCTCACTGAGGTCAGACGGGGCTTAACCGTACCCTAAATAAAGGCAAGTTTTATTGCGGAGAATCTCGAAGGAGCCTTCAAAAGTAGGGGTTTCTTTATATTCTGGCATGCTGCGGTGCCAGAAATGCCTCGTAATCACTTTCGTTATATTTTGTAACTCGGTACAGAATGAAACGGACTAGCGTAATATCAAACGCTAGTCCGTTTTTGTTTGTTCATTTTTATTCTTTATAAGCTGCTTGCGCTCGATATGGGCCACTCCCCATTGATGTAAGGTTTCCAGCACCGGAGACAAGCTCATGCCGTATTCCGTGATGGAGTATTCCACTTTCGGCGGGATTTGCGGATAAATCACTCGTTTAACGATCTCTTCCTCCTCCAATTCGCGCAGATGGAGCGTAAGCATCCTTTGCGTGATATCGGGCAGCAATCTTCTTAGCTCATTGAACCGCAAGGGTTTGCCTTGAAGCAAATGATAAAGGATAATCGGCTTCCATTTGCCGACAATCGAATCCAGCGCCGCAACGAATTGACATTGGACGGGGTTCTTTTGCATACGTTTGCCTCCATAACAGTACCTTTTTTAATACTATACCACATTATTGTGCCTACTTACTATAAGTGAGTATATAGTATATGATCAGCCTTGAAAGTGTACTTAATCTAATTACAGAAAGGAAGTTTTGATTATGGCAACTGTACTGTACATCACCGCGCACCCCCTTGATCCTCATGAATCTTTTAGCCTCACGGTAGGCAAAGAATTTATTGAAGCGTACCATGAGAAAAACCCAACTGATGAAGTTGTTTATTTGGATTTGTACAAGGAGGATATTCCACAATTTGATGCCGATGTTTTACGCGGTTGGGGAAAACTTCGATCGGGTTCGTCTTTCGAGCAACTGTCTGATACCGAAAAATCAAAAGTAGCTCGTCTTGAGGCGATTGTTGAGCAATTCGTGGCTGCCGATAAGTACGTGTATGTTTCCCCTATGTGGAATTTTTCGATCCCACCTGTTTTGAAAGCATACACGGATGCGACTTCAATTCCAGGCAAAACGTTCAAATATACCCCAAATGGTCCTATAGGTCTGCTGACCGGCAAGAAAGCCTTACACATTCAAGCTAGTGGTTCCGTTTATTCGGAAGGTCCTCTTGCTCCAATTGAGATGGGATACAGCTATCTTTCTAAGGTTTTACAGTTCTATGGGATTCAATCTATTGATGCAATTTTTGTTGAAGGGACGGCATCATTAGAGCGAGCTCCAGCTATTAAAGAAAAAGCAATTGCGCAAGCTAAAGAATTTGCCAAACGTTTTTGATAAATGGACATCGTTCCTGCCCCCCAAAAAATTGTGAAGTAATGCTTCGAGGTTGATTCTGATTCCTGAATAAAACGCTTTTTTATTGTTATACAACATATGGATTTGGTTTGAATGACAGACTCATTCTTTAAAATAGGGCGTAATTCCTCTTGAATAGAGGCTCTCCACTAACTTGAAGAATTCTTCTGACGATAAATCCTTTTGACGCTGGAGCCAAAGACGAAATAAAGAAAGGGAAGTTGTCAGGTAAAACTCAATGAAGTATGGCGTTAAGGAATGGTTTGGCGGAACGTTTAATGCTAATTGAGCCAAAGTGATTTCTTTTTTTAAGCGTTTTAAAAAACGGGCACTTCCATAATCACCCAAGAGGGCGTTAAGAACCAGAAGATGTTCTCTTTTGTCCAGACAATAGAGCGTTTCTTGGACCGTATGCATCGATAGCTCTTTATTCGCCAATTCTTTTTTCATGTCATTCAATAAGTCATTTTCAACAGAGTCTAACAATTCGTAAATGTCAGTAAAGTATTGATAAAAGGTGCTGCGGTTATATCCTGACTTATTCGTAATTTCCCGGACCGAAATTTTCTCGATGGGCTTTTGGCTATATAACTCACAAAAAACTTCAACAAACGTTTGTCTTGTTTTCTCCGTTATTTGGGGTTGCTTATTCATGTGTCCCTCCTACTGGCGAATAAGAATATCATCCGACAAATCATAAAAAACTGATGGTTGATCAAGGAATAATAAAAATCTATAATCACATCATACAACATGTTGTCGGATGATAAAAAGAAAATGCAATCAGTAGGGGTGGTTTTAATGTCCGCAAAACAAGATAGAATTTTAATTTTTGGTGCAGGCGTCATCGGGAGCATGTACGCAATTAAGCTTATTGAAGCAGGGTTTGACGTTAGCCTGTTTGCACATTCTAATAGATTTAAATCATTAAGAGAAAACGGCCTGCAATATATAGAAAAAGGTACAGTTAGATCGCTGCAAGTGAATGTCATTGACACGCTTGAAAATGACGATGTATACGATTTCATTTTCGTTACCGTACGTTATGATCGGTCCGAATCAGCGTTGTTAGCGCTAAAAGATAATCAAAGCAAAAATATAGTTACGATGACTAGTAATTCAATTGGATTTTCTTCGTGGCTGGGTATCGTAGGGGATAGGCTTTTACCCGCTTTTCCCGGCTTCGGCGGACAAATTAAAGATGGAGTATTGCATGCTCGATTTCTGCCTAAGATTATAGCGGCAACTGCATTTGGAGAAATTAATGGCGTAGTGACAGAACGCATAGAAAACCTCGCAAAATTATTTAATGCAGCAAAGCTTCCCTATGCTATTAAAAAGGATATGCAAGCGTATCTCATCACACATTCCGTATCAGACATTGCCATGTTGAGCGTTTTGCATGCTGAGAATAACATAATTGACAAAAAAACAGCCAGAACAAGAAAGACGGCACGCAAAATAACAGCCACTTTAAAATCGCATCTAAGGGCAATACAAAAAGCTGGCGTTTCCATTGATCCACCAATGCTTAAAATGGTGATTAAATTACCAAGCTTATTTTTGGATCTTTTCTTTATGACATGGCTGCGAACCAAAATGGTTAGGGATATGATGTTGCCGGATTATGCGAATAATGCTAACAATGAGATCGTGCAGCTGAGTAATGATTTAATAAGATTTTTAAGTCAAAATGAAATCAAATCGGAGATACATGTTCAGTAATTTTTGTTGAAATATTATGGTGACTTTTAAAATGTTTTCACTCCCTCAGTACAATGCAGTTGTTTCACGAATGATAGGAAGCAAAATGAGTTTTTTAATCTATCGTGAAAAAAATTTGAAAGTATAGCGGAAAGTAGACAAAGGATTTTAGCATGAAAGGGGCTGGCTCAAAAGGGAAGGGGCGCCCTGAAGAAGCAGCTCGCACAATCGGAAATAAGAAAAAATTCGCATTAAACAAGCGTTGCAGAGGGCTATTCTGCAACGCTTGTTTTTGATTTTGGTCTCTTGCTGCTTTCTTGAGCAAATTTAATTAAACGGAGCATTTAAATGATTCTGGAGAAGCGTCAGCGTTCGTTTTTGCTCAGGGATTCTAACTTCTCCTCGTTGATTCAAAGGAATCCCTGAGCAATGGCGATCGGAAGAACATTTAAATGTGCAGTTTATGCGTAGTTTGTCGTTAAGCCTGAATAACAAAGAGATTACGTCGTCAAACTACTGACTTATGGGAGAGCCCCTTTTTTAGGCTGGATATCAAATATAAAGCATTAGGTTAGAACCTAAACGAATGATTTATTAAGGGTTTGCGGCTGAGGAAGGTCAGCCCAGGTGCGGTTTTCGCCATTGAACTGGGGCAGCCAGGGTGCAAGTGCATCCAGCATTTCGTCAACCATGCTCCATACCTGCTCGGTGCTGCAGATTGCTGCCGTTAACGGATCGTGCAGAACGGCCTGCTTCACCAGTTCGCGATTGCCGGTTAGGGCTGCTTCTACGGCCATTTCCTGAACGCTGATACTGGCACGGCAGGTAGCCGCGCAAGCAAGCGGGAGATCTCCGATCCAGGTAGGGGCAATTCCGTTCCGGTCTACGTAGCACGGGATTTCAATCGTACTATGATCCGGCAGGTTAGTGATCAGTCCCTTATTCTCAATGTTAAAGTTGCCACGGTATACCCGGCCGGTCTCCAGTGCCTCGATAATGTATGAACCGTGTTCTTCCGAACGCTGCCCGAGCGGAATAGACTCCAATTCCCCGCTTAACCACTTCGGATACATCGCTTTGTAATCCTCCAGACGGGTCCGGCAATGCTCCAAATATCCTGCGGTCACCCCGCCAATCCATTCTTTGTCGTTAATCCACTTGTCCATGTCCGCCGATTTCTTGCGGTACCATGGCAAATATTCGCTTAAATGCCCGTTTGATTCGGTGGAATAATAGCCGAACCGTCTTAGGACGTCTATACGACAGGGTTCGGTTTCCGGAAGTGTCGGATGGTTCTCGAACGCTTCGAGCAGCCTTGGCAGCATATCTTGCCCCTTATGGGTAAGTTTAACGAACCATGTCTGATGGTTGATGCCGGCGCAAACCTGATCCAGTTCTTCCTGCGGTAGCCCCAGCGCTTCGGCGATTTGTTCATGGCCGTGCTGCACGCCATGGCATAAACCTACGACTCGGACACCGCCCGCGCGGCGAACGGCCCAGGTGTTCATGGCCATCGGATTCGAGTAATTGAGCAGCAGCGCATCGGGAGCCAGCTCTCGCATGTCACGGGCAATGTCAAGCAGTACCGGAATCGTACGGAGGGCAAAGAAGATGCCTCCAGGTCCCAAGGTATCCCCTACGCATTGCTCGACGCCGTATTTTAAAGGAATTTCAATATCGTGCCGGTAAGCTTCAAGCCCCCCAACGCGGGCTAGGCAAATGACATAATCAGCGTCTTTAATCGCTTCTCTCTGGTCAAGCGTAGGCACAAGGGTAACCGCTTTCAGCCCATTAATATCGAGCATATGCCGACTGAGCGTGGTCACCATGTCTAGATTTTCCTTATCAATGTCCATTAGCCGGAATTCCGTATCACGGAACTCCGGAACGGCCATGAGATCCATAATTAGTCTGCGGGTAAAGCCGATACTGCCTGCGCCAATCATTGCTATTTTTAACATTTGCAAACACCTCCGTATAAAATAATTGCTCTATAATTCCTTTCGGGAATAATCATAGATCCATATATGAAGGGAGTAAATAGCAATATCTTTTCACCATAGTCTAACAATATTGCTCATCAATCAGAGAGTGTGCCATTCCAATCAATCGATGAAAAGATGGTTAGCCGGAATGTCGTCGTCCGTGTTTTCCCGGAATTGCTGCGGAGAATCTCCCATCATCCTGCGGAATACTTTGCCGAAATAGCTGCTGTTATCGAATCCGGTGGCGGCGGCAATCGAAGCTACGGATTGATTCGTTTGACGAAGCAGCTTGGAGGCTTCCTCAATGCGAATTTTGGTCAGTTGGTGAATAGGGGTCACGCCGGTGCTTTTGACAAAAAGTCTGCAAAAGTGATATTTGGAGGTGCCCGCCGCCTCTGCGATTTCTTCCAGCGTAAGGAACCTGTGATATTGGCCTTCCATAAATTTTATTGCTGCGGTTACCGAAGCGGGAATGGGTTGACCAGCTTCAGGTTTGCCATCGATGATTCGGTGGCAGGCGACAATCCATTCATAGAGGCGGACGGAGATGTCGTATTTATCCTGCAGCGTCTTCTCGTTGGCGCTCTGCATCATCTCCCATAGCATAGCGATCGGCTGGGCATTCGGTTTTAAGGAAATGACAGGACCATTGGTCTCGATGATTTCGTTCCAATGGGCAAAAACATGGGAGCCTGCCGCGGTTAAAAAGATGAATTCCCAGGGGGTTTTGGAATCCGAACGGTAATAGTACTGATGATTGCCTGGGATCCGGACAAAAAAACCGTGGTTTTTAGGTACGGTGTAATGTTTGCCGTCGTATACCAAGTGTCCTTCACCCGAGAGCGTATATTGAAAAACCACAAACTTATCGTCCCGCGCCATTCCGTTCCAGCTGTAGCTTTCGTTCACGGTGCTTTCCCAGCCGATCGTTCGAATAGCCATTAAAGGATTGGATTGATCCGAATATCGAAATCCGTAGTTTGTCCTAAGCAAAATAATACTACCTCCTACTCAATATTTTTCTATTGAATTCAGCCCTGATATGCCGTAAATTCGGAATGAAGATGAAAGTTGATTGTTAATATTGTACTACACGAATCATATGAATGCGTTTAAAAAATTTCAGAGGTGATGATAGACATGCCGTTTATTGATATGCCGCTCGATCAATTGAAGACCTATGTAGGGAGTAATCCGCGCCCTTCGGATTTTAACGTATATTGGGATAATGCGCTTAAGGAGATGAGAGAGCTGGATCCGCAGCTCGAGCTCGTGGAAAGCGAGTTTCAGGTTCCGTATGCCGACTGCTTTCACCTTTATTTCACGGGTGCGGGAGGGGCTCGGATTCATGCCAAATACGTAAGGCCAAAGCATGCGGTTAAGCCTCATCCCGCGATTTTGCAATTTCACGGCTACGCGCATCATTCCGGCGATTGGGCGGATAAACTCATTTACGCGTCCCTAGGCTTTTCCATCGTAGCAATGGATTGCAGGGGACAAGGCGGGCTGTCTGAGGATATAGGAGGCGTGAAGGGAACGACCTATAAGGGACATCTCATTCGCGGATTGGATGATCATCCCGACAGGTTGCTGTTCCGTGATATCTACCTCGATACGGCCCAATTGGCCGGTATCGTCATGGCGTTGCCGGAAGTAGATGCGAGCCGTGTTGGCGCGACCGGAGGTTCGCAAGGCGGCGGGCTTGCGCTGGCATGCGGAGCGCTGGAGCCCAGGTTGAATCGGATTGCAGCTAGCGTACCGTTTTTGAGCGATTACAAGCGGGTGTGGGAAATGGATCTGGCAAGGGATGCTTATGAGGAAATAAGAACCTTTTTCCGTCATCACGACCCTCAGCATCACAGGGAAGAAGAAATATTTACGAGACTTGGCTACATTGATGTCCAGCATTTGGCGGAGCGAATCCGTGGCGAGGTTATGATGGGCGTCGGTCTGCTGGATACGGTATGCCCTCCTTCTACACAGTTCGCTGCTTACAATAAGATTGTCTCAAAAAAGCAATTGGAGATTTATCCGGATTTCGTGCATGAGCGGTTACCCGGCTTCGAGGATCAAGTGATCCGTTTTATGCTTGAGATGTAAGAGAGGCTTATTGCCTCTCTTTTTGTTGTCTGACGGAAGACGGACGAGGTATGATTTAGTTAGCGAACTACGAGGGGGAAACCTGATGATAAAATTAATGAAATCGCTTACAATTTATCCGAAGCTCGTCTTGTCCTTTTTGCTTATGATCATTCCCATCTACGTTTCCAGCCTGTTGATGAATCAATCCGGCCAAGACGTCGTTCAGAAACAAATATCCGAGTCAATGGCCTCTCGCGTCCACTTTTACATGACATCACTTGAAACCGAGCTGGCTCGGCTGACGAGGCTAAAGCTGGAATATGTGAACGACGATGACTTGTTGACGCTGGGGACGGTAGCGGAAAGGCTGAATGATTTTGAACGTTCCCGTACGATACTAGCGGTGAAAAACAAACTCTACTTGCTCAAAAGCTCCAGCCCGTTCGTGAAGAACGTGCAGCTCTATATACCGGCGCTGGGTAGGAGCATAAATGCGAACAATTACGATGACACGATTCCGGAGGAAGAACTGAATGCCATCCTCGATCCGGTCAATATGAACTCCCCGATCTTCAGCCTACAGAACAAACTGCTTCTAAGCGGAGTATATCCGGATGCGGTATACGTGAATCGACAGCCTGTATTGGCCATGGAGATCGAGCTTTCCTTGCCAGAGATTGAACGCACGCTCGCCAGCATGGCTGGCGGCGAGCAAGGCGGAGGAGCAGCGTGGGTGAACGCTGATCTGAGGTGGCAAGTTTCCTCCGGCATCGAGGGGAAGCTGCTGGAGGAGTTTACCGGTACGCTGCGTTCACAGCATGAAGAAGTACAGAATGAACCAGGGCAATTCATGTTGGACTTGAATGGCATCTCTTATTTCGTCGCGCATGAGTATTCATCGGTGCTGGATACGACGCTTGCTGTATTCGTTCCGGCGAAGACGGTACTTCAGCCGCTAAACAAGCATCGCGACTGGATATGGATTGTCTCTTTCGTTTCCCTGCTGTTAACCGTTATTTTCTCGTATTGGATACACAGGCTTATTCATAAGCCCATCAAGCGGCTGATCGGTTCATTTCGTAGGGTGGAGAAAGGCGACCTAAGCGTGAGGATCTATCATCGGAACCAAGACGAGTTTCATTATTTGTACAATCAATACAACAATATGCTTGAGCGCATACAAGTGTTGGTTCATGAGGTATATGAGCAGCAAATCCGGTCCCAGCAGTCCGAGCTCAAGCAGCTGCAATCGCAGATTAATCCTCATTTTTTTTATAATAGTTTCTTTATTCTGCAGGGGCTCGTGAGGATGAGGGAACATGAGCTGGCGGATCGGATGTTCCATCATCTGGGCAGCTACTTTCAGTTCATTACCCGCAGCGGGGCGGAAAGTGTTGCGCTCATGACGGAGATGAAGCATGCCGTATCCTATGTTGAAATTCAAAAGATTCGCTTCTCCGGCACGGTTGAGGTCGAGCTTGGCGAGGTTCCGGAAGCTTGGGAGAGGGTCATGGTTCCGCGCTTAATCGTGCAGCCATTAATTGAAAATGCTTATATGTATGGGCTCGAGAACAAGCTCAGCGGCGGGAAGCTGCGAATTCGGTTTCGCGAAGCCACGGAAATTGAACTGCATATCGAAGTGGAGGATAACGGCGATGCACTTGACGAGGAACAATTGTTTCGTTTGCAGAGATCACTAGCTTCCTCGGAACGTGCCATGGAGACGACCGGAATACTTAACGTGCATCGCAGGCTGCAATTGAAATTCGGCCAAAATAGCGGTTTAAGCGTTTCGCGAAGCGAGTTGGGCGGACTAAAGACGCAGATCATCATACGTAGGATGAAGGAGGATTGAACATGATTAGGCTGCTAATTGTCGATAACGAGCGATTGATCGTAGAGAGTCTGCTGGATTTGTTCAGCCAGTCAGGCAAGTTGGAAATGGAGGTGTTCGGTGCTTATTCCGGCGCAGAAGCTATGGATGTGCTCGGCCGAATGAAAGTGGATATCGTTCTTTCTGATATTCGAATGCCGGGAATGGATGGCCTCGAGCTGCAAAAGGAAATTATCAGGCAATGGCCGTGGTGCAAAATCATATTTTTGAGCGGTTATGATGACTTTGAATATATTCAACAGGTGCTGCGCAACGGCGGAGTGGACTATCTTCTGAAAACGGAAGGCCATGATGCCATTCTGCGGTCGGTGGAGCAGGCTGCTGCCCAATTGTTTGAGGCAGTGGAATCCAAGCAGTTGATTCGCAATGCTGAGCTCCAATTAAAACTTGCGAGGCCGCTGCTGCTGAACGGCTACATGCTGGACGTCATGCAAGGAGATGCGGATTCGCTTAGGAAACTGGAGCAAAGGTTCGTAGAGCTTCAAATCCCGCTTGGCGCGAAGGGCAAGGTGCTGTTAGTTATCGGACGGGTAGACGACTGGCGTGATGAGTTTAGCAATGGGGATCGGGATCTTATGCTGTATGCGATCCAGAACATAGCCGAAGAATATTTTGGGAAATCGGCAAATGGCTTAACGGTGAGTTACGAGAGAAACAAGCTGCTCTTCATTATTCAACCGCAGGCCCAAGGCGAAGCAGAGAATTGGACGGTCCGGTTCGTCCAAGGCACAATAGAGACGATTCAAATGGCTTGCAAGCAGCTGCTTAAGCTTTGCGTGTCATTTGCAGCGGCTGGAGAAATGAGGTCGTGGGAACAAGCCCCTGAGCAGTTCAGTGCTTTGAAACGGTTGCTCGGCCGGGGGCTAGGCATGGGCAAAGAGCTGATTTTATTGGATGGGCAAGGCTCCAAAGGGGGAGATCCGGAAACGGAGGTCCAAACCCATGAAGTCCGCAGCCAGCTGGAGAAGCTGGGTACATTAGCGGTGTATTTGGAAAACGGGCAAAGACAACATTTCCACACCGAGTACAGCAAACTAATGGGATTGGTTCGAGGAGCCATGAAAACGGATGACCATCTAAAGCTGGAAATTTATTACTCACTCGTTTCTCTCTTCCTGTCCTATATGAACCGCTGGGGATTGCATGCCGAAATAAGCAAGGCGATGGATATGAGCAAGCTGGCAAGGTACGATGCGCACCGCTCATGGGACGAAGCGGATGACTATCTGTCGCTGCTGTCAGAACGATTATTCGAGCAGAAGCATAACGACCAGATTTACCGGGAAGACGATTTGATCAAGCATGTCCAATTGTACGTGGAGCATAATCTCGCAGGTGATTTGTCTTTAACCCGTATTGGCGAGGTCGTGGGCTACAATCCTTATTATTTAACGAGGCTATATAAACGAATCACGAACGAATCGCTGACCGATTTCATAACGGATGCTCGGTTGGCGAGGGCGCAAAAGCTGCTAGCGCAAGGGCAGATGATCGTTCAGGATATTTCCAAAGCGATCGGCTTCATGACGGAGCAATCCTTCTACCGTTTTTTTAAGAAAGAAACGAATTTGACTCCCCAGGAGTATAGGGACCGGCATGAGATATCCAAAAAGGATAATCGAAAGTGAAAATCGGCGAGTAGAGAGCACGGATTTGAAGCGCCTATAATTAGGCTAGCAGAGCGGGATGAAGCATCTGTATACGATCATAGGGGGTAAGCATATGAAACAAAAGAGCTTTAGTATGCTGTTGACAAGCGTGCTGGTGTTTACGCTTGTTCTTACGGCCTGCAGTAACGGAGCGAATGAAAAGCCGGTGAACACGGACGGAACGTCGCAGCCGGGTGAGTCCCAGGGAGAATCACTGGAAAAAGGAGATCCGTTCGAGAAATACGATCCGCCTGTGGAGCTTCATATCGCACGTCCAGTGGATCAAACGTGGACGTATCCGCAAGGCGACAGCATCGACAATAACGTTTGGTACCGGGAGTATGAGAGTCTGCTTGGCATAAAGGTTGTGCATGACTGGACGGCTCTAGCCAGTGAATATAACCGAAAGCTGAACGTGTCGATCGCATCGGGGAGCTTGCCGGAGGTGTTCTCTGTATCAGCGAGCCAACTGAAGCAGCTGGCGGACGCAGGACAATTGGAAGATTTGACGGGAGCTTATGAGAAGTATGCTTCCGACCATACGAAGGAGCTTCAAATGGGAGATGGAGGCGCTGCGCTCGCTTCTGCTACGTTCGGAGGAAAACTGCTTGCCATTCCGGTCGTAAATGCCCCGATCTATGAGCCGAACCTGCTGTGGGTACGAACGGATTGGTTAGAAAAACTGAACTTGCCTGAGCCCAAAACGATTGAGGATGTATTTGCAATATCGGAAGCGTTTACAAATAAGGATCCGGACGGGAATAGCAAGAATGATACGTTTGGCATAGCGATTAACAATTATTTGTACGGCCCGATTACGTCCATTACCGGGTTCTCCAACGCCTATCATGCCTATCCCCAAACCTGGGTAAAGGACGACAGCGGCAAGGTGAACTATGGCTCCGTTCAGCCGGAGATGAAGCAAGCGCTTGCCAAGCTGCAGGAGATGTATAAAGGCGGGCAGCTGGATCGGGAATTCGGCGTAAAGGACGGCAACAAAGTGGCAGAAGACATTGCCGCCAACAAGTTCGGCATGGCATTTGGAGCCAACTGGAATCCGTATGTGTTCTACGATGCCGTTAAGAAAAACCCGGGCATGGAATGGAAACCATATCCTGTGCCATCAATAGACGAAAAGCCGACGAAGGCAAGCGCAGGATTCTCGGCCAGCGGATATGTCGTCGTACGCAAAGGGTTCAAGCACCCGGAAGCGGTCGTCAAAATGCTGAACCTGCACGAAGAAGTCGTTCATGGCTCGAGAAGGAACGAAGGCCAATTTATTACGGTTGAAGAGGGCGGGGAACGAATCAACACCTCTAGGCTCTCGATCGTTCAATCGGGCGTGTCCAATCAAGGCGTGCTGGATTCACTCGCGCTGCTGCGTGAAGCCATCAAAAACGAGGACGAGAGCCTGCTGAAAGATGCGCTGACGGAAACGGATAAATACGGTCCTACCGTTGATTATGTGAAGACCGGCAATATGGAAAATTGGGCAGTTGCGCACCAATACTTCGGCTTTGAGGCCACTATGGATAACTATACCGGCGATAGACTGCTGATGACGGCTTTCGGAGGGCAGACGCAGACCATGACGGATAAGTGGGCTACGCTCGACAAGCTGGAGAAAGAAACGTTTACCAAAATCATTATGGGAGCTGCATCGGTTGATGAATTTGATACCTTCGTCGAGGACTGGAACAAGCTTGGCGGAGAGCAGATTCTGCAAGAAATAAATGACTGGTTATCCTCTCAGAAGCAATAAGCAGGAGAAATAGATTGAAGTTTGGCGAAGGGGAAGATGGAGGATTGTCATCCTCCCCTTCAAACGTTTGGAAGGGTGGTGCACAGAGAGAAATGAAAGCTGCGAAATGGATGCGGGAGCTGCCGTTGCATCTGCTGCTGTTGCCGGGGCTTGTCCTGGTTCTTATTTATTGTTATGTCCCCATGCTGGGGGTAGTTATCGCTTTCCAAAAGTTTACGATATTCAGCGGTTGGTTCGGTTCTCCTTGGATCGGATTTGACAATTTTAAATTTGTGCTGGATATGCCGAACACGGGGCAAGTGGTATGGAATACGATTTTCATCGCCTGTATGAAGATCATTGCAGGATTATTCGTGCCGATACTCATTGCGATATTGTTAAATGAAGTTACCCGCTCATCCATTAAACGGGGGGTACAAACGCTGATCTATCTGCCCCATTTCTTATCATGGGTCATTCTCGGAGGCATTCTGATCGATCTGTTGTCACCGTCAGAAGGAATCGTGAACGCGCTCCTGGGCAAGCTCGGAGTAGAACCTATATTCTTTCTGGCAGATAACCGTTGGTTTCCGGCGGTGCTCATTTTCTCAGACGTATGGAAGGAGTTTGGCTTCAGTACCATTGTGTATTTAGCGGCGATTACGAGCGTTAATCCTACGCTCTACGAAGCAGCCGTCATGGATGGAGCGAACAGATGGAAGCAGACCCTGCATATTACGCTGCCCGGCATGATGCCGATTATCGTCCTAATGGTGACCCTGAGCCTTGGAAATGTGCTGAATGCGGGGTTTGACCAAGTATTCAATCTTTCTAATCCGCTCGTATACGAGAGCGGCGATATTTTGGATACGATGATCTACCGGATCGCGTTTAACGATGCGCAGTACGGAGTAGCAACGGCTGTAGGCTTGTTTAAGTCCGTCGTTTCCTTTCTGCTGATTTCGGTGTCCTACTGGCTGGCTTACCGGTTCGCGAATTACCGAATTTTCTAGAGAGGAGAGACTAACGTGCAGCATATTTCCTGGAGCAGACGCCTGTTCCTGGCCGTAAATTCATCGTTTCTGATTTTTTTGGCTTTCCTATGTTTTCTTCCGTTGATTCACGTGATGGCGGTTTCCTTTAGCGACAGCGCCGCGGTAGCTGCCGGACAGGTGACCTTCTGGCCGGTCGACTTCTCGCTTAAGTCTTACGATTTCATTATAAGCCGGCCGGAATTTATCCGTTCGCTTGGTATCACCGTCGAGAGAGTGGTGCTTGGCACCTTTATTAATATGATGCTGACGATCATGATCGCCTATCCCTTGTCCAAGGAAGCGAGGTCGTTCCGCTTCCGTACGGGCTACGTCTGGATTTTCGTATTTACGATTCTGTTCAGTGGCGGCCTGGTACCTTGGTATATGACCATCAAAAATACAGGGCTGCTGGATTCGATCTGGGCGCTCGTCATTCCTGGCGCCGTTCCCGTGTTCAACGTCATTCTGCTGCTTAACTTTTTCCGTGGGCTTCCCAAAGAGCTTGAGGAATCCTGCTTTATAGACGGAGCGGGACATGTAAGAACCTTGTGGAGCATCTATGTGCCTTTGTCCCTGCCCGGGCTTGCGACCGTTGGGTTGTTTACGATCGTCGGGCATTGGAATGGTTGGTTCGACGGCCTTATTCTCATGAATAAACCGGAGCATTACCCCTTATCGTCCTATTTGCAAACGATCATTATCAATTTCGATTTCTCGCAGGTGAAGCAGGAGGATATCCACAAGCTGTCGCAAATATCCACGCGCACATCCAAGGCAGCGCAAATTATTGTAGGTGCCCTGCCGATTTTGCTGGTTTACCCTTTTTTGCAAAAGTATTTTGTCAAAGGAATCGTGTTAGGGAGCGTGAAGGAATAGGATGGGTAATTTCTTTTATAAACCGGAGGATGGCTGGCTGGCTGATGTCATACCGTTTCATGAAGACGGGGAGTTCAAGCTGCTTTATTTGAAGGATTGGCGGGATAAGGAAACGTTTGGCGAAGGCACGCCTTGGTTTCTGATTGGTACGAAGGATTTTGTCACCTATACGGAGTATGGCGAGGTGCTTCCAAGAGGAGGGGAAACGGAGCAGGACCTTTATATCTATACGGGATGTTTGCTGAAAGTCGGCGAATTATACCATATTTTCTATACCGGCAACAACTTTCATTATCCGGCTCAAGGCAAGAAGCAGCAGGCGGTTATGCATGCGGTCAGCAGCGATATGTTGCATTGGGAAAAAATACCCGAAGATGCTTTTTATGCGCCTGCCGACCGGTATGAGGAGCATGATTGGCGAGATCCGTTCGTGTTCTGGAACGAAGAAGCAGGTGAATATTGGATGCTGCTGGCCGCCCGGTTAAAGGAGGGGCCTTCCAAACGCCGCGGCTGCGTTGCTTTATGCGCCTCGAAGGATCTGAAGAGCTGGGAGGTTAGGGAGCCGTTCTGGGCTCCTTACTTGTACACAACTCACGAATGCCCGGATCTGTTCAAGATCGGGAAATGGTGGTATCTGGTCTATTCCACATTCTCCGACCGGACGGTGACCCATTACCGCATGAGCGAGTCGCTGCAGGGCCCATGGATTGCGCCAGAGAACGATGGCTTAGACACTCGGGCCTTCTACGCGGCTAAGACGTGGACGGACGGAGACCGGAGATACGCATTCGGATGGAATCCGACGAGAGAAGGGGAGAATGATAGCGGGACTTGGCAGTGGGGAGGCAGTCTTGTCGTTCACGAAATCGTTCAGCAAGGCGACGGAACCTTGCTGGTAAAGGTGCCTGAAACCGTAAATGCGGCATGGACCCGTGAGCGGCCATTCTCTTTCTCGGAAGCGCTTGGGTGCTGGGAGTTGAATGGGGAAAGAGCCGCTGCCGAGGCAGCGGACTCCTTTGCCTGTGCCTATGCAGGGATTCTGCCGACGCAATGCAAACTCACGGTGAATGTTGCATTTGGCGCGAACACACGCGGCTGCGGAGTTATTTTGCGAGCGGACGAACAGCTGGAGCAGGGGTATATGATTCGGCTGGAGCCGGGAAGAAACCGGATTGTGCTGGATCAGTGGCCAAGAAAGGGGGATGTCCCTTACGTCGTAGGCATGGAAAGGCCGGTGGAGCTCGTGCCGGGCACCGATTACGAACTTCGCGTGTTTCTTGACGGAACGGTGTGCGTGGTTTACGTGAACGATGCGATTGCTTTGAGTACGCGGTTATATGATTGTCAGAAAGGGGGGTGGGGAGTATTCGTTAGCGAGGGAAGCGCTAGCTTCCAGACAAGGTTGCTTGAGGCTTAACCACGGAGAAGCAGGTATCAGGAGAGGGGATTCATAATGAAATTTCATGTCAAAAGGCAATTGGTGGCATGCATGGCATTTATCCTTGTATTCGGCATGCTAAATGGATTCGCTTCCGCCAGCAGTGCGCTGGTCACTTTGAATGCAAGCACAGGCGCCATCAACTTCACTTACGGAAGCGTTGGCTTGGCACTTGGCAATAGCAGCCCGTTAACGGGCATTCGTCACCTGTCTTTAACGAATTTGTGGAATAACTCCTCTGCTTCCAGCTCGGCTATCAAGAAAGGGCATACGACCTTCGGTCAAACCTGGGGAACGGGCTCCAGCAGAGCAGAATTAGAAACGACCGTTGCTGCGAAGTATGACGGCACGCTTACCGTCAGCCAACATGCGGATTCAGCCGCGCAGGGGATTTCGGGTATTCAATGGGGACTCATTGTGCCTGATACGTATGATTTGATTATTCCCGTATTGGGGGGCATTCGCCTTACGGCCGAATCGCCCGATGCGGCCTATGGCTTCCAGCAGTTCGACTATCCCAACATATGGGAAGCGCAGATGTTTATTATTCAGGGCGAGGACGGTGGCATGCTCGTGCATGCCAACGACGATGCCCGTTTTTTCAAGACACTGCACGTCAAGCATGAAAACGGGAATTTCTACGTGGGCATGGAAACGCACAGTCCCGCGCCATTCCAGGAAACGACCCGAGCGGTATCTACCGACTGGCGGCTCCGGGCTTATGAAGGAGATTGGGTAAATGGCGCAATGAAGTACCGCGAGTGGGCGGACAAGAAGTTTGATCTGTCCAAGCTGGCGCGTCTGCAGCCGGAATGGGCGAAGGACATCGCGTTCACCGTTCTGACGGACTTAGAGGACGAACCGCTGCTAGAGTCATTGGCGCAACAGGTAAATGCTGAACAAACGCTCCTTGTCGTACCTGGCTGGCGATCAGATCCATACGATGTCAATTTCCCGGACTATTCGCCAAAACCGGACATTGCGGATAAAATTGATGCCGCACAAGCACTTGGCTTCAAGGTCATGCTCTATGTCAATATTTTTGGCGTGACTCCTAGCAATCCTGCGTATGCAACCATGCAGCCTTATCAGGTTAAGGATCCGTTTACGCTTGATCCGATTTACTCGGAGTACACCGCGGGTTCGGATCAGATTAAATTCGCACAGATTAATCCGGCTTCGCAAGCGTGGCGCGATCTATTTGTCGGTAAAATGGCCGATCTCGTCCAAGAGGTAGGCCCCGATGCGATCCATCTGGACCAATCGCTGCTCATGTATAATGACGCCAACGGCTTGATGGACGGCATGAACATGATGCAAGGGAATATTGCCCTTCATAAGGAATTAAGAGAAGAGCTGCCGACCAATATTGCGCTGGGTGGCGAGAGCCTGAATGAAATTACTACGCGGTACGAGGCCTTTGCGCAGCGCCACGCTTATGGCATTTTTGCTCCAACGGGTACTTGGGATACTAACAAGATCGACCAAGTCGTCCCGGCGAGCTCGGCTATTTTTGCTCCTTACACAACGATCTACGGTCATCCCGATCATGCAAACCCGTTGACCGAGGACTATTTTATCGCTTGGCATAAGGTTGTCCAGAACCGTCTGGGTGCCATTCCCATGCTTTCAAGGCCTAACTATGACCAAGTCGCGAATGCATCGCCACTCATGGAGCAGTTTCTGGATGAGGTCCGCTGGTACCAAGCCGAGAAGCCGGCTGCGGATTTTACGAGCTGGTCGGATACCACGTTGTTTGCGTTCCGAACTGCTGATGGAAAAACGGCCAACTATGAAAGAGATGCGTTTGGCGAGAAGCTAACCGATTACAGCTTGGGAGCACCCGCTGTAGGAGAGGACGTGCTTCGCTATTTATACGGCAACGAAACCGTCGAGCTTCCTGGCCGGATTCCGGATTGGTATCTCTATGACGCTACGAAGCTGTTCGGCCTGAATCCGGAAAAAACATACCTTTATAGCAAAGAAGCCCGAGACCCCGATGCGTTTCATGTCTATGAATGGCCATCCGACGTAGCGATGAAGCGGCTATCTCTCAAAACGAGCCATGCCGTATTATCGCTGGAAGACAAACAGCAGCCAGCAACCATCGACTTTATGAATTATCCGGGCCCGATTCGGGCAGGAGAAAAGCTTGGCGACGGTACTGTTCATGAAACAAGCGCGCCTTTCTCGTCTGAAAACGGGTTTTCCCATACGTTTGCACAAGGCGGAACCGTGCAGCACTGGGGAGACCGGATGCTCGCCCATCCTCCTTATTCGGGGCAATGGCAAGGAGGGCATACGTGGTTGGAATTTGACGTGCTGCTTCCCGAAGATCGTACGTCCACATTTAAGACAGGCGTTCAGCTAGGCTCCGAGCAGAATGTGCTAAGCAGCGACGGCGTAACCTTTAAAGCACTCGCATGGGAGAAAGCAGCTCCGGCTGCGACGCGCCCCGTTCTAAGCAAGGAGCAATTCAGCAGAAGCGCGTCTCCGGTATCCGTGGAGCTGGATTTGGCTTCACTCGCAGGCAAGGAGGTTACGATCCGGTTGGAGACGCATCCAGGAACCACCGTAGACAACGACTCGGCCGTCTGGGTCGCGCCGCGCGTCGTAATGGATCCAGTGGCAGGGACTGCCCGTACCGTAAATCTGAAGCTGGTGAGCCCGCAGACGATTACAGCCGTGGAATCGCAATCCGGCTGGGCTCAGTATACGGATCTTGGCAATCATCGTTACCAGGTTACGGCTCCTGCTACCGATATGCTGTATCTCATTTACGGAACAGCAGCCCCGGTACAGCTTCCGCTTGCTTTGTCCGATGAACCATTCGATTCGAGTCTCCTGTTCGAGAATGGAACGGAAGGAGCGCCGCAGGGTCCTTTCGGAGGAATTGCCGGGGAGGGCTCGGTGCTAGGCATCGAAAAGCAGGGACTGGACGCCCACCCGCCTCAGCGGGGGCAGACGCATATCGATTACGCTTTAACGCTTCCGGCAGGCGTTGACACAAAGATTAGCGGATATATCGGAATCAAGGACGGCGCGGATGACTCGCAAGGAGTCGGCTTCCGTATTGCGGTAAACGGGCATGTGCTATGGTCGGAGGATCTTATGCCTGGAGGGGCATGGACGCCGTTTAGCCTAGCTTTGGACGATTATGCCGGAAAGTCCGTTGTCCTTACCCTGATTACGGATTCCCTTGGGGATTACGGATATGATTGGGCTTTCTGGGGAGAACCAACGCTTAGCCTGAATTAAACGCAGTTTGTATCTGATCAAAACGCTTCGCATGTGTTATCCAAGTATGGGTTTGATCAACAGACACTGCGGCTGGCACACCGCGGAATACGTGGGAAGTTATTCTCTATTCAAAGCTAAGGCGCTAAAAGCAGTGATATCAGGCTTGCTCTGACATCACTGCTTATTTCGTAGCAGCGCAGACTCAAAAAAAGAAACATTCCTGCATCGCAGCTCGGCTGCTGCTGCCTGGAATGTTTCTTTTCAAACTTATAAGGTTGAAATCGCCCGTGAAAGCGCTTTGTATTTCTCATAGCGTTCCAGATAGAGTGACGTATTAGGCTCGCTTGGGTAAAACACGCGAAGCGGCTTGACCAGCACGTCTACGGCTTCCTCGTAAGACTGGTAAACGCCGGAAGCTTTTCCTGCAAGAATGATGTTGCCCATCGTTCCAGCTTCGCTGACGTTTAATCTTTCTACGGGACAATTCATGATGTCTGCCTTGATCTGCAGCCACACGTCGGATTTAGCTCCACCGCCTACCGCACGCAGCGTCTCAATCGGAATGCCTGCTTCCGCAAGGCATTCGAGGTTGTAGCGCATTTCGTACGTTACCCCTTCCATTAATGCCCGGTACAGATGGGCGGAATCTGTATCAAACGATAATCCATAAATCGTGCCCTTGGCTTCGGGATTCATGTAAGGCGTACCCGATCCGGCAAAATGGGGAATCACGAGCAAATCGGTAGGCGAGGCTGCAGCTGTTGCATTCAAATAGTCATAAACATTAATGCCCATTTTTCGGGCTTCGGCTTCGGCGCTTTGACCGAATTTATCCCGGTACCACCGAATAAGGGAACCGCCAGTAAAATTGAAGGCATACGTCAAATAGAGGCCTTCAATGACATGAGGTGCGCAATTGAATTGATACTGAAGCATCTTGTTATCCAGAATGGGTGAAGTGTAGGCAGGCGTAATGCATTCTACCGTTCCAATGCCATCCACCGCATGATTGTGATGTAGGATACCTGCACCGAGAGCTGCACAGGCTTGATCATGGCCGCCTGCTACTACTAACGTTTCTGAACGGAAACCTAGCGATTGCCTTATTTCATTGCGAACGGGTCCAATGATTTGTCCAGACTGAATGAGGTCAGGAAATTTGTCTGCTTCAATTCCGGCAGCTTCAAGCATTTCAGAGTCCCATTCTTTTTTGGACACGTTAAAGGCCATAGTGCGGGAGGCCAAGGTGTAGTCCGTAACGGAAATACCCGTGAGTAAAAATGCGATGAAATCGCCAAACGGCATGAATTTCCATGTATTTTGGTAAATCTCAGGCTGGTATTGCTTGATCCACATGACCTTTGGGAGGGAGAACATCGGATGCAGGGGGACTCCCGTAAGCTCCATCGTCCGTTTCCTGCCGATTTTTTGTTCAATGATTGCGGCTTGCTCGATACCTCTTGAATCCGTATACAAAATGGCATTGCTTAATACATGTCCATCACGGCCAATGGGAACAACCGTCTCGCCCAAGGAAGAAATGCTAAGGGCGCGAACATTGATGCCGGGAACAGCTAAGAGCACATCTGCGATAACCCGTCTGACGGACTCCCAGACCCGTTCTGGATCCAGCTCGAATGCTCCCCGTTTGGGCTGTTCCAAAGGGTATTCCATATACGCGGCTGAAAGAAGAGTTCCTCCCTCGTCAAAGAGCGAAGCCTTGCATCCAGTCGTTCCGATGTCGAGTCCCATTAGTGACAATTTGTTATCCCTCCAATAAAAGTTATATGTTCATTATAAACAATATTTGTTCATTTGTATAATGAAAGTTTTAATGTCGATTAGTTGAACGAAATGGCTGAAATCTTCAGTTAAATAGGGGGTCTTCTGGCGTTTTTCATTTGAAGCACTTTTTTGAAAAGTAACAAAGTGTTTAATATTGTAATTTTGTTGTTGCTTATTATACAGGAATTAACTATACTGTGTTTGAAACGAACATTTTAAATAAGGACTGAATAGAAAGGCGGATGGTAATTTGTCTAAAGTCTCCATGGGTGAAATGCTGCGGGATGCTTCCCGTAGGGGCTATGCCGTTCCTTGCTTTAACGCAATAAATTTAGATATGGTTCGCGGAATCATTGAAGCCGCTGAGGATGAACAGTCTCCAGTCATCCTATGCCATGCCGAAATTCATTTTAAGTATACGCCGCTCGAGCAGATTGCCCCTATCATGGTAGAAGCGATGAACCGTGCCAAGGTACCGGTCAGCATCCTTCTTGATCACGGGAAGAGTTTCTCCGCGGTAACGAATGCGATGCATTTAGGCTTTAACGCGATCATGTTCGATGGCTCGGAGTATGAATATGAAGAAAATGTTCGCAAAACCGCAGAGGTCGTGAAGATTGCTAAAACGCTTGGCGTTTCGGTGGAAGGTGAGCTCGGCTACGTAACCCGGCCAAAAAGCGGCGGGGCGGAAGGCGAGGACGATGATTCCATCATTGACGATACTTCGCTCTATACCGATCCCGAGCAAGCAAGGGAATTTGTTGAGCGAACGGGTATTGATGCGCTAGCCGCTGCATTCGGTACGGTTCACGGCGTTTATTTGAAAAAACCGGTTCTGGATTTAATGCGATTGGAGCAAATTCGGAATACGGCTGGCGTTCCGATTGTGATGCACGGCGGGTCTGGGTTGTCGGAGGAAGACTTCCACAAGTCCATCGATCACGGTGCGTCCAAGATCAATTATTACACGGGGATGGCTCTTAAGGTTGTTGACCGGGCCAAAGAACGTTTCATCCAGTCAGAAGAGAAAACGTTCTATCACGAATTCATGATGAATGTGATTCAGGACTTCAAAGAAGACGCGCAGCAAATTATGCGTACGTTCCGCAGCAGCAACAAAGCGTAATTACCAACAAAACAAGGATATGGGGTGTGTCAAAAATGTCCGTTACCGCTCGTTTAAACCGTTTATTTAGTGAACAAGGCAAGTGCTTTGACGTAGCGATCGATCATGGCTTTTTCAATGAATATTCATTCTTGGCAGGCATTGAGAATATGAAAGCAGCAATCGAAACGATTGTACGTGCCAATCCCGATGCCATTCAGCTTAGCGTTGGCCAAGCCGAGCATCTTCAAGCTATTCCAGGCAAAAAAAAGCCGTCACTCGTGCTGCGCACGGATGTTGCTAACGTATACGGCACGAAGCTTCCATCGCACTTATTCAGTGAACTCATTCATCATCCGGTTGAACAAGCTGTTCGCTTGGACGCGGCTTGTGTCGTTGTAAATCTGCTGCTTCTGCCCGGACAACCGGAGCTTCACCGCCAATGCGTGCAAAATATATCGAAGCTGAAAACGGAGTGCGAGCGTTATGGCATGCCGCTTATGGTAGAACCGCTCGTTATGCTTCCGAACGAGCAAAAAGGAGGCTATATGGTCGACGGCGACATTACGAAGATCGTACCGCTTGTTCGTCAAGGTACGGAGCTTGGCGCGGACATCATCAAAGCCGATCCATGCGATAACGTTGAGGATTATCATAAGGTCGTAGAAGCCGCATCAGGCAAGCCGGTATTACCACGCGGCGGCGGACGGGCTTCGGACGAAGAAATTCTGTCAAGAACTTATGCTCTTATGGAGCAGGGAGCTTCAGGAATTGTATATGGACGAAATGTTATCCAGCATGATAATCCAGAGGCGATGACTCGCGCGTTTATGGCTGTCGTTCACCAAGGCGCGACGCCTCAGCAAGCAATCGCAATTTTGAAAGGGGCGTAATCGGCATGCCGAAAAAAGTCATACGTTTCGGTGTCATCGGCTGCGGATTAATGGGAAAAGAATTTGCGAGCGCCGCGGCGCGTTGGTGCCACTTGGCCAATGTGGATTTTATTCCTGAGATTACACATGTATGCGATGCGCATCTTCCTGCGACAGAATGGTTCACAAATAACCTGCCTAACGTGAAAAAAGCCACTGCCGATTACCGGGAGCTCATCGCGGATCCGGACGTGGATGCTGTCTACTGCGCAGTGCCGCATAATCTGCATGAGCAATTATATATAGATATCATTAAAGCCGGTAAACATTTGCTTGGCGAGAAGCCATTTGGCATCGATGCAGAAGCCAATCGGTCAATTATGAAGGCAATCGCGGAGAATCCGGACGTAATCGTTCGCTGCTCCTCTGAATTTCCGTTCTTCCCGGGAGCCCAGCGGATTGTCGAATGGGTTAATGAAGAAAAGCTCGGTCAGATTATCGAGGTGGAAGCCGGCTTCTGGCATAGCAGTGACCTCGATCCGAATAAAACGATCAATTGGAAGCGTCGCATTGGAACCAATGGCGAATATGGCTGCATGGGCGATTTGGGCATGCACGTGGCTCATCTGCCTTTCCGCTTCGGTTGGAAGCCAGCGAACGTCAGGTCGCTGCTTAGTAAAATCGTAGAGGAGCGTCCGGATGGAAAAGGCGGCATGGCTGCTTGCGAAACATGGGATAATGCGATTCTGGCATGTGAAGTGAAAACAGGCAAGCATGATTTCCCGATGGTGCTTTCCATGAAACGGATAGCTCCAGGTCACGCCAATACTTGGTTTCTCCGCATTAACGGCACAAAAGGGTCTGCAGAGTACACGACCAAGAACCCGAAGCAAGTCGCATTCCTTCCATACGAGCCAGGCGGCGAGCAAGCATGGCATATTTCAGACGTTCCGTATCAATCAGCCTATGGAACGATTACTGGCGGTATTTTCGAATTCGGCTTCTCGGACTCGATTTTACAGATGTGGGCGGCATTCTGCGATGAGGTCGCAAACGGCAAAGACAACCAATCTTCCTTCCAATGCGCGAAACCGGAAGAAGCGGCAATGAGCCATCAGCTTTTCACAGCCGCTTTGGAGTCAAAGAAAACAGATCGAACGGTTTCGCTGAACTGGGATTAGCGCTGCTGAAGGGAGGAGGAAAACGTGAAGCTTTATGGAAAAGACTGGAGTCGCCGCGAGCTGGAAGCGAGAGTTGGCCGTATCGAGCAAATTGGCGGTATTGAACGTTATACCAGAAGCGAAGGGCCTGAAGCGGGAGTAGACACGTTCCGGGTGCGAACCGGAGGGGGATTATCTTACTGGGTCACGCCAAGCAAGGGAATGGATATCTCGCTTGCCGAAATGCATGGCGTACCCGTTAGTTGGTCAGCGAGCAACGGAGAGCCTCATCCTTCTTATTACGGTCAGCGAGAAGCAGAATGGCTGCGAACGGCATCCGGTGGCTTGCTTATGACATGCGGGTTAACGCAGGTTGGATCACCGGGCAAAGACAGCGACGGCGAATATGGTCTTCATGGCCGAATTCATCATACGCCAGCACGCCAAATTTCTTCTTGGTCAGAATGGGAAGGCGATGATTATGTGCTGCGAGTCCGCGGAGTCATAGAGGAGACCTCGATTTTTGGTGAGAATCTACGCCTGACAAGGACAATAATGAGCCATTTAGGCGAAAATCGCATCGCGATCGTGGATTCCGTTCAGAATGTTGGATTCCGTCCTGCGCCTCATATGATGCTATATCATTTCAATTTTGGATTCCCGCTGCTTGCCGAGGACACGACCGTAGAGCTTCCCAGAGGAAAAACTTCAACTCGCGACAGCGATATGGATATGGGCAGGATGGGCGTATGGCAAGCGCCTGATCCTTCCTTTAAGGAACAAGTGTATTATCATAAGCTTGACGAGTGCAAGGATGCGGTCTGCGCACGTATTCACAGTCCTTCATTCCCGGCTCGTCCTACAAACACCAGTTCACAGGGGCTGTCGGTCGAACTGGAGTGGGATCCCGTCACGCTTCCAAAAATCGTTCAGTGGCATATGCCAGGGTCGGGTGAGCATGTTCTCGGACTTGAGCCTTCTAATTGCTGGACGAGAGGCAGGGCGGACGAAAGGAAGAGCGGATCGCTCCGTATATTAGAGCCGGGTGAAACCGTAGATTACCGATTGGAATTGCGATTTATATAAACACATTCTAAGGAGGATACAGCTATGCTGCAGACTAAGCCTTATGTATTTTGGTTCGTGACCGGAAGTCAGGGACTGTATGGAGAAGATGTTTTGTCAAAAGTAGAGGACAATGCGAAGGAAATGGTTGCCGGGCTGGATCAAGACGATGCTCTTCCTTATCAAATCGTATTTAAAGCAGTCGTAACAACGCCGGAAGCTATTCGCCGTGTCTGTCTGGAAGCGAATTCAGACGATTATTGTGCGGGAATCATCACTTGGATGCATACCTTCTCGCCAGCAAAAATGTGGATCTCAGGCCTTACCCAGCTGCGTAAGCCGTTGCTTCACTTTCATACGCAGTTTAACGTGGATATTCCTTGGGACAGCATCGACATGGATTTCATGAATTTGAATCAAGCGGCGCATGGCGACCGGGAATTCGGATTTATCGGAGCCCGTCTTGGCATAGCCCGTAAAATCATTGCAGGCCATTGGAAAGACGTAAAAGCACGCGGCAGAATCGGTTCTTGGATGAGAACGGCTGCCGGCTATACGGAAAGCCAGACGATGAAGATCGCCCGTTTCGGCGATAACATGCGTTATGTCGCCGTTACGGAAGGTGATAAAGTAGAAGGGCAAATAAAGTTCGGGTGGTCGGTTAACGGTTATCCCGCAGGCGATTTGGCGGAACGTGTGCAGGATGTCACGGATGGACAAGTCAACGAATTAATGGATGAATACAAAGAACTTTATGATTTCACAGACAACGGTCAACACGAAGGCACCGAGCTTGATGCGATTCGGGAGCAAGCGCGTATAGAGCTTGCATTGAAAGCGTTTCTTCATGAAGGCGGTTACAGCGCATTCGTGACAAGCTTTCAAGATTTACACGGCTTGAAACAGCTGCCTGGCCTAGCTGCGCAGCGACTCATGGCTGCCGGATATGGCTTTGGGGCAGAAGGTGATTGGAAAACGGCGGCACTTGTTCGCATCATGAAAATAATGGCCGAAAACAAAGGCACGTCCTTTATGGAAGATTATACGTATCACATGCAGGAGGGCAATCAGCTTGTGCTCGGCGCCCATATGTTAGAGATATGCCCGACAGTTGCCGTAAGCAAGCCAAAGATTGAGGTTCATCCGCTGTTTGTCGGCGGTAAAGCCGATCCTGCCCGGCTTACTTTTAATGGGAATAGCGGCAAAGCAATCAATGCTACCGTCGTTGATCTTGGAGACAGATTTCGTCTGATCGTGAACGAAGTAACGGCTGTGAAAAACGAGAAGGAAATGCCGAACCTGCCGGTAGCGCGGGTTCTGTGGAAGCCTGAGCCTTCGTTATCGGATGCGGCGGAAGCGTGGATTTTGGCTGGCGGGGCGCACCACTTCGGGTTCTCTTTCCATGTTACAAGCGAGCAGCTGGCGGACTGGGCTAAGATGGCCGGTATCGAATGCATCATTATTAATCAGGCGTCTACGATGGCGAGCCTGGAGAACGAGATTCGCTGGAATGATTTATATTACCGCTTGAACCATAAATAATAGTCGTTTTTATGACGAGAAACCGACGCTCCTTTCTGCTGTACGCTATAAAGAGACGTTTGTGTTTCTCGTCCATTATCATTCCGGGGGACTTGCATTGTTAAGCATCGAAGTTAAAGGCGAATTAAATACGATAGTAGGCGTTACGCAACCGGAAATGGCAGGACTAATATTGGAGCATAAGATGGTGGACGCGAACAATACGCAAGCGGAATATGTAGTGACCAGCAATCCCGGCTGCGTGCTGCAAATGAAGCATGGGATCGAGAAGCTTGGCTCTCCTGAACGAATGAAAGCAATCCATATCGTGGATTTTTTATTTGACCGACTGAAACGTTGATAGCCATGAAGCAGTTCCAAACAGCAGAATGTTTGAAATAGACGAAAATATTATGGAATGAAACATGTTTTGTTGATTTCCATAATTTCATCCCATACAATTAAGGTATAACTTTTCGGAAATGGAATCGTTTATTGCTTTGCTTAAATCATCTGCTGGAGATATGAGGGAGTGCCATGAAGGACGATTTGAATGACAGACAAAAACAAATTATGCAACAGTTACAGACCAAAGGCGAGGTCAAAATAGCGGAATTGAAGGATTTCTTCGACGTAACGGATATGACGGTACGAAGAGACCTGGAGAAAATGGAACGCAGCAGCTTGCTTAAAAGAACGTTCGGTGGCGCCATTCTTGCCTCGAAAGACGTTGCGCTGAGAGAGCGTTCAACTGTACGAGGAGCAGAGAAAGAGAGAATCGGGCGACTTGCGGCCAGCTTCATTCAACCGGGCGAGTCGATCTTTATTGATGGAGGTTCTACCACGCTTCAGATTGCGCGGCATCTCCCGGAAGATGCCGATATTTCCATGGTTACGAATGCTATTAACGTAGCAGCCGAGTTGTCGGAAAAAAGGATTCCGACGATAGTTCTTGGTGGAATATTAATGGACTCGACAAAGTCAATGATAGGGCCTGTCACGCTGGAGACGATTTCCCGCATGGCATTTGACAAAGTATTCTTAGGAGCAACGGGGCTTCATCCCCGGCACGGATTCAGCAACTCCAACATGCATGAGGCAGAAATCAAGCGTGTTGCCATTCAAAAAGCAAAAGAGTCGTATATTGTAATGGACCACTCAAAGTTCGGTACGAGCATGCTCATTTCTTTCGCGGATTTGAAAGCCGTAACGGGAATCATTACGGACGAAAGCCCGAACCAAGAAATGGTTTCGATTTGCCAAACGGCTGGGACAAGCATTTTCTTAGCCTAGTAATCGTTAATTAAAATGCTTTCTAAAAGTTGGGATGCACTCACGCATTAATGGTGAGAGGCATCTCATTTCATTACACGAGACTTTTCATTCCCAATTTCGTATATATTTAGGTTATTGCATGTATGAAAGGAATGGAGGAATAGTCATTGCGATTAATGCTAGACAATATCATTAAGCAGTTTGAGGATAAACAGGTGCTTCAAGGAGCGGGATTTACCTTTGAGAAAGGGAAGATATACGGACTGCTAGGTCGGAACGGGGCGGGAAAGACGACACTGTTCGACTGCTTGAGCGGAGAGAAGAGCATGGATGGCGGGCAAGTGCTGCTGGAGGAGAATGGACGCACACGTAAAATAAGTGAGCAGGATGTTGGATACGTGTATTCACTTCCGATCCTACCCGAGTTTCTGACGGGTTTTGAGTTTGTGAAGTTTTTTATGGATATTAATGGGGATAAGCTCCAGATGGAAAAGTCGATTGACGAGTATTTTGACATGATGAGCATGACGGCGGAGGATCGCCACAAGCTTATTAAAGGCTATTCACATGGGATGAAGAATAAGCTGCAGATGCTGCTATTTCTCATTACGAAGCCTCCGGTCATTCTGCTCGATGAACCGCTTACCTCCTTCGACGTCATTGTTGCACTGGAGATGAAGAACATGCTCAAAGAGATGAAGAGCGATCATATTCTCATTTTCTCCACACATATTTTGCAATTAGCGTCTGATCTATGTGATGAACTAGTCGTATTGAACAAAGGCAAGCTGTCCTCGGTACCGTCAGAGCTGCTGCATAGCGCGGAATTCGAGCAATCCGTCATTAACCTGCTGAAGGATGAGTCGCATGCTGAGAACACTTAGTACGCTGCTGGCTATCCGTACCTCTATCACAGCCAATATGCTCATTTATTACATTCAGAAGCTGCCTTTCATCGGAAAGCTAATCAAGAACAGCCTTTATGCCAATTTGGATCTTAAAAAAGGCGTTGCTATTATTGCATTGCTGCTCACCCAACTATGGGGATTTTTACTACGGTTTGTTTACGTAGGATTACTTATTTTTATTCCCGTGATGGGCATAGGAGAGGGGATGACACAGCAGTTTCGGCTATCGCAGTTTATACATATTTTCACCATCATCAGCTTTGTTGTAGCAGCCTTCAGCAGTGCGACTATACTTGAACCGAAGCGGGAGAAATACTTAGCTGTCAAAATAATGAGATTGTCTCCTAGAAGATATATGCAGGTATCGCTCGTTTATCGGTATGTGACTTTTTTTGTTTATTTGGTACCTGCCATGCTTGTGTTTGGTACTCTTCTCGGAGCCTCTGTTTTAGAAACACTTCTCTTAACATTATTGCTTACGCTATGGCGGATTGCTGCAGAGTACGCACATCTCAAGCTTTTTGAGAAAACAGGCACGGTGCTTATTAAACAAACAGCTATTGTATGGTGCGTTATCATCATTGGATATGCTGCTGCGTATTTGCCGCTCCTGCTTGGCAAGGCTCTATCAACGGAAACTATTCTTATGAGTTTACCGGTCTGCATTGTAATCATAGCGGGAGGCTTATTCGCAGCCATTCAACTGGCCCGTTATCCCAAATATGTAGAAGTTGTCGAGGCGGCAAGTAAGCGGGATGATCCACTGATGAATCTAGGCCGAATGATGACAGATGCCCAGAAGAAGAGCGTGAAGTCGAAGGATAGCGATGACGACTTAAGTCTAAGCCAGAAGCATAAGGTTGATGGAAAAGAAGGACATGCCTATCTGAACGCGATATTCTTTCTTAGACATAGGAGTCTGGTAAACGGTCCTATGAATAAGCGGTTAATAATCATTGGTGCTGCCTTAGCAGCCGGTGTCATCCTTATGCTTCTATTCCAAGGACAGCTGTTTGGGATGCAATGGAGCTTGGGATTGCTATTCCCCTTCCTGCCGTTAATAATGTATTTCATGTCGACAGGCGAGAATCTTTGCAAAGCGATGTTCTACAATTGCGATCTTAGTCTGATGAGGTATAGCTTCTATCGCAGCGCAGCCTATCAGCACTTTCTCATTCGACTTGGGCGAATGCTTAGCTTGAATCTGCTGATTGCTGCTGCTTTAGGAGTGTCATTATCGGCTGTCACGGCTGCTGCCGGTGGAGAATGGCTGAATCGAGAGCTGCTTTTGTTTTGGGTCTGTGTGGTGGCGATGGCTATCTTTTATACCGTGCATCATTTGTTTATGTACTATATTCTTCAGCCGTATTCGACGGAGCTTAATATGAAAAATCCGCTTTATTTTGTGCTGAGCATGGCGGTGTCGTCTTTGAGTGGGGTTAGTATTGTGCTGAGGCCGCAAGCTGATTCATTCACGGCAATTACGGTTGTGGCAGCTCTAGTCTATGTAGTCGTTGCTCTTATTCTAGTGAAGAAGTACGGGCCGAGAACGTTCCGGGTGAAATAACGGTTAGGATGAACATTCCACGAATGATTCATAGCTTGCCGTATTGCGGACGGATTGGCTATTCGCATGCTGATACAAATGAACCAGTCGTTGTGGCATCACAATGGATGGTTCATTTTTATTGCCATTCGATATTCGCCATTCCATAAAGGTTGTGCTTGATTTGGTTTTCAAATGTTGAAGCCAAAATACCACCAAAACACATAGCAGTTTCAAAGATAAGTACATGTTAATGGAGCTGTACGAAATGATAGGATAATGATGTTACGAGGGGGAATCAATCACAGGGGGTTATGAATTTGAGAAAAATGATCTGGAAACGAGTTTTCTTAGTTGTAGTGGTAGCGATGCTGCTGACGATGGGCTGGCCTTCGGGAACGAATATTTCGTATGCCCAAGCAGATGATAGCACGATTTTTTTTGATGATTTCGAAGATGAAGAAGCTGCGGCCTGGACTCCTGAGAGCGGTTCCTGGGCTACCGTTAATCGTACGGGAGCAACTCTATTCTCTGAAGAATTCGAGAATGAAACAGCCGTAGGGTGGACTATTAATGGCGGCGAGTGGTCTAGCGAACAAGGAGACTCCTCTAAAGTCTATCAACAGAGTTCCAGCAATGGAGGAGCAGAACTAATCACAGGGATCAATGCTTGGACCGATTACTCCTTTGAAGCGGATGTGAAGCTGATCAGCGGCGCTGGAGCGATGCTGGAGTTTCGGCATCAGGATAACCAGAACTTTTACTATTTGTACATGAGTGAATCTTACATCAGGTTGATGAAGCAAAGCGGCAGCGCTCAAGATTGGTTAAAGGCATATGATGGCCCTTCTCTGGATGTCTCAAGATTCGTGCATCTGAAAATCGATGTGATAGGAAATCAAATTCATGTGTATAAAGACGGTGATTTGGTTATCGAGTCTACGGATGAGAACGGTTATATTCCATCAGGGAAGGTAGCGCTTGCCACGTGGGCCTCAACGGCGCAATTCGATCATGTTGCCGTGACAGATCTGTCTGCTAACCGAGTTTATTCGCAAACGGACAGTAATGGCGGCATTTCCTATACAGGCGATAGCGCATGGGCAGATTATTCCGTACAAGCTCAAGTGATCCCGACAGCCATAAGCGAGGATGGAACGATTGGCTTAAGCTTAAGATATCAGGATAGCCAAAACAGATACGATTTACAGTATACCGAAGCTGGGAAAATCCGGATTGTCAAAGTATTGGACGGAATTTTGACAACGCTTACAGAAGCTGATTTCAGTATGGAAGAGGGGAAGGCCTACGCATTCAAAGGTGTAGCAGGAGGGAAATCCATCGACTTTTATATGAACGGCGATAAACTGCTGTCCACGCAAGACACCTCTTTTGCAGCCGGAAAGATTGCATTGAAGATGTCGAGGGCAACGGCGGACTTTGATCATGTTGAGGTTCAAAAGATAGTAGCGCCTATTCATTCGGAGGGTCACGCCGCTTATTACGTTAGTTCCAGCACTGGCGATGATGCGAACGATGGCTTAAGCGCTGATCGCGCATGGAAAACGCTTAATAAAATCAATATTTCAGCTTTCAGCGCAGGGGATTCCATTCTCTTAAAATCCGGCGACGCATGGAATGAACCGCTGGTTCTGAGCGGCTCCGGCTCGAAGGAGCATCCGATTACGGTTTCTTCTTACGGTTCGGGCGCTAAGCCTGTCATCTCGTGGAATGCTCCATACGGCGGAAGTGTGGTCACTGGGCATAATTTGAGCCACTGGACGATTAAGGGATTAGCCGTTAACATCCTAACCTCTTCCACGTTATCGTGGAGCAATATTACAGCAGGAATTAACGTTATTTATGATCATGCCCAGCGCCACGAGAATCTTCGAATTGAAGAGAATGACGTATACAGCGCTCATTACAACAGTAATAGCAATGGTATTATGATTACGGCGTTGATTCCGGGAACCGACATCAAAGAGGTTGTAACGGATGTTTCGATCATCAACAATGAGGTTCATCATGTGGGGTGGTATGGAATAACCACTGCCGGATGGGATACCGCGAAAAACGAGGATTTGCGCTCCCAGATGCTGTTTGGAAACTTTAAAATCAGCGGAAATTACGTGCATCATACGGCCAGCCAAGGAATCGTCCTGCAAAATGCCCATCATTCCGTTATCGAAAGAAATGTTGTTCATGACGGAGGTCTCGGCGTGGATACTTGGGGGCCAGGCGGCTTATGGATCATTGCCTCCCGCGATTCCGTCATTAAATTCAACGAGGTTTATAACATGAAGGACGCCGGATCGGGTTATGACGGATCAGGGGTTAACGTGGATTGGTACTGTGACAATATTACCGTTCAGTATAATTACGCGCACGATAACAAAGGCAACGGCATAACGACAATGAGTAACTACGGAACAAAAATATGGAATAACAAAGTCAGAGGCAATCAAGGGCAGCAGTCGAACGGAAAGGGTCAAATCGCGCTCGGGAATTTCACGGGCAGACCCGATCTCTCATCAGGAGAGCATGATCTGGATGTCGCCAATAATATGATCATCGTAGACTTAGAGAATTCGGCCGCGATCAACAGCGCTTCTAATCCCCATGGAACGTGGACGGGAAATAGGATTTATGATAATCACATTGCGGTTGCCAGAGGAATAACGAACTTTACTATTTTCGATATTGCTTCAAACACGAACTTCGATGTTATTGATCATAATAATGTTGCTAACGAAGCGCTAGCCTTTAGCTCGATTTACCATGGAACAACCTATACGAGTCTTGCATCATGGCAACAGGGCACAGGGTTTGACGGCAATACAAGAGTGCTGCCGCTTGATGAATCGATTCCTTCGAATGTAAATCAAGTTACCGCGACGCTTAGCGATTATCCGGAGCTAGCCTGGACGGCGGGAGAAGATCAAGGGAACGGGATTCTGCACTATAACATCTATCGAAGCGAAGACGCGGCGTTTTCGCCGGCTTATTCCAATATGGTGGGAGAATCCGTTACGGCATATTTTACTGACAGGGAAGAAGCACAGCCAAACACGACCTATTATTACAAGGTTGAAGCGGAGGATCGTAGCGGAATTGTAGGGGCTGCTTCAGAGGCTGTCCATCTAACTACCGGACCGACTGTCCCGGAAACCGAGCAACCGAAAATGGTTGATTTCGCAACCTTTCGCGATGGTTACCAATTAAATGTAGCCGATTTACAGACCATGCCTTATATCGCGGGAATACAACCCATTCAAAAAGTAGAGCTGTACGTGGATGATAAATTAATACAGGAAATGACGGCATCGCCATATGCCTATACCGTAAAGGGCTTAAGCAACGGAGAGCATTCTCTGCAATACAAGGTTTACGATACGACGGGAACTGTCACCGAGTCGAGAAGGATTAAAGTAAACAAGCAAGTAAGTGCCTTGCGCAGCTTATTCACGCCATCGAGCCCGACGATTGACGGCTCCATTCAAGAATGGGGTTCTCCCGAGTTTGTCATGAATCAGAGAGACCAGGTGAGGAGTATCGAAAGCACTTTCACTGATCAATGGTCTCTGCAAAGGTTAAATGCGTTAGGGCATACCAGATGGGATGAAGACAATTTGTATATCGCAATCAAGGTTACGGAAGACGTACACCGTTTGCCGATCTTGAATGCGGCCGATTTGTGGAAAGGCTCCAGCATTCAGATCGCTATCGATCCCGAAAGAGGGCCTGTTCCGGGAAGCAAAGGATATTCAGAATTCGCCTTCGGATTAACCGACGACGGCCAGGCTGTCGGGTATCGTTACAATGCCATTGCCGGCAAAACAACAGGCGAGTTTACGGTAGGGGAGATGGCGATTTCCAGAGACGAGGCGACGAAATCTACGAGTTACGAATTGAGTATTCCTTGGGGCGAAATCCTCCCGGGAGGAATTTCCGTGAAAGACGGTTCCGCCTTGGGAATCTCTGTCCTTGCCAATTATAGCGACGGAAGCTTCATCAACTCAGGCAACGGAGATGCCCGAAACGGATGGATTGAATACAACAGCGGGATCGGCGCGGGAAAAGCACCGATTCAATATGGGTATTTGATTCTTGGCAAACAGAAATTTGAAGCTCCAACGATTAGCGCGATAGCCGGAAATGGAGAGGCGCAATTGAGTTGGAGCGCGATACCCGGAGCGACAGGCTATTATATTAAATACGGTACAGCGAGCGGAGTGTATTCGAGCAAGATTGATACGGGAAGCGCGACGCATCATACGGTATCGGGGCTTACAAAGGGAACGACCTATTACTTTATTGCGGAAGCCTATGATGCTTATGGAGAAAGCGGTCATTCCAACGAATCAGCGATCACCGCATTAGGCGAGAAAGCGGATGGGGAAGGCAATGGAAGTTCTGGAGGCCAAGTCGGCATCGTCCGCTCCAAGGTAGAGATTAAGGACGGCGCGGCTCAAGTGAAGCTAGAGGAAGGCCAATCCAGAGCTGTCGTCCTCTTATCGGAAGTTGGGAATTATCCGCTTCAAGTGCACCGTGGTAAAGTGTCGATGACCATAAGCCAAGAGAGTTTGGATGATCTCAGAGAACAATCAGGCATGGCCGCCGGAGCTTATATTGAAGTAACCATGAGTCCTATCAACGATTCAGCTATCGTAAACGCACCGCTCAACGGCAGCAAAGCGAGGATGAAAATCGCTGGTGAAGCTTATGATTTCGAAATCAAACTCAAGTCTTCCGACCATCGCGAAATCGCGACCGGCATAGTCCCAGGCGGCATTACGTTATCTCTGCCTTACGATCCTGGTCAAGTAGATCCGGAGCTTCTCGGTATTTACAATTACGATAAGGCGAAGCTGCAATGGAGATATGTCGGCGGCGAAATCGATGAGGCGATGAATCAAGTTAAGGTGACGCTGCAGCATCCTGGCGTGTATTCGGTCATGGAATATAACAAAGCTTTCAGCGATGTGAAAGAAGGTCACTGGGCGAAGCGGGTGCTTCAAATACTGGCAGCAAAGCATATGGTCAATGGCGTGGATGAATGGCGATTTAACCCAGAAGGAAAAACGACCAGAGCAGAATTCGCAACTTTACTGGCGAATGCATTTAACCTGGAAACCGAAGGCGTAAACCACACGTTCACCGATGTCAAAGCGGATGCATGGTATGCGGATAGCGTAGCGGCAGCCATTCAAGCCGGGATCGTTACGGGGGTAAGCGCAAATCAGTTTGCCCCAGACCAATTCATCAGCCGGTCGGAAATGGTCGTGATGATCGTGCGTGCGGCGGGCATTCAACCGAAGCCGGAGGAGGCGGCGGTCGGCTATGCCGATGCGCATGATATTCCGAGATGGGCTCTACCCTACATTGCCGCTGCCGAAGAAGCGAACTTGGTTCGTGGAAGAGGAAGCAACCTGTTTGCGCCTCAGAGCAAGGCGACGCGGGCGGAGGCTGCCCAACTCGTATACAATCTATTCATTAAATAAAGGGGAGATGGCAGATGTTGCTGCAAGAAGGTCAGAAAATGATATTTATTGGCGACAGCATTACGGATTGCGGCAGAAAGGATGATCCTGAACATATGGGAGGCGGATATGTACGCATCGTTCGGGATTACTTATCGATCGTACGTCCGGAAATCACTTTGCAGGTCGTGAACCAAGGGATAAGCGGTGAGACGATATTGGATCTAAAGGTACGGTGGAAGGAAGACGTCATCGAGTTAAAGCCCGACTGGCTGACCATATCGATTGGCATAAATGATGAATGGAAAAACGTCAGCTGCAATGAATTCAGGGATACCTACCGGGAATTATTGAATGAAACGAAAAGCAAGACGGGCTCCTCCTTGATCGTAATGGAAACGACAATCCTATCCGAAGATTCGAACGATGGGAAAAATGATCGCCTTCTTCCCTATAATCAAATCATAAGAGAGGTCGCCGCGGAATTCGAAGCCATTCTCGTGCCTCAGTATCAAACATTTACTTCATACTTAAGGGAGCAACGCGGGAAGACGCTAACCGTGGATCAAGTTCACATGAATTCGACAGGGAATTTGCTAATGGCCATTAATTGGTTGAAGGCTTGCGGGTTCGCACAATGAAATCGCATAAAAGCACATATGATTTCGCCGTAAAACACATAGACAAACCGATGGTATTGTGACAATATAGAGTCGTTAACCCTTGTCCGATCTGCTATGAAAATGTTGCTACCATCATATTTCTCGGAGGATCTCATGTTTAAAGAACTGGTATCCTATACAAGAAAATATAGGTTAAGATCTCGTATGATCCTCATAAATATTTGCATTGCCGTTTTGCCCATTCTCCTTCTAGGGACAGTGGGCTATTTTTCTTATATTAATATTCTCAAAAAGAACGCGCTCGATAATATTAATATTTTCGTGACGCAGACCAACAATCGTTTCGACGAATATTTTTACCGAATGGATCAGCTTTCAAAGTCGATTTTCTTTAACAAGAACGTTCAGGCCATCATGCTCCAGAATAAATCATGGCAGGAATCCGATATTTTGCTAAAAAATTTAAACTCGTACTTGTCACTGGAACCCGCCCTGAATTCTATCGGCATGATTAGCTTACAGGACTTCCGCTTAGTATCCACCGGAGAACTGCTTATGCAACCAATGGTGGCGTATTTGGAGGAGATGCAAAATACGAACAACCTAAGCAATAAGCTGCAGATATCCCCTCCATTTTTAAAAGATCACGGCATACTGGCTTTCAGAAAGGTTAAATCCGTTCTTCCAAACCAATACCTGCAGGAAATATATATAGGCGTTTTGTTATTGGATACGGAATGGATACAGCAAATATTACGCTCAGCGGATTTGGCGGATAAAGCGGAGCTCTATATTATGAACGAGAAGGGGGATCTCATCGGCTCTTCGACTCATAATCCCGATTTCGAAAAACGATATGCCCAGGCTAAAATGAACCCGGATTACAAAGTCGTCGATTTTCAAATGAACGGCATCAATTATTTGTACCAATCCCTCCCGATCGAAAGCTTGGGCTGGAAGTTCGTGGCATTAATTAATGCAGATAAGCTTGTGGGAAAGGCATCCATCATTCAGTATATCGTGATTTCGGCTATAGCGATCATGGTCTTGATCGTCATCTGGGCCGCGGCCTCCTTTAATATTCGCTTGACCCATCCCATTACTAAGATGGCCGATATTTTCGATAGCGCAGCGAGCGGTGACCTGGATGCCCGTTTGAGATTCGGCTATAAGAATGAAATCACCATCATTCAAGACCACTATAACAATATGATGAATGAAATCAAGAAGCTTACGGACAATCTGCTGCAATCCCAGCAGCAGCTCTATGAAACGGAAATGGAGAAACGAATGTTTCAGTTGAATGGTCTCCAGAGCCAGATTAATTCTCATTTTCTGTATAACGTTCTTCACTCGATTAGAGGCATGGCCTTGTCCAACGCACGGAGGGAGGTAGCTGTCGCCATTGACAATCTCGTCTCTTATTTCCGCTACATTACCCGAACGGATGAATTTGTTCTTCTGCACAAAGAGCTTGATCATCTGGAGCGCTATATTGACATTCAAAAAATAAGATTCGGGGAACGGCTGCAGTTTAAAGTAATCATGGATCAGGGTCTCGGAGCCCGTTCGATCGTGAAGCTCATCCTTCAGCCGCTTGTTGAGAACGCTTTATTTCATGGTCTCGAAGGAAAGACAGGGCGATGGATCATTCATATCCATGCGACTGTTGACGAGGAGAATCAATTGCTGATCAAGGTGATGGATAACGGAGTCGGCATGAGCGAGGAACGCTTGATTCGCATGCAGCAGGATTTTGACAACATGAACAAGAGCTCAGCCGAAACCGCAGGACTGGGACAAGGAATCGGGCTCGTCAATATTCATAAAAGAATTCAAATCTATTACGGGAAGCCCTATGGTCTATCCATTAAAAGCTGGAGAGATAGGGGGACGGTTGTGACGGTCAGCGTACCACTTAAAGCGAAAGGGTGAGTAAACTTTGCATAAGCTGATCCTTGTTGATGACGAGCCGTGGATATTGAAGGATATGGAACAAATTGTGGATTGGGAAACGCTCGGCTTCCAAATTGTAGCGAAAGTAAACGACGTACAAACGGCTGAAAGCCTGTTGAAGCGCAAATCGATCGATGTCGTGATCAGCGACATTCGTATGCCAGGGAAAAGCGGCTTGGATTTATTGTCTTTCGTAAACCGTGTTTCTCCCCATACGCTGGTGGTGTTCATGAGCGCATACAGCGAATTTAGCTACGCGAAAAAAGCGCTGGAGCTTGGCTGCTTTGCCTATCTGCTTAAACCTGTCAACGAGCAGGAATTGCGGGATACGTTATCGAATTGCAGCAATCGGTTAGCTGAACGCGACCGGAACCAGCGCGTACTACAGACCTACCACAATTCCATGCTGTTTCTGGAAATGATCGAGAAGGGATTAACCGTACAGCAAGTCTCTCAGTTAAAAGGTTTGAATGTTGGAATGGGCAGCGGTGCGGGATATGCCTTTGCCATCGTGAAAAGCAAAACAGCCATATCGGAGCAAGATTTGCTGAATTCGGATCGATTGCTGCATGAACAAGGCTTTTCTTTTTTTCGTGCCATGGCAAGCCCGCTTAAATGGGCGTATTTATTAAGTCATTCCGATTTGGATTCGAATACGCTTAAGTCCGTATATAAACGCGTATTAATCATGGCAGCAGAGCTTCACTGGGATGTAGGAGTAAGCCTGTCGAACGACTCCGGCAGTCAAATCGCGAAATATTACAACCAGGCGAATATGATGGCTGACACTTCTTCCTTGAACGGCAGGATAGGGGTTTACCGTTATAGGCCGAGAATAAACGCGGCATTGCCCTCTATCATGGAGCGGATAGGAAAAGCAACAAAGCTTGAACATTTGGAAGCGGCGTTATTCGATGTGCATAAAGGAATAGCCAAAGATCACATTCATTTGAACGGGCTAGCCGAAATTTATAATTTTTTTGTCGTGGTGATCAAGAACTTCTCTTCGTCGACCCAATCATTCGCTGAAGACTCCATTACCGTCCAAGACCTGGTCCTACACTACGGCAATCCCCATGATTTGCTTGTACAGATGAGGATGTTAATTGACGAGCTTAAGAAGAAACCGTCCGAGTTAACGACCTTTCCAATCGTTGACGAAATTATCAAGGATATCGAACGACGATACGCGCACAAAATATCTCTCAAAGAATTTGCCCAACAATACTTTATTAGTCCGAACTACCTGAGTCATCTCTTTAAGCAGGAGAAGGGCCAAAGCTTTATCCATTTCCTCATTCAGAAAAGGCTTGATGCCGCTGTTGCGCTATTGAAAGAGGATATATCGCTATATGATGTCGGAAAGTTAGTCGGGTATGATGATTATGCCCATTTCAGCAAGCTATTCAAGAAACATCTAGGTCAATCGCCGCTTGAGTACAAACAGCGCTTGGACAATAAAAACTTCGTACACAAGAAACCACAACCAAATCTCTTTGATTAACACATAGAAATGCCTTCGAGCCCGTGTCACAATGAGAACCATTAATCAAGAAAAGAGGGTGAATGAAAAGTGACAAGGGCCTATGGCATGGAGAAGGATACGTTGGAGATGCTGAGTTGGATTAGACTATACGAGAATGGGATTTATTTGGAGATTCAGATTGCCGAAGACGGAGATGTCCGTTTGGTTCATCTATCTCCTTTCCCATCGAATGAAGATGTACGAGGAACAGAGGAGGAACGGGGAACGCGCCGAATCGTCGAACTGCAAGTGTCGGGCGAAGATCGGAATGATCATCATGCCTCCAAATATACGGGGACCATGCCGGGAGGGAGACTGAAGTACGACAGCCACAGAGATTTCTATAACGAAAGCGGAAGAAAGCTCGAAGTGGTTATGGAAGACAGGGGAATGCGTGTAACGGTACACTATCAATTTTACAACGATATCCCTGTCATCCGAGCTTGGACGGAGGTCGTCAATCAGAGTGTGAATCCCATTCCAATGGAATACGTTTCTTCGTTTACAGTTACGGGGATCGCGGGCGGAGGCAGCGGATCATGGGAAGCCAAAAGCCGTCTTCATATTGCACATAATGCATGGCACGGAGAGCTGCAGTGGAGAAGTTACAGGCTACCCGAGCTAGGTTTAACGAAAGTAAATGACTTTTCGATCAAAAGACTTTCATACAGTAACTCGGGAACCTGGTCTTCCGCCGATCTTCATCCGATGGGTGGATATGAAAATAGGGAGACGGGAATGGCCATCTGCTGGCAAATTGAGCATAACGGTTCTTGGCATTGGGAATTGAGCGATAAGGCGAATGGTCAACTTTATTTGCAATTAAGCGGCCCTACGGAGAACGAAAGCCATTGGTGGAAAAACGTCGCGCCAGGCGAAGCCTTTATCTCCGTTCCTGCAGCGATTGCGATTGTCAAAGGAGGGTTCGAACAGGGAATTGTGGAAATGACGCGCTATCGGCGAGAAATCCGTCGTAGGAACGAAGACAATGAGCGGCTTCCCGTTATTTTCAACGATTACATGAATTGTCTATTCGCTGATCCAACGACCGAGAAGATTTTACCCTTAGTTGATGCGGCTGCTTTGGCGGGTTGCGAATATTATTGCATCGATGCTGGCTGGTATGCGGATGGCGAATGGTGGAGCAATGTAGGGCTTTGGCAACCGTCACCAAGACGTTTCCCAGGCGGCTTGCAGGAGGTACTCGACTATATCCGGGCGAAAGGCTTAATCCCGGGACTTTGGCTGGAACTTGAAGTTATGGGCATCCATTGCCCCTTGGCGCAGCAAGTGCCGGATGAATGGTTTTTCATGCGACATGGCAAGCGGGTCATTGATCACGGCAGGTATCAATTGGATTATCGACATCCCGAGGTCATTCAATATGCAGATGAAGTGATTGACCGTCTAGTGACGGCGTACAAGGTCGGTTATATCAAAATGGACTATAACATTAATGCAGGGATCGGTACAGAGGTTAGCGCCGATAGCTTCGGCGATGGCTTGCTTCAGCATAACCGTGCCTACCTGCGCTGGCTTGATAGCGTATTTGCCCGTTATCCGGATTTGGTCATCGAGAATTGCGGGAGCGGCGGTTTGCGTATGGATTATGCTTTGCTCACCAGGCACAGCGTGCAGTCGATTAGCGATCAGACGGATTACCGCAAGTTTGCGGCGATATCTGCTGCTGCTCCTACGGCGCTTACTCCAGAGCAATCCGCTGCTTGGTCATATCCGCTGAAGGACGGAGACCGGGAAGAGGTCATCTTTAACATGGTGAACAGCATGTTAATGCGCGTACATCAGAGCGGGCACTTGTCGGACATTTCATCGGATCGCTTTGAATTAATTCGCGAGGGGATTTACTACTACAAGAGCATCCGGTCGTCCATTCCAAAGGCTCTTCCTTTTTGGCCGATTGGTTTGCCTAAGCATGGCGATCATTGGCTTAGCCTTGGACTTAGATGCGGTGAGAAGGCTTATGTGGCGGTATGGAGATTGGAAGGCGGAGCGAGTGAAGCGAGATTTCCGATTCCGGATTGCGATGGCAAGAAAGTAACGGTTCGATGTGGGTTTCCCCAGAATGAGAGCGTTAGTTGCAGCTGGAATCAGCTTGAAAATGCATTAGTTGTGACGCTTCCATCCGAATTTACGGCTCGCCTGTATGAACTGCACATGGAGGAGGAGTAGCCAATGGCCCAAAAGTGTGTCTTTGTTGCATGGATATTCGTTATAGCCATGATTGTCTTCGTTTATAATGACAGGGCTTACGCAGCGGGTACGACCTATTATGTAAGCAGTTCAACGGGCAATGATCATAATAACGGGACTAGCGCAGGCACTCCTTGGCAAACTTTGGCTAAAATTTCTAACCTTACGTTTAATCCTGGCGATAAAATATTATTAAAATCAGGCGATACTTGGAACGAAAGCGTTTCCTTGAACGGTTCGGGAACGGCTCTGCTTCCGATCCAAATGACTGCCTATGGCAGCGGGAGCAAACCCATCATTCGATCTTCGGCACCCGCTGTGGTGAGCCTAACGAATGTGAGCGGATGGACCATTGCGGGATTGGATATCGAGTGTACAACGACGAATGCGCTAACTAGCCCAACTGCAACGAACAGAGCGATCGTCATTACTTATAATGCGGAAGGAACCTGGTCCAATATCACAATAGAGGGAAACTGGGTTCGTGGCTCTGGAATCAACAGCAATTCGGAGGGCATTCTGATTACGGCGGTTTATCCGACAAACAAGCATAGCGAAGTCGCGCGAAATATCGTTATAAGCCATAATGAAATCTATATGCTCGGTTGGAGAGCAATCGGAGTTGCCGGTTGGGATAGCACGTTGTCGGACAATCTTAAAAGCTCCGCGTTATTCCGCAATGTGAAGGTTCACAGCAATGTGGCATACCAGCTTGGAAACCAAGGGATCGTCATCGGGAATTCGAATCATAGCACGATAAAATGGAACCTCGTACATGATGCCGGACAATATGCCGGAACAGGGGTCACCTGGGGACCGGGAGGAATTTGGCCAGTCGCAAGCTCCTACGTTGATGTCATGTTTAACGAAGTCTACAATATGTCCGACAGCAACACGGGGCATGATGCTTCCGGATTAAACATTGATTGGTCTAATGAATATGTCAACGTTCAATATAATTACGCTCATAATAATAAAGGCAACGGCGTGACGACTATGGCGAACATTAATTCGAGAATCACTGACAATAAAGTGAAGGGCAACCGCGGAGAAACCTCGATCGGAACAGGCCAAATCGCATTAAGCGACTTTACGGCGGATACGGGCAGATATTCCGGCTTAAAAAATCTCGTTGTCGCCAATAATTTAATCGTAGTGGATCAAGCGAATACGAGTGCGTTAAGCAGCAAAGACGTGTCACCCGGGGACGCTTGGTCGGGAGATTCGTTCCAGAATAATCGGATCGTCATGGCGAACGGAATTTCGGGAACTTCAGCTTATAAAATCGGGTTAAGCGCTCCGCTTGATCTTGTCAATGACAATCGATTCTATCAGGCAAGCGGAACGGCATTCCAAGCTGAAAGGTTTGGTGTCAGCTACAGCACCATAGCGGCATGGAGAAGCGCCACCGGATTCGATCTAGGCAGCACCATCTCCGCATTGGATACTGTGGCACCGAGCAATCCGTCCGTGGGATCGGCAGCCTGGAATAGCGGAAGCTTAGGCATATTGTTATCTTGGACGGCAGCTTCCGATGCGGGGTCAGGAGTTCATCACTACAATATTTACCGTTCAACGACTACAAGCTTTACGCCTGCCTACAGCAATATGGTTGGAGAATCAACGACCGCAAGCTTTACCGACCGGCAAGAGCTTCAAAGCGGCACAGCCTATTATTATTTGATTGAAGCCGAAGACAATAATGGAAATGTTAGCTCAGGCACAACCTCGGCAGGCGCGACCAGCGGGACCATTCCGGAATCTGCAAGAAGGTATGAAGCGGTTAAGGACGTCGGGGCGATCTCGCAGGGGCCGGTTTGGTACTATCACAAATGGAATGGCACGGCTTATGCGCCATTGGGAAATTACTACGCGCCATGGAGAATGTGGCGGGACGGGGCGACTTACTTAACGATAGGGGAAAATCTGCAATCTCCCGATGGAAGCGATTCTGTAAGAACATGGTTAGCGCCGGAGGACGGCGAAATTACGCTCTCGTCAAACGAAGCCATTCACCTGTTGAACACGGGGGCGGGAGCAGATGGCGTAAACGTTAAAATTATGAAAAACAACGCGCAAATTTGGCCGGAGAGCGGCTGGCAGCAGGTCATCTACGGAACGGCAGTATCAGCCCCCGCAATAACGCTCGATGTGATCAAGGGCGATGCGATACGTTTTGTTGCGAATCAGAATGCGAACAATTTGTACGATACGATGTATTGGAATCCTATCGTAAGCTATAGTTCCGTTTACTTATTATCCGAAAATTTCGAGAGTTCCGCAGGAAGATGGACCGTGCAATCGGGCAGCTGGTCGGTCGTGACGGATAGCGGCAGCAAGAAATACAGGCAGACGGACTACTCAGGGAGCCTTGCAACGGCAGGGATCGACTCGTGGAGCAACTACGCGTTAGCTAGCGATATTCAAATAAGCAATGCCGCGGGAAGCGGCGGTTTTGCGAATCTGGTATTTCGTCTAACGGATGCAAATCATAAATATTTTGTTTATATCAGCAATATGCACGGGATTGCAATCAAGAAAACGATAGCGGCAACCCAGACGGTGCTGGCGTCGAAAGCCTATACGATTAATGTCGGGACGACTTACCGCGTTTCGGTTGAAGCTATAGGCAATCGATTGGACCTGTATGTGGACGGCGTTCTGCAATTAAGCGCAACAGATCCTGCTTTTACGTTTAGCAAGGGGAAGATCGGTTTAGAAACGTATAATGCGACTGTGCTGTACGACAACGTTATGCTCATTGAGCAATAGGGATGCAGGAGGCCTCGATCACCGATCGGGGCTGTTTTTTTTGAATAAGCATTTCGATAACATCGTAACAAACTACAACCAATGTTCAATACTGAGCACATATAAAGGGACTGACGTCTATGGCACAATAAATATAGCAAGAGAGAGTTATAACAGGCGCAGATAGAGAGAGGAGGCAGGTGAGTGGAGCGCGTAAAGAATGATGATACAGCCGTGAGCATGCCTGAAATCTCAATCCGTGCTCCGGAATGGAGCGGATATACGAGAGTTAGCGTCGCTGATTTCGGTGCTAGACCCGAGGAAGGGTATTGTAACGGAAGTGCGTTTCAGAATGCCATTGATTATTGCAAACGGGAACGTTCGTCCGAGCTTGTCGTTCCTTCGGGAATATATCGATTTTATGATGGCCATCATCCTGTATTCGAAGGGATGCTCGATTTTCAGTTCGATGGCGGAGGCTCTGAATTTATCTTTTCTACGGTAGAAGCCTTTTTTACCATAAAACATTGCGTTCGGACCCTATTCAAAAATTTCACTGTCGATTGGGACTGGGAAAGCGGGCAATTGGCAAGCATCGGACAAGTGCGGGATGTGGCCGCAAACCGTACGTATTTCGATCTCCATTTTCCGGAGTATGCGCAAGCGCCAGACGATCTGAACATACGGACCTTAAACGCGATGAACCCGCTGACCTTATCGGCAGGCTGCGAGTTAGGCCGTGAATTCCACGCAGACCATTTCCAGAATGTTAGTCGTCAAGATCTCAATACGTTTCGAATTACATTATCGGGTCCCGAAAATTTTCGCTTTCTGAATCCAGGGCAGGCTTACATCGTTCGTCATTACGTTTATGACGCGAACGCTTTCGAACTTAAAAGCAATCAGCATTTGCAAATCGAGCACGTAACGGTCTATTCCGCGCCAGGGCATGCTTTCGTGGCGTCAGGGGATCAACGGCATTGGGCGCTGCGGCATTGCAGAATTGTAAAACGGCCAGGCACGACGCGTTGCATTTCCGTCACGGCAGATGGCTGCCATATCAGTAACTCTCTAGGTTACTTTAGGATTGAGAACTGCGATTTCAGTTACAACGGTGACGATTGCCTGAACATTCACGATAATTCAGTCCAGGGTTTCAAGCGAATCGATGATCGGACCGTAAGCCTAAATCGGGTGCTAGCATGGCGTAATCCCTTTGCGATAGGGGACGCAATCGAGTTTCGGAACGAAGATCTGTCTTCTGCCCGAATCACGAAGCGGATTGCAGGCGTCGAATGGAATAATGAGCATAACACCTGCACGCTTGCCTTTGAACAACCGATCCCTGCGGAGGTTTCGGAAAGCGCGATCCTATTTAACCGGAGATATGATTCCGGCAACTATATCGTTCGCCATAATTTCTTCCACCATAACCGCGCCAGAGGGATATTGCTGCATTCCGGCAATGGCTTGGTGGAGAACAACCATTTCTTCATGAATCAAGGGTCAGCGATCCATATCGAGTGCGGTTCCGAGTCTCGCTGGTCGGAAGGGTTTGGAGTAAGCAATCTGCGTATCCGCAATAATCTGATTGATAGCTGCGATGTGAATCACTGGAACATGGCCGTTATCTACATGGGTGTATATCTTGCCAGCGGGAGAACGCAATATCCGATCTTTGACCGGGTGTGGATCGAGAATAATACCATTATCAATTGCCCGCAGCAAGCGGTTTATGCTTCATCTTGCAGCAGGGTATATATCCGCCATAATGCCATTTTGAATTCGAATGCGGGGAGGCTCAAAGCGGCTGCCGATGGAGACGAGAATGGCGTGCTACTCCCCGAATATTATCAGGGAAGCTTAATGGCAAGCCATTGTAACGAGGTTTGGATCGAGAACAATAGAAGATTGTGCACGGTTGCGACAACAGAGGATCGTATTTATATTGATGATGCAACTAGCACGAATGTTTATGTGCTTCATAACATCGGATTCAATCAAGACGACAGCCGGTACAGGCTGCAGAAGAAAACGGGTGAGCTATAATATGGTGATTATCGGGGCGAAAGCCGGAACGGGTAAGGATGTACGCAGAAGAATAGTCAAATATAAAATGCTGTATCTCATGCTGCTTCCCGCCGTTGCGTTTCTAATTATATTTAGTTACATTCCCATGTATGGTGCATCGATCGCGTTCAAAGAATTTTGGATTACGAAAGGTATTTTAGGCAGCCCATGGGTGGGGTTCAAGCACTTCGAACAAATTTTCGCGACAGATAAGTTTTGGCAAGTTTTCACCAACACGATCGAAATCAATATCATGCGTCTCGTATTTGGATTTCCAGCTCCGATTGTTCTGGCTATTCTTTTAAACGAAGTCAGGCACAGGATCTTCAAACGGTCGATTCAAACGATTATTTATTTGCCCCACTTCATCTCATGGGTAACGATTTCGGGTATATTGTTCGCGCTATTGTCGAACGAGGGCCTGGTCAATAGCATTGTTATTCTGTTTGGCGGAGATCCGGTTAACTTCTTGACAAGCAACAGCATGTTTCGGCCACTCTTGGTCATTTCGGGCATTTGGAAGGAAGTCGGATGGGGAACGATCATTTTCCTGGCGGCATTGTCCGGCGTCAATCTGGATCTGTACGAGGCATCCGTGATCGATGGCGCCAACCGCTGGAAACAGATTGTCCATATTACGCTGCCAAGCTTGCTGCCGATCATATCCATTTTGTTGATATTGAATTTTGGCAGCATGATGAGTGGCGGTTTCGACCAAGTGTTTAATATGTACAACCCCATGGTATATGAAAGCGGCGACGTTATCGATACCTACGTTTACCGGATCGGGCTGACGCAAGGACAGTATAGCATGGCAACCGCAATCGGGTTATTCCTAAACGTCATCAATTTTATACTGCTTATCGCGGTAAACAGCGCGGCTAAAAAAATGAACGGACATGGCATTTACTGAGGTGATTGAATAATGGTGCGATCTACGAGCGTTTCCGGCAAAATATTTGATATACTTAACATCGGTTTCTTAGTTTTCATGGCTTGCATTATGCTTTACCCGTTCTGGCATGTACTTGTGGGATCCGTACTGCCGTATGAAGAAGCCGTGAAGACGAGCTTTAATATCCTTCCGCGAAGTATTTCCTTTGAAGCTTATGAATACGTTTTCTCGAAAAATACGATTCTGATGTCGGTTGTAGTTTCCGTATTCGTTACGGTTATTGGTACGCTATACCAGCTTTTGATTACATCTATTGCGGCATATCCATTGACGAAACAAGATCTTCCGGGTAGAACGGCTATCTTTCTCTTTATCATATTCACGATGTTTTTTGGCGGGGGGCTCATTCCTTACTACTTGCTAATCAAGAGTCTTGGGATGGTAAATAGTTTGGCCGTTATGATTATTCCGGCAGCGTTAAGCACGTATAACTTGATCGTGCTCAAAACATTTTTTCAAAATATCCCCATTGATCTGGAGGAATCGGCAAAGATCGACGGAGCTGGTTATATGAGAGTGTTCTACCAGATCATCATCCCCTTATCGTTTCCGGCGCTGGCAACAATCGCATTATTTATCGCCGTGGGGCAATGGAACAATTGGTACGTTCCGATGCTGTTTCTTAACGATAAGGAACTATGGCCGTTAGCGATGGTGTTAAGGGACGTTCTGATTAATAACAATATGGAATTGACCCGCAGCGGCAGCTTCGTAAGCAAAGATTTCATGCTGGGGGACACCATTAAGAATGCGATTGTGATGGTTTCCGTTATTCCTATCATCATTGTTTATCCCTTCATTCAGAAGCACTTTGTGAAAGGGGTGATGATTGGATCAATCAAGAGTTGACAGTCAGATCACTAGCAAACATTCATTTTTCATTAAAGGGGAGCAGTGAACAACATGTTGAATGGAAAGAAAGGCCTCATTTTATGTCTTGCAATGGTGTTGTTATTCGTTGGGGTGATTGCAGGATGCGGAAATAATAATGAGAAGAGCGAAGCTGGTGAGTCTTCTCCGTCTACAAGCGAAGAAAATCCTGATTCCGAACCCGTTGTTGAAAATGCAAAACCTGTTGAATTATCCGTGTTTAGTTGGATGTTCGAGGGGGCTGATTCGCAGGACTCTCAAATCTATAAGCATTTGCAGGAAAAGCTCAATATCCGTTTAAAGGTGATTACGGCTTCATGGAATGACTGGGAAGAGAAGCTGAACGTGATGATTGCTTCCGGAGAGATGCCCGATGTATTTGTCTCTTATGGCATTGACCGACCGGTTCAATACCGTCAGTGGATTAAAGAGGGCATGCTCCTTCCGCTTTCGGATTACTCAGAGCAGTATCCGAATATTAAAGCGTCGCTAGCGAACTTTGAGCATTTAGCTAAAACGACCGGCAACAAGCATTATGCGCTTCCTATATTCAATGAATCCGGCAGCGGAAAGATGGCGGTCAGCGGGCACAATATTCTGATTCGCAAGGATTGGCTGGATAAGCTAAACCTAGAAATGCCAAAGACGATCGATGAGTTCTATGCGGTTGCCAAGGCCTTTACCGAAGGTGACCCTGACGGCAATAACAAGAAGGATACGTACGGTTATTCCTCCAGTGCCGGAGGGATTTGGTGGCAGTATCCGCTGTTCAACGCTTTCGACACGAGCACCGATAGGTGGGAGAAGAAAGATGGGCAATGGGTACCGGAGGTTATTTCCGATGAAACGAGAGACGGGCTTGTTCTTCTAAATCAGCTGTACAAGGAAAAAATACTTGATCCTGAATTTATGTTAAATACGGACGATCAGAAAATCGAGAAATTTATCACGGGCAAAGTCGGCATCATGATTCATAACGCAAATGCTACCTTCTATAATGATTTTTATGACAAGTTCAAGCAGGCATATCCCGATGCCGATCCGAAGGCGATTTTCACATGGGTAGGCACCTTGGTAGGGAAAACGGGGGCTCAGCGAATGGATGGCTTCAATAACTTCTGGGCAGAAACGTCTGTTAATGCCAGCATCTCGGATGAGAAAAAGAAAAAATCATTGGAGCTATTGGACTACCTGCTCTCGAGCGAAGGGCAGCAGCTGATGATGAACGGCATCGAAGGGGTCCACTACAGTAACGACGGAGATAAAATCACTCCTATCATGAAGGAAGAAGACAAGGGCAAAGACAAAGCTTTTTCATTAAAAGCATTGGTTTCATGGAACTCGGATTTCCTTCCTGACAGTACGCCTAATAAAGAGGACATTGTCGCAATGGCAAAATCGACAGGCGACTTCGCCGTTCCGAATCCGTTAGCCTACTTAAACATTGATCCAGAGGAACTGGATCCGAGTATTCCAAGCCAGCTGAATGATTTGGTAAATGAAAAATTCGTTAAGATCATTGTGGAAGCCAAGGACGTTCCTGCGGATTTCGTTTCCTTCAAGGAAGAGTGGTTATCCAAAGGCGGTACGAAAGTGATTGAAGCAACGAATAAGCAAGCGCAAGCGGAAGGTCGCTAGATCCGCGAGAAAGCTCGTTTAGGGTAAGAAGAGACTTTGCTGGAGCCGGATTTTTCAGCAAGGTCTCTTAAGTTGGTCTCAGGTTACATGCTTTAAAGGCGAAGAAGCGAGGTGGTTGGAATGACAAAGTATGAGGATTTTCAGCCGGGAGAATTGTGGTTGGATACGAATGGACAGCCTATTCAGGCGCATGGCGGCAGCATATTATTCGATAACGGGATGTATTACTGGTATGGAGAAAATAAAGACGGCCCGAACAGCATAAGCCGGATCGGTATTCAGCGCGTGGACGTCATTGGCATATCCTGCTACTCTTCGAGCGATTTATACAACTGGACCTTCGAAGGTATCGTGCTGCCCGCGGTTTCCGATGATCCGAATCACGACCTTCATCCGTCCAAAGTAGCGGAGCGCCCAAAGGTTCTGAAGAACGATCGAACTGGCAAATACGTGATGTGGCTTCATATGGATAGCGAGGACTATACGCTGGCCAAAACCGGCGTGGCCGTAAGCGACCATCCGGCAGGCCCATTTGTATATGCGGGGAGCAAGCGCCCTAACGACGTCGATAGCCGGGATATGACAGTATTTAAAGACGATGATGGAACGGCTTATTTACTTCATTCGTCTGACTGGAACAAAACCCTGGTCATATCGAGGTTAACCGATGATTATACCGATTTAGATGGCGAGTTTACGAAAGCGTTCATTGATCAGTCCAGGGAAGCACCGGCGGTGTTTAAACATGCGGGGAGATATTACTTGCTATCCTCGGGTTGTACGGGGTGGTATCCGAATGCGACTCTCGTTGCGGAGTCGAATCGGATGATGGGACGGTGGGAGCTCAAGGATAATCCGTTAAGCGGGCTGCATGCCCGGAAATCGTTTTATGCGCAGAGCACATATGTTTTTCCTGTCCAAGGCTTAGAGAACAGCTTTATATTTATGGCTGACCGATGGCTGCCGGAGGAGCTTGCGAATTCTAGATACGTATGGCTTCCTATTACTTTTACGGACGATGGGATAGAAATCAAGTGGGCGGATCGTTGGGATTTGAACAATTTCCGAAAATGAATATATGCATTAAGGCCGTTCCTTAGTAGGAGCGGCCTTAAGTTATTGAGCTGAAGTAGTCGGTTCCCTCCTAAATGACATCGGGTTGTGTGCATATAGTCAAAAAAACGACAATAACGGGGAAGATTTAGAGAATCTAATCTCCATCGGGACGATCGGATTTAGGAAGCGGGTGAGGCAGTGCACATTTACTCATCTACTAGGAACAAACATACATATCTTAATGAAATGATTTACCAATGTATGGTGTAATATATTTAGGTCAGTGTTCCGATAATGATTGGGGAGATGAGGTCTTCACATAAAGACGATGCTTCAGATCTATTGACTAGTCCTTAGGATTACATAGAGAGGATGTAATATTGGTGAGGTTTAAAGATATCGTTTTGCGGTTTTTTAATAGTTTTGAAAGATCAAAACAAACAAATGATTTTTCTGAAATACAATTGGATTCATTCATACTTCAATTATTTAACGAAATAATAAAAGAGGATAAAGATAAAAGTGAAAATTTTGACGAAATTATATTTGTGCAAAAATTTGATAGAGAACTAAAAGAGAAATTGAAATTAGACATAGTAGCATTATTGGGGAATAAAATAACAGATAAAGATAATTCTTTTAAAGAAAAGCAAATAGGATAAATTTTGCTAAACGAATTTAATAGAATTAATAAAGAAATATCAATTGAAAAATTTGATAGTCTTAGAAAAAGTATTGTTGATACTGGTTGTGATATAAATGCAAATTTCAAATTTTATTACGATGAAACAAATAACCCAAGGAGATTTTGGATAAAACAAAATAGATTTAATTCCCCTGTGAATAAAAATTTTGTATTGGGAGGACTAGTTATCGATGAAAAAAAATGTATTGGAAATCCTGAAGATTTAATAGACAAACTAAAGTTGCAAAAAAATATGGGTGAGATAAAATCTAAACATATTTTAAAGTCAACTTTTATTGAATCTTTGAGATCAGAAAAACTAAATATACTTTTGAAATGGATTTCTGAAAATGAAATGGATATTCATTTTATAAATGTTGATAATTTACATGTCATTGTTATTGACATTTTGAAGATAATAATTGATGAAGATATAGATAGTGAGAATATTAGAGGCTCAGAACTTATGTACGGACACACCCTATATAAACTCATGTCTAGCAACATAGATAAAGTTTGCGAAATACTAACAAAGTATGATTATCCTAAAATTCGTAAAGAATTTATAACAGATTTTTGTGGAGAATGGGTTACCTTTTTAAAACGCTTAAAATCTAACCTCCCTCCTCCAAAGGATATATTCGAAGAATTTGGAAGAGTAATCATGTATGATGAATTGTGGAAATTGTTTGATAAGGTGAAAGATGGTAATAAATTTGTTGGGTTAGGTAAGGATGAATATATTGTTACTGATTATTCGAACTTTTACCTGATTAAACCTGATATATTTATAAATTCATTTCATTTTTTTGATAAAGAATTAGAGATAGAGAAAATAATTAATACAACTTCAGATGTTGCTTTCAAGGAAAGTAGAAATTTTACATTCAAAGATTCTACTGAAGATAGATTCATACAAATTAGCGATGTTGTAGTGGGGTTATTAGGAAGATTTTTTTCATATATCGAAGAACTAAATGGTGAATTGGAAAATGGGAAAATTGTTCAAAGATTAATTCATTCGATAACAAAATTTGATAGTATTCAAAAGGGTAACTTTTTGTTGCTGATTAATATATTGAAAAAATCTCACGATAAGAATAAATTGTTTTTTTATAGCGAAAACACATTTGTACAAAAGAGCAATTTGGATTTTATTCTTAGGATTACTGATGTAACAGATGCAATGGTCACGTTTAAATCTAGGGTGTGAGGTGCCCAAGTGTACCATGAATGCAATGGTGGTTGGGCACCAAATGAAAAATATTTACATACGTCCGTTGAACGCAACCAACACATGTGGAGTGCTGTGTATCGATCATAAAAGAATAGCATTTAAGAGCCTATTTACCTATTTCGAAAAACTCAAGAGAACTGTCGCTTGAGTATTTTTTAATTTTGTGTCGGTCATTTCGATTTGGCTCTTCGTACAGTGCTGAAAGTACTATGCGATCGCTCTGAAAGAAGGAAATGTGTCATATTTTGCCGAATACATGCGAAAAGAAGCATGAATAAGAGATTACTTCGAGAGAATTAAGGAGATAAGCCCCAATGATTCGTGTACTGCTCATTGATGACGAAGAAGATGCGCTGGATCTGCTGGAGATATTGCTTGGTCAGATCGGCGGCGTCGAAGTGGTGGGAAGGTATGATAATCCGATTCAGGCGATCGAAGATATCGTACGGTTTCCTGTCGATGCGGTATTTTTGGACAATCAGATGCCAGGAATGAAGGGTACGCAAGCAGCGAGAGCCGTCAGAGAGAAGCTGCCGCGAATGCCTATCGTATTCACAACGGCATACGCGGAATATGCCGTCGAAGCATTTGAAATTCAATCAACCGACTATTTGCTTAAGCCATTTACGAAAGAGAGATTGCAGAACGCTGTCGATCGCATCCAACAATCAATATCCGTATTCTCCCTAGAAGCTCGCCGTAACACGAGTATTCCCTTTACAATTCGTTGCTTGGGAGGGTTTCATATCCAGTTGCCGGACAACAAGGACCGAATGCTTGCCTGGAAAACGAAGAAGGAAAAGGAGCTCTGTGCCTATTTGATTCATCACGAAGGAAAATCCGTAAATACCGCAACAATCATCGAAGCGTTATGGCCGGGGTACGATCTGGAGAAAGCGAAAACTTATTTCTACACCTGCATGTCCTATTTAAGAAAAAGTTTGGCAGATCATCAAATCCCGATTCAAATCCATAAAGACGCGCAAGGTTTCTTCGCTGCATTGGATGGTATGACTGTTGATGTGACGGAATTCGAGCGATTGCTGCGCAATATGTTGACCGAAGAGGTGATGGATGAGCGGTTATACGAATCTATCAACCTAATCTATAAAGGCGAATATATGGATGCCAATGATTTCGGCTGGGCCGTCGCCAGACAGATGGAGATCAAGGCAACGTATATTCGCGTGCTTCGTAAGAGGTTTGCTTATTTCCGCAGTCAGGGTCAAATGCTGCTTGCGATCGATAGCATGAAGCAAGTCTTGACGCTCGCTCCGGATTCGGAGGCGGACGGACGAGAGTTGATCAAGCTGCATTTGGAAACGGGCAATCGAAATGAGGCATTGCGTGTCTACATGCATTTGGAACAAGCGGTTCACGTGCAGCTGGGGGCGGAGCTCGAGGAAGGGACGGTTCTTCTGCTCCATCAAACGAAAGACCAAGTAGAATGGCAGGGGCGAGGAGTCTAATGAGAAAAAAACTGGCTGCAGTGGTTGCAACGCTCGTCATTTTGACGGCGACTTATGGCATATTGTTTGCTTATGTATCCATTCAAAAAAAGCAAACACCCATTGCGGCGAACGGATCAATGGATTTGACTTCATGGAAATTTAAAGAAAATGGCTTAATTCCGCTAGATGGAGAATGGGAGTTTTATCCGAATCGGCTTTTAACGCATGAAGACCTTCTATCCTCTTCTCCGCAAGTCTCCACGACGTTACAAGTGCCCGGTTCGTGGTCGAGCCGAATGAAGATGACCGGGATGGCCACTTACCGATTGAGGCTCCATATCAATAATACCGAATTGATGTACGGATTAAAAACGGCGTCCATCTTAATCTCCAATCGGCTTATCGTCAACGGAGAGACGGTTGGCTCCAGCGGGATTCCTGCCGAGCATAGGGAATACTACGCCGTGAACAAGCCCTACGTTAGTTATTTCAAGTTAAGGCCTGGCTGGAATGAGCTCCTCGTTCAAGTTGCAAACTATGAATTTTCCGGCGGCAGCGGCATTAACAATTCGATTTTCCTTGGGACTGCTGAGCAAATCTCTGGGCTTCGAGATCGGGCACTGACGCATGATTGGGTGACGGTTACCGCTTTTCTGATTATGGGGCTCTATTTCGTCGGGCTTTATGCCCAGCGCAAACACGATCGTTCTTTGATCGTCTTCGGTTTAATGTGCATGAGCATTGCTTTATTCATAAGCGTAAGAGGAGAAAGAGTGCTGCTAGAGGCGCTCGGCTTAATGCCATTTTGGCTGTTTTTCCGCCTTCAGATGATCTCGGCACTCGCGGGCGGCTTCGGATTTTGTTTATACGTGTACACCGCTTTCCGACCGTTTTGCTCCAAAAGGCTAGTCCAAATCACATTGATCGCGGGGGGCGCATTCGCTCTCATCTATATGTGCTTCGCAACGGAGATGGCGACATTTCCGTCCGCGCTGCTGCGTCAATTGACAACGTATTACGTCATTTTCTCGCTACTGTATGCTACCTATATCTTCGTATTGGCGGCACTTCACAAAGTCGAGGGAAGCAGGTATTTGATTCTTGCGGGAATCGCCTTGAACATACTGACATTAAAGCAAAACATGAGCATCTATCTGGGTATGGAAGTGTATATGCTTGCACCGTTCGAGCCGTTCCTCGTTCTTCTCATGCTTGCTTTGCTTATGTCGCTCCGATTTTCGAACGCTTTTCATAAAATCGAAGAGTTGTCCGGGCAGTTGCTGAAAGCGGACAAAATGAAGGACGACTTTCTGGCGCGAACTTCACATGAGTTCAAGTCTCCTCTCCATGGCGTTATGAACATATCGCGGTCCATGCTAGAAGATCCCGCGTATCCGCCGACCGTGAGCCAGAGGGAGAAGATCGAATTAATTATCGGGATCACTGGGAGGCTTTCGCAGCTCGTTTACGATATTTTGGATTTCTCCAAATTGAAGCAAGGCGAGCTGAGAATCGCGCCGTTGGCAACGGATGTCCATTCTGCGGTTGAAGTCCAGGTTCGCATTTACGCCTATCTTTGCATCGAGCGAGACATTCGCCTACTGAACCATGTCCCCGCAGAGCTGCCCGCCGCGCTCGCTGATGAGATTCGTCTAAGTCAGATTATTTCGAATTTATTGGACAACGCGGTGAAGCATACGAAAAATGGAAGCATCGTCGTTACTGCATCAGAGCAAGGAGGCATGATTGAAGTTTCCGTACACGATACGGGAGAAGGCATCGATTCGCGCGAGCTTCCGACTATATTCGAGCCGTTTGCATCGAGCGACGCATCGGAGGACCGCGGCTTCGGGTTAGGATTATCCATCGCGAAGCAGTTGATCGAGCTGCAGAACGGAACCATTGCGGTGACTTCGACGCGGGGCGTTGGATCGACATTTACGTTTACGATGCCGGTCGCAAATCGAGGGAAAGAAGGGAAAGCAACCCGCCCGGACGGCAAGACCGCTCAGGTCACGCCGAAGCAAGCTGAATACTCCTTTGTGACACCATATGTTTCGAATCACAAAGGGAAGCATACGATACTCATCGTCGATGACCAGTTCGTAAACCTGAAGGTGTTGATGGATACGCTGCAAACCTTCGATTATCGCGTCATCGCAGTCAAGAGCGGGTACGAAGCGCTGGAGCAGATCGCTGGGCCGAATCAGATCGATCTCGTCATTCTCGATCTGATGATGCCGGGCATGTCGGGCTACGAGGTATGTCAGGAAATTCGAAAACGCTACTCGCTCTTGGAATTGCCGGTTTTAATGGTGACCGCGGCAATTCAGCCGCAGGATAAGGTGGCGGTCTTCCAAGCGGGGGCGAACGACTACTTGCCCAAGCCGTTCGATGTGGAAGAGATGAAGGCCCGAATCGGCAGCTTGCTGGCGGTGAAAGAATCTCTCGGCAAAGCGATTCACCTCGAAGTAGCTTTCCTGCAATCGCAGATCAAGCCCCATTTCTTGTACAATGTGCTTAACAGCATCGTAGCATCCAGCTATACGGATGTGGAACGGTCACGCAAGCTGATCACTGATCTCGCTGATTTCTTGCGAGGCAGTTTCCGCTTCAGCAATGCGGAAGGGAGAGTCGCTTTCGATGATGAGCTTCATTTGATTCGAACGTACGTCAGCATTGAACAGGCACGTTTTAAGGAACGCATTCAGTTCGAATCCGACATTGCGGACAAAGCGTTTGGCTTGCGAATTCCGCCGCTTCTGCTTCAACCGCTGGTAGAGAATGCGATCCGCCATGGCATCGGCGATCGTAGGGAAGGAGGGACGGTGCGATTGACCGTGAACGAAACGGATGACGGTAATTGGCGGTTTGTCGTTGCCGACAGCGGTGTCGGCATCGTAGCGGAGCGATTGGAGACGCTGCTAGTGGGGGCCGGAGCGGACGAGCCGCAGGGTGTTGGTCTGCTGAATATTAACAAAAGGTTGAAGCATGAGTATGGGGTACAACTGCAAGTGGAGAGCGAGCTGGGCCGAGGGACGAAGGTGACGATGATCATACCGGCTTTATTGATATAGCGCTCTTGAGTCACATCCATATACCAAAAATGAAGCAGGTTATCGCTGCAAAACGGCGAGACCTGTTTTTTTTGGTGAAATCTGTCGATTTTTAAGGTTTCTTTAAGGTGTCGTTCATTATGATGAATGGGAAGGTTTATCCTAAATTCAGATAATGAAATGGAGCTGTTCACACATGTTTTTGCGAATCCGTAACCGGATGGCTGTTGTGCTTGTTAAAAGGTCAGCAATGTTGATGCTGGCTGTTGTGCTCGTTGCGGCACAAACCGCATGGTTTACGAAGGGAATTTCTGCCGCGCCGGCTACGGAGATTGGCGTTATAAAGAAGTCCACCTATTCCGGGCATTCCGGAGTTTCTCTGAAATCCGTTGCTTACAATAGGGGAAACTTTACTTCCGGAACGGGGAGTTACCTGTACTCCACCGCAGACGGAGCATTGTGGAGGTATTATAGCGGATCATTGTGGAATCAATCTACAGCCGGCGGGACGACGGGTTTTGTCGAAGCCAGATCAGGTCTCTCTGAAGAAAGTCCTTTTTATGCATTGAAAAGCAATTCGGAAATTTGGCAGTGGAATCTGCGTGAAAATGACGTCGAAAAAAAGCTGTTGACTGTGAAGGAGGAAGGTTTCAATGCGGTGAGCGGCTTCTATGCTCCCTCTTCTAATGGTATCAGCTATTTCGTGACGGGTATTTATGACGAGCATTCCGGTGATGAGACGCCTCCGAAGGCTGTTGTTTTTGCTTCTATAAATGGAGCCGTTAATGAAATGGAGCTTACGGAAGCCTCTCATTTTTCCCCGAACAAAATCGAGGTGGTTGGTAATCGATTGGTTGTCATTGGCAAAGGCTCGCACGCATACGTATACTCGCCGCAAAATGCAAATGCATGGAACGAGGTTGCCCTGCCTGATCATGCGAATTACGTAGATATCGCCGGACCTGTATCCGGTAAGCCGATTGTTGCCGTTGCCAGCGACACGACCAACCTATACTATGCGGATAGCGTTGACGGACCGTGGCATACCGTCGCCTCTCCTTCGGGCTACAAGATGAAGAGCGTTGCGTACGGAGACGGTTATTATATTGCAGTTGGGGAAGGCGCGGCAATGTTCTCCAAGGATGGGGTGAACTGGAGTTCTTTCGCGACGCTGACAACGAATGAATTAAACAGTGTTGAATACATTAAATATGGAGGATTTGCGGCTATAGGCGATGCCGGAACAAGGTTGGATTTGCAAGCCCCTGTCGGGGCGTTTTATACGCACGACACCGACACTTTCGACCCGGAAGCACCGGCGGATATCGTCGGTGACTTAACTTTGACCTACAACATGAGCATTTCGAATTTTACCGGGATTATGAATGGAAATACGTTGCTAGAGAAAGATTTGGATTACTCGCTGGATATCGATGAGGAAGATGAGCGATTTCTGGTTACTCTCAAAAAAGAGTATTTGTCGAAGCAGCAGCCAGGCGAGATAACGCTTGACTTCCAATTCAACCTAGGCTATCCGTATCCTGTAAAGATCATGATTAAAGGTGCATCCACGCCTACAACGCCAACGACGGCAGATGCGTCGAAGAATACCATTGCGACCAGCACGAACGATATTACGGTAGGCAATCCGGTGACGCTGTCGGTAAGTGGAGACAGGCAGTTGGAAACGGGTGTGGTATTCGGAGATGAGAGATATTTCCCGACAAACTGGAGCTCCACGGAGGAAGGTAAAACAGGAACGTTCAATCTGGCAGGAGCCTTTTATGTCTCAACTTATACGCCTTCGATCCCGGGCGTTCATACCGTTACGGTAACCTATACGAAGCAAATATGGGATGGATATGACTGGCAGGATAGTGGAAATTCAGATACCAAAGAGACGAGCATAATGGTTTCCGCGGCAGCAACGACGGCAGTTGCGTCGAACAACTTCGTGAACGCGAGCCCGAGCGCGACCACGCTCGGTTCGTCCGTAACGATCACGGCAAGCGGGGATCGGCAGGACATTGAGCAATTGGTGAGAGGAGACGAGCGGTACATCCCGGTAGGTTGGACCTCTTCAGAAAGCGGTAAATCAGGGACGTTTACAATTAACGGAAAAAGTTACGCATCAACCTATACGCCAATTGTCATTGGTAGCCATACTGTGACGGCAACTTTCACGAAGCAGAAATGGACTAGCGAGGGCTGGGAGGACGTCGGTCAGGATACGAAAACGACGACCGTCACGATCGGCAGCGGCTCTTCATCCGGGGGCGGAAGCACGCCATCTTCGCCGGATACAAATGGCGATTCGGTCTTCGTGCTGGTAAACGGAAAGTCCGAAAATGCGGGAACCGCGACAAAGAGCAAGCGGGCTGATCAGACCGTTACGACTATCCACATCGATCAGAAGAAAATAGATGATAAACTCGCTGCGGAAGGGCAAGGCGCGATCGTAACTATTCCTTTCAGCGCGAAATCCGATGTCGTAATCGGCGAATTTAACGGTCAGATGATTAAAAACATGGAAAACAAACAAGCGGTGCTTGAAATCAAAACGAATACGGCGACGTATACGCTTCCTGCGGAGCAAATCAACATCGATGCCATTTCCGATCAAATCGGCAAAGCGGTTGCCTTGCAAGACATTAAGCTGCAAATCGAAATTGCCGCAACCAAGGCGGATATGTTGAAGGTTGTCGAAAATGCGGCAGCTAAAGGCTCGTTCACTATTGTTGTTCCTGCCCTAGACTTCACGGTAACCGCTGCTTACGGAGAAAAAACCGTGGACATCTCAAAGTTCAACGTTTACGTTGAGCGGACGATCGCGATTCCGGACGGTGTAGATCCGAATAAAATAACGACGGGTGTCGTGGTTGATTCGGATGGAACGGTTCGGCACGTGCCTACGAAGATCGTTGTCATCGATGGAAAGTATTTCGCCAAAGTCAACAGCCTGACTAATAGTACCTACTCCATCGTGTGGCATCCGCTCGAGTTCAGCGACATGGCCAAACATTGGGCGAAGGATGCTGTGAATGATATGGGCTCGCGGATGGTTATCGATGGGATCGGGAACGGCTTGTTCAACCCTGACCAAGACATCACCCGCGCCGAATTCGCGGCCATACTCGTTCGCGGATTGGGTCTCAAGCTGGAAAACGGTGCCGTACCGTTCTCCGATGTGAAAGCGACGGACTGGTATGGCAGCGCAGTAAGCACCGCGTATGCCTATGAATTAATTAGTGGGTTTGAAGACGGTACGTACCGTCCGATGGAGAAAATAACGAGAGAGCAAGCGATGGCGATTTTGTCCAAAGCGATGGGAATGACCGGACTGAAAGCGAAGCTGGCCGCCCAATCGGCGGACGCGACGCTTCATTCCTACGGAGATGCTTCCAGCGTAGCCGCATGGGCGAAAAGCGGAGTCGCGGACAGCGTGCAAGCCGGCATTGTAAACGGAAGAAATACGGTTTCGCTTGTGCCGAAGGCCTACATGACTAGAGCTGAGGTCGCGGCGACGATTCAGCGTTTGCTGCAAAAATCCGATTTGATTTAAGTGAATTGAAACTCGAATCTCTTTCGGTCAACAGCGATTGTTGTTGATCGGTGGGATAGAGTTATTTCTTCTTTCCCAGAGGTATAGTACTCACGAAGAGCCGAACGAGCTCAGGGATTCCCCTGATTTTCGCTCGGCTTTTCTTTTTTTTAAGCTCTTACATTACACTGGCTCAGCAACAATCTAATAGCCGTACTAATGCATTACACTCGCCCAATATAGTCGGCCTGGGTAGAGAGAAATGTCTAAGATTACGTTGATCGATATCCCCGGTACTGAGGCTGATGATATCGTGGATAAGGTAAAGCTGAAGATTGAGAAGAGCAAGATAAATAAGCATTGAGATATACTCGGTGACCGGGAGAAGGAAGTTGATCTGGGTCTTGTGTTGGAACTAGGCTATCAAATGATATAATCAAATTGGTCGAATATGTTAATTTGATTTTGTTTTATAGAATGCTTTAATGTTAGTACTTAGGAGGAGATTATATGCAAGGCGTTAATAAGGATTTCTTTATTAGTTATACTAGTACAGATGAAAATTGGGCAACTTGGGTTGCAGAGGTGTTGGAAGATGAAGGATATACCACTTTGATTCAAGCATGGGATTTTACGCCAGGTACTAACTTTGTACACGACATGCATACTGCTACAATAAGTTGTAATAGAACAATTGTAATATTGTCAAAAAAATATTTCGATTCTTTTTTCACCCAATCAGAATGGCAAGCGGCTTTTGCGCAAGATCCTACAAGTGAAAAATCAAAGTTAATCCCAATTAAAGTAGGTGACTATGAACCAATTGGTTTATTAAAACAAATAGTTTATATAGATTTATTTGACCTTGAGGCGGAAGAAGCAAAAAATAGACTATTAGTTGGAGTTGATTTATCAAGAAGAGCTAGGAATTCACAGGGGTTTCCAGGTACAAAAAAAAAAGAAATAAAGGAGAATTACCTATAAACAATATTAAATTAATGCGTAATAAGTATTTTACAGGGAGGTCAAATATTCTTGATCAAATCAAAACTGAATTTACTAGGAATAATGATTCTAGTTTTTCTCAGATAGTAACTGGTACTGGAGGTGTCGGTAAAACTCAAATAGCTTTAGAGTATATATACGAATATGGTTTTGAATATGATATTGTTTGGTGGATGGAAGCTGAAGATCCCAAGGTTATTATTGATGGCTATAGAGATTTCGCATACAAAATGGGGTTGATTGACAGTAATATTGAAGATTCTGAGATAATAATATCATCAATAAACAGTTGGGCAAGCCAAAATAGAAAATGGTTATTTATTTTTGATAATGCTGAGACTCTAAAGCAAATATATGATTATCTACCAATAAATCCACAAGGACATATAATAATTACTTCTAGGAATACGAATTGGATCGAATTTGGTATGGTTCTGGAGATTGATGTATTTAGTGAAGTAGAAGCTCCTGTCTTTATGAGAAATAGGACTAATTTGCAAAATGAATCTGGATTGGATAGACTGCTAGCTGCACTAGGTCATCTTCCATTGGCTTTGGAACAAGCTTCTGCATATATAATAAACAACAGCATTTCTTATGATGAATATAAGGATTTATTTGATGAATTCAGAATTGAAATTTTGAAAAAGTATCCACCATTAAAATATAATTATTCAGTTGCAACAACATGGATAATTTCAATAGAAAAAATATATGATGATAGTTCTAAGCAATTACTAGACATCCTAGCGTTTTTATATGCTGATGGCGTTGATATCTTGTTTTTTACTACTTTATCAGAGTATTTGGGTGACCCCTTATCTGAAAAAGTAAATAATGCTTTAGAGTTCAATGAAATCATATATAAATTAAAAGAGTACTCGCTTATTAAGTATTCATCAAACAAAATAAGCATCCATCGATTATTGCAAGAAGTTATTCAGGTGTCTACTGATTCTAAGAAGTGGATAAGTTTTTTAGTTAATCTGGTATATGATCATTTAGATTACGAAATCGAGAACAAAAAGGGTTGGATGACTTATAAAAACATGGTTGATCAAATTTATTCAATAGCCAACCATGGAAATTGTCAAAAAATTGAAATTGGTAAAGTATCTTTTTTATATCATCAATTGGGTTCTTTTTTTAATTTGGTGCTTAATGATTTTAAACGGGCAGAGAGTATGTATCTGGAAGCCTTAAAAATCAGAAAAGAAGCCTTCGGGATATATTCAAAAGAAACAATAATAACAAAAAACAATTTAGCTGGATTGTACAAAGATCAAGGTAGATATGCAGAAGCTGAAGTGTTATATCTGAGCTCGATAGCAGTTTGTGAAGCGGAATTCGGCTCTAAAAGCAAACTTTTACTGACCTTGAAAGATAATTTAGCTCAACTATATCAAGCATTAGGTGATTATGAGAAAGCAAGAGTATTGTTTATTGAAGTCATTGATATCAAAACCAGTTTTTACGGAAGTGAAGGTCTGTTCGTGGCAACCTCAATGGGGAATTTTGCTACGCTATTGACTGAATTAGGCGAATTTGAAAAAGCCGAAAGTTTATTAGTTGAATCTTTAAAGACTACAAATAACGCTACTGGCACACAACATGAGCAATTTGCAAGTATTCTTGATGCATTAGCTCATGTATATACGAAACTAGGCAATTATGAGTGGGCTGAAAAATGTTTTAAAGATGCATTGGATATTCGAAGAAATATTTTCACTTCAGAACATTCCGATGTAGCAATTTCTCTTAATAATCTAGCTACTCTATTTATGGAAATGCATCGTTTTGATAAGGCAGAGCCTTTATTGTACGAATCGTTAGATATTTCAGAAAGAATTGTTTCTATTGACCCTTGTGAGATTGCTGCAATTTATAACAATTTAGGTATGGTTTTAAGTAGAACTGGGGAATATGAAAATGCGAAAAAAATGCTTGAAAAATCAATAAGTCTAAGAAAGAAGCACTTGAAAGAAGATCATATTGATTTTTCAGCGTCCTACTCTAATTTAGGCAACTTGCACCTGAGTTTAGCGGAGTATGATTTAGCAGAAGCGTTTTTAAAGGATGCACTTAAGATTAGGAAAAAAATACTGGGGATTAAGCACCCTGAAACAATTGGTTCGATAAATAATCTTGGCGTGTTATATAATGCGCAAAAGAAGTTTGAAAAGGCCGAACCATTATTAGTACAAGCTTTGGATTCAGCAATAGAAGTTTTTGGAGACGAACATAAGGATACGATTGAATCTTACTATTCACTTTCCGTATTTTATTTGCAGACAAAGAGAACGCAGAAAGGAATTAAATTACTCTCTAAAGCAATAACGCTAAGTAGAAAAGTACTTGGTAAAGAACATGAAACAACCATTATGATAGAAGATTATATTCGTAGTAGTGTTTTACCGTATGCAAATATAGTATTCTAATTCTAAATACATATGTGCCTTAAACCGGATACCCAGGTGGATAACGGAACTTACTTGTAATCGCATACCCGAGAATACGGAGAAACATTTGCAAAAGGCAGACCAGTATCACGATTAGCATACTGATGAAAAAGTCCAGCGGAGAAGCAATCTTTTGATGCGGATAACAAGCGTCTCAAGGTGAGCATTCAACAAATTGCTACCGAGTAGCAAGACGAAATTCAAACAGGGTAGTATTGAGGCTAGGAGGGAGCAGTTCTTCTGATACGGAGAACTGCTTTTTTTCGCAGCATGCCAGAGGCAGAAACCTTCTAGTCGGTGAATTTTACGCAGTTTTGTTAGCCTTATTAATGAAAACCAAAGCCTTTAAAAATAAAGAAAAAACTTAATTCCACTTTGCATTAAAGTGAAAATCTGATAGGATATAAATTATAGTCTATAGATTTAGTAAGGATTAAAGGGAGGCACTTTTTTCATGGACAAATTGACGCTTGATTCCATAGATGAAACGACACATCTAGATCAACTCGAGGCTGAAGCGATTTATATTATTCGAGAAGTAGCGGCGGAATGCGAAAATCCCGTGATGCTGTACTCGATCGGTAAGGATAGCTCCGTGATGCTGCATTTGGCGCTGAAAGCATTTTATCCGGAGAAGCCGCCGTTTCCTTTCATGCATATCGACACAACGTGGAAGTTCAAAGAGATGATTGAATTCCGCGACCGCAAGGCGAAAGAATTCGGAATCAAGATGCTTGTTCACTCCAATCAGGAAGGGATCGAGCAAGGGATCAACCCATTCGATCATGGTTCCGCCTATACGGACATTATGAAAACCCAAGCTCTGAAGCAAGGCTTGGACAAGTACGGATTTACAGCTGCCTTTGGCGGTGGAAGACGCGATGAGGAAAAGTCGCGCGCGAAGGAGCGGATTTTCTCATTCCGCAATAAAAACCATGCCTGGGATCCGAAAAATCAGCGGCCGGAAATGTGGAAGCTGTACAATACAAGAATTAATAAGGGTGAAAGCATCCGCGTATTCCCGATTTCCAACTGGACGGAAAAAGATATCTGGCAATACATTCGCAGAGAGAACATTGATATTGTGCCTCTCTATTTTGCCAAAGAAAGGCCAGTCGTTAATCGCGATGGACAGATTATCATGGCGGATGATGAGCGGATGAAGCTCGAGCCGGGCGAGAAGATTGAAATGATAAAATTGAGATTTCGCACATTAGGCTGCTACCCGCTGACTGGCGGTGCCGAGTCAGATGCGGACACGCTGGATGCTATTATTGAAGAAACGCTTGGTGCGGTATCATCCGAACGGACAACAAGGGTTATCGACCAGGAAGAGTCTGGCAGCATGGAAAGACGTAAACGGGAGGGCTATTTCTAAGATGAAAAGTCTGCTTAAATTTATTACTTGCGGAAGCGTAGATGACGGCAAATCCACTTTGATTGGGCATATGCTTTATGAGGCTAAGCTTTTGTTCGCCGATCAGGAGAGAGCATTGGAGCTGGACAGCAGGCTCGGCAGCCGAGGCGGAAAAATTGACTACTCCTTGCTTCTTGACGGGCTGATAGCCGAGCGTGAGCAGGGCATTACGATAGATGTAGCATTTCGGTATTTTACGACGGACCATCGTTCGTTCATTGTAGCGGACACGCCGGGGCATGAAGAGTATACGCGCAACATGGCTGTAGGCGCATCCTTCGCGGATCTTGCCGTTATTCTGGTGGACGCAACCAAAGGAATTATTACTCAAACGAAGCGCCATACCCGAATTTGCGCGCTCATGGGGATTAAACATCTGGTCTTGGCGGTAAACAAAATGGATTTGGTTGGTTTTGATACGAAGATATTTGATGAAATCAAAGAAGAATTCTCTCGCCTCACCACTGAATTCCAGTTTGAAAGCATTCAGGTGATCCCTGTTTCTGCAACAGAAGGGGATAATATTACAAAGAAATCGCCGAATACGCCATGGTACGAGGGTCTTGCTTTGCTGCCCTACTTGGAGAGCGTTGACGTTCATGCGAACGATGACGTTAAGCCATTTATGATGCCGATTCAGCGGGTATGCCGACCTGACCACACATTCCGCGGATTCCAAGGCCAGATTGAAGCCGGCAGCATCGCAGTTGGCGATGAACTGACAACTCTGCCTAGCCGTGAGAAGGCGAAGGTTAAACGCATCTTTGTAACAGACCAAGACAGGAATTCGGCTCATGCCGGACAGCCTGTTACGATTCAATTGGATCGGGAAGTCGACGTTTCACGAGGCTGCGTATTTACGAAGGACAATCAGCTTCAAGAGGCTGACAGCTTTAGCGCTACGATTCTTTGGATGGATGATTCTGTCCTGACGCCGGGAAAAGATATTTTGGTGAAGGTAGGCACAAAAGTTCTTCCTGGTACCGTGACGGCAATTAATCACAAAATCGATATTAATACAGGCAATACGGTTACAGCCGACCATGTGGTTAAGAATGAAGTGGCTAAATGTGAATTTTCATTAGCGGATGGCATTGTTTTTGATAAGTTTGAAAAAAATAAAAGCATCGGCGGATTTATTCTCATCGATCGCGTAACGAATATGACATCCGCATGCGGCGTCATTGACGAAGCTCTTCAAAGCTCTTACAATACGAACGGAATCGATACGGAAATTACAAGAGACGTTCGTGCCCAGCAAAAAGGACAGCAGCCATTAACCCTTTGGCTAACTGGTTCGGTAGCGGACAACTCGGCTCTTGCGAAGGAAATCGAGAAACGGTTGGTAGCGAGAGGCTATCATACGATGCTAATCGACAACAGCTTAGGAGAATCTGTGCGGCAAATCGCGGGTTATGCCACATTGCTAAACAATGCGGGACTTATTGCATTGGTACTGGCCAGTTCTACGAACGGCAACGACCAAACCATTGCGCAAGAAATCATCGGCCAAGCCTTCTTGCCAATCGATGTAGCCGTAAACAGCAATTCGATCGAAGAAGCGGCTAGTGCTGCCGTGAAAATTGTGGTGAAGGCTCTCATTCAAGTGTAGTTTCAGGTTGAATTCGGTCAGGACATTAAGAAAAGCATAGATCGGTTCATACGAAATCGTATTCAAGAAGCCGCCCTCCAATCAATTGGAAGGCGGCTTTTTCTGCTCATATATATATAAGTATATAAAAGCATCTTGCTATTCCAGGTTGGAACGCAAGATGAATCAATGCCATGCGTTGGAAGAAATACAAGAACGTTTGTTGAAATAAGCCACGGCATAAACATTTTTTGTATTCTCGTTAGAAATATTAGTTAATATGTGGGGGCAAATCTATAATTTGTTAAGTTGTAATGTATGCGCTTACTTTCTATAATTTAGTTATTCAAGACATGAATCGTCTTGAAATTATACTTAAATGAAAAATTTTTTGAAGATAGGGGGACAGAGTTTACGTTATGAAACAAGGCAAGTTACTTGCTGTACTGCTAGGCGAACGACCAACAAAAACGAAAAGTAGAAAGATTAACAAAAGGCAATATTCAAGTCGTATGTAGGCAAGCAGCGACAAATACAAAAACTTTAGGAGGTAATTTATGCTTAAGTTTAAAAAGAAAGTATTTACGCTAGTTATTGCAGCATCAATGAGTATTTCCAGTTTGTTTGCAGTATCCGCAAGTGCAGCGACAGACTACTGGCAAAATTGGACCGATGGTGGCGGGACAGTTAATGCTACTAATGGATCTGGTGGAAATTACAGTGTTAGCTGGTCAAACACCGGAAATTTTGTTGTTGGTAAAGGCTGGAATACCGGATCGCCAACTAGAACAATAAACTATAATGCCGGCGTCTTTGCGCCATCTGGCAATGGATACTTGACTCTCTATGGATGGACTAGAAACTCACTCATAGAATATTACGTTGTTGATAGCTGGGGCACTTATAGACCTACAGGAACATTTAAAGGAACGGTGTCCAGTGATGGAGGAACCTATGATATTTATACGACGCAACGAGTCAACGCGCCTTCCATTGACGGAACAAAAACGTTCACCCAGTTCTGGAGTGTCCGCCAGTCTAAGAGAGCGACAGGCAGTAACGTCGCTATCACTTTTAGCAACCACGTAAGTGCATGGCAGAGTAAAGGAATGAACCTGGGAAGCAGCTGGTCCTACCAGGTGTTAGCGACAGAAGGATATCAAAGCAGTGGCAGCTCCAACGTAACTGTTTGGTAACAGGTCAACTGCAAGCTGGCAACTGATTGGCGCCCGATGAATCTAGTGTCTGGAGAAAGTACTTAATCTTTTGACATTTTTGGACACATGGAGGACCGTTTTCCGAAAGAGGAACGGTTCTCCATGTTGCCAGAGGAGAATTGTAGCCCATTATGGCCTATCATTTTTCTGAAAAGTTTAAAGGAGATATCACAATGAGAAAACTAATCGTTTTTCTTATCTTAGCAATTATGGTTGTTGTCAGCGCTTGTTCGGAGGAAAAGGCTGATAAAACGTTGGATCATATGCCTGATAACTTTGTCTTAGTCAAGGGCGGACCGTTTATGAACAAGAAGTCCAACTACTATGGGGAAAAGGTAGCAGTATCGAACTTCTATATTAGCAAATATGAGGTAACTCAAAAAGAGTGGATGGAGATCATGGGGAGTACTCCCTCACAATTTAAAGGCGACAATTTGCCAGTAGAAATGGTGAGTTGGTATGACGTTGTAGAGTATTGCAATAATAGAAGTATAAAAGAGGGCTTAACACCGTATTACACCATAGACAAGAATAAAAAGGATCCGAAAAATACAAATGAAAATGATCACTTAAAATGGACGGTAACGATCCATGCAGGAGCTAATGGTTACCGGCTGCCGACAGAAGCAGAGTGGCAATATGCCGCAGGTGGCGGTCAGAAGAGCAAGAGTTACATCTACAGCGGAAGCGATTATGCAGATGATGTAGCATGGTATTGGAAAAACGCCGGAGATAAAATTTTATCAGGAGAATGGAACTGGCCGATAGTAGAAAACAACCATAACCAAACAAAATCTGTTGGTACCAAAAAGCCCAACGAGTTAGGCCTTTACGACATGTCAGGCAATGTAAGGGAATGGTGCTGGAATGGGTTTGGAGACTCGGAAAGCAATAGTAACTCTACACGAGTTGTGAAGGGCGGAGGCTGGTTGGGCGATGTTGGCGAGTTATCTTATCTGAGCAATTTTGAGGCGAATGGCTTGGGGCCCGATCAAGGCTTTCGTGTGAGTCGTGACGAATAAAGGATAAAACCCCGAAATTAGATTGGAGCATACGTTGCTTAACAGAGCAATCCATATAAAGAATCCCATCGAATAAATTCATAGATGCATTCAAAAATCCATGCACTTCTAAAGAGCTCAAATGACTGCTATGCAGCCATTTGAGCTCTTTTTGTCTTCACTAACTCCAATCAGACCAGCGATTGTGCAATTTTCGAATATAACGGCAGGAATCGCAGCCCATTCCTCGGCAAGAAAGTCATTTTTCCAAGGTAAAGACAGTTTTCATAATATACATCCAGGGCTCGATTATCTACAGTAAGGGTATCGCAAACGCAATCATCACAGTCACTCCAACAAGAAGGGGCAGGTACATGAGAACATTTAAAAAGAATTTCAGTTTAACCTTATTAGCTTTTCCGGGTATCGCGCTTTTGTTTATTTTTGACTATGTACCGCTTTACGGGTTATTGCTTCCCTTCAAAGATTACAAATATGATCTTGGGATTTGGAATAGCCCGTGGGTAGGCTTTGACAATTTCCAGTTTCTATTTAAGGGCGATGTCATACAACGCGTGCTGAGAAACACACTGCTCTATAACCTGGCGTTCATTGCGTTAGGTACGATGATTTCAGTCACATTTGCGCTGATGCTTCGGGAGATCAGTAAGCGATTTGTGAAGGTTTACCAGACGGTGTTGTTCATTCCTTATTTTATCTCATGGGTAGTAGCAGGGTTTGCCTTCCGCGCACTCCTCGATATGGAATATGGCGTTCTGAATAAGGGATTGGAGATGTTTGGAATTGCGCCGGTTATGTGGTATAACGAGCCGAAATATTGGCCTTTTATTCTCATCATCGGAGCGGTTTGGAAAGGGCTTGGGTACGGAGCGGTCATCTATTATGCGGCGCTGATGGGCGTGGACTCGGAGTATTACGAAGCGGCCAGAATAGACGGGGCAGGCAAGCTGCGGCAGGCGATTTCCATCTCGATTCCGATCATTAAACCGATTATTATTATGATGGTTATTTTACAGATCGGTAAAATTTTCTATAGCGATTTCGGATTATTTTATAATGTAACCCTGAATTCGTCTTCTCTGTATTCAACGACGGATGTAATTGACACCTTCGTTTATCGATCTTTAGTCGATATGGGCGATATTGGCATGGCTGGGGCAGCTGGCTTCTTCCAATCTACGGTCGGTTTCACCTTGGTCATATTGACGAATTATATCGTGAGAAAAATTAATCGTGAAAATTCATTATTTTAAGGAGAATGTCTCATGTTGACACCTCGGCTCTCTAACACCCGCTCACCCTTTAAGCTCAGTACATGGATTATTCATGGTATTTTTATCGTTGTATGTATCGCTTGCTTGTATCCCTTTCTAGTCATTATAGGAACCTCCTTCCAGAATGAAACGGATATCCTCTTGTCAGGGTATTCGATTCTGCCGAAGCAGTTCGATTTGACGGCATATCAAGTTATTCTCCATAATCCCGGTGTCTTGCTCAATGCGTATGTGGTGACGATATTGACAACGGCAATTGGGACTGTGGCAGGGCTGTGGATTACAACAAGTTTCGCCTTCACCATTTCGAGGAAAGACTATGCTTATCGCAAACAGCTTTCATTTTTCGTGTTCTTTACGATGCTGTTTCAAGGCGGGCTAGTTCCTTCCTATATTTTGATGGTCAGCTGGCTTGATTTGAAAAATAACCTCTTGGCGCTTATTCTCCCTTTCCTTATCACAGGCTGGCATGTGTTGTTGATGAGGGGCTTCTTGCAAACGCTTCCTGATGCTCTATTTGAATCAGCCAAAATAGACGGAGCAACCGAGTTTACCATTTTCACGCGCATTGTGCTTCCCCTTAGTAAACCAGCATTGGCGACACTCGGCTTATTCCTGGTTTTGCAGTATTGGAATGACTGGTGGCTGACTCTGTTGTACATTGATCATGAGGATAAGATGAAGCTGCAATATTTACTCATTCGCGTGCTGCGAAACATGGAGTTCTTGAATAGTGCGGAAGCGATACAATACGGTCTGGTTAAGCCAGGACAGCAAGTGCCGAGTTTAAGCGCGCGGATGGCGATGTGTATTCTTGCCGCAGGACCGATGCTGGTCATCTTTCCTTTCTTTCAGCGTTATTTCGTGCAAGGCCTGACGGTCGGATCTGTAAAAGGGTAGTGAAAAAAAGGGTTTTCCAGCGCATGGATCTTCCTCATGTGTCTGTTATATATAAGAAAACATCATATTTTAAGGGAGGCATGTTTGTGAGTATGGGAAATAAAAAGACAAAGAAAATGGTAAGCGGCATGATTATGATGGGGATGGTTGGTACGGTGGTTCTTAGCGGGTGCAGCTCGGGTAACAGTGAGACGCCCAATGCCACGAATGCAGCTACCGCAGAACCGAAGACGACTGAAACAGCCGAGAAAGCGGAAGAGCTAGTCAATGTTAGTTGGTATATGCGAAAACCGATTGATACGATGAAGGATCAAGAAGCGATTGAAGCGGAAGCGAATAAAACGATTAATAAAGCCGTAAACGCAAATCTGAATTTTACCTTTATTGATGCAGCAAGCTGGGAAGACAAAATGAAATTGATGTCTGCCTCCGGCGAAGTATACGATCTTGTATTTACGGCAAACTGGACGAATCCAATCGATTCGAACGTGCAGAAAGGCGCGTTCCTGCCACTGGATGATCTCTTGAAGCAATATGGACAGGATATCCTCGCAAAAGTGGATGAGCGTGCTTGGAAAGCCGTCACTTATAATGGCAAGATTATGGCGGTCCCATCGCAGTCACCTTTTACCACGCCGCAAGGCATTGTATTCAAAAAAGATTTGGTAGAGAAATACAATGTGGATTATAAGCAAATCAAAAATTTGCAGGATCTTGAGCCGTATTTAGAAACGATCAAGAAAAATGAGCCTACGATAACGCCATTGCTTGTCACGAAAACCGTTTCAGCAGCTGGTGACTTTATTGCTGACCATACCATCGTAACCAAAGGGATTCGGTATGATGAATTAGCAAACAAGCTCGTATTTGAAATCGATATTCCCCAATACGTCAACAATTATCGGACTATGCATGACTATTATCAGAAAGGGTATGTAGCCAAGGATGCCGGAGTTAAAACGGACTTCACGGCTGAAGCTAAATCCGGGAAATACGCAATCATGCGTGATTCAGGCGGTTATTCGGAGGATGGTTCGAAATCGACTGCCCTTTTTGGTTTCCCGACTGTGGAATCGCTTGTCTATTATCCGATCATATCCACAAGTAATATGGTGGGGGCTGCAACGGCCATCAGCAAGACGTCAAAAAATCCAGAAAAAGCGATGGAGCTGCTCAATCTCGTCTGGAAAGATAAAGAGCTATCCAACACGCTTGCTTTCGGGCTAGAAGGAAAGAACTATACGGTTAAATCAGGTGCAGGCACGGATGACATCTCCGTAGATGCGAAGAGCGGAGCGGAACAAACCTGGGCGATTTGGCATAACTGGCTCGGGCCTCTCTGGGATCAGTGGGATTCCAGCTGGAATTCCAAGGCATCTCTGGAGTTAATGCAAAAAAATAATAATGAAGCAAAAACGTCGTCCATCCTCGGGTTTCTGTTCAATGGGGAAGCCGTCAAATCGGAAACGGTTCAGGTAAATGCTGTATATGCGGAAATGCTTCCTATTCTAATTACAGGCTCAATGCCAGATTATGATAAATTTTTGGGAGAAATGAAGCAACGTTTGAATGAAGCTGGCTTGGACAAAATTAAAGCCGAAGCTCAGAAGCAGCTCGACGCGTGGAAAGCACAAAACCAGTAATAAAAACTTGGAACCGGGCTACTCGTAACTCGGTTCCAATTTTTATGCAAAGCAAGTGAAAGGGGGAAGCTTGGGTTTGGGATTTGCCGAATGGATGCAATAAAAATCTAGTAGGAGCGTGATCATTTATGATCAAGAGGAAATGGGCCGCTGGGGAGATCATTATTGCTTGTATGTTAATGGTACTTATTTATTTGCTGCATTCGACAATTGCGAAAGCAGAGGATGTCCCGGTACAGAGCGGCTATCTGGTTGACGAGAGTTTTTCTTTTACCCATAACGAGACGATGGATGTCCTGCCTTCAGGTTGGGATGTCCGTAAAGCGGGGGGGAGTCTGTCCTCTTCCTACCTGAATTGGTTCAAAATGAGTGATACCAATACCGCGTTGCCAGTATCTATGCGCAGAGCATTCATCGAGCAAAATGAAGGCGCTATCACGATGGAATACCGTTTCAAGCTATCTTCGATCATGGATGGCGTCAAATGGCAGCTGAGCAGTAACGATACAGAGGCTGTAAGTATCGTGACACGTGGTGGAGAGCTTAGCCTAGAAACATCTAACGGGGGTATGCAGACTTTGCAATCCTATACTGCTGGTACGGAGTATGGTGTGAAAGTCATTGCGAATATCGACACAAATTCATTGGATGTGTACGTCAACGGTGTTCTTAAAGCCGGTAATGCAAGCTTCAAGCATGCAGTAACCAGTCTCGATCATGTGCTGATCCAAACGGGAGCTTCATCGAAAGGCGATATGTTCATCGCTCCTATTAAAATCTACAAGGGCTACGCAGTCAATGAGAGGTTCATATCCCTCATGCCGGGTAACCTGCCTGGAGACTGGCAGACCGTTGCTGCTGGAGGAACGATTGCGGTAGAGGAAATGAAAAGCTCTGTGCGACCCGATGTGTTCAGTCTCAAACTGAACTCAACTGAGGCGACCGGCGAGATGAGCCTGAGCAAAAGCGTGCCAACTACTTCGGCAAATACGGTATTTGAATACAAGCTTTTAATTCCGCAAAAGCAGGACGGATATTCGGCAGAGCTTGTAAGCGGTAGTACGACCGTTATGAAGCTAGTAACTGAAAACGGCAAACTCTCCTATATCAATGATGTAGGTCAGCCCGTACCCTTCTATGATTATATGGCTAATCTTTGGTATGCAGTGAAGGTCAAGCTGAATATGGATGATGCCACGGCAGATATTTACGTAAATGGGAAACAGCAAGCGCAAGGAGTTTCTCTGGCAGCCAGTTTGACAAGCTTGGACGGCATCGCATTTAAGACAGCTGCGGCAGCACAAGGCGTGATGTGGCTGGATGATATTCTGCTATATGAAGATGTACCGCTTCCAGCGGATTATGTGCCTGCCCCGAACCCTGTGATCTCATCCGATCAGGCGGTTGGCATTCAAGGCTGTCCGATCTGGAGGGAAGGAAATCATCTCGGTTGGGATACGATTACGCCTCATTCGGAGCGTGAGCCTTACTTGGGCTATTATGACGAGGGAAATCCAGAGACGGCGGATTGGGAGATCAAATGGATGGTTGAGCACGGCATTGATTATCAAGTCTCATGCTGGTTTAGACCGACTTTCGGGGATGGCGTACCGATTAAAGAGCCTTATTTGCATAACTCGCTACATGACGGGTTTTTCAATGCCAAATACAGCAACCAAACGAAGTTCGCTATTATGTGGGAAAATGGGGCATCCAAAGCGAAGGATAGCGAAGACTTCCGTACGAATATCGTGCCATACTGGATCGAATATTATTTCAAGGATCCGCGTTATATGGTGATTGATAATAAACCAGTCTTATCGATCTATAGCCTTAACGCTCTCAAACGGGATTTCGGAGGCAGCACGCAAAGCTTGGAACTTGTAAAAGCCGAAATGGATTACTTAAGAAACGCCGTTAAAGCGCTAGGGTTCGATGACCTTATACTGTTGATCACCACTTCAGCGTCTGACCCCATATCTTTGAACGATAGAAAGCAGGCAGGATTCGATGCGGTCTATGCGTATTCGTGGGACAGCATGGGCGGTCATGCGGAAGTACAGAAATCTTATATGATTGCGCAGCGCGATACAGGCATCATCGATGCGCTCCCGATGATTACCATGGGAAGAGACGATTTGGCATGGGGAGGCCAAGAAGGTTATTACGCCACTCCTTCGGAGTTTCAAGCTGTTGCACAGTGGGCGAAGGATACGTTACAGCCATCGATGCCAGCCGGCAGCTTAGGCAAGAAAATGGTGATGCTTGATAATTGGAACGAGCTTGGAGAGGGACATTTCATTATGCCTGCGGGTTTAGCGGGCTTTGGTTATCTTGATGCCATCAGGAACGTATTCACAAGTGGTACGGCGCATTCGGATGTGCAGCCAACGCAAGCACAAAAGGACAGAATCAACGTCTTGCACCCGCGAGGTAGAGTATTAACATTAAAGACACCAACGCCACCAGCTGTGACGGACGAGTACGGGTTGTTCTGGGGGTTCGACACGGATGGCGATTCAGAAGGCTGGAGTTTGGAGAAGCAGGTCATCCATGATGAGGTTAGCGATGGTGCCTACTCAGGAACAGCGATTGACATTGATCCTGGCATTAGGTCGGCGGACCACTTGAATATTCAGGCCTCTGATCATCCCTATCTGAAAATTAGAATGAAGAGCAATAAAAACTCCTCGGCTCAGGTGTTCTTTATTACCAATGAGGATGATAACTGGGATGAACGCAAATCCGTAAGCTTTTTCGTGGAACAGAACGAAACGGAATATACCGATTATGTGGTGGATATGTGGAAGAATGCCAAATGGGACGGCGTAATTCGTAAGATCCGGTTTGATCCTATGAAGGTTCTTGGGGACTTTAGCATTGATTCCATTGGGGTTGTATACTCGCCTGATACAGGTATTCATGTGAAAGTTGACGGTATGAAAGCCCAGTTCTATGAGGAACCGGTTCTGGTTAATCAAACGGTCATGGTTCCGGCAGGGGAAATGCTGAAGCTGATCGGTGCCAGTACGGAATGGGAGCAATCGACACAAACCCTAATCGGCGTGAAAGACGATCACATCTATAGGCTTAAGGTTGGTCAACTGACGGCCTACAAAGATAGCCAAAGTATCGCACTGGAGAGTGCTCCTGTATTGCAGCCATCGGGAGAGCTTTTGATCCCGGCCGCTTTCTTCAACCAAGCGTTCGGGTATGTTGTGAATTGGGACCCCATTGCTGAAATGATTGATATGTATACCGCATCAAAGGTTTGGGAGTTTAACAATCTGGAAGGTTGGACGACCAACAATCAAGTGACAGGAGGCATAGCAACAGGCGGGAGCTATCAAGCAACCTCAACGGGCAGTGAGCCTGAACTGATCTCGCCAGATAACATCAACTTTCCTGCGTCCGTAGTTAAGAGGATCAAAATAAAGCTTAGGAACGACACGATCGGCAATGAAGCGAGCGTATATTTCAAGACGTCCACATCCACGGAATGGAATCTATTAAATAAGCTGACGACCTATGTATTGCCTAATGATCCGAGCTTTAGGGAGTATGTGTGGGACCCGAGCAATCATTCGGCCTGGACCGGAGAGATCCGACAAATCAAAGTGATTCCAACAAATGCGGTAGGGGACTTTGGTATTGATGCCATCACGCTGGACACGGCGGCAAGCGTAGCCGTAAAGGGGAATAACCTGGTTTCGAATCCAAGTATGGAAGCGGATGCTGTTCCAATCGGATGGGAGACGATAAGAGAGCGGAGCACGGAGCAGCATCATAGCGGAGACCACTCTTTGCAAGTCACGAAGACCAACCAACACGGAAGCGTTCAGTTTCCAGTGACCGTCGAGAAAGGGAAGGCCTATGAGTATTCCGCATGGGTGAGGCTGCAAACGAATCTGAATCCTGGAAAAGTAATCAGGTTATGTCTTGCCTATAGCTTAGATGGCGCGGCGAAGCAGCTTTGTCCTTTCTCGAGCCCAGCACTGAGCAATACGGAATGGAAACAGGTTAGCGGAACCTATACCATCAATGAAACTGGAAACGTCACGAATGTCAGGATGTATCTTTTTACGGACGCGCCAGCAGAGAATGACGTGTACTATTTGGATGATGTAGAGGCTAGGCCAGTTACCTATAAAGAAACGCCTGCTTGGCTATATGTGACGGATATGAGCCTGAACAAGAGCTCCGTGTCGATTATGGAAGGTAAAACGGAAACGTTGCTGCCTGTCATCCAGCCAGTCGATGCGTTTAACAAAGCGGTAGTCTGGCAATCCGATTATCCCGAAGTGGCTTCTGTAGACGCATATGGAAACGTGTATGGACGAAGCTTGGGCGTCGCTCAAATTACGGCAATAAGCGTTGATAGCGGTAAAACGGCCACCAGTACGGTAACCGTCATCGAAAGAACGAACGAAACGGTAACGTTAACGGTGAAGCCCGATGGAACAGGTGATTTTCTCTCGCCGAAGCTGGCGAACGAGAGCATTATGGATAGCAGCTCTGAGAAGCAATATGTGATTCTGATTTATCCCGGCGTGTATACCGATAAGAATTGGGTGGTTAAGCCTTATGTAACTCTTCGTGGCACAGATAGGGATCTTGTTTGGCTGAAGGGAGAGAACAGCGCATCGGCTAAAAATAGTGAAATTACTGAAGAATCGACCTTGTGGCTGAAAGGCACAGCCAATCTAGAGAACCTGACGATTACGGCTAAAAACATGAGATATCCGCTTCACAGCGAGGATAGCGGCAAAAATAAAGATGCCGTCCACATTGTGCGAAATGTTCATATTGAGCATTACGGGAATCTGGAAGCGGTCGACTATCGCAAGAATTGGGTAGCTGCGAATCCTGGGGTTACGCCTCCAACGGATCTTGATCCAGCACAGGTGTGGGGAGGCATTAGCGGTAACGGCTCCCATGCGTGGGGTTATGGTTCAGGAAGCGGTGTATCTGAAACTTTCTATGACAGCACCTTTGTTTCCAAGGCTACAGGCTGGTACGTGCACAATCGGGAGGATTTCACGGAACCACAAATCAATGTCATCAATAACAGCAAAATCGTGTCAACGGTAACGTCAATTCCCATTACGATCCAGTCCTTAGGAAGCGGAACCCAGGATGAAGTTATCTTCAATAACAGTGAATTTGTGGGAACATACATGTTACAGAACGATGCCCCTTGGATTTCACAAAAGCCTGAGAACCAGTATGCCAATCACGCGGACTATAACGTAACTTTCAATAACAGCACGCCGATCGGTTATGCAGATGGTCACAGAGGTAGGGCACTGGCGTTGTTCAGCAGCTCCACGGGCAGCAGCTCCAATGTTAAGGTTAGCGGGACTGCAGTGGAGGATATTTTGGGCACTTATATCACCCGTGATGGGGGAGGAGGCCTGAAGGGTTACTTATACGGCTATTGGGATATTTCGGGTATTAAAGTGGGCATCAGTTCCAACATCCAAGTGAATAATACGCTTGGAAGAAGGCTCGGGGATCTTACAGTCAATCCGAAAACGTTGCAGGTGCTCTTTGAGAACGGCACGACCAAAACGATCCTGTTTAATGAAAATTATACGGAACGAACCAATGAGGAGATTATTAATATCATAAATGGCGCATTGGGCGCTTCAGGCTATGCGGCAATATACAATGTAACTGCGGGCGAGTACTATCCGCAGGTGCCGGATAAACAAATGACGCTGCTGAATCAAACACAAGTGGGCATTCCTAGATTTGCAGCTGTTGCATTTGACGCCGATAATACGGCATTGCGATTAATGACACCTGCTGATTCTGCTGAGAGCTTCATAGGCATTACGCTTGAGCCGATTGCGCCAGGGCAGTCTGGTAGAGTATTGACGGAAGGAATTATGAGAAAGGACCAGCTCTATGGATTCTCTGGAAGCGTAAGTGTGGGAACCAAAATTTCTATTGGAAACCAGGCTGGCAGCTTGCTTGGGAATGCGAACAAACCTGCGCTATTAACAGGCGTTCTGACGGATTGGGCTTATTTCAAAGGAAATACGGGTTGGATTGAAGTTACTGGGGTTAGCCTGAACAAAACCTCACTAAGCCTTACCTTGGGTCAAACGGAAGCGCTTGCCGTGACGGTATTGCCGGCGGATGCGAGCAAAGCGGTAACTTGGAGCTCCGATCAACCTCATGTGGCTTCGGTTGATGCGACAGGGACTGTGCGTGCCCATAGTGCCGGTACAGCTACAATTACAGTTACGTCAGCAAAAGGCGGGAAATCAGCATCGGCTGTCGTTACGGTGCTTGCTCCTTTAGTTGGCGACAACTTGATCAACGATTCGAGCATGGAGGGGACATCACCGCTATATTCCGGATGGGAAATTGTAAGAACGCTCAGTTCGCTTGAGGCTCACAGCGGAAGCCAGTCTTTAAAGATCACCAAGACAAACCCTTTTGGAAGCATCAACTTTCCTGCTCATATCCAGAAAGAAAAGGAGTACTATTATTCGGCATGGGTGAAATTGGCTCCAGAATCCACAGCAGGCGCGGTGCTGAGGATCGGATTGACTTACAGGTTAGATGGTGTAACGAAGCAAAAAATAATTTTCACAACTCAACCATTAAGTTCCTCGTCTTGGACGCGATTAGAAGGCCTTTATACCCTTCAAGAGACAGGTACGGTTACGAATATGGCCATGTACATGTTCACAGATTTACCTTCAGCACTCGATACCTATTATCTGGACGATGTAGAAGTTCGGCCGGTCCTCACGGATACGATGCCTCCACAAACGACAGCCTCGTTATCGCCTGCGGAGCCGGACGGACCTAACGGTACGTATGCTAACCCGGTCGCTGTCACACTGGCAAGCACGGATAGTCTGTCTGGCGTAGCGAAGACGGAGTACAGTCTGGATAACGGAACAACATGGCAGCTGTACACGTCATCCGTTACGTTCGATGAACAAGGTGCTGTTGATTTTATTTATAGATCAACGGATCGGTCAGGAAACGTTGAGCCTTCCCAGCAGATTGCTTTTACGATGGCTACGTCATCCGTGAGCGTTCAGCTTCAAGACAGCAGCGGCAATCCGCTTAGCGGGGGCATCGTGACCTATTATGATGGAGGCTGGAAAAGCTTTGGTGTAACGGGCGCTGACGGCAGAGCAAGCAAGAGACTTCCTGCAAAAAGCTATACGTTTAGTATGAGTTATGAAGGGACTACTAAGGAGCTAGTTCAACATACAGGAACTAACCGTACGGTTAGCTTTCAGACGGTCAAAGTTAAGGCACAGCTGAAGGATAGCCAAGGCAATCCGTTGGACAGCGGAAGTGTAAGTTATTATGCAGGAAGCTGGCGGGTGATCGGCAGTATCGCTGGCGGCGAAGTCAGCAAGGAGCTGCTGCCTGGTTCCTATACCTTCGGCATGACCTATGAAGGGACGTATAGGGAGAAAGTACAACATGTAGGCAACGACCCTGTGGTTGCTTTTCAGACGGTCAACGTTAAGGCACAATTGAAGAATAGCCAAGGCAATCCGATGGACAGCGGAAGCGTGAGTTATTATGCGGGAAGCTGGCGGACGATGGGCATTACCAATGGCGGCGAAGCTAGCAAAGAGCTGCTGCCTGGTTCCTATACCTTTGGCATGACCTATGAAGGGACGTATGGGGAGGACGTACAGCATGTAGGCAATGACCCTGTGATTGCCTTTCAGACGGTTAAGGTCAAGGTACAGCTGAAGGATAGTCAGGGCAATCTATTGGACGGCGGCAGCGCGAGCTACTATGCGGGAAGCTGGCAGACGGTGGGAACTACAGCCGGAGGCGAGATCAGCAAGGAGTTATTGCCGGGTACGTATACGTTTGGCATGACCTATGGAGGTGTTTACAAAGAAATAGTAGCTGCGATTAGCACAAATCCAACGGTCGTATTTGAAATATAACCTGATGTTGGACAACGAAACGAAGGTCTGCGGATCTTCGTTTCGTTTCTTTCATATATCCGTTTCATAGGCATATTGCTTGTTAATAAAGGGAGGAAAGCAGCTATGACGACTGTTCATGCAATCGTATTTGAAGATACAAACAAGGTGGGCTTCGGTACATTTACGTTACCTGAGATGAATGACAATCAAATGCTTGTAAAAACACGCTATACCTTTGTTTCAAGCGGAACGGAAACACGAGTCCTGAGTGGCCATTATGGCGCTTCTGGCAAATTTCCATTAATTCCTGGGTATGCGGCTGTCGGCGAGGTAGTCCAGATAGGCGTGAATGTAAAGGGTTATCGTGTTGGCGACCTGCTGAGCTACAACCCGCAAACGGGTCCGAAGGATATTTATTCGCAATGGGGAGGGCAGGCGAGCATGCATCTGGTTGGAGGGGAGGATAAGCCTATTCTGCTGCCAAAAGGGTCTGATCCCTTGGACTATGTCGTTAGCCAAGTGGCGGCGATCAGCCTGCGAGGCGTTATGGCAGCGCAGCCACAGCGGGATGAATGTGCGGTGGTCATCGGGCAAGGCGTCATTGGAGCTTTCTCCGCGGGTCTTCTAGCCAACCAAGGATGCCGGGTCATTGCTGTTGATTTGTCGGAGTCTAGACTTAAGCGTTCCTTGAGTTATGGGGTTCACGCTTGTGTTCAGGCTACTGACCCAGATGCCTTGGAGCGTATACTTGCCTATTGCGATGGCGGTGCAAACCTTGTTATTGAAGCTTCAGGCTCCTCGCATGGCGTAACGCTTGCCCATAAGCTGATCCGCAAAACGCCAAATGTGTATCGTGATCCGAAAACGTATTATGTGAACCCGATTTCAGGTATTGTTGGGCATTGGCCGCGCATTGTCTATCAAGGCACGTACATAGAGAAGCTAAGCCTAGATCCAAGGGCTGACTTGAATGCGGAAGGCGTTCTCCTTCTCATGCCTGGAGACCGGGGGACGGAAGATCGGTTGAATGCCGTGGAGGCTATTCGGAGTAGAGTGATTGATCCTAGGCTTTATATCGATCGCGTTGTCCCTTATACCGAAGCAGCATCAGCATACGAACAATTGCGTCTACACCCGAATGATGTCTTCTCCGTCGTATTTGATTGGGCTTCAAAACGATAAAAGGAAAAGGCCGAGCATGTAACAGATGGATCTGTTAACATGTTCGGCCTTTTATTCAAATATAGGAAAGGATATGATTTCGCCATCCTTTCTCTATATTTCTCGGAATGAAACGCGCCGCGCCGCCAAAAGACGGCGACAGCCGTTTCACTTTGTTATTAATCGTGGGCAACCAGCTCTCGATTCATCGGTATTTTGCCTGTGATTGCCTGCAGCAGGTAGCTGGCGGTACCGTCGATATCCCCATACGTGTTCACGATGGTGTCGATCGAGGCTTCGTATTCCTTATGAACGAAAGAGTGGAAGTGGGAAACAAAAATAATCGGCGTATCAAACTTTGTCCAGCCGCCCATCATGTTTCTTGCTACTTCGTCATGCAGCCGAACGACATTCAGCCCGTAGCTCAGGCGGCTGCCGATGGAGCAAAAAATGACATCGTACGCTTTGTCGGCAACGGCCTTAAACAGGGCGTCGGGACCGGGATCGATCCATTGATCCACCGAATCGGAATAACGGCCAATCTCCCGTTTCATCTTATCCAATAATTCCCCGTAACGCTCGTGATTGTTCATAATGACGGCATGTAAAACTTTTGTCTCCGGCAGCAGAGGATAGGGGATCAAACTTGCACGGTCTCTAACGAGCGTAATGCTTTGTTTCATGACGGTTTCTGCCAATGCCGCATGAGCCGCTTTATCGGGTGACCGCTTTATGGAGGCAGATGGCATGTCTTGGAAAAGGCCAAATTGCTCCTTGAGCGACACAATTCTGCAAGCCCGGTCTCGGAGAGTCTCAAGAGACAAGCTGCCGCTATGGAATCGATTTTCCATCTCAATATAGAAACGCTCGTCCATTCTGGGAAACAGCAGCATGTCGCAGCCATTGGTAAGTGCCGCCGCGCAAGCATCATAGTAGTTCATGAAGCCGACAACGCCGCCCATCTCAATCGCGTCCGACACGACCAGCCCCTCAAAGCCCATTTCATTTCTCAGCAAATCAATCAGCAGTCTTTTCGATATGGTCGCAGGCGGATACAGTCCGCGATCATCCGGTTCGTCAAAGGCGGGGAACCCAATATGCCCTGGCATTAACGCCATAGCACCTTGATCGATCAGCGCTTGGAAAACGCGTCCGGGGCCGTTTCTCCACGTATCGGCATCCAGCGGAATGGCCGGTGTCGTCAGATGCTGATCCCAAGAGGAATAGCCGTCGCCGGGGAAGTGCTTAATCGTAGCCATCATGCCGTGATCCTGCAATCCTGTCATATAAGCCCCGGCTATCTTAATCGCTTGCTCGGGATTCTTCCCTGCGCTTCGTATGCTGACAACCGGACTGTCAGGATCTACAGCGAGGTCTGCCACCGGCGAGAATGTCCAATTGTAGCCAAGCTCTCCGGCTTCTATCGCAGTACTTGTGCCAACCTCGTAAGCGAGCTCTGCCGAATTTGCCTGGCTAAGTCCCATCATATAAGGAAATTTCGTCGCGCCTAGTATCATATTGCCGGGACCGCATTCGAGATCGCTAACAATAAAAGGAGGGATGCTGCAAGCGCTTTTAAAACGTTCGATAATGTGCTGTAATGCTGTCCGCTCCATGGGATGAAAGAACATCGCTCCGAATTCTTCCAGCCGCTCTTTGCCAACCATGCCATAGGTCGGGCAGCATACTTGGTTCAATAATTGTCTGAATGAAAGGGTTCCCACTAAGCTTTTGGCAGTTTCCGTTTGGTTTATCCTGAATTTCATCGACAGGTCTCCTTCGTTTGTTGTAGGCTTTGAGCATTCATAGTCCGATAACTAGCAATCTCATTCGTTTTTAGGGATTTTTAATTGTTTGACATTGTGTTTTAACGCATATTCTTTAGGGGTTATGCCAAAATGCTTTTTAAATAAGCTAAAGAAATAGGTTTCGTTTAACACACCTACTTTCTCTACGATTTCACGTACGCTATTCTCATTCTCGGAAAGGTATTCTGCTGCTTTGGCCAGCCTTGTTTCATTTATATAGTCGGCAACGGATACATGCATAGCATCTTTAAAGAGATTAGCTAGACGCCTTTGGGATATTTTCATAATAGAGGCAATGGATGCTAAACAAAGAGACGGATCTTGGAAATGGGTCTCGATATACTCGGCTACCGTTTCTACAACGTAATGATTGACTTTGTTTGTGGTACCTTCTGACTTCGTGTGCAAGGATTCTTTAATCGCGCCAAAGATTGTTTCGCGGATGCTGTTTAATGTCTCTTTCTCCATGAGCTGAAGCGAAAAGCTCGACAGGTCAATAAGTAGAGAGGGCGTTGCCGCATCCGGGCTGGATTCTAACGTCTTCTTGGTCGTTTCCAAAAGCCGGAAGGTTGAAGCAAGCGCATTATAATAGTTGAGCTGGCTTATATCGGCGAACAGCCGCCTCATAGCGTCCTCAATGTCGTCTATACTGCGTTTACGAAGAGCTTCCTGTAAGCGAGCTTCCAGATTTTTGGCATATCCTGTTTTTTGATTGTTTTCATTGAGCAGCAATCTCTCGGTATCCAGAATAGAATGATGGCCATAGATAAAGCGGTAAACGGTTTGATCCAGTGCTTTATTATAGAGGGTATGCAACGAGTCAATCGTATTCGATATCGGACTGATTGACGCAGTAAACGTAATTTTATAAAACTGGTGAACAAATTGTTGCGCTTCTTGAATGAATGTTGTTAAGTCGGTTTCAAAGCGCTCATGCCCTTGAGGAATGCTAAGGATGAGAACGACGTGATCATCCTTTAAATCAAGGCCTTCATTGATATAGGCCCTTGAAATCCATTCCGATGTAACGTTAATCATAGCGTAGCGAATCGTTTCCTTATCCTTGGAAGAAAAGCTTCTCTGGAAATCTTTATAGTTGTCTATTTTCAAAAGTAAAACCGCATAGGACTGATCCAAGGGTAAACTTATTTTCATTTCAAGAAAGATGCTTTCTAGCTCAGCGGCATCCATTTTTAGATTCTCGGTCAATATGCGGTTTAACCAATAGTGCTTCATCACGTCGCCGTATTGGTAAATCTGTTTGTCATAAAGGTTTAATTTTTCCATGGATTGCTTATACACATAGTCCAAATAGGAAATTTCGTCGCCTTTTCCTCTTTGCTCAAAGGTATGGAGGCGTCCAGATGATATGGTCTGCACTAAATTGCCAATCGGGCTATAGATTTTGCGTGAAATGCTGACGGAAATGACAATCGCCATCACAAGGAAAATGAGCGTGATAAAGATGATACTCGTCTTAAAGCCTTGAATATAACCATACACTTCCAAGGTCGGTTGAATCTTCAACAACGTCATGTTAATGCTATCGAGATAAAGGTAGGTTATTAAATACTGCGTGTCCATGTATTTACTTTTAAACGAGCTGTCAGCTTCTAAAGAGGCAGCCTTTTTGGTGTGATTTAAAACTTCCTCCTTCAACCACTTTAATTTATCCGCGTTTTCTTGGTTTTCATCCACATCGGTATAGTCGCCGTGCTGATCCAGGAGATAGATGTTATTTCCTTGCTGTCGATCAACACTATTAATTTGCTTAATATTGCCAAGCAGCCATTCGGGTTTGACATTGATAACGACGGCACCGTCCGGTTTTTCGCTGTTCATTGCGGTTTCATACATAAAATAGGAAAGAACACGTTCACTTCGGTTCGTTTCATTTACTACTTTTTGGATATCGCGAAAAATAGGTTTCAATTTCGGCAGCAGCTGATCGGAATTGTATAGCGCTAACAATTGTGGATCATTGAAAAAAATGGGAGAGCCTGCATTGTAAAATTGGTCAAGGTTGCGATTATACACACTGATGGAATGTATGTAGGGATAAGAGGACGTTAGCGAGTTAACGACATTGTTCAGGCGCGTGATGACGTCAACGATATTTTCCTGCTCCGCGTACATGATGGAAGTAATGTCGTTATTAATATAGAGGGATTGCGTGAGCCGGCTCATCGTTTCATTCATGATATTCGTATTGTATTTGACCTGTAGCAGTATTTTTTTGCTATTGTCCGCTTCCTTCTTAATCATTAAGTTTTGCGCATTCAGATAAATGATGACAGACAGAATGCCAACGATGCAAAGAACGGATGCGCTGATCCACAAGACGATTTTAAAAAGAAAGCTTTTAGATGCGAATAAATGGGTTAGTTTCATTAATGGTCTTGCTCCTCCCATGCCTTGTAGAAGTGAGAATAGCTCATATAAAAGTAAATGTAAATACGATTTGCGTATCTCATAGTAACGAACATAAATCATATAGATTCTGGGCAAATACCATCACGATTAAAATGGGTTCCACACAATCGCTCCGCTACGATTTTTAGAGGTTTCGACGTATTTCAAAGTATACATTCTAGCGTGCGTTAGCTACGTTTAGACTAACGGTTTGGCTGCTGCCTTGAGGGCTCGCCATACTCGAAATTCACGTGGAGATGAATGCAAAATGGAGACAATACAGCTTCGAGGACGTTTGACGCAAGTTAAGAGCAAGCTGCAAACGGGACAATTAACGTTGGGTTTCATTGGTGGATCCATTACGGAAGATGGCAGCTTAATGCCGAATTGGCCGGAGCCGGTCGCGCGTTGGTTTGTAGAAACGTTTCCGTACGCACGCATCAAAGTGGAGAACGCTGCGATAGGTGCGACAGGCAGCGATTTGGCTGTATTCCGTGCCGAGCGGGACTTGATCAACCATCAATGTGATCTGGTTTTTATTGAATTTGCCGTCAATGACTACATGACGCCTCCTGAACTTCGGATGAGAGCGAGAGAGGGGTTAATCCGCAAGCTGCTGGCAGACGGACGAAGCGAGCTCGTATTCATCTATACCTACTCTCAGAAAATGTACGAGGACATGTCCGAGGGGAATGTTCCTGCCAGTATCGCCGAATTTGAAGAGCTAGCGGAACATTATGGCATCAGCACGGTTTGGGCTGGGCTGCATGCCTGGCAGGAAGTGAAGCTGGGCCGCATGACTTGGGACGAGTGGCTGCCGGATGGGCTGCATCCTAAACATCGGGGCAGTCTGAGCTATGGGCAGTGCGTCATTGCTTATTTGGAACAGGAATTGCTAACGGATCTCAATACGCGAAATGGCGTATCCGATAAACCGCTCGCAACGCCGCTTAATGTGAATCATTGGGGGCATGCGGATACGCTCTCATTCGATGAGGTTCAGTTGGAAGGACCATGGATGACTAGACGCGCAAGGGCTCACTTGCCTTGGGTGGATCACATGCTGAGCACTTCCGCGGTTGGTGCGAAGCTATCCTTTTCGTTTACGGGAAGAGGGCTTGCGTTAGCTTTCGATTTTGGCAAAAAGTCAGCGGAATTCACCTATAAGCTGGACGATGGGCCGGCGATCACGACTTGCCGCGATCGGCCTAGTTGGTGCGCAGACGGAGGCTGGTTCCAAATCTATTGGATCGCGAATGAGCTGGAGGATGGGCTGCACCATGTTGAACTCGAGGTCGTTCACGGCAATAGAGCGGACTGTACAGGCACGAATTTTCATTTGGCATTAATCGGAATAGTGAGATAGGGCTGGTCTCAGAGATCGCGAAAATAAAATTTAGAAGAAAAACAAGATAAGGGAGATGAAGGGGAATGAGTCATTTAGTTCAAAAAGCAAAAGCGCGTGTCGGCGTGATCACCGTGGGGCACGAGCCGTATTGGGCACAATTTCCGGGATTAAAGGAGGAACTTGAGGGCTATGGCCGTGAATTTGAGGAAATGCTCCGGGGGCAAGACGTCGAGGTTGTGTCGGGGGGCTTCGTTGATGGCGTAGATAAGTCTTTCGCAGCATCGTCTTATTTGAAGACCCAAGACGTTGATTTCCTATTTTGCTTCTTGAGCACCTATGTGACGTCATCGACGGCGGCTACTCCGATCCTGAATTTGTCTGTTCCAACGGTACTTGTCGCCTTGCAGCCAAGAAAGCGTCTGGACTATCGCAATACGACGACCTATATGCAGTTAGTTAACGATAATATTTGTTCCCTTCCCGAAATCGGCGGTGTACTCGTGCGAGCGGGAAAACCCGCGGCGGGAATGATCGTAGGAACGCTCTATGACGATGAACGTGCGATGAAGGAATTAAGGGACTGGTGCCTGGTCGCTAATGCGCAGAAAGCATTCAAATATGCCAAAATCGGCTATCTGGGGCATACCTATGAGGGTATGTATGATATGAACTCCGATCCGACCGCTTTCACGGCTTCCTTCGGTGCGCATGTGCAAATGCTCGAAATGTGTGATTTGGCCAAGCTCGTCAATGGCGTAACGGCTAAGGAAACGGCTGATAAATTGGACGAAATTAATAGCGTATTCAAAATATCTGACCCCTTTATCGATCCGGTGACCAGACCGATCAAGCAGGAGGATCTCGATTGGTCAGCCAAAGTCGCGGTTGGGCTGGATAAGCTGATCGTAGAATACGGGTTAACGGGCCTTGCCTATTATTACCGGGGCCTCGACAATAATGAATATGAACGGATCGGATCGAATATGGTGCTCGGCAACTCGCTGTTGACAGGCAAAGGAGTACCGCTTGCCGGAGAAGCCGATTTGAAGACATGCGCAGCGATGTTGATTATGGACCGTCTAGATGCAGGGGGTTCATTCGCGGAGCTGCATCCTTGTGACTTCGTCGACGATATTGTCCTCGTCGGGCATGATGGCCCTCATAATATTAAGATTAGCGACGGCCAGCCGATCATTCGCGGATTGGATTTGTTTCACGGTAAAAGCGGATCTGGCATCGGCGTAGAGTTCAGCATCAAGTCAGGACCTGTTACGCTGCTCAGTATTTCACAAACCGCTAACGGCAAATACAAGATGATCGCCACGGAAGGCGAATCCATTAAAGGGGAAATCCCGCAGACCGGAAATACGAATACACGCTGTAAATTTAACTACAGTGTTTCAGAATTCGTGGAAAAATGGTGCTCAGCAGGTCCAACGCATCACTTTGCGCTTGGCGTGGGGCATGTGGGTTCAAAGATCCGCAATGTTGCCAAGGTGCTAGGCATCGAGGTGGAAATCATATGACAGCACTTGTAAAACCGAAGCATGCCTTGCAAAGAGTCACGCTGGAAATGAGCCTGAAGCCTTTCAAGAGCACGGCACCAGAGGCCATCGAAGCGGTATGCGCGGAGGCCATCCGCCAGTGGCTTCCCCTGATCGGCATGGCGGACAGCTGTTCCATGCTGCTGTGGGTCGCCGATGGAAGCGAGATTCTAGTCTGGGATGGCGACTTCCAGCGCGAGATTGAATGGGCCCGTTATGTCGGATACGCCAATGAGCAGTTTTTCGCCCAGCTTAAGGAGGACACGGATCCGCGAATCGCGCAGCCATACCTCAGCGAAACAGCAAAAATCACCTACGGTGATTTGCAATGCATAATCGCTTCGTTCAAAAGAATTGCAGCTGAGCGTTATGGCATCCGCATGGAGGTAGGAGCGACTTTTGACGCTGGACCTGAATTTGCCTACTCCGATTTCAAATATAAGCATCACCCGGAAATCAATCTTGCTGAAGTGAATGGGCAATTCATCTCGTTGAAAGCGGATTACACGGTCGTCTGCGGTTGGTCGAAGCTGAAAGAAGATCATGTGGATTATGCAGCTTATCCTGGCGGCATTCCCGAAGGCACGCCATTCGGCGAGTTTCTGGGGCGGCAGTGTGCAAGCTTTTTGCCGGCATTAGGCTTTGATTATATTTGGTTTTCCAACGGATTCGCGGTGTCGTACTTTCCATGGACGTATCTAGGTGCTAATTACGATGGCAAGCAGCTTGGCATGGTCCAGTACGAAGAGCTATCGACCAAAACGCTGTCGTTCTGGGAAATATTCAAGCAAGAATGCCCGGATTATCGAACAGAAGTCAGAGGGACCAACTACGGTACAGGTATGGATCTAGCCAAAGACTGTATTCCCTTACTGGATCTGTATGAGAGAGGCTATGTTGAATTCCCGCCGCCAAACTCGCCTTGGGGAGCGCTAAACTATGATTTCGGTTTGGAGCTTACGGGCTATATGTCACGTATAGCGATGCTTCCGAGCCAGACCTACTTATTCCGCTTTTATGCCAATGATCCATGGTTCTGGCAAAATCCGTGGTGGGATTTGTACGATCGGGAACCGCATGATATTTATTGCCCGCTCACCGTCGCTCGAATGAACGCGAAGGGAGAGGTAGAGAGCCCGGGTGTCGTACAAATTTTGACCATCGACACGGAAAAAGGCGAGCTGGATGAAGATATCCCGATGGAGGTTATTCCTCATATTAAGAAGGCCTTCAAGGATGCACCCGACCAGCCGGGAATTTTAACGTGGTTGTATCCGTTTCGAGAGCTGCATGAAGCAATGGCTGAATCAGAAGAGCATTCGAGCGACGCTTTCTTCCATGATTGGTTCGTGCGCAATGCGATTAACCAAGGCTTGCCGCTGAACACGGTTGTTAGCACGGATGACTTTTTCGCGATGAATGACGATGCGATCCATAAGCTTCAGGATATGATTTTATTTACATCGGCTTTTTGGATCAAAGGGGAGAAAGCGCTGCGAGTCATCGAGTATGTCCGTAACGGAGGAAAGATCATTTTTTATGGACGTGTCGAAGATCCGGAGCTGCGCAAACTGTTGAATCTCGGAAACGAGCATGGGCTTGAAGGTGACTTTTCCGTTAACCTTACCTTGCCAAGAGATTCGATCAAGAACGGTGAGCATGCAAGCGGAGACGGAAACCAAAAATTGTACCATCACTCGGTCATTTCAGGCGGTGGGTTAAGCGATGTTGTGGACGACCAGGCTGATCGCAATACACTCGTGCATGCAAGCGTGAATCAGTTAGGGCTGGAACGCGTATTTGCGCTAACTAGAGATTTACCTGAATGGAATGGAGGAAAAGCAGGGTGGGTACGCGGCTCGCTGCCTTTCCAGCCTGCAGGCGTCACGCATTTGCCGGTTCGGCAGGAGAAGGAATTTGTGGATTCCTCCCTATTTGTACGCTATCTCCTGCAACCATTTGGTTATTCTTTGTACCAGTCAAAGGAAGATGCAGCCTCTGAATCGGCATTGCTGTTCATCACAAGGAATGATAACGCCTTTATCCTTACCGGCTGCAAGCAGGATACGTCCGTGGGGCTTCAGCTTCAATTCCCTGATGGTGCCCCTCTGATCGTTGGACAGACTGCAATGATTGGGGAAGGAACGGCTGCTTATGCGCTTGACCGAACGTTTCACGATGAATGCCGCTTGTTTGTTAACCAAAAGCAAACCTCTCGCGTTACATGCAGGGAGAATCAGCCTGTTCCAACACCGAAGAAGCGAGGGCGCACGCACCGTACGATAAGCGTTTACAATCTAATAGAGGCTGAATTGACCATTTATCCCCCTCTTGCCCAGCTGCAAGCAGGCAGCGTGGAAGTGACGATCGGCGAACAAGCTGTGGATTTAACCGGTAAAGTAACCGGAAATCGTATTCGATTAACTCAAATGAGCGGGAACGTTGATATTTCATGGTAAATCGTGTAGTTACTAAATATAATCCGTCATGTGAAAGGCTGGTGAGAATGGATGAATGCATCAAGGGAGAATGAGAAAGAGATACTGGATCAAAATATGAAAATAGATATGGATATGGGCAGCGACTGGAAATGGCACTCGCCCCGTCATGAACCCTTTCGGATAACGGGACTGCCTTGGCTTGAACAAGACGGGGTATATCGAAGATTGCCACTCGAGCCAAGCCATCCGATTCGCTCAGAGGTTGACCGGCTTGCGAATTATACGGCTGGCGTGCAAATTCGCTTCCAGACAGATTCACCGAAGCTTTCCGTAAGAGTCGTTTTGGCTGACAGGGCAACCATGTACCAAATGCCTGCCACTGGTCAATGTGGCGTTGATTGCTACTTCGGTACAGCCGGAAATCAACAGTATGTCAATACCACTCGTTTTGATCATTCGAAAGAGGAATACGAATCCGTCCTGTATGAATCCCTGCCAAGGGAAATGCGGGATATCACACTTAATCTACCGCTCTATCAAGGGGTGAAGGAACTTTGGATAGGGCTTAATCCTTCTTCTACTGTAGCTGGATTTCCTGGGTTTGCAAGCAGCAAGAAGGTTCTTATTTACGGAACCTCCATCACTCACGGGGCTTGTGCCTCTAGGCCTGGTATGGCGTATCCCAACATTCTAAGTCGGAAATTACCGATTGAAATGGTGAATCTTGGCTTCTCTGGCAATGCGCAAGGCGAGCCGGAGCTAGCCCATTTAATCAGCCAAATCGAAGAGCCGGCGTTGCTTGTTCTGGATTATGAGGTGAATACGCCTAGTACAGAACGGCTTAAGGAATCATTGCCTGAATTTATCCGGATTTATCGTTCCCGCCATCCCGAAGTGCCCATTCTCGTCATCACGCAGATCCGATTGCCGATAGAAGCGTTTGACGTAAACATGCTTCGCCTTCGCGAGGAACGCAAACAGCTTCAACTGGAAAATGTTAAGCGATTGCAGCAGGAAGGGGATGCTAATCTCCACTTCTTCGATGGTTCAGAGCTGTTAGGCGCGGATTATCAGGAATGCACCACTGATGGCGTTCACCCTTCTGATTTAGGCTATTTCCACATAGCGGAAACGCTTAGCCCTATTATTGCTAAACTGATTTTTTAACAGCTTTAGTGACCAGCTATTAGCTGAACAGGAAAAAAACCGTCCAACATGTGGCGGTTTGCATGCTGTACAGTCCACATCTTTTGTTCAGGGGTGTGGACTTTTTTGTGGCTGCGATCCTAGTCTATAAACAGTTGGGGTAACGCCTACGTGTTTTTCGAACTTGCCGCTAAAATAGGTGGTCAAGACCCCATTTAGTGGACATTGGAAAAAGCCCTAAGCAACAAGCTGGCGCCGGTACTCAATCGGTATCAGCTTGTTTAGTTTGCTCTGTGCTCATAAAGCCTGTTTTTACATAAGAACGACCCTGCTAGGAGTCGATTCTTAGTGTATAGACAGGCTATAACGCTTGAAGCCAAATGAAGGTCAGTTGACGGTGGACGTTGAAGAAACGCGGTCTACTATTCTTAGAATCAAGGTAACAGATTCGGCCCGAGTCGTATAACCGGCTGGCACAAACTTGTTATTGCCCCTTCCCTTTACTATGCCTATGTCCGTAGCTGTCGCAATGGCTGGGTAAGCCCAATCAGGAACTTGGTCCGCATCATCATAGGAGAGTGGAGGTTTCAAATCCATCTTGTCTTCGTACCCTAGTACACGCATCAGCATGACTGTGATCTCGGAACGAGTTAACCATTGTGAAGGTCTGAACGTCGCATCTTCGTATCCTTTAACCAATCCGGCAGCTGCTGCATGCGAAACATGGGGTTTAGCATACTCAGGGATTTGCCCATGGTCCTTAAAAGATTGTGCCAGGTCTGTTTGGGAAGACAGAGCGAGCGCTCTTGAAAGCATCGTAGTGAATTGAGCGCGGGTTATCTCATCCTGCGGAGCGAATCTGCCATCCGGATATCCGTTGATCCAGCCCATCTCCGTCGCCCTAACAATGTTTTCCTCGGCCCAGTGGTCTTTAATGTCAAGATAGTTAATCGGACTGTTTTTAGAAATGTTGACCTTTAACAACATGCCGGGCTCTGCGGTTGTGCTGCCACCCACGCTGTCAACCAGCTTGACACGTGTTAATTGAATGGTGGCATCGCTTTGACTGATGGCTTCGAATCGCAACGAAGCGAAGCGTACTTGTCCGCTCTTTCCCTTCGTATTGCCAACCGTAGTGTGGGCGAATGTAATTTTTCCGTTTTCGACGATCGGAGGGACCGTGAAACCTCCCCAAGTAGTGGATGCTTGACGGAATTTTAACACCTTAGGATCGAAGGATAGACGAAGCTCGTATCCATATACGTCCTTCGCGCTATGGCCTTCAACAGTGACCACTACTTCATCGCCAACTTTTGCTTTGCTGATGGAACTGCTTAGTGAGAAAGTGGTTTTGTCCTCGGCGTATGTCATGGCCGGCAAAATCGTGAATAGCAGAAACGTGGATAGGATCAGCAGCAATATTCGAATCTTCAAGCGAATCGTCTCCCTTGTTCATAGAAATCGGAAATAGGAATGGATAGGCAAGGGACAGGTCCAAGGGTATCGGCCGTATCAAGCCTTGGCGATACCCTTGGGCAATGATAACCTTTATTTTTTCAGAATGAGACGTGCCAGAGCGGAAAGATCCTCAATGTCGATTGTACCATCAGCATTGATGTCGTACTTTTTCACTTGATTCCAATCCGGACTAGTTGAGGATTTGCCATAGGCTTTAGCGACTAGAGCCAGGTCGCCAACGCTTACTCTGTCGTCGCCGTTGATGTCGCCTGGTACAGTCGGTTTGCGAATCTCAACCGTATGCGTATCTCCACCAGCTTCCACTTCTACTCCTTCGCCGTCGGCAAGCACGAGCAGCGTGACTTCGATATTCGAAATTCCGGCTGTTTCCTTGGCTTTGAAGCTTAGCTTAATGAGATCCTTGTTCGGATCGTTTGCGCTATCATTCAAATGGATGCCGAGAATCCGTATGATTCCTTCTTGCTCATCCGTATCTACAATTTTGAATTTTTCTGAATCCAACGATACGGGCTGACCGACAAGGTCCAGCTTAACCGCATCGTATTTGATCGTAATGTCTTGCGCATACACGTCCTTCTTCACGTACTGCAGACCGTAGGTGACGTCGAATTGTTGTCCTGGCTGCACCAATGCTGGGCCTGACAGAGTTGCGGAAGCGGTGACAACTGTCACCTTAGCAGCTACTTTCTCAACAATTCCTTCAATCGTACCCGTCGCCTCAAAAACTCCTGGCGCGTTATAGAGCTGTGGATTAATTGCATCCCATACAACGGGACGGTCTTCAGTAGCAATCCCCGTAGCGCTGTGATTGACATCTACAGCCACCGTTTCAGGGAGAACTGGAGCAACTCCGGGTTCTGTTGCAACTTCCACATTGGCTACCCCTCTAATTTTGCTTTGGGAGAATAACCAATCGATAAGCATGCCGCGCTCCGGATGTACGTATTCGTTGTAGACCGGAAGCCAAACGGAGTGCCCATCGAATCTGTGGCCGTTATAAGGGGGATCAAGCAACTGGTTAAAAGGAATGATGGTCAACAGGGAGTCGTTCCAATAAGGCGAGTAGGTTTTGTTCGTATTCACTACAGAGTTGTACAAGAAATCTTCTGCATCAACAAAAGTCCACAGCGGCAAATGGGCTACTTTTAAAGCATTTTCCACATTGCCAGGTCCACCCGCAGGACATAAAGGCGCAGCCGCAGCAGCAAAGTCGGGGAAAGTCTGCAGGAAGGTCCAGGTGGAGCCTCCGCCCATCGAGAACCCGGTAATATAGATTCGGTTCGGATCAACCTTGCCCGCATCGATCATGCCATCGATGATAGCTTTAACTTTATGCATGCTTTGGACAGTTGTTGCATTACGCGGTGCTAAAACATGAGTAGGATACTTGGCTTGATTGTCGGGGTTGGCCCATACGGTACCGCCGTTACTGAATCTGATAGGCGTATAGATATCGTTGCCCTGTCCGCCGCCATGGAAGAATACGACCAAAGGCAGCGGCTCCTCAGCATTCTCGTTATAGAAGTAACTGTAATCCAGCCCGTCATAGTTTGCATATTTGTATTTGTCTAGGACAGGGCTTACAGCACCGGTCTGGTTGAATGCGGGTACGATAGAGGAACCGTCCACATAATCAAGTTTGTTCCCGTTAAGTGTGATCGTATATTGCAGATCGAGGGTGTAGCCCCCATCAATCGTTGTACCGCCGTCGCCCCAACCAACGTCAGCAAAATCAACGATAATATACCGTCCGGTATCGGAAGGAGTACCGGAATCATTCACTTGGCTAGTATAAACAGCCGTGACCACGCGTGGACCGTCATAAACAACAAAATTAGCGTTGACCTTCCTAGTAGCTTTCACATGTACGTTAAAGTCCGATACAGACAGCTTGGAATTGCTTACGATTTTGCCTGCGTCAATAATGACAGCATCCGTACGCTCCTCAAAAGCAAAGTTCACATTTTTGAGAATGAACGGCAAAGTGTTTTCCGGTGTTGCTTCTGATGCGAAAGCCGAAGGTATGCTGAAAACCATTGCTAAGAGAAACAAATAAAGCGTAATGAATCTTTTCTTAAACATTGTCCATTGCTCCCTTCAAAACGAATGTTTTAGAAAGTTTCCAATTGATGCTTTTTATAGTGAATAATTTCATTCCCCCTCTTCATTTGTCATACATGTGGAAGTTTCAGGAGCTCCTTTTGTATACGCTTACAGTATATTAACTCTTTACATGAGCAACAATGTGCATTTTTTTACATACTTACCCGTTGTTTACTTAATTGAGAATTTCATTATAGAAACTCCATGACCTTTTTTTTTGCCACGGCAATTGTGATCATTTTTGTATAAATAGGCGCTATTCATTTGCCAATTGGTCTCTTTTAAAGCTATGTCAAAAAAATATTTTTTCAGCGTGAAAAATAATGGGCTCTTCGATTGTATTACTAATGTAAGGACGACATTAGGAAACCATGAGATAGCCTGGTTAATCCGAACAAGGAATAAATGCTTGAATTTTAACCAAAAACTCTACGAGGTGAAAATGATGAAAACTACATTCAAAATGATTACTCTTACCGCTGTTACCGCAATATCCTTAACCTTTGCAGGTCAAAGCTTCGCGGCTACCAAAAACTTTTCGGATATTTCGAATATCCCTGCAAAGGATAAAATTATTGCCTTACAAGAACAAGGCTTAGTCAAAGGTGTTTCGGACGACTTGTTTGCCCCGAATAACACGATCACGGCTGCGCAAGGTGTTCAGCTTATTGTGAATGCTGCGAATCTGAATCTAGATCTAGTCAGATTCCTTGTTGCACCCAAAGCTACGGATTATTTCAAAAACGCTGACAATAATGCTTGGTATGCGAATGCTTTAATTACGGCAAGCGTTAATGGGGTCGTATTACCAGCCGATCTGGATCTTAACCAGAAATGGACGCGAGAAGAGTTCACTTACCAGCTTATTAGCACGTTTGAAGCACATAGCAATTTGCCGATGATTAAGCTTGCTCCCGTTCAGATTAATGATAGCACGGAACTAACCGTTGATTATGATGGAGCCATTCAGCGCGCGCTTTCTTATAACGTAGTGAAATTAGATGAGCAGGGGAACTTCCATCCTAAAGCGGAGATTACTCGTGCCGAGGCAGCGGAACAAATCTATAATGTACTCGAATACATCAAGGCTCATCCTGCACCATCGCCACAACCAGATTCAGAAACGAACTCAAAAAGATCTCCTTCGTCAACAAGCCCGCAAATACCAGGAACCATATAGAATTTGCAAAATCGGTTTTATTATAAAGAAAAAGCGTTCTCCCTGCGTTTGAACTGTGACCCGAAAGATAGACACTTTAAGAAAAGTGCCCATCTTTCGGGTTTTTGTGTTTAGATTAAGTTTTCTAAATCAAACGAGGTATACGAACATCATGACTAAACGTAGCTGTTTCACACCTTCACAGATGAGATTACTTGAGTCGTGGCTCTTAACGCTAAGGCGGGTGCCCTCACGATTAAAATGCATCTGGAACGGGTCTTTCACTCAGATCAAAGCATGCATGATACTCATTCTCTATTTCAACAGAAAGTAAAGCATGCAGGTTTTAAACAATCCATGTCCCGAAAGGAAACTGCTGGGACAATGCGCCCATGGAGTCATTCTTTGGTCATATGAAAGTTGAGATGGATTATGAGGACTGCCAAACCATAGAAGAGCTTCGTCAAAGAGTTAACGAATACATCCTAAAGTACAACACATCTCGCTATCAATGGGGATTAAAAAAGATGACTCCTGACGAATACAGGAGCCATCTACTTTCGGCTTAACACTTTTTAATAATTGTCCACAGTCGGGGTCACAGTTCAGGATAGCCCCCTGCACCGCTTTTGATTTGGATTTTCTTCTTGTTCGTCATTTAATTTCGAAAGCTTGAGCCTCTTTGAATTGCCGTGTTGCTTTAGCCTTTTACCCCGCCAACGACCATTCCTTTGACAAAATACTTTTGCAGAAACGGATAGACCATAATAATGGGTACGCTGGCTACGATCGTCATCGTTGCGCGAACCGATGTTGGCGTAACCGCCGTTACATTTCCTTGCGCATTAGCAAAGGCATCTCCCGCCGAGCCGCCTGAACTGGTCGTAGCGCTTGATGTGGACAACACCTTCATCAATTCGTACTGCAAGGTACTTAGATTAGGCCGTGAAGAGTTGTATAAGAATACGTCAAACCAGGAGTTCCACTGGGAGACCGCTACGAACAAAGACACCGTAGCAAGCGCGGGAACGGTAAGCGGAAGCACGATACGCATAAATGTGGTAAAGTCTCCAGCGCCATCGATTTTAGCCGATTCCATGATACCCTCCGGCAAACCTTCAATGAAGGAACGTATAACAATCATATTAAACACGCCGATAATGCCCGGGATAATGTATACCCAGAAGCTGTTCAGCAATCCAAGCTCTTTGGTCAGCAGGTAGCTCGGAATCAAGCCACCGCTGAAATACATCGTAAAAATGAAAGTTATCGCTACAAACTTCTTCAATGCATATTCAGGACGGCTGATCGTATAAGCCAGCATCGCCGTACAAAACACGGAGATGACCGTCCCGATAATCGTCCGCGCCGCGGAGATAAAGGTTGCATAAAACACATTGGATTCACTAAACACATATTCAAAATTTCTTAGCGTCCACTCGCGAGGCCAAACATAAATGCTACCTCGAATCGAATCATTCGCATCGTTAAACGACAAAGCAAACATATTCAAGAAAGGGTAGAGGGTCACAATGATTAGGAAAATCATAAATATGATGTTGCACACGTCAAAAATTTTATCGCCCATCGAAAAATTTCGAGCTGATTTGGCTTGTTCCACAGCCTTAGCCTCCTTTCAATTAGTACAATCTGCTTTCGCCCATCCGTTTGGCAAGGTTGTTGGCGGCGATGAGGAAGATGAAGCTGACCACGGTTTTAAACATTCCGGCTGCGGTCGCCAAGCCAAAGTTGTTCATTTGCATGCCGTATTTCAAGACGAATATGTCTAGATTTTCCGAAAATTCAACATTGATGCCGTTACCAAGCAGGTATTGCGCTTCAAACCCGGACTCCAGAATATGACCCAGATTCATAATCAGCAAGATGATGATAACCGGCTTCATGCCTGGTAGCGTAACATGCCACATCCGTTGAAGGCGCGAAGCGCCATCCATCTCGGCCGCTTCATACTGAGTAGGGTCAATCGTCGTAATGGCGGCCAAATAAATGATCGTGTTCCAGCCGACATTTTTCCATACTTCCGTTACGCCGAGAATCCCCCAGAAATATTCGCCTACCCCTAACCAGAGAATAGGATGATCGATGAGCTGCAATCGGAGCAGCAACACGTTGACTATACCTTCGGGCGCCAGCGCGGTTTGCACGATATTTGCTGCGACTACCCACGAAATAAAATGCGGCAAGTAGCTGATCGTCTGCACCGCCCGCTTAAAGTACACTTTGCGCAGTTCATTCAGCAGAAGCGCCAGCACGATGGCCGTTACAAACCCCAGTACCAGATTGATCGAGCTCATAACGAGCGTATTGCGCAGGACGAGATAAAACTGTTGTTCCTGGAACAAAGACCTGAAGTTATCCAATCCGATCCAGGTTTGGTCGAATAGATCTTTAGCCAATCTGAATTTTTGGAAAGCAATCGTCCATCCCCAGAGCGGAAGATATTTAAATATGACGACCCAGATGAGAAAGGGCAACGACATCAGCATCAGCATTTTCTGTTTGGACAATGTTTTGAATAAGGTTCTCAGGCGCGAATCTTCAGAAGTCGATTTTGCCATCTGCACTGCATGTTTCTCCACCGATTCGTCTCCTTTCCGGCTAAAACCGTATCTCTCTAACAAGTGTAGAAGGGAAAAGTGAAGGGACTTCACCTTTCCCGGTTCCATATAATCATTCAGAAGCTGCCGCCTACCAATTTCCCGCGACGCGCTCCTTTACCTTATCGGTCATGAATTTCTCGAATCCGGCAGCACCCAGCTTGTTGAATTCCGCCATATACTCGTTCCAAGTAGATTCGAATGCTGCTTCAGAAGCAAACACCATTTTTGGATAGTATTTCTGCTGGAGATCTCCTGCTTTCTGATTGAAGATCTGCTCAGGGGAGCCTTGTTCCTTCTCGATGCTCCAAGCTGGGTACCATGGGCGCTCAACCGGTTCGGAATAGAAGCCGGAGAAGGTCTTCAGGCCGTAAGCTTTTAGCAAGGCTAAATCGCCTTCTGTGTAATTGACCGCCGCTACTTCCGGCTGGCTAGTAGGCACATGGGCGTTGCCGTCCTCGTACACCGAGTTGTTGCCGTAACGCGGCCACTCATAATCGAAATACGCCCAGCCGTACGTACGTTTAAATTCATTGTCGTTGCGGTTGGCTAATTGCTCCTTGCTCATGACGAAACGGCCTTCTTCATTTACCGAATACGTCACATCTTTCTCGCCCCATTGAAGAAGCTTCTGATTTTCATCTGTCAACATGTTGTCCCAATACTTAATGATGCGCACCGGATCCTCAGCGCTCACGGTAATTCCGAGACCGCGGTTGTTGACGAAGGAAGGAGGATCAATATAAGCATCCGTAATGCTTTCATCAAAGACAATCGGAAGCGCCACGTAACGAAGGTCGTCATTGCCCGCCGATTTCAGATTGTTCGTAGCATCGCCGATCTGCCAGGAATAGTTGGCATATCCTAGCACGCGTCCGGACGTAAGCTTAGCCAGGTACTGATCTTTGTTAGCGGTAAAGGTTTCCGGATCAAGCAAGCTTTTCCGGTTCATCTCGTTTAATGAGGCAAGCCAGCGTTTCTCGTATTCGGTTCCCATATACAGCTTGGCTTCATGGGTCTCCATGTCAACCATGACGTTGCCGTCGTTCGGATACCCGGCTAGATGCATCGGCTGGTTGGTGATGGTGAAGAACTCGCCAGGGGTGCCGGCGAACGTAAGGAAGCCAATCGTGCCTTTTCCGTCTACAGAAGGGTATTTGGCTTGATACTGCTCAATAAGATCAAAATATTGATCAAGCGTTTTCACTTTCGGATACCCGAATTCCTTCAGCACGCGGCGCTGCATCCAAAACGTACTGGACGCGTCCGGCTCCATCAAATAGCCGTTTACATTGGCAGTGAAAGGAAGGATGTAGATGTTGCCGTCCTCATGCGTAATCTTGTCCATATAATCGCCGTAGACACGCTTGATGTTAGGACCGTACTTCTCAATTAGATCATTAAGCGGGATAAACGCGCCTGCATCCAAGAGCTTAGAAAGCTCGCCTACCGGAGAGATGACATCGGGATAATCGCCCCCGGCAATCATGACACCAGACTTCGTGCTTGCATCCCCTACGACGTACTCCATCTTCCAATCGACACCTGTCTGATCTTGGAGAATCTTGCCGATGGTCGTGTTGCTGGCAATGACGTCTTTATTTGTTCCGAAGGCGAAATAATCGTATCTGACCGGGTCCGTGCTGACCTCTCCGTTCGTTCCGCCTGCATTCGTGCTGCTACCTGCTGAATTATTATTTGAGCAGCCAGCAAGGAGAATTGTCGTAGCCGTTAGAACGGCCAGGCTGTACTGCAGCCAATTTTTCTTGCGCATTGTTGAATCCCCTTTCTCTATCAAAGTATTTTGTAAGCACTTTCAGTATAGAAGAAAAGGCATGCTATTGTTATATAGCAAACCTTAGGTCGGTCTTTGAATAATTAAGGTTTTCTTATGCTGGATCAATCTTTTTTGTCCATCGGTAGGCGAAGCATGATCCGTGATCCGCCTACCGGAGCACTGTCGATCGTGAAGCTAAACGATTCACCATAGCATATTTTCAACCGGGTAATGACATTTTTCATTCCGATGGAATCGCCCATGGCAGCCTCCTCGTGGAGGTAATGATGAAGCTCCCGTATTTTTTCCTGGTCCATGCCAACCCCATTGTCCGCAATGAGAAAGACAATCTGACCCTGTTCTTGCGCAATCTGAATCGTAATATAGCCAATGCCCGGCACATTCTCGATGCCATGGATGCTTGCATTTTCCACAAACGGCAAAAAGGTCATCTTCGGAATTTCAATATCCAGAAGGGATTGATCCACTTCGATGTGATACTCCAGTTTACTGTCAAAACGGTACTTCTGTATTTGAAGGAAGCTTTCCATCAACTCAAGCTCCTCGCGAATCGTAACGAAGCTCCGTTTCCAAAGAATCGACTTGCGAAAGATTCTAGCCATGTTCTGAATCGTCTTGGCCGTTTGTATTTCGCCTTTCATCTGGCTGCGCATTCGGATCGTCTCCAGCGCATTAAATAAAAAGTGAGGATTGATCTGACTGTGCAGCGCATGTAGTTGGGCTTGTCTTTGGCTAAGCTCCAGCTCTTTCTTCTGTAGCTCCGTTTCATACACATCATTAATTAGGTTTTCGATCCGTTCGCTCATTCGGTTGAACTCCACCGCAAGCTCGCCTACCTCATCCCGTTCCCGATGATAAGGAATACGTTCAAAGTTTTTGCCTTTTACGGACTTCATGTGCTTCAGAATTTTTTGAATGCGCGTGTGGATCGAGCGGGAAACTAGCACGATGACGATCGTAGGCACAAGAAAATTAATGCCTGCAAACCATAGGATAAATTGCCCCGATTGCCTGACATCATATAAAATTTTCTCTTCATCCAACACGCCGTATACCGTCCAGTCTCCCAAATAGCGATTATTGCGATATTGCTTGCTGATTACAATTGCTTTATCGGGCTTCTGTATCTCATTAAGGCTAAGTGTCAGCCCTGATGCGGCCTGAACGCTTGGTTGGCCGCTGGACAGTCTGCCGTAACGGGCTATGGAAGACGGATCCAGAAAGTAAAAATCCCCCTTAAAGCTGGATAAATCAAGAATTTGATTCATATAATCCATATTCAAGTCTATTTTCATGACATGCTCGTACGTCTCGGTCCGGCGATCGGATAGCTTTTGAATGACGCTGATACTATCGGGCGTCACGTACAAATAGGGATACGTATTATTAAGATTTTTAATGTGATGGTACCAATCCGCGTTCCGCATTTCGTCCTCGAGCCGGATGATATGGCTCGAGGCCAGTATCGTCGGATTGTCACTCATAATGACTACGGAGCTGATCGTTTTGTACTCCTTATCGGCTCGATTGAATAGATTCGAAATTTCATTTAGCGACTCTACATAGCGATCATGAGACGCATGAACGATGTTCAAATGATTGTTGAGCTGCTTGTTAATAGAATATAGATAGGAAATGCCTGCCGCATCCTCAATGACTGCCCCTAATTCGGCTTTCAATTGATTAATCGCTTGCTCGGCATCTGCCGTTTTCTGATTTTTTATGTTAATGGTTGTCACATGGTAGAACATGACGTTTGTCAGAACGATGGGAACGAAGACGCACACAATATAGATAAAGACCAGCTTGTTTCGGAGCTTCAAATGATGAAAACGAAAGTTTGGCACGAGGGGAGCCTCCTTATTATTTGCCGATCATCCGATTGCGATAATCCGTTGGCGTCATATTCTCCAGCTTTTCAAACTGGGCAGCAAAATAATCGGCATTGTGGAAGCCTACGAGTTCCGCGACTTCATACATGCGTTTTTTCGTTTGCCGCAGCAGCCGCTTTGCTTCTTCGATGCGAAGCGAAAGCACATACTCATTGAAATAAACGCCGTAATTTTTGCGGAACAGCTGTCCAAGATAGACCGGATTCATGTGGAATTCGGCAGCAATTCCTTTTAGATAAATATTTTCTTTGTAGTGGCTGTCGATATATTTTTTTACTTTTTCAATACTGCCCTCATTCTTTTCGCCGCGCTTTTCCGCGATATATTTCGCCGCTTCTTCTATAAATTGAAAAAAAACATGCCTTAGCTGCTTTAAATTACGGTATTTTGTCTGCCAATTGAGCAGCTCATCCAGCCATTGCAAATCTTTTTCGTTTCCTTCCAGCTGCCGGATGATATTGATGATGGCGATCATAATTCGCCTTACCGTATTCGTGACTGCGCCGGAAGCGAAATGCCGCTCCTGAAAGGCAATAAAAATGGCATCAATAGCGGAGGTATAGCCTTCCTTTCGATCCGCTTCAATCTCGTAAATGAGCTTGCTGTGCAGCTCTTCATCCACGTCAAAATAATATAAGGGCAGCTCCAGCAGGTCCGATGCGATAAAGATGCCGTTATTGCCGGCGGCAAAACGATAATTCAGGCACTCCTCGGCACTGATCCCGGAATGGGCGATCTGTTTTAAATGGCTTGCCGTATGACCGATATACAAAGCGATCGTCGTTGCAAGCTCCGTCTCCAGCATCTCAAGCAGCTTGGCGTAGCTCGTCCATGCGGGCTCGCTTTGCTTGTCCATCCATAACTGAGGCACAATAATGCCATATTGATTGTACGCGCGTACATGAATGAGCAGAGGTTGTCCCTCATGATGAAAGTATTGCTGGAGCGATGTTTGCAGTAGGGGGAAATAGTCGATTGTCCCATGAGGCAGTTCGTCCTGTATTTCTGCAATGAAATAGGTATACGAAGAGGATAGCGGAAGCTCCAACGCATGGGCAATCCGCGCCATCACTTGTTCGCTTGGTTCGGTCTGCAGCAAGCTTTCAATAACGATTTCAATAAGCGGCTTTTCTCTCGTTATCGATAAGAGTTGTTTTTGATTTAGCGTATTGGCTATTTTTTTCAAGGTTGACGTAAGCTCCTGTTCATCAACCGGTTTGAGGATATAATCCGACACATTGAAACGAAAGGCTTGCTGGGCATAAGAGAAATCGGGGTACCCGCTTAAGATGATAAACAGCGGTTGATGGTCAACTTCCGCTTTCACCTTTTGGATTAGCTCCAGTCCGTCTAGCACGGGCATGCGAATATCTACAATGACGAGGTCGGGGGTCAGTTGTATAATAAGCTCCAGTGCTTGCTTCCCGTTTTCCGCTTCTCCACAGATTTCAAATTGCTGTGACGACCAATCCATTAGACTGATCAATCCCTTGCGGACAAAAATTTCGTCATCCACGATAAGCACTTTATACATGGTGTTTCCTCCTTCAAGATATCAACTGCGGCCGTTACGTGACAGCGATCCGCTTCGGAACGAACTTTTCCTTATCAGGCGTTTGAAAGCCGCAGGAGAAGTCCCCCTTATATTTCTTGCATTGCTTTGAGAAGTAGCTAAGCTGCTGAAAGCCGTTCTCGAGAGCTGCTTCCAGCATGCTGCGTGAGCAGGACTGGATCATCGGCGCGGCGCTGTTGACGCGAAGCATATTCATATATTCGAGTAGCCTCTCCTATCAACATGGAGTCCATTATAAGCAGAATTGAGACGAAAGTTAAAGTATAATATCAATTTCGTTGTGGGGATACATAATGTGAGGCTTGTGGTTTGCTGGCAAGAGAGCCTAAGCGGGGACATTAGACGATGAAGTCGGTGGACGCAGACTAGTGGGTGATCGAAGAGAACGCCTCTGTCCAACGGCCAGATTGCCTGTAACAGACCGTTCCTCTTACTTGTCTATTTTTTAATGAAAATAGGAAGTAAACAACGGGTAAGTATGTAAAGAGTTGCACATTGTTGCTCAAATATAGATCGAATATACTGAAAGCGTATACAAATAGGGGCTCCTAAACTGATGATGAAACCGGAGGTAAGGATATGGAAATGCAAAAGATAAGAGGCAAAGGCCTAAAAGGAATCATGATCTTTTTGATTACAGCACTCGCTCTTACGGCTTGTACGTCGGGTGAAAACAGCAAGCCGGAGAATGAGGCGAAGCCTTCGGCCACAACGGGCAGCAATAACAGCGGAGGCACTTCGGGAACGAGCGAGGGAGCCGAAGACGGCCCATTCGTGAAATACGATCCGCCAATTGAAGTGTCGTTCGTCAGACATTTGAGCGACGTCGTAGAAAATAACGTGCTTGGCGTATTAAAGGACGAAACGCTGGAGAATAACCGCTGGACCCGTGTGTATGAAGAAGAGCTTGGCATTAAAATTGTCAACGATTGGGTAGTCAAAGGAGATATTACGTCGGATCAATATTTGCAAAAAATCAATGTGACTTTGGCATCTGGAGACCTGCCGGACTTCATTCCGGTCAATGCGACGCAGCTTAAGCAGCTTGCGGATTCCGGCCAAATCGAAGACGTGACTGAGCTGTACAATAAATATGCTTCTCCAGCGCTTAAGGAAGCATTGCTGCAGGAGGGATCCAGTCCCTTCGACGCGGTAACACTGGACGGAAAGCTGATGGCCATTCCGATGGTGGAGGCTTCCATCGAACGTTCCATGTTCATCTGGATCCGTACGGATTGGATGAAAAAGCTCGGATTGCAGCCTCCGAAGACGATGGCCGACGTGCTTGCGATATCCAAGGCTTTCACGGAGAAGGATCCTGACGGCAACGGCCAACCGGACACGTTCGGGCTTGGTTTTACCAAAAGTCTATGGGGCGGTGCGATGGGGCTGGAAGGCTTCATGGCAGGCTACAACGCTTTCCCGAATATTTGGGTGGAGGATGCTTCAGGCGGCCTTGTCTATGGAAGCATTCAGCCCGAAGTAAGGACGGCGCTTCAAGCGCTGCAGGCAATGTCCAAAGGCGGGCAAGTAGATCCGGAATTTGGAATTAAGGATGGAAGCAAAGTATCCGAGCTGATTGCCGGAGGCAAGATCGGCATGCAATACGGCGAGCAATGGAATTCGATTTATCCGCTCCAATTAAACAAAAATGTGGATACGAATGCGCAGTGGCAAGCGTTTCCGATCGTCACGGAATCCGGCGACATGGCTAAGATTCCGCTTAAATTCAGCACGGCCCGTTTCTATGCGGTGAAAAAGGGTGTCGAACATCCGGAAGCGCTGATCAAGCTGTTCAACATGCATTTGGAGAAAATTTGGGGCGAAACAGGCGACTTCGGTTATTATTTCGCACCGCCTGAAGCCGAGAGCGTATGGCAGCTTTCACCGGTAACCCCTTACCCGTTGAAGAAAAACGTCGAAGCGTTCCGCGCGATTGACGCGGCTCGGAAGGCAGGCGACATGTCTACGCTGACGGGCGAAGCTAAGACGATTCAGGAGAAGATGGATTCGTATTATTCAGGCTCGAAGGAAGGGTTTGCCGTATGGGGCTGGGAGCGAATCTACAGCGAGGAAGGTTCGATGGGCATTACGGACCAGTACGATAAAAACAAGCAGTTCCTGCTCGAAAAGTTTGTAGGAGCTCCAACGCCGACGATGGTGGAGCGCAAAGCGACGCTCGAGAAGCTGCAGAACGAAGTGTTCGTCAAAATCATTCTGGGTGATCCAATCGAAACCTTCGACAAGTTCGTGGAGGATTGGAAGAAGCTTGGCGGTGAACAGATAACGAAAGAAGTTAACGAATGGTATGCAAGCACGAAATAAGAGATTGGCAGTCGGTGAATGAACGGAGAAGAGTAGAGATAGGAGATGGGTTCCGCTCTACTCTCCCTGCTTCATGGCTGGACAGGAGGGACAACGACGAATGGGAACCAAGACAAGGAGAGAGCTGCCGCTGCACTTGATGATCGTGCCGGGGTTAATCTTTATCATTTTATTTTCATATGTACCTATGGCCGGAATTGCGATCGCTTTTCAAAAGTTTATACCCGCCAAAGGCCTTTTTGGGGATCAGCAATGGATTGGGTGGGAGAACTTTTCCTATGTTTTGCAATTGCCGAGCTTCACGCAAGTGTTGTTAAATACGTTGCTGATTTCAAGCTTCAAGCTTATTTTGGGACTGTTGGTGCCGCTCGTGTTCGCTATTCTTCTAAACGAAGTCAAAAACGCTGTGTTGAAACGTACGGTCCAAACGACAATCTATTTGCCTTATTTCCTATCATGGGTTGTGCTTGGCGGCATTCTGATCGATATTCTTTCGCCGTCAGGCGGTATCGTAAATGGGCTCCTAGTATCGCTAGGCTTGCCCAAAATCTTTTTTCTAGGGGATAACAATTGGTTTCCCTTTACGCTGGTTGGATCGGACGTGTGGAAAAATTTCGGGTATGGAACAATAGTGTATTTGGCAGCAATCACGGGTATCGATCCCGGTTTGTACGAGGCTGCGACCATCGACGGCGCCAACCGCTGGCGCAAAGTATGGCATATAACGCTGCCGGGAATGCGAATGGTCATCGTATTATTGTCCGTGCTTAGCTTAGGACAGTTATTGAATGCCGGTTTTGATCAAGTGTTCAACCTATATAGCCCCCAGGTATATGAAAGCGGCGATATTCTAGACACCTTCGTCTACCGGATCGGTTTGCTTGATGCGCAATACGGCGTCGCAACGGCGGTCGGATTTTTTAAATCCATAGTTTCGTTGATCCTGATCTCGGCTTCTTATTTCTTTGCCTATCATTTTGCTAAATATCGGATCTTCTAGGAGGCGAGAAGCCATGGGCCAATCATTTAAAAGAACGAAGACAAGACAAGCAGGGAAGCTCGAGTGGTTTCCGATCGTCAACACGATCGTTTTGGTGCTTGTAGCCATACTCTGCATATTTCCGCTTATCCATATTATCGCGATCTCATTCAGCTCCAGCTCGGCTGCGGCTGCGGGGCAGGTTAGGCTCTGGCCCGTAGATTTCACGTTGGCTTCCTACGAATACACCGCGAGCCGAGGAGAGTTCTGGCAATCCATGTGGGTTTCCATTAAGCGGCTGGCGCTTGGCACGCCGTTAAATTTGCTGCTGACGATCATGGTTGCTTACCCGTTGTCGAAGGAGTCGAATGCGCTTCGATTTCGGCTAGTATATGCTTGGGCATTCTTCCTGACGATGCTATTCAACGGTGGTTTAATCCCTTGGTACGTAACGCTTAAGGAATATGGACTGCTCAATACGGTCTGGGCGCTTGTGCTGCCGGGGGCGGTGCCGGTATTCAGCATTATTTTGCTGCTTAATTTCTTCAGGGAGGTTCCTAAGGAGCTGGAAGAAGCAGCGCTCATTGACGGAGCGGGCCACTGGACGACATTATGGAAAATATATGTGCCGATTTCGAAGCCAGCCCTTGCGACACTAGCTCTATTCGCCATGGTGGAGCATTGGAACAGCTGGTTCGACGGGTTAATTCTTATGGGGAATCCGGACAATTATCCCTTGCAGAGCTACATTCAGACGATCGTCATTCAGCAGAACCTGTCCAACGTGTCAAGGGACGAACTTCTGAATTTGGCCCTCATCTCCGATAGGACGCTGAAGGCTTCACAAATCTTTTTAGGATCATTACCGATCATTATGGCATATCCATTCCTGCAAAAATATTTTGTGAAGGGTATCGTACTGGGCAGCGTTAAAGGTTAACTGGTAAGCGGAAAAGGACAGGAGGAAAGAAATCGGATACAATGAAAGAAAACGGTGGGGGAGACGTCGTTGTTCAATGGCCATGGTATTTCGCTCAGAAACTCGATCTTTCTGCGTCTGCTGCTTACTTTTTTGCTCATCATGCTGCCCATGTGGTCGCTCGGCGTGTATATCTATAACTGGATCGTTCAAACGGCACGCGAAGATATTTCCAAGACAGCCGTATCGCAAATCGACTATTATCTCTCAGACATGGAGAAAGAGATCGAGCGGATGAAGCTGCTGCAATACAGCCTCTTGGATGATGAGGATTTAAATGAACTGGCACTCACTTGGGAGACTATGGATACGATCGCCCGTATGGAGCATATCAATTCTCTATTAAAGCGGATTTATACCATACAGAATAGCAGCATCTACATACAGGATGTCAGCGTGCATATCGCTCCCATTGGCAAGACATTGTCTGGAGACGGGGCGCGGGAATTCGACGAGGAACGTTATTTGGGTATCCGCTCCGTTTTCGGAAGCGACTCGCAAATCATAGAGTGGAAAGGCGACCTCTTCCTGAGCGCCTTCAAGCCTGGCGGGAGCAAAGAGGCGGTGCCGCTTTTTACCGTTGAAATCGCGTTGGACAGTAAGATTCTCCAGGATGAGCTGAGCCAATTCAACTTGTACGCGGACAGTGGAGCAATGCTCGTGCATGGAAAGAACGGCGCCGTAATTACCAACGGAGTTGACGCTTTCCCTGAACAAGATATGGCTGCCTTCCTAAAGAAGTCGAATGAAGTCACTAATCGGGATACAGATACCGTAGACTTATCGAACATGCGGTATTACTACGTGCACGCTTCTTCCGAGAAGCTTGAATTATCACTCTTTCGATTCATACCGGGACGGGTATTCCAGGAGCCGCTTGACCGCTTCTATACTTGGGCCTGGTTGTTTCTTACCCTGTCGTTAGCCATCATTGCCATTTACGCTCTATCTACCTATAAATTCATTCATAAACCGTTATTGACCTTTGTGAAGAGCTTTCGAAGAATGGAGAGCGGGGATCTGGATATCTTCATCGATCATGCCTCGAAGGATGAATTCCGTTATTTGTACGGCCGGTTCAATCAAATGGTGGCAAACCTTCGTGCTCTGATCGATCAGGCGTATAAGCAGAAGATATTGGCCCAGAGGGCCGAGCTCAAGCAGCTTCAATCCCAGATTAATCCCCATTTTCTGTACAACAGCTTCTTTATTCTCAACACGATGGCAAAGACGGGAGACACTGAACGCATCGAGCAATTTACGACGCTGCTTGGAGAATATTTTCAATTCGTGACGCGCAACGCGTCGGACAACGTGCAGCTTAAGCATGAAATCAGGCATGCGCGCATGTATACCGAAATTCAGGAGATGCGCTTCTCAAGGAGAATCCGGGTTGACTTTCAGCCGCTGCCACCTGAATGGAACACTATGCTCGTGCCAAGGCTGATCGTGCAGCCCATCATCGAGAACGCTTTCGAACACAGCCTGGAGAAGAAGGCACGCGATGGCTTAATCGCGGTGCGCTTCGAGAGGGATGCGGAGGAAGTGCGAATCATCGTAGAGGATAACGGGGACCGCCTCACTGACGAAGATTTGGCGAGAATGGCGAGGTCGCTGCGGCAGACGGATGAACAAGGAGAGATTACCGGCATGGTTAACATCCATCGCCGCATCCGAATGACACTGGAAGGAGGCGGGCTGACTATCGCCCGCAGCGATCTGGGAGGCTTGCAGGCAACGCTGAGTTTGCGGGTAGAGAAAGGGGGGAGCGGCGATTAGGCTTTTAATCGTGGACGATGAAGAAATTATTACCGACGGGCTATACGAGATTCTTAGCAAGCTGCCGATTGATTTGGATATGTACAAAGCGTATTCGGGCGAAGAAGCGCTGCATTGGCTGCGGAGAACGCGGTTTGACATCGTTCTCTCCGATATTGCAATGCCGGAGATGGACGGTCTGGCCTTGATGGACGAGATCCGATCCAATTGGCCCCATTGCAAGCTGATCTTTCTAACCGGATATCATGATTTCGAATCGATGTACCAAGCCATTCAATGGCCTGGCGTCCGATATCTGCTAAAGAGCGAAGGATACAATAAGCTGATCGATGCAGTAGGCCAAGCGGTACTTGAGATCGAAGAGGAATTGAGGACGGCTGATCTCTTGCAGCGGTCTAAGGAAAGCCAAATCTCATTAGAGACGCTTGCCATTGGCAATTATGTGCGACATCTTCTGTTCGAGGGAGGAGCAGGCGGTGCGATCGCAGAGAACTTCAGTAGACTGAGCATCCCGTTCGATCCTGATCTGCCCGTTCTGATCGCTCTTGGCAGCTTGTCCTTGGCGGAGTCGCGCCGCTCTTACGCCGATCGCCAGGAAACCGCCCTGAAGGTGAAGCTGCTGGCGGACTCGTATCTGGGAAAACGAACGAGGAGCCTAGGCATAATCGATCGTTACGGCGATCTCGTCTGGCTTGTCCAGCCGCTTCCGTCTCCAGAGGTTAAGGAAAGCGGTTTCGAAAATACGGTATCGTTTCTGGAAGGCATGTTCGAGCTCATTCAGGACGCCTGCAAGGAATCGCTGGCCGTTAAGCTGTCCGTCACGATGGGGGCGGAAGAGACGGCTTGGGAAACATTGCCCAAAGCATACGACAAGCTAAGGGAGCACGAGCATTTGCGGGCTGGGGACGGAACGCAAATGGTTCAATCCGTGCGACTTCGCGAAGCTGAAGCAACCTCTCGGACGCGCTGGCGCTTCCCCGATGAGAAGGCTGGGATGTTGACAGCTCATTTGGAAGGCGGCAGGAGAGCGGAGTTTTATCGTTTGTTCGATGAATTGACGAAACCTGCCATAGATGGGAGCTGGCCTTCTCCGTATGCTTCGGAGCTGTATTACTCGATCGCTCTTGCATTGTTATCCTATTCCAACCGATGGAATGAGCAGGGACAGCTTCCTGCTGGAAACTTCATGCAGCTGGATGCTTTCCCCTCCTGGCAGGAACGATTTGGCAGCTTGAAGGCGGCTGCAAAGGAAATGTTCGATGTGCGGGAGCGAGGGGAACAAAGCCGTGCCATAACTGCGGTCGACAAAATTTGCACATTCATTGACGAACATATTGCCGAGGATTTATCTCTCGTGCGCCTTGCGGACGAGATACATCTCAATCCCTCCTATTTGTCCCGGTTGTTCAAACAGGAGCGCGGCGTCAAGCTGTCGGAATATATTGAGGACGCAAGGTTCGCGAAAGCCAAAGACAGGCTTAGGAACACCGACAGCAAAATTGGGGAAATCGGAATAAGTGTGGGATACGAAGCCGCGCATTCATTCACCCGCGTATTTAAAAAGTGGTCGGGTATGTCACCTCAGGAATTCCGGGAGCAAGCAGGAATGAGGAAACAGACGTCGAACCGTATATAAGCAAAGATTGAACTTGAAGGTGGTTGTAAGAGATTATGCCGATCATACAAGCCGTTGAACGGGCGCTGCTCATTCTTGATTTATTCGACGAGAGGACCCCTGAGCTGAAGATAACGGAAATCAGCGCCAGAATGGGATTGCACAAGAGCACGGTTCATTCGTTGGTGAAGACGCTGCAGGGTCGCGGCTATATGGAGCAAGACGTAGATACGGGGAAATATCGCCTTGGTTTGCGGCTAATCGAGAAGGGGCAGCAATTGCTGCAGTCAATGGACATTAGGCAGGTTGCCAAGACTAGCCTGGAGCAATACACGCAGAGTACAGGCCAGACAACGCATTTGGTCATATTGGACGGCGATGAAGGCGTATATATTGATAAGGTTGAAGGCGATCTCGCCCCGATCCGTTATTCCCGGGTAGGCAGGCGCGTCATGCTGCATACCAGCTCCGTCGGCAAGCTATTATGTGCCTATCAGCCGGAGGATTGGATCGAAGGTTTGCTCGGGCGTTACGATTTCGTTCGCCTGACAGAGAAGACGATCATCGACGCGACCGCATTCCGACGCGAGCTGGAGCTGGTCAGATTGCGCGGTTATGCTATCGACGACGAGGAAAACGAGATCGGCGTCAGGTGCGCAGCCGTACCGGTGTTCGATCATCATGGGCTAGCATCGGCAGCAGTCAGCGTATCGACGTTACGGTCGCGAGTAGACGATCAGCAACTCGAGAGATTAATCGTTGAATTGAATCAAACCGCAGCCGAGATTTCCCAAAGACTGGGGCACCGCGCATAGGGGGCCGCTTCTACCTACAATAATGTGCAAAAACACACCTCTAAACGCGGTCGCTCATCTTCGAGTGGATCCAATAGAGGTTTTATAATAGCTATAATATAGAACGGTGTACTACATTATAAAACGAGGAGAGATGTTATGAGATTAATTCGATATCAGGATGGAGTGCGGAAAGCACTTGCGGCGGTAACAGACGAAGAGGCGGCTTACACGCTGAAGGACATGGATGTATGGGAATTGTTCCACAGAGCAGAGCAGCAGGGCAAGACGCCGCTCGAGCTTATCAATGCCGATATATCTGACGGTACGCCTTTGGAAGAAGAGTGGAATATGCTTGAGCTGCTATCTCCGGTGGATGCCCCGGAGGTATGGGCGGCTGGCGTCACTTACCAGCGCAGCCGAGAAGCGCGCAACTACGAAGCGACCGGCGGCAAGGCGGATGCAGGCGCAACGTTTTATGATCTTGTCTATGATGCGGAACGCCCTGAACTGTTCTTTAAGTCAACATCTGCGCGTACGGTTGGTCCCGGAGGGAATGTCATGCTTCGCAGCGATTCCAATTGGCAGGTGCCTGAGCCCGAGCTTGGACTCGTATTAAATGCCGCTGGGGATATCGTGGCGTACACGATTGGCAACGACATGAGCTGCCGGGATCTTGAAGGGGAAAATCCGCTGTATCTCCCGCAAGCGAAGATCTGGAAGCAGTCCTGCTCAATCGGGCCAGCCATTCGGCTCGCCGAAACGACAAAGGATCCCTATGATCTGGACATGGGGCTGCGCATCTACCGGAACGAAGAAGTCGTCGTCGACATAGCGGCGAATACAGGACTGCTGAAGCGGCGACTGGATGAGCTGGTATCCTTTTTAAAGCGAGACAATCTTTTGTTCAACGGGACGGTGCTTCTAACGGGGACTTGCTTGGTTCCTCCTGACAATTTCACGCTTCAGCCGCATGATCGCATTGAAATCGAGATTAAGCATATCGGAACGCTAATCAATCATGTCGTAGCCCAATGAATGGCATAAAAAAAGGAGGAGAGCCGAATATGGAGGCTTTACAGAACTATTCAAATTATATCGGTGGCGCGTGGTTGCCGCCGCAACGAGGGGAATCGACGACAAGCGTTAACCCGGCGGACCGGAACGAAGTCGTCGGTTGCGTTCCACTGTCGACTCGGGAAGATCTCGAAATGGCCGTTGCCGCGGCAAACGCGGCGCGCGGGTCCTGGCGCAAGCTCTCGGGCGCGCAGCGAGGCGCTTTTCTATATAAAGCGGCTGACGCGTTGGAAAGGCGGCTTGAAGAGATTGGCCGTATGATGACGCGCGAGATGGGCAAGACGCTGGCGGAAGCGAAAGGGGAAGCAGCCCGTGGAGCGGCCATTCTGCGCTATTATGCCGGAGAAGGCATGCGTAAGGTCGGAGACGTCATTCCTGCTTCGGACGCCGATGCGTTCATGTTCACGACACGCGCCCCATTAGGGGTGGTTGGGGCCATTACGCCGTGGAACTTTCCGGTTGCGATTCCCATCTGGAAGATCGCGCCGGCTCTGATTTTTGGCAACGCGGTTGTATGGAAACCAGCCTTGGAAACGGCGGTCACCTCGGTACTCGTGATGGAGTGCTTCCATGAGGCCGGTCTGCCGAAAGGCGTTCTGAATATGGTCATCGGCGAAGGGAAGGAAATCGGACAAGGAATTGCCGAGCATCCGGATGTACATGGCATCACGTTTACGGGCTCGAATGCGGTAGGGAAGTCCGTCGGACAGGCGGCTTTCGCACGCGGCGCAAAATATCAGTTAGAGATGGGCGGGAAAAACCCAATTATCGTGGCAGCCGATGCGGATCTTGATTTGGCGGTGGAGGCGACGATCAACGGCGGGTTCAAGTCAACGGGCCAGAAATGCACGGCGACGAGCCGCGTAATCGTCGTACGGGACGTTTACGATGCTTTTCGTAATAAATTAATTGAAAAAACGGCTTCGATCCGGGTTGGAAACGGCTTGTCAGAATCAACTTGGCTTGGACCTTGCGCCAACGAGAAGCAATATGAGACGGTGTTAGCCTATATTAGGACTGGAAGGGAAGAAGGGGCGAAGTTATTGATTGGTGGGTCGCGGCCTGAAGAAGAGGACCTGCGGAACGGTTTTTACGTCACTCCCGCGATTTTCGAGGACGTCCATTCGCATATGACTATTGCGCAGGAAGAGATCTTCGGCCCGGTGCTTTCGCTGATGAAGGCAGCGGATTTGGCAGCGGCTATCGAACTGGCTAACGATGTGCCGTTCGGCCTCAGCGCTTCCCTCTACACAAAGGATATCGCGACCGCGCTTGCTTTCGTACAGGAGATGGAAGCGGGACTTGTGCGCATAAATGCCGAGACAGCAGGCGTAGAGCTTCAGGCGCCGTTTGGAGGAATGAAAGGCTCCAGCTCCCATTCAAGGGAACAAGGACAGGCGGCGATCGAATTTTTCACTTCGGTCAAGACGGTATTTATGAAGCCTTGATCGGCATCCATCCAGAAGGAGGAGCGAGGAATGAACAAGGATTGGGAACGCATCGTGGAGCCCCGCAGCGACGAGCTCTATCGAATTACCACCCATGCGTCGGGGCCGCCGGGATCATTGCCGCTCACACCGGAGTTGTTAAGAGAACGGCCTAGCGGCGACTTGTTCGGTTGGTCTCAAAATGTGGGGATGGGCTTGCCAGCATCTCGCTTGGGCGGGAAGGAGATTTTGCTTTTAAGTACGCTGGGAGGCATACGGCGGGATGACGGCAAGCCTGTTGCCTTAGGTTACCACACGGGTCACTGGGAAGTCGGTCTGTTAATGGAAGCCGCTGCTGAGGAGATCAGCGCGGCAGGCGGGATTCCATTCGCAGGTTATGTCAGTGATCCATGCGATGGCAGGTCGCAAGGAACAACGGGGATGTTCGATTCGTTGCCATACCGGAATGATGCTGCGATCGTGCTTCGGCGGCTGATTCGTTCATTACCGACACGCAAGGCCGTAATTGGCGTCGCGACTTGTGACAAGGGATTGCCTGCCATGATGCTTGCCTTGGCGGGAACGCCTTCGCTGCCTGGCATTATCGTGCCCGGCGGCGTGACGCTGCCTCCGACGTTTGGCGAAGACGCGGGCAAGGTGCAGTCCATTGGCGCACGGTACGCGAACGGAGACATCACGCTTGAGGAAGCCGCGGACATGGGATGCCGGGCATGCGCCACGCCTGGCGGCGGCTGCCAGTTCCTTGGCACGGCGGGAACGTCGCAGGTCGTAGCGGAGGCGCTCGGTCTGACGGTGCCACATGCGGCGCTTGCCCCATCCGGGCAGCCGATATGGACCGAGCTTGCCCGCCAATCGGCGAGGGCGGCCATATCCGCAGCGGAGCAAGGAGTTACCGTCGGTCGGGTTCTAACCGATTCCGCGATTCGCAACGCCATGGTCGTTCATGCCGCGTTCGGCGGATCTACGAATCTGCTTCTGCATATCCCCGCGATTGCACAAGCGGCGGGGCTGCGAGTTCCAGATGTTAACGATTGGACGACTATTAACCGCAGCGTCCCCCGCATAGTAAGCGTATTGCCGAACGGACCTGTGCCGCATACGACGGTTCGCGCTTTCCTTGCAGGCGGCGTTCCGGAAGTCATGCTCCGTCTGAGAGGGCTAGGTCTGCTTGACGAATCGGCATTAACCGTATCCGGCAAGACGTGGGGAGAAGTACTTGATTGGTGGGAATCATCCGAACGGAGGCAGCGCGTTCGGGACTTGCTGCGCAGCATCGACGGCATCGATCCTGATACGGTCATCTACTCCGCGAACCATGCAAGGGCCGCCGGAATGGCTTCTACCGTAACCTTCCCGATCGGTAATCTCGCGCCGGAAGGTTCGGTCATCAAATCGGCTGCCATTGACCCATCTGTCGTAAACGAGAGCGGCGTATACAAACATTTGGGGCAAGCCAAGGTGTTTACGACGGAGCGAGACGCTATTAAGGCGATTAAAACCGGACATATATCGGCAGGTGACATTATGGCCCTAATCGGCAGGGGGCCGAGCGGTACCGGCATGGAAGAAACGTATCAGCTTACGTCCGCCCTTAAACATCTGCCGTACGGCAAAGAGGTGTCTTTGCTTACCGATGCGCGCTTTTCCGGCGTATCGACAGGCGCATGCATCGGCCATATCGGTCCGGAAGCATTGGCAGGAGGTCCGATCTCCAAGCTGCGAGACGGGGATTGGGTCGAAATCGTAGTCGATTTAATTAATCTATCAGGAAAGATTAATTTCGTAGGAGAAGGAGCCGAACGTTTCGACTACGAGGAAGGAGCGCGGCGATTGCAAGGCCGTCTGCCCCATCCCTTGCTTGCGCCGGATCCGGACCTGCCGGACGATACGCGACTTTGGGCAGCGCTTCAAGCCGCTAGCGGCGGAATATGGCGGGGCAGCGTCTATGACGTGGACCGGATCGTCAAGCTGTTGGAGGCCGGAAAGGAAGCGATGGACTCCGAAATCCGGAAGTAGAAGGGGACCGATAGGTTATCTACGATCGCGTTCCAGGCCATACCAGAATCACAACCTCATTACCGATGTTTTCGTAACCGCAGGAAGTGTTCACGGTTTCGTACCGTACCTCTCTCGATTAGATCGTCAGTGTAAGCGAGCTACACAACGTAATGAAGCAAGCGTTGATGACCGCCGACAAGCATATCATGAAGAAGATCGCTCTCCATTTGGAACGGTTGGCGTAAGAGATCTAGACCTCAGCTATTCTCGAAAAGAAAACTTAATAAAATAGAAGATAACCCGTCATTTTGAAAAAAACGCGGGTTTCTCTGCAAGCTGAAGACCTTCGTCCGCGAAGGTCTTGTTTGTTGTCTGCAGCTTCACTAAAAAAACGAAGCTTTCGAAGGCTAAAGATCATCGTGTATCAATCAAGAAAAAAACGATTGAGCCCAGTCGCTAAGCCTTGGGATGTACGGAGCACATGAGTGATTTTTATAAGATTTGATGTCCATTTCAAAAATTGCAGATAGGTAGGCGGAATATTTGAGGGCGGTTTTAGCTTTTGACGATTTATTAAAGTTCCAGCTTTGTATATAAAGAAGGGAGAGTGCGCCCGACAAAAGGGAGAACACTTAAATCCGAAATGCCGGAGTGGGTTCGAGCCGGGAGACGAGGGGGAGTAAAGTTGACTTTGACCAAGTTGTTCGGAAAGAAAGAAGCGGGCCGAGGCCGTGCAGCCACAACCAGAAAAGCTGGACGTATCATGCTGGCCGCGATGCTAGCCTTTGGATCAATTACTGCATTGCCGGCAGATACGGCGAAGGCTGCAATGATGGAAGGAACGCCTGGCGGCGTAGACGCAGCCGCGCTCCGTTTGTGGCTGGTGGCCGGACCGGACCATGTAACACGGGCCGGCAATGATGTAACGGTATGGCAGGACAGCAGCGGCAACGCTCACGATTTTGTGAATGACGGCAGTATCGCGGCGATCAGCAGCCGCAACAAGCCAAGCTACGTGTCGGCTCATCGCGATCTTAACAATCAGCCAGTGTTGAAGTTTGTCCGTTCGGGCACTGGCAGCATCCTACAGGATGCGGACGGCTTGTTTGCGAACGCGGAAGAGGTTGATGGTGCTAGCGTCTTTACTGTAACCGGTGGTTTGGCATCCATCGATAATTCCCTCATTTTTAACCATTCGCTGTCGCAAGGGGGTTTTGGAGCACATATTCCGCATAAGAGCGGTTCGACAAGCGCAACCTTGGGGTCTGTTCTGTGGGATTCGGGAAGCAAAATGACAGATAGCACGCATCAGCGGCTAACGGCGGGCGATCAAGTGCAATTGTCCCAATACAATATATGGGGATTGCATCACAATGCCAATCCGACAGTCGGCGGCTCAGTCTATCAGTCTGTTGCCCGTGACGGCGTGACGATCGGCCAATCGAATACGACAGTGCGTCCGTTCGTCGGCAAAGCGGGTGGCTCCATGTCGCTCGGCGCGGCCGAAACGGGCGGCTCGGGCTTTAATGGCTACATGGGCGAGTTTATCGTCTTCATGGACACGTTAACGGATGTGCAAAAGCGCCAAGTGGAATCCTATCTGGCGATCAAATACGGCTTGACGCTGCCTGCGGGAGATTATTTGAGTGCCGGGCCGGCGCCGCTGGTTATATGGGACGCAGCTTCCCACTCGGGTTATAGTCACAACATAGCCGGTATCGGCCGTGATGAGATTGGCGCTCTGGATCAACGGCAGAGCCGCAGCAGCGCGGACGGAGCTTCCGCTTTGCAGGTGTTGATCGGTACGCCGGAGGGAGAGAATTTGGCGAACACGCAGTATCTGCTATGGGGCGACGATGGCAATGCGGCTGAGCAGACGCCTTACGGTCCCGGCCACATGCGCCTAAGCCGCACATGGAAAGCTCAGAATACAGGGGAGGTCGGCAAGGTGCTGATCGCGATTCCCCGCAGTGCCGTCCCGCTTGGCGGCTTGCTGCTGACGAGTGCTTCAAGCGATTGGACCGATGCGAAGGAAATCCCGCTGACGGAAGTAACGCTTCGCGGCGAGAGCTATTATGCGGGGGAAGCGATGCTGGCGGATGGCAGTTATTTTACGTTTGCCGAGCAGAAGCCGCAGCTTCAATTAACTGGCTTGACCGTGAAGGACGGGATGCAGGCTATTCCGCTGAATACGGCATTCGATCCGAACAAGACGGATGGCTATGAGGCTCTTGTACCTGCGACGACGGAAAACGTTGCTTTGGAAGCGCATTTGCCTGACGCCTCGCATGACGCTCTTATCGATATCTATTTGAGCAATTATGGATCGGGGCGTACGCTGCTGCCTGCGGGAGACAGCATTCCGCTGTTGCCCGGGGTGAACCGATTGACCATGGAATTAAAAGACGAAGAGAACGGCCCGGTGCGCAATGTCTACAGCCTGAATATTGTCCGAAGGCTGCCGATTGGCGGGAATGGTCAAATCGGGTTGCACGCAGGTTCCGTTACGGCCAGTTCGTCGCAGCCAGGCACCAATTATGTCCCGACCAAAGTTGTGGACAACGTCTGGGGCGAGGATGCGGCAGGCCTGGAGAGCCGTTGGTCGGCTTCGGGGCTGGGTCAGTGGCTGCAATTTGATCTGGGTGAGCCGCAGCGCATTACTTATATGAATCTGGCGTTTCTTAACGCACGAGAACGGCTGTCCAGCTTTGAGATATTGGCATCGAATGACGTTTCATTCGAGAGCAATATGACGGTGCTGCCGAAACGAAGCAGCAGGGCTCTGCAGGCGGAAGACTCCGTACTGCAGCCTTATGTTATCGCGAGTCCGATTGAAGCGCGTTATTGGCGGCTCGTCGGTTACGGCAATAGCGCTAGCGGAAGTTCCGGCAACTGGAACAGCTTGATGGAGACGCAACTATTTATTGGCGAGGCGCCAGTTGTCGAGGAGCCGCAAGGACCGGGCGAGGCGCCGTCAGCAGGAGATGTGGACGAAGATGATTTGCCGCCTCCGGCGCTGACAACAGTACAGGTAAGCTCAGCCGAGCAATTGCAGCAGGCGCTTGATACTGTTGCGCCGGGCACGATTATCGAGGTGCAGAATGGCATTTATGAGCAGGACGGACCGTTTGTTGTGCTGAACAAAACGGCTTCGGCAGCTTATCCCATCCGAATTACGGCGGCGGAGCAAGGACAGGCCGTCATAGCCGGCAACAGCTATTTTCATATTGAAAATTCCGCTTATGTCGAAGTATCCGGCTTTGTTTTCAATAACGGAATCGGGGAAGAGGGGAGCCATACGACGCTTGTGCAGCGGGGCTTGGGGCACCGTATCCTGACAGGCGTAAATCCTGGCGTGCAATTGCAAAGCGCAAGCCATATTTCGATTATGCGCAACAGCTTTGCCCTGAATGAGACCGGACAGCCTTACAGCTTCACCGCCCCATCGATCGGAACCGTGACTTGTCTGGTCGATGTGCCGGGAAGCTGCAAAATTGGAGAACTGGACAGCGACGGCGGAGAAGCCTACGAAGGACCGACGCCATATGACGATTCGTCGTTGATGACCAGCAACGGCACGCATCGCCATTACATCCGAGTCGAGGGCGAGAGCAGCCATAACCGGCTTGCCTACAATGAGCTTGGACCGAAAAAGGGCTTCGGCGCGGTAGTGATCTACGATGGTGCAGGCCATTCGGGACAAAATATTTCGCAATACGACGTCATCGAATATAATCGCTTCTATGGCATCGGGCCACGCGTAGCCAATGGTCTGGAGGCGATTCGACTGGGCTTGTCCAGCCTGTCGCTGTCGCCTGGCTACGTGACGATCCAATACAATTTGTTCGACGGACTGAACGGCGAAGACGAAATTATTTCGGTCAAAAGCAGCGACAACACGATCCGGTACAACACGCTCCGCAATTCTTACGGCGGCATCGTTGCCAGGCATGGAAATCGCAACAGCTTCTATGGGAATTATATTATTGGCGATGGCGAGACTTCTGGATTAAGCGGGTTCCGCATTTACGGCAATGATCACAAAATATATAACAACTACATGGAAGGGTTGACTGACCGCGTTATTCGCCTTGATGGCGGCACGCATGATGCGGGCCCGGACGGCAGCACGAACCCGACGGTTCGCTGGGGATCGCCGGAGCAGACGGCCGAGCTGAACAGCCTGCCGACGGAGACAAGGACGGAGCTGCTGCGGGGCCACTGGCGGCAGTATAACGTACAAATATTCAACAATACGATCGTGAATGTCGGCAACAATACGACAGCGATTAGTCTGGGCGGCAGAACGTATCAGCCAGTGGGTACGAAGGTGTTCAACAATCTCATATTCAGCAATGCAGGCACGATTTTCAACGAGACAGGTCCCGTCCTGAGCGCTCCGGCAGGCGAGCGGCCGGCCTATTCCGGCAATTTAATTGAAGGGACAGCAAATGCGACGAATAACCATGCGATAGCGGACGGTTTTGAGAAGAAGGAAATGAAGCTGGTGCGCAGCGCGGACCGTCTGATCCGTCTGTCTCCACTCAGTCCGGCTATCGATGCCGCCAAGCTGCCGCATGTTGCGTCCGAGGATATGGATGGCCAACCGCGTGTTAGCGGCGCCGATGTCGGAGCGGATGAATACAATCCGGGAGCCCCCGTAAGCAGGCGGCCGCTGACGACAGCCGATGTCGGCCCGAACGCCGGGAACGGATCGAATCCACCCGATGCCGAAGGCGATCCGGGACTGAGCGGGTTGGAACTGAAGGCTGGAAGCGAAGAATTGCTGAGCGGTTTCGCGCAGGATGTGAGGTTTTAATCGGTAACGGCGTCATCTTCGATTAGCCGTCTGACGCTTGTGCCAACAGCGCTCAGCGCCGGTTCGCTGATTGTGGTCAGCGTGGACGGCGGGCAGCGCCGCACATTAACAAGCGGGCAGCCGAGCGAGGCGCTGGCGATTGATTCGGACGGGAGCCACATTGTCGTCGAAGTGACGATGCCATCCGGCAGAAGCAAATCGTATACCATCGCCGTGAAACGTCCCGTTGCAAGCGGGGGAGGAGGCTGGTATCCGCTTCCGACGCCAAGCCCGGCAGCGACACCGGCTCCGAGCGAGCCGCCAAAGCCAAGCCAGACGCCGAGGCCGCCACACACATCAAATTTCCCGGACACCGGGAACCACTGGGGCCGGGAAGCCATTGACCAAGCGGTCGAGCGGGGCATCATAAGCGGCTATCCGGACGGTAGCTTCCGTCCCGACATGCCGTTAACCCGCATGCAGTTTGCCATTATGCTGGCGCGGGCGCTGATGCTGGATGCAGCCGGGACAGTCTTGCCGTTTGCAGAGGAGGCGGATGTTCCGAAATGGGCTGCAGGAGAGCTTGGCGCGGCGCTGAAGGCAGGCATTCTGCTAGGATATAATGATGGGACATTGCTGCCTAATCGTACCATTACACGCGCCGAAATGGTTGCGATGCTGCTAAGGGCTTATCCGCTGGAGGAAGGCGTCGCCGCGCCGCGGAGATTTGCGGACAGCGCAGATATCCCCGACTGGGCATTGCAAGCCGTATCCTTGGCGTCTGCCGCGGGAATCATAGAGGGACGGGAGAGCGACCGATTCATGCCGGCCGATACAGCTACGCGGGCGGAAGCGGTGACGGTACTGCTAAGAATGTTGGAATTTTGGGAGTTGAACCGATCATGAAAGCATTAGTTATTTCGGATATTCACAGCAACGTCATTTCGCTGGAATCGATCCGCAAGGCAGAACCTGACTGCGACCTCATTTATTGCGCGGGAGATCTCGTAGACTACGGGCCATTCCCGCGGGAGGTCATCGAATGGGTGCATCATAACGATGCGATTTGCGTTCGCGGCAACCACGATGACGCCATTATCGACCTGTACCGAAACGGCAATGGCGGTCATAATGTGGCGGAGGATGGGATGAAGTGGGCACATAACAATGCTAGGCTGCTTGGCGAAGCGGAAATCTCCTTTCTCGAAAGCATGCCGATCTACCGCAATTTCGAGATGGATGGCTATAGCTATACGATGCAGCATCTGTACGACAATTATATAACGATCGACAGCTTGCCCAAGTACGACGCATTCTGGGCGGAACGCAACGGCGGGATGACCGGGACCGCTACAAATCGGCGTATTATTTTCGGACATACGCACCGCAGGTGCATTCATTATTTGAGTGATGCCAGTTTGTGGCTGAATCCGGGAAGCGTGTCGTACCGCCGTCGCGACGATCCATCGAAAGAAGCGCACTACTTTACGATTACCGATGGCAAAATAGCGATGAAAAGCCTTGTCTATGACCGCACGCCACTGCTCCAAGCGGCACAAAAGCTACTGTTGAAGGAAGAAGAGCTGAAGGTTGCTTATTTCTTTTTCGGGTAAGCGGTCAAGAGAGCAGGCAACTGCAATGGGGACGTATCCACGATCGAACGACGGGATGCGTCCTTTCTCATGTTTTGACAACTGTCAGATTGTGGTTTGCAGGCTGTAAAGCGATAATCGCCGCTCTTTTTGCGCCTCAGTTTACATTTTTATGATTGCTTCATTTTTTCACACTATGGCATGGGAAACATATCTTTCATAATAGAGGTTGTAAAGTTGCGGATATGATCCTGCAGAGTCTGCGGAGTCATATCCGCCTATTCTATAGGAAGCTGGTGGGAAGATGACTTCTATTTACCGGGTATCGAATAGTGACGAATTGGCGGCAGCCGTGGGCCGCGCAGAACCTGATTCCACGATTTTGTTGGCAGACGGCGTTTACGACCGGAATGAAGACTATATTATTGAAGGCAAACTGGGGTCGGACAACGCCAAATTAATCATTCGCGCCGTAAATAAAGGAAAAGCAACGATAGCTGGCGAATCAAGTATACGCATCTTGAACTCTGATTACGTAGAGGTATGGGGACTGCATTTCCGGGTCGAGCAGCGCGAATCTATCATTCTGGACGGTTCACGGCATGTGAGGATCGCGCGAAATAGATTTGAGCCGCGACAAGTTGGGGCGGAATATAGCCTGCTGTCTGTGGTGGGAAGCGGCAGCGGCTGGAACAGGATAGAACGCAACGAGTTCGGGCCAAAGGCCGACCCCGGACCTCTTGTCATTTTTGACGGCGACGGGGAACAAATTTCGCAGCATGACATCATCGAATATAATTATTTTCATCATATAGGCCCCCGCATCATCAATGGACTTGAAGCAATCCGTCTCGGATTGTCCGGCATCTCTCTTTCGAACGGCTATATTACGATTCAACATAACCTGTTTGAAGAGTGCGACGGGGAGCCCGAGATCATTTCTGTAAAAAGCTGCTATAATACCATTCGGCATAACACCTTCCTTAACTCTGCAGGCCAAGTGACGGCGCGGCACGGACATGGAAACGTCTTTCATCATAATGTGTTTATCGGCGATGGCGAGAAGGAAGAGATGGGCGGGTTTCGCATTTACGGCAACGACCATCACCTTTTTGGAAATTATATGGAAAATTTGACGCTGGATGCGCTGCTCATTGACGGCGGTAACTATGATGGCGGGCCGGACGGCTATCCCGAGGCGCCGACGCAGGAGGAACTGAGGAAACATTGGCGTGTCTATCGCGCCTATGCAGTGAATAATACGATTGTCAATTGTCGCCACGGCATTACGCTCGGAAAGCGAATTCCGTATGCGCCGGAACAAATTGTAATCGCTTACAATCGCATATGCGGCAAGGAGCAGCCGGTCATCCATGAATACTGGCCGTCTTCCGCGGTTTGTATCAACAATCAAAAAGCGGATGTCGCGGATATTCGCCGTCCGGCCATTCTGGCAAGGACTGACGTCGGTCCCGACTCCGACTAAAGCTAATATGGAGGAGAGCCTATGGCCCAAACTCGAAACCGGTGGACAAACTATCTGAAGCAGCTCCGGCACAAAAATCGCAGCGTATTCTTGACTTGGCTGCTTTCCTACGTCTCGGTGCTGCTTGTGCCCATTCTGATCAGCGGCGTTATATACGGCACGACACTGAACGTTGTAAAAGCCGAAATTAACCGTGCCAACCAATCCATTCTTCTTCAGATGGAGCAAGCCATAGATAGCCAATTCAAAGGAATCGAGGACTTGAGCCTCGAGGTGAGCCTCAATAGGCGAATCGCAGCATTTATTAAGGCCGATGCCATTCTGTCCGATTCGGACCACTACGAAATCTACCAAATCGCCAATGATTTGCGCGTATATGAAATCGCTAACGATTTTATTGAAGGCATTTATATTTACTACAAAAATAGCGATACGGTCATCGCCCGCAACAACCGCATGAAAACCGAGGCGTTATATGACCATATCCGCCTTGAAGAGCATATGCCGTTCCAGTCGTTTCGCGAGTTTTTTGACCAGTGGTACATTAAGGGCTACCACTCGGTTGTGGTGCCTGAAGAGAATGAGTGGAGACCTACGGTCATGTACGCCCAAAATGTGAACTCAACGATCATGAATCAGCCGGGAGCTGTTTTGCTGTTCATGATTGACCGTAGCAAGCTGCTGGAGCAAGCGTCGGCGCCTGAGCAAGGCACAATCCTTATTCTGGATGAAAACAACCGGTTCATTGCCTCTACGGGCGAGTCTCTGGCGGAACCTGCTTTGCAATACGGCGATATGCCGGAAGAATCGGGGCAATTGGAGATCGAGACTGCCGGTAGCCGGCTTGTTGCATCCTACACAACCTCATCCATTACGGGATGGAAATATGTGATGACGCTGCCTGCGGACGTATACCACCAGAAGATGAACGTGGTCGAGCAATTGACGATCGTTAGCATCTTGCTTTGCCTTATTGTTGGCGGTGGCGTGACGTATTGGCTGCTCAAGAGGAACTACCTGCCTATCCATGCGCTGATCCAGAGCTTGTCGTTCAAGGCTGGTGTTACCTTTGATCGCGGCTCCAATGAATATTCCTTTCTGGAGCAGGCGCTGAGCAGCACCTTCCATGAGAAGGAGGAACTTCATTTCAAGCTAAATCAGCATAACAATACGCTCAGGTCGCACTTCCTGCAGCGGCTGCTAAAGGGGCAGCTCGACAGCCATATCCCGCTGCACGAATCGTTCACAGCCTATGACCTGCGCTTTCCGATTGGCGGATTTTCCGTTATCTTGCTGCGCATCGAGCAATTCGGCAAATTCCACCGGAAAGATGAGAATCAGGTGCATAACAAGCGACTGCTGCACTTCCTGATCGCCAACGTGGTCGAGGAGGTCGCGCGAAAGTCCGCGCACGCCTACGCGGTAGAGCTGGATCATGAGTTGCTCGCCTGCATCGTCAACCATCAGCTTGCATCGCCGGCGGAGCAGAGGATGGAACTGGGCCGTATCGCGGAAGAAACGATGTCATTCCTCTCCGATCATGCCCACGTCCAGTTGACCGCTGCCATCAGCACGCAGCAGGAAGGCGAATATGGCATCTTCCAGGCTTACCAGGAAGCGGTCGAGGCGATGGAATACCGTATCGTTGCGGGCAGCAATCGCATTATTCATTACGGGGAGGTGAACGGCAACGACAAACAAGGAGCCGTTCCGGGTGGTTATTTTTATCCGCTCATGGCCGAGCAGCAATTGATTGTTATGGTTCGCGAAGGCCAGCTCGACAAAGCGAAAGCGCTCGTCGGGGAGATCATCCAGAAAAATGTGACGGCAGAGCCGTTTTCTTTTCATACAGCCAAATGCCTCATGTTCGATCTAATGGCTACGCTGCAAAAAGTAATCGGAGAAATCCGCATCACGGGCAAACCCGATATGCCTGACGGGGTGCGCGCAATCGAACGACTGATGCAATGCCAGACGGTAGGGGAGATGCGCAACCAGCTTTACGAGATGCTGGAGCTTCTGTGCGGATACGTTAACAATAACCGCGAATACTGCAGCAATCCTCTGATCGATAAGGTCATGAAATATGTCAACGAGTACTACCAGAACGAGAATCTGAACATTTCAATGATCGGGGAAGCCTTCTCCATGACGCCGTCGTACATTTCCAAACTGTTCAAGGAACTCGCCGGCGAATCCTTGCTCGACTATATTAACAAGACGCGGCTGGCGCAGGCCAAATTGCTTCTTACGGGCGAGAAATATACGGTCAGCGAAATATCGCTGATGGTCGGTTACAACGATGTGAATACCTTCCACCGCATATTTAAAAAATTCGAAGGGATAACGCCCGGGCGCTACAGGGAAGCCAAGTAGCTCCCGGGTTTTTTTTAAGAAAAAGCGGCAAACATGCGGTTTTACTACCCTCGTTTTCGAGAAATTGCAGTATATTTTAGGTTTTGACAATGGCTTGCAGCACCGAATTGGCATTACGATGAGAGCGTATTCACACCAACAAATTCGAAACGGAAAGAACGGAGGGGCACAATGGCAAAAAAATTTAACGGCAAGGCGCGCAAATGGATGCAGCTCACATTAGGGATCGCTGTGGTACTCTCATTGTTGTTAACCGCCTGCTCTAGTAATGGGGGCATCGGCAACAAGGACAAGGCAGAGCCGACTCAAAGCGCAGTCAGCGATACAGACGGCAATGGCGAAAGCAAAGGCAATGAGGGAGCGGATAATTCGGTTTATCCGCTGGATACCAAAGATGGTTTCTCGTACTGGGCTCCAATCAACGGAAACCTGATTACATTTACAACGAATCTGGCGGAAGCGCCAATTGGGAAGGCCATTGCAGAAGCTACCGGCGTGAAAGTGACCTACATCCACCCGACCGACGGTCAAGCGGAAGAGCAGTTTAATTTGTTGCTGGCTTCCAGCAAGCTGCCGGATGTGCTGGAGTATGACTGGAGCATCTATCCGGGTGGACCGGAGAAGGCGATTGCAGACGGGGTTATCGTGCCGCTAAACGATTTGATCGATCAATACGCGCCTAACCTGAAGAAGATGCTGGAAGCTGATCCGGAGCTGGACAAAATGGTGAAAACCGACAGCGGCCAATATTACGCCTTTCCAATGGTGCGCAACTCGGAAGGCGTAGTCTTCCGAGGACCAATGCTGCGCAAAGACTGGCTGGATGAGCTCGGGCTGCAATCGCCTGTTACGGTAGACGATTGGCATAAGGTCTTGACGGCATTCAAAGAAAAGAAAGGCGCCGTAGCGCCGCTGACGGCGCAGTACGCGAACAAAATGAATTTGCAGGACGCTTTCTTCGGCGCTTATCAAACGTCACACGGTTTCTATATTGACGACGAAGGCAAAGTGAAATACGGCCCGCTTGATCCGCAATACAAAGATGTTATGACGTTGTTCCGCCAGTGGTATTCCGAGGGACTGATAGATAAAGACTTCCCGATCGTCGAGCGCAACACGCTGGATAAGCGGCTTCTGAACGGCGAGTCCGGCGCGACTGTTTTCCTGCTGGGCGGCGGAATGGGCAAATGGCTGGAGTCCGGCAAAGCCCAAAATCCGGCATTTGATCTTGTTGCTGCACCTTATCCGGTTTTGAAAGCAGGTGAAAAACCGTTCACCGGGCAGCGCGATTTCAAATATAACCCGAAAGCAAGCGCGGCTGTGACGACATCGGCCAAAAACCTGGAAACGGTCGTAAAATGGCTAGACTTCGCATTCAGCGAGCAAGGATCCATGATTTACAACTTCGGCGTTGAAGGCGAAAGCTACACGATGGAAAACGGCGTTCCGAAATTTACCGACATGATCGTGAAAAACGATAAGTACACTTCGCAGCAGATGCTGGCGCAATATACGGTTCCGAACGGCCCGTTTCCGATGCATGAGCAAAAAACGACCAACACGTTCCCGCAACAGGACGAGGCGGTCCGGATTTGGTCGGAGACCGATGCGGCGAAACATATTTTGCCGGCGTTTATTACGCCTACTGTGGATGAGAGCAAGAAGGTAGCGCAGACGATGACGGCGATCAACACGTATCTGGAAGAAATGTTCATCAAATTTTTAATGGGCAACGAGCCGCTCGACAAGTTCGACAGCTTCGTGAAGCAGCTGGAGGATATGGGCATTCGCGATGTAATCGACATCTATCAAGGCGCCTTGGATCGCTACAACAACAGATAATTCCATGTACCGTATCGCGGGAGGCAGCAGGCCGCCGTGGGGGACAGGGGAATGGCGCAACCATCCCCTTCCGATGATGCTGCATGTAGACAGGAGGAGTAGAAGATGGCTCAGTTGAAGCTAGAACGCAGCAAAGCCGCGCATGCCGGGCGTCTGCCGCTTCATATCGCGAAAGACATGGTCAAAAACAAGTATTTGTACATGATGCTTACTCCTGTTTTGGCATATTTTATTATTTTTCAATATTTCCCCATGTACGGTGCCATTATTGCGTTTAAGGATTTTAACCCCCGGCTTGGCATTGGAGGCAGTGCGTGGGCAGGTCTGGAGCATTTCAAAGAATTTTTTGGCGGCATGTATTTTTGGCGGGTATTTAAAAACACGCTGTTGATCAGCATGTACGATCTCATTTTCGGTTTTCCCGCTCCGCTTATTCTAGCATTACTGCTTAATGAAGTGAAAAACGCGCTGTTCAAGCGTTCGGTTCAGACGATCACTTATTTGCCGCATTTTATTTCGCTTGTCATTATTTGTGGCATGATCAAGGATTTTACGAGCAGTGACGGCGTCATCAACGATATTATCGCGTTTTTCGGCGGCGAGCGGATTACGATGCTGCTTGAGCCATCTTATTTCCGCACGATCTTCGTTTCCTCGAATATATGGCAGCATGTAGGCTGGGGGACCATTATTTATTTGGCCGCGCTGTCTGCAATCGATCCCGAGCAATATGAAGCTTGTAAGATCGACGGGGGTGGACGCTGGAAGCAGATGCTGCATGTTACTTTTCCCGGGCTGCTGCCCGTCTTCGTTATTTTGCTCATCCTCGACATTGGCCGAATTATGAGCGTAGGCTTCGAGAAGGTTATTCTGCTGTACAACCCGACCACTTACGTGACAGCGGACGTCATTTCCTCATATGTGTACCGGATCGGGCTTCAAGATTTTCAATTCAGTTTCAGCTCCGCTGTCGGATTGTTCAACTCCGTAATTAACTTCGCCCTTGTTATCGGCTCGAACTGGATAAGCCGGAAGTTAAACAATACGGGTCTATGGTAGAGGAGGGATCGCATGCGGATAAGCTTGGGTGAGCATATATTCCGGGTTTGCAATACGCTGTTTTTGTCCGCGCTCATGATTGCAACAATGTACCCCATTGTATACGTTGCATTTGCTTCATTCAGCGAACCGGCGCTGATGATGGCGCATAAGGGCATTCTATGGAAGCCGCTGGGCTTCTCGCTTGAAACGTACGGGGCGGTATTCAGTAACCCGATGATCCTGCTCGGCTACCGCAACACGTTATTTATTGTCATTGTAGGCGTGGCACTCAATTTGCTGCTTACTTCATTTGCCGCTTACGCCTTGTCCAGAAAAACGTTGCAATACCGCAAGCCGCTTACGTTGTTTATCGTATTTACGATGTTTTTCAGCGGCGGATTAATTCCGTTCTACTTGCTGGTCAGAGGGCTGGGCATTACGGACACGCTGTGGGCGCTGATCCTGCCTACCGCTATAAGCGCGTTTAACCTCATTATAATGCGGACATCGTTCGAAGCAGTGCCGGATGCGCTGGAAGAGTCGGCCAAGATCGACGGCGCCAACGACTTTGTCATCCTGTTCCGCATCTTCCTGCCGCTATGCAAGCCCGTGCTTGCCGTAGTAGGCCTGTATTACGGAGTGAGCCACTGGAACTCATGGTTTAACGCCATGATCTTCCTTCAGGACCGTTCGCTTTATCCGTTGCAGTTGATCCTGCGTGAAATTTTGATAATCGGCGAGGCGAACTCCATGGCGGAGGGGGCATCCCAGGATGAGATCATCATATTGGGCGAGACACTGAAATACGCCACGATTATGGTAGCGACCCTTCCGATATTTCTGATATACCCGTTCTTGCAAAAATATTTCGTGAAAGGCGCCTTGATCGGTGCCATCAAAGGTTAGGATAAGGAGTGAAATTCAGAGATGGGAAATGTAAAAGTGAAGCAGGAACTGTCCGAGCTGTCGGCTTGGTGGGATAAAGCGAAGATTAAAGTTGATCATATGATCGAAGCGGGCTGGACGGAAGCGCCGCATGTCTCGGCAGCGGGCCAGTATGACCAGATCAAAGTGGATCAGTGGATTTCGGGCTTCTGGCCGGGCATACTGTGGATTCTGTACGATATGACCGGCGAGCAGCGTTATCGGGAGGCTGCGGAGCCATGGGACGAACGCATGGAGCAATGTTACTTGCGGGACAATCATTTCCACCACGATGTCGGATTTCAGTTCTTACCGTCATCGGTTATCCGCTACAAGCTGACCGGCGACCTGGACGCACGGCGGCGCGGGCTGTTCGCCGCCAACTATCTGGCTGGCCGTTACAACCCGGCCGGACCGTTCATTCGGGCCTGGCCCCGCAACCAGACGGGTTGGTCGATCATCGATTCGATGATGAACTTACCGCTTCTTTTCTGGGCTAGCGAAGAAAGCGGCGATCCGCGCTTTAAGCATATGGCGGTTGCCCATACAGATACGGTGCTTCGCTCGTTCATCCGCGACGACGGCTCGGTGCATCACATCGTTATTTTCGATCCGGAGACGGGCGAAGTGGAGCGCTACGACGGCGGACAGGGTTTCGCGCCGCAATCGTCTTGGTCGCGCGGGCAAGCTTGGGCGCTCTACGGGATGAGCTGCGCTTACCGCTATACGGGCGAAGCGCGTTACTTGAATGCGGCGAAGCGGGTGGCGCATTATTTCATCAGCGCGTTGGCGGAAGACGATGTGCCGCATTGGGATTTCCGTGTGGCGGCCGATCTGACGGACGAGCCGCGCGATACCTCGGCGGCGAGCTGCGCGGCATCCGGCCTGATCGATATCGCGTCGCAGGTGGCTCCTGAGGAAGCCGCTTTATACGAGCGCGCGGCCACGCGCATTCTGCGTTCGCTGTCGAACAACTACAGTACGCTCGACCAGCCGGAGTACCAAGGTATCCTGTTAGGCGCTACCGGGCATAAGCCAGTCAATAGCAACGTCAACGTATCGCTGATTTACGGCGATTACTATTATATTGAAGCATTGGCGAAGAGCAAAGGCTGGAGCGGGCACATTTTTTAAGTGGGGCCATAGGCCGTAATGACGAAGCCGGGAGAACAGGAAGCTTCTCCCGGCTTCCGTATTCTTGTGAGGAGACGAGGACGGAACGAGAGGAATGATTCAATAACCATCAATTCATAACGGAGAGGATGAAAATGAATCATGAGAACCAAAAGTATGATTTGCATCATTTTGTTCTGTATGCTGGTTGCGTTATTGCCAGAGGCTGTAGGGGCGGCCGACGCGAAGTTCACATTTGGCAGCTCGGGCGTAACGGCGAGCGGAAATGACGGCAACGTTCCGGCGAACACGGTGGACGGCGATTTCTTAACACGGTGGTCGGCAAGCGGCGACGGGCAATGGATTCAATACGATTTGGGCGTAAACCGAAAAGTGTCTTACATCAAAATAGCTTTTCTGAACGGATCAAGCCGCACCTCGACGTTTGATATTTTGACGTCAACGGACGGTTCCGTCTTCACGGCCGTCAGCAGCGGAGTCGTGAGCAGCCTTGTTGAGGGCCTGCAAACGTTCGACTTTCCGGATGTCGATCCTGCCCGCTATGTGCGGATCGTTGGGCACGGCAATTCCTCCAACCTGTGGAACAGTTATACCGAGGTTGAACTGTACGGCACCGCGAGCGGCCCTCCGGCGGGCGCAAGCAAGCTGGCGGTTGCCGTGCCGCAGCTTATGGCGAGCGGAGATGACGGCAATATCGTCGCGCATACAATCGACGGCGATCTCGGTACGCGCTGGTCGGCGAATGGCGACGGGGAGTGGGTCCAATACGGACTTGGATCGAGCAAGCTTGTGGAATACGTGAAAATCGCCTTCACCAACGGTGCGGAGCGAATTTTCAGCTTTGATATCCTGACTTCCTATGACGGCTACAACTTCAGCACGGCGCTTTCGGGAGCGGCCAGCAGACTGAGCAACAGCTTGCAGACATTTGAGTTTGCCGACGTTGCCCCCGTCCGCTACGTTCGTATCGTTGGACGCGGCAATTCGGTGAACGCCTGGAACAGCTTTGCCGAGGTCGAAATCTATGGCAGCGCTTCAAGCGGCAGCGGTAACGAAGGGACGGTCGTCGAAGTAAGTACATCCACGCAGTTAATTGCCGAGCTTTCAACCGCTACGGCTGGCAAAACGATTGTGCTGGCAAACGGCACGTATTCAAATACAAGTCCGTTTGCTGTTCAGAACAAAAACGGCACCGCCATCGCGCCAATCGTCATTAAAGCGAAAAACCGCGGCCAGGCCATCCTATCAGGAGCGTCGGGCTTCCGCGTCGAGAACTCCTCGCATGTGGTGCTGGACGGATTAAAGTTTACGAACTCAAGCAATGCCGCAGCGGTGTTGGAAGGCTCGCGCCATGTGCGGCTGACCCGCAATACGTTTGCGCTGCCAAGCTCGGGAGGCGACCTGATGTGGCTGCAGGTGCGAGGCACGAACAGCCATCATAACCGCATCGACCGCAACGACTTCGGGCCTAAGAGCGACACCAGCCCGCTGATCGCATACGAAGGACAGAACGGCACGGGTCAAATTTCGCAATACGATATGATTGAATACAACTATTTCCATGATGTCGGCCCATGGGTAGCCAACGGTAAAGAGACGATCCGTCTCGGCCTGTCCGGCCTAACGCTCTCCCAAGGCTATAATACGATACAGTACAACGTATTTCAGAATTGCGACGGCGAGCCGGAAATCGTTTCCGTCAAAAGCAGCAGCAATACGGTACGCTTTAATACGTTCCGCACGTCCAAGGGCAGCCTGACGCTGCGGCATGGCCATAACAACAGCGTATACGGCAACTTCTTCCTCGGAGACGGCGTGGAGTCGGATCAAGAAGGGATCCGGATGTTCGGCAATGACCATAAGATTTATAACAACTACTTTGAGAATTTGACAGGGGAAGCAATTTATTTGCCTAACGGCGATTTCGACGGCGGCACCGGAGGCTCCCCCCCAAGCCCGACGGAGGAACAATTGCGCAAACAATGGAAAGTTTACCGGGCGCTTATCGTCAACAATACGATTGTAAACAGCACAACCGGCATCGTCATCGGCTCGGGCAAAGCGTATGCTCCGCAGGATTCCGTCGTGGCGAACAATATTGTACGCAATAGCACCGGTACTCTTTATGACGAGGCGGCGACAACGAATACGCTGTTCCAGGGCAACATCGGTTATGGCAGTACCATTAGCAACGTAACGCGCAGCTCGGGGCAGATCCGAAATATCAATCCGCTGCTGACTACGGCGAGCGGAATCCAGAACCTCTCCGCGAGCAGCCCGGCAATTGACGCCGCGGTAGGGACATACGCGTTTGTGCAGGCTGATGTGGACGGCCAAATGCGGGTGACAGTGGACGTGGGGGCGGACGAATATTCCAGCGCTCCTTTGCTGAATCGCCCGCTAGCGTCCGGCGATGTGGGGCTGAATACGCCATAGGGCGATAGATTCGCAAGCATGCCAGCGGTCGCTCCGCCGGCATGGCTATGTCCATTCATAAATGAGTGGAGGAGGCCGTTATTCAATTCATCTGGAAGGATTGGTGACCATGGCTCGCAGCAATTATGGAGCAACGGGAAAAGGCGAGGTGAAGGTACATGCATGCTAGCGCAATGCTGCCGGCTCCGCGTGGCGGCGGCTTTCGCATGGAAGGTTATTGGGTTTGGTGCGGTTCCGTCGTGCAAGGCGAGGACGGCAAGTTCCATATGTTTGCATCGCGCTGGCCGAAGACACTGCCGATGCACCCCGGTTGGATGACGGCTTCGGAGATTGTCAGGGCGGACTCGGATACGCCCGAGGGACCATACCGGTTCCGCGAGGTGGCGCTTCCCGCGAGGGGGGCAGAATATTGGGACGGACGCTGCACGCACAACCCCCATATCGTCAAGCACAACAACAAATATTTGCTTTATTATACGGGATCGACACATCCGCTGCGCGATCCGGAGCCGCCCGGGGATTTCGGTTTATCCGATCCGCAATGCATCGCGGCGCGGGCGAACAAACGGGTAGGTCTGGCTATCGCGGACAGCGTATTGGGACCGTGGCGCAGATCGGACAAACCGATATTGCCAACGCGTCCCGGCCGATTCGACAGCTTTCTGACCTCCAATCCGGCTCCGTGCGTCCGGGAGGACGGTTCCGTGCTGCTGATCTACAAGGCACGCCGCTACGAAGGCAACCTGCATGGCGGCATGACGATTGGCGTCGCGTATGCGGATTACTATAAGGGGCCGTACCGGGTGCTGGACGACGAGCCGGTGTTTCCTCCGGAGTCGTTCCATATCGAAGACCCGTTCATCTGGCAAACAGCCGAAGGATACAAATTGATCGCCAAAGATATGGAAGGGCATCTATGCGGGGAAAAATACGGCGGCATCTGCGCCGAGTCGCCGGACGGGCGGAAGTGGAGCTTGCACGGGCAGCCGCAAGGCTATTCCCGGACGGTGCGTTGGGATGACGGCACGGTGCAGACGCTGGGCAATCTGGAGCGGCCGTTCCTCCTGTTCCAGCACGGCAAGCCGACTCATTTGTTCGCGGCAGTCTCGGACGGCAGCGACGGTTTTATGGACGCCTCCGATACATGGAACATGGTTATACCTTTAAAGCAATGATACACGGGGCAACTCCTACGATAAGCAACTACGCGGCGACAAGCGTGCGCTATGCGACGATGACGTGTAATCGCTGCTGCAGAGCGCAGGATAGCTGCGGTAAGGCAGCAACGGAAGGAGAACGAGGGAAATGATCAGGCTTTCGTTGCGTGATTTGCGGACAGAGGAAAACGGACATTTCCTGAATGGCTTGCTGCCGGGGAATTTTCTTAATTCGGGAGCGCTCGCTTTCGCCGCGCCAGGGGAACGGAGCCATACGAACGACGGTCCCGGCGGCAAGGATTGGCATGTTCACGCCGACAGGGAGGCGTTTGTTATTTTGCAAGGGCGTGGCGTGATGGAAGTGAATGGGGTGAAGCATGAGGTCCGAATGGGAGACATCGTTATCATTGAACCCGGTGAGGATCACCACCTCTGCTCGAGCGAGACGGAGCCCATTGCGGCGTTGTGGTGCCATGCCGGTTCAGAACGCCACGCCAACCAGCGCAAGGCGGCGAATCGGAAGGACTCTCGATAGCCGTAAGCTTGAACGGGATAGGCTCAAATCGGAACACGACTTGAAACTTGTACCATTGCAGCCCCGGTTTCCCTTGTTGGAGGGAGGCTGGGGCTTCATGCGTGCGGACGGATAGAAAGTCATAGCGCATCACTGGGCGCAAAGGGGGATGGACAAACATGAAAGCTATTTTGGTAGGGCTAGGGGAAGCGGGATTTGGCTGGTATAAGCGTTTGAGCAGCAGGGGGCTTCTGCTGGCCGTTGTAGAAAGGGACCTTGCGCGAAAAGAGAAGCTTGGAGACGATCCCGTACCGTTCTACACTTCGCTGTGTGAGGCGTTGAAGAGCGAACAACCGGATTTTGTTGTGAATGCCACTTCCCCTGCCACCCATACGGCGGTGAACAACATGGCATTCGATTGGGGGCTTCCGGTGCTTTGCGAGAAGCCGATTTCGTTCAACTATGCGGAATCGCTGGAAATCGTGGCAAGGGCGGAACGCGAGGGAGTTCCTTTTATGATTGCAGAGAACTATCGGCATTTCCCATACATTCGCAAGCTGAAGGCTTTGCTGGAAGGGGACGTAATTGGGGGGATTTCCACGGTCGATATTACATTTCGGAGATATCACCGGGTGAAGCGCGATTACGCGGTATCGATTCTCGACGATATTGGCGTCCACCACTTGGATTTGCTGCGTTATTTGACGGGACGCGAAGGCGTCGCTGTACAGGCGGGGATGTTTAATCCTTCCGGTGGATGGCAGGAGGAGGGAGCCGTGCTTCAGACTATGGCGATTATCGAGCTGGAGGGGGGCATACCGGTCCATTATTCCGCGACAATCGCGTCCAGAGGGCCGATGACTCCGTGGTGCGGAGTTTGGCGCATTGAAGGAACCAAGGGAGCCATAATCCTCGACAATGGCAGCATTGATGTACATGTGGACGATGGGCATAGGATGGTTACGGAATATGGCGATATGCCGCAGAGCGATCCCTTGGGCGAATTTCTTGCCTCTCTCGCAGAGGGCAGGGAAGCCGAGACAAGCGCTAGCGACTATTTGCGGACCCAGACGCTGGTCCATCATACGAACATGGCTGCCAAGACCGGAACGCGGACGGCAATAGAACTTCCGGCAAAGGAAGGACTGCGACATGCCGGACCACAATGCTTCCTTGCATACCAACCCTCTGACGCAGGCAGGGGAGTATTTGACGGTCGGGGAGCTGATGGCGTTTAATGCGGTATTTGCACTCGTTACCAATGCTGCGCTAGGCTTAATCGGAATGTGGATGAGTTTCAAGGCGTACGGATTTCCTTGGAGCGGCTTGACGATGTATTCGAGACGGAAGTGGAGGAGGCCGATCCGAACCGGTTGACAGCGCTGCCGAAGATTACGGGGGCGATTACGTTTGAACGCGTATCGTTTCGCTATGCTTCTGGCTGGAAAAATATACTGCAGAACATTACCTTTGACATGGCGCTAGGCCAAACGACCGCGATCGTTGGCCGAAGCGGGTTAGGGAAATCGACCTTGGCTAACTTACTGCTCAAGCTATATGCGCCAAGCGGGGTAGTCCCCATCGATGGGCATGACCTGCAGCGGGTCAGGCTGCTACGCTCCTCAATCAGATCGGGGTGGTCCAGCAGGAAGCGGGGAGCAAGCCTACTCGCGCAGCGCCCAAAACGCAATTTTCTAGTTCAACTTATATAGAAAGAATTTCAAGGAGCTGCTCTTGCGGCTCTTTTTTCTTTTATAAGTAAATCTGCCATCAGGCAGCCTTTATGAATTGCATTGCGTAAAATAAGCTTTTCACTTACGATAGCATACAAGAAGAGTGGATTCTCCATTTTTTACTAGAAATTACGAATCAAGCGCTTCCGTTTTATAGTAAAAGGAGTTGTGACGTGAAAATAAAATGGTTCCAGTCAGGTTCGCTTAAAGGAAGATTAATTATTTATTTATTGATCGGATCATTGCTGCCGTTGATGTTATTGGGTTTCATTACTTATCAATCCACGTATTCGATCTTGGAGAATAAAATTCAAAGCGGAATTACGGCCAGCCTCAAACAAGAAGCGACCGGGCTGGAGAATGCGATCAATAATATGGATTTTGCCAGCAAGCAATTTTCGCTTGACGGACGAATCTTGGAGACCTTGCAAACGTATTTCACTCATTCCGATTCTTATGAACGCGCAGCTGCGATGTCGGAAATTCAGAATGTGATCAATACGGTAAATTTCACGAATCCTTATCTAGGTTTAACGTTCTATTACGTTCCTCAAGAATCGAAACGGATTTTATTCGAAAATTTAAGCGTGAAGCCGCAGTTTTCCGAAGAGAACCTGCCGCATTTTACGGATTACAACGGCGGGGTATATTACGGTCCGCATCCTACGATGTACAGAGATGGAGGCAATACGGTCTTTTCGAATATGCGTAGGGTGAATGTGAATGACCGTGATGTCTATGTCTACTTGGAAACCAATTTCAATCAGTTTCGGAAATTGATTAACCGCGAAGCCTATGGGATCGAAGTCTCCCATTTATTAACGAATAACAAAGGGGAGATCACCTACGCGGAAAACTGGGAGCCGGCGAATCCACAGGAATCGCTGCAGTTAACAGAAGCGATTCGCACGCATTCTTCTAGACATAAAGGGTACATGCTCTTCAGTTTTCCAAGTGCGCAGGGCTGGGAACTCACGATTGCAGTAAAATCAACGGAATTCCACAGTGAAATTAATCGCTGGCTCATTCGTTTTGGCATGCTTATGGCGGGATCTTTGTTCCTGTCCCTGTTGATTGCTTATGCGATATGGAAGATGATTTACCGTCCTCTGAGAAGGGTGAACCGGGAAATTATCCTTATGCGTGATAATCGAAGAACCAATTTTCAATACACCCATGTGTCGGAGTTCGATTTGCTGCTGCGCAATTTTTGGGAGATGAGGCAGCATGTCGACGAATTGATTGAAACCGTCATGCAGAACGAGAAAAACAAGAGCCGATTGGAGATTGAAAAGCTGCTGATCCAAATCAATCCCCATTTTCTGCACAATACTCTAAATACGGTACAATGGCTCGCTCGCATGAATGGTCAGAAAGAAATTGATAGACTGGTCACTTTGCTGGCCAAAGTGCTTCACTATAATCTGGGTAAGCAAAGCATCATTGTGCCCCTATCGGAAGAAATCGAGGCGCTGCGAAATTATATTGAACTGCAGCAGATCAGATACGACTATGAATTCGAGGTCAGCATAGAAGTCGAGCCCTCGGTGGATCAAGTTCCCATTCCAAGATTTTTGCTCCAGCCTTTGGTAGAGAATGCCATTTATCATGGCTCCAGTGAAAGCAATGGATCGATAGCCATTACGGTCACCCGCATTTCGGCGGATCAGGCGCTGCTGCGAGTAACCGATAACGGTGAAGGAATGAACGAGGAAGCGATAGATGCGCTAATGAATCAGGATGAAACGATGAAGAGAGGCCTCGGGATCGGACTTCATTATGTGAATCGGTTAGTGAAAAAATATTTCGGATCAGAGCAATGGCTTGAAATCAGCAGCGAAGTGGGCAAGGGTACGACGATCCAAATTAAAATACCAATTCGAACCAAAGAGGAGCTTGAGGATGTTTAAAGCCTTCGTAGTCGATGATGAGAAGTTAGTGCGCAAAGGGTTTATATCCATGATTGACTGGTCTTCCTACGGAATTGAAATCGTCGGCGAGGCTGCAGACGGGAAAAGCGCCTTGGCGGCGCTTCAATCGCAACCTATAGATTTGCTGTTTACGGATATTACGATGCCGAATATGTCCGGCTTTGAATTGATTCGTGAAGTGCAGAAGCTGGAGCCGCGGGTTTATACGGTTGTCTTAACCTGCCATCATGACTTTGATTATTTGCAGGAGGCGATGCGTCTGGGAGCAATCGACTATTTCGTTAAAACTTTGCTCGACTTGGACAATATCGACGTCATCTTGAACCGCATCGTCAACCTCATTGCGGAGAATAAGTCCAGACATGCAGCTTCCTCTAGCGAAAAGACGTCGAAGCTGCAAACTTATGGAGCAGGCTTGTATTATTTCCCATTAAAATCCGGGCTTCGGCTGGAAAGCACGCAGCTGCTTAAGCCGGTCGGTCACGGGCCTATGTTAAATACGGAAGGCGGCGGATGGTTCTTTCCCGTCAAAGCGGAGTGGAGCGCTGCGGAATGGGAGCAAGAATGGAACCGTGCTCCAATAGCCCACTGGCTGCCGATTTATGTTTCGGATCTGGCGGCATGTGGCACAGAGCAAGAATGGATCGTGACGATTCCGTCAAGGCTGCAGCAATACCTATTTTATGGATATGCCCATGGAACGGAGACGGGGCTTTTTCGGGTTTCAGGCAGCGAGCTCAAACGCAGTCCAAGCCATGCAGATGACAAGAGGCAGTCGCTGGAACAGCACTGGTATCAATATAAGTGGCTCTATCTAAGAAAAGAGTGGGATAGACTGCTGGAAGAGATAGAGTCGGCCCGTCCTGACGCCAAATATCTCACAAGGCTTGCCGTGGATCTCGTTGAGGACGTAGAACCGATGATGTCACATTTTCCCGCGTTTGCCGTGATGAAAAATTCGCTGCACGCTAATCTCTTCTGGACGGATTGGAAGAGATGGCTGCAGGATTTCACGCAATTGATTTGGCAGCTGTCGTTTGACCGCTCGTTCTCGCCGGATGTCGTGATCAGCCTTCCGAGAGCCATTCGTTACATTAAAAAAAATCCGGGCGTTGAGCTAAACCAGCATGAGGTGGCTGCTTATATAAATATGAGTCGGAGTTATTTCAGCCGTTGCTTCAAGCAATTGATCGGGGAGCCGTTTGGAGATTTTGTCCGCAACCTGCGTTTCGCGTATGCCATAGAGCTGCTGGAGCATTCCGAGCTGTCTATTTCCGTTATCGCAGAGAAATCAGGCTTTCAGGATGATAAATATTTCAGCAGGGCATTCCGTGAACGTACGGGGAAGCTGCCTTCGGAATACCGGTCTGCAAGCCATAGGTTGAATTAGGTCAGCATGAGGTAGATTTCTGTATACGCATAGGAACTTTCGTCCGCATAACGGGATCCGTTCTCTATCTCGGTGTGCAGCGAGAATGTTTTATGATAATCGTGTAGCAACCAAATAGGAAAAGGGGAATGAAAGTGAAGGCGAAAGCGCTGTCAATGTTTATGGTTTTAGCTATCTTGGTTACGGCATGCAGCAGTACGAACTCTTCAACGCCAGGCGGCACGACCGATCCGCAATCTCCACAGGCTTCAGAGCAGACGCAAGCTGGCGCGTCATCCGAGGAGCTGGCATATGCCAAGTACGAGGAGCCCGTAACGGTAAACATCGGGTGGGTTATTCCGAATGAGAACGGGCAGCTGGCAGACGGGGACACAAACGAAAATAATATCGTGACGACTTATATGGAGAAGCTCACGAACATTAAAGTCGTGCATGAGTGGGAAGCCAAATTTGGCGAAGCCTATCTGCAGAAAGTGAACCTGTCCATTGCAAGCAACGATATTCCGGATGCGATGGTCGTCGACCGAAATCAACTTCGCGAACTGATCGAGAATGATATGCTGGAAGATTTGACAGCCGTGTATGAACAATACGGTTCTCGGCTGGTAAAGGATATCTATGACTCTACAAACGGCCTTGCGCTAAAGGACGCTACATTCGGCGGCAAGCTGTATGCGCTACCTAACGTTGCCATCGAAGCGGATGCGCCGACGCTGCTCTGGGTCCGGCAAGACTGGCTCGACAAGGTTAAGCTGGCTGCGCCGAAAACGGTTGAGGATATTGCCAACATTGCCAAGGCTTTTATCGAACAGGATCCGGACGGGAACGGCGAGGCGGACACCATTGGATTGCCTGGAGACAAAATGGTGAACTTCGGCGGCAAGACACAGCTGAACGGATACGACGGCCTTTTCAATTCCTTCAACGCTTTCCCTAAAAATTGGGTAAAAGGAGCCGATGGCAAAGTCGTCTATGGCTCGATTACCCCTGAGAATAAGACGGTATTGACCATGCTTGCAAAGTGGTACAAGGATGGACTTATCGATCAAGAGTTCGCGCTTCGCAAAGAAACGCAGGAAACGATCGTTGCCAATAAAGCCGGCATGTTCTTCGGTCCGTGGTGGGCACCGTATTATCCGCTGCCGGATGCCGTGAAGAATGATCCTAAGGCGGATTGGAAGCTTCATGCGGCGCCCCTGGATAGTAACGGCGAATTCACTACCCATATGGCGCCAGTCACTGACCGCTATCTGGTGGTCAAGAAAGGCATGAAAAACCCGGAAGCCATCGTGAAGTTGCTTAATGTATTTACCCGTTTGGAGCGCAAACAGGATCCAAACCAGGAAGATGTGGCACAGATTCAAGCTTATCGCGAGAGTCAGAACATCGACCCGCGAAGCTTCTATCCTTTCGACTTGCTGCTGGACTTCAGCGATGCCCTTAAACGCAGCTACGATACGATACTTCAAGTGGAAAACGGCGAACTGACCCGCGACGATCTTACGGAGCAAATCCAAGCCACATACGATGCCGTGATGAAGGAAAAGGAGAACCCGAAGAAGGACTTGACGGCGTGGACAAAAGCGACCGGAGTCATGCAAGGCGGAGCCGTGCTTGCGCAGCCCATGAATAAGGTTTACAGCTTATATTACGGCGTGACGCCAACCATGGAATCCAAATGGGCAACGCTCGATAAGCTGGAGAACGAAACGTTCCTCCGAATCATTGTAGGCAGCCAACCGATCAGCGCCTTCGACGATTTCGTTAAAAAGTGGAAGGAGCTTGGCGGGGATCAAATTACGCAAGAAATCGAAAAGGCCATAAACGGACAATAATGAACGGAGGCACCTAGTTGAACCCGAGCTAGGTGTCTCTCACTAAATCGACAGTATTGGTGGTCATGAATATGAGAGTAAGAAAGAACGCAGTGCATTATCACATCATGGTACTGCCAAGCCTGATTCTATTAATTTTATTCAGCATTGTTCCCATATTGGGCGCGGTCATCGCATTCGAGGATTTCCGGCCGGCACGCGGGATTTTCGGCTCCGAATGGGTGGGGCTGGACCATTTCAAATATATGATGCTTCTGCCGGACAGCAAACAAATCTTCTTTAACACCGTTTTCTTGTCCGTATTGAAGATCATTGCGAACCTGATTGTTCCGCTGCTATTCGCTCTGCTTATGAACGAGCTGCGCATGAAGGCCGTCAAGAAGTGGATTCAAACGATAGTGTACTTGCCTCATTTTCTATCGTGGGTGCTACTGGCGACCATCTTCTTCGATGTTTTCTCTATGGGCGGCATGATTAACCGGTTTCTCGGCCTATTCGGAGCGGAGCCGATATTGTTTTTTGCGAGCAATTCCTGGTTTCCCGCGATTCTGGTGTCAACGGACGTGTGGAAGGAATTCGGTTTTGCAGCGATCATTTATTTAGCTGCGTTTGCCGGCATCAATCCGGCTCTGTACGAAGCAGCAAGCATAGACGGCGCAAGCCGTTTCAAACAGCTTTTTCATGTCACGCTGCCAGGAGTCAGGACAACGGTAATACTATTGGCTACCCTTGCGCTAGGCAATGTTATGAATGCCAATTTCGATCAAATATTCAATATGTATAATCCGCTTGTGTACCAGTCGTCGGATATTATCGACACGTATGTTTATCGGACTGGACTATTAAGCTTGCAGTATAGCTTGGCGACAGCCGTCGGGCTGCTTAAATCGGTAATCAGCTTTCTGTTGATTGTCGTTTCGTATCAGCTGGCAAGCCGGTTTGCCAATTACAGAATATTCTAGATAGAAGCAGGTGAGGGATATGGTAGGAAGAAATACGTTCGGCAATCGGCTGACCGATGCTACGATATTGGTCATGCTGGTTGCAGCTGCTTTTATATGTTTTATTCCGATTCTGTATACCGTCTCCATGTCCTTAAGCGACAAAGCGGCAGCGGAGGCGGGAAGAGTATTTTTGTGGCCCGTCAACTTGACGTGGGCCAGCTATGAGAAGGTGCTGGAGGACGAGCATTTCTACCGTGCGTTCCTAGTCTCTGTGCAGCGTGTGTTATTAGGCGGCTCCATCAGCTTCGTGCTGACCATATTAGCTGCCTTTGCATTGTCGAGGGAGACCAAGGCTTTCGGCTTGCGCAATGTGTACATGTGGGTTTTCGTGTTCACGATGCTGTTTCATGGAGGACTCATTCCCTGGTATTTGACCATTAAAAATTTGGAATTGCTCGATACGATATGGGCGCTGGTATTGCCAAGCGCAGTGCCTGTTTACAACATTATTCTATTGATGAATTTTTTCCGGAACTTGCCCAAGGAGCTAATGGAAGCGGCGGAAATCGACGGTGCGGGACCTTGGTACATTTTAGCGCGCATCTTCGTTCCCTTGTCCTTGCCGGCAATAGCAACCGTTACGCTCTTCAGTATTGTTGGCCATTGGAATTCGTTCTTTGATGGATTGGTGTTAATGAACAGCCAGGACAATTACCCTCTTCAGACGTATATCCAGACACTTGTCGTGAAGATCAATGCCGAGATGATGGCAACGATGTCGACAGATCAGCTTGTCGGTCTCATGAAAATTTCCAATCGAACCTTTAATGCCGCCAAAATTATCGTATCCATGATTCCGATTATTTTGCTTTATCCCTTTATTCAGCGTTATTTCATTCATGGCTTAACCCTTGGTTCTGTAAAAGAATAAACAAAATGGAGGGAATCAATCATGTCAAGAAATGCTGTCAGCAGATTGATGTGTTTCTTTATTTCGGTCACCCTGTTTTTCGGTCTAGCGGTCGTTTACGCGCAGCCCGTCTCGGCGGCCGATGAATATGACACGCTAAGAGAAAAATGGAAAAACTCGTTAACCGGAGGATCGGCCTACAGCCTAACGGACCCCAATATTGCCGCCCGTATCAATGAGATATCCGCTGATGGCCAGCATTTATGGAATTCGATGATTAAAACGGCCAATCGGCCAACGCTTTGGAATGGTTACAACTTCGGTGCTACTCCGTCTACGATAACGGCAACGTATAGAAACCTCAGAACGATGGCGCTTGCCTATTCGACAAGAGGCTCAAGCTTGGAAGGAAACACGCTGCTAAGAGATGATATTATTAGCGGTTTGGATTGGATGAATGAACATGTCTATTATGCCGGAGTATCCCAGTATCAGAATTGGTGGCAATGGCAAATCGGCACGCCGCTGTATCTCAACGATATAACCGTATTAATGTATGACGATTTAACGGCTACGCAAATTGCTAATTACATGGCAGCAGTTGATTCCTGCCAGCCTTCGGTAGGCATGACTGGCGCAAACCGCGCATGGGAGGCCATCATTATCGGAGTCAGAGGCGTGATCGTCAAAGATAGCGCAAAAATAGCAAATGCAACAGGCGGATTAAGCAACATATTCGATTATGTATCGAAAAGCGACGGATTTTATTCGGATGGCTCCTTTGTCCAACACTCCTATTTTGCCTACACGGGCGGTTATGGGGTATCACTTATTGAATCCATTAGCAGCCTCATGTATCTTGTTGCAGGATCTTCTCATGACATTACGGATCCCGATAAAGCGAACGTATTCAAATGGATTTATGATTCCTATGAGCCTGTTATTTATAAAGGGGCTGTCATGGATATGGTAAGAGCGAGGGAAATCGTTAAACCGTGGGAGGAAGATAGCCACAGGGCGTTGCGATCGATCCTTCTGTTATCCGAGATTGCTCCTTCCACAGACGCGGCGGCATTCAAACGGATGATCAAGTACTGGATGCAGACGGACACGAACAGCAGCCTATTAACGTATCCTTCCATCCAAATCATTGAATGGGCTACGGCCATTCTGAACGATTCTTCGATTGCCCCAAGGGATGAGCTTGTCGAATACAATCAGTTTGCGGGTATGGATCGTGCCGTTCAGCTAAGACCCGGTTTCGGTTTTGGCATTAGCATGCACTCCAGCCGTATCGCAAACTATGAAGCTATTAATAGCGAAAACAAGAAAGGCTGGCATACCGGTGACGGCATGACCTTCCTTTACAACAACGATTTGGCCCAGTACCGCAATCATTTCTGGCCAACTATTGATTCTTACAGGCTTCCTGGAACGACTGTCCTTCAGAATACTACCGTCCTAGGCGGCCGTTCGGATAAGGATTGGGTTGGAGGCACGAGCATTTCCGGGTTATACGGGGTTACGGGGATGGAATTGCATCCGGTTGGCCAATCCCTGACAGCCAAGAAATCCTGGTTTATGTTCGATGACGAAGTTGTCGCACTCGGCTCCGGGATTACCAGCACGGATGGAATTAAGGTAGAAACGATAGCCGAGAACAGACAACTAAACAGCAGCGGCAATAACGCATTGACGGTAAACGGATCGGCTAAATCCACGGCGCTTGGCTGGACAGAGAATATGACAGGCGTCAATTACATTCATTTGGCCGGAAACGTACCCGATTCAGACATTGGCTACTATTTCCCAGAGGGCGCAGCGCTTACAGGACTCCGCGAGGCGAGAACAGGAAATTGGAAGGAAATTGACGGGAATTCGGATGCTTCAAGCACGCCACATACCCGCAATTACTTGAGCTTGGGCTTCAACCATGGCGTTAACCCGACCAACGCTGCCTATTCCTATGTGCTGTTGCCCAATAAGACGAACACGCAAGTAAGCGCCTATGCCGGCAATCCCAATATCACCATTCTGGAAAACTCCGCTGACGCCCAGGGGGTGAAGGAAAACGGCCTCAATGTCGTAGGTGTCAACTTTTGGAATGATGCGGTAAAGACCGTTGACCGTATTACGTCGAATAGCAAAGCCTCCGTTATGACCAAGGAAAGCGCGAATGACATAGAAATATCTGTCTCCGATCCCACCCAGGCAGGCAGGGATACGATCGACATCGAGATAAACAAAAGTGCAACCAGCTTGATATCCGCGGACAGCGGGGTTGTCGTTACGCAGCTCTCACCGACGATCAAGCTATCGGTGAGCGTTGTAGGAGCAAAGGGGCAGGCATTCAAAGCGAAATTCGCGACGACTGGAACGGTTATACCTCTGCCGAGTACTCCGGCGGCCAATCCATTGATTATCGAAGCGGAGACACTTCCCGTATTAGCCACTTCCGATAGTCATACGATTGTTAATAATCCGAATGCGAGCGGCGGCAAAGATGATATGCTCAATGCCAACGCGGTGAACGATTATATCGATTATAAAGTAAACGTGCCGCAGGCAGGAACGTATAATGTAACGCTCAGGCTGTATAAATCAACGGTTTCCGTCATGTATCAGCTCAAAATAGGCAATACGAATCATGGGGCGCCGTTCGATATTTATTCCACCGCAGCCAACTATTTTGACGTGAATTTAGGAGACTATACGTTTGCGGGGCCTGGGGATCGCGTATTCAGACTTACGAATACGGGCACGAAAGCAGGGAAAATACGGACCGACTATATTAAGCTTACGGCTAAAACCAATTTAGCGCTGAATAAGACGGTAACGACTTCAAGCGTACAATCCTCCAATACGGGGGCCAAGGCAGTAGATGGAAGCATGACTACCAGATGGGCTTCGCTTGCGGCTGATCCTCAATGGATATCCATTGATTTGGGCAGCAGCCAGAACGTAAGCAGAGTTAAACTTCATTGGGAAGCCGCATATGCCAAATCGTATAGCATACAGGTATCGAATGACGAAACGAACTGGACAGATGTATACTCAACAACCACGGGAGACGGAACATTGGATGATATTCAATTCACGCCGGTAACGACCAGATATATAAAGATAGACGGTACGCAAAGGTTTAACACGAATTGGCCCTATTCGCTGTGGGAATTCGAAGTTTATTAAAAATGAATGCATCAAGACAAAAAGAGAGCCCACTTGCGGCTCTTTTTTTGTTTTCCGGGCAGCGCATGCTGTTCAACCAAAGATGCCGTAGATGCAAAGAGAGACCGTGTTTACTAACAATACGGTCATTTTTTAGCATAAATAAGAAAAACGATTAACTTTAAACTCATATTCTTGAAAGCATTTCATTATTCTTAATAGCCTTTGTGTTTTGAGTAATTAGGAATGAAATCTCTTGATTTCACTGAGTTTTTGGATAAAAGCATAAAGTGCTTGATGGGAGTTATGCCACTATGATAATATGATTTTATTATCTAAACGTTTAAATTATAATGATAGGAGTGAGAGCTTGAAACGGCTTCGCAATGATACTTTTGAAATAGGCCTGTCTCCACAAGGCACCGTGGAATCCATCATATTGGCAGACGACCCCGAAAAAATGAACTGGGTAATCGATGCGCAATACGAAAAGGACGCTGGATATGGAAATCAGGATAAACGTTTTGGACATTGGAGCGCGAAGATCGATGATGAAAGGATTGAAAGCGTTAACCTGCAGCCGCAAATGGAAGTTATGGACGATCAATCGGCTATCGTTACTTTTTTGCACGCTAAATTTAAAGTTAGCTATGAGTACCTGCTTCATCATAACGGTGAATGGACATGGTCGATTCGCTGTTCAAACCCAACTAATGATCCTATCGTTGTAAAGGGATTTCATAGCTGGTTTTCTCTTGCGTATATTATGTTCCGTGATCATGATGTTTTGAGGAATATGAATCACTCTTGCGCGGTATTCCCGCATCTGGGAGGGGATTTTTCCAAATTTGCAGCCATGCGGAGAAGCCACAAGGCTCCACATCTTGCCATCTACAGCACGGGCGAACGGGTTAGCGCTTTCGGTACGTATTGCAGTTATGTGAACCGTTTTTTGGAGCAGGTCTCTCCGTCATTGGATGGAATGCTGTACCACCGATTGTCGTTTGTTGAGGATGGAAGCTCCATGGGGCAGTCTGCGGACAGCGATTGGATTTATGGCGGAGATTATTCGTCTGTGACGCTTGATCCTAGCGACGAAAGAACATGGTCCTTTGTTTTTACTCCATTCCAACATCAAGAGGATTTTTATAAAAAGGCGAAAAAGTACGGGCATCCGCATTGGAACTATTCGCCCGTGACGACTACGGAAGGAAAGTTTTTTGCCGAAGTGATACTGCCGGAAAACGATTCTTTGCTCGGAGTTAAGCTTTTGAGCGTAAGAGAAGAAGGTGGTGCCGTTGAGGAGATCGACATCTCAAAGGCATTTCATGTGATTTCCGATGGAAAATCTAAACGTTTACGTGCGGTGCTCCCGCTAAGTATAGCTGGAGAGATCAAGATAGTAGCTAAACTCGACAACGGAAAATATGATGTGTTGGTAGGAAATGTGCTTGAACCCGTCCATAAGATACTCGAGGAGAGGGCAGCGTGGTTATGCAACCATAGTTTTAATACGTTCCAAGAAACGCGGCCTTATGCCTGTTTACCTTTATCTAATCAAGGAGAGTCGCTTGGCAAGCTATCTTTTATCCTTATGAAAAATCTTCTTTCTGCTCCAATGCCGGAACAAATCAGCAAAGTTGAAAGGTCTGCGTTCCATGATCTAAAACACCATTGGTTTGAGGATGGGGATTTTATGAGCCCTATACCGCTGTATGGATCTTTTTACCGAATGTATGACTTTGATTACATTGGACATGTATTTTATTTATTATCTCAATTTGATGAATCGCTGTTGCATTATGGAAAACCGGAAACGTATTTAGGTTGGGCTGCTGAAGTCATGTGTATGCGGCTGGATCCGGATTGTCACCAAAACAAACGCGAAAAAGAAGAAGCAGGGCTTGTAGGCGTATTTATTCTATATATTGGCGACTTGTTACAAAGTTTAAAAAATAGCGGATGCCTGTATTGGCACGAGAAGCTTGACAAGCTATGGACTGCATTCATAAAAGGCCTAAAACAAGGTTCGCAAGGGTACCAAGGGGCAGTGACGGAGCATTTCTATGATAATGCAGGATTTGGTCTTACTTGTGAAGCGTTATGCTTAGCCGAATTAACGGATGAAGCGGAATTGTATGCCCCGCTCATAATTGCGAATATCGGATTTAGCAACGATTATAGAGCGAATGCTCCGGATCGGTGGTGGGAGGCATTGTCATTTATGACGCACTCCTTATGGGGAGGACTGGTAGCGGGTGCTGCTCGGGCTACTTATGAAACGATTGGAGACACGCGGTTGCTGGAAGCAGGCTATCGAGCGACGATGGCTGTTTTTAATTGTTACGATTGGAATGTTTACTCGACTACCCGCAAATTAAAGCCCGGTGAGGCAGCTTCTACGTACAGCATTGCGGCTCCGAATTTAAATATGCCCGAGATTTCCAGAAATCGTTTTGGGCAATCCATATTTAAAAAGTCGAGCGATCCATTATTCAGCAGCCTGTTTTCTGATATTGAAGGCGACGATTGGGATATGGGAGAAGAACTCGTGGCTTATATGCTTGGTTTCGGTTCGACGACGTATCTTTATACGGATGAAGAAGGCGGGCTTAGCTGTGTAAACGGGTTTATTGAGCCGAGGGATAAGGGATGGGAAATTACAAGCTACGCCGCATACCCAACTAAATATGTCATGAGGGAGAAAGGAGTTATGTTCGTTGCAGAAGCAGGTGAGCTCGCGAGGAGCGTATTATTCATGGATGGTACGTTTGAAAGTGCAAAAGTTAATCGTTAAAAAGCTATTTCGGACAAAAAAAACGAAAGCCGGCAATTAGCGACGGCTTTCGTTTTAATAAATATAAGAGTGTATATGTTTCACGCAATAAAGTATCCCTCAATTTATACGAGAAACGGATAACCTCCTCTTGCAGAGGACGGCGACAGCCGTTTCTTCTTGACGTGTAGGCAAGCATAGGGGGGCTCTTACTTTCTCTATACGTTTCAGCATATCCAGTTCCTTTCAAAAATCCGAGGTTCTTTTTTTTCGAAAATTTGCTGGAGAACTGCCTTGTTTGTTGGTAAAAACGGAGGAGAAATAGGCAGGAGTGCTGAACCCTAATTCATCGGCTATTCGGGCAATCGACCAGTCGGTTTGGAAGAGAAGTCTTTTCGCCTGTTCGATCCGATATTGCAGCAAGTAATCAATGGGGGTGACACCGTACACCAATAACATGCATTTGGCCAAGTAGTTGGGATGATAATTAAATTCGGCCTTCAGCACGGAATTCGTAATCTTTGCGGCATAGTTTTGACGAATGAATAATTCGATTTTTTCAGCGAGATGTATGGCAGTTGAATTTATTGAATGCGCAGAATCATGATTTATGTTTTGCATGAAGGTCTGGAAGGCGGTTTGCTTCCTCCAATTGCGAAGCGAACGCGGGTCCTTATCCAAGGAATAAAATGGAGTTAGATCGTTCATGGATTGGCTCGACAGCTTGAATTTCTTGGGTATAAAGATCGAGTTGACTTCGCAATGGTTGAGATACGCTTGCTGTTTATGCTTTTCGAATAATGCAATTTGATTGTCATAGCAATCGCTGATGCTTTTCATTTCATCCCAGGCTCCGAATGTTTGGAAATGAATCCACGTAATATCCGTCTCTTCTTCGCAAGGGGCCGTGCCGAAGTGATAGGCATCGGGTCTTAATATAATGGCTTCATCCTTGCTTATCATCCACTCATTATCGTTTTCTCCTATGAACAGCTTGCCCTTGGTGACGATAATAATATCGAATACGCTAATGGAATTACGGCTGACATGCCGTTCTCCTGGCAGGAAAGAATGCTTCCCATTGTCGATAAAATATGGAATAGGTGGAGTTACAAAATGCATGATGATATCAGACACAACGATCCGCCTCACTTTACGCCGTAATAGTGGTACGATCAATTTGGTTGAAATGGAGCTCATTAGCGCCACATTCATGTTTTTACAATAGTGAAATAACATAAGATAACATAAACATTTAAACGTTTCACAAAATGATATTTTGTTATGTGAAATTGTCCGATTACATAGCAAATCAATGACTTTTATATCAAAGTAACACAATCCCCAATACTTTTCAAACAAAAAAATATAGGTTGAAATATCATAAATAGAGGTTGAAATAATCGTTTTTCAAGGTAAACAATGGGTGATACAATAAAGTAAGCGTTTTCTATTGGTGTGAAGAGAATGCAGGTTACCTCATACCGTGAATTTATTTGGTTAAACGATTAATTAAATGTTGCAAATACCTTCAAAGGGAGGTGCCAAATCGAATATTGTTTAAAAAGTGATTGGCGGCGGGTTGAAATATCGAAAGAACAGGTTGAAATATCTTATTGCCTTTCATTATTTTTTATGGCACAATCTGGTTGTAAATGTTGCTAAACGTTTAACTTATCGCTTGTATGCTCTAGCGATGGAGTTAAATGGATAGACATACAAACGAAAGCAAATTTTGAAGGGAGACGGGGGCAATGAGAACAGGCAAGAAACTTGGAGTAGGTTTTATAATAGCTGCATTGGCAATGAGCGCCATCGGATGCGCGAACAATGGAGGCAACTCAGCGTCACCGGCATCGGATGCTACGAACAAACCGGCGGATGCAAAGACAGAAAAGGTCAATATTATATACTCGATGTGGGGAAGCGCGGAAGAAGGTAGCACGACTCAGGCGGTGGCTGACAAGTTTAATGCTTCGCAGGATCGAATTGAAGTAGAAGTGCAAGCGATTCCATGGGAAAACTACATGACAAAATTGAATACGCTTGCAACGGCAGGCCAATTGCCGGATACGGGGATGCTGCAGGAAGGCGGCGTTATCCAATGGTCAGGCGAAGGCATGCTGAATGACGTAAGCGCGATGTATGAGGGAAGCGACAGCAAGCCGCTGGACAGTCTGGCCTACAAGCATGAGGGAAATACCGTTGCTTATGCGGCTGCCAATGAAATTCTCCTGCTCTACTACAATAAAGATATGTTCGATAAAGCGAATGTTCCCTACCCTCCGGCTGCACTGGACCAAGCATGGACATGGGATGAATTCGTAGCGGCTGCCAAAAAGTTGACGATTGACAAGAACGGCAAGCATTCTGGCGAGGAAGGTTTTGATGCGCAAAGCATCGTTCAGTACGGCACTTCCGTCGAGAATCTTTCATGGCAGCTCGAAACCTGGGCGCTCAGCAATGGCGGCGGTTTCTATTCCGAAGATGGCACGGAGGTTAGAATCGGAGAAGATGCTAGCATCGAAGCGATTCAGAAAGTCGCTGATCTGTACTTGAAGGATCACGTTGCCCCGTTGTCCGTCGGACAGACCGATGATGGCATTCAGCGTACGATTATTGCCGGTACGGTCGCTATGGCTACGAATGGCCAATGGAACATAGGAACAAGCTTGAATACGGCCAAAGAGGAGGGCCTTAAATATGGCGTAGCCGTATTGCCTTATTTGAAGGATAAGGTAACCCTCAATACAGGCGGCGCGAATGTCGTATTCTCTCAGACCAAACACCCGGAAGAAGCAATGGAGTGGCTGAAATGGTACAACTCCGAAGAAAACAACTGGGCGCTTATTTCATCGGGCATTTGGATGCCGACGCTAGACAAGTGGTATAAGGATGAAACGTTCACTCGCAAATGGGTAGAGAATCCTAACTTCCCGCCGTACGAGGAATACAAGTCGGCAGTCGTTGACTATGCGCAATCCGACGCTGCAAGGCCGGCTGCGTGGTTCTATACGAACTATACAACAGACTTTAACACGTTGCTCGGGTCGGTTCTAGGCGATGTCTGGACCGGCAAGACTACCGCTAAAGAAGCGATTACCAAAAATCTCGATGCTTTGAAAGCAGCGCATGCAGGCAGCAAATAATAGATAGAAGGGATGACCGCTAGCGTTGCAACGGTGGCGGTCATCCTTTATTCATAAGGAGTGGGGCAAGATATGGAAACCGTTAATAAACTGCCGAAGCGCCGTTCCCGTTTTTATTCAAGCGAGGCGCGCGTTGCGTATATATGCTTGATTCCCGCTTTTGTGGGATTAATCTTTCTGACGTATTTGCCTCTTCTCGGTGTGCTCGGAATCAGTCTCACGAATTGGACGGGGTTGAAACCGCCGGAGTTCATCGGATTCGATAATTATATCAAGCTATTTACCTCTGATCCTTACATTAAGGACTCTATCATTACGACAATCTATTTTGCGGTATTATCGGTAATCGGAAGCATGGTCTACTCCCTCTTTATTGCGATGATGCTGAACCGTAAAATTCCAGCCAGAAGTTTTTTTAGAGCGGTCTTTTATATCCCTTATGTTTTGCCGGCTGTAGCGATCTACGTAGGTTGGTCTTGGCTTTACGAGGGCAATTTCGGCTTTTTCAACTATCTGCTCTCCGAGGTAGGGTTGAATAAAATCCACTTTATCGCTGATTCCAGCTATGTAGTCCCATCTCTCTCGCTGATTTCGGTTTGGCTTGCGGGCAACTTGATCGTCATCTTTTTGGCCGGGCTACAGAACGTACCGAATGTATACCATGAGGCTGCCGAAATGGATGGCGCAAACGGTTGGCAGCGATTCCGGCATATCACCTTGCCATGTATGACGCCGATTATTTTCTACAACCTGTTGATGAGCTTGATCGCCAACCTTCAAGTCGTAACGCCGGCGCTTGCCTTGACCAATGGCGGCCCGGGGAATTCTACACGGTTCTTGACTTATCTGATGTACGATCAAGCATTCGTGAATTACAAGATCGGCTATGCTTGCGCGACTACCTTGATAATCTTTGCTATACTTGCCGTTTTCACAGTTGTTTTGTTCAAGACGTCCAACCGGTGGATCTACAATGAAGGAGGCGATGACAAATGAGCGAATTAGCATATGGCAGACTAAGAAGCAAAAAACGCAGAACCAGAACGATGAACATCATCACGGTAGTCGCCGTCGTTTTTTTTGCCATTTTAGCGCTGTTCCCGATTTGGTGGATTTTCCGCACGTCTCTCATGACGAATGCCGAGATTTACAGATATCCGCCAGCCCTAACTCCGGACAAATGGTTATTTTCCAATTATGAGAAAACGCTAGAAATATTCAAATTTTGGAAGTATTTGTGGAACACGATGCTCATTATAGTTCCCTCCTGTTTGGCTGGGACATTCACGGCAACTTTGTGCGGTTACGCTTTTGCAAGGCTGCGGTTTCGCGGAAAAAACCTGATCTGGTCACTTTGCATCGGCTCCATGCTGCTGCCTGCCATGGTTACGCTTATACCGCTGTATATAGGCTGGACGAGAGGCCTAGGAATCAGCGACAGCTATTGGCCGTTAATTTTGCCTTATTTTTGCGGCGGCGGCGCATTTAACATCTTTTTAATCCGTCAGTTCATTATGTCGATACCGAGAGAGCTAGATCAAGCAGCGACGATCGATGGTGCCGGATACTTCCACATCTTATTCAGTATCATCATGCCAGCCATCCGACCGGCTATGATCGTCGTCGCGTTGTTTATCTTCATCGGATTATGGAACGATCTGCTCCAGCAGATGATTTATATTAATTCAAGCGATAAATTTACGATCGCGCTAGGGCTAACCAACTTTAGGGGCCAGCTAAAAAGCGACTGGTCGATGACGATGGCAGCAACCTGCTTGTCCTTTGCTCCAGGCGTCATTTTCTACCTCATTGGTCAAAGGTATTTTGTAGAAGGCATTACGCTTACCGGATTAAAAAACTAGTCCGGTCTTGGATAACTAAGCCATCAGGAGGTTACTATGAAAACGATTACAAAAAGGCTTGTGTCGATGACGATCGCGTTTATGTTGATCTTTCAAATTTTACAGCTTCATTCGAGCTCGTTAACCAAGTTAGCTGCAGCAGCGGATGATATTTCCAATGCTAGCCTTTCCGCAAAAATTGGTGATTTAGGACAAATTGAAGAGCTGTTTATCAAAAATAACCCAGTAAATCGAAACGGTGCTCCTATCAATTTTGTTTTGCCGAATAATACGTCTCCGCAGAACAACGTCCAGCATCAATGGATGGGCGAGATGCTTTTTTCTTACCGCACCGGCGATAATGAACAATTCCCTGCGAGCAGGGACGGCTTTGTAGAAGTGGACACAAACAAAACGCTTGCAGCCGGCGGTTCAACAACTTATTCCAATATCAATCCCGATAACCAATATTTCGATAGAACGGTATCCACGGAGGGCAAGAAAGTAGAGGTCAACTTTATTGGCCAGGATTTGAACTCCACAACGAATCGTGCGATGAAAGGTTTTGACGTGAAATCTGTGTTCGACATGGAGACGGATGACGGTTCCATGCTATGGGAAATAACCTTGAAAAACAAAAGCGGCAAATACATGGAATTCGGCGATATCGGCTTGCCGATGCCTTGGAATAATAAATACCGATCGGTATCGGATACGTATGACAATCGTTTAACGATACATAACTTTGCCGGGGCCGACAGCGGGTATTCTTATGCCATTCGGACCAGCGGGGAAGGAAATTACATGCTGTTTACCCCGGTGACGGAAAGCGGCGCTCGCATCGAATACGTGGATTACTGGATGCAGGAAGAGGGCGAGCTGCGTGCTGGACAGACCTTCACTAACTGGACCGGCGACAGCGGCGGCTGGTTTCCTGGGCTGAACGTGCTGTATATCCACTCTAAGGACATACAGAAAACGGGCCGTGGATATTTTTCCGATGCCTCCAGCCTAGTATTGGGACCGAATGAAGAAAAAACGTATCAGTTTAAATTTTCGGCAGTACGCGCAGGCGACAATACGCCGCAGGAAAGTGCTCAGAGCACAAATAACGCTTCCGTTTCCGTGGAGGAGCGCGAGAAAAACCTCCGCTCTATTTTGTACCGATCAGGCATGATTGACGCGGTAGCGGTGCCTGGCTTCCAGACTGCCATTAATATGCCGACTAAGCTGGCTCTGCATTATGATGACAGCAAAATTAAAGTAACGTCGATTGATATTCTATCGGTTCACGAGAATGACCCATATGATGAAGCGCATATCCCGAGTATCAAGCCAGGCAGGCAGAGAAGTGAGATGGTCAACAATTCTCGCACAGGGCGCGGACTTGCTGACTCGAACCCGGGCTACGCCAAAGGCTATCAATTTTTGGAAACCAAGCTTGTAAACGGCGAACAGCACCACATTTATTCGCTCGAGTTCGGCGATCTGGGCAATAACAGCGTCCGTGTGGAATACGAGCTGAAGGTTGGCGATGAGTGGGTCAATAAATTTACGCAATATGAATTCAATGTAATGGCCGAGCTTGACGAAACGTTGAGCACCCACACTGCATTCATGGTAGAAAAAACGCAGGACAAGGACCCGCAAAGCCCTACCTACGGCAACTACTTTGACTGGTATCTTAAGGATGGTCTCGACACCAACATCAACCATTGGGGCGATGACTGGGGCCATGATAATATCAACTCCATAACCATGAAGAACTATTTGGATCCAAGCCCTGAAGAGATTCAATCGATAGAAAATTACCTCATTGATTTTATGTGGGAACGCTTTATGAAGCATACGCAGGATAGCTTTATCGTTGCGAACTGGCTAAGGGATTCTGGCTCCTATACGGATAAAGACAAGCCTTATACACGGGAATTCTCCGAAATGATGGCAGCCACCGGCTTTTTCAACATGTATCGGATCCAAAAGGCGTATCCCCATCTGATCGAGTACCGCGAATCGCCGCAATTTTATTTGGAAAAGGCTTACGGCATCTACTACAACCGAATTTCCAGCGGAGCAATCGGATACTATGGCGAACAGCAAATTCCGGATATGATCGAGGCGTTGAAAGAAGAGGGCATGCAGGCGGAGTTTGATAATCTGAAGCGAAAGTTCGCCTTAGATAAAGGACGGAATATGACATTCGCTGCTTATCCATACGGCTCGGAATTTGAGTATGACAATACCGGCGAAGAAGGAGCCTATGCGGCTGCCAAGGCGCTGCGCACTTACTACCCTCAGGACGCGCAGGCAGCAGCGGCTGAGAAAAGCATGGAGATGGCAGACTGGAAAACCCGTGCTATGCGCGGCATACAGCCAACCTGGTACCATTATTCCGTACCGGTATTTCGCGGAGGCGAGGGCTGGTGGAACTTCCAATATACGGCTTCACTAGCGGGATATATTATGGATGACTGGATTCGCTATCAGGATAACGGCAGAACTGCCGCTCAGACCGCCACTGCACAGCAGCGCAATTATGCGGCGAAGATTTCGAACTTTAACGCCATTAACATGGGACAGATTTCTGCACAGTCTGTAGGCAGCACCTCTTGGAGATATTCCATGTACAAGGGCGGAACCGGTACCAAAGACGTGTACGATGGCGGTACCCGCGTAATGAACAACGGCTGGAACGATTTTTCCGGCGAAGCCGATGAGGGCATTTACGGCTCCCTGCTAAGCATCAGCTCGGACATTGTTACCGATCCGGTGTTCGGACTATTCGGGTATGGGGCACTGGTTTCCGACAAGGGCAGCAGCTACGAGATTACCCCGAAGGACGGTTTCGGCAAGCGCATTAACTTAATTGTCGAAAAAATATACCTAGTCTCTCAAAATGAAAAAATGGAAAGCGCCGAAATTCAAAAAGACGGCAGACGATTTCAATTGACGCTCACCAATCTGGATAAAAAAGAGCATGCTTCAACAATTGCAATAGACGGAGCGGGCTTGGAAAATGGCTATTATGCCATTAAGCTGAATAATGAGGCAGCTGGGCAGTTCTATGTACGAAACAACAAGGGTCTTGCTCGGTTCCAAATGAACAGTGACGAGACAGCACAGTTGACCATCGAAAAGCTAGACTCGGGCGAGAATGAAGCCCCGCAGGTTCATGCAGAGACAGCAACGCCAAACCCGCAGGCACTCCTTCCTTTTATGCTAAACGGCATTGTGAGTGATGACGGCGCACCGGACGGAACGCTGGCTTACGAGTGGGAAGTGATTAGCACACCGCAAGGCGGCAAGCTGAGCTTTGTTTATCCTAGGGCAAGCATTACACAAGCCGTCGGAACAAAAGAAGGCTCCTATACAGTAAAACTTAGCGCTAATGACGGGGAGCTGAGCGGTTCTGACGAGCTAACCTTCCAGTTGGCTGCTCCGCCGGAGAAACAGCCTCCGCAGATCAGCGAAGTAACTGCCGCTCAAGACGGAACGAATGAAAGCATAGTCGTTTTATCCGGTACGGTAATCCCGGATCCGATCCATAGCGCGGAATTTGAGCCCGACATGACGTACGCGTGGACCGTCAAGGAGAAGCCGAATGGCGCAGGCGATATCACGTTTGTCGCTGGCGACAAAGCAACCGCGTATGCGCGCGTAAGCAAGGCGGGTACCTATGTATTCACGCTGACTGCTGCCGATGAAGGCAAGACAGCAAGCAAAGATGTAACGATCGTGATTGAAGCAGATACCGAAGACGCCTACCGGGCAATCAATACCGTAACACGCAAGGGAACGGCGCCGTCTCTTCCGCCAGTCATGAAGATTTTGTTCGATGACGGGTACAAAGAGAGCGCGATTGAATGGAACGATATCGATCCAAGCCACTATGAAACGATCGGCAGCTTCGAGGTAAGCGGTATAGTGTCAGACAGCGATCTAGAGGTTCGCGCCACTGTATATGTCGTTAGCGTGCCGCTTCAAAACGCTGCTTTGACAGCAAAAGCTTCTGCCAGTTACTCCGGCGGTGACGGGTATCCCGAGGCGATGAATAACGGCGTTGAGCCGAGAAATTCTAGAGATTTCTCGCCTTCTCGCACGGCACCGAACAGCGCATGGCACAACTGGGGAAGAGAAGGAGACCCGGCATGGGTTACGTATGAATGGCTTCAACCACTCCTTGCCTCTTCGATGGACGTATACGTCTTCCAAGACGGCGGAGGGAATTTCCGTCCCAAGGATATGCAGCTCAAGCTTCGCGATGAGAACGGAACTTGGTATACGCCAAGAGCCATTAACGGACTTGCAAATGAACTGGATAAGTACAACACGACCACTTTCGAGCCTGCCTATATTACAGGCGTCCGTATAGACATGAGGCCTACCGCAAACGGAAGCGGTATTCTGGAATGGAAGGTAAACGGCTATACGGGAACGGTAGACAAGTCGGAGCTCATTAGCGTTAATAACTATATCAATGCTTTGAACGCTTCGAACTTTATCGATCAAGGTCTTGCGCCAATTGATGAGGCAAAGGCAAACGCGGCAGCCGTCATTCAAAAAATGGATGCAACAGATGAGGAAGTTGCGCAGGCGCTCGGTAAGCTGCTGACAGATGTGCAGCTGCTACGTCCGCGCGATAACAATATGGCGTTCTTGGCCCGCGTATCCGCAAGCTACACCTCTCCTTGGGAGAATCTAGCTTCCGTGAATGACGGCAGAAAAGCAGAAGCGAACATCCCGCATTGGGGAACTTGGGGGAATGCGGGAGCTGCAGAATGGGTGCAATATGAATGGCCGCAAGGCGTTACAATCAATAGCTCGAACTTGGTGCTATGGTCAGATGCAGGCGGCATACTAGCACCTACGAAATACGAGTATTCCTACATTCCTTTGAATAGCAGTACAAATGAATGGTTGACGGCGAAAACCATTACCGAAGGTATTACCTTGGTGAATAACACGCCTGTGGGCTCCTCCAATCTGGTTGATTTTGATTCGGGGCTGAAAGTGAAAGCGCTGCGAGTTACGATGACGAAGCAATCAGCAGGAAGCGGAGTTGGCGTCGGCTTATGGGAATGGGAAGTGCTTAAGTCGGATGCCATTCAGGAGCAGGAAGCGCCGACAACACCGACTGCGGTGGCGCCGACTTCTGTAACTGGCAACGACGGTAAAATTATAGGCGTAACATCGGCAATGGAGTACCGGAAGGAAGGGGCAGAAGTGTATACCGCAATTACTGGCGTTGAGATTACGGGTCTGAGCGCCGGGAACTATTTTGTCCGGTATATGAAAACCGCCTCTCTGAATGCCAGCCCGGATAAGGAGGTTGTCATGCCGGAAGGGCAGAAGCAGGATCAGCCAGCGCCGGAACCAAGCGAATGGACGATTACGCATGCTAATTCCGATACCCAAACAAACGGGAAGATAGAAGGCGTCCGTGATTCGATGGAATACCGGAAGCTGGGCGATGAGAGCTACTTGCGCGTCAATGGCACGAGTATTGAGAGCTTGGAGCCTGGCAGCTATCAAATCCGCTATGCGGCTACAGATGAATCACATGCAAGCCAGCCGGTAACCGTGGAGATTCGTAATGAAGCGAAGGCAGATCAAGATGCGCCAAACGCGGATGAACTGGTCGTTACGCCGGCTTCCATAGCAGGCGGAAGCGATGGGAAGATCGGGAACGTGACTGTCGGCATGGAATATCGGAAGGCGGATGGCGGCGCGTATTCTGCGATTAACGGAAACAGCATCGACAACCTTGAAGCGGGCCGTTATGAAATCAGGTACGCGGAGACAGATACCGCGAATCCAAGTCCCGCGATTATCGTTATCGTTCCTGACGGGACTAAGCAGGAACAGAATCCACCCTCCAACACGGTTGTCAAAGGTGTCAATGTCAGCGTAATTGGCGCTAGGGATGGGAAAATAACAGGCGTGGATTCCGCGATGGAATACCAGAAGCAGGGGACTGAGTTGAGCGACTGGACTGCCATCGCAGGTGTAGAGGTTACTGAGCTTGATGCCGGAACCTATTATGTCAGATACAAGGAAACTTCGGCTCATCATGCGAGTGCTTCTCTGACGGTTATCATAAGCTATCCCGACACTCCGTCTCCGTCTCCAACGTCAACGCCTACCCAGCCTACAGCAACGAATAGGGTTGTAGGAGATACGATCAAGGTTGCGACGCCAATGGTGGACAAAGAGACTGGCATAGCCAGATCGGAATCGATTAGTCAGGATGACATCCGTAGAGCACTGGAAAACGCGAAAGCAGACAGCAACGGAGTAAAGACGGTTCGGGTGGAAATTCCGAAAACGGAGGGAGCAAGCGCATATGCCGTCGGGCTTCCCAAAACCGCGTTAACTTCGGATAAAGCCGATGTACGGGTAGAGATTGACACACCATTCGGAACAATCGTTGTGCCTGCAAATGGGTTGAACCATGCAGCAACGGATGCGAAGAGCATAGAGCTGACGATTGGAAATGCTGACTCATCCCTATTTGATTCTCAAACGCAAGAAGACATTGGCAGCAGACCTGTCATCAAATGGGGAGTCGACACAGGTGGAGCGGCAGGAGAAGCAAATCGCTTGCAAGCACCGGTAGAGATTAGAATACCATATGCAGCTACTGCCGATGAATTGGAAGATTTAGATTACCTTGTTGTTTGGCATATCGATGCAAATGGAAAGCCCGTGCAAATGAAAAATGTTAAATACGATGCTGCTGATAAAGCCATGGTATTCACGACGAGTGGGGCAGGCCATTATGCAGTTGCTTACAGCAAGAAAAGCTTTGGCGACGTCACAAAGGATTCCTGGTACACAAAAGCAGTCGAGATGATGGCGTCCAAGCGATTTATAGACGGTACGTCGGCTGCAGAGTTTAGTCCTAGCAACAAGGTGACAAGAGCGGAGTACTTGGCGTGGCTTGTAAGAACGATGGAACTTACGGCGGAATTCGACACGAACTTCAATGATGTCGAGTCATCTAGCAAGTACTATGACGAAATCGGGATAGCCAAAGCGCTTGGCATAACCGTCGGTTACAAAGGCCAGTTCAATTCCGAAGCCGAATTGACAAGGCAGGACATGGCTATGCTGACGATAAGCGCATTGCAGGCAGCAAACAAAACATTGCTGGACGGTACTACCGAAGAGCTCGACAAGTTTGCGGATGCAAAAGAATTAGCAGCCTACGCGGCAGATGATGTGGCTGCAATGGTTAAGATGGGCTTCGTTAACGGACGTGGCAATAATGTCCTGAGTCCTAAAGGTTCGACGACCAGAGCAGAGGCTGCGCAGATCTTGTTTAACATTTATTCGCATCCATGGTCATCATCGCAATAAGCCCCTAATATGAAAATGGTGCGGAAAAACATGGCGTTTTTCCGCACCTTTTTTCATGTCCCCGTATGTAAGCATGGACAACCGAACACTCCTATTGGAATGGATTAGCCGGCTATCAAGCCACTTGCTGAACCGCTACTTGAATTATTGATCAACACGGGATACGGACTTTAATCTAAGTTTTGTGATGATAAATAGTAACGGAATATAGGCAAAGATGAAATAAAATCCGATCTCATTTATGAACTTTTCTAATACGTCGATCTGTATGCGTTCGTTAACCGTTAGCGCGACGATGAATAGGGCTGCCAGTATAAAAGGCAAAGACAGCCGAGGCTGAAGCGCAGCAACTCTTTTCATTAATCTCGTACAGCACCAAATAGGGATACAAGCCGTCGGGATGATAACCAAAAGCCACATGAAAATATAAAAATACTCGAACCTGGCTACGAAGGATAGCTCTATGATTTTGGACATTGCCAACGTAGGCCAGAGCGTATGCTTCAGCAGTCCCTGGCTAAAATACATCAGGGTTACGATAATCATTGCCGTATATTTGAATGTAGTGAAGAGCAAGGCGAAATGTGCCCATTTCACGTTTTTTTCGGGGGATTTTAAGAAAGGAAAGTAAATAAGCAAAGCTTCGAGTCCGAAAAAAATGAAACTGGAAGTTTTTGAACCTTTAAGCAGATCAAGAAAGGAATGATTGAGAACCGGCAATAATTGATGGATATTGCCTTGCCGAAGCGGGAAGTAAAGCAGAAAGAGCAGAGGGATTAGAGCCATGTAAAAAAAGCTAAACCCGGATACAACCCTGAATCCGCCGGATACGACATAATAGATCATGCAAATCAAGAGCCCTGCCATCGCCCATGTTCTAACGGTTGGAAATACCCACACCTGAATGATTTCAATGTAAGCTCGGAAATAAAATAGAGCCATGATGAAATAGTAACCGACTAATAACAGAGAAACGGCATTGCCGATGAGTTTGCCGAAAATCAATCGATGTAAGTCAATGACGTCTTTAGCGGGATTGCCGAGCATCTTATAAACCATCCAGATGATGAGATGCAGGGCCAAACCGACGAGGATAATCGATATCCAAGAATCTTGGCCGGCATCCCGAAGGACAAGACTTTGAAAATTCAAAATGCCAGCGGCAGCTTGGGGAGCGCCGATTAAGAAAAATACAAAGTATCCGGATATCGTGTAATTTTCCTTTACGTGATTCTGCACTAATGCCCAACCCCTGAGTGTAAAATAATAAGCTTCGTTTTTACTTCGAAATCCATAATAGGATAGATTTCTCCATAAAATTTGTTCTCGCTATACGTTCTATGCTTCCACCTATATCGCTCACCGAAGCCGATAGGGTCGGCGTTGTTCTTTTGTAACCGAGTTAGCATCGTTTTGATTCCTGATGATAGTTTATCTTCGATTTGCTTCTTTATTGCTTGCAACTCTTCTTTATTCTGTATGTTCATTTGTTTCGGAATTTCCCTAAGCGCTATGTATAATTTAAGGGATATCGTTGTCTTTCCGTTTTGCGCAATCGCTATATCGCTCTTTCCGCGCAGAATGAAAAAAGAATACATGTCTTTTGGACCGGTCATGAAATCATAGGTGCCTGTCAGAGCCTTGTCTTTCAGAAACTTCAAATATAAACCTTCTTCGCCCGTTAACCAAAGTTTTAATTCATCTCCTTTAAAGACGGCAACACCATCCATTTGCAATAAGCCCTGATCTTTATGGATCACGGGTAAATAAACATCCTGGCCTTCCCCGTAATACTGATTGACGAATGTATGATAATTTGTCGCCGGCGTATTCCCGTGGTTCATGTTCTGTTCGATAAGCTCCGACAAGAAAAAGGGCGGTTTTTTTGAAGTTTCGGAAATTATGGAGCTTGCATGTTGCTTGGTTATCACAATGGTAGCATTGCTGCTTTTGATGAATTCTCGATTGATGATTTCGGCGAGCTCAGAGAGGGAGCCCCTTGCGAATTTCTCGCTAATGACCAATGTACGCATTTGTCCCAATTCGACAGGTTGAGAAGACTTTGTAGTTAGGGCCGTGAAAATCCCGTACATGATTTTCGATTCCGCTGTGATCGGGGTTTCGGATTGTTGCTGGGAAGCTTTTATAAATGAAGGATAAGAAGCGGTCATTTTAATCGTCTCCCCTTCGAGGTCTACGCCCATGCTTTGGATGATATTAATCCGGTCGACGGTCCTCGCTTGCGCGCAACCGGATAATAGGCAACAGCAGAATAGAGCTAGGATATGACCTTTCATTATTTCATCCTCCAATCCGCACAACACTATTCATTATTATAGTCGTCGCCAATGTCCTTGTTTTTTTGCACGCTAAATCTTTTTGTCGATAGCGGACGCGTAAATTCAAATCGATTAGATAGAAGGGTAAAGGATGAGCGGATAAAGCTATCGTTGAAGCTTTTGTGGCGGAAAGGGAACAGGGGCACGATATAAGGCGAGCCCAACGATTTCAAACGCAATAAATGTCCCAAAATGAACATTAAACCAATCATTATGCCTAACCCGCCCCACAAGGATGCCAAGACAATCAATGGAAAACGCAAAAACCGTATCGTATTGGACATTTTAAAGATAGGCGTGGTAAAGGAAGCCAATGCCGAAAGCGCAACGATGATGAGCAAAATATTACTGGTTAAAGCGGCTTGCACCGCTGCCTGCCCAAGAATGATTCCACCTACAATGCCGAGCGTTTGACTGACTTTTGTAGGCAATCTGGACCCGGCTTCGCGCAGCAACTCGATCGTTATTTCCAAGAACAGCACTTCAAGCAAAGGAGGGAAGGGGACGTTGGATCTTGATTCGATAATCGGTCCTAATAGATCCCTGGGAATGACGGTGTAATGAAAGGTAAGAATCGCAACGTAAAAAGAGGTAGCCAAAATGGAAAACGCGATTCCAAAATAACGGATGAGACGAAAGAACGAACCCATAATCCATGGCAAATAGTAATCTTCGGGCGAAATGATAAAGCTAAATAAGTTAACGGGTCCCGTAATTATTATGGGAGAGCCGTCGCATAGAAGGGCTACTTCCCCGTTCAGCATCGAATACATGACTCTATCCAGGCGTTCGCTTGACATAAATAACGGGAAAGGAGAATTTGAGTTGTCGGTAATCAGTTGTTCCAGAAGAGAGGTTTCAAATACCACGTCATATTCTAGATCCAAGAGTCTCTGCCTTGCCGTATTTACATGTTGCGGATTAGTAATATCCTCTAAATAAGCGATAACGATCCTCGTTTTTGAAAGTGAACCAACGATATGCTCCTCAAATATAAGTTTTTCGGTTACAAGCCCTCTTCGCAGCAAAGTCAGGTTGGTATCTATATTTTCGACAAAACCGACCTTCGGACCGATTACGCTGTATTCATTTTCGGTATCATTATAACCACGATGGCCCAGTTTTAAATCCGCGATGTCTACCATGAGTCCTTCATTTAGTGAGGGATCCATTTGAATAAAGATTGAACCGTGAGCCAAGCTTTGCACGATTTCTTCCACGTTTGACAATACTTTGATTGCTTCAATGGGAATCAAGGCTTTTAAATCATGCAAATTTTCGATTTCTCCATTCGATAGCTGAAAAAAGGAGAGTAAATCATGGTGAAATTGTTCATGGTTTATAAGCGTTTTATAGTATGAAAAATGAAGGCGCATACCTTTTAAATCAATGGTTGTTTGTGAAAAATCATTTGATTTTGAGATCTCTTTTAATGCTTTATGTATATTTGGGAGCATGCGTCGACCACCAGTCCAAGAGAAATAATTCGTCTTATTATGAACTACTGATTTAGAAGTTATTCCCTGCTACGAGGAAGAGCGTTGAGGTTACTAACCCTCTTGTGTAACAACTCGGCTATTATTTGATCGTATTTGATCATTTGTGTTAAAATGAGTGAAAAAGAGGTGAACGAATGCTGCCATTACAACGAAAACAAGCGATATTATCCTATCTATCCGAACGAGGCGCCGCTACGATGAAAGAGCTTAGCGACCATTTTGGCGTATCGGGCATGACCATTCGTCGAGACTTGAACGCTCTGGAGCAAGAGAACCATGTGCAGCGTTCCCATGGGGGCGTTATCTACCAAGACTCCAATCTGGCTCAAGAACCGGATCTGGCTTCCAAGCAAGCCAATAATCAAGATATTAAAGAGCGATTGGCCGCCTTCGCCGCCGAACATTTCATCGAGGAAGAGGATGTCCTCATTCTGGAAAACGGAACGACGGTATCCCGGATTGCGGATTTTCTAGATTCCTTTGGGCAGTTGACCGTGCTAACCAATGGGCTGGAAACGCTAAACCGGTTTCGCCCGCATGTCTCGGAGAGACATGCGATTATTTGCTGCGGCGGGCTGCTGAGGGAAGTGTCGGGAACGTTTGTCGGACCGGTGGCGGAACAATTTTTTGCCGCTTACCATGCGAATACGTTGTTTTTATCCGCCCTGGGCTATTCACCTGAGTATGGCTTTACGGATCCGAACCTGCTCGATACGCAAGTGAAGAAGGCGATGATTAGCTCCGCCAAGAAGGTGGTTATGCTCTTGGATTCATCCAAAGTTGGCAACCGATACTTCTCAACGGTAGCGCAGCTGTCTGATATCGATGTGTTCGTGACGGATACCGGTTTGCGGGATGAAGACAGACGGTTCATTGAAGCAAGTGGCGTTGAGCTTTATATCGTGTAACAAATTCACGATGTTCATTTGTGTTAATTTATGATATATTATGATAAATTAATGCGAAGGAGTTGTGAATTTAACATGGTAGCCGCGTATAACAAAGAGCCTTCCATCTCTATTCGAAACTGGGAACAGGAAGCCTGGTCCGGATATAAGGCAATTGGATTAACGATATTTGATAGAGCAAGAGTCAGCAAGAAAACGGTTGTCGTCATCGAATGTTATCCCGGCGTAAGGCAAGAGGAAATTTTAACGGGAATTTCCCGCTTTTTGAACCCGGCTGCGATCTTTCGGGCAGAAGAAGCGGCATTCGACCCTACAGAAGTCGATCGCAAAGTTGACGGATTTCTGACTGATGACCGTGTTTTCGGATGTATGACCTCCTTTCGAATCAATGAATTTTATGATCAAGCTAAACTCGATTCCCTCCAAAGCCAGATCGAAGCGATATCCGGCGGTATTATCGTTGTCATCGGATTCGGCGCTTCGCTTGTTGCGGCGGGAGACGTTCTTATCTATGCAGACATGGCACGTTGGGAAATCCAGCTGCGCCTTCGTTCGAAGGAGATCGGAAATTGGAGAACGAGCCACCCGGAAGAGGATATGCTTCGCCGCTACAAACGCGGATTTTTCTTCGAATGGCGAATGGCTGACAACTTGAAGAAAACACTGCTAGGCAGTATCGATTACTACTTAGATACGAATACGAAAGACGAGCCTAAGATGGTATCGAAGCGTGCATTGCTCGCAGGACTTGAGCAAACGGTGAATCGCCCGTTCCGTCTCGTCCCTTATTTTGATCCCGGCGTATGGGGAGGCACATGGCTTGAGGCGAATATCGGCTTGCCTAAACGAGAGCATCCTTATGCTTGGGGCTTCGACGGAGTGCCGGAGGAGAACAGTCTCTATTTCCAATACGGTCCGGTCAGGGTTGAGCTTCCCGCTATCAATCTCGTGTTCTTCGAATCGATTAAGCTGCTGGGGGAGAAAGTTTACGAGCGCTTCGGTGCCGAATTCCCGATTCGCTTCGATTTTCTGGACACCATTGGCGGGCAAAGCCTGAGCTTGCAGGTCCACCCGACAAATGAATATATAAAGGAACAATTCGGGATGCCTTACACACAGGATGAAAGCTATTACATTCTCGAGGCGACACCAGGCGCAGAGGTGTATCTTGGTCTAAAGGAAGGCATCGACTCGGCAGCCATGATCGCTGATCTAAACAAGGCGCAGGAAGGCGGATTCAGCTTCCCGGCAAATGATTATATCAATGTCTATCCAGCCGTCAAGCATGATCATTTTTTAATTCCGGCGGGAACGGTTCACTGTTCGGGACCGGGCTGCATGGTGCTGGAGATCAGTGCGACGCCGTATATTTTCACCTTCAAGCTGTGGGATTGGGAACGCCTTGGACTTGACGGCAAGCCGCGGCCGGTCCATGTCGAGCATGGCAGCAAGGTAATTCAATGGAACCGGGACACCGAATGGACTACGTCGGAATGTGTCGGCAGGGTAGAGCGCATTGCGGAGGGACAGGGCTGGATCGAAGAGAGAACGGGGCTTCATGCGCTTGAATTCATCGAGACGCGCAGGCATTGGTTCTCTGCTCCAGTTAGCCACGAGTCAAACGGAAGCGTTCATATGCTGAATTTGGTCGAAGGCGAAGAAGCGACAATCGAAAGCCCGGATGGCGCCTTCGAGCCCTTCATCATACATTATGCGGAAACCTTCGTCATTCCAGCACATATTGCTTCTTATACGATTCGGCCAAGCGGTCCGAGCGAAGGAAAAACCATTGGCACCATTAAAGCATACGTCCGAATATAGAGGGGGTACCATATGAATTCCGCTATTTTTCTTGCCTTTGACGTCGGGGGCACGCAAATAAAAGCTGCGGCGCTCATCAGAGGCTCCATCATCAAGCCATCCGTCGGGCATTATGAATCCCATTCGGACCAAAGCGCAAGCGAGATCATTGCCCGTTTCGTAGCGATTGCTTCGGATGTGCTGTTAAAGGCGGGCTCAGTCGATAACCCGATTGGAGGAATTGGAATGGCATTCCCCGGCCCTTTCGATTACGAGAACGGAATTAGCCGTATTCAAGGTTTGGCGAAATACGAATCGCTGTACGGTCTTCCTTTCGGCAATCTGCTCGAGGAAGCCATGCGGGAGGAAGTCTCCTTGAAGAACCTTATGGCTCCGGCATTTCGGATCCGCTTTGAGAACGATGCCGCGTTGTTCGGTCTTGGTGAGACCGTTACTAGGGCTGCGCTTGGAGCTAAACGAACGATATTTCTCACAGTCGGGACAGGGCTTGGCTCTTGTTTTATTGAGAATGGGCAGTTAGTGAAGGATCGCTTTGACGTGCCTGATAATGGCTGGTTGTACACGATTCCCTATAAAAATGGCATCGCGGACGATTATGTTTCCAGACGAGGGGTACGTAAGCTCGCGTCAGAGCTCGGGCTGGATGGGAAAGGAAAGGATGTTCATGAGTTCGCTGCGTTAGCAGACGTGGGGGATCCGGCATATATCCACCTTTTTGCTGCTTTCGGCGAGCGAATGGCTGTTATTTTGGAGCAGTCCCTGCGTGCCTATCAGCCGGATTTAATCGTATTAGGGGGCCAGATTTCCAAGAGCGGCCATTTGTTTGTGCCGGCTTTTCAAAATAAACTGGCGGCCATGGATATAAATACTGAGGTTGCGATCAGCAAGGATACGCTCGAGAGCACATTCAAAGGCATTTACGAATTCGTCAAATAAATGCGTCCTATTGGTTGCGCCTGCATAGATAAGGACAAGCAGCCCAGAAGCTTATTCGGGATAAATATTCCGGGTAAGCTTTTTATAGTGAGCAAATCCAATATAATGGCGCGCAGGCCGATAGACGAGCGAGCGGTTAGCAGGCGGCGCAAGGACGGAAAAAAGTGATATGTTTCGAAAAAATGGAATATAGCCCTCGTTTTCCCGTCCTGATTATAATGGTCATACACTCGGAATTAAGCAGTGCAACCAAGGAGGAAACGAACCTATGAACCATTTTAAAAAGAATTGGAAAATTCATGTGATTCATCATTCGCATACCGATATCGGCTATACAGAAAGACAAGAAAAAATCGAGCAGTATCAGGTAGATTTCATTCGGCAAGCCATTGAAATTTGCCGTGCTTCCCATACGGAGGAACGTAGTGAATGGAAAGGTTTTAAATGGACTTGCGAAACCTTCTGGGCTGTTGAGAAGTTTCTTACAGAAGCGACGGAAGAAGAACAAAAAGCGTTCGAGGATGCACTAAAGCGGGGAGATATCGAATTATCCGGCACATACTTGAATATGACCGAATTGATCAATTTCGAGCTGCTGAGCAATATGCTGGCAAGAGCAGGGAAGTTTGCGAAGCCGCTGGGCCTTCAAGTAAGATCAGCCATGACGGCTGATATTAACGGGTATAGCTGGGGATACGCGCAAGCATTGGCAGACGCAGGAATCGAGAATTTGCTTTCCTGCATTCACACGCACCACGGCATGTTCGCGATCGGCCGCAAGCAGCATCCGTTTTACTGGGAAACTCCAAAAGGCGATAAAATATTAGTTTGGAGCGGCGAGCATTACATGATGGGCAATGATCTGGGCATTAATCCGGACGGCACGCTCTCCTACACCATTCGGGATGAGAATCCGGTATGGGGCATTGCTGAGGATCACTGGACGCATGCGGAAACCCGCATTTCTCGGTACCTGGAGCAGCTTGAGAAAGAAAATTATCCGTTTGATTTCATTTTGGTCAACGTGATGGGACTTCTCCGGGATAACTCGGCTCCGAATGGCAGAATTATGAGCTTCATTCAGGAATGGAACGAGAAGCATGGGGATCGCGTGGAAATCCAAATGACGACGTTGAACCGTTTCTTCGATCTTGTGAAAGAGCAGGATGCAGACATCCCCGTGTACAGAGGGGATTGGCCGGACTGGTGGTCCGACGGCGTTGCTTCCACGGCGATGCATACGCAAATATTCAGAAACGCCCAACGTACGCTTGAAGCGGTCAAACGATTGGATCCGGAAGCGAGCTATGTGAAACCGGAACGAATGGCTGAAGCCGAACAGCAATTAATCATGTATGCGGAACATACCTGGGGCTATCACTCCTCGATATCGGAGCCGTGGCATATGATGGTGCAGGAGCTCGCCGTAAGAAAGGAAGCCTACGCCGCAAACGCTAGCAGATTGGTATACGTTTCTTTGGATGATGTGCTGGAGGGACGAGGCGATGTGCTGCTGCGAGCAAACAGGGCTTTCACCTATAAAGTGGTCAATTCCTTCGATTATGCGATAGAAGATTTGGCATTTTTCTACCTTGAGGAGCAATGGGAAGCTGATTATTATAGAAACGGATTCGAGGTAGTTGACGAGCAATCGGGACAGGTGATTGCACACCAACAGGAGAAGGTAAGCAGAGGATATCAAATTGCCATTATGGTAAAGCTTAGCGCAAAGGAAGAAAAAAGATTTCATATCCGTGACGCTGCGCAGGTTACTTCGATTACGACTAGCAGCACCCGTTTACGCGGAGCCGATCGCATTCATGATATTAAAGATTTGTTGCCTCCTGTACAGGAAGATATGCCACGGATGCAAATGGCTGAGAACAGCATTGAATCCCGTCACGTGCGGATTGTTTGGAAAGCTGGCGAAGGCATCATATCATGGATCGAGAAAGGGACAGGCAAGGAACTTATCGATCAGGAGCAGCTTTGCGGGGCATTCACCCCTGTCTATGAAGTGACTCGCGGCGATCATGGCGATCAGATGAATGTGAGAAGGATTATGGGAAGAAATCGAAAAGGGATGAACGTACAACGTTCTATCGGCGTACTTACGGGTGTGAAGACCATAACGGACGGACCGATTTATAGCATCATCGAATTGAAATATGAAGTGCAGGGCATGAGCCATTATTCGTTATTCCTTAAAGTGTTTTTGGCGCAGCCGAGAGTTGATGTTTCCGTACGCATCCACAAAGACAGCGTCTGGGACCCGGAAAACGTTTACATTTCTTTGCCTTTCGTCAAAGCAGAAAATGGGGAGCTGTGGCTTGAAAAAGCTGGAGCGCTTGTGAGACCGGGCATCGATCAAATACCGGGCACTGGCATGGATTTCTATTGCGTACAAGAGGGACTTGCTCTCGTATCTGAACAAGGGGGACTATCAATTGCAACTCCGGATACGCCGCTAATGCAGACCGGTTCCTTGGAATATGGGCAAAGGCTCGTTCAAGGCCAGCAACAAGCAGGTGCTAAGAAAACACTGTACGCATGGGTTTTGACGAACTATTGGGAGACGAATTTCAAGGCGACGTTAGGCGGCTTCTACGAGTTCCGTTATATGCTGCAATGGGGCGGCGACGTGAATACAGCGGAGAAAGCGATCCAGCTGTGCCACAGCGTAAATGCAGGAACGGTAGCGTTTCGAGCAAAATAAATCGATAAACCAAAAAAAGGCTGCATCTTATTAAAGATGCCCTTTTTTTGCTCTTATCCAGGAGGAAAAGCAGCTGTGTATCGTATTCTGATTGTTGATGACGAGCGTATCGAAAGACAGGGTATCCTGCAATTAATAAAGGCCCATAAGCTGGAGCTTGAGACGATATTAGCCGAGAACGGCGAGGTTGCGCTGGAAATCATAAAAAATCAACCGATCGATATAGTGATTACGGATATTAAAATGCCTTTTATGGATGGACTGGAGCTGGCAGAGCATGTAAGCAAGCTGAATCCGAATATTGAAATCATTATTTATAGTGCTTTTAATGAGTTCGAATATGCAAGAAGAGCGCTGCGCGCGAATATTTCAAATTATTTGCTCAAACCGATTCAAATTACAGAATTTCTCACCGTTTTGAACCAAGCGATCAGAACCTGCGACGAGCTAGCAGCGCAAAACATGCGCACGGATCAATTGCTGGAGGGGTATAATCGGGGACTGCTTTACGAGAAGGAAAAAATGCTGCTGGATGCCTTGCATGGTAAATCGAATGCTGCGCATTCGCGTGCACTTGACCGATTAGAATATCATTCCGACAACAAATGGATTCATTTGATTATTGTCGATAGCGGCAGGAAATTTTTTGATATTCACCATGATACTTTTACTGCACTGTTAACAGAGATAATTACCTATGCATTCGATTACGTCAATATGGATGAGAATCAAAGCGCCTTATTCATCAACCATGACCGCCCAATCGATAAAGAAACACTAAGAGGGCTTGGAGAATCGATCATACGGAAGACCAGGGAGGCCATGCATGAGAATCTCGGCCTTGTCGTAGGGAAAGCGGTTGACCGGCTGGATCAGGTACATGATTTGTATAGCGAGATGGAGCGGATGCTCGAATTTAGGTTTTTTATGGAGGATCAAGCGATTCTGTTCTCCGACGAGCAATTCACCCAAGCCAATTTCAATGACATCGAGCTGAATCAAATATTGGAGAAGGTTTACCAGTGTCTGGAATACAACGATATTGAAGTGGCAAAATACAGCTTAGAGCTGCTTTTCTCTTATCTGAAGACGAAAGGCCAATTCTCATCGTTGTATACCAAATTTATATGCTCGGAAATTATGAAGAAAGCCGTAACCAGGGAAAATAAACTTGAATTTACCGAGATGAACGTATATTTGGATAGCATTTACAGAACGGTTTCTTTGCATGATTTGAAGGATTTTATGTTTTCGATTTTCGATAAAATTGATATTAGCACGGAAATGAAGGCAAAGGACGATTCTAACCTTAAGTTAATTCGGACGATAAGGGAATTGATCGGAAAGGAATACGGTGAAGATCTCTCGTTGGAAGGCATTGCAGAGCGGGTTTATTTGACGCCAAGTTACTTGAGCTATCTATTCAAGAAGGAAACGGGTCAAAGCCTGATCCGGTACATCACGCAAGTCAGGATGGAGAAAGCGGCTTTGCTGCTGACCGAATCGAATATGAAAATCGTCGATATGTATACGTTGCTGGGCTATAGAAGCTCTACTTATTTTATCCAAACCTTTCGGAACTACTATGGGGTCACCCCTGCGAAATTCCGGGAATCATCTTCGTAAAAAATCGATCTATATCACAAATATGTGAGATATCAGTCACCTAGTGGCTGTTGCTATGATAGAGGAGCAAGATAGAACGAATTAATGGAGGATGGTCATGAAAACAAAGAGAATACTTGCCTTGCTTTGCGCGGTTACGGTATTTGGGTTAACGGCATGCAGCAGCGGCGGCGCTAACGGCAATGCTACTAATTCTGCAAACGCAGGAAACAAAACGCCGCAGCAAACAGAAACAAATACAGAGCCGGAAGTCGATAAACCTTTCGGGAAATACGATGAAACCGTTACCATTACGCTTGGAAGACAAGGCGTTTCCGGCAATAATTTGCCAACTGGCGATACGCTGGAAAGCAATCAATTTCTGAAATACGTGGAAGACCGGTTAAATGTGAAGGTCAAGTACGATTTCTCGGTTGAGGATCTGGATGCTTATAACCAAAAAGTGACATTGGCTATCGCAAGCAATAACACGCCGGATGTCATGATTGTTGACGAGCAGCAATTCAAGCGCATGGCGCAAGCGAAAATGCTGGCTGACCTTACAGATGTGTACGATCAATATGCCTCGCCATTAATCAAGGAATATTACAGTTCATATACCGACGACAGAGTGCTTAATACGGGAAGAATTGATGGCAAGCTTCTAGCTCTTCCGAATACGAACATCGATGGCAGCTACCAGCTGCTCTGGATTCGCAAAGATTGGCTGGATAAGCTGAAGCTTACGCCTCCGAAATCGATGGAAGAAGTAACCGCCATCGTGAAAGCGTTTAAGGAGCAAGATCCAGATGGCAACAATAAGGCAGATACGGTAGGGTTGCTTGGGGAAAAATCAGTCGTTACCGATGGCGGATTCTTTACCTTTGATCCTGTGTTCAACGTAAATCATTCCTATCCGAAGAACTGGTTCAAGGACAGCAGCGGCAGCATCGTGTATGGCTCGACAACGCCGGAGACCAAAGAAGCGCTTAAAGTTCTACGCGATCTGTATGCGGCAGACCTCATCGACAAAGAGTTTCTAACAAGAAAGTGGGAAGACAACGCAGGTCTCGTATCCAGCGGCAGAGCGGGCATTCTATTCGCGCCATGGTTCGCGGGCTGGGCATTATCCGATGCGGTGAAGACGAATCCGAACGCGGATTGGATTCCGCTGGCCGTGCCTTTGGATGGAGAGGGAAATCGCAATATCGTACCTTCGGTTCCATCGGGCATGTTCCTCGTCGTGAACAAAAAAGCTGAAAATCCGGAAGCGGTTATCAAAATGCTTAACGTGGAATACGAAGGCATCCGTCTTATCGATCCGGCTTCGCAAGAGCTTTACAAGGATCTTGGCGTAGGCTGGCAAAATTACCCGTTGAACCTGCAGCTTGATTACCAGGATTCGCTTGCCCGTGACATTCCGGTTTATGACCAGGCGATTAAGGACAATACTTCAGCTGGATTGCCTGCCCGTATTGTTCCACGGGTAAATTCCGTACTGAAAAACAATAAAGACCCGAAAAAGGATCTTCCGGCATACGCGGATTCGCTTGCTTTCTATACAGGTGCCGCTGTGACAGGTGCCAAAGAAATCAAAAAAATCGATCCGATCTTTTACGGTAAAACGGCTACTATGCTCAAAAAAGGCGCAAATCTAGAAAAACTCGAGAATGAAACGTTCTTAAAAATCATTACGGGAACTGCACCGATCGATGAATTCGATAAATTCGTTTCCACGTGGAAAAATATTGGCGGCGATGAAATAACGAAAGAAATTGCTGACGCTATCGCAGGCAAATAATGCCATAATCACAACCGTTGAGTGAGGGGCATCTTGCTAAGCAGGAATGCCCCTCTTACTAATACCATGTTTAGGTGGAGATGCTATGAGAAGTCGATCTTTTGTATGGAATTACCATGTCATGCTGCTGCCGGGAATTTTATTGCTCATTGCGTTCAGTGTGATTCCAATGTTTGGAATCGCTATCGCTTTCCAAGATTTTCAGCCTACTCTCGGAATCTTTCATTCGGAATGGGTAGGATGGGATAATTTCGCGTATATGTTCAGCTTGCCAGACAGTAAGCTCATTTTTGTGAATACGCTGACGATCGCATTGATGAAAATAGCCGCAGGCCTAATCGTTCCTTTTGTATTTGCGTTGCTGCTTCATGAGGTTTATCACGTAAAATTCAAACGGACGATTCAGACGATCGTTTATTTGCCCCATTTTATGTCATGGGTTATTCTATCGGGTGTTCTTGTCAATCTATTAAGCTTGGACGGATTAATTAATCAGATGATTAAATGGTTCGGTGGCGACCCCATCATGTTCTTGCAAAGCAACAACTGGTTTCGCGCCATTATCGTCTCCAGTGACGTATGGAAGGAATTCGGATTCAGTACGATCATTTATATCGCGGCACTGACATCGATTAACACGAACCTTTATGAAGCAGCAGCCATCGATGGCGCTACCCGGTTTCAAAGACTTCGCCATATTACGGTCCCTAGTTTAATGACAACGATTATACTTCTGGCTACGCTAGCCTTAGGTAATGTGCTTAATGCCGGTTTTGAGCAAATTCTTAATCTATACAATCCTATCGTTTATCAAACTGGCGATATTATTGATACGTATGTTTATCGCGCCGGCTTGCTTGAAATTCAGTATGGTCTGGCAACAGCAGTCGGACTGCTCAAGTCTTTGGTTAGTTTTTTGCTGATTACGATTTCGTACGTACTTGCAGCCCGATTTGCCAACTATCGTATTTTCTGACAGGAGTGAAGATTTATGGTTAAAGGAAATAGCCGTGCCGTTGATATGATGATCTATGTATTCCTTGCCTTTATTGCCTTTCTTTCAATGGCTCCGGTCCTGAATACCCTTGCTATCTCCTTCAGCGGAAAAATAGCGGCGATGTCTGGCGAGGTATATTTTTGGCCGGTCGATTTTAATTTGAATGCTTATAAATCCGTTATTAGCGACCGAGGTTTTTTCGTTTCATTCGGCGTCTCGATCAAGAGAGTACTGCTTGGAGGAGCGATCAATTTTCTCATTACGATATTGATGGCTTATCCTTTATCCAAAAGCGGGAAGTTTTTCCCGGGACGGAATATTTATATGTGGTTTATCGTCTTCTGCATGCTGTTCAGCGGTGGCTTGATTCCGTGGTATATGACGATCTATACGTTCGGAATGCTTGATACGATATGGGCACTCGTGCTGCCGACTGCCGTTCCCGTATTTAACGTCATACTGCTGATGAATTTCTTCAAAGGCATTCCTAAGGAGCTTGAGGATGCGGCCAATATCGATGGTGCAGGTCCTTGGAAGACGCTAATCCTTATCTTCGTTCCCGTTTCTACGCCTGCCCTTGCTACGGTTACTTTATTTTCCATCGTAGGGCATTGGAATTCCTTCTTCGATGGTATGATTCTTATGCAGCATAAAGAAAATTGGCCGCTGCAAACGTACATTCAACAATTAATCATTAGCGTCAATTCGATCATGAATACGACAGATCCCGAAGAAATCAAGCGCTTGTCCAATATGTCGAGTCAGCTGCTTAATGCAGCTAAGGTCATGGTATCTATGGTTCCGATCATGCTCATTTATCCATTCTTGCAGAAATACTTTGTCAGCGGTATCGTGCTTGGCGCTGTCAAAGAATAAACCTGCTGCTGGATTCCTGTCCATATAGAGCAGTCTTGCTATAATAAGTCTATATGGAAGGAAAGAAGGCGGACCTACAATGAAAATCAACTTTAAAAATAAGTGGAAAATAAAGCATAAGCTGTTTATATCCTATATAACCGTTATAATGATACCGCTTATGATATTGGGCATTTATTCTTATCAGCAATCCAAACAACTCCAGGTCCAACAATCGAATATCGTTCTTCAAGACAGCTTGAAGAAGATGGAGGACAGTCTTACCTATAAGCTGCAGCGCTTTAACGCGGCGATCGAATTGATCAGCTACAACCCGAATTTCTCCCATATTTTCAATGAGGAATATAAGAGCTATTACGATATGTATGTCGATTTGCAAGAAACGGTGGATCCTTTGCTTAATACGGCGCTTTTCTTGAATAGCGATATCGCGCGGATTACGATTTATACGGAGAATAATTTAACGGAACGAATGAATTCGATCATGCCGATATCGAAGGTAGAACATGAATTTTGGTATAAACAATCGTTGAACTCGGCGGATACGCATTGGTATGCGCAACAAGGGAAAATTTTCGGCGTAAGGCGGATATTCGGGGATATTAACTACGATAAGAAAAACTTGATTTATATGGAGCTAATCCCCGAGTTTTTCTTTAATTCCTTGAAACCATCGGAATTGAACGGATCCACCGTCGTCATTACGGATCCGCAAATGAATATTGTTTATGCGAGCAATGATTCGCCAGCCCAGTTGGCGGCAGTGCGTCAATTGCTCGAGCAATCGGAGCTAAAACCGAACACCGAAAACGCTCAATATATATGGCTCAATAGATCAATGAAAGAATCAGGCTGGACCATCTCGCTCATCGCTTCCTCGGAGGCATTAACGATAAAACCTTGGAAAATTATACGGGCTACAATTATCATTGAAGCTGCTTGCTTCGTTATTTTGTTAGGGATGATTTGGTTATTTACGCGCGTGTTCGTTCGAAGGATCCATCGTTTAAATACGAAGATGAGAATGGTCGAAGAAGGCATATTCACGATCAGCCTGAAGGTACATTCCCAAGATGAAATCGGAGAGCTTGAACTTCGATTCGTGAAAATGCTGACTAGCATTAATCTATTGATCGAGGAAGGGTACAAAAGCAAGATCATTCAACGGGAGGCGGAGCTGCGAGCCCTTCAATCGCAAATCAACCCGCATTTTCTTTACAACTCCTTGTCCATCATTAACTGGAAAGCGATAGAAATCAAGGCAACCGACATCAGCAACGTAGCAGGGACATTGGCTTCCTTCTACCGAACGACGTTAAATAGCGGCAATGATACGATGTCTGTGAGAGACGAGCTTCTAAATACGAGGTCCTATCTCGAAATGCAGCTAATTATGCATGACCATGATTTTGACGTGATGTACGAATTGGAAGACGAAATTCTCGATTACCGGATGATCAAGCTGGTGCTTCAGCCTATCGTAGAAAATGCGATTGAACATGGTATTGATCAGAAGCGATCAGGAAAAGGCGAGCTGAGAATCGGTGGCAAATTGGATGGCGAAGCAATTGTATTCACGGTACATGACAACGGTCCAGGGATGGGTAAGAAATTGTCCGAAGACATCCTGGTTAAACAGTCCAAGGGTTATGGCATCTACAATGTGCATGAGCGAATAAGAGTGCAATATGGCAGTGAATACGGCATCGCCATTCAAAGCGTGCTCGGAGTAGGAACAGAGGTGACAGTGAGAATATCCAGTCACTTGCGGGATGATTCCAAATAAGAAGGGATCGATTCCTCAGCCCTTTATTAAAGGATTAGAGAAATCGACCCCAAATGCTTGCAATGCCTACAAGTTATACTTCCGGATCAAGAAAGTCGGCGTGCAGCTCCAAGCATGGCAATAGCTATTGATCATAGGATTGCCATAAGGAGAGAAGGATTTATTATTGGGATCATACAGCTCCCAGAAAGTATCGGCCCCGTCCTTAATCATTTCACCCCAGTAGGCTTTCATTTGATTGATGGCTACCTCTGTTTCACCCACAAGAATAAGAGCTTCCACCAAATGGTGGTACAGGTAAGGAGTCGTTACTCCGACAACCGGGTTTACTTCCAATAAGCGGGTAAGCAGCTCCTTATTTTTCTGAGGCTCCCATACTTCCGCGAGAACCATCCAGATTTGGCTGGCCCAAGAGACTTGACGGTCCACGCCGCTAACGAAGAAGCCCGCTGCTTCATCCCATAAATGCGATTTAGCCGATGCTAGGAGTAGATCGAGCTGTTGCTTCAACGTTGCGACGGTATCAGGGCTTACAATTTCGGCTATGCGGATAGCGATTCGAAGAGCGTAGATCAACACGCCCTGCGTAGGCGCTTGCTTGTTCAAATCTTGATTCCAATCGATGAAGGAATACCAAGAATTCGAATCTTGGACAAGATGCCGTTCATCCAAATAACCAAAGGCGATCTCGATTTGTTTGAGAGCTAAAGGCCATAGCTCGGTCAAGGTTTCCAGGTCCTGCGAGACAACATAATAGTCGTACAAGGTGGTGACAAAGAAAATCGAATAGTCGAGAAGGTACGTGTCATCTGCGATCAGATCCGCAAACGTAAATACGTTGGCTGTAATTTGTCCTTTGTCATTAGGGACGCCGGCAAACAAATATAGGTTTCTTTTCACCAAATCGTAATTTTTGAAGGTTTCATAGTTCGCCAGTGCTTGAAGCCGAAGATCCCCCAGCCACAGCCTGCGGTCCCGCTTAGGACCATCCTCGAATACGAGCTGCATGCAATCCTGCAAGGTTTTGATACTGATCTCATCCATTTTCTGAATAAGCTCGTCCGAGTGCTTTAGCGGCGTGACCTTGCTGACATCGGCGGAAGTAACCGTGCGGCACACAATCTTGTCGAAGGAAACACGGTATTTCTGGGAAGCAGCGATCACTTCAAACTTCACATAACGAAAACTGTAACGACGGGGCAGGGTGATTACTCCTGGCAGTATATCCACGTGGAATACGGCTTCTTGGAGCCAGGAGCTGCTGATCCAGCCCTCATAAGAACTGAAAGGCTCTGCCATCTCTATCGGCATTTCGCCGAAGGTGATTTTGAGATGAAGAGGCGCATCCGGTGGGCTGCCGACAGGGCTAATATGGATTTCATCCAAATACCCGACAAGATGCGTTCCATAGTCCAGAATGAATTGATCACCTTTGCCGAAGCTCTTATGGCGGAGCTCTTCTGCAGGCTCCAAGACGTTTGCTCTCCATCCATGTACGACAGAGGCATCAGATAGGACATCTATAAGATGAACCGGATGGACTTCCGTATGGATGAGCTCCGGTTTTAGCTGTTCTGCTTTTGCAATAAAATCTTCGTTTCTAATAATCGTATGGTCCTTAACAACTTGAATGTTCGCCACGTATACTTCCCCTCTCGGACAATAATCTCACTATTTATTTAAAAGCTTTCCTGCGCGTTCAGCAATGATGTCAGTACAGAAATAACTATTCGTTTTACAGTTCTTGCGTATTTTCTTCTCCCTAGCTAAATATGGGATTCTTCCATGCGCCTAGAGGCTCTGAAAAGAGAGCACATCTAAAATTCTGCAACTCTAGCTGTAATTTGCCGCCTTATGCAAAGGATTTTGATGAAATACAATAAAGACATTCAGTTAGCCTGTTTGGAGGAAAATCATAATGGAGGCACATCACATGGAAACAAATGCAGGTATTCCCGTACCAGGCTCTTTTCCTAAAAAGAAGAGAAACCCATTCCTGAAAAAGCTTGTAAACCAGCGTTATTTGCAAGCAATGGCGTTACTCGGGGTGGTTTGGATGATTATATTCAATTATATTCCGATTTATGGGATTATTATTGCCTTCAAAGAATTCAATATTATTAAGCCGATGTCGGAAGCACCTTGGGTCGGGATGGATCATTTCAAAGCTTTTCTGGAAGATGACAACCTGAAATATGTCATTAAGAACACGCTTGGCATGAGTTTTCTTAAACTAGCCATCGGTTTTCCGCTTCCCATACTGTTCGCCTTATTTCTAAATGAAATTCGTTCGATACGCTTCAAGCGTTCCATTCAAACGATTTCATATTTACCTCACTTTTTGTCTTGGGTGATCTTAGGCGGCATTATGACGACTTGGCTTGCGGATGTGGGCATTATCAACGATGCGCTCATGTGGCTTCATGTCATTAAAGAACCGATTGTTTTTTTGGCAGAGCCCAAATATTTCTGGGGCCTTGCAATCCTTTCGGATATTTGGAAGGAACTAGGCTGGTCGGCGATTATCTATTTGGCGGCTATTGCAGGCATATCACCTGAGCTCTATGAAGCGGCAACGATAGACGGAGCCGGTAGATTTCAAAAAATGTTTTACCTTACGCTGCCATCCATTAAAGGAACCATATCCATTTTGTTCATCCTGGCAGTCAGCGGCGTCCTGAACTCCAATTTTGATCAGATCATGGTACTGAAAAATCAACTTAACGAGTCTGCCAGCAACGTTATCGACGTGTATGTGTATCAAGTCGGCCTTCAGCAAGCCCGTTATTCCTATTCGACGGCAGTTGGGCTGATCAAATCCATAATTGCGCTAATCTTGCTGCTGACGGCCAATTTTGTATCCAAACGCTTAAACAATACATCCTTATTTTAGAGCAGGAGTGTGCAGTATGTTTTCATTAAAGCGAAAAACGTATGGAGAACGGGCATTTGATTTCATCAATATTTTGCTGATGCTATTCGTGTGCTTTGCGACGCTTTATCCGATCTGGTACGTATTGGTCAATTCTCTTAACGAAGGTACCGACGCGATGCGAGGAGGCATTTACTGGTGGCCCAGAGTAATCAGTCTCGGCAATTACCAAGCGGTATTCGATAATTCGGGCATTATGACGGCGATGGGCGTCACAGTTGCGAAGACGCTGCTCGGCACGGTTACGCATGTATGGTTTACCGCGATGGTTGCGTATGCCTTGTCGCAAAAAGATTTAATCGGTGGCCGGGTTTACCTTCTAATCGGCACAATGACTTTGTTTTTCAGCGGCGGGCTGATTCCTTCTTTTCTCTTGATCCGGGACTTGGGCCTTTTCGACAACTTTTGGGTTTATATTATTCCAGCCATGTTTAGTTTTTTTAACCTCATCATATTCATGACGTTCTTTCGGGAAATTCCCGATGCATTAGAGGATGCGGCCAAAATTGACGGAGCGAATGATTTTGTCATTTTCGTCAAAATCGTGCTTCCGGTATCGATGCCGGTACTCGCTACGATCGCTTTGTTCCAAGGCGTATACCAGTGGAACGATTACTTCGCAGGGATGATATTCATTAATAATCCTGATTTGCAGCCCATTCAAACCTACCTGTACCGGATCATTGCGCAATCGAGCTCCAATCAAATGGCAGCCGATGCCGGGATCGTGAACAAAACAGTCACTTCGCAATCGATCAAATTAGCGACGATGGTCATCACCACGATGCCGATCGTAGCAGCATATCCGTTCCTGCAAAAATACTTTGTGCAAGGCATGATGATTGGTTCAGTGAAAGGCTAACGGTTACATTTCTTGTTTCGCGACAAGATGGTAATATATAAATTACGATTGATAAGGGGACTGAAAGATGAGGAAAGCACGAAAGAACTTGATGGTCGTATTCACTTTGCTGCTATGTTTCACAATCGTTGCGTGTTCATCCAACAACGAAAAAAACGGCAGTAGCAACAATGGTACGGTTAATGAAAACATGGATACCGTAAAAGCAGATCCTAACGTACCGGGCTGGACTGGCAAAACCGATCCCATCACATTTGACTGGTACATCAATTTCTCATGGTTTGGCGCCAAATGGGGCGAAGATTTGACAAGCCAATACATCACGAAAAAAACCGGAGTAAGCGTTAACTTCATCGTGCCTCCAGGCAATGAGAATGAAAAATTGAATACGATGATTGCTTCCGGCGATTTGCCTGACTTCATCACGATTGACGTGTCTAATGACGCGGTTAAGAAAATGATTGAAGGGGAATTGGTACTGCCGCTTAATCAATTAGCCGATCAATATGATCCTTACTTCTATAAGGTGGCCGATCCAGCCAAGCTGGCATGGTTAAAGCAGGATGACGGCAATGTATACGGATATCCGAATGCGTCTTCTTCATCCGAGGATTTCAAGAAGTACGGCCAGAACTTTACTTCTGCTCAAACCTTTCTTGTGAAGAAAGACATGTATGAAGCAATCGGCAGCCCTGACATGAGAACGCCGGAAGGCTTTTTAAATGCGCTGAAAGCCGCGAAGGAGAAGTTTCCCGAGGTTAATGGGCAACCGCTCATTCCGCTTGGCCTCCAAGAATTTACCGATGTCGGTAACAACGCGCTTGGCGACCATCTCATGAATTTCCTGGCTTTGCCGAGAGAGAAGGACGGTAACGTTTATGACCGTACGACTGATCCTGACTACGTTACTTGGCTTAAAACCTTCCGGGAAGCAAACGAGCTAGGTCTCTTGTCCAAAGACATTTACATTGACAAGCGTCCTCAAATGGAAGAAAAAATCGCACAAGGACGCTATTTCGCGATGCTTTACCAACGGACGGATATGTCAGCACAAAATGCAACCTTGTATCAGCAAGATCCTAACAGCGTTTACATTGCGGTAGACGGGCCGGCCAACACGAATTTGGACCAACCAACACTCTCTGGTCCCGGTATCGGCGGCTGGACGTTAACGATGATCTCCAAAAAGGTCAAAGATAAAGAAAGAGCCATGCAATTCTTGTCTTATATGGTTAGCGAAGAAGGACAAAAGGATGCTTCTTTGGGCGAAAAAGGCGTCACTTACGATTCAATTGACGGCAAAGACCAACTGAAGCCCGAAGTTGTGGAGCTCATGAATAAAGACGGAGCCGCTTCTGGGAAAAAGTATGGTGTCAGTTATCAATATTGGATGCTAATGGACACGAATATGAGGATGCAGTGGGATCCTCCGGCTGCTGAGCCGGGCAAACAGGTCGAGGATTGGACGAAAGGAAAAACGGTTAGCTTCAGCCTGTATGATGGGATTAATCCGACAGGAACCTCGGAAGAGGGAATCATTGCGAACAAAGTGAATCAACAATGGGGCAAAGTGCTTCCGAAATTAATGTTTGCCAAGACGGACAATGAATTCGATCAGATTTTTGCAGAGTATCTCGAATTCCGCAAGGATGCAGGATACGATAAAGTAGATGCTTATCAAAACGCGCAGATCGAAAAAAACAAGAAAAAAATGGAAGAATTAAACCAGTAATCGTTAGCGGAGTGTGCCGGAAACCATCAGGTTTCCGGCTGCTTCATGTTTGGTTATTGGGATGACGATGGAAGGTGGCATATAACCATGAGGCGGTTACTTAATCTATTAGATCGGCTAAAGCATGCATATGACAGCCTCTCCATACAAATGAAGCTGATTGGAGCATATATCCTTGTTTTCCTCGTCCCCGTTATTGTCCTCTCGAATTATTTGTTTAATGAATTTTACGAAAATACGATTAAAGACATTATCAAAGAAAACCACTTCGTAATGGAGAGCGAAAAACAGGAAATGACGAACAAAATGGATATTATGGAAAGAACGGCACAGTTGACGGTTTCCGACGATAAACTGCTTGATTATGCGAGTACGGAAAGAGATCTGCCCGTCTCGGAATTAATGGAATTCGAATCAACGTCTTATTCGTATCTCCAACGCGTGTTGTTCAATAACCCAGACATTGCCAACATCCATTTTTTTGTGCGAAACCAATACGTGAATGAAATATGGCCAGTGATCTATAAAGAGGCTAGGGTCAAGGAAAGGTCTTGGTACAAAGAGGCTTTTGAGGAACAAGAAAGCGTTCTGTGGGAAATATTGATGGACGAAAAGGATGTACTGGACCGTAATCCCGTGGAGAGCAAGCAAACCAACTCCTATGTCTCCTTTATAAGGAAAATTAATTATCCTTCGAACCGCTATTTGGGAATCATTAAAGTGGATATGAGAATCGAAGATTTTTTCAGCAGAGCCTATACGAATATTTCCGACCGGCAATCGTCGTTTTTCATTTTGGACGAGCATGACCGCCAATATACGAACATGACGACTACGTTTTCAGTAGCTGAACGGAATAAAATGATAGCGGAGGTCAGGGACCATCAAAAAAAAGGAAGCTCATCCTTTTTGTTCTCGGATGAACAGTCAGATTATTTATGCGTAATCGGGCACATTGATAAGCTTAACGTGGATATTGTCAATGTCATTTCCCTGCAAGCTACCTATTCCAAGGTGGATCATACGAGGAACACGGTCATCCTAGTTGTCGCCATGCTGCTTATCCTTCTGGCGATTACGACGTTTTTTATGCAATCGATTGTCTTGAAGAAGCTTCATATTTTACGCGACTCTATGAAAAAAGTACGTAAAGGCAACTTCAACGTAGATATCCAGGTCAAAGGCGGGGATGAAGTCGGCGAGCTAGCCCATCATTTCAGGCAAATGCTGAAGAAAATCAATGAGCTGATCGTGGAGGCAGTGGACCGAAGCGCAGCGACCAAAGAAGCGGAATTACAATCGTTGCGCAACCAAATTGATGCCCATTTTTTGTACAACACGCTGGAGAATCTGAAGATGCTTGCGGAGATCGAGAGCCAGTATACGATCTCAGATGCATTGACCTCTCTTGGAAGCATTATGCGATACAATCTTAGATGGACCAATGACCGTGTACAGCTGCGGCACGAAATCCAACATATCGAGCACTATATATCCATTATGAACATTCGATATGACGATAAGCTGATGCTTGAGCTAGAAATACCGGACATGCATATGGATCATGAAATATTGAAAATGTCATTGCAGCCTATCGTCGAAAATGCGGTAAAGCACGGCCTATATTCGGATCTAATGAAAGAAGACATGCTAAGAATACACATTCATGCGTTCATTTTCGAAGAAAATTTTTATGTAGAGGTGACCGATAACGGAATCGGGGTATCGGAGGAAAAGCTGCGCAAGCTTCATGAAAAGCTGGTCATTGATGACGAGCAATTCAGCGCAAAGATCAGGGAAGAACATTTGATGAAGCAAGGGAGCAACGGCATTGGACTTCGAAATGTAAATCAGCGTGTTCAAATGTATTACGGTTACGAAAACGGAATACAGGTCGAGAGCGAGCAGGGCAAATACACCAAAGTGACGGTTAAAATGCCCTTATGATAAGCGGGGGAGGGAACGATTACATGAGAAAACTGCTGATCGTTGATGATGAAAAGAACATTCGGCTAGGTTTAAAAGCGATGATCGAACGGGAGCATAAAAGCGTATATGATATTTATCTGGCTTCAAGCGGTCCAGAAGCACTTCATCTGATTGAAACGATGGATATCGAAATTCTGATAACAGATATCTTTATGCCGGAGATGGACGGGATTCAGTTCATTAAATTGCTTCAGAATCATTCGAAGAAGCCCATTATCGTCATTGTTAGCGGCTATGACGATTTCTCCTACGCAAAAGCAGCTATTCATTACGATGTGAAGGAATATTTATTGAAGCCGGTCGTTCGCGAAGAACTAAGCCTTACAATTAAACGGATAGAAGAAGAATTGGCGCAAAGAGAAAAAGTGTCAGAGGTGCTGTCTGCCTCGGCGCAGCAAATGGAAGAGCACAAGGAAAGCCAGATGTATTTTTATTCGACAAGCCCGATAGCGGATGCGGAGGAAGCAAGGAGCAAGCTATCTGCTCTTGGTCTCCATTGGCTCGATTCCGGCTTCCGGGTCATGATCGTCAGATATGCAGGCGATTTGCATACCATCGGAGCCGGCGTATTCAAAGCGCAAGTGGATGGCCTATTAGAGAAAGCAAAGGCAGCATTGAGCTTCCGAATAACCCGTTTCTATGACCGCAGCGGACGGGCTGTCATCCTCACGGAAGGCGAGCTGTCCTTTCAGGATCTGGCAGATCGGATACCGTACTCCGAAGCCGATTATGTGCTAGCCGTGAGCGATTTCCATGCGAGTATCGAGAACCTTCCGATTGCATACGAGGAAGCAGCCCAGGCCTTGAAATACACCTTTCTTCGATCAATCCCGGGAATGGAGCTGTTTGAGGACATCAAGGACAGGAGCCGTGATTACGAAGTTCCTGACAATCAGATAAAAATCATTGCAAATATGCTAGGCGCAGGGCGGGAGAAGGAGCTGGTCAAGCTCCTTCATGAGGTTTTGGATATCCAGAAGGTTCTTTCCTTTGATATCCAATATATCGAAGAAATCGGTAAAAAGCTCAATGAGTTTGTGTTTGATTATGTCTTTCATTTATACGGGAAAGAATCCGTCGATATTTTGAAGCGTTATAAAGCGGTAGGAAACATGTATAATTTCGCCTATTTACAAGATTACTCACGCGAAGTGGAAGGTCTGATCATGCTCGTCAATGAGTATATCAAAACACTTAAATCCGCTAAAATAGACAATAAGGAAATCAAAGACGCGCTGCAATATATTCATGAAAATTACAATAAAAACATTAATATGACGATCATATCCAATATGGTTTCTTTCAATTATTATTATTTTAGCCAGGCGTTTCGGGAGTATACCGGAGAAAACTTCGTAAACTACATTAAAAAATATCGAATAGGCAAAGCAAAGCAGCTGCTGGAAACAACGAACGGTAAAATTTATGAAATAGCGGCGAAAGTCGGGTTCGAAAATACTAAAAATTTCAATCGGGTATTTAAGGATATCGTAGGCGTCAGCCCAATGGAGTATCGAAACCAGAAGGAGATCATAATGGGAGACCTGAAAAAGAAATGAAATAGAGAGGCGAGAGGCCATGGATCATCTGCAACTGGATCAATATTTGCGACAGCTTGATTCGATAGAGAAAATTCAGATCGTTACGCGGTCCAACGTGAATGAATTTGATGGGAATGAAAGGAGAGCGGAAAATGGCGGCGCTGTTTTCCGCATGCAGGAGAATTATTTTTTTGATCAAGGGTCGATTTTCATTAGCAAGCATCACCGCTATGCGCCGATGCCGCTGCATAACCATTCCTTTATCGAGTTGAATTATATGTATTCCGGAGAATGCAAGCAGGAGATCAACGGAAATCTGGTTCATATCAACCAAGGTCAGGTTTGCATGCTGGATAAGGATGTCCTTCACCGTATTTATCCGCTTGGTGAAAACGATATCCTTATTAATATCATTATCAAAAAGGATTCCCTATTGCCAAGATTATTAGGCTGGCTGAATCGAACCGGCATCGTGTCCAGCTTCCTATCCCATGCATTATCGGAGGATCAGAGCCATGACCGATATGTATTGTTTCACTCGGAGAATCGGCATCAATTGCATCATCTGATCAAGGACATGATGTGTGAATACTTTGATACCGACGATTTGTCCATGGATATGGTGGGCTACTATATGCCACTGGTCTTTACCGAGCTCATGAGGGCCTATCGTACGGATAAAAATTTCGAGCTCAGCCATACGGACGGGCAGGGCAGCATCATTGATATTTTGCACTATATCGAACAGAACTTCCGGAATTGCACATTAACCGGATTAGCGGAGGCGTTCGGATTTAATGCGAATTACTTAGGAAATATGTTGAAGGAACGAACAGGCCAAACCTTTCTAACCTTGGTTCAAACCCAGCGCATGGTGCAAGCCGTACATTTGTTAAAGCATTCCACTAAAAGCATCGATGAGATTGCACTTGAAATCGGTTATGAATCACCAGGTTTTTTTTACCGGAAATTCAAGGATTATTATGGCCAAACCCCAAATCGTTATCGCAAATCATCGGAAGCTGAGGGGATTATGGGGTGAGCGTAGGTTAAAAGCGGTGCAGGGATAGCCCTCTGCACCGCTTTTTCATATGATATTCTTTTTGTTTGTGATTGAGGCCCAATTGCTGCGCTCATACGATACGGTTTTTCAGCGCAGCTTAGATCAAATCAGACCTTTGAAGTAGCCGTTCGATGAGAACGGCAGCTTCTGCACGCGTCAGGTTGCCTTTTGGAGCAAGCAGGGTACCGGTTCTTCCCGTAACCATGCCTGCTTCCAAACCGTCAATAAAGCTGTTTTTTGCCCAAGGAGAAATCTCGCTTTGATCCGCATACCGCTGAAGCGTTTCAAGGCCAGCCGCAGCCTGGACTTCCGAATTCAGCCCTGTTGCGATCATAGCCTTACTAATCATCAGCATGGCTTGTTCGCGAGTGATCTGCTCATTCGGCTGGAAGGAACCGTCTGTGAACCCGCTAATCCATTTATAATCGTGAGCGGTTTGAACGACGCTGCTGAACCAATCGGATACGTCAACATCCGTAAAGACGGTTTCCCCGCCTGATTGCTTCATCCCTAATGACCGCACCAGCATTGCCGCAAATTCCGCGCGCGTTATGTTTCCGTTCGGATTATACCTATTGCTGCCATCTCCGTTAATGATCATTCGTGCACCCATATGGTTAATGGATGCTTTCGCCCAGTGATTCTCCGCATCTGCAAATTGGACTGGATACGAAACGAGTGCGTAGGTGCCGCCTGTAAAACTGCTCATGACAGCAAAGGACTTTCCGTTAATGGAGACCGTCTTAGTCGGAATATGGCGTACCGTCCCATTCGTTTCCATAACGACGCCTGTTGCGATTCGGCTTGGATCGAACGCTTCAGGTAGGATGAAAGCTCGTTCCACATACTCGTTAAACGTTGGAATTTCCTCTGTAAGTTCTCCATATGAAGCGAACACACGGAAATCGAGTGGGGGAACCAGCAGCTTAAACGCGCCTTCTTTCGCAGCGTTCTCCACAACACGGAGCCTCTCAGCAGCAGGGACAGCGATCTCTAGCCTCACTATAATTTCTTGCGGCGAAGCCTCTTTGTTGAATCGACTTAAAACATCGTCCATATTGATCTGCTGTGCAGGCAGCGTGAATACAGCATGATTGGTTCTAATCTCTAATATCGCCTGTTTAGCTGCCATCTGCTTAACGAGCCCAGCGCTTAGTTGACCTGCAATGACAACGCTGTCGGTTGTTACCGGTATCGAGAAAATGAGGCCTTTTTCTCCGGTTTCAAGCCGCTCTGCAATAATTTCTTCATTTAAAACGACCGTCGTTTTTTGTTTTCCGTTCACCTGTTCGGTCGTCGCAGTTCCCGCATTAATGGCATTGCCGTTAACAAGAACGGTTGCATTTTCTATTTGCGTATTTGCGCTAGGGGAGGAAGGGTTTTCATTCCCTCCGCCGTTATTAGGCGATGGAACTTCAGGCGTTGGTATACGTTCTACGTAGTATAGCTTGATACCTGACTTTTTCGCTTCCCCTTTCTTAACGCCTTCTCCTAAGCCGTTAATGATATGGTTTGTCCCGCCATTCGCTCCTAAAGAAACGATAGCAGCGTGTTTCACGGTTGTACCATCTGGAACCTCCATTGCATTTTCGAGCTCGACCCATTCCGGATTTTTGACGAAAACATCATAAATACCTAGCGCTACGGCATAATGAGCTTTCACATGGTCAGACACCTTATACGCTGCATAACCCTTGACTGTACCGTCATGGCTCATATAATCGGATTGAGATGGGGGATCATAAGGAATCTCGCTCTGATAGAAAAAGGTTTTCCCATTCTCGCCATTCCATAACGTCTGGTATTCCTGAAAGTGTTCGACAAAAAGCCCATAGATCGTTACGTCGTCACCGTTAACAATGACACCGTTTTTTGCGATGTTTTTCGTCCAACCCGTGCTATCCGCATTCATCCCGTGATCGGCACGCCACAGCCAGAAGTGGTCACCGATTACGTCGCTGCTGTTGATCTCTACGGAAACGTCCGCTTTGCCGTCAACTGCTCCTCCAATGCGAGTAAATACATCTGCCAACAGCGTCGGATTCGAGCTGTGATCGGCAGACGAATGCTCCGGTCCTACCTGCAGCAAGTGCTCGGAACCGGCTTCGCCCGCATCGATTAATAGGCCGGCAACGGTGACGCCGCCTACATCGGCAATCTGCATGGCATCGTTGCCGCTCGTAGGAACGATTGTCGTCATCCCCATCCCCAATACAACGGTATTCGCTTTGTTTACTTGGATCGGTTTATCGATTTTGTATATCCCAGGCGTTAAGAGCAGGTGCTTGCCTTGATCTAATGCTGCGTTGATCGTATCTGCCGTATCGACAGCCGCTCTTGAAACATAAAAGTCATTGACGGATATCGATGTGCCAGCTCCCGGATTCCCTTCTGACCAAGATACGCCAGCTGCGTTTTTCCGTATGCTTGGAACGAACACCTCATAATCCCCGCTGCTATCGTTCAAGTACAGGAAAGGTTTTTCTCTCACGATTGGCGTTTTCTCCTCAACGGTATATGACGCGTAAGACGCCGTATGCCAGTCTGCCGTTTCAGCTGGGGCGTTGTCCACGCCGACAAAAAGCATGTTCCAAACCCCTCCGTACCAGCCGGCGGTCATCGTATTATTCCGCAAAAAATATTGTTGCTGGGAATAAGAGCCCGTCTGGCCGGTAATCAAGCTGTCAGCCAAGAAGCCTCCGCTCGCATACTTCTGGTTATCGTCAAATTGTAATTTCCCGTTCACATAAAGCCTTCTGGCTGGTGCCGCCTGCGATGCTGCCCACATCACTTCGTTCGCGGGATCCCCCGCATTGATTCCAATATTCTCGACAGAACGCCAGAAGTTCGTCAAGGAATTATATTCCGATGCAGCTACTTGGATCTTGGGAACGATAGTCTCAAGAGGAGTGGCGCCTAAACCGTACACAGACGTATAATAGCCAACGTCGATTGCATGGATGCTGTAGCTCCCCGGCTTGAATAAGTAAGCATATCGATCGGTGCTAAATTCAGCCAAAGCCATCGGTTTCATTTTCGCGGCTGTTTCGGCTGTCATTTTATTGATGATTGCATTGTCGTCTGTTGGGCTGTAGATGGTCATCGAATCCCCAAACAGTTTTCCTTCCAAAGACACGTCTTCGGAAAAGTCTGACTTATCGCCATTCTCTTTGACAAAGCGCACCTTGTAATAATAACGATATTTCTCACGAGCTACATCATCGGTAAAGGATGCAGTCTCCGAATCTCCATACAGCGAATAGGTGCTATATTTTCCTGTCGCTCGATAGATTTCATAGCTGGATGCCGTTTCCGCCCCTGACCATGAAAGCGTGACGATGCCATCGGCTTCGTTAATCGTCAAATCAGCCACGGCGAGCCTCGTTTTCATTGCGAGCACGTCGCTAAACGCTGATTCGCCTATAGGGTTGATTGCTTTAATTTTGTAATAATAAGTGACATCCTGCATTAATGTATCATCCGTGAAAAGGGTAGCTCCTGTTGTCGAGCCTATTTTCACATATTCACCATGTTCGTTGTCAGAGCGGTAGATATCAAAGCTTGAGTAATTGTTGTTTGACGTTGACCATTTGAAAGAGAGGGAATGCTCTTGACTATCTTCCGCTGTTAAATTGATGGGCGCATTCGGCACGATATTAAAATTCTCCTTGTAAAAATGTATTTCGGAAACAGACCACGGGGCAGCGCCCGGCTCTTGATCAGCCCCGTTCGTTAAGGCTTGAAGCCATACGGTGCGTGCGGTAATCGATTCCTCTAGTTCGATCGTAATCGTATCTCCTTCAACGCTATAGCCTGTAAACTCGCGAATTGTCGTTTTGGATGAAGGAACATCAGGGGGGGAAGACAAAGCCGAGTTGGAATACTCCAGCCTGAAAGTGTAAGGCATCTGTCCGTTTGCAGACGACTTTAACTGTATTTTCTTAATGGTTTCCGCTTGATCCATGCCAATCATAACCAGATCTCCATGTGTGTATGCTTGTTCTGTCGTAAGCGAGGCGTTGTTGCCTTCAGCTTGTAAATGGCCATTGGCCAGTTTTCTGGACCTTTCTTCGTTCCAATCGAAATACCAGCTCCCCCAGACGAAATCCCCGTAATAGACATTACCGGTAACCGTGCTGATTTCTTCGTATTCCGTCGCAGCCGATACCGTTGTCAACCCGCCGGTGCCAGTCAACAGCGATAAGCACATGCAAAACACCAACGTGAGCGATAACCGCTTATTCAAAAAAATTCCCCCTTCTTGATCGCGTTGTATAAAAGCTTGACTTTTATTGTATCCGCTTTCAAATGGGTAATATAGGTACTAGATTTAAGGTGAAGTGTTGTTATTTAAGAAGTAGCCGTATGCGGATACCTGTTGCGAGGTAATGGAAAGCTAGAAGCGTCAAGGGCCCGCCACCGGATAATTCACGAAAGCGACATAGTTTTTTGACAAAATGATGAGGGTTGGTCGAGGAGCAGCACGTCAACGGCGCAATATGGTAACCTATAGAAGTGAAATTACTGAGAGGAAGTGTCGTGGTCATGCCAAACCAAAGCAATGCGATTAGTATCGAACGATTTCCGGCTTCTGTCACAAAGGTACTTTTCGAAACCATAAAGATTGGCATTATTAAATCGAATCTCATCGCCATGGTCGCAGGGCTAAGTATGGCGACGTTTGTTCATCATATACCGTTCTTCGATAAGATTGGCAATATAGTGCTGGCTTTGATTGGATCGTCCTTGGTCATCGGAGCAGCAGGCATCTTTAATAATTTGTACGACCGCGATATCGACAGCATCATGCAGCGGACGAAAAATAGGCCGACCGTATCTGGAATCATAGACGTCTGGAGCGGGCTGATCATGGGGATCTGGATCGCGGTCGGCGGTCTTGTCGCGCTGTTTATGGCTTCGCCGCTGTCTGCTATCTTCGGGTTTCTGGGATTATTCCTTTATGTCGTGCCGTATACCATGTGGACGAAACGCAGAACGGTTTACAATACGGAGGTAGGAAGTTTGTCAGGCGCGATGCCTCCGCTGATCGGATGGGCCGCTATCTCGCCTGACGTTTTGCACCCGGGTGCCATTGCATTATTTTTATTAATGGTTATTTGGCAAATGCCTCACTTTTACGCGATAGCGATACGCCGCATGGAGGAGTACCGGGCGGCTAACATCCCGATGCTGCCGGTCGCCAAGGGTATTCGCAGGACGTACTTGCAGATGAACGTGTACTTGGTTGCCTTGTTCTTATGCAGCTTCTTGTTCTGGTCCTTTAATCCGTACATCGCTGTGGCGAATGCGCTGCTAAGCTTGGGCTGGTTGATTCTAAGCATTAACGGCTACCGCCGGAAGCAGGAGGATAAGTGGGCACGTTCGATGTTCATTTTCTCGTTGAACCATATTACGGTTCTGCTGTTGATGATCGTCTGTTATTCCATCGGCGCTCCGTTGTTGTAATGGAATGATAGGTTGGAGAGACTGCGTTTGATAAGGTGAAAAGGCAAGAGATGAAAGGGTAAAGGGCTGCTCCGTTAGGAGCGGCCTTTTGCTATGAGCAAGACGTTTTATTTCTAGTTCAAGCATGCGGATTACGCACATGGGAATTCATTCATTTTCATGGTAGACTTGGCGAGACAGCAATGAGTACAATGATAGAGGCATGGTCGAGCAGATCAGGAGGTCAGCGCAGGAGAATGAGGAGAACCATTGTTATTTCAGACATTCATGGTTATTATCAGACTTTTATATCGTTACTTGATAGGATTCAATACAACGCTATTCAGGACCGGCTTGTTTTGCTTGGCGACTACGTTGATGGCGGTCCTTCGTCTCTAAAGGTCGTGCAGCATGTAAGAGGATTAGCCAAATTAAGCGGGGTAAGCTGCATTGGCGGTAACCATGACGATATGTTTTTAAATTGGCTGGATGATCGGGATTATATCCTCTCGCCATATACCTCAGCACGTAATGGAGGCATGCAAACGATCCGTTCGTTCTGTCCTTGGTATGTGGATGAGTTAGATGATGAGAAGGCGCGAAAATATATAAAGCAGAAGCATGCTGCAGATGTTCATTTCCTTCGGAATTTAAAGTACTTTACAGAAGATCAGCACCATATTTATGTACATGCGGGTATCGATCCGGAATTATCGCATTGGCGGCATACTTCCACGAAGGATTTTCGCTGGATTAGAGGCAAGTTCCATGCACATGATGGGATATTGCCGATCTTTAAAAAGATCGTATTCGGACATGAGGTAACCGCTAGGTTGAGTCATTCAAAAGAATTTAATCCATGGTTCGGGAAACAAATGATTGGTATCGATGGCGGCATCAAATTCGGGTATCAGCTGAATGCTTTAATCATTAGCGATCAATTGGAATATACATTTGCAAATATAAAGAGCAAGGATTGAGCGGTAGAAGCGGAGCCATGTTCAATCCGAATTTATGATATTCTATCAGAAGAATGAAACGAGAAATCAAGGAAAGGTGTGCACAAGTCGTGAAGCTGATATTCCCGCAAGTGAAAACGGAGCAAGAAATCGCTGAGGTTGCGCAATTGGCGGCAGCTATATGGCGCGAATATTATGTATCCATTATTACAATTGAACAGATTGAATACATGATCGGCAAATTTCAATCGGTTTCTGCAATAACGGATCAGATTCATCATCAGGGCTACGAATATTATTTCATCCATGACGGTGAATCCGCGGTTGGGTTTATGTCGGTCAGGGAAGAAGAGGAGAAGCTCTTCCTGAGCAAATTTTATATCAGCAAGGAGCACCGGGGACAGGGCTATGCGAGCCGAGCCTCGGCATTCCTTGAGCAGCTGTGCAAAGACCGAAATCTCAACCATATTTGGCTGACGGTTAACCGTGATAACGAATCCTCTATTGCGGTATATGAGAAAAAAGGCTTTCAGATCGTACAAGAGCAAGTTGCGGATATCGGAAATGGATTTGTCATGGATGATTTCATAATGGAGAAAGAAATTTCGATGACATAAATAAAAAGATTGATATACGCAGGTTCAAGGGAACGTTCTGGATACAGGACGGTGAAATTAATGGAGGGGAAAAATGGCTGTAAACAATGATTGCGGTTTATATACCATGTGTATCGTGCAAGACGGAGACAAAATTTTGTTAATCAATCGTCCTGACAAACTGGGGTTTCCAGGGTACCTGGGGCCCGGAGGAAAAGTAGAATTTCCTGAAAGCTTTACCGAAGGGGCTGTTCGTGAGCTTAGGGAAGAGACCGGATTGATTGCAAAACCGGAGGACTTGGTTTTTAAAGGGATAGACGAATACGTCGTGTCTAAAACGAAATACAGATATATGGTTTTCAATTATTTGGTTACCAAATTTGAAGGGGAATTGCTTGCGAATCCACCTGAAGGCGAATTGCATTGGGCGGATATCAATGATGCCATAAACTTGCCGATGCAGTCATGGTTTAAACGTAGATTGCCGCTGTTATTCGAAAAAGGAACCTTTGAGATATCAGTCGTATGGGATGAAGATAGTCAAAGCTTGGTTGAAGATAAGCTTACGTTGCTTGGGTAGCCACGAAGAAATCGGGTAAAGAAAGTTCATACAAACAGCGGCGGTCCAGGGCTTGTTTCTAAGTCCAAGGCAGCCGCTGTTTGTATGACTACCCTGACATACAGTTGTCAGGGTAGCCGTTGTATGATGGATACATAAATACGTACTTAAACCGGGGGTAACTCAAATGACAAACCATAGTACGAGATTGTATGACTATCATGTGTGGGCGAATAAAATCATCTTTAATCGATTAAAGCAGCTTCCGCATCAGGTGTACAAGCAAGAGATTCAAAGCGTGTTTTCTTCGGTGTCGAAGGTCATGGTCCATATCTACAAGGTTGATTGCTGTTGGCTGGATATTCTGATGGGTAAAAGCATGGATGAAGCGATGCAAGCATCTAATCACATGGAGGCGGATGCAGAAGCTAAAAGTCTTGAGGAATTGGAAGCGATGTACGATGATTTGTCCATGAGATTCAAAGCTTGCATTAACGAACATGAGAATCTTGAGAAAGAGGTGGTCTTGGATAATCCTTATGCTGGGATTTTGAACACGAGATATTCAGAATTTATTATACAAGTTGCGAATCATGGTACGTACCACCGCGGAAATCTGTCTGCTATGCTTCGTCAACTGGGTCATTCCTCAGTCATGACGGAATACGGACTTTTTATGTATCAGGATGAAGCAAAAACGAGCATGCCAGCAGCACCTGCTAATTAGAACCATTAATATTTGTATAGTTTCGTGAAGGATAGGATAGTGATTGTGTTCTTGCCCATTTGCAAATATGGAAATAAGAAATGATATAATGGCGTGAATCCATTTAAAGGGAGATGTTGGATATGTTTAAACAAATCGATGATTTTACCGAGGCTTGGAGCAATGAAACGGCAGCAACGCTGCGGACGCTTGAGGCGCTTACGGACGAGTCGCTTGGTCAACAGATAACGAGCGACCATCGAACGCTTGGACGTCTTGCTTGGCATCTTGTGCAAACGGTTCACGAAATGCCGTCGCGGACTGGCTTATCGTTTGAAGGACCGAGCGAATCCATGTCGGTACCAGCTTCGGCAGCGGATATTGCTGCGTTCTATAAGCGGACGTCGCAAGCGTTTCTTGAGGCCGTACAATCCAGCTGGAAGGATGAGAATCTGCTTGTCATGAGCGATATGTATGGCGATCAATGGCCGAACGGCTTGATGCTGGATGTTCTTATAAAGCATGAGATTCACCATCGCGGCCAAATGACGGTTCTGATGCGTCAGGCCGGCCTTCGCGTGCCGGATTTGTACGGACCGACGAAAGAGCAGTGGGCTGAATTTGGTGCTCCGGCTCCTGTCATATAGAGTATGGCTAAATCCCGCTTTGCCGTTTGGCTGAAGCGGGATTTTTAAGCCTTTTATAATGAAGTGCGATATTTTTACCTTTAAGGCATAGATTTGATCATGCGGAATTCGTGTGGATGGAGTGTGTAACCGATGGGGAATTCACTGGAATTAATCTCAGCTTTTAATGTTCTTCATGATAAGTTTCGGTATTTACATTCCTACCATTACTCTCGCAAGTTTAGTGAAGACGGCGGTATAGAGCAAAATTTCAATATTACTCTATGCGATTATCCGTATTGCGAGAACGATCAAAAATTAGCAGTAACTTTTTTGAATGTATTCGAATTAAAAATCGGGAATATTTGGGGTATCTTGAACTTGTATATCGATATTGTTGATATATCCAATGACCAATTGGAAGGAATACGTTATAAGGTTAAAGAAGAGGAGGAAGATTCCTTTGCGTTTTATTGTCAAGCATTTGAATTCGAAGTGATTTAGAGTGACGTCTTTTACCCACATAACAGAACCCATTGCCGCGTCTATGTTACGCGGCTTTTTGTATTTCTTAATTCCTCCGAGTTCATTGATGAATATCCGCCCTTCGCATATCGGAAGGCTGACCAAACCCGGTAGGACTGTGAAGCTTCTTAGCAGTAATCTTTCCTATTTCAAATAATACGCAGCAAACGATGCAGGCACAATTAGGCTTAAACACGAAAAGTCGGTTTTATCTACCAATTGTATTGTTTTGACGGACTGACACAGTCCTCTCCGCATGTTAATTTGAAAGAGTCAGGCATACCATGAACGGCGGAGGGATAAACCCATGAGAAAGATGAATCCGGTAGCGGTCTCGAAAGTGACCATCATAGATCGATTTTGGAGTGCTAGGCAGGATCTTGTGAGGAATGTTGTCGTCCCTTATCAGTGGGAAGCGCTTAATGATTCCATTGATGGGGCAGAGAAAAGCGGAACGATCGCCAACTTTCGCGCCGCAGCGGAAGGAAAAATAGGCGGACACCATGGCTTCGTATTCCAGGACAGCGATTTGGCGAAGTGGCTGGAGACGGTTGGTTTTGTGCTGCAGCAGCATCGGGACGAAGGACTTGAGAAGCTGGCGGACGCAGCAATCGAGCTGATTGGCAGCGCACAGATGGACAATGGCTATATCGGCACGTATTATCAGCTCCAGAAACCGGGAGAGCAATGGGAGAACGTTAGGGATGACCATGAAATGTACAACGCCGGACACTTTATGGAAGCCGCGGTCGCCTATTACGAAGCGACGGGCAATCAAAAAATACTCGATATCATGTGCAGATTCGCAGATCATATCGTTGCGACGTTCGGAGCTAGGGCAGGGCAGCTCCCCGGATACTGCGGCCATCCGGAAATCGAGCTTGCGTTAGTCAAGCTGTATAGGTTGACGGGCAATCCATCGTATTTGGAAACGTCTCGGTTTTTCGTTGAGGAAAGAGGACGGGAACCGAAATATTTCGACGTCGAGCTGGAGAAGCGGCTGGCCGCCGGCCGCAAGGAACGCGTTGACCGCAGGCCGATGGACTACTTCCAGTCGCATGCGCCGATTCGCGAACAGCGGACGGCGGACGGACACGCCGTGCGTGCCGTATATTTGTTCGCCGGAGCAACCGATATCGCCGACGAATATAACGATGATTCTTTGTTAGAAGCGGTCAAGTCGCTGTGGGACAACGTCGTACAGCGCAGAATGTATGTAACGGGAGGCATCGGTTCTTCGGATTATTTCGAAGCGTTCTCATTCGACTATGATTTGCCGAACGATCGCGCATACGCCGAAACCTGCGCCGCGATCGGTTTCCTAAACTGGGGGCAGCGCCTGCTCCAGATCGAGGGGGATTCGCGCTACGCCGACGTAATCGAGCGGGTGCTGTACAACGGCCTGCTAAGCGGCATTTCGCTGGACGGACGAAGCTATTTTTACGTTAATCCGCTAGAGGTTTGGCCCGTCGTCAGCGGTCGCAGGGACGATATCCCCAGCGCAAGAACGCGTAGGCAGCCTTGGTTCGGCTGCGCCTGCTGCCCGCCGAATATCGCCAGGTTTATTGCCTCGTTAAGCAGTTATATTTACTCAGTGAACGAGAATGAGCTTTACGTGCACCAGTATATCGGCAGCCGTACGGAGCAGGCGTTCAATGGCGGCAAGATCACCGTCCACCAACAGACGGAGTATCCTTGGTCGGGTAACGTTGTGCTCGAGATATCCGGCGGTTCGGCGGAATTCGCGCTTGCGCTTCGGCTTCCCTCATGGTCAAAGCGTACGGTCTTGCGTTTGAACGGTATCGAAATGGAGGCTTCTGGCATTACCGAAAAAGGTTATGCGAAAATCAAACGCATATGGAGCGAAGGCGACATCGTCGAATTGGAGCTGGACATGAGCGTCGCCATGGTACGGTCGCATCCCGAGCTTCGGGAAGCAAGCGGCAAAATAGCCGTACAACGCGGACCGGTTCTCTACTGCTTGGAGGAAGCGGATAACGGGGCCAATCTCCGCGATCTGCAGCTGTCCTCGGATGCGGCATTCGAAGGGAAATTCATGCCGGATCTGCTGGAAGGGATTTACGTAATCGAGTCAAAGGATGCCTGGAGAACGGCTTATGACGTGGCATCCGCCGAATTGTATACGATAAAACGCTATAACAAGAAACAAGTGAAAGCTGTTTTTGTGCCGTATTATGCGTGGGCTAACCGCGAGGAAGGAGAAATGGCGCTTTGGATACGAGAACGGGAGCGAGGATACGAATAAACAGCCTTTAAACGACAAGGAAGGCGGACGATGGATGAAAATACGGCAGGGGAACGTTTGGAAAATCCGTACGATACGCGGCAAATTTCTGATGCTTACCTTGCTGCTTACGGTCGTGCCGATGTTCGTTCTTACTTTTACTTTCCACCGCATAGCCGTTCACTCCCTCGTTGGCAAAGCGGAGGAGCGCGCCACTCAATCGAGGCAGATGAGCGAGAGCTTCTTGAACCGCACCATTGCCGATCTGCACGATATGACTAACGCCATTTTAGGCAACCCCGAAGTACAAGCGATTTTGCAGCTGCGTCCAGAGGACGATTATGATTTTCTTCGCAACGTAGACCGGGTGAATAAAATTATTCGAGCGCAAACGCAGACGAAATCCTACATTATATCCACACTTATATATGCCCCCGGAGGCGGCGAGCATCAGTCGTTTTATCAAGGCAACGATTCGATCCGCTTCGGGGGTCTCCCTACTGAGTTGGAAGCCCGCATTTACTATGATCAGCTTCGAAGCGACAATCGCATCATGTGGCATGATGGTTCCCCCTTTGAAGGTGCCCGAGACGCTTTAGCCGGCGAAGAGCATCTGTATGTCGGCAAGCTGCTGAGGCAAACCGAAGGAAATTACGATGACCTTGGATTTCTCATGCTGGAAATCGAGAAGGTGCATTTTTTTAGCGGCATATCCGTGTTGAACCCGAACGAGAAGGAGCAGTATTGGATCGTGGATAGCGGAGGGAATCCGGTTTTTCATATGCCGGAAGACACGAGAGCGGATTATCGCGCCCTTCATAAGGTTGCGGTAGATGCCGCAGCTTCTCCGACAAAAAATAAAGGGTGGACGAGCTGGAACGGCAAACGAACGATGGTCTCTTATGCGCCGCTCGCGGCGAATCAATGGACGCTGCTTCACTTGGCGGATGCGGATGCATTGTTCCGGGACGCGAATCAGATCGGCAGATGGACGCTGGAAATTTTTCTCGTCGTGTTCGTGATCGGTTGGATCGTCACTTACCGGGTGAGCGATACGATCAGGCGTCCGCTTCGCCGCCTGCGGCGCTTGATGGGCTCGACGACAGGCAAGGCACTGGTGCTCCCTCCCTTCGATCCACTTGATGAAGTAGGCCAAATCGGGGATCGGTTTGAGCGAATGATGCAGGAAAATGAGGAGCTGCACGACAGGATATATGAAGCGCTGCTGTCGCGGAAGGAAGCGGAGTTTCGGGCACTTCAGGCACAGATCAACCCCCATTTTCTTTATAATACGTTGGAATCGCTGAACGGACTGGCACTTACGAACGGACAGAACGAGATGTCCGAGGTGGTTGGAGCGCTCGGCAAATTTTTTAGAATAGCTTTGAGCCAAGGCAGCGAGGAAATTCGTGTCGCTAATGAAGCGGAGCATGCCGGCGCATACGTGCGCGTCCAGCAATTCCGATTCAAGGACAAGTTGGAATGGATTTCGGAGATCGACGAGGATATTCTGGACTGCCGCGTGCCAAAGCTGATTTTCCAACCAATCGTGGAGAATGCAATTTATCATGGAGCCAAACAGAGGAAAGACGTTGTTTTTCTGATGCTGACTGGCGCTCGTGAGGAGAGGCGTTTGCGCTTCTCGATAAGCGACGACGGGAACGGCATAGCAGAGGAAAGGCTTGACGAGATTGTGCGAACGCTGGACGGGCGGCAATCGGAGGGTAGCGCAATCGGCTTCGGCCTAAGAAACGTACATGAACGGCTTCGTCATTATGGATCCGAATATGGGGTTCAAATCACTAGCGAGCTAGGAAAATATACGACGGTTACTTTGTACGTTCCAATTCGTGAGGAGCGATCCTAGAAGGGGGCTATGATGCGTCGATTGCTGATTGTTGATGACGAACACTATATTCGCGAAGGCTTGAAACATCTGATTGCCCAAATGGAGTTTCCTATTCAGGTGGTTGGAGCTGCCGAAGACGGAGAAACGGCGATTCTTCTTTATAAGGAGCTGAAACCGGACATTATCCTGCTGGATATCAACCTGCCGGATATTAGTGGTCTGGACGTGGCGCGCCGAATTCGGGCAAAAGACGTGGAGACCCAGCTGCTGTTTCTTACGGGTTATAATTCCATGGCGTTTATTCGTGAAGCCATTACGCTGGAAACCGTTGATTATATGCTGAAGCCCATTACCAAGGAAGAGCTTGCCTCCGGCTTGATTCGGGCGGAGGAGCGTCTGTCGAGGCGCGGGCGCTTCGACGAAAGCGGCGATGCAAGGCGGAGCCGGGAGCGTCACCGCATGCAGGAATACGGGCTATTGGATTTGCTGCTGCAGCGGCGGTCGTGGGGAGATGCCTTCGAGGCGCTCCGCGCCGCCCATGCACCGCTAGCGGAAGCGAAGCCGCCTTTCGCGGTGCTTTGCTGTGAGATGGACGTCATTCCGCCACGGCTGTCGACGACCGATGACCGCCAGCTTTACGGAGTCGCTTTTGCCAAGCTCTCATCGGAAGCGGCGCAGCACCGCGCTGAGGCATACGGGGCAGCCATCTCTCCCGACCGGATGCTCATCGTGCTGGCTGCCGCCAGCAGGGAGACCGTTATTGAGGCAGCCAAGAGCGTGCGTGCCGCCGTTCAATCGTATATGGACGTGTCGATTACGATCGGCGTTAGCCGACTGGCACTCGAATTAAAGCTGCTGCCGGAGGCGTACAAGGAAGCACTGCATGCTGCCGAGCACAAGGGGTGGGTGGGGGACGGTCAGATCATCCCTTATGAAAGCGTGCAAATCGCGGAAACGAACAGCCGTACTATGCTCGATAAGGAATTGATTCTGCTGTCTGAAATCCGCGCGGGAAACGATGGGGCGGTTGGCTCCATTTTGCAGGAATGGAAGGAGCAGTTCGCCGGCCTCCCGTCTCGGCAGGTCAAGCTCATGGCGACGCAGCTCGTGCTGTATGTCATGCGCGTCGTTCAGGATTTCCCGCTGCCGGACCGGGGCGGGCGTTTCTGCCGGGATCCGCTGCTCGAAATGTCGCGCATGACGAGCGGAAGCGAGATCGTAGCCTTCATCTCCGATTACTTCGAAAAGGTCGGGCAATGGATCCGCGAATCGCGGGAGTTTGCCGTTCCCAAAATGTTCGAGGACGCGCGGCATTGGATACGCGAGCATTTGCACAAGGAGGCAAGTTTGAACGGTCTCGCGGAATATTTGCACTTAAGCCCAAAGTACGTCAGCTCGCGCTTCAAACAGGTGACCGGCGAGTGTTTCGCCGATTTCCTGACCCGCGTCCGTTTCGAGCGCGCTCGGGAGCTACTGCTTGATCCAGGTCAGAAGGTATCGGCGATCGCGGAGGCGGTCGGGTATACCGATACGAATTATTTCAGCATAGCGTTCAAAAAGAATATGGGCCTCACGCCTTCGGAATTTCGCAAACGGTATCTCTGATCAACAGAGATATCGATTTTGTTTGTAGAGGCGGAAACAATCGAACCAAAACAAAGAGGACATGGAGCAACCTTATATAGGCAGCAGCCGAAAAGCGGGATAATGGATTCGTAAGATATATTTCCATATGGAGAGGGGATCCCTACATGATGGCGATACGCAGACGAAAGTGGTTTTTCCTATTTTTAGCAGCGCTGATTGCCTTCCTTACAGCCTGCAGCTCGAACGGCGGCAGCAACAACGAGGCTACCTCGTTACCAAGCGGCTCGCAGGAGCCGGCTGGTACAAACGATGCGCCGAAGGAAACGGTCAAGCTAAAGTTCATGTACTGGGGCAGCACGGACGAGAAGAAAGCGATGGAGCAGATGATCAAATCGTTTAATGCATCCCATCCGCACATTCAAGTGACCGGCGAGCATGTCCCGGGCGATTACAACACGAAGATGAATACGCTGATGGCGGCCAACGAGCTGCCGGATGTCGCCTATTTGGGAGACGGTTTAACGAACAAATGGGGAAGTGAAGGCAAGCTGCTTGATTTCAGCCCTTACTACGACAGCTACCCGGAGCTGCAGAACAAGCTGAAAGCTTCGTATTTGTTCACGGAGCCTGGCAAAGCGGTTGCCAACTTTACCGCGCTTGAAATCATGGTGCTTTATTACAACAAAGATATTTTCTCGGAAGCAGGCATAGCTCTCCCGCCTTCCGATCCGGCGCAAGCTTGGACGTGGGATGAGTTTGTATCCGTCGCAAAGAAGCTGACAAAGGATACCAAAGGAAGGAATGCGGAAGACCCGAACTTCGACGAGAAGAACATCGACACCTACGGCTTTTCATTCGGTACTGACCGCGGTACGTACGGTCCGCTGCTCGAGAGCAACGGCGCGGGCATTCTGGACGATTCGGGCAAAAGCTATGCGCTTAACGAGCCGGAATCCGTCGAGGTGTTCCAAAAGCTGCAGGATTTGATATACGTCCACCACGTTTCTCCGAATCTCATACAGCAACAAAACATGCCGGATAACCATGTCCGTCTTCAAACGCGCAAAGTCGCTATGGTGCTTGACGGAACGTGGGCGCTGCTCGACTTGACGAACAACAAAAAGCTGAACTATGGCATCGGCGTATTGCCGAAGCTTAAGGAGCCAAAGACAGTCATTTTAGCCGGCACAACGGTCGTATTCAACTCAACGGAGCATCCTGCCGAGGCGCTGGAGTTTTATTTGTACCACAACAACCCGGATCAGGTCGATCTGTACCGGACTGGCCTATGGATGCCAACGGAGGAGAAATACTACACGGAGGAAGCGGCCATTAAGCAGTGGACCGACAATCCGGCGCATCCACCGGAATTTCTGCAGGCAGGCATTGAATATACGAAAGGTTATGCGGTCAAATCCCCGTCTACGGCGATCAAAAACTGGCCTGAAATCAACAGCAAGCTTACGCCGGGACTCGATCTTATCTGGACGAATAAGAAAACGGCCCAAGAAGCGCTCGACGAGCTGAAGCCGCAGATTGACCCTCTCATTCAAGGGGAATATCCGAACGAATAATCGGCATTCGATCAGAGCAAAGGGCGGAAGGCGGCGGATGGCTGCGCTTCCGTCCCCTGATTGCCGCATCGCTCACCTATTCCGGATGGAGGGAGTCAATATGAAACGCAACAAATCTGGACTGCTCAAGATGGAACGCCGCTGGGGCATGCTGCTCGCGCTTCCGGTCACGCTCGGATTGATCCTTTTCGCCATAGGACCGATCATAGCATCCTTTGCCTTCAGCTTGACCGATTGGCAAATCGGCGGTCAATCCGCTTTTGTCGGATTGAACAACTACGAGACGATCTTAACGAAGGATCCGGTATTTACGAAGTCACTGTTCGTGACGATCTATTATGTGCTTGCAACCGTTCCGGTGGCTATTATTGCCGCATTCGGGCTTGCGATGCTCCTTAACCGCAAGGTAAAAGGCTTGTCTATTTTCCGAACGATCTTTTTTTTGCCGTCCATTGTCCCCCGGATCGCAAGCACGATGCTCTGGCTATGGCTGTTCAATCCGGACTTCGGATTGCTTAACTCGATGCTTGAATTCGTTGGATTGCCCGGAAGTCAGTGGATTTATGCGGAGGAAACCGCGATTCCATCGATTGCGCTTATGAGCGTGTGGGGCGTCGGCAATTATATGATTATTTTTTTGGCGGGGCTGCAATCCGTTCCCGCGCATTTGTACGAGGCGGTTGAAGTGGACGGGGGAGGCGCGTGGCGAAAATTTTACCATGTCACGTTGCCATCGATGACGCCGACGATATTTTTCAACATGGTCATGATGCAAATCGGAGCTTTCCAAAGCTTCGACAGCGTGTACGTCATGACGCAGGGAGGCCCGAATAACGCCACCTTGCTCTATGTCGTCTATCTGTACCGAGTGGCCTTCACGGAGACGAGAATCGGATATGCATCGGCGTTGTCTTGGATTCTGTTTATCATTATCGTCGTGCTGACGCTCATTACGTTCAGGACTTCGCGCAAATGGGTGTATTACGAAGGGGGAGGAAAGTAGTGAGCAGAACGAATCCCCGCATGTTCACTTATATAACGCTCATTGTGCTTAGCCTGCTGATGATTTTACCGCTCATATGGCTGGTCAGAAGCTCCTTGATGGATAATGCGCAAATATTCATTTTCCCGCCGGAGTGGGTTCCGAGCCCTTTCCGTTGGAGCAATTATCCAGAGGCGCTAACGGCCGTTCCGTTCACCCGCTTCTTCCTGAATACGATGACGCTTGAATTGCTCACGGTCAGCGGCGTCCTCGTCACGACGATCATCTCCGCCTATACATTCGCAAGGCTGAGATGGCCGGGCCGAAATATCGTGTTCGGCGTGCTGATGGCAACCGGCATGCTGCCGGGAGCAGCGACGCTCATTCCGATGTTCGTCTTATGGCGGGAAGTGGGGGCGCTTGATTCGTTCGTTCCGCTCGCGCTGCCCTCCTGGTTCGGAGCAGGCGTTTATACCGGGCAAGGCGTATTCGCGATTTTTCTGATGCGTCAATTTTACCTTTCCATTCCGCGCGAGCTCGATGAGGCAGCCTACATGGACGGAGCGGGCCCGTTGACCGTGCTCTGGCGGGTCGTACTTCCGCTCTCCAAGCCTGCTTTGCTCGTCATTACCGTGTTTTCGTTCAATGACGTGTGGAACCAGTTTTTGGAGCCAACCTTGTATCTCAGCTCGGAGTCCAAGTTTACGATGGCGCTTGGCCTGGCTTCGTTCAAAGGTCTTTACAATGCGCAATGGGGGTATCTGATGGCAGCGTCTGCCGCGATGGTTGCTCCGATTATTTTGTTGTTTTTCCTTGCGCAGCGCTACTTTATCGAAGGGATTACGCTTACGGGCATTAAAGGCTAAGGGGGAACATCGGATGATGAATGCCAGGTTGTCACGGCTGCGGTCGGTGATGAAAGAGAAGCGGCTCGAAGCCATCCTTATTACGCATGGTCCTAACCGCCAGTATATGACCGGATTCACCGGATCATCCGGGTATGCGCTCGTAACCGGCGAGCGTGCCTTTCTGCTAACCGATTTCCGCTACCTTTCGCAAGCGGCGGAGCAGGCGGAGACCTTTGTTGTGGTGCGGCATGGTGATCAGCCTTTGGCGTCAATCGCGGAGCATGTACGGAAGCTTGGCGTGCGAGAGCTGGCCGTCGAGGGAAATCGGTTGAGCATGGCGCAATATGGGCATCTGCAAGAGAAATTAACGGGCATTGCATGCGTAACGACCGAGGAGATCGTAGATAAGCTTCGCAACGTCAAGGATGAAGCCGAAATCGCGTCGCTCCGGGAAGCAGCCCGCATAGCGGACGAGGCATTTTTTCAAATATTGCCGCTCATTCGGCCCGGTACGTCCGAGAGAAGAGTTGCCGCGGAGCTGGAATACCGTATCCGGCTGCTCGGCGCGGAATGCGGATGGCCGGGTTTCATCGTCGCCTCGGGCTATCGCTCGGCGCTGCCGCACGGCGTGGCTAGCGTTAAGGAAATCGGCAATGATGAATTCGTTACGCTCGATTTCGGAGCGATCGTGAACGGCTACATGTCGGATGTGACAAGAACGGTATTCGTGGGCAAGCCGAATGCGAGGCAGCGCGAGATCTATGATGTTGTGCTTGCGGCAAATGAGAAAGCGATTCGCGGCTTGCGCCCCGGCATGAACGGCAAGCAGGGGGACGCGCTAGGCCGAGATATCATTGCCGGGCAAGGCTTCGGTGAATATTTCGGACATGGACTCGGTCATGGCATCGGCTTGGAAATCCACGAGCAGCTTCGTTTATCGCGGCAAAGCGATTCGATTCTGGAACCGGGCAATGTGCTGACCGTTGAGCCGGGCATATACATTCCCAATGTTGAAGGCGTTCGCATCGAAGACGACGTGCTCATAACGCCGAATGGCGTGGACGTCCTCACAACAAGTCCCAAAGCGCTAATCGCGCTCTAAATTGGACGGCTCGAGCCGTCGTATCGAGGAGGAAGCAAGCATGAGTTTATTTTCAGGCGTTTATGTCGCTATCGTAACCCCTTTTGACGACAAGCTGAACGTGGATGTTACCCGCTTAGAGGACCATGTCGATTGGTTGATCCGGGAAGGCGTCGACGGCATCGTCCCGACCGGTTCAGTTGGGGAGTACGCCACTTTGTCGGCAGAAGAGCGAAGGACGGTAGTCGAGACTGCGGTTGCCGCGGCGGCAGGCCGGGTGCCTGTCATTGCCGGAACGGCTGCGCCTTCCACGGGAATGGCCGTGCAATGGGCGGAGCATGCCAAGCAGGCCGGTGCAGCGGGGATTATGGCATTGCCGCCGATCAGTTATAGGCCATCCGAAGCCGAAGTGATCCATCATTACGAATCGCTATCATTGGTTGGGCTGCCTATCGTCGTATATAACAACCCGCATGATTACCCGACTGACATGAAGCCAGCCTTTCTGCAAAAACTGTCCGCCATCGAGAACGTTGTCGCCGTCAAGGAGTTTTCGGGCGATATCCGGAGAGTACACGATATTCAGAGGCTGACCGATCTTCAGATCATGATCGGCGTAGATGATTTGGCTATGGAGGGCGGACTGTTCGGTGCAGCGGGCTGGATCGCCGGCCTTACGAATGTATTGCCGTCGGAGAGCGTCCGCTTGTTCAAGCTGGCTCAGCAGGGCAAGCTGGATGAGGCGATCGCTATTTATCGCAAATTGCTTCCGTTATTCCATTGGGATGCGAATCCCCGCCTCGTTCAGGCGATCAAATACAGTATGGAATTGGCCGGTCGGCCGATGGGTTTGACCCGCCCGCCGCGCCTGCCGCTAACGGAGGCGGAGCAGAACGACATTCGTGAGGCGTATGAGTACGCCACGAGCGAATAGTTGAAATTCAGAAGGGGGGAAGCAGCATGGAGTCCAGCAACTGGATCGGCGGGGAATGGAGCAAGCCGGAAGCGGGCACGCTCGAAGTCCGCAATCCTTCCGAATTAGCAGAGACGGTGGGATTCGTTCACTTATCGGGCAAGGCGGAATTGTTTGCGGCAGTCGATGCGGCGCGGTGCGCGCAGCCGAAATGGGCAGCGATGACGGGAGCCGCAAGAGGGGACTATCTTTATCACATGGCCGGTTTGCTTGAGTCTCGCGGGGCAGAGCTTGCCAATCTGGCCAGTAGAGAAATGGGCAAGCCAATTGCCGAGATGCGCGGGGAAGTGGCACGCGGCGTCCAATTGCTTCGCTATTACGCAGCGGAAGGTGTCCGTGCGAACGGACAGATGATTCCTTCGGCCTTCGCCAACGTGAAGCAGTATTCGGTTCGCGTCCCGCTCGGAGTAGCTGCGGTCATAACGCCTTGGAACTTTCCGGTAGCTATCCCGATATGGAAGATCGCACCCGCTTTAATATGCGGCAACACGGTCGTATGGAAGCCGGCAGAGAACGGCTGCCTGACTGCGGTTAAGCTCGCGGAAATATTCGCCGAAGCTAAATTGCCTGCCGGTACCCTTAATCTGGTTATCGGAAAGGGAAGCGTCGTTGGCGAGGCGCTGCTGGAGGAAGCGAAGATTGACGCGATCAGCTTTACCGGTTCCTCCGTAACGGGGCTACGCGTCGCGGCAGCGAGCGCTGCGCGGAATTTGAAGTACCAGTCGGAGATGGGCGGCAAGAATGCGGCCGTTGTTCTGCGCGACGCCGATCTCGATATAGCGGTTGCGGCCGTCGTTAGCGGCGCCTTTCGCTCGGCGGGGCAGAAATGCACGGCGACGAGCAGGGTTATCGTCGAACGGGCGGTTTACGATGAGTTTTCGTCCAAAGCGAGTGAAGCGATAGCGAAACTGCGCATGGCGAATGCAAGAACCGAAGGGGCGTACCTCGGTCCAGTCGCCTCGTTGGAGCAATTCAAGTCGGTTAACCGGTTCGTGAAGACCGCCCTTGCGGAGGCGCGAACGATCGCTGTTGGCCCTAATGCCGAGGGAGAAGGAGAAGGGTATTATATCTCCCCTCTGCTTGTTGAGGGAGTAGGAGCCGATCATCGACTCGTCCAAGAGGAAGTGTTCGGCCCGTTGGCCGTAATGCTACCTGCGGATGACATCGACGACGCGATCGGGCTCGTTAATCGGACTGTATTTGGGCTTAGCGCCTCCGTATTCACACGGGATTTGAACAGCGCGTTCCGGTTTCTCGAGGAAGCCGAAGCGGGCATGGTCCGCGTCAACCAGGAAACAGGAGGTGTCGAATATCAGGCACCCTTCGGCGGGATGAAGGATTCCAGCTCCCATAGCAGGGAGCAGGGCCAATCGGCTCTCGATTTCTATTCCCATCTGAAAACATGCGCGATTCAATACCGTTAAAGCGCGATGAAGGGAGGATGGGCAATGACAATGGCGAGTCCGAATTTGAATATGCTCTTGTTGCCGCAGATGCGTTGCGCGCTTGCTCCCGAGCTGAGGCAATCGCTCATGCTGCTGCAGATGACGACAGCGGATCTGTTCTCCTATTTGCGGGAGGCCGAGCAGGACAATCCGTTGATACAGCTCGAGGAGGCGGAGTGGTTATCCTACGCGGGCAAGCAAAGGGGAGCGGTCGGCCATCGAACGGAAGGTGCTGGCTTGGCTGCAGCCCGCATGGAGAAGGAAACGCTCGAGCAAGCACTGCTCGCCCAGGTCAGGTTAACTAACGCGCCGAGACCGGAGAAACGGGCTGCCGCCTTTTTGGCGGGCAATTTGGATGAATCCGGTTATTTGGCTATTGGACTTGAAGAGGCGGCGACCTGCACGGGGCTTGAGATGGATGTCGTCGGTGCTGGACTTAGGCTGCTGCATACATTGGAACCCGCAGGCTCTGCTGCCGCGTCGCTGAAAGAATGTTTGCTGCTGCAGGCGTCTCGCGACAACAGCGCACCTCGGTTTGTCAAGGAGCTGATCCAAAGCCATCTCGGAGATGTCGCCAAGCGGCGTTGGAAGATCATCGGCAAATCGCTCGGAATAAGTGAGCAGGAAATAGAAGGCGCCGTCCGGTATTTGCGGAGTCTCAATCCCCGTCCGGGGCTTCGCTACGGCAATTCGGACGGTTTATATGCGATAGCGGAGATCAAGCTGCGAAAGGCGGATGACGGTGTAGGCTTCGTAATTCGCGAATCTGCTCCGTTCCGGATAAGCTTTCATGCTCTCGGGCTGGATAAAGGTGCTGCTACTGGCGAGTGGCATGATTGGGTTGCGGCCAAGAGAAAAGAAGCAGGCGCATTGCAGGGGATGCTACGTTTCCGAAAGCGAGCGCTAACTGCTGTGACCTCTGCTATCGCCTTACAGCAGCAGCGATTTCTGAATGAAGGAGTGGCAGCCATAAGGCCTCTTAAGCTGGAGCAGATCGCCTCCGAGACCGGTTTTCATCTCTCGACCGTCAGCAGGGCAGTTCGAGGAAAGCACGTAGATACGCCGTTTGGCGTGCTGCCGTTACATGCGTTTTTTTCCAATGGTGTCGAAAGTGACAGCGGAGAAGAGGTATCCTCGCGCGCGGTGAAGCATCGCATCCGGGGGCTAATCGCAGGGGAGAACAAACAGCGCCCGTTAACGGACGCGCGCCTTGCCGCATTGCTTCAGGAGGAAGGGCTGATCATCTCTAGGCGTACCGTCGCGAAATACCGGGAAGAGGAACGCATTCTGCCGTCGACTTTCCGGTCCATGCCGCTGTAATCGTACCCGGTTCATGAAGGGGGGAGATACCCATGTAACCGCAGGTAGGCGATGGGAAGCGTGCTTCGAGTATGAAAAACGAAGAGGAGGCTCAAGGAATGGAACAACGAACCATGCAAGGAAAGCGGAGCTTTACGATCACCGCAGCCGTATCTGCTATATTGATCGCGGTGCTTCTGGTCGCGCTGCTCTTTACAGGTCCGCCGAGGCCGGTTCATGCCGCGGCGAGTTACGCCGAGGTCGTCGATATTTTTGGCCGGACGGTGAACGATAACGGGATCGAGCTTGTGGACTGGCAGGGTTATCTTGCCAACCCGTATATCAAGCTCACGGTCAAGCCGCCGACTAGCGCGGTGTTCCCTGTTACGGTCAACTTAACGACCCAAGGCACCTCCCGCCTAATGATGAACAGGCCGAGTACAATGTCAGCGACAGGTGCGGCCAAAACGTTGACGTTCGCTAATGCAGCATCCACGCAAGAATTTAACTTGGCTATCCACCCTGACCGGGTCGGCGGCAACGGTGAAATCGAGAATCATACGTTGACTTTGCAGGTGGTTCAAGGAAACAATGCGACCAGCACACAATCCATTGCGATTCGGGTGCTCGATCAGGATGACAATGCCGAGCCAACGATGCCGCTCAAATTCGATTACCGCTTCGACACGATCACGAATATATTCGGCGACGCCGGGGTGAAAGCCGCCACGGAGCAGGCGATCAAGGACTGGTTCTACTTTTTCGACGAAGCTCCATATGATACAGTCGCTTCCGGTGCGGAACAGATGTCGCTTCCGGGAGACAACTGGCAGAACTCCATATCGGTCACGAATAACGCCGCGTATAACGGCATGTGGATCTTCCTGCGCGGGATTAATGATCCATATTCTACCGGATTTCCCTCCATCAACGGTAATTACCACAAACGCGCAGGCGTTCAGGTGCCGGGACCGATTCCGCGTTCACTCGCAACGATTTTAGATTTCTATACGGGCTTTACGCCGTTTACCTCGTTGAACGATGAAGATTATTACTTGACGCAGATGCCCGGCTCTACTTGCACCTCCAATTGCCAAACCGATTTGCTGGGTTTGATCGCCCATGAATTCGGGCATGCAGTCGCCTTCCATAGCGACTGGCCTGGTATGGCAGCATATGTCGCAAGCGGCGGAACGAACGATTCCGAAGTGATCGCCTATCAAGGCAACGCGGTGCCGCTCGATACCAGCTACCACATTCCGGAAGCCAGTTCCCAGAACTGGGATCGGCTGAGCGGACAAAGCGGCGGGCGCAGCCATATGTTCCATCCGAAGAGATGGATGATGACGAAGCTCTCTTTGCTCATTGCGGAGAATGCAGGCTGGAAGCTCAAAAAAACGCTAACGCCATTTGTTGCTCCGTCCATCGTTACGACATCGCTGCCGGGCGGCACGAAGGGCGCGGCTTATTCGCAGGCGCTTTCGGCGAAAGGCGGCGTACCGTTCTATGATTGGAATATAACAAGCGGTTCGCTTCCGCCGGGACTGACCTTGGATCGCTTCAAGGGAACCGTTAGCGGAACAATCTCGGGCAGTGCGCCCCAGAACAGCTATACGTTCACGGTGCAGCTACGGGACTACGATACGCTCAGCGTGCCGGTCACGAAGACGTTTACGATTAGCTTGAACGGTACCGAGCCGCCAACCGATCTGGTTGCACGATACCTATTTAATGAAACGAGCGGTACGACAGCGGCCGACGCTTCCGGCAATGGCTTTAACACGACGCTGAGCGGCGGCGTAACATGGGCTGCCGGCCATTCCGCCAATGCTGCTATTTTTAACGGAACGACTGGCTACGGCAGCTTGCCTAGCGGTATCGTCAGCGGGCTAAACGATTTCACGATCGCCACTTGGGTCAAAGTGGACAATACATCGAACTGGACTCGGATTTTTGACTTCGGGACCGGATCTACGTCGAATATGTTTCTCACGCCGCGACCGGGCGGAGCTGGACTACGGTTCGCGATTACGACGAGCGGCAGCGGCGGGGAGCAGCGGCTATCGACGGCGACGGCATTCCCGACGGGCGTGTGGAAGCATGTTGCGGTGACGTTGAACGGGACCGCGGGCACGCTATACGTGGATGGCGTATCCGTAGCGACGAATGCGAATATGACGATTAAGCCTTCGAACTTAGGCAATACGACACTCAATTATCTAGGTCGATCGCAATATGCAGGAGACGCCTATTTGAATGGAGGACTAGACGATTTCCGCATCTACAACCGGGCGCTGAGCGGGTCGGAAATCACCGCACTCTTTAATAGCTGACCAAGAGCATTACGAAGAGCATGACAAAGCCGCCTTTGGGGTTGAAAAACCCTGAGGCGGCTTATTTGCATGGTCGTTAGACGTTTTCGGTTTGGTACAGCTTCGCTCGACTGCGGGCGATATCAGGATGGAACTGAATGAGTGCTTCGCTTCTTGTCCGTTTGACTTGCGCCATGGCATCTTTGACTTCGGCTTCACCGGGAGCTTTCTCGGCTGAAGCGTTGATTGCGATCGATAAGCCGGCTACTGTTCCCTGCGCGATCGCGACTTTGGCGCTCTCTACACCGGTAATGTTGCCGGCGACGTAGAGACCGGGAAGCGGCGTTTGCATATTCTCGCCATGCACCGGAACATGCCCGCCGAGCTCCGGCACATAACGGAAAGGGCAGCCGGCGACCGCGGCCAGCTCCGCAAGCGGGTACAACCCGCCAGCGATGCAGACGAAGTCGGCTTCCACGAAACGTTCGCTGCCGGCAATAGGTTCTCCGCTCGCTGTGACGTCAGCGATGAGGACGCCTTCTACGGCGTCCCTTCCGACAATCTCGATCGCGCAGCGGCGAAGCTGAAGAGGCACGCCTAGCATACGTATTCCTTGTTTAGGGAAAAAGGTCAACGCGAGCTTGCGCAGCATACTGTTCCGCAGAAGCTTCGCACCATATTTGAGCATCGCGCTTGGCGCTAAGTCCGCGAAGCGCAGCAACGAGCCGAGTACGGCTTCGGGATCGGAGGCTTTGCCGCTAAGCGCATTGCCGGGCGGCAGTACGATCGCAGCCAAATCGATGCCGGCAAGTCGAAGCTCGGACACGATGGCCATGGCGAGTACGCTCATGCCGATGACGACGCCTCGATTGCCGACGCGAACGCGTTGTACGTTCGTCATCACCTGCGCGGCCCCGATTGACATCACGCCGGGAAGCGTCCATCCCGGAAGCGGGTTTGCCGATTCGGCAGCGCCGGTAGCGAGGAGGACGAAAGGCGCACGATAACAGCCTAGGTTCGTCCATACCGTCCAACCATTATCACTCGTCCGATCCAAACCGGTTACGGACACTCCGCTTTGAATATGCGCGCCCGCATCCCGCGCACCGAGCACGAGCAATTCAGCCTCCCGAATGCCGTTCCACCAGGCACCGCCAGGCTCCTGATGCAATTGGCCGAGCAGGCGCCCGCCGGGCTTCATGAATTCGTCCAGCAGGAGCACCTTCAATCCGGCTTGTGCACCAGAGCATGCTGCAGCCAAACCTGCTGGTCCCGCGCCGACGATGATAAGATCATAGACGGAATTCATATGGAAGGGCTCCTCTCTTCCTCCGCCATTCGCCGGAACGGCGTTGGAAGGACGGTCCCGGAACGAACGTCCATGCCGTCCTTAACCGGCGTTAGGCAAGCGCGAACGCCGCTTTTGCCGCCAATCGTTACCCGGCATTCCATGCAATGTCCGATGTTGCAGTAAATGCCTCTAGGCGATCCGTGCTCTTCGTGGAGCCTCAGCGTCCGAATGCCGCCAGCAAGCAGCGCGGCGGCGATGCTCTCGCCTTCGCGCGCTTTATAAGATATCCCATCAAAGGAAAAGGAGACGGTTTCCGCGGGTGGGAGAGGGCCGAGAACGGGATGGTGTTCGATTCTGCCGTAGCTCATCATGATTGCCCCCAATCGGCAAAAGATACCGGTCGAACCGGCGGCTGGACCTTTAGCGGCAGATTGGAAGGAAAGTCTCCTCCAGGCTTAATCGCCAATCGATCGAGCAAAGGCCGGCATGTACGGCCGCCGCATATTCCCATGCCAGCACGCGTCCGCAGCTTTGTCTCGCGCGCGGAGCAGCCATGCTGGCGTATGGTCTCACGGATTTGCTCCAATGTAACCTCTTCGCATCTGCAAACGATAATCGATGCTTCGTTCATGTAGACAGCCTCCTTGTTGATCTCTCTGGATACTTTAAGAAGATGCAAATTTCGTGCCATCCCAAAAAGATATAGAAAAGTTCGCAATAGTAGAGCCCGTGGCATCGTTTTTGCAGCTTCTAATATGACGAGGGCCGACGCCGTCTCAATCCGCTTGATAAGGTGGGATTCAATTTGAATATGCTGTACCGAAGCAGAAGGAGCATGCTCTTGGAGAAGCTGGAGAAGAAGGCCATAGGGGCGGCACTCGTGGTATCGCCGGCGTCTATCGCTTATTTGACGGGATTCCGATCGGATCCTATGGAACGATTTATGGCGCTATGGATAAAGACTGACGGAACGACGATATTGTTTGTTCCCGAATTGGATGAGACAAAGGCAAGCATGGCGCAAGGAATCGATAGGCTAGTGCCCATTCCAGACGGGAAGCCTGCGACCGAAGCGTTAAGTGGAAATTGCGGCGGGCAGTTTCGGCGCTGCGGCATCGAAAAAGAAACACTGACCTGGAAAATGACTGAACAGTTGATTCATTTGTGGCCGGATACTGAATTCGTGGATATCGACGGAGATATTGGGCAGATGCGTGGCTGCAAGACGCGGACAGAGGCGGATTTCGTGAAGGCAGCGGCAGGCTTCGCGGACGCTGCTCTTGAAGCCGCTTTACGATTTTTTCGCCGAGGGATGAAGGAACGGGATCTTGCGGAGGAAATCGATAGGCAGATTATGCTGGCAGGAGGGGATGGCCCTGCTTTCAAGACGACCGTGCTAGGAGGCGAACGGTCTGCGCTGCCTCATGGAGAAACCTCGGAATACGTAATCGTCGAGGGCGATATTCTGCTCGTTGATATGGGTGTCGTTCATAAAGGCTACTTATCGGATATGACTCGGACATTCCTTGTCGGTCAAGGGACGGCGGAGCAGGAGCGGATATACGAAACGGTTCTGGAGGCGAATCGGAGGGCGATTGCCGCGCTGCAGGTAGGAGCACCGCTGGCGTCGGTCGATGGAGCGGCAAGGTCGTGGATTAGAAGCCGCGGCTACGGAGAGCGATTTCCTCACCGCGTCGGCCACGGCCTTGGCATCGAGATCCACGAGCCGCCTTCCGTACACGGCTGGAATGAACAGCCCGTCGTCAGCGGTATGCTGCTGACGATCGAGCCGGGTATCTACATCCCCGGCTTGGGAGGGGTTCGGATTGAAGATGATCTTTATGTAAATAAGGATGGCTTCGCAGAGCAGCTTACCCGTTTTCCGAAGCGGTTAATACGCCTTTAGTGCGCTGAATCGTTCACCGAAACAATTAATACGCCTTTAGTGCGCTGAATCGTTTCCGAACAGCGAGCGGATGCGCTTATAGAGCGTCATACGTGAAATGCCTAGAAGTTGGGCGGCTGCCTGCTTGTTGCCGCTTGTTTCCTGGAGCGCGGACTCGATAAAACGGCGTTCATAATCCGCCAGCCAATCGGATAAAGCACCTTGCTTTGGCAACGAAGGGGTTAGGTTGGCTTGCGCCTCGGAGGGCGGCGACCAATGAGCGGCGCTGCGCAGTACAGCGGGAGGCAGGTGCTCGGCTTTAAGCGAGCCGCCTGCGGACAACACGCATAGGCGCTCGATCGCATTACGGAGCTCGCGGACGTTGCCTGGCCATGGATGCTGAGCAAGCAGCAAATGCAATCCGTCGTCTAAGGGCACGGTGCAGCCGTACCGTCTCGCGAACAGCTCGGCGAGGAGCGGAATATCCTCGGGACGGTGACGAAGGGGCGGAATGTTCAGCTCAATTACATTTAACCGGTAATACAGATCCTCCCTAAACTTTCCGTGTTCCACAAGCTGGGCCAAATCGCGATTCGTTGCCGCAATGAATCGGCAGTCTGAGTGGAGGCTGCGTGTTCCGCCGACCGGATAATATTCGCGGTGTTCGAGAATACGCAGCAACTTCGCCTGCAAATCGAGCGGCAGCTCCCCGATTTCGTCCAGAAATAGCGTGCCGCCGCGGGCGAGCTCGACCTTGCCGGATTTGCCCCGCGGATCTGCTCCGGAGAACGCGCCTTTCTCATAGCCGAATAGCTCGCTTTCGGCAAGGCTAGCCATCATTGCGCCGCAATTGACGGCAACGAACGGGGAGCCGGCCGCTTCGCGAAGAGAATGAATTCCCCTTGCGAACACTTCTTTGCCGACGCCGGTTTCTCCCGTTAGCGTGACGGTGGCAGCAGTATGGGCGAGGCCGCGCGCCAAATCGATAACAGAGAGCAAAGCCGGACTTTCTCCGATCAGATCATGGAATGGATCTAACTGATTATGCGCGGAAGCGGTTGGTTGCAACGAGGGTCCCTCCCTTGAAGAGTGTATCTTAATTATTACACTGTAAACAGAAAGTGTAAATATATGTATCGGTAGGTGAAGCTCATGACTATTAAGCGGCATGCGGACGTGCTTGTTTTGGGAGGCGGCATTATTGGTGCGTCCGTATCTTATTTTGCATCCAAAGCTGGATTGTCCGTCGCCATGCTAGAACGGGGTGAGCTTGCGCAAGGTACTTCTTCGCGATGTGACGGGAATATTCTCGTCATCGACAAGGAGCCCGGATTCGATAGCCTGATGTCGATCGAGAGCCAGCGCATCGTTGCGGAGCTGGCACGGGAGCTTGCGCAGCCGTTCGAATACCGGGCTCCCGGCAGCGTGTTCGTATGCGAGAATGAAGCGGAAATGGAAGCAGCGCGAAGCTGGGTGGCGAGGCAAGCTGCGCTGGGGCTCCCGTTCCGGATGCTCGACCGTTACGAAATACGCCAGGAGTCGGGCTATTTCGCGGACGATTTGCCCGGCGGCCTGGAATGCGGCTCCGATTCGACGGTAAATCCCTATTTGCTGACCTATGCGCTTGCCGACGGGGCGAGGCGCCTCGGAGCGGAAATATGTTTGGGGACGACCGTGCAAAACGTAACGAAACTGAGCGGAAATGGTTATGCTGTCGAAACGGACCAAGGCACGTGGGTCGGGGACAAGGTTGTCAACGCTGCTGGCTGCTGGGCACCAACGATCGGAGGGATGGTCGGTGTAGACGTTCCGATAACTCCGCGCAAGGGGCATCTCATTGTCGCCTCCAGGCAGCAGCCTGTCGGCATGCGAAAGGTAATGGAGTTCGGTTATTTGATGTCCAAATTCGGCGGCACCCGTCAAGTCGACCGCTTGACGGAACAATACGGCGTGGCGCTCGTCTTCGAGCCGACCGAGAGCCAGAACTTTCTGATCGGCTCCAGCAGGGAGTTTGCCCGTTTCGATACGACAGTACAGCCGGAGGTCATCGCCTGCATGGCCAGGCGGCTGCTCCGTTTTTATCCCGCACTGTCCGATTTTCAAATCATACGCACGTATACCGGCTTGCGGCCTTGGACGCCCGACCATTTGCCGATCGTATCAGAGGTCGAAGAGTTGCCAGGCTTCTATATTGCGGCTGGACACGAAGGAGACGGCATCAGCCTGGCTGCCGTAACCGGTAAGCTTATGGCGGAATTGCTCACGGCTGCCAAGACGACATGCATTCCGGCGGAGCCTTTGAGATTCGGCCGGTTCAATAAGAGAGAAGGGGATGGCGGACATGAACGCAGCGCAAGTGTATCGCACCATTGACACCCATACTGGAGGCAATCCGACCCGAACGATTATTAGCGGAATGCCGAAGCTTGAAGGAGCAACGATGGCGGAAAAGATGCTCGATATGAAACAAAATCATGACGGCATTCGGCGCCTGCTGATGAACGAGCCTCGCGGGCATGAGGTGATGTCGGGAGCATGCCTGGTGCCGCCCTGTCATAAACAAGCAGACGTAGGCGTCATTTATATTGAAACAGGCGGCTACTTGCCGATGTGCGGGCATGATACGATCGGTTTTTGCACGGCATTGGTCGAATGCGGACTTGTACGGGTAGAGGAGCCGATAACGGTTATTAGGCTGGATACGCCCGCTGGACTTGTTCGCGCGGAGGTGACGGTTAAGGATGGGGTCGCTCTACAAGTAGCGTTCCGTAACATACCGGCATTCCTGCACAGCGTAAGCAGCGTTTACGTTCCGGGTCTCGGAGACATGGCATGCGAAATTGCTTACGGCGGCAATTTCTTCGCGATTATAGACGCCAGCGCATGCGGGCTGCAGCTTGAACCCTCGAATGCGGCGGCTATTATCCGGCAAGCGGTTCACATTCGGCAAGCGATTAACAAGAGCTTGGTCATTGAGCATCCGGAATCTACGTTTATACGAGGCGTAACGCATGTCGAGTTCTATGGCGATGCCAGTCATCCAGACGCGGATTTACGAAATGCGGTTGTCGTGCCTCCGGGAGGCATCGACCGCTCGCCTTGCGGCACGGGCACTTCGGCTAAGCTGGCAGCGCTGTTTGCGCAGGGGAAAATCGCTCTTGGCGAGACGTTCGTATACGAAAGCATTGTCGGCTCGCTTTTCAAAGGCAGGGTGTTGGAGCAGACGATGATCGGCAGGCAGCAGGCCGTCGTAACGGAAATTGCCGGTTCGGCAAGGATGATGGGCATGCACACGTTTTATTCCGATCCGGAAGATCCGTTGAACGAAGGTTTTTTGTTCGTACCTCCAAACGATCACTGAGGGGAGAATGCCCAAACATGAAATTTAGTAGAATGGCCAAATCGTTGGACGTACATGTCGCTGGCTGGCCGCTGCGGGTCCTGTTCGATGTCGCGGAATACCGCGAGGCAGAAACGCTGTCGGAAAAAGCTTTGCGGTTATGGCAAGCGGAACGTTCGCCGCTTCGCTGGCTGCAGCATGAGCCGAGAGGGCATGCTGCAATGCGAATCGGTGTCGTGACTTCATCGCGAAAAGGCGATTACGGCTTGATGGTATTCGATTCGGAAGGCACTTGCCTGGTTGACGGAATGGATGCGCTCTGCGCAGCTTTGGCTATGACGGAAACCGGGTTATTGGCAAACGCGGACGGAATCGTATTTGAGACGAAGGGCGGATCGATTGCAGTTGGTCCAACGGACAGTGAAACCAGACGGTCTGCCGTTTACCGGTTGGCTTCGTCCGAGCTAGCTTCCTACAGGGTTGTTCGGGCGCTTGACGCCGGATTGTCGCTTCATCCCCGCAACGCTTATGAGATCGAAAAATATATAGGAAGCTGCGCGGAAGGTAAAACAACGGTGCTCGCGGAGGAGAAGAATGGCATGGAATGGGTGCTCGCTGCGATCGGCCGCGATGGTAGTTTAGTGCGCGCTCCACACATGGCCGCGATCGGAGCGATGCTCGCTAAGCTTCGCGGGGAAGGGGCGAATTGCAATGTCCCCCATCGCTTCTTTGGTCCTGCAGGCGGGTTATTAGAATGCATGATCTTATCAACAGACGGTATTGAAGAACGTGACCTGGAATTAGTCTTGGTTTTGACCGCACGCGCGAGATTGGTCGCGTCGTGCGAATTCATTCTTGATCCGCTGGATGAGCTTGGCGAAGGCTTTCTATTGCGATGAGCGTTTATTCGACGTTCATATGTTTCAGATAGTAGGCATTGCGATATCCGGTTGGTGTAAGATGCTCATGCTTGCGAAAGAGGCGTATGAAGTATTTTTCGTCCGGGATGCCTACGTCATGCGCAATCTGCTTGACGGTACGGTTGGTTCCGGCCAGCAGTGACTTTGCTTTGAACAATTTTTGCGCCAAAATATACTCATGAAGGTTTCTGCCCAAAAAGCGCTTGAATTGTCTGGAAAGATAGTCCCGGTTGTAGCCGTATTTGTCAGCGATAATGGAAGCAGTAAGCGGCTCCGCCGTATGGATGCGAATCCATTCTACGATTTCGGCAACCAACGGATCAGGCGGTATGAGGGCGCCGGTTGCATGGCCCGAATCCGCCTGCTCTGCAAGCTCCAAAAATAAAGAAGTCATCCTATAGTGCAGGGCAGAATGGTGAATAAGCTTGGAATTGGCCAAATGCTGAAGCTGGTGGAACAGGATATCAATTTTGTCTGGATGGCCGCATCGGAAAAATAGAGGCAAATACGCATATTCGTTTTTGACCGCATGCTGCCCTTCGGACTCCCTCTGGATCCTATCCTCCAGCCACTCCTCCTCCTTGCAAATGATTGCGTTCCCGGGACATAGGAAATGCACCCAGTAGAACGTAAGCTCACCTTCGCTCGGCTGGTAACCGAAATGCGTTTCGCCTGGCAAAATAAGCAGCGCGTTTCCCGGTCCGACTTCGAAACGATCGTTCTGCTGCTGGATATACTGCGTTCCCTTGACGCCGATTATAATCTCGAAGCTGTCGATCACGCGGCGGGAATGTGTCCAAGAGCGACGCGAATGCAAATGTCCTGCTGAAATAAATGCTAACGGTTGGCGAATATCCGCTCTCAGGAACCGCAAGTAGGATCACTCCTTCCGGATGGTTTGAAGCTGTTTCGAGCAAGGGATCTGCCATTTACATATTCGACACTGCTTACTTGAAATCCCTTCCAGGCGTCTGTCTTTACGTACGAGCCTATCGGGGACTAATTGCATAAACGGAACAGCGTAGAAGTTGGTTGGTTGAGATACATGAGCAATGAAAAAGGGAGTCCATATAATGGATTCCCTTTTTCATTGCTCATGATGGCTAATATAAGTTCATGTTATTGAAAAGCAGCCATGTTCAATCCTCATATTGGATGAAATAATGAAAGTCGAAAGGGGGTGTACGGATGACGAATAGGCTTCACGCAAAATGAAAACGCATTCAAATTAAGGCTGCAGACAAAACAGCGCGGAAGATGTTAGGAGCACTAAAAATGATGAATCGTTTAATTTGAGAGGAACGGTGTTTCGTATGTTGAAAAAATTCTGGCCAAGGCTAGGCATTCTCTTGATTTTGGCTCTAATCTTCTCGGTTTTTGGACAAGCGGGTACATTGAATATAAGCGTAAGCGCAGACACGAATGACGCATACGACGAACTAAGAATCAAGTACATGGCTACTCTGACCGGAGGAACAGGATATGATACCTCTGATCCGGACGTGGCCCATAAAGTCAATATGCTGGATCAAACCAGCTGGGGTAGCTTGAATAAGACGCCTGACAGGCTTTATTTGTGGGAGGATATTCATGAAGCCAATTTAATTAGCAATCCAAAGTATTTGACGCAGAACTATTTGCGAATCAAGGAGATGGCAATCGCTTATAAGAGCGTCGGCTCAAGTCTTTATGGCAATGCAGCACTAAAAACGGATATTCTCGAGGCTCTGGAATGGATGCATGTGAATCGTTACAATGAAACGGTGTATCCGGAGCATACGTGGCTTAACTGGTATGACTTGGAGATTGGTACGCCGATACAGCTCTCGGATGCCGTATTGCTCATGTATGATGAATTGATGGAGACACCGGAGAGAATAACCAATTACATGAGCATGATTCAACATTTCTCGCCGGATCATACCAAGGTTACGATGCATAATCCTAATGTTCCGAGTGCGGAAATTACGGGCGCTAACCGCGTCTGGAAAGCTTCCTATCTCGCCGTGCAAGGCATTATTCTGAAATCGGATACCAAATTGTCGAACGCAAGGGATGCGTTATCCCAAGTGATGGATTACGTCACATCAGGAGACGGCTTTTACAAAGACGGCTCTTTCGTGCAGCATTTGAATTTTGCTTATAATGGCGGGTACGGAGCAGCCCTGATTCAGGATATCTCGAATATCATCTACCTGCTGAGCGGCTCGCAATGGTATCCGACTTACGCGGGACTAGACAATGTGTACCAATGGGTATATGACTCGTATGAGCCTTTGATATACAAAGGTGCCATGATGGATATGGTTAGAGGCCGGGAGATTGCTAGATCCTACAATCAAGATCAGGTGACGGGACATAGAATTATGGGTGCGATATTGCGGTTATCGGAGTCAGCGCCACCTGCCGATGGACAGAGAATGAAAGAAATGGTGAAGTATTGGATGCAGCAGAATAGCTTGGTCGGATTTTATAAAGATCTGAATTTGAGCATTATGCTATTGGCAAAGTCCGTGTTGAATGACCCGAATGTCACTCCGAGAGGCGAGCAGGTATTGACGAAAGTGTTCGCGGGGATGGATAGAGCGGTCCATCTGAAGGAGGGGTTTGGATTCGGTGTCAGCATGTCCTCGAAACGTATGGCCAATTACGAATCCGTCATTTCAACGGATGGCATCGGCGATAATAAAAAGGGCTGGTATACGAGCGAAGGCATGACATACCTATATAATCAAGACCTCATACAATATACCGATTATTGGCCAACGGTTAACTTGTACCGTTTGCCCGGCACAACGGTGGATACGATGACGAGAGCCAATAATTCGAACATGAATTATTTAAGCCCCAATACATGGACAGGGGGAACGGAGCTGCTCCAATCCTACGCAACCGCCGGAATGGACTTGAAAGCGGCAGGCAACTCGCTGAAAGCCAAAAAATCCTGGTTTATGTTTGACGATGAAATTGTCGCCCTAGGCAGTGGAATCAACAGCACGGACGGCAGGAAAATCGAGACGACGATTGAGAATCGGATGCTAAACAAAGCGAGCACGGCCAAGGGAATTGATATTTATTCTCCAGCGTCTACTCCAATCGCAAATGAACCTTTGCGGCATAAAGTATATGCCGTAAGCGACAGCAGAAACGATGGCAATCTGCCGCACAATACGCTGGATAACAACTTGGATTCCAGATGGTCCTCCTTAGGCGAAGGGGAGTGGATCCAATATGACCTTGGCAAAGTGCAGCCAATCGGGTATTTGGGTATTAACTTCTTCAGCCAGACAGCTAGAGCAACCACATTCGATATCAAAGTGTCGAGCAACAATACCACATGGACCACGGTCTTTAGCGGCGAGTCAACGACAGGGGGAAGCGCGGCGGATATGAACGTGTACGATTTCCCTGACACTCAGGCCAGATACGTAAAGGTTATTGGCTATGGAAATACATCGAACGATTTTATCCACATGAACGAGCTTCATATTTATGCTCCGAATACGCAGGGGAATGTCATTATCCCGCTTTCGGTGGCCCCTTTGACCGCGCTGTCTACGACGAACCGTCTAGAAACGATCGATTCCGATATTTTTACGCGGTATTCATCGTTAGGCGATGGACAGTTTTTGAAATATGACCTTGGCAGCAGCATGCAGGTCGGATATGCGGGAATAAGCTTTTTTGCTGGCCTATCAAGGCATTATTCTTTTGACATTCAAGCCTCTACCGATGACGCCACATGGACGACTGTATTCAGCGGCCAGAACAATGTGTTGACCTCGGAAATAGTCGCTTATGATTTTCCGGATACAACGGCTAGATATATGAAAATCGTATTCCACGGGAATGATGCCGATCTTTACAACCGGCTCTCAGAAATTCAATTCTATGCGCCTAATCCGCTTGGAGCGGTGTTGAATCCATTGCATCATACGGTCCAATATAACGGGAACGAGGAGCTGGTCGTTAATGGAGTGGCCAAACCGGCGGGGCTCGGCTGGAAGGAGGATATGACCGTTGTCTCATCCGTGTATTTGGAAGGCACAGGCGGATATTATTTCCCGCAGCCTGCGGCAATTAAAGGGCTGAGAGAAGCCAGAAAAGGCAGTTGGCTGGACATAAGCAACACGGGACTCGGTTTCGTAACCAAAAAATATGCGACGCTTTGGTTTGATCACGGCGTTAACCCTGTCAATAAGGATTATGCTTACGTCCTTCTGCCGAACAAGAATGCAGCGCAAACGGCCGCTTACAGCAGCAATCCGGATATTGAAATTATCGTGAATGATCCGAATGTGCAAGCGGTGAAGGATAAAGCATTGGGTGTTACGGGCGCTAATTTCTGGACGGCAGGCATTGCTGGCGATCTTGTCGCGTATAATGCTTCCTCTATCATGCTGAAGGAGCAAGCGGGGGTACTGGATATCGCCGTTTCCGATCCGACGCATTTGCAGAACAAGGTTACGTACGAAGTTGCCAAATCCGGTATTTCTGTTCTTGCAAAAGACCCGTCAGTCACGATCTTGCAGCTCAGTCCTACGCTCAAGTTCGAAGTTAACACACAAGTTAAGGATGGGAGATCCCATAAGTTATCCATTCAGTACGATCCGTTAGCACCGCCTTCTCCGCCGATCAGTACGGTGACGGTAGTCGATGACCTGAATGATTACACGAATATATTTTCCCGCACGGCAAGCCTGTTGTTTGACACGGCAAATGCGCATAGGATGGAAGGCGACGCATCCAGGGTGGCACGGTATAAAAACTTGAATGAGCATATCGTCTACAAGTCATTTGCAAACCTGGACATGGAAAAGTTTGCAATAGATTCTTGGTATTTGCCTAGTGAGCCAATCACAGACTTTCACTTTTACTCGTCGCCGGATAATATCACCTACACGCAAATTACACCTATAAAAAATGAATTGCTTGGCACATCTGGAAATTGGAATAAAGCAAGCTTTAATGAATCGCTGCCAGCGGGGACCAAGTACCTGAAAATTGTTTTCATGCAAAACACGACCAACGCTTGGAATCCGCAAATAGGAAAAGTTACCATTACAAGTAAAGCTGCCGGAACAACGTAATAGCGAGCAATATTTGAAAAAAAGCTTAAAACGATAGCCTACCATGTCTTAAAATGATTGCGAAAAGCATGCGTGCAATAACTGTTTTTACCATTTTCTTAATGAAGAAGCGGATCGTCTCAGACATCCGCTTCTTTTGTCGTTCGCTATTGCTCTTCGCCGATAAGATGCATGCTTCGAAAGTCTAAAGGCGTCATTCCCTCAAGCTGTCGGAAGCAGGAACTAAAGTAGCTCGCTTGGGAGAAGCCTGTTTCGAGTGCGATCTGCTTAACGGATAACCGGGTTGAAGCAAGCAGGCGTTTAGCTTGGATAAGGCGGGATTCCAGCAAGAAATCCGGGAAAGATTGCCCGAACGTCTGGCCAAATTTACGGCTGAAATAATGCGTGCTGTATCCGGCGAGAGCGGCTGCTTTTTCGATAGAGAAAGATTCATGACTATGGGTCCGAACGTAATTGGCTGCGGCACGGATTTTATCGGAAGCATAATTAATCGGAACATTCAGTCGGTCAGAGGTTGTTTGGAGCCTTGTTAAAAGCTCGTACAAAGCAGCAGCTACGGCATATTCATCATCAATCTGATACGTTCTGCCTAATGCTAGCAATGTATGGATTAAGCTCTCGATGGGCAATAAGTCAGTTAAGGAAAATAACCAAGGCTCGTCAAGGCCTCTGCCATCTAAAAGCTCCTCTAGCCGTTCCCCGAAAAAATGAACCCACCGAATGCTCCAAGGCTCGCTGGTATCCGAATGATATCGTTGCCGCATGCCGGGCCCATATAAAAAGCCTTGACCTTTCACTACCTCATAACGTTTACCTTCCGTGACCAGGTAACCTTTGCCACCCAGCACGATATGCAAATTATAGTTGCGATGGAGATCAAATTCTTTGGTTTGAAATTCACGGTTGACGATATGATCGGGATAATCGCTGAAACCGCCGATATAATCTGGAAAGCAAACATGCCTTGTGAATAGCGGCTTAGGCAGAAAGATATGTTCGTTCATGACGATCTCCTTGTATCGCAATATTTTATATGATTACTAATAATAACACTATTCATTAGTTGATTAGAATGATAGTAATGACAATATTTTAATAGAGGTCGCATGTTTTTGTCATTTATACACGATCGATCATCCATTAAAATAAAAGTGACCAAAAAATAAGATGCCATAAAAGGAGAGACGGAAAATGCAACAATTATTATACGGCGTAGCTTATTACGACGAATATATGCCTTATGAGCGGCTTGAGGAAGACATTCGTATGATGAAGGCCGCAGGCATTAATCTCGTGCGCATTGCTGAATCGACATGGAGCACTCACGAACCGCAAAACGGGATCTTCGACTTCACGAGCGTTGACCGCGTCCTGGACGCTATGTATAAGGCTGGCATTCATGTTATCGTCGGAACGCCGACGTATGCCGTGCCGACATGGATGGTTAAAGAGCATCCTGACGTTCTCGCCGAGACGCCGAACGGACCAGGCCGTTATGGCGCCAGACAGAACATGGACATCATCAATTCGACTTATCTTTTTTATGCGGAGAGGATCATTCGCAAGCTGATTGCAAGGGTATGCAGCCATCCCGCGGTTATTGGTTATCAGGTGGACAACGAAACGAAGCATTACGGGACGAGCGGCCCTAATGTTCAATTTCGGTTCATTAAATATATGAAAGAAAAGTTCGGTACGGTAGAGCGTCTGAATCAGCATTTTGGCCTCGATTACTGGAGCAACCGAATAAATAGCTGGGAAGACTTCCCGTCTGCCGTCGGTACGATCAATGGCAGTCTCGGTGCCGAGTTCTCCCGTTTCCAGCGTCAATTGGTTACCGAATTTCTAGCATGGCAAGTTTCCATTGTGAATGAGTATAAACGTTCTGATCAGTTTGTGACGCATAACTTCGATTTTGACTGGCGGGGCTATTCATTTGGCGTCCAGAAGGACGTAGACCACTTCGAAGCGGCGAAGGCACTCGATATTGCAGGCGTAGATATTTATCATCCCTCGCAGGATGAGCTGACAGGCAAGGAAATCTCGTTTGGAGGCGACTCTACCCGTTCCCTGAAGGGGAGTAATTACTATGTGCTTGAGACACAAGCGCAAGCCTTTCCGAATTGGACGCCGTATCCCGGACAGCTGCGGCTTCAAGCCTTTAGCCATCTGGCTTCCGGTGCCGATATGGTCGAATATTGGCACTGGCATTCGATTCATAATTCCATCGAAACGTATTGGAAAGGCTTGCTCAGCCATGACATGGGCACGAATCCGACTTATGAAGAAGCGATAACGATTGGCCGGGATTTCAAGCGGCTGTCTTCCCAGCTCATTCATTTGAAAAAGGAAAACCGTGCCGCATTGCTGGTTAGCAATGAAGCGTTAACCGCGATTGAATGGTTTAAGCTGCCAGGAGGAGAAGTAGGCTATAACGAAATCGTACGCTTGCTCTATGACCGGCTGTATGAGATGAATATTGGCTGCGATATATTGAATCCAAGTTCTGCCGAAAGGTTTGAGAAGTATGACCTGATCGTCGTGCCGGCGCTTTACGCGGCTTCAGATAATCTTCTGGAGAAGCTAAACCAATATGTGGAGAATGGCGGCCATGTCGTATACACGTTCAAGAGCGGGTTCGCTAACGAACATATTAAGGTCCGGACGGGTATGCAGCCCGGAATAATAGAGAAGGCTTGCGGCGTTCGGTATAGTCAGTTCGTGCAACCCAACAAGGTTTCGCTAAAGGGAAATCCTTTTGACGTCGTAGAGGAGTCAAACCGCGTCGAGGTGTGGATGGAGCTTCTTACGCCAACAACGGCGGAGGTCCTCGCATGGTATGACCATCCCCACTGGGGGACTTATGCGGCTATAACGGAAAACCGGCACGGCCTTGGCACGGCTACTTACATCGGCTGCATGCCAAGTCCTGAAGTTGCGGGCAAGGTGTTAGAGAGAGCTTGCAAAGCGGCAGGATTATACGGTCCTGACCAGGACCTTCGCTTCCCGTTGATCGTCAAGAGCGGAGTGAATGAAGCGGGGCGGACCATCCGATATTACTTTAACTATTCAAGCGATTCAAAGTCCTTCCCTTACCCTCATGGGAACGGGATAGAGCTGCTGTCAGGCCGGAACATCATTTCGGGCGAGCAAATCGAGTTAGACAGATGGGGGTTCGCCATTGTAGAGGAAAGCATAATCCCTGTAGCATAAGCAGCAATAGGAGGCTTGATTGCGCAATGGCATGGCGTTTTCCTAATAGTTCCGGGAAGAATTATCCGTAAAGGGTAGTTCTTCTTTTTTGTCGCAACAAAGCTGCTCGCAGACCGAACGTAATATTCTCTAGCAGGAAGGTAAAAAATATTGACACTTGCAGCATTAGTGGTACTATATACCAACGGCAGGCGACATATGATTCCGGAGGTGCGCAGGTGCAGGAAGAGATGGCTATTGCGAACAAGTTTTGCCGCCATTACATCTATGACTTAGAAAACACGATCGTCGAGGGAACGGGTAGCGGCAATTGACGAAAAAAATAGGAAGTTGAAAGAGAGGAACAATGAAATGGAATACGTGAAACTCGGAAATACAGGCTTGGACGTATCTCGGCTTTGTCTTGGCTGCATGAGCTATGGCGTAGCGGAGCGTTGGACGCATCCTTGGGTGCTTGACGAAGAGCAGAGCCGCCCCTTTATCAAAAAATCGCTTGAGCTTGGCATTAATTTTTTTGATACCGCGAATGTATATTCAGACGGAACAAGCGAAGAAATCGTTGGCCGCGCTTTGAAAGAGTATGCGAACCGAGATGAAATCGTCATTGCGACGAAGGTTCATTTCCGCATGCATCAAGGTCCAAACGGCGCCGGCCTCTCGCGCAAGGCAATTATGAGCGAGATAGATAAGAGCCTTAAGAGACTCGGGACGGATTACGTAGACCTATATCAAATCCATCGCTGGGATTACCATACCCCGATTGAAGAAACGATGGAAGCTTTGCATGATGTCGTGAAGGCTGGCAAAGCCAGATACATTGGTGCATCTGCCATGTTTGCCTGGCAGTTCCAGAAGGCATTGTTTACAGCCGAAAAAAACGGATGGACCCGGTTTGTATCCATGCAAAACCATTTAAATCTTATCTACCGCGAAGAAGAAAGAGAGATGATGCCGCTGTGCAAGGAAGAAAAGATCGGCGTCATTCCTTACAGCCCGCTCGCTTCGGGAAGGTTGGCGCGTGATTGGTCGGAATCGACATACCGCTCCGAAACGGATCTAGCCCAAAAATCCAAGTACGATGCGGCTGCCCCTACAGACAGATCCGTAGTAGAGCGGCTTGCAGCAATCGCAGAAAAACGCGGTGTTCCCCGCGCTCAAATTTCCCTTGCTTGGTTATTGCAGAAGGAACCGGTAACGGCTCCGATTTTCGGCGCAACGAAAATGTCCCATCTGGAAGATGCGGTTGCATCGCTGTCCATAACGTTGACACCAGAGGAAATTGCTTCGCTGGAGGAGACGTACGTTCCGCATGCTGTCGTTGGAGCTATTCGGATGTAAGGATGGCCTGGCATATAAAATAACAAAAAACGCCCTTTTATTGTCCAAGGGCGTTTTTCCTGTTTATTTTACGAAAGGTGCTTCATTTTTTGTTGAATAGCTATGCGCTCTCTTGGCGGATTGAGTTCCTCTGGATAACCTACACCAAATATCCCGATAACCTCATAGTCTATTGGGACACCTAGAATTTCCCGCATTTTTGGAGCCATTGCCATGGAGGACCAGAATGTCCCTACTCCTTCTGCCCATGCGGCTAAGTTGAAGTTTTGCACGAAGCAAGCAGTGGCAATCGCGTTTTCTTTCGTTTCCATTTCGTTGGCGCCATGCTTAGAGACTATGACAATAACGATAGGGGCATTGAAGAAATTGGTTTTGTGATTGAGCTTTGCTCTTGTCTCCTCACCGACCCAATACACTTCCCATGGCTCGGTCAGTTTATGATTAGGAGCCATTGTGGCGGCTTGCAGCCATGTATTCATTTGTTCTACATTCACCGGATCAGATTTGAAGTTTTTGATGTTGCGGCGGGATGAGATGATTTCTATAATATCCAAGTTAAAGAACCTCCTTGTGGTTTCGTGTTTTTTAAAAATATGATCCTGCAGGTTAGCGCCTTGTAGGGATTTATTCGCTTTCCCCGTTTCCTGCTTCCGATTCACCTTGATGTGGAGCAGCAGATGACTGGTTCTCATCGAATTCGCTTCCGACGATTATGTTCTCATCATGAAGGCCAAATAGATCGATAAACTCGTTCCGTACCATTTCAATTGCTTTTAACTCTCCGGCTATAACCTGATGGATAGCTTTCAATTCAGGCTGTTCTAGCTGTTGGATTAATGTTGTGCGCTTCACGTCCAACCTCTGCAAAAACTCAAGCGCCCGCCCGCGGCGAAATGTCTGAGCTCCCGCATGCTTATGTCCCTTGCCGCCATGTCCATCGTGATGTCTTCCGCGTTTCCTGTGATCGTGACGTTCATCAAGTTTCATGAGAGTATAACCTCCTGTTTTCGAACGTGAATGCATTTTTTAAAGAGATCTGATCATTTCCTTGTATATATGTATACAAATGTATACCAATGAATACGTCTGTGTCAATAGCCAATCATGATCTGACCAAGTATAGCTAGTTTTACGCAATGGAGTCATGAATTCGTCTCCGTACCATACAGCCTGCGATACGTTTCAGGCGTCATGCCTTCCTTCCGGCGAAACGTCGCCACGAAATGGCTCGCATCGCGGAACCCGACCGCTTCGCCAATTCGGCGTATCGTCCAGTCAGGATGGGATGGAAGCCATTCCTTCGCTTTCCGGATCCTCAGTTGAATCAAGTACGCGTAGGCCGTCAGGCCAAACAGCTCCCGAAACTTCTCGTTCAGCTGCCTCTCGCCGATATCGAGCAAGGCTGCCATCTCGGCCAAGCCGATTCCGGGATCGGCGAACTCTGCTTCAAGCCAGTCCAGCAAAATTTGAATCCGCTCCAGCCGCTTCGATATAGACGGCCGGTTATCCGTTCGGGCATCGGTTCGCAGCAGCGTTAGGAAACGGTACAAATCCGATGAAAATTGCCATCCCGACGGGTCGCCTCCAGACTCGGCGGTCACTAGCATGTGTGCCAATAATTTCGAGATTCGGTCATTGCCGGCTTCCCACTGGAAGCGCTCCGCTATTTTCCATCCGAAAGTTTGGACGAAGCTTGCTGCCATGCTCCCGTGAAACGTTATGAATCCGGTATGCCAAAAGCCGTTTTTTGCTTCGTAGCGATGAGGCGTTCCCGTAGATAGCAGTATCCCTGAGTGCTCCGTCATTTTCCAGATTCGTCCATTCGCCGATAGCTCGCCTTCGCCTGCCAGCGTTTGAAGCCAGTGAAAATAGGGGTAGCCATTCGGGCGGTCCATCATCTCTTGTTTGGGACTGACCCCAATCGATTCGAGCTGCAGCGGCAGCAGCTCCGCGGGGGACGGCGGAACGATTCGTTTTTTCATGAGAAACCTCCATATTCTTATATGCCATTTCTGTATTTTTATATGGGACCGCATTAAATTAAGGTTTACAATGAAAAAGTATACTGCGGTTTTATCATACAAATCAATTAAACATAAGTATTGATTAAGAAGGGATGGTCAAGTTGAAAATGAACGCAAAAGAAAGCGACTTGAAGCAAATCGTCGGACGCGTGGCGGAGTATACGTTCGGCATGGACCTGACATGGGACTGGCCGGGCGGAGTCGCCTACTACGGCGTCAGTCGGGCATATGAAGTGACGGGAGAACAAGCTTATTTGGATCGAATGATCGCTTGGGTGGACGAATACATCGAGGCTGGACTTCCGGTATGGACGGTCAATACTTGCGCGATGGGACATATGCTGCTCACTTTATACGAGCAAACGAAGGACGAGCGGTATGCGGAGCTCATTTTCAGCAAAATCGATTATCTGGAAAACAAAGCATTGCGTTTCGGCGACCGGGTGCTCCAGCACACGGTGTCGGCCAAAAACGATTTCCCTGAGCAGTGCTGGGCGGATACGTTATTCATGGCGGCGTATTTCATGCTGCGCGCGGGTATCATGTTTGACAAAAAGCATCTCGTAGAGGACGCTCTGCATCAATTTTTCTGGCATATCAATTACTTGCAGGACGAGAACGACGGGTTGTGGTATCACGGCTACAACCATATCAAACAGGATCACATGTCCGGCATGTATTGGGCGCGAGCCAACGCGTGGGCGGCCTATACGATGTCCAGAGCGGCCAACATATTGCCGGAAGCTTACCTATATCCTCCGATGATGCATATATGGAGCTCATTGCGCGATCAGCTGGCTGCGATTAAGAAGCTGCAGAAGGAAGACGGGCTCTGGGGCACCGTGCTTGATTATCCGGAAGCCTATGGGGAAGCGTCAGCTACGGCGGGCATCGCGGCGGCAATGATCACGCAAGGAAACCCGCTGCATGGGAAGCATGTGCAGAAGGCTCTTGACGGCTTACTCGCGAACATCGCGGATAACGGCCGCGTAAAGAACGTATCAGGCGGCACCGCCGTTATGAACGATATCGCCGGCTACCTTGGCATCGACCGGAAATGGGCGCAGGGCTGGGGGCAGGGACTTGGGCTAGCGTTCTTGGCCTCGGCTATCGACGAAATTAATAAAGAATCGGACAAGGCTTGACGATCGGACCTCGTGCCACGCTTTTCCCGCATCTAGCATCAATGATTGTTCGCTTGCAATCTCCAAAGAAAGCCCTGCGTGACGCGCAGGGCTTGTTGTCGTTTGAAGGATGTCTTGCGCTGCATGCGGATAAAGAAGCGGCCATCCTTATTGGTTTAACCGCTGGCGGTTACGGTACTGCTTCGGCGTCATGCCCGTATGCTTTCTAAACGCTTTGACGAAATGAGCTTGGTCGTAGAAGGTTAGTCGCTCACCGATTCTCGACATCGTGTCGCCCGAGTGGTCGAGCAGCTTCTTGGCTTCCTCGATTCGTTCCCGCTGGATATAGCTCATCAGAGCCAAGCCCGTTTCCTTCTTGAATAATTGAGACAAATACTGAGGGTTAAGTCCGGCTATCTCAGATAACAGCTGCAAGGTTATTTCCTCGAAGATATGCAAATAAATATACTCTTTGCATATCTGGACCGGCTTAGACAGGTTGCTATTCCGGCATTGGCTGACTCGATCGGCAAAATCCGAAATGGCAGTGAAAACAGCGGTCTCGATCGCGCCTAATTCGTTCAATTCCTCGATATGCAGAACATGCAGGTCGCATAACGTCATCGCCAGCTCCTGATACACGCCTCCTTCGATGGCCGCGTGGCTGCTTAAGGCTATTCCGCAAATCGCTAGGTTTTTGACGCTGCGTATATGGCTTCGTTTCGACTGAACCCCAACCGGGTTGTTCCCGCTGGTCGCTTTCACCAATTGTTTCATCAGCTCTTTTTTGTCCCCGCGCCTAATGAGTGTCAACATCTGATTCACGCCAGCGATTCCATCATGAAAAATAGAATACTCCCGCCGGTCGGCCAATTCCAATTCCTTCTCCCGCTGTTGAGCAGTTAGTCTGAATTGCATGGTGGACTGGATAACGTCCGTAATGTCAAGAGGCTCGCGATTCACGATCCAGTTCGCCAATACGCAAATATGAAGGAAACGAAAGTGGTCGACATGCGGGAGGCTCGTGAGATATTCCACCCATTTCGGCCTATCCTGGACCGGGATGCCGTGCTCTATCAACCAATCGCGGTTTAATTCGCTGTTATTCCGTCTGATGGTCGGACCTATGACGATGACCGCCAGACATTGCCCATTACGCATCGCAGGTACTACGGCAAACTGCTCCAAATCATGGGTCTCGAAAATAATCGGGCGGTTTAATTTCTTTCCTTTCGCTGCGGCCAACCGGAAGAGATCGGCTGAGTCCGGATACGTTGGATGAGCGGCAAGCTCGGCGCTCCAGATGAATTCCTGCTGGTTGTCGATCGTCCGTTTGCAGAAAACAGGCAGCTGCAAGCTTTCATGAACGTATTTGCACAAGTAGCCCAGTTCAGTTAAATCTCCCGCGGAATCCATTCCTTCATCCTCATTTCGTACAATTAATATACGTAACATACCATACTTGAAAGGTTGCATGTGGCATAATTCAAATGTAAAGGCTTACATGAATGCATCATGAGGGGGAGATTTATGGCAGCGGCTGAGGTAATTGGACAAGAGATTGACGATGGCGGCGAACGGCCGAGGCTTACATTAAGCGAGAAGATTGGGCTGGTCATCGGGAATGCGCCCAATACGTTTCATTATCAAATGATTCAAATGTACTTATTGTTTTTCTACACGGATTTTATGAAAATCAATCCGGCTTTTATAGCGGCCTTATTCCTTATTTCCCGGATAGCGGATGCGCTGCTGGCTCCGATTTTTGGAGCGATGCTGGATAAAATCACCACGCCATGGGGGAAATATACGCCTTGGTTTCTTATCCTGGGCGTACCTTTCGCCATCTCAGGATGGTTAACCTTTACGGTTCCCGATTTAAGCGAATCCGGCAAAATGGTCTACGCTGTCGTGACCTATGTGATCTATAGTTTGTTCGCTTCCGTCATAACGATCCCCAGCCAAGCCGTGGTGCCGGCCGTAACCAAGCGAATCGAGGAGCGAATCACGATCGCCCAGCTCGGTTTTCTGTTCATTCTCATTGGTGCGCTAATTGTGCAGGTGGGAACGGTTCCTTTGTACAAAGCGTTAGGCGGAGGAGATGATAGCAAGGGCTTTTCCGTTTTCATGGCAGCAGCGGCAGCCATAACCATTGCGATATCCGTTTTCCAATCGGTACGCGTGAAGGAACGATATCTTGTAGCCGTAAAAAAAGATAAAAAATCGCCTTCTTTCAGGCAGATGTTTGCTGCTACGTTCTCGAACAAATACGCGATCATTTTATATGTCTTTTTGTTCTCGAGCGCCATATCCTCCGGTATTCGTTCCGGGGTCCAAATTCATTTTTACAAATATTTTTTCAACAATGAAGGTTTAATGGCGATCATAGGAATCGTTGTCCTCATCCCTACGCTGTTCGGAGTAGCGTTCAGCCAAAGGGTAATTAGGCGCTTCGGACTGAGAAATACGGTACTCGCAGGCGTATTCATCAATCTCCTAACATGCCCAGTCTTTTTATTTATCCCATCCAGCACGACCGGCCTCGTGATGCTTATTGCGGTATCTGTAATCACCAGCCTTATCGGCGGATTCGCGAGCCCGGCGCAGGGAGTGATGATGCCCGCGGCGATCGATTATACCGAGTGGAAGAGCGGGCTGAACTTAAATGCGTTTATGAGCTCATTCAACGGCTTTATCCAAACCTTTGCGACGGCGTTGTCCGGGGCGATCGCGGCAGGAGCGCTGACGGTGATCGGATACGTGCCGGACGTGGTGCAAAGCGACGGAACATTGTTCGGGCTGAAAATATTGATCGGGGTGCTCCCTGCCTTGTTCGGCGCATTCGCCATATGCATGGTCTGGTTTGATCTGACGGAGGAGAAGCAGTCGCGTATTTCAAAAGAACTGGCGGAAAGAAGGAGAAATGCTTAATGTCCATTCATGATATGAATCAAGCAAACAACCAAAATACGTTATATGACGGTCAACAGAACCCTCAATTCCAGAGTCCTTATGTCGACATTGACGAGTGGAGGGAGGAGCCCGTGCGCCACCGGTATATGCATGGCGGATTCACAGGCACCGAAACGAGGTTTTCGTTTTATTTTCCGCTCGAAGAGAACTATAAGGAACGATTCTTTCAACCGGTCTATCCTGTGCAAGGCAGCGAGAACGCGGCTCAATCCCAGGTGGAAGGCATTGACAACAAAATTGGCTTTGCAATAACCAGCGGCTCTTACCTGGTAGAAACCAATATGGGCGGCGCATCCTCTGACGTTACGCTCGTGTATCGAGCAAGCGCTGCGGTGGCGCTATATTCGCGGGTGAAAGCGGTAGAGCTGTTCGGACCGCATCGTCCATACGGCTACATTTATGGCGGAAGCGGCGGCGGATTCAAAACGATGAGCTTCTTGGAAAATACGACCGGCATATGGGACGGTGCCGTGCCGTTCGTCATCGGGACGCCTATGGCGATCCCCAACGTGTTCACGGCTCGCGTCCACGCCATGAGAATTCTCAAAAATAAATTCCCTGGCATTATCGACGCGATCGAGCCCGGAGGCAGCGGGGACATGTATGCCGACTTGAACGAGGAAGAACGGCAAGCCCTTGAAGAAATAACGCGATTGGGCTTTCCTCCCAAAGCATGGTTTGCTCACGAAGAGATTGGGGACGGCGCCCTTAAGGTTCTGACGCCTGCCGTGATGAAGATGGATGCAGGCTATTTCGATGAGTACTGGACTGTTCCCGGGTACCTTGGAGCCGATCCCGAAAGCTCGGCTTCAAAGGCCCGGCTCCAATTCAAGACGGTCATATCAGAGGTTGTGCGACCGCGTAAGCAAGGGACGCCGGAGTCCTCTTCAGCGAGCAATATGGGGGTTGACGAAGCTTGGAAAATGCTGACGGAAGCGGAGGAGAGCATTCCTTATTTTAAAGTGGAGAGCGTACCGGGTGGGGAGGCTTATCTCGATGGCGCGTTCATCAGGGTCACTACAGGTGAGGCGGCAGGTCTGAAAATCCCGCTCGGTCGGGTTGACGGGAACGTTGTCACGATTGGTTCGGCATTCGGCTTCTTCGCGTCGGTTCAAGCCTTGGAAGCCGTGAAAGCAGGCGACGAAATCGTGCTCGACAACTCGGATTACATCGCCATTCAAACCTATCACCGGCACCAGGTTCCTTCCAGCGACTATGCGGTATGGGATCAATTCAGGAATGAGAACGGCGATCCGTTGTATCCGCAGCGTTCGTTTCTCGTGGGGCCGGCCGTTGCTTTCGGGGGCGCGGGATCCGTGCAAAGCGGCCGGTTTCAAGGAAAAATGATCGTCGTGCAGACACTCTTGGACGAGAGCGCATTCCCTTGGCAAGCGGACTGGTATCGCAGCAAAGTACAAGAACATTTAGGCGAGAAATTGGATGAAAGCTTCAGGCTCTGGTATGTGGATCACGCTTTGCACGCGGATACGAGCTCGAACGGCGCGCTAGACGGGCTTCATATCGTGACATATGTACCGGCACTGCATCAGGCGCTTCTGGATTTGAGCGATTGGGTGGAGCGGGGCATTGTTCCTCCAGCCAGCACCAACTACGAAGTTGTAGACGGACAAGTCGTGGTTCCCTCCGGCGCGGCGGACCGCAAAGGCATTCAACCCGTCATAGCCCTCACGGCCAATGGCAGTGAACGTGCAGAAGCGTTGGTTCACGAAACCGTTCATTTCGAAGCGGTAGTCGAAGTTCCGCCGAATACGGGTAGGATCGTTGCCGCGGAATGGGATTTTGAAGGGAAGGCTGACTTCCCGGTTAAGGCCCATATACGCCATTTGAACGAAGAGGGATCGCAAGCCGTCATTGAAGGAACGTACGCATTCTCCAAGCCAGGCACGTATTTTGTCGTATTGCGGGCAGCTTCGAACAGGAGCGGCAGCGATCACTTTACGCAGGTGCCGAACTTATGCCGAGTGCGCGTCGTAGTAAAGTAAGCCGATAAAATTGTAAGACTAGGCCGTTAGATATGGTTCATGCCATATCTAACGGCCTTTGTTTGTCTAGAAATGATCAAACATGAAAGATGTGGCATCTGTGTAAAATACCATCTCGTTGAAGCAAGCATGTCGTTTGATTCTTGAAAAACCGTAATGGTTGAAAAAACGGTTGTTTAACATTTTGCAGTTGATCAAGATGTACGTTTGTTCTATGATGGTGACGACATCACTTCTGTACGGCAGCGTGGAATTCGGCACTCTTCCTTGCGAAACCAAGTGATGTTTTTCTATTTCAATCATGCAGGGAAACAGACAGCAACGCCAAGCTGCAGTTGCTGCTGCTAAGCGGCATATTAAAGAGAGGAGTAAATCAGTAATGACATTTCCTTTGATTACCGCGCATACCGGCTGCATGGGCGAGCCGGACAATACGGCTGGCTCCGCCCTGGCTGGAATCGAACTGGGGGCCGATATTGTCGAGGATGATATTCGGGTTACGAGGGACGGCGTTCCCGTGCTGTTCCATGACGAATGGATATCGCTGAAGGATGGTAATCGGGTAGGCATCTCATTATCAACCTACGACGAGCTTCGCCATTTGGACATCATTCCGGCGCATGGCGCAAGCAGCAAGACGATCCGCCTCGCAGCGCTCGACGAGCTTCTTGCAATCGTTCACAGCGCCGGCTGCCATGTGAATCTGGATATCAAAGTAGACGAAGCCATCTCCCCGACAGCCGCCGCCGTGCGCAAATTCGGTCTGGAAGAGCGAGCTTTCCTGAGCGGCTGCGGCGCGAACCGTGCGCTTCTGGCGAAAGCCGAGGCACCTTGGCTTCCGAGACTGCTCAATGCCGACGCTGATTTGTTCGATGCTCTGGCGTATTCTGAAGCGGTGAAGCGGACAATTGAGGACGCGATGGCCGCAGCCTGCTTCGGAATCAACATCCAGCACCGCTACGTTCGGGAAGAGCTGCTCGCCTCTGCGAGTGACCGCGGACTGTTGATCTACACGTGGACGGTTAACGATTCCGACCAAATGGCGGCTTTGGCCGCGAGCGGCGTTCGCTCCATTACGACCCGCCGCGTAGACTTGGCGATGGGGCTCAAGCCGGGCCGTTGAAGCGGGGCACAAGCAGTGGATTGCTAGACCCGTGACATTGCTGCAAGCAGCCGAGTCCATACCATTTCTGAAATAAATGCTGCTTGTACGTCAATAAATGATGAAGGGGACAATGGAAATGGGAAACATTGAGGAGATCTATTCGAATTTCGTTGACACAGCCGTCCAAGAACTATCAACCTGCCTGACCGATAATACGCTGAATTTTGTTTTTATTACCGACCTGCATCATCGGAAAGGCGGCAATATGCTGCGCTCAGCAACTATGATTCAGCAAGTAGCGAGCCTAATGCCACTCGACTTTATTCTTTGCGGTGGCGATATCAGCATCAACGGACCGAAGTCCGAGGTTATCGCCGCCCAGAAGGAAATCGTTGAAGCGCTGGCAGCCTCCGATGCCCCTTTCCTTATGGTGAAAGGGAATCATGACGACAACTCGATCTATGACAGCGAGCTTCGCAGCGGAAGCGCGGCAAATGTCGTGTACCCGGATGAATTTCGCGAGATTACGCTCGCACCGGTTCAGGGCAAGGCCAAATTTAATCGCAATCAACCGTCCGGTTTATATTATTATATGGACTTCCCTGATAAAAAAACGAGAGTGATCGTGCTGGATTGTACCGATATTCCTTACGCACATACGGATAATGGGACATTAAAGTATGCTGGACAATGGGATTATGCGTTTTCCAATAGCCAAATGAATTGGTTGGCGGACGAAGCGCTTGCACTTAAAGGTAATGCTGGCTGGCGAGTGCTGGTGGCGTCACATATTGCCATTACACAGGACGGAATATTCGGAGCTGACCATTCGGTGCGCAACGGAAGCGCGCTTTGGGGAATCCTTAAAGCTTTTCGTGAAGGGGGAAGCTTCATTTCGGAAGGCGGAGAAGGGGATTTCACTTACCAAGTGGCTGCCGATTTCTCTGGACAAGGCATTGGAACGGTCATAAGCTGCTTTTTCGGACATGTCCATCATGACCAGATCGTATATAGGGATGAAATACCTATGGTTTCATCGTTAAACGCTTGTACGCATAAAGAGTTTGCCGAATCCCCTGAACGCGAGGAAGGCACGGAATCAGAGACTGCTTTTGACATCATGGCCGTCGACTTAGAACAGTCTCGCATCAAGGCTTACAGGGTAGGAGCGGGCCAGCACCGCATGATCGTTTATTGATTCCAGCTTGTGTATGGCGGCGTTACCGATTTGCGTGCTTTTCTTTGAAAACGTTTCATAGGGGGGTGTCCATTGCATTACGATAGGCAGCAAAATGCATGCTGGTTAACCGATTCGTACACCGCGGATAGTGGTAATATGGCTCGTACAGCATTTATGGGGGAACTTTTTTTGGGCAGGGATCTTGTTTATTTGCGGAAACAAGCTTATCCTACGATGTAGGAAGAGGCTTTGCTCTGCATGATTTTTACGAAGCCTGACGTCCAAGAGCGACTCATGACCGAGCCTTCCACGTCAACGGGGGCGATTACGGACAAATTTTAAACCGGTTTAATGAATGAGTCGGCTTCGTTCGGGGCTAAGAAATTAAGAACCTTGGAGGTAGATAAACAGCATGGGAAAGATCAAGAAGGTACATGTCATTTTTAAAACGCATCTGGATATCGGTTTCACTCATTTGGCTGAGCATGTCATTAAGCAGTACATGGAGGAATACATTCCGAAAGCCATCGAGCTGTCAGAAAAGCTGGAATCGGCAGGCGGAAGCGAACGTTTTGTATGGACCACTGGCTCGTGGCTCATCCACCATTATCTCGAAGCGGCTTCCCCCGAGGGAATAAAACGCATGGAGAACGCGATTGCCAAGGGGCATATCGCTTGGCACGGATTGCCTTTTACGACGCATACGGAGCTTATGGACCCCGAGCTATTGAACTTCGGGATATCGCTAAGCCAAGAGCTGGACGCGCGTTTTGGCAAAACGACGATTGCAGCCAAAATGACCGATGTGCCTGGGCATACGATTGGCATGGTTCCCTATATGCAGCAGGCTGGCTTGCGCTACCTTCACTTAGGCGTCAATCCGGCTTCGAAGCGCCCTGATGTGCCCCGTCTATTCCGATGGCAGGCGGATGACGGCTCGGAAATCATTGTCAACTATGCAGGTACATATGGCGAAGCGCTGGAGCTGGACGAGCTGGACGAAGTACTCGTATTCGCGCATACGGGCGACAATTGCGGCCCGCCTAGCACAGAAGAGATTCGCGAGCAGTTCGAGCAGTTCCGCAAGGCGTATCCTGGCGCTGAGGTCGCCGCTTCGACGATGGATGCTTTCGCCGAGCGTTTGCTTGCGGTAAGCGGGGGCTTGCCTGTCGTTCGCGAAGAGCTAGGGGATACATGGATTCACGGGGCCGGCACGGACCCGATGAAGCTTGCCCGTTACCGGGAGCTGCTCCGCCTGCGCAAGGAATGGCTGGCACAGGGACGGATGAAGGTATCTGACCCGGAATACAAAGAGATGAGCAAGGCGCTCATGCTCGTTGCCGAGCATACGTGGGGACTGGACGTTAAGAAATGGCTTCCCGATTTCCGAAACTACTCGAAAGCGGATTTCAACGAGGCAAGGCGCATAGACATTGTGAACCTTGAAGACATGCCTGCAAAATTCGGTTATATCGGCGCGTTCGCCATGGACGAGTTCGATCGGCATTCCAGCGATCTGTTCTCCGCGGAGCAAAGCGTGCGCTCCTATTCGATGATCGAGAGCTCTTGGAAGGAGCAGCGGCAGTATGTCGATCAGGCTGTCTCGCATCTGGAGAAGGACAAACAGCAGGAAGCATTGCGTGCACTGGAGCAGTTAGTGCCTTCGAAGACGGATGTATCGGGCTTGGAGCAGCGCAGCATCCGCCAGACGTATTCCAGCGGAGGCTATGAGCTGGCGTTCGGCGAGAACGGAGCGTTGATCCGTTTAACGGACAGCAACGGCAAGGAATGGGTAGACGAGAACCATCCGTTTGGCGCTTATGCATACGAAAATTTCGGTACGGACGATTATGGACGTTATTTCCGCACTTATATGCAGAATTTACCGGTCACGCATCCATGGGCGGATGCTGATTTCAGCAAGCCAGGCTTTGAATTCGTAAGGCCGCTTCCAAGCAACCAGCTATTCCATCCGCAAGTAATCGACCTTCGGTGGCTCGGCGGCGAATCTGTCGAACGCTACACGCTTCGGCTCCGGATGCCGGAGCCGGCTTATGAACAATACGGTGCGCCGAAGGAATTGGAGCTTGAATATGCGTTCCACGAGACGGGGGAAATCGACGTTTGTTTGCAGTGGTTCGACAAAGACGCGAACCGTCTGCCTGAAGCAAGCTGGTTCGGCTGCGCGCTAAAGCTGGATAATCCGAACCTATGGACGATGGACAAGCTTGGATACGCGGTTTCGCCGTTACGGGTCGTTAAGGACGGCAATCGCAACCTGCATGCGTTGAATAACGGCGTTGCCTATGAAGGCACGGATGGTTCGGCTGCGATCGTACCGCTTGACTCCGCGCTTGTCGCTCCAGGCCAAAAAAGACTGCTTCAATTCGACAATTCCTTTGTCTCGTTGGATACGGGATGGCATTTCAATCTGCATAATAATATTTGGGGAACCAATTTTCCGATGTGGTATGGAGATCATGCGAAATTCCGGTTCCGGCTAAGACTAACATCGAATCGGAAATAAGCATGGGCTAAACAGAAAAAAATACACCCCGTAGATTGGTAACGGATTAACCTAGCGGTTTTTCCGATGTCTAAGGCAGGGGTGTATCTTTTTTCGGAGACTAATCCTTAAGCAGCGTTAAAGCTCGGCGAGCAATGCTCGCATCCGAATCGGAATTTCCTCGGCCAGTTCTGCCCACGGGACGAATGCGTCCGAAGCCCATTCAAAGGGGATGTATTCAAAGCTAGGCTGGAAGCTAAATTCACGCAAATGCTTTTCGGCAAGTTGATCGATGTCTTGGCCCCTTTTGAACTGGCCGCCGAACATGGCAGGCTCCAGTACGCCGTCAATGCCGGCTTCCGATTGGCAGCAGCTATCGACATTAGGCAGCAACCGGAAAACGTCCTGTATGGGAATCATCGCATGTTTTCCAGGCTGAACGAATAGCTTGACTTGCTTGCCGTCCGCTAAATTGCTGCGATCGGGAAGCAGGCTAAGGAAATATCGGCCATGGAAGCTGGCTTCGCAAGAGGCAATTGCCCCTTCGTGATCGATGTAGATCCACACATGCTCCAAATCGTAAATATGCTGGATGTCGTAATCCCAATAGATCGCATATTCGATGACGGTGCGTATGCGGGTCGTATCGAACTGGACGAAGCGCTCGAATGAGGGGGAAGGCGCTGGAGTTTCGAATACGGTAACGCCGACGCGAATGGGCAAGAACGGCTCAAGACGATCCAAGTACAGAAGGGGTGAAACCTGAAGCACGGTATCCCAGTGCGTCTGTAGAACGGAATTAGTCATGTTGGAAAAGGCCTCCATAAATTAGGATTGATTTGCGCTGTGCATATATGTAATATATAGATTAAGCGCTTTACCTTGTTATTATAATATTAAAATTGGTTATTTTGAAAGCGCTAATATGAATAGCGCTTAGCTCGCAGATGGACCAAAGGAACAAGCTGGCATTTGATTTGCTGATCCGTTCCATAAAGACTATGGCCGAGAACAAGTAAAGGATCGTCATGCGGCCGGAGCTGATCGTCTCAGAATCGACGAGTATGCCGGCAAACTTATATGGGGGAAGGTTGTTGACACATGGAGAAAAAATTAATCGTATTTTTGGACAGCGGCGACACCATTATCGATGAATCAACGGAAGTAAGGGACGATGAGGGGATCGTGCTGCGCGCAGAGGTCATTCCGGGCGCTGACGTCATGGTCAAAACGTTACATGACAAAGGCTATACGCTTGCGCTGGTCGCTGATGGCGACGCACAATCATTCAAGAACGTATTCAAGCAGCACGGGCTCTATGATTATTTTACGACGATGATTTATTCTGAAACCGTGAAAGCAAGCAAGCCGAGTCCCCGTATGTTCAAAGCGGCCGTTGGCGCCTTGGATTTGTCGGAGGCGGATTTGCCGCGCATCGTCATGATCGGCAACAATTTAAGCCGGGACATGAAAGGCGCGAATGCGCTGGGCATTACGAGCATCTTCCAAAGCTGGACGACGCGCTACCCGCATTTGCCTGCTGACGAGTCGGAGCGTCCTACTTACACGGTACGCGAACCGCTTGAGCTGGTGGAGCTAATCGAGCGGCTGAACGCCGAGCTTTCCTAGTACGCGCAGCGAAGCATCGCCATTATTTTTATGGAGCAATATGTAAGCCCTTCAGGCTGGCTGAAGGGCTATTTCCCTGTCTTCGGGCGGCGAGCGGAATACGGAACAGGATGCCTAAAGGCAAAGCAAGCGATAAAACAAGCCACCAAAAAAAATTTACAAATTCTTAACATTACCCCTTGATTACATAAATTATCCAATGTATCATACAACTAAAGCGTTTACATTAAGCGCTTACATTTTAACGCTTTATTAAACCGGTTTAATCATCATGATACGTGTAGCATACATAACTGGGATTCGGTAAATCCCTCCTTTAAACCGGTTTAAGTCCGTCTTTAGACACAGAGCCGTTGCAAAGATTCAAAATGACTAATCAATTTTTGGAGGGGTAAATTTGAAGCGAAGCAAAATGATGTTGGTCTTATTCGTTATGATCGCGATTATTGCCGCAGGGTGCACGAACAACAATTCAGGTCCGAAAGCAACGAACGAATCGAAAGAAAAGCCGACGGAAACGGTAGCGCCGGTAGACAACGCGCAAGCGGGAGCAAAGGAAGCTCCGGCGTTCGCCGCACTTGTCAAAGACGGCAAATTGCCGAAGCTGGAGGATCGCATGCCTGTAGCGGCGGACATCAAAATCGAAGAGGTCGTTGATGAAATCGGCCAATACGGAGGCGAGTGGAAAATGCCTTGGAATGGCCCTTCCGACAAATGGGGAGTAGGCCAGCCAACTGAGGAAGCGCTCTTCCGTTTCAACAAAGAAGGCAATAAAGTCGAACCGAACGTAGCTAAAGGCTATGAAGTGAACGACGATTCGACCGTGTTTACGATCCACCTTAGGGAAGGCATGAAGTGGTCGGACGGCGTGCCGTTTACAACGGAAGACGTCATCTTCTACTGGGAGCACATGCTGAAAAAAGAAACGTTCGGCAAAAAAATCTATGACGCTTATTACTCGGTAGATCCGGTAAGCGGCGACAGAGCCTTGGCAGAAGTGAAAAAGGTTGATGACTACACGTTCACCGTTACGCACAAATATCCAAGCGTTCAATTTTTGGAGCGCGTGGCCATCGATAACAAATGGTTTTTCGCGCCTAAGCATTTCCACGAAACGATTCTTCCCGAATTCGTAGGCGATGCAAAAACGCTGGAAATTACGAAATCATGGGGCTACGAGGATCCGAAAGTATTCCTGGTCGAAACGGGCTACTATGATTGGCTGCACAAGGAAATTCCGACGCTAAGGGCATGGATGCCGACAACCGATCCGAACAGCGACCAGTTCGTCATGGAGCGCAACCCTTACTTCTGGAAGACGGATTCCGAAGGCAAGCAGCTTCCATATATCGATCGCTTAGTGGCAACAAAAATCCAAGACCCGAGTCAAAAAGTGCTCGGAACATTGGCTGGCGACTACAACTTAGTTGTATTTGGCGCTAATGACTTCACGGTTCTGAAGGAAAACGAGAAAAAAGGCGATTACCGCATCATACCTTGGACGCAGCCGGCATGGAGCAGCGCAGGCATTCAATTAAACCAAACGACGCCGGATCCGAATCTTCGGAAGCTGTTCCAGGATATCCGCTTCAGAGAAGCATTATCCATTGGGGTGAACCGCGTCGAAATATCCGAGATCGTAACGAACGGATTGGGCGAGCCGATCCAAGCATCCGTACCGGAAGGCGTAATGGGCTATCAGGAGGGCTGGAAAGATCAGTGGACGGAATTCAATCCGGAGCGGGCAAACCAAATTTTGGATGAGCTTGGCCTGACAAAACGCGATAAGGACAATTTCCGGCTAAATGCCGATGGCTCCGAACTGACGTTGACTATTATTGAATCCAGTACGGACACGGCTGCCTTCCTGGAGCTGTTGAAAAAGTATTTTGAAGACATGGGCTTGAAAACGAACCTGAAGGTTGTTGACGGCGGTACGCATTTCGATATGAAATACGCCAACCAAATTCCAATCACGACCGAAAATATTTCAGTTGCCAACGTGGCGTTCCGTCCGGATGCGATCGTTCCGCTTCGGGTGATCACTCCATGGTTCGGCCATTATGGCTTGTATACGCAATCAGGCGGGAAAGAAGGCGTGAAGCCGGAAGGCGACATTGCCTTGATTCTTGAAAATTGGGAAAAGATCAAAGCAAGCAAAACGCAAGAGGAAATCGATCAATACAGCAATGAGATTATTAAGCTGCATATGAAAAACCAATGGGTTATCGGCTATGCTGGCCCTACGCCAACGCTGATTACCGCTTCAAACAGCATTCACAACATCCCTACCGACATGGTATGGGCAGACGAATACCGTTCACTCGGCCAAGGACATCCATCGCAATTCTTCATTAAACAATAAGTTGCAGCACTGTCAGCGGCAAAGGCGGGGAAGCTGCTTCCCTGCCTTTGCCGTACTAAGATTCAGCTTGTAGCGGAGAGGGACGGATATGAGATGCTTCAATATATAATAAGGCGAATTCTGTTGGTCATACCCGTTGTCATGTTTATTTCCTTTGTCGTGTTTTACATCATTCAGCTTCCGCCAGGCGATTATGTTTCCAGTTATTCCGCAAAGATGTCGGCTGCCGGCGATGTTATGACGCAGGTGGAAATGGATGAAATGAGATCGAATCTAGGCTTGGACCGTCCGGTATACGAGCAGTATTTGGTATGGGTGAAAAAAATCGTGCTGCACGGAGATTTCGGCTTCTCGTTCAACTACAATAAGCCGGTGCTTGCAGTCGTGAAGCAATACATGGGTCTGACGTTAGTCGTATCAATCGTCACGATGGTCTTTCAGTACGTGGTCGCGATTCCGATCGGGATCTATACGGCAGTCAAGCAGTATTCGGCGGGCGATTATTTTTTCTCCGGCATCAGCTTTATCGGGATGGCCACGCCTAACTTTCTGTTAGCCATCATTTTAATGTTTTTATCCTATACCTGGTTTGGCGATCCGCTGCTTGGCCTGTTCTCGAATGAGTACGCGAACGCGCCATGGTCGATGGATAAGGCGGTCGATTTAATGAAGCATTTGGTCATCCCTGTCATCGTAATCGGACTAGCGAGCACCGCTGACCTGATCCGGGTCATGAGGGGGCAAATGCTGGATGAATTGAACAAGCCGAACGTGGTGACGGCGAGAGCGAAAGGCTTGTCCGAAACGCGGATTTTGCTCAAATATCCGACACGCGCCGCATTGAACCCTATCGTGAGTACGATTGGCTGGTCGTTGTCTTCGATTTTTACGGGCTCCACCATAACGGCAATCGTATTGAATCTACCGATTCAAGGGCCGGTTATGTATAACGCCCTGCTCGGTCAGGATATGTACCTGGCAGGGTCGTGGCTGCTGTTCATGGCGCTGCTCACCGTACTCGGAACGTTAATCTCGGATATTCTACTCGCATGGCTGGATCCAAAAATTCGTACAGAATTCAGGGGTAATTAATACGATGAGAACAATACCTGCGTTCAAAAGGCAAAAGCCGGAGACCCTTCGTCCCAAGAAAAACACCGATGCCAATTACAGCTCGCAATGGCGGCTGATGTACCTCAGATTTAAAAAGCATAAATTAGCGCAGATCAGCTTGTTTATATTGGCGCTGCTTTATACGGTTGCGCTGTTTGCGCAATTCATCGCTCCGTACGGTCTGCAAAGCTACGATAGCAAATATGTGAATGTGCCTCCAATGGGGTTTAAATTTATAGACGCGGACGGCAAGTTCCATATCAAGCCATTCGTTTATGAGCTGAAATCGACGCGCGACCCGGAAACGATGCGGAAAATATTCGTGCCGGACACGGAAAAGCGGCATTCCCTGCAGTTTTTCGTCAAGGGAGAGGAATATAAGTTTCTCGGCGCAATCAAGACATCGATTCATTTAATAGGCGTAAAAGAGCCGGGACGCGTATTCCTGCTAGGCACGGACGGCATGGGCAGGGATTTATTTTCCCGCATCATTCTTGGAAGCCAAATCTCGCTTAGCATCCCGCTTGTTGGGGTGGGCATCAGTCTGGTGATCGGCTTGATCATCGGAGGCATATCCGGCTATTTCGGAGGTTGGCTTGATTCGCTTATCCAACGGATAATTGAGATTATTCGTTCCTTTCCTACGCTTCCGCTATGGATGGCGCTATCCGCTGCCATACCGCCGCGCATACCTGTCGTTACGATGTATTTGTACATTGTCATTATCTTCGCCTTTATTGGCTGGACGGATCTGGCGAGGGTAGTCAGAGGCAAGTTTATCTCGCTTAAAAACGAGGATTACGTGATTGCTGCGAAAATTGCAGGCGTTGGCAGCACGAAAATCATTGTCAAGCATTTGCTGCCCGGCTTTATCAGCTATCTAGTAGTGGCGACGACGCTTGCCATACCCGGCATGATCCTTGCCGAAACGGCCATGAGCTTTCTGGGACTCGGTATCCGTTCTCCGGCAACGAGCTGGGGCGTATTGCTGCAAGAAGCCCAGAAGATCGAAAATGTCGCATTGTACCCATGGAAGCTATTTCCGCTGGGAATCGTCATTCTAACGGTGTTAACCTACAATTTCCTTGGCGACGGATTGCGCGATGCCGCAGATCCCTACAAAAAATAAGCGATTAAATAATAGGCAAGCGAGGGGATAGCATGACGGCTCAAGCTGCTCAGACCGGGCAACCTTTATTGTCCGTACAAAACCTGAATATTCAAATCAAGATGGACAATGGGATAATGAACGCGGTAGACGGGGTCGATTTCGAGATTCATAAAGGCAAAACCTTAGGCCTCGTTGGAGAGTCTGGCTGCGGAAAAAGCCTTACGAGCCGCGCGATTATTAGCATCAACCCGAAAGAATGCGAAACGACCGGGGACATCGTATACCATTCGGAGTCGGAAGCATCGCTCAATCGGCTGAACCTGTTGTCGCTCCATCCAAACGGCAAGCAAATCCGTTCGATTCGCGGCAGGAAGATCGCTATGATCTTCCAAGAACCGATGACCGCGTTCTCGCCGATGTACACGATCGGGAATCAGCTGATGGAAGCAATCCGAATCCATCGCACGAAAAATAAAAAAGAAGCGAAAAAAATCGCATTGGAAATGCTTGCGAAGGTCGGCATTTCCGATCAAGAAAAACGATTCGACCAATATCCGCATGAGTTCTCCGGCGGGATGCGCCAGCGGGCAATGATCTCGATGGCTTTATCCTGCAACCCGGAAATCCTGATCGCCGACGAGCCGACGACAGCGCTTGACGTAACGATTCAGGCACAAGTGCTGGAGCTGATGAAAAAGCTGCAGTCCGAGTTCGGTATGGCAATTCTGCTCGTCACCCATGATCTGGGCATCATCGCTCAAATGTGCGACGAGGTTGCGGTCATGTATTTGGGGAAAATCGTTGAACAGGCACCCGTAAAAGAGATTTTCGCCAATGCGAAGCACCCGTATACAAAGGGGCTGCTGAAGTCGATGCCGCGATTAGGCGGCGACAAGACCAAGAGGCTGGATTCGATTGAAGGATCGGTTCCCATTCCGATCAACATGCCGCCGATGTGCGGGTTCTACGACCGCTGCAGCGATCGAATGGAAGGCGTATGCAATAAGAGCGCCGTGCCGAAGACCCGGATTACGGACCAGCATTCCGTCCGATGCTTCCTGTACTCGGACCGTCAGGAAGGAGCAGCGCAATGACCAAGCCTAAGCCTATTTTAGATGTCGTCGATATGAATAAGGATTTCCAAGTGAAATCCAAAACCGCGCTTTTCCGCAAGCCTGCTTCTGTTCAGGTGCTTAACCATATCTCCTTCGAGCTGATTGAGGGAGAGACGCTCAGCATCGTCGGTGAATCCGGCTGCGGCAAGACTACGCTGGGCCGCTGCATCGTGAGGGGGATGGACGCTTCCTCGGGCCAAGTCATCTACCATACGGAGGACGGGCAGCAAATCGATTTTTTGAAGCTGAAGGGCAAGGGCTCGAAAACCTATCGCAGGGAAATCCAAATGATTTTCCAGGATCCTTATTCCTCGCTTAGCCCGCGGATGAGCGTCTTCGACATCATTTCCGAGCCGCTTATCGCTAATTTCAAGCTGAGCAAATCCGAGGTGGAAGAAAAGGTTACGTTAATTGCGGAGAAAACAGGCTTGAACGTGAGCTACTTAAGACGTTATCCGCATGCTTTCTCCGGCGGGCAAAGGCAGCGGATTGCCATCGCCAGAGCGCTTATTACGCAGCCGCGGCTTATCGTATGCGATGAGGCTGTATCTGCCTTGGACGTATCCATTCAGGCGCAAATCATCAATCTGCTTAAGGATTTGCAGGAGCAATTCCGCATTACGTACATTTTTATCTCGCATGATCTTTCCATCGTGCAGAACATATCCGACCGGGTAGCCGTCATGCATCTAGGGAGAATCGTAGAGCTAGCGACCAGCGAGTCGCTGTTTGGACAGCCTAAGCATCCTTATACCGAAGCGCTGATGTCTGCCGTTCCGCAGCCCGACCCGGAGCTGAAAAAAAATCGGATCATATTGGAGGGGGAGGTTCCGAATCCGGCTAATCCGCCCAGCGGCTGCCATTTCCATCCAAGATGCGCCTATCGTACCGAAAAATGCGTGAAAGAAGTTCCCGAGCTGCGCGAAGTAGGCTATAATCATTTCACAGCTTGTCATTACGCGGAGGAATTGAAGCTGAAAGGCGTTCACAACGAGCTTGCAAACGAGGCTTGACTCAGGCTGCTTGTGGGGACGAGGTTTAGCATGCTGTGAGAGGATGTTCAGGCAAAAATGGCAAAAATCGATGATGTCGCCCGGCTCGCGGGCGTCTCAAAAGGTACGGTTTCCAATGTGTTCAGCCAGAAAAGACGCACCAGCAAAACGGTTACTGAAAAGGTGCTGCGGGTATCCAGGGAACTAAATTACGTTCCAAACCATATTGCACGCAGCCTGGTCACCAAAAAAACGATGGCGATCGGGCTTACGATACCGCACGGAAATTTTTTCTTCAGCGTATTCCATAACCAATTTATCAATGGCGTCGTACTGGAGGCTTCCATCTACGGCTATCGCGTCCTATTGGACATGATTCCGATCGAGGAGGTCAAAACGCCGTCGCTAGCAAGCTATCCGATTGACGGTGCTATCGTCCTTGGACCGACGGAGCAGGATGAGCGCATCAATCTTCTCCATCAAAACCAGGTACCGTTCGTCACGGTTGGCCAAATCATCAACGACGGCCTGCATGAAGCGACAACGGTAAACAACGATAACAACAAGATTATTTTGGATATTTGCGACTATTTGATCGGGTTTGGTCACCGTAACCTGATGTTCCTCAACGCAGGAAGGAACATGACGGTTTCCATTGAGCGAACAAAAGCGTTTGCCCAAGCGATGCAGAAGCATCAGATTGGGCTGCAGCCGCATATGGTACACTATAAGCCTGACATTCACTCCGATGAATATATGACTTATGGCTATGATGAGACTATCCGTATGCTAGGCGAACGCAAAGAAAAGGTGACGGCCATAATCGCCGATGATGACCGCACGGCATTCAGCGTATTGAATGCGATTAATGAGCTAGGCTTGAGCGTACCCGAGGACATTTCGCTATTCGTTATATGCGGCGATTTGTCGATGATGCACCAAGTTACGCCATCCCTTACGGGCATGGATCTTCAACCATCGGAGCTTGGGTCGCAATCGGTCAAACAGCTGATGCATAAGCTCGGCGTGCTTGAAGGCGATTATGCGGACCACGTTACGGTAAGCAGCAAAATTATTGAACGAAGCTCGTGTTCGCCGGTTTCCGGTGGAAACGGGAGTGTTTCTAAGTAAATGAGGCGGGTTAATGACACAGATTATTTCATTTATTGTTGATTTTTTTACCCAGTTTGAAATGTATTTCCGTATTTTGATCAGCGCGATCCTAGGGCTGCTGATCGGGTTCGACCGTACGCACAAGAACAAGCCTGCTGGCGTGAAGACGTATACGTTCGTGACTGTCGCTTCCGCGCTTATCACGATCGTATCGATTGAGAGCGTAGCGAGATACGGCCATATGCATGAAAGAACGATGATGGACCCGATGCGCTTAACCGCCCAGATTGTTTCGGGTCTTGGATTTCTTGGCGCGGGACTTATTATGAAAACAGGCTTCGAGGTAAAAGGGCTTACTTCAGCGGCAATGATCTTATTCGCTGGCGGGGTTGGAATCGGCATTGGGGCAGGATTTTACGGTATCGTCATTTTCACGATCGTTACCGCCTTTTTCTTTATCCGCGTAGGCGGGTGGATCGAGAAGAAGGAGCATGACCGGCTCCATGCCAAAGACGATATCGACTTGTCGGCATAAAGAGGAGCCTCAATTAAATAGTTTGAGGGTTCTACTGGGAATCAATAAATCCCGATTACAAAAAACGCGCATGCCGCGCCATTTTTGTAATCGGGATTTTTGCATTGCCTGAATTGCTTCTTTTTCTTTTACAATGCCAATGCCATGTCTCTTCATTCATGTTTGCTCCATTTTTATTATTTGGATTAGTATGCTTTAGTCAATCTATAACGAAAGTCTATTTTTGTCGAAGCTTGTCATTTCCCCGTCATTGTCGTTTGCTATGCTTGTTTTGGATTGTGAGTAAAAATGTTGAGGAGGAACAGTATTGAGTACGAGGTTTACGAAAGGAATGTCCATCACGTTAGTCATGTTGATGGTTTTAGGCGGGGTTAGCGGGCTGTTTGTTGGAGGCGACAAGGCGCATGCGGCAGCATTTGCAGGGGGGACAGGAACGGCAAACGACCCTTATCTGATCGCAACGGCGGCTCAACTTGACGAGATGAGAACTTATTTGGATTGGGGTCTTTATTTTAAACAGACCGCAGAGATTGATTTAAGCGCATACGCAAACTGGGATCCGATCGGGTATCATGTCTTCAATGGTTATGGGTATGATGATAAAATGTTTCAAGGAAACTATGACGGCAATGGTTTTAAAATTAAAAATTTAAAAATAGATAGAGATGCTAACCAGGTAGGGCTTTTCGGAATTATACAAGGCGGTTCCTTGAGCAATATGATCCTGGAGAACGTGAATGTTAAAGGTTCGAAAGGGGATCAAACGGGTAGTGCTGTTGGTGCCCTGGTTGGAAATAACTACGGGTCAACGATTCGTAATAGCCAAGTAACCGGAACAGGCGTTGTCACTGGAGCAGGCCCCGCTAATAGAGTTGGAGGATTAACAGGGCTGAACAATGGAACGATAATAGACAGTTTTACGACCATTAATGTTACGGGGCTCGGATATGTAGCAGGGCTGGTTGGACAAAACCAAGGTACGATTAGCCAAAGCTATGCCACTGGGAATATAACGGGAACAGAAGATTACGTAGGCGGAATAGTCGGCTACAATATGGAAGGTCCGATAAGAAACAGTTATGCCACTGGAAGTGTGACAGGTACAAATAATGTAGGCGGGTTGGCTGGATTAAATAACGGTTATTTTGGCGGGACAGTCGTCAACAGCTATTCCACAGGCGTAGTAACCGGAACTGGTTATGATGTTGGCGGCTTGTTAGGGATTTATCCAGGATCTACATCTTTTAACGGAAGCTACTATAACAGCACAACATCAGGAAGATCGGATACGGGTAAAGGTGATCCTAAATCAACCGCCCTAATGCAAGATGCTGCCACATTCGGCGGTTGGGATCAATCGATTTGGTATTTTGTATCAGGTCAGTACCCTCAATTATGGAAAGGTTCGTTGTCGCAAGGAACGGAAAGCGGAACGGCAAAGCTGAACTACTTTGTAACTGGCATGGAGTATTCTACGGATGGTAGTACCTACATTCCTTTCGCAGGTTCTTCAGATGATATTAGCGTTAGTATTAACGACACAATTATTGTACGGTTAACAGCAAATCATACAGTTGCAAAAACATTTACGGTAAGCAGAGCGGATATCAAGCCGGAAGCGGCACCAGAAGCAGATCTGGAAGCCGGAACAAATCCGGGAACAACGATGTTAATAGATGTGACAGATGAGCTGGAGTATAAGATCAATAATGGATCATACACAATGGTTAACGCAAATGAAATAAGCGTGGACAATATCCTTGTCAGTGCAGGAGATAAAATTTATGTCCGAACAGCGGAAACAAGCGACCAGCCGGCATCTTATGAACAACTGTTAAATGTCATTGCAGATCATATCAAGGTTGTCACCATTACAAGCTTTGAGATTGATGGAGTAACTGTGCCAGCAGCAGGTGAAGCCCCGGTAGCAACGTTAGCGGATACGACGGAGTATTCGGCAACAATCGCTTGGCTGCCCGCTCATACCACATTTGCAACCCATACAGCTTATACGGCAACAATAACGGTTACGCCGAAGAATGGTCACACATTAACGGGCGTAACGGAAAACGTATTCAAAGTCGCTGGAGCAGCTGCATCAAATGATACGGATGCAGGCGTAATTACAGCATTGTTCCCAGCAACAGATGCAACGGTTGTCGCAGCCATTACTGGAGTAACCGTGCCAGTGGCTGGCGCAACGCCAGTAACCAAGCTGGATACAGATGAGTACAGTGCTGCGGTCAGCTGGTCACCAGACCATGCAACCTTCGCGCCTAGCACAGAATATACAGCGACTGTCTTGCTTACTCCTAAAGATGGATACACATTAATAGGTGTAACCGACGACTATTATACCGTTGCTGGGGCACAAGCTTCCAATGAAACGGGTTCAGGAGATTTAACAGCAGCATTCCCGGAGACAGGAGCGACAATTACGACTGCGGCCATTGCTGGCGTAACGGCACCTGAGGCAGGAGCAGCTCCGGTAACCGTCTTGGCAGATACTAACGAATATACGGCTGCAATAGCTTGGGCACCTGTATCCGTCACTTTCTCAACTTATACAGCCTATACGGCGACCATAACGCTTACACCAAAGGAAGGGTACACATTAACGAGTGTAGAAGAAAACTTCTTTACGGTATCTGGAGCAACAACGACAACGAATGATGCGGATTCAGGCGTTGTTACAGCGGTATTCCCAGAAACAGCAGCGACGATTACGACAGCGGCTATTGCTGGCGTTACAGTGCCAGTAACAGGTGAAACACCAGTAGCCGTGCTGCCGGAAACGGATGATTATACAGCGACGATTAATTGGTTGCCTGCTGACAGTACTTTCGCTGGAAATACGGTATACACAGCAGCAATAACCATTAACCCTAAGCCAGGACACACGTTAACAGGCGTTGACGAAGATTTCTATACCGTATTCGGAGCGACATCCGCATCAAATGATATAGAAACAGGTATTGTAACCGCGGTATTCCCTGCAACAGCAGCAGTCATTACGGCCACGGCGATAACTGGAGTAACAGTACCCGTCCATGAAGAAGCACCAGTAACTACCCTAATGGATACAACGGAGTACGCAGCAGCAATCAGTTGGTCGCCAGAGGGCGAGCATTTTGCTCCAAATACAGCGTATACAGCAACGATCACGATCGCGCCGAAGGCAGGATACACATTAACAGGTTTGGAAGAGAATAGCTTTACAGTAGCTGGTGCATTAGCAACGAATGCAGTGAATCCAGGCATTGTAACCGCGGTATTCCCAGCGACGGAACCAGCGAGTTCGGCAGCAACGCTGATTTCGACAATAGGTACGGTAAGCACAGGCGGATCAGAGAATGAGACGATTACGGGCATACCGTTCGGAACGACGTTAACTGCGTTTTCGAATGCGATATCGCCAGCAGCACATGCGTCGTTCGGCGTGTACGAAGCGGACGGGGCAACCGTAGCAACAGCTTTGGCAACAGGCGTGAAAGTGATTGTGACGGCACAGGATGGAACTACGAAAGTCACATATACGGTGACAGTAAATGCTGCGCCGCCAACAGACGGTCCAACAGCATCTCCAACGCCATCATCACCGTCAACTACGCCAACGCCAAATAACATCATCACATCTACAAATGGCGCTATCACTGTGCCAGTAGGTCGTGCAGGCGAGGTAAGCTTAACGGATGACATTAAAGTGACTATTCCGGCAGATTCGGTAAATCAAGAACTGAAGGTTACGATTGAGAAAATACAGAATGCTCAAAGTCTGTTAACGAAGCAAGAAATGTTACTCAGCTCGGTGTACGAGCTTCTGAAAAATGTAACGGGGAACTTCAAAAAACCGGTATCATTGAGCTTAGCGTTCGATCCGACAAGCGTAACGAGCAATCAAAGAGCTGCCATATTCTACTATGACGAAGCGAACAAGGTTTGGGTGGAAGTCATCGGCAGCAAAGTAAGCGGCAATACAATTACCGTAACCGTTGATCACTTTACGAAGTTTGCAGTATTAGCAGTCGATGCTAATCCGGTAAACGTTAACTTTAGCGATATCTCCGGTCACTGGGCTGAGGCAAATATTAAGCAGGCAGTGAACAGCGGCATCGTAAACGGGTATGTAGACGGCACGTTTAAACCAGCTAAAGTTGTAACTCGTGCGGAATTCGTCGTCATGCTGATGAATGCGTTAAAGCCGCAAGGTGATGGAAAGGCGTTGTCTTTCTCGGATGCCGCGAGTATTGGAAGCTGGGCTCGGATAGCGGTTGGACAAGCCTTGCAAGCAGGTATAATTAACGGTTATGAAGATGGAAGCTTCCGTCCGAATGCCGAGATTACACGTGCCGAGATGGCAGCAATGATCGCAATCGCATTAGGTCATGCAAGCGAAGCGAATGCTGTGACCGGATTTGCAGATGAAGTACGCATTCCGGCTTGGGCAAAAGGCAGCATAGCTTTCATGAAGCAATCAGAGCTTATGCAAGGAAAAGGAAATAATGCATTCGCTCCTAAAGACCTTGCAACAAGAGCCGAAGCAGTGACTGTTCTGCTTAAAGTGTTGGCTCACAGCAATAAATAAGCATGACGGAATAAAGGATGAGGCTGACTCAAAAGGTATCCGCTCGCTAAAGAAACAGCTCTAACAATCGAAAATAAGAACTAAATTCCATGAAACAAAGCGTTGCAGAAGGTTATCCTGCAACGCTTTTTTTTAATTTTGGTCTGTTGCTGATCTCTTCAGCAAATGATGGTAAACGGAGCATTTAAATGATTCTGGAGAAGCGTCAGCGTTCGTTTTTGTGAAGGGATTGGGGCCTATCCTCGTTGATTCAAAGGAATCCCTGAGCAATGGCGATCGGAAGAATATTTAAATGTGCAGTTTATGTGCAGTTTGCTCTTTACCTTAAATAACAAAGGGGATATTCCATCATTAAATGAATGACTTATTAGGCAGCCCATTTTGCCGTTTTTGCCAAGACATAATGATTTAGAAAAACGCTGGAATGCATTCATTAACCTGAACATTCAAAATATGAGTCTTATAGGGGCTTCCATTCTGATAACAACATCATTTATCATAGAAAAGTGCATATTTTTAATGAATTGAATAGCAAATTGGTTTTTAGGTTAACTTTAAAGTTAATGTTAATGTCGTGGCTCCTGCTCATAATAGGAAGGTGATGCCGAAGGAAATGCCGTTCTCTTTTTGAAAGGGATTCATGGGATGAGTGGTTTAAAACGTTGGCTGGTGCGATAAGGATATTCTTCACGGTTTAGTTGATGGTTGTCGACGCTCGGACGTTAACGGAAAATGAATGGTCCGCCCGGAAATATGGTTGCGCTTACATGATCATCTAAAGCGAGAGTACAAGTGAATGACCGGTGGTGAAAATAAACAAACCAGGAGGAATAGAAGATGAATCATTTTAATGGACTCGGAATGGGGCTAGGCAATTTGGCGCGCGTATCGAATGCGCTGACGCGATCGATATCGCCTGAAAACTTCACGGGCGAGAAAGGGAAGGGAGCTATGGCTGCCGATGGTACGGGTGCGCAAGCGGCTCGTGATCTAGGCGTGGGCTGGAAGGTTTCCCCGTCGGTAAAAATAGAAGGGAATACTGCATTTACGATGGCGGAAATGGACGGTCCAGGCGTTATCCAAAACATTTGGCTAACCTGTCCGCATCAGTCGGTCCGCTCATTGATTTTCAAAATATATTGGGATGATGAAACGGATCCTTCCGTATACGTGCCGGTAGGCGACTTCTTCTGCAACGGCTGGGGCGAGCGGGCGCTCGTAAACGCACTTCCGATTGCCGTGAACCCGGCAGGCGGCTTTAATAGCTATTGGGAAATGCCGTTCCGCAAAAAAGCGCGCATCGTAATGGAAAACATTTCACATGAAGCGACGCAGCTCTATTACCAAATCAATTACACGCTGACGGAGGTGCCGGGCGACATGGCTTATTTCCATGCACAGTGGCGCCGCAGCAACCCGGTTCCATACAAGGACGTTCATACCATCGTTGACGGCATCAAGGGGAAAGGCCATTATGTGGGCACTTACCTTGCCTGGCAAGTAAACAGCAATAACTGGTGGGGCGAAGGCGAACTGAAGTTTTTCATGGACGGCGATAAGGAATACCCAACCATTTGCGGAACAGGAACGGAAGATTATTTCGGTGGCGCTTGGAACTGGGATATGAACGGACAATATGTGACGTATTCGACCGCGTTTCTTGGCATGCATCAAGCGATTAAGCCCGATGGGTTGTACAAAGCCAATCAACGCTTCGGGATGTACCGGTTCCATGTCATGGATCCGATTCGTTTCAATGAGGATCTGAAGGTAACGGTACAGGCTCTTGGCTGGCGCTCCCACGGCCGATATTTACCGCTGCAGGATGATATTGCATCCGTAGCGTACTGGTACCAGCTGGAGCCGCATTCGCCACATAGGGCCATGCCGGGCATTGATGAGCTCGAAATCATTTAATCATCGCCCCGTTTCCTTGCATGGAAGCGGGGCGATTGTTGTGTATGGCCGTTTCATCGTCTTTTTTAACCTTTGAGTATACGCATTCCCCATTTGTTCGCTCAGCAACGTTCGCTAGTGATCCAATCAGAGGACTCGTCTAGATTGTCGACCTTACGAATATATTCGAAGAGAGAACAACGAGGATGCTGTATGAAGGAGGAAGTGGGCAAATGGAGATTTTTCCTAACGCTGCCGCTATACAAACAAGGAATAGCCCAAGCCTGCAAAAGGTGGATGACTTTATCGCGTTTATTCGCGAGCTAAATGAACTTCTTCACATCGAAGAAGATCTCTCTCCTGCCAATCAACGGGTGACGAGCATGATCGGGCGCCTTTCGCAGCAATTACGCACTTATTACTCGCCCGAGGAGGTGAAGGCGGTTCTAAGCCATGATTATATGGTTTTCAACCAGCGACCGCTGCAGGATAAACTGTCAAAAGCCGAATTCCAAGTCGAGCTGGCTGATTCTCAGTCGCTTTGCAGAGCGGGAGATTCCATCATGGATATTGTCACACGTTTGCCTTATTGGTCCATATATTTGGCCTTGGTCAGCGAGGAGCTGTCCATGCTAAGGCAGCTGATTCGGGAAGGCGGTCAGACGGAGCATTCGCCGATAGTGTTTGTTGGCAGCGGGCCAATGCCGCTAAGTCCGATTATGATTCATCTATTCCACGGCGTTGAGGTTATTTGTCTCGATATCGATGCTGCGGCTTGTGAAGCATCCAGCTCTTTCCTCGAAAAAATGGGCTTAAGGACTAAAGTGAACGTCATTATGGAGAACGGAGCAGAGTTCGATTACGGCTCGTATAACCGGATTTTTGTAGCTAGTCTCGTAAGAAACAAACGGGCGGTGCTTGAACAAATCACTCGAACGGCCTCGAGTCCGCTTGTGGCTATTCGTACGGCCGAGGGAATGAGACAAATTATGTATGAAGCGATTGATGAATCACAGTTGAATAAGCAAGGATGGCGGATTGTGGGAAAAACTTGTCCGGATGGCCATCTCGTGATCAATTCCACTTTGTTTATGGATCGCGATATTAATCCTAATAGGATGGATAGTTAGACTGATCATTACATGGCGTTTAATGCAATGGAATTACAGCTATGCTGCCTCCAGGATTCATTGATCCGGAAGGGAATGCGAAATAGTATGCACGGAATTAGGAGAAATGCAGCCGTCACTTGTGACCGGCAGCGTTCTCCTTTTTTTAATTTCTAGTATTTCGGAAGGACGTAGAGGGAACCACCCAAAAAATAAGCACATCAATCAAAAGAATGAAGCAATTGTTCCCAAAAATGAAAACGTATACATTATAAATGCATGATCCATTTCGTTTAAGGGGGCAATGAAATGCAGCGTGGCATTAAGCTACTTTTCACATTCATGTTCGTATGGGGAGGTTTGTTTGTTCAACAGGATGGATATCAGGTTGTCTTGGCAGCCGACACGCAAGCGCCGACTGCGCCGACGAATCTTGCGGCTTCGGCCGTATCGGGAACGCAAATCAACTTAAGCTGGGCTCCATCTGTGGATAATGTAGCCGTAACGGGATATGACGTGTACCGCTACGGCACAAAAATTGCATCCACAACGACGACTTCGTACAGCAGCATGAATCTGACGGCTTCGACTGCCTATAGCTATGCAGTCAAAGCGAAGGATGGAGCAGGCAATGAATCGGCATTCAGCAAAACGACCGGTGCAACGACGACTCCGGTGCCGGTAGTCTCGGCGTCGAAAAAAGGGGTAGGCTCTTCCAAATATTTGGCGAGCGGCTTGCCACAAGCTGATTTCTCCAAATTGACCAATCTTGATGTGGATTGGACCTATAACTGGTCCATTGACTACACGGGCACAAACCATACCTCAATCGAGTATGTGCCTCAAATTTGGGGACCGGGGGCCGTCACCTCGGCGACACTGAACACCCTTGCGCAAGGTAAAGCCGCCGGGAAGTTCAAACACCTGCTTGCGTTTAATGAGCCGGATATTTACGAGCAATCATGGATGACCGTACAGTCGGCAATCGATTTGTGGCCAACCTTGATGAATACGGGGCTCCGCTTAGGCAGTCCTGCCGTCGCATTATCTGCCGAAACGTACGCATACGGACAGACCTGGCTAGAGGATTTCATGAATGCAGCAGCCGGGAGGGGCTATCACGTTGACTTTATTGCCGTACATTATTATCCGGACTTCATGAATCCGAATGCGGCTGAGAATCTGAGAGTCTCGCTCACCAACCTCTACAATCAATATCAGAAGCCCATCTGGATTACAGAGCTTGGCGCAATTCATGCAGGTCAGTTGTCATCCGCTCCAACGGTTCAGGGGGCCCGGCAGTTTATGCAAAATGCGATTCCTATGCTTGAGAGCCTGAGCTTCGTCGAGCGATATGCTTGGTTCGATGATAATTGCTCGAATGATCCGGGATGCGCGTATACGACGCTCTACGATTCCAGTGACAATATGACGGTACTTGGAGGTACCTACAAATCGTTATCGATGACGCCGTTGTTCCGTTACGGCTGGACCGCTACGTCCGGTACGTCCAGCGGAGACGTGCCGGCGAACATGTTTGACAACGATTTATGGACGCGCTGGAGTACGGGCCAGGCACAAGCGACGGGACAGTATTTTGCAGTCGATATGACTGGAGCACGCCATTTTAGCCGAATCGTGATGGATGCGAACGGGAGTGGCGACTACGCAAGAGGCTACCAGGTCTACGTTTCGAGCGATGGCGTTAATTGGGGCAGCCCGATTGCCAGCGGAGCGGGAGCAGGTCCTATCATTACCATTGACTTCCCTCAAGTAAGCGCCCGCTATATAAAGATCGTTCAGACCGGCTCAGCTCCGGCTAATTATTGGTCCGTGCACGAGCTCAACGTCTATAACTAAATCCATATTTCAGGAGGCATGACCATGTTGCACCATTCGAACCGTTTGCAGGCAAGCCGAAGGATGTTCCGCCTGGTTTTATCGTTATTGCTTATTCTCTCACTCGCGGTTGTTATCCCAGCAAGGAATGCTGTGTCAGCGGCTGAATCGCCGGTAATTGATCTGGAATCTACCGACATGACCGCCAATCACCCATTTGGGCCTAATGTTCATATTATGGATCCTTCCATGCCGACATCCGAAATTCAAGCCGAAGCGGGCACCATATTCACCGCGCAAGAGAGAGGCGAATTTAGCGCAGAGAGACATGCGATCCTATTCAAACCGGGAATTTATGACCAGGTAAACGTAAAGGTAGGCTTCTATACGCAAGTATCGGGACTTGGGCAGAATCCCGATGACGTTGAGATCCGGGGCTCCGTGAACTCGAATGCGGATTGGAATAATGGGAACGCGCTAGTCAATTTCTGGCGGTCAGCCGAAAACTTCAGCGTGGCTCCGCCAAGCGGCTCATCCGCGCAATGGGCGGTTGCGCAGGCTGCCCCCATGCGCCGCGTGCATATTAAAGGCCAGCTGGAATTGTTCGATTTCGACTCGTCGTGGAACGCGGGGTATGCCAGCGGCGGTTTTCTCGCCGACACAAAAGTGGACGGAGGAATCGTTCCGGCTTCCCAGCAGCAATGGTTTTCAAGAAACAACCAGTATGCCAGCTGGTCTAATGGCGTATGGAATATGGTATTCGTTGGCGATCAGCAGCCCCCATCGGGAGATTTCCCGGCTTCTCCCTATACGGTTGTAGAGAAAACCCCGCTTGTCAGGGAAAAACCTTATCTCTATATCGACAACGCCGGAAACTATCAAGTATTCGTTCCGTCGCTGCAGAAGGATGCCAAGGGCATAAGCTGGCTAAACGGTCCAACGCCTGGCAAATCCATTCCGATTGAGCAGTTCTACATTGCAATGCCGGAAAGCGCGAGCGCGGCAACCATTAATGAAGCTTTGGAGCAAGGGAAGCATGTGCTGTTCACGCCTGGAATCTATCATCTGTCGGACACGATTCACGTTACCAAGCCTGATACGGTAGTGATGGGGCTCGGCTTTGCGACTTTGATTCCGGATCATGGACAGAAGGTGATGACGACCGCAGACGTTGACGGCATCGTCATCGCAAGCCTTCTATTCGATGCCGGCGAAAAGGTTTCTCCCGTCCTGCTGGAGGTTGGGCCGAGAGGGAGCCAGCTGGATCATTCGAGCAATCCGGCTTCGCTACATGACCTGTTCTTCCGCGTAGGAGGAGCGCATGCGGGAACGACGGATAATAATCTCGAGATCAACAGCAATCATGTCATCGGCGACCACTTCTGGATATGGCGTGCCGACCATGGCGCTAGCGCCGGCGGCTGGGCGACAAACGATTCGTTGAACGGATTAATCGTTAACGGCGATAACGTCACCATCTATGGCTTGTTCAATGAGCATCACAATGAATACCAGACGGTCTGGAACGGAGAAGGCGGCAGATTGTACTTCTATCAGTCCGAAATTCCGTATGAGGTTCCCGATCAGGCATCCTGGATGAGTAATGGGGGAACTGTGAATGGATACGCCTCCTATAAGGTGGCAGATACGGTTAAAACCCACGAAGCATGGGGGTTAGGCGTATATTCTTACTTTAGGGATGCCAACGTGAAAGCGCATAGCGCAATCGAGGTGCCAGATGTGCCTGGCGTGAAAATTCATCACGCGACATCCATATTCCTAGCCGGAAACGGCGAAATAACCCATGTTATTAACCAGACGGGTTCCGCGGCAACGCTGGGCAATGTCCGTCAAACCGTTTCGGAATACGGAGGCAAAGAAGCGGGTGAGGTCGAGTTTGTGCTTGATCGGTCAGGATGGACGGCCTCTGCATATAGGCCAACAGGCTCAGACGCTGCGCCAGCGAGTGCGATAGACGGAAACGCAAGCTCGCGCTGGGCGAATCAAGAAGCGCAGAATCCATCAGGCAACCAATGGTTTCAAATCGATATGGGGAAGACTGCTGCTTTCGATACCGTCAGAATGGAGTCCGGAGGCGATTATGCCCGCAGCTACCTCATACAAATTTCTAACGATGGATTAAATTGGTCTGAAGTAGCTTCAGGGACAGGCTCGGCTGCTTCCGTTGCAACCTTTGAGAAACGGACTGCTAGATATTTGCGCATCGTACAGACGGGGACGGCTGCTTCGAATTGGTGGTCGTTGAACGAATTAAATGTTTCCGTCAAACAGCCTGCTGCAGCAGTAAGCAAGGTTACGGTCTCGCCGGGAACGTTGAATCTGAAGCAGCGGCAATCGGCTTGGTTAACGGCAGACGTGACTCCCGCGGAAGCGACGAATAAATCCGTCAGCTGGAGCTCGAGCAACCCATTCGTTGCGGCCGTTGACCTCACAGGGAAGGTCACCGCGTTAAATGCAGGAAGCGCTATCATTACAGTCAGAACGATTGATGGGGATCTAACAGCCGAGGCATCGATTACCGTTGCCGAAGGGGAGAAGCAGCCGCAGCCGATTGCCAATAAGAAAGGAGCGGCAGCCATCAAATATTTAGCTGCGGAACCTTCCAAGCTGGCGGATCTTGGATTAGGCTGGACGTACAATTGGTCCATTGATTATACGGGGGACGCACTAGCCATGGATTACGTGCCCATGCTGTGGGGACCGGGTGCAATAACGGATGAAACGATCGATAAGCTTAAGGAAGGGAAAACAGAAGGCAGATATGACAGCTTGCTTGGCTACAATGAGCCGGAATTGGTGCAGCAGTCGAATACAAGCGTCAATGACGCGATTAAAGACTGGCCGCGATTAATGGAGACGGAACTTAGATTGGGCAGTCCCGCGGTAGCCTATACGTATGACAATTCCTATGCAGCGGGCAAAGACTGGCTTAAGCAGTTTATGGAGCAGATAGAGATTAAACACTACCCCGTCGACTTTATCACGCTGCATTTTTATCCTGATTTCACAGACCCGGGCGCCGTTTCGAAGCTGAAGAGCACGCTCGAGGCCCTTTACGGCGAATACGAAAAACCGATCTGGATTACCGAAATCGGCGCTATTCCATTTGGGACGACTTACCAAACGCCTTCAGAAGCAATGGCCGTGAAATTTTTAAAGGAACTCGTTCCAATGCTTGAAGGGCTGCCGTTTGTCGAACGCTATGCATGGTTCGGTGACAACTGTGCCCATGATCAAGGCTGTTCTTACACCACGTTGTATGACAGCGAGGATTCCCTAACGCCAGTCGGGCAGGCGTTCAAAAATCCATACAGCGTACCCGAGCCAGTGACGGATGAGAAGCTGGTTAGAACAGGCTGGAGCGCTTCAGCTTCCACCACGGCCTTCGGAACGCTGCCCCAATTCGTTTTTGACGGAGATACAGGCAGGCAATGGTCAACGGAAGCCGGGCAAACCGGCGGAGAATGGTTTCAATTGGATTTGGGCAATGCGCAGCTCGTCAGCGGCGTGGAGCTTGATACCGGAGCAGGCGCGCCTTACGATTACGCCAGGGGATACCTAATTCAGCTGTCATTGGATGGAATGAATTGGTCAAAAGCTGCCGAAGGCGCAGGAGGCGCGCAGGTGCTGAAGCAGTCATGGTCGCCTCAAACGGCCAGATATGTCAAAATCACGCAGACGGCCCATGATGGATTCTGGAGATGGTCAATCAATGAGCTCAACGTGTTTGGCCCGGTCAAACGGCTCGTTCAGTCTATCTCGGTCAGCGGGGAAGGACAATCGGCTGCTATCGCAGTTAAGAACGGCGTGCTCCAAATGTCCGCTGCAGTGTTGCCTGCTCAAGCATACGAGAAAGCGGTCGAGTGGCATGCTTTTAGCCTGAACGGCGAGGAGACCGAGATTGCTTCGATTTCAGAGGACGGCAAGCTTACTGCCCATAAGGACGGACAGGTGAAGGTTGTCGCTGCCGCAAAAGACGGTTCGGGCATTACTGGGGAGCTAATCGTGTCGATCAGCGGTCAAGCTGACATCGATCCTGTCTCGACCATTAGCGGTCCCGATTACGTTTATCCAAGCCATGCGCTGACGATCGCAATGGGAATTAACGGAATGCCGAACCGTTTCACGACCATGCAGATGGTTCTGAAATACGATCCGGCCGTTGTGAGCTTCGACACCGTTACGAATGCAGACGGCTCGCTGTCACTTGCGGAAAACGCGATCCAGCCGTTAGCGGAGCACTTCATGGTTTTGGGTACGGCTGTTAAAGTCGAAGCCGGCCAAATTCTTTTCATTCTAGCTAGCCATGACAATGGCGGTTTTTCAGGAGTTGGCGGTGATCTATTATCGCTTCATCTGCGAATAGGGTCGATGGCTTCGGCCGGCGATACGCAGTTGACCTTCTCTGATGTTGTTTTATCCTATGAGGGGTTGTCAACAAACGCCGCAGATTCCACGCTTACTCTACCGATTGTGATAGCGGATAAAGCGGCTTTGGCGGCTGCAATCGACGAGGCGCAAAGCAGGCTGGACGCAGCTGTAGAAGGCAGCCATGCCGGACAATATCCGGTCGGCTCGAAATCCAAGCTGTTAGCGATTATTGAAGCGGCGACAGCTGTCAAAAACATTGCGGGATCTACGGAGCAAGAGGTAGCGGATGCGCTGGGCAAGCTGACAGAAGGCGTCGAGGCGTTTAAGAGCTCGATGAATCCGGCCGTTCCGGTCATAACGGACAAAACCGCTCTAGACGAAGCAATCGATAAGGCGAAGCTTAGTCTGAGCGCGGCAAAACCCGGCAACAAAATCGGTCAATATCCGGCTGCTTCGATAGCGGCTTTGGAGCAAGCGATTCAACTTGCACAAACCGTCCGCAACAACCCTTACGCCAGCCAGTCGCAAGTAGATGCCGCAGCGAACGGGCTTCGGGCATCCGTTCAGCACTTTGCCGGAACGCTTATTTCGCTCGTGGGAGGGGCTGCTCGCATCACGATCAATGATCTGTCCATCATCGCCAAATATTACGGGGCGCGGTCATCCGATCCCGATTGGCAGTTTGTCCAAGCGGCTGATTTGTTTAATAAAGGCGAGATTGATATCCAAGTTCTAGCGGCAGTCGCCAAAATGATCATAAGCGAGTGGTTGAACACATGAAACAACTTCGGACTTTATTTTCAGGCATCCTTGTATTGGCGGGCATGATTTATGCAATGACTTTGACAGCCGGGATCGCAGGAGCTGCAGCAGGTCCATCGTTCCATCTGCAAGTGGAAGGGAACCCGAAGGTCAACCAAACGTTCCAGGTTGTGATCGAGGGGATGGATCTTCAAGATGTATATGCTTTTGAAATAGGGATAACTTACGATGCCAAGCGTCTCGCGGTTCTGGAGGCGAAATCCGAGCTGGCAGGCTTTAGCGTCAATCCGAAGTCGCAGGCAGCTGGCCAGCTGCGGTTCGCGCATACGAAGGTAGGAGAAGCGGCTGGCGAGAGCGGAAAAAAAGCGTTGCTGAGCATACGTTTTCAAGCCGCAGGGGGAGGAGAGGCATTCATCGCCCTGAATGAAGTGAAGCTCGTTCAGTCGGACTTGAAAGTAATCGAATTGAAGCCTGAAACCAGGGCCTCCGTGAATATCGGGCAGCCCTCATTGACCGATATTACCGGTCATTGGGCGGAGTCCGCGATCCGGAAAGCTGCCTTACTCGGCTTTGTGTCCGGCTATGCCGACGGCTCGTTTCGTCCCAATCAGCAGGTAACGAGATCTGAGTTCGTCGTCTTGTTGGCGAGGGCTTTGAAGCTTCCAAGCAATAGCGAAGACCAGCGGCTGCCAACTGACTTTGACAGCATTCCAGACTGGGCAAAGCCGGCGGTTAAGTCCGCTTACGCTGCGGGAATCGTGACCGGTTATGAGGATGGCATGTTCCGCGGCGATAGGAAGCTGACGCGTACCGAAGCGGTAATGATGCTTGCCCGGGCTTTCGGGTTGGAGCCGCAGGCTTCCGGGCTCACAGCTCGGGATTTCGTGGATGCAAGCGCGGTTCCGGCTTATGCACAGGGAACAATAAAGGCTGCGGCTGAAGCGGGGCTTATCGCTGGGAAGGGCGGTCGTCAGTTTGCACCGCTTCACCATGCATCCAGAGCAGAGGCCGTCACTATGATTCTCTCTTTTATGCAGAAAAGCTCAACATGAAAAGTTAATCCGAACCTATAAAGCGGCTGTCCCCTCATCTCGGTGATGGGGACAGTCTTTTTTGCTCGTGCAGCGAATCCAAAAGCTCGTGAAGGCGAATCGTTACATGTACGGATTTTTTGGATTTATGTCCGGATTATTTAGGTCGGCGTCTTTCAGGCGAAACTTCTATTGTGCATCGTAGAAGGAGTGAAGTAATATGGATGAATAATTAGATTACAGACTATTTTGAGGCGGGATTTGATGAAGAAGTGGCTCTTCGACTGGATACGTAAATTCCGTTTCCGAAAAATTAGAAGTCGTTTCTTAGCAGCGCTTATCTTATTGTCTGTTCCTCCACTCGCGCTTGTTGGATATATCTCGTTTAATATATCAAAGGACGCATTATTGGAAACGAACAAACAGGTAACGAAGGACCATTTGCGAACGTCCAGCGAGGTTGCCGATTTAATGTTCCGCAACGTTATTAATCTCAATCGTTCCGTTGTTCTAAATGAAAGAATCAGGGACGACCTGAGGACAAGCATCTCCGCCACGGCAGAAGAGAAAAGCCTAATCAAGGACCGTACGGTAGACGAGCTCCAAAAGATGATTAACAACAATTTTCTGGATTCCAGATATGTTGACTCCATATGCGTGTTTGACCTGCATTTCGAAGCTTATTGTCTGGGGCGTTCCGACGATACGGGCATCTATGAAGGAGCGGATAAGAAGGAGCCGATTACGGAAGCGAATTGGTATGCGTCCACGCTGCAGCGACAAGGGGCCATCGTTTTCTTTGGTCAAAACGTATTGGGAGATCGGTCCAAAACGTTCTCAACCGCCAAGCTATATCGCGATTCGGACTCGATTGACGGCGATCCGATCGGATTATTAATCATTAATATTTCCAAATCCATCTTTGATACGATTTTTACGGGGAGCAACAGCAACGGCGAGTTTTTGGCTATCGATTCTTCAAACTCCCAGGTACAGCTCATATATCCGCAAGAATCACGCATCATGCAGCATATCATTGATGACAACTTAGCGGCTATTTACGGCAGGCTGCAGGAGCAAGGATATTTGAGTGTGAAATACAAAAATGAGACAACAGGCTGGATTTTTATCCATGTCGTAGCATTAAGGGATTTACTGAAGGAATCTACAAAAATCGGCTGGGCAACGGGAATTATCGCATCCATTATTTCATTTGTTGCGCTTGTCATTTCATTCATTATTTCAGGAAGCATTACCAAACCGTTGCTGCAGGTCAAAAAAATGATGGTGAAATGGACGAAAGGCATTAGAGCTTTCGATGAGACCTTCGAGCATGACGAGGTCGGTGCAATCGGCGAATCCTTTAAGCGGATGGCATCGGTGAATGAGGAGCTTAACGAGAAGCTCCTGCTCTCCGAACTGAAAGAGCGGGATGCGGAGCTGCGCGCGCTGCAAGCACAAATTAAACCCCATTTCTTGTACAATACGCTTGATTCCATCTATTGGATGGCTACGATTCAAAATAATCATGATGTCGCGCAGATGGCTGTCTCCTTATCCGAAAGCTTCAAGCTGAGCTTGAACAAAGGCCAAGAAACCATATCCGTGTATAAAGAATTAATGCATATCCAGCACTACATGACGATTCAAAATATTCGGTATAAGGATCGGTTTGTGTATGAGGAGAGCATTGAAGACGCGATTATGGGCATGGATATTTTGAAGCTATTATTGCAGCCTTTAGTTGAAAACGCTATCTATCACGGATTAGAACCGAAGGTAGGAAACGGGAAGATCCAGTTGACGGGACGAATTGAAGGAGAGTTCATTTTGTTCATCGTGGAAGATGACGGGGTAGGGATTGCCGATATGAGCAGGACGGAGCAGGGCTACGGGCTCTCTAATGTCAAGGAGCGATTACGGCTGTATTACGGACCGTCAAGCTCTATTCGAATAACGAGCGAGATAGGCGCAGGCACGAGGATCGAGCTCCGATTCAAGCTTCGCAAAGAAGGGGGACCCGTACATGCTTAAGGCGGTTGTATTTGATGACGAATATATTGTCCTGCAAGGCCTGCAGACCATGATCAACTGGTCTTTATTCGGGATTGAGCTGCAGGGAACGGCCAGCGACGGCCTTTCGGCGCTCGCGCTGTTTCGCGAGGTTCGGCCTGACATTATATTGACCGATATTCGCATGCCAGGCATGAACGGCCTAGAATTAATTGAAGAAGTGATGCGAGAAGCACCGGAAACCTATTGCATCGTATTCAGCGGGTTTAATGAATTCGAGTATGTCCGGCGTGCCATCCAATTAGGCGTAGCCGATTATTTGGATAAGCCGATTACCATCGCAAGCATTGAGAAAGCCATTCGAAAAGTGCAACAAAAATTTACCGAACGGCAGCAAACGCTTGCGATTAAGCGAAGATGGGATGACAGCCATCTGGAGCTGCTCGAAAAGTCGATTTTGGATTTGCTGCTTCTCGGGGATGACGCGGTGCCGAGATGGGCGGGGTTTTATGGGGAGGATGCAAAGAAAGTGACAGGCGTAACCGTGATTGCTTATTCCGGACATTTTATGCTGTCAAAGCATGAAGATTATGATGCCATAAACATTCGCTACGGACAGGAAAGACTGATCGTAGTTTTTCATTTTGGAGCGCCTGCGGGTCAAATCTGGGATAAGCTTGAGTATGAATTCGACCAAACGCATACTTCAATGGGAATTGGAAGCACTTACAAGGAGCCGGGAAAGGCAGCTGACAGCTATAAGGAAGCTATTCGCGCTTTAAGATCGGCGAGTTTGCTGGATACAACGGGCATCGTACGGTTCGAAGAGCTCGGAGTTACGATGACGGTACCCAAAGGAAGCCTGGAGTGGGAAGAGTCCATGCTCCTGAGCATAAGGGCTGGCAATAAGGCTGGAATTATGGAACAGATCGAGCAATTCATTCGTTGGGTACAGCTGGAAAAGCCAGATCCCGAGATTGTGGAGAGAGAAATGCTGAAGTTTATCTATATGGCGCTGCAAGCAGCAAGAGAGTCAGGCTTGAATAATAAAGCTGATGAATTTCAAAGCCGTTACATGCCTCATTTGGAAATTCAGCAAGCTGCCGTGAGAGGTCAGGTCTTGCAATGGTTTCGTGGTCAAATGCATACCATTGCGGATCTTTCGATTGAATCTCGCGAGAAGACAAAGCATTCGACAGTAAATCAGGCTCGGGTATTTATTGAACAGAACCTGTATCGGGATTTGTCTCTACAAGAGGTGGCGGACTATGTAGGCTTGAATGCGACTTATTTGAGCGTGCTATTCAAAGACGTAGTCGGAGAATCTTATATTAAATTTCTGACTCGTTGCCGGATGGAGAAAGCCAAAGCATGGCTCTTGCGAGGAATGAAAGTGAATGAAGTAAGCGATAAGGTCGGATATCACACCTACAGGCATTTTTCAGAGGTGTTCAAAAAATCTACCGGATTAACGCCCGGACAATATAAAGAGGAAAGAGGGAATCAAGGGAGTCACCCGTGATTCCCTCTTTTCGCGAAATCCAAAAAAAACGGACGCGAAACTATAAAATGAAGCAGTGCAAGCGATGACCCCTACCGGTTTATAATGAAAGCACAGGGGGACCGGTCCCTTCAGTTCCAATAAAAAATGAATGTTCAGGGGGATTAATGAAATGCCGAAAACAAGAAAAATGCTCGCTATGCTTTCATGCATCGTCTTATGTTTAACTATGCTGGCCGCATGCGGCAAATCGAATACGGATAACAATAATACGGCTGCAACAGCTACCGAAAACGCTTCAAGCGCTACCAATGAAGCCATTGACAAGAAAGTGACAATCTCGCTTCTCACCGATAACACGCAGGACGCCGTTGATACAGCGAAAGCAATCATTGAAGCATTCCAAGTGAAATATCCAAACATTACCGTAGAGCATGAGACGCGCCCAAGCGGCGGAGAAGGGGATAGCTTCGTAAAAACAAGACTGTCCACAGGCGATATGAATGATGTCTTCATCTATAATTCCGGCTCGCTCATGCAGGCATTGAATCCGGAGCAAAATTTGGTTGACTTGACGAATGAGCCTTTCATGGCCAATGTACTTGATTCATTTAAGACTACCGTGTCGTCCAATGGCAAGATTTTCGGGGCACCGGCAGGCGCAGCCATGGGTGGAGGTTGGTTTTATAATAAAAAAGTGTATGCAGACCTTGGTCTGTCCGTTCCCCAAACATGGGCGGAGCTGATGGCAAACAGCGAAGTAATTAAGGCTGCTGGAATCACGCCAGTCATAGGCACATATAAGGATGATTGGACCAGCCAGTTGATCCTGCTTGCTGATTACTACAACGTGCAAGCGCAATCACCAACATTCGCAGACGATTATACGGCCAATAAATCAAAATTCGCAAACACGCCAGCTGCTTTGAGAGGGTTTGAGAAGCTGCAGGAGGTCTTTGACAAAGGCTATATGAATAAAGACTTTAAAGCTACAACGTATGATGCCGGCGTTAAAATGCTGGCGGAAGGCAAAGGGGCGCATTACCCCATGCTCACATTTGCCGTTCCTGTATTCGAACAGAACTATCCGGATGCCATCAATGATATCGGCTTCTTTGCACAGCCTGGTGACAATGCGGACGAGAACGGCTTGACGATTTGGATGCCAGGCGGGACATACATCTATAAAAACTCCGAGCACTTGGAAGAAGCGAAGAAATTGGTGGAATTTATCGCATCCCCAGAGGGCATGGTTGAATGGGCGAAGGCTTCAAAACCTACAGGTCCGTATTTAATCAAAAACGCGACCATTCCGGATGATGTCGCTCAAGTCGTAAAGGATATGCTTCCATACTTCGACAATAACAAAACGGCTCCGGCTCTTGAATTCGTTTCTCCGATTAAAGGACCAAGCTTGCCGCAAATTACAACAGAGGTCGGGGCAGGATTTAGGCCGGCCAAAGAAGGCGCGGAGCTCTATGACAAGGATGTTGAGAAGCAGGCACAACAGCTTGGGCTTGAGGGCTGGTAACTTTATCATTCCTTTATAACTGCACGAATTCGGCCCTGTGAATGATACAGGGCCGATTTACTGGAAGGAACAGGAGGAGACATTATGAACAAGGTGTGGAAAAGGAATTATTCTTATACTTTTCTTTTGCCCGGAGCTATCATTTATTTTATTATTTTTTTGCTGCCTACCGTAATGTCGTTCTTCTTCAGCATGACGAGATGGACATTGCTTGATTATGAATTTATCGGTTTTGATAATTTTGTTACCTTTTTCGAGGAGCCTTCCTTGACGATTGGCTTCAAGAATACGTTTGTTTATGCGGTAGTGACCTGTGTTCTAAAAGTTACTTTAGGATTGCTGCTCGGCGTTTTTTTGACGACGAAAATTAAAGTGAAATCGTATCTTCGGTCTGTCGTGTTTTTCCCCACTCTGGTTAGTACGATTGCTATCGGTATTACCTTCAGCATGATGATGCACCCGTCCGAAGGTCTCATTAACACGGCATTGAGCACAGTGGGCATCAACGGGCCCGATTGGCTTGGCGATACGCGCTGGGCGTTATTGTCGGTAGCGTTCGTGGACGTATGGAAAGGCGTAGGCTTTGCAACGGTCATTTATATTGCAGGCATTATGTCCATTCCGGAGGAGTATTACGAGGCGCTCCAAATCGACGGAGGCAATGCGTTTAATAAGTTCTGGAATATTATCGTCCCGCTCAGCCGTCCGGCTACTAATTCTGTCATCATATTGGCTTTCATAGGCGGCTTGCGCTCGTTCGATCTGATCTGGGCGATGACCAAGGGCGGCCCAGGTTTTACGACGGATGTGCTTGCGTCGGTCATCTATAAGCAATATCAAGGCGGTTTCTACGGACTAGCCACAGCAGGCAACGTTATTTTATTTCTAGTTGTAACCATATTGGTGTATCCGCTGACTTCATTTTTAAATCGAAAAGAGGTTGACCTATGAGCCGGAGATTTCGAAGCTTCAGCGTTGAAGCGGCCGCCATTATTTTATCAGTCGTAATCTTCTGGGTCCCGTTTTATTTCATCATTGTCAATGCGATGAAGGATGCCAAAGAGGCATCGCTTCTGAATCTTTCGTGGCCATCCGTTAATCATATTTGGGATAATGTATCGCAAGTCGTCTCTGCCCGGGATTATATGTTGATGCGCGCATTCTATAACAGTACGCTTCTTACCGTCTTATCGATTGCGATATTAGTTGTGGTCTGTGCGATGACAGGGTTCGTGCTGCAGCGCAGACGGGATAAAGCGACGCCTTGGATCAGCTTTTTCATTCTTGCCGGGCTTATCATTCCCCCTGCAATCGTACCGACGATCTGGGTTTTGGATGGACTCGCGTTATACAAAACGCTTGCCGGCATCGTATTCGTGGAGGTTGCGCTAGGATTCTCTTTTGGCGTATTGCTCTATAGAGGGTTTATGTCGGGTATCCCAAGAGAGATTGACGAAGCGGCAATTATAGACGGGGCTGGCGGCTACCGTTTGTTTTTCCGAATGATTTTCCCGCTGCTTAAGCCCGTTACTGCTACGGTAATTGTAACTTCATCGGTTGCTATTTTTAATGATTTTACGAATCCGCTGTACTTCTTCCCTGGATCAAAAAACGCAACGGTGCAATTAACGCTCTATAATTTCACTAGCCAGTTCGTATCGCAATGGAATTTATTGTTTACGAATATTCTGATCATCACCATTCCGCCGCTGCTTTTGTTCATTTTTTTCAATAAGAAAATTGTAGCCGGGATGACTGCGGGCTCTGTCAAAGGCTAATTAAATACGAATTCTTTCGTGAATAGGCGTTGAATCGCAAAGAACTCCTCCAATAGGCGCGTCAACGCCAGTTGGAGGAGTTCTTTGCGATGGAGGGACCGAGAGTCAAGCCGAGACTAAGGACAGGCCATATGCTGCGGGGCAGGTCCCGTCAAGCATACTTGGCTTAGGAAATGCTGATTAACCTGTGAAATCAGACCGTTATTGCGTTGACATTCGTATAGATAAATATTATAGTGATTGATGTTGATAATCATTATCGACGACAAACACAATTCAGGATAAGGTAGGTACGTTCATGAAAAACAAAAGTAAGTACTCATTTGCAACATTGCTTGTTGCCATTATTCTAGTCATTGCGTTGGTTGGCTGCTCCAGCCAGTCCAATAATTCCACTCCGTCTCCGACAGCAAGCGCCGAAGCGCCGGCTACCGAGGCACCAGCCTCCCAAGACGATACGCAATATCCGATCGTAATCAAACATGCGCTTGGCGAAACGGTTATCGAGAGCAAGCCGGAACGCGTAGTTACCGTCCAATGGGCGAACCATGATGTCGTTCTCGCGCTAGGCGTTGTTCCTGTCGGGTTCTCGGCAGCGAACTATGGCGTTCAGGACGACAGCGGACTTCTGCCATGGACGGCAGCGAAGCTTAAGGAGCTTAACGAAACTAAGCCGAATATTTTCCAAGATACGGACGGCTTGGACTTCGAAGCGATCTCGGATGCGAATCCGGATGTTATTCTTGCCGCTTATTCCGGTATCACGCAGGAAGATTACGACACGCTTAGCCAAATCGCTCCTGTCGTCGCTTACCAAACGAAGCCTTGGGCAACCACATGGCGCGAGCAAGTTCTGTTCACAGCTGAAGGTATGGGCATGAAAGCGGAAGGCGAACAGCTCGTCAAGGATACGGAAGCTCTAGTGAAAGAAGGGGCTGCCAAATATCCTCAGATGCAAGGCAAAAAAGTCGTTTGGGTCAACTTCTCGGCGACAGATATGTCCAAGCTGCACTTGTATACGCCTGCTGACCCGCGCGGCGCATTCTTGATCGAGCTAGGAATGGAATATCCGGAGAGCATCACGAGCCAGATTACTGACCCAACTAGCTACTCCTTGCAATTGAGCGCCGAGAATGCCGAAGCGCTGAACGATGCCGATATAATCATCGGCTATGGCGACGAGAGCTTGTATGAAGCGGTGAAAGCAGATTCTCTGCTAGGCAAAATTCCGGCGATCCAAAGAGGTTCCGTCGTGTTCATCGGCAACGGCACGCCACTGGCTGCCTCCGGTAACCCAAATCCGCTATCCATTGCCTATACCCTTGATGAATACCTAGCACTAATCGGCGGAGCAATCGATAAACTCAATGAGTAATTTATCGGGTACGGGTACGGGCAGGATAAAAGCGCATGTCCCCAATCGTTTCGCTTTAGTCATGGTTCTGTGCCTGGTTTTGCTTGCCTTAAGCGTATGCGCTTCGCTGGCTTTCGGTTCCCGGCCTTTAAGATTTCACGAACTGATGGACGGATTATTCCGTCAGGACGTGGACTCTTACACGGCCAACATCGTTCGCAAGCGCATCTCCCGCACCGTATTCAGCCTATTCTGCGGAGCAGCGTTAGGCGTGTCGGGAGCGCTAATGCAATCAGTCACTCGCAACCCCATAGCCGACCCTAGCATATTGGGTGTCAATATGGGCGCATCCTTGTTCGTGGTGTGTGGCGTCGCGTTCTGGAACATAAGCACCGCGAATCAATATATATGGCTAGCTTTGGCAGGCTCTGCGATTACTGCAGTATTCGTGTTCGGAATCGGCTCAATGGGGCGTGGCGGTGCCACGCCCATTAAGCTTGTTCTGGCAGGAGCAGCCACGAGCGCAGCTCTTGGGTCTCTAATTACTGCCATTATGATTCCGCGCTCTTACGTCATGGATCAGTTCCGGTTCTGGCAAGTCGGCAGCGTCGGCTCAGCTAGTTGGGGCGGTATCGGCACGTTCGTCCCGTTCTTAGTCGTCGGGCTCCTGATTGGCTTTCTCGTAGCTCCGGCACTGAATGCGCTGGCGCTCGGAGATGATACAGCGACCGGACTGGGCGTTCGGACGGGAAAACTGCGGTTTATCGCAGCGCTTGCAGGCGTCCTGTTATGCGGAGCGACGACTGCGCTGGCAGGGCCAATTGGATTTATCGGGCTATTGTCCACTCATGTCATTCGTCTTATTCTTGGGCCTGACTTACGGTTTGTCATCCCGATGTCCGCTATTGCCGGAGCAATCATTCTGACCATAGCGGATGTAGGCGGCAGGCTGATCGGCAGTCCCGGAGAGCTTGAGGTTGGTGTGGTTACGGCGTTTATCGGAGCACCAATACTAATCATAGTCGCTATGAGATCGAAAGTGCGTTCATTATGACCAATCCAACTATTAAACGAATAAAAGCTGGCCGGCAGCATAGGCGCCGCCGATGGATACTCGTGACCAGCTTGCTGGCGGTTTTGGCATGCATATTGAGTTGTACCATGCTGTTGCTTGGCAATACCATCTATCCTGTCCAAGACGTCATTCGGGCGATTTCAGGCGAGCAGCTCAAAGGCGTTTCCTTCGCGGTCCATACGATCCGTTTGCCGAGAATGCTAGCGGGACTGTTCGCCGGATTCGCTTTCGGCATTGCCGGGTATACGTTCCAGACCATGCTGCGCAACCCCCTTGCTAACCCTAACGTGATCGGGATTACGTCAGGCTCCAGCGTGGCGGCTGTTTTTTGCATTATTATTCTTCAAGCTAGCGGAGCCGTTATTTCGGTCGCATCTATCATTGGAGGACTTGCCACCGTCATCTTGATCTATCTATTATCCAGAGGCAAGTCATTCTCAATCGGAAGGCTCATTCTGGTCGGAATCGGCATACAAGCCATGATTGATGCCGTTATATCCTATCTGATGCTGGTCAGCGCGGAGCAAGACCTTCCTGCGGCGATCCGATGGCTCACGGGCAGCCTTAACGGCGCTCAGATGGACAGATTGCCGCCTCTGATGATAACCGTATTGATCTGCACGCCTATTCTTCTCGTACTTGGCAGGCAGCTGAGCCTATTGGAGCTCGGAGAGCAAGCGGCTACTTCCCTGGGCATAAATACGGACAAGACTCGAATCGTACTGATTGTGAGCTCTGTCTGCATGATTGCTATCGCAACCGCCACAACGGGTCCGATCGCCTTTGTGTCATTTTTAGCTGGGCCAATTGCGATTCGGTTAGTCGGAATCGGTTTATCGAACATCATTCCAGCGGGGCTAGTGGGTATTAATTTGGTGCTGGCGGCGGATCTCATCGGACAATTCGCTTTCCCGTACAGATTTCCTGTTGGCGTCATTACCGGATTGCTCGGAGCGCCTTATCTCATCTTCTTGTTAATCCGAATGAATAGGAAGGGAGAATTATAATGAAGCCGACGCATCACTTCCAGGCCGAACGGATCGTAGCAGGCTATGAGAACAAAACCGTCATCCATGGCGTTGATCTCGTCATTCCCAGCCATCAAATAAGCGTCATTATCGGCTCAAACGGCTGCGGTAAGTCCACGCTTCTTAAAACGCTGGCTAGACTGATCAAGCCCGCTTCGGGCACCATCACGTTAGACGGCAAGCCGTTAAACAAGATCTCGCCCAAGCAATTGGCACGGGTTGTCGGACTACTGCCTCAATCTCCCATTGTCCCTGAGGGCATTACCGTGACGGATTTGGTTGGGCGAGGAAGGTTCCCCCACCAATCCTTATTCGGCAACTGGACGAACAAAGATTATGCGGCAGTAGCAGAGGCAATGGAAACGATGAAGATTACTGAATTCGCTAATCACAATATCGATGAGCTGTCAGGCGGTCAGCGGCAGCGCGTCTGGATTGCCATGGCACTGGCGCAAGAGACGGATATTCTATTCCTGGATGAGCCTACGACCTTTCTGGATATCACGTATCAAGTCGAAATACTGGATCTGCTCACCGACTTGAACCGCAAACACGGCACCACGATCGTCATGGTGCTCCATGACATTAACTTGTCTGCGCGATATGCCGACCATATTGTCGCGCTGCATGAAGGCAGGCTTGTCGCCGAAGGCAAGCCGACCGAGGTCGTAACGAGTACTCTCGTAAAAGACATTTTCGGGCTGGACTGCACCGTCATTGAAGATCCGGTGTCTGGTTCGCCCATGGTTGTGCCGAAAGGACGTTATCATGTTAATGTCTAACACGCTTTTTGGAAGGGAATTCGGATATTAACATTCCCGAGGAGCCTTTTAGGCGCTCCTATCGTTGTTGCAAAACGCCCCAATACCAAATCGGTATTGGGGCGTTTTGCATAGTGGGATAAAGGGATATGAGAGATACAAGTGACAGGAAACCTTTGATTCGCAGCTAAGCGAATTCTTCGTGTGAACGGTAATCTGCAGTTTAGATGTATCGGTGTTTAATCACAAGAAGCGGAATGGAGTTCAAGTGCAGCGCCACTCAGATGGCGTTACGCCTACGAAGCGCTTGAAGACGGTCGCGAAATGCTGACTGGATTGATAGCCTAACCGATGAGAAATATCCGTTATTTTATCTTGGGATTCCTTTAGCTGACTACAGGCAGCTCTAATACGAAGCCGTTCGACAAAAGTAATTGGCGGTTCACCCGTATAATCCTGAAAGGTTCGATAGAAATGCGATACGCTGACTCCCGCAAAAGAAGCCAGCTCATCAACGGTTGGGCGCCACTCCGGTTCTTTAGCCATTTTATCGATTAGCTTGCTATATTGGCTAAGCAAATCCGGTGCGATAGCGGAAGTGCCGCCGCTTGGCTGAATAAAGGCAATGAGAAGCTCGAGAATGGCGCTTCGAACAACCGTGCTTTTGAGCGGAGAATCACCCATGAGAGCGGTTTTGAATTTTTTGAAAGTCTCAACAGGCGTTAAGCCAATGTTCTTCACGCGTGGCAACTGCAACATGGCTTGATCCAATTGCCTAATCTCCTCAAGCGGCAGACTTAGCCAATCTTGGATAAGCGGAGCTTTCACAATAAACCACCAAAATTTGCATGGCTCAATGACGTTAAAGCCTCCGCGGTGCTTCTCCCCCGGGCGGGTATGAAACAAATCCCCAGCATGGGTTTCATAGATGCAGCTGTCGAGCTCCCATCTCGCTTTTCCCCGTTCAATGAGGACGAATTCATAGCAGCCAGGATGATCATGCTCAAAGAGTGGCGATGCTTTGCGCAAATCATCGCTTCCGAGCATGACTAGCTCCGGTACACCGCGAATAAGCGGATCGTTTTCTATATCGAAGGTCCAGCGCGCACTGTGGGAATGGGAGGCTTGCCCGGTTTCAAGTGCATGTATTCTACTGGTTTCCACATGCGGTTTCATCCTTTTCATTGTCCTCTCGTTTGTTTCTATTATCGTCTATGTTTCTAATCCTACTTCGTGATCACTTGAACGTCAAACCGCATCTACTTCGGTTAAGATGGTGGCAACCACAAAAAAGGAGGATTTGTCGATGACTTTCAAAACAGAACGGCAGTATCGGATTACGCAAAAGGATAAGGAGGATTTTAACCGGGACGGTTATTGGATTAGCCCAAAGCTAATTGACGATGAGCAGATCGAGAAATTGCGAGAGGCGCATGAGCGTATATGGTCTGGCGATTACGATGGGGACGGAATACCGATGAACGGTTTTCGTCTCAGCGATAATCCAGACGCGCTGCGGAAATTAGATAATGGCTGGTGGATTAACGACGAGGTGAGAAAGGTCGTAACCGATCCTTTTATCGGTGAGTTGTCCGCGGATTTGCTGGAATCCGATGAAATAAGGCTGTGGCATGATCAAGTCATTTACAAACCGGGCATTGGCGACAAAATCTCCGGGGCAGGCAACGTAGGCTGGCATCAGGACTATGGCTACTGGCAATGCTCGGATTCACCGGACATGATTACGGTATGGATCGCGCTTCAGGACACGGATTTGACGAACGGCGGAATGATGACGATTGTTGGCTCTCATAAGTGGGGGCTGATTCCTGACAGCAACTCTTTCTTTAATCAGAACATGGAGGAGCTGAAGGAGAAATATTCGGGGGGACATGATTGGATAGAAGAGCCATGTATTCTGAAGGCGGGTCAAGCAAGCTTCCATCACGGTCTCACCTTTCACGGTTCCGGGGCTAACCGTACGAATGATCCGCGTTTGTCCATTGTAGCTCACGTAATGAAAGGCGGTACCAGCTACCGGGCGGGAATACAACGACATGACAACATTCGTTTGCTAGGCCCTCGGCCCAATCATGGCCAAGCTTTTGCGAACGACTACTTTCCCGTTCTATTCAAGAGATAGTTGGTGTCCCGCTAGGTTTGCCGAGACAGAGTCAGCCAGTCCCTGATATGTATGAAATGGGATTGAACCAAATGAAGTTAAAATACCACTAACGCTCATTCAGCGGTTTAGTGGTATTTTCATATTTGTAACGTGCTAGAATGGTAAGTTGGTTGCCGAGGCAGGATCTGAACCTGCTAATCTCAAACCGTATACGCTAACGATTTCGCGTGAGGCTGCAATGTCTGGGACATTGATAAGCAAAGAAGATAGTGCGTTGACTTTTGGCGACAAGGATAATATTCCGGAGTGGGCGCAGTAGGCAATTCTGACTGCAGTAGCCGAAGGGGTTCTCAAGGTTTGTCTTTTTGTATTCTATTGAGATTTTTTGGTACTATGTGAAAATAGTACTATTGTAATGCACTAACATCAACTAGAATATGTACTAACATGTATATCGGGAAGCGTTATATGTAATGACGTGAATGAATCCTGCTTTATAATGGTATATGTTGTAAAACTTACACTAAGGTGGGAGATAATACTGCGATGAATAAAAAGAAAATGGATATTCTCTTTGGGCTTCTGGGCTTCATTTTAGTTTATTTTACTTGTGTTTTAATATTTCTTATTTTTTCGTTTAGTGGATTTCTTTTTGTTGAAGAAGATTCTCGAAAAATGGGATTATATTCTGTTTTATTAGCTATTGATTTATTATTGTATACGATTTTAATAATTAAAGTATCAGATAAGAAAATAATTTTGATGAGTGGATTCATTTCTCTTATATTTGTAATAGGAACCCCGTCTATTGTACCAGCAATTATTAGTTTTCCTGATGACATACAGAGAATGTTACGTACTAACCATAAAGAGGAAATTCAAACTATTAGTAAAATGATTAACGATCATAACCTGCCGTTTAGTATTTTTGAAAAAGAAAGTTTGAGTTTATCGAAAGATAACGGTTATATTTCCATTATGGTACTTAAATACACAGATGAACAACTTACAAAAGAAGATATTCAGAATGTTGTTAAATACTTACCTTTTGGCGATATGAAAATAAGTTTCTCAGATCATATAAATGGAAGGGGAGTTCAAATCTTTATCGATAAACAAAGAAATGTTTCAAGTTGTCTCCCAATTGAAACATGTAACGAAATGCAATTAAACAATAATATTTAAATATTAGAGGTGTCGAAGTTGGCAAAGATTTCGTGAATTAGTTCACTGATGAATTAGCTAGCATTTTGAAAAACGAGTCTACTGTCACAAGAAAATAAATTCTAGTCTAATAAATAAAGTAGTGGACTGACTATACTTCATTTAGCTAAATGGCAGTAGAGCATAGTGGAAGGACCAATTAACATTATTGTCATAACGGTCATCGTAATGTATCTAAGCGCAAAGGTTATTTTGACCAAAATTTTAATATCAGCATTTAAAGACAAAACCACTCTTGCCAATAGAGTGGTTTCTTTGGGTCGAACTTCTCTTTTAATTCATATTACTCTAAAGGAGTAGCAAAATATAAGCCTATCACTATAAGTAAGATAAGAATAGAGGAGATAATGATTTTCGATGGAAGCTCAAGTATGACAGCGTTTGGGCAAGTGATCTACTGCTGGTCTTTTACGTGTTATAACCAACCCAATAGGCAATGATTGATATTCAATAGCTACGTCGGTAAACAGCTAATAAGGCAAACCGCCTGCGCGCTCAAACATATTGGAGTGCATAAGATAGCGAAGATACCGCATGCAGCCCGGCAAGAGTTTCCGATACGAATACATCTTGCATTGCATTCGGGATCAGCGGTCGCGCCTTTGCGTCCTTGCGGTGTTAGCCTTTTTAATACACGCTCAAGCTTAGTAAATAGCCGTTTGAGGGCAAGTTGGAGCGATTTGTCGATACTGATCTTTAATATTGTGCCGTCTTTGAAGCTTATTTTTTTTGAACGCTTGCAAGAGCAGCCACATTGACAGCCGCTTTCAAAACTAACTGGAATAATTGCCTTCTTATTAATGAATCCTCTAGCAGTAATATTGCTGTTCTTATCTTGGAGAAGGATGTTGGCACTGGAGAGGCCGTTCACTTGTTTTCCAAAGGAGGCAGTGAGTCTGCTGCTTGTGCGATTCAGAGATTGTATTTTGAACGTTGCTAAGTTACATGCATTCTGCGTGATGTTTAGGAAGATGTCGGAGACGCCACGACGGGCGTTTAAAACCAATTCGATGTTCGCGCTTAAGACGCCTTCTTGCTTGGATTTTATGCTTGCTGTTGCACAAAGGGTAGTCGTTCCGTTGACTGTTCGTAGCAGTCCGGGCATAGCTATCACTTCCTCGATTCGATTGGTGTGTACTCTCACAACATATGTGAACCCAAAAGAATCGGTGTGGGTGATGAACTAGAAAGCCCTAACCACTAATAGAAATAGAATCATTAGAAGTTCCAATAAGTAAAAAAGCATTTCCCGTGAAATTTATCTCGAATTTTGAAGTGATAGTACATGGAACAAAAAGCAAAAGAATTGAATCTCACTATTGTTACGGGGAGTTCTCTCTTTAGTTTAGTGGATCATGGAGGAAATGCGATCCGCAGCAGCTAACGGTTAACGCTACTTCAATAAGTAAGCGACATAAGAAGCTCTCTTTTTTAATGGTTAGGTGGCACCGCTATTTTAATAAGGAAAGGCTTCATTTTTATTTGTGTTTTCTTGTATGTAAAAAGAAAGGTTAATGGTAGGCGGAGCAATTCGAATGATTCTGGAGAAGCGATAGCGTTCGCTTTTGTGAGGGGATTCCTACCTTAGCTGGTTGATTCAGAGGAATCCCCGAGCAATGGCGATCGGAAGAACATTTGAATGCGAAGCTTGCTGTATAACCAAGGAGGCGCCTCATCTATGCAGCGCAGCTAGCAAAGACTTCATGCGTTAGCTGGCTGAAGAATCAACGCTCATAGTGAAAAACGATTCCACCATCAGGAATGTAAATAAAAAATCTTTTTTTAAAAAAATAGTTAGACGGCACCGCTATTTTAATAAGGATAGGCTTCATTTTTATTTGTGTTTTTTTGCATGTAGAAGAGAGGTTAATGGCAGGCGGAGCAATTCGAATGATTCTGGAGAAGCGTTAGCGTTCGCTTTTGTGAGGGGATTCCTACCTTAGCTGGTTGATTCAGAGGAATCTCCGAGTAATGGCGATCGGATGAACATTCGAATGCGTAGCTTGCTGTATAACCAAGGAGGGCCTCATCTATGTAGCGCAGCTATCAAAGAGGAATCTCCGAGTAATGGCGATCGGATGAACATTCGAATGCGTAGCTTGCTGTATAACCTAGGAGGGGCTTCATCTATGCAGCGCAGCTATCAAAGAGGAATCCCCGAGCAATGGCGACCGGAAGAACATTCGAAAGCGCAGCTTGCTGTATAACCTAGGGACTGGCCCAATTATGTAGCGTAGCTAGTAGCAAAGATTTCGTGTAACAGCTGCGCTTTAGGCGGCAAAAAATGTTAATGAATGTCTAAATTACTGCTCATTCCATTAGCAGCTGAGAAGTAGATGCGCGGACAACCAGCTCTGGTTCCAAGTATACCGTTTTAAGCGATTCGGGCTGATCGATTAGCTCGAGAATGGCCGTTGTAATATGTGCGGTTATGGTTGCTATGGCGACGCCTACGACTGTCATCGGTACGCCGATGTCTTCCATTTGAGGCAGATTGTCATAGCTAACAACGGAAATATCCTGCGGCACGTTTAGTCCATGCTCCCCTATGGCACGAAGAATGCCGCGTGTCAGATCGATGCCGCCGCTGATGACGGCTGTAGGTCGAGGCGTTTGCCCCAGCATCGCGCGTGCGGCCAGGTATCCATCGTGAAACTCCAAGCCGTTCATCTGTAGAACCGCGTTGTCTCTGACCTGCAGGCCCAGACGGACGATTTCGTCACGAAAGGCTTCGATCTTGACCGTCTGCAACGGATCTTGTGTCTCGGGTTCGCCGATATAAGCGATATCTTTGTGCCCCAGCCCAGCCAAATGACGAACGGCAAGACGAACGGCTTGGCCTCGGTTCACGTCTACTGTGGAGAATGGTGTATACCCGGCAGCGCCGTAGGTGAGGATAGGGATCTGCAGCGGGCTTATGCTGTTAAAGCTAGAAATGCTCTCTCTGTCTCCAAAGACGAGGATGGCATCTACTTGGTATCGGCGGAAAATTTCTACCGCTGATTCCAAGTGGCTTATCGAGAGTAGGGTAATATACCCTTTTTTCTCAAGCTGTTCATTGATCTTCGTAATGAGAGAGGAAAGCGCTGCACGTTCAATAGATGGCCAAACGACGCCAATCGCCCCGCTTTTTCTGGAGACGAGGCTTCGTGCAGCAAGGTTTGGCTGGTAGCCCATTTCCTTTGCAATCGAAAGGATATGCTGTTTTGTTTTGTTCTGTACGAGCGGGCTATCTCTGAGCGCCTTGGAGACGGTGGAGAAGCTGACGCCTGCTCGGTCTGCGATGTCTTTAATCGTTACCATGGATTCCCTCCGGAAGGCACTAGTCCGAGTTCTAATTGATGACGTTCACTTTATCACAGAATCCTTTTTTTGCAAATGAAAGCGTCATATTTATCGTATAGACAGCAACGGATTATTCGGATATCATAAAATAACAACGTTGTTAATTTGAATGTAAAGGTGGCCTATTCATGTTTGAATTACACAATACCGTATCGGTTGTTATTGGGGGAAACGGCGTATTAGGCAGTGCCATGTCTGCTGCGCTTGCAGAAGCGGGCTCGAAAGTGGCGGTCATCGGCAGAGACATGGAGAAGGCCCGGCTCGTTTGCGAGCAGATTGAACGCAATGGCGGAACGGCAATGGCTTTGAAGGCGGACGCGACACAAAAAGCGGAGCTGCAGTCGGTTTTGAATGATGTGCTTCAATGGGGCGGCCGTGTCGATACGCTCGTGAATGCTTCGGGGACGAATAGCGCGACACCATTTTTTGATCTCGAGATGGATGAATGGGATCGAATTATGGATGTTAATCTCAAAAGCGTCGTGCTCGCCAGCCAAGTTTTTGGCAAACAAATGGTCGAGCAGGGGGAAGGCGGCTCCATTATCAACATTTCTTCCGTATCGTCAGCGCCTCCGCTCTCGCGGGTATTTACTTACTCCGTATCGAAAGCGGGAGTAAATAGCGTCACGCAGTATTTAGCCAGAGAATTGGCGCCAAGCAAGGTAAGAGTTAACGCGATCATACCTGGCTTTTTCCCGGCAGAGCAGAACAAGAAAATCTTATCGCCTGATCGAGTGGAATCGATTATGAAGCATACGCCAATGAACCGCTTCGGAGATCCGGAGGAGCTGAAGGGCACGATCGTTTATTTGGCATCAGCCAAAGCATCATCATTTGTCACCGGAGCCATGATCCGGGTTGACGGGGGATTTGGAGCGATGACGATATGAGTGATTTACTGCGCAGATTAGTCGAACATACGCCGATTCCGAAGCTGGTGAAAATTCGCCAGTCGTTCGATGACACGATCCTGGCGGACCCCATTGGAGAGTTGACCGCGCGGCTGCGTACCGCAGATGCGATGATTGGGATTGCTGCGGGGCAGAAGGTTGCGGTGGCCGTTGGAAGCCGGGGGATTTCTCGGATCGACGAGCTAACGAGGACCGTTATTGACGAGTTGAAAAGAATCGGGGCGGAGCCTTTCATTGTGCCATGCATGGGAAGCCATGGAGGGGCGACAGCAGAAGGGCAAACGGAGGTGCTTGCCCATCTTGGCATAGACGAGGAGCGAATGGGCTGCCCGGTCCGTTCGTCAATGGAGGTCGTAGAGCTTGATCGGCTGCCGAATGGGTTGCCGATTTATTGTGATCGAATCACCGCTACGGAGTCGGATGCGATTATTGTCATCAACCGAATAAAACCGCATACGGCTTTTCGCGGGACGGTTGAAAGCGGCATGTTAAAAATGATCTCGATCGGACTAGGCAAGCAAAAAGGAGCAGAAGCCTGCCATCAGCTGGGCTTCAAATATATGGCCGAGAATGTACCGGCAATGGCTCGGGTAATGATTAATAAGCTGCCCATCCGGTTCGGGGTCGCTATCGTAGAAAACGCGTATGACCAAATCTGCCGGGTTGAAGTACTCGGAACGGATACGATGGAGGAAAGGGAGAAGGAGCTGTTAATAGAAGCGAAAAGCCGGCTCCCACAAATCTTTTTCACCGATCTCGACGTTCTTGTCATTGACTATATCGGTAAAAACATCAGCGGTGACGGAGCGGATCCGAATATTACGGGCAGGTATCCGACGCCTTACGCGCATGGTGGCCCTGAGGTGAACAAAATGGTTGTTCTCGATCTAACGCCAGAGTCCCAGGGCAATGCAAACGGGGTAGGCACAGCCGATTTCACGACAAGCAGATTAGTAAGCAAGACAGATTGGCCTGCTACATATGCGAATGGCTTAACCTCTACGGTCTGTGCGCCGACGAAACAAGCGACAACGCTCGAGAATGACCGTGATGCCATTAAGGCTGCGATCAAAACCTGTAACATTCTAGATTATACAACGTGTAAGCTGGTACGCATTCGGGATACGCTGCATCTGGGTACGATCGAGATTTCCGAATCGCTGCTTGAAGAGGCAAAAAAAAATCCGCGTATCGAGATTTTGGAAGGGCCCTATGAGTGGAAGTTCGATGAGGAAGGATATTTGCCGAAATGAATACGGATCCCCAAATCGTCATCGCCATAGATATCGGAACGACTAGCACAAAGACGTTGGCAGTCGACCTGAACGGACGGATACTTGGCAGCCACTCCATCGAATACCCGCTTCACACGCCCATACAAGGCTATGCCGAGCAGGATCCCGATGTCATCTGCGAGGCTGTTATGGATAGTGTTGGCCAAGTTGCAAGAAAAGTGGCTGGCCAAATAAAATGTGTTTCTTTCAGCTCAGCCAATCACAGCCTAATTCTGCTAGATGCAAATAGAGTACCGCTCACGCCGAGCATCACCTGGGCGGATCTGCGCAGCTCGGCACAGGCAGAACGGTTAATAAAGGATGGATCGGGCTTATCGATCTATTCGCGAACAGGCACGCCGATCCATCCGATGTCACCGCTCGTCAAGCTGGTATGGATGAGAGAGGAGCGGCCGGATCTGTTCGAATCCGCGCATTATTTTGTAGGGATAAAGGAATATGTTTTGAATAGGCTATTCGGAATCATGCTGATGGATCATTCGATCGCAAGCGCTACCGGGTTGTTTAATCTCGGAACGTTAACTTGGGATGAGGAAGCGTTATTGGTAGCAGGCATTCGCGAGGATCAATTGCCACGGCTTGTACCGTCTACCGAGCGAATGACTGGGCTCAAAAAGCAAGCGGCTGATCGCATGGGGCTTGCAGCGGATACGCCGTTCATTGTTGGCGCACAGGACGGAGTATTAGCTAATCTGGGGATAGGCGCATTAGAGGAAGGCGTACTTGCCGTTACGATCGGCACGAGCGGAGCGGTGCGGACTACCGTGAAACAGCCTACCTTCGATGAGGAAGGAAAGCTGTTCTGCTACGCGTTGACGAATGACCATTGGATTGTAGGCGGTCCATCGAACAATGGCGCTATCGTGGCGAGGTGGATTTCGGATCGTCTATACCCGGGGAAATCGATAGACGAGGTGCTGCCATTGGCTGCTGCCGTTCCTCCTGGATCAAACGGCCTGCTTTTTCTGCCTCTTTTGTCGGGAGAACGGGCCCCTTTCTGGGATGCCGAGGCCAAAGGAGTCATGTTCGGGTTGACGCTGGCGCATAAGGAGGCGGATATGCTTCGCGCGGCATTGGAGGGCGTGCTATATCAGATTACGGCAATCGTGTCTTTAATGAAGCAAGCAGGCCAACGGCCAAGAGAGGTAAGAGCTTCCGGGGGATTTGCGCGTTCTATCCTATGGTGCCAGATGTTGGCAGACATGCTTGGCGTGCCCGTAAGGGTGCCCGAATCAGTAGAAAGCTCAGGGCTTGGAGCCGCTCAGCTTGGGTTATACGCCATGGATGGCTGCAATGGTCCGCTGCTGAGGTGGATGGAGCAGGAGGGCAGCCTTTATGAGCCTGATCTGGCCTATCATGCGCTTTATCAAAAAATATTGCCGTTATATTTAAGCTTATACGATCGATTGAAAGAGCCCATGAGGGAAATATCGAAGCTGCAGCATACGTCGGTTGAATGAATTAAACTGGAGGCGGTGTCATTACTATGCATGATAAATACAGCAGGCTGCAGACTATTTTGACGGAAATGGAATCGGTTGTGGTCGCGTTCTCAGGTGGCGTAGACAGTACCTTTCTGCTGGATGCGGCAATTAAAACGCTGGGAAGCGAGCGGGTCTTGGCGGTTACGGCCGACTCGGAAACTTATCCAACGGAAGAGCTTGAGGCGGCGATTCAACTGGCGAAGAGCATCGGGGCGACACATAATGTGATCGAGACGTCTGAATTAAGCATTCCTGGCTACAAAGAGAATAATGCAAACCGTTGCTATTTCTGTAAGAAGAGTTTATTCGAGCATATTGAGCCATTCGTTCGCGAAGGAGCTTATCGTCAGATCGTCTACGGGCTCATTGCTGATGACATGAATGAGCATCGGCCTGGCGTTCAGGCGGCGAAGGAACGGGGCGTGCGGGGGCCTTTGCAGGAAGCGGGTCTTTATAAGGATGAAATCCGTGATCTGTCTCGTGAGCATGGACTGCCCACTTGGAATAAGCCATCTTTTGCGTGTCTCTCTTCACGGATAGCATACGGCGAGACGATTACGATTGAGAAGCTTGGACGTGTCGGAGAAGCCGAGCGCTATATTCGTTCATTAGGCTTCGGGCAAATTCGGGTCAGGAGCCATGGCGATATCGCGAGGATCGAAGTAGAACCGAGAGCGATGGAGCAGCTCATTAGTCACGCAACCGTTATTTCGGACCGTTTGAAAGAGCTAGGCTTTATCTATGTGGCTATGGATCTTGCCGGTTACCGCAGCGGGAGTATGAATAAAGTGCTTGAGCTTGGGGGCTCCGCGATATGAACGAATTCGAGGATCTTGGATTTTGCAAGCTGGATGTGGGTCGATATGAGCGGACAGGTCATCCGGAAGTCGTTTTTGGACAGGGGAAAACGGTGGATCAGGTGGAGACGATCTTCACTCGGCTCGTAGAGATTCATGGCAGAGCGCTTGTCACGCGGGCAACAGCCGAGATGGCGGAGCGGGTAATGGCGAAGTATCCTGAGGCACGCTATGAGAATGGATCGCGCCTGATCTCGCTGGGCCAATCCGCGCGCAAGCTCCCAGGAAAAGTGGCGGTGCTGACCGGCGGGACTACGGATATACCGGTAGCAGAGGAAGCGGCAGGAACGGCGGAATGGATGGGCTGTGAGGTCGATCGGATTTACGACGTCGGAGTAGCGGGCATTGATCGGCTGCTTAGCCATAAGGAACGGATACGGGAAGCATCCGTCGTCATTGGGGTAGCAGGGATGGAAGGCGCGTTGGTCAGCGTTGTCGGAGGGCTTGTGCGCAGGCCGGTAATTGCGGTACCGACTTCTGTTGGTTACGGCGCCAATCTTCAAGGAATTACGACGCTGCTGGCGATGATGACCTCCTGTGCAGCGGGCGTGACGGTAGTCAATATCGATAACGGCTTCGGAGCAGGCTTTCAAGCAGCAATGATTTTACAACTGGTAGCGGAGGGAACATAACATGAGAACGGTCTATTTGGATTGTATTTCAGGCATCGCAGGAGATATGGCGCTGGCCGCACTCGTTGACTTGGGCGCAGACGAGAAATACATCGTTAACCACTTATCAAAGCTGCCGATCGATCCTTTCACGATGGAGTTCGTTAAGGTAGACCGACGAGGTATAACCGCGAACTGGCTGAAGCTCAGCTTTGATAATAGTGAGAATGGTGAGGGACCTGATTATAAACTTCATCATGACCACGATCACAAGCATAACCGTCAACATGATCACGACCACGATCACAAGCATGACCATCAACATGATCACGACCACGATCACAAGCATGACCATAACCACGCCAATAATCATGCGCGTGACCATAAACATAACCATCAACATGATCACAGCCATGATGACCATCATATGCAAACGCATACTCATGATCACAAGCATGACCATCCACGCGATCACAGCCATAACCATTCGCATGTACATCGAAAAGCGTCGGACATCTTAACAATGATCCGGATTTCAGCTCTGCCGGATCGCGTGAAAGAGAGAAGCTTGTCCATCTTTCGATTAATAGCAGATGCGGAAGGCAAGATTCATGGCATGGACCCGGCCGACGTTCACTTTCACGAAGTAGGGGCGATGGATTCCATTTTGGATGTGATTGGCGTGTGTCTTGCACTGGAGAGCCTGGATGCTTCGACGATCATCTTTTCTCCCGTGCCAACAGGAACGGGCAAGCTACGTATGGCTCACGGTCTATATCCGATTCCGGCTCCTGCTACGGCAGAGCTGCTGCGCGGGGTCCCATTAGCCGAGTTCACGGCTAAAGGGGAATTGACGACGCCGACCGGCGCAGGGATCGTCAAAGCGCTTGCCTCAGGCTTTGGGCCATTGCCCGCGGGAACGATTGAGCGAATCGGATACGGCGCAGGCACAAAAAACTTCGAGCATCCTAACGTTGTCCGAGCGGTATTATACGAGCAGGAGCAAGAAAAAGCATGGTATGAAACGATAGTCGTACTAGAAGCGCAGGTGGATGATTCAACCGGTGAGACGCTTGGTTTTGCAATGGAAAGGCTGTTCGAAGCGGGAGCTCTGGATGTGTATTATACGCCGGTCTATATGAAGAAGAACCGTCCCGGCGTCCTTGTCACCGTACTATGCCATCCGGCAAGCAGCGCGCGCTGCGAGGAGACGATGCTTGCAGAAACATCGACGTTCGGCGTACGCAGGACCGAATGGAAGCGCAGGGCGCTTGCGCGCCGGTGGGTTCAGGCGGAAACGCTTTTCGGACCGGTAAGAGTGAAACAGGCTCTTGAAGGAGAAAAAATACTGCGCCAATCGCCGGAATACGAGGATGCTGCCCAAGCCGCAAGATCGTTCGGCGTTCCTCTGGAGGCGGTATACCGCGAAGTTTATAAGCAGCTCAATGAATAAAAATCGGAATCTAGCCTAGCAGGCTTCATGTACCTTGAATAGAGAAGCATGTTGGCCATCTTTACCAACGTTGTTATCTATCGAATGTGCAATAGCCTTTTTCATAACCATATGAACGGAATAACTTAGCAAAGGGGAATTGATCATGAACACGAAGCTGGATTTGAGTTTAATTGATCTCAGGAAGACGGTTGAACGTTTGGCACTTAACACGCCGGTTACCGACATGCATACGCATTTGTATGCGCCGGAATTTGGAGATTTGCTATTATGGGGCATTGATGATTTATTGACCTACCATTATTTGATCTCAGAATCCTTCCGGTGGTCGGAGGAAGAATACAGCCACTTCTGGTCCATGTCCAAAAGGGAGCAAGCGGACTGGATCTGGAAGCTTCTTTTCCTGGACCATTCACCGGTAAGCGAAGCGGCATCCGGCTTCATTACGATTCTCAAGCGGCTAGGGCTTGACGTTTCCTCGCGGAATTTGGACGATTATCGTCAGGCACTTGAGAAGCGCACGGTGCACGAGCAAGTAAATACGGTCATGCAGATTGCGGGAATTGAGAAAATCGTCATGACAAACGACCCGTTTGACGCTGCTGAACGTCCTGTCTGGCAATCCGGCAAAGGTAAAACGGACCCCCGTTTTTACGCTGCGCTGCGTGTGGATACATTGCTAAATGACTGGCCACATGCCGTAAACGAGCTTCAAAGCCTAGGTTATGACGTACAGGCAGAGTGGACAGAGCGAACAAAAGAGGAAACACGCCGGTTTCTATCGGAATGGATCATTCGCATGGACGCTCTGTACCTTGCGGTTTCTATGCCAGGCGATTTCAAATATCCAGCGGATGACCATCGAAACAAAATGATAGATCAGGTCATGATTCCGGTATGCCAGGAGCAAAATATTCCGTTTGCACTCATGATCGGCGTTCGAAGAAAAGTGAACCCCTCGCTTGGATTGGCTGGGGATATGAGCATGCAAGCCGACGTTTCCTCAGTGGAAGCGTTATGCCGCCAATATCCCGATCAGAAGTTTCTTATCACGATGCTGGCAAGAGAAAACCAGCATGAACTCACGGTGCTTGCCCGGAAATTCCGCAATTTGATGATTTTCGGCTGCTGGTGGTTTCTTCACATCGAGTCAATGGTCGAAGAAATGACGCGTTTCCGTTTAGAGCTTCTGGGCACTTCGATGATTCCGCAGCACTCTGATTGCCGCGTCTTCGAGCAGTTAATCTATAAATGGGAACATTCCAGAAAAATCATCGGGAATGTGCTCGCAGATAAATACGAGAAGCTGCATCACAGCGGGTGGAGCGTGACGGAAGAAGAAATTCAAAGAGACCTGGACGATTTGCTGAACCGGAATTTCTGGCGCTTTCTTGGCAAAGCGTAATCAGATGTGAGCGTAGAAGCATGGGCTGGGGCTCGATAATGAAGCATATAAGCATCAACCGTACGCGTGAGCAGAGGCAGGGGGAGTTTCCCCCAGCCTCTGTCTTTTATTTTGGGCTAGACGCCCAACGATATTAAAAGTAGAAGTTGCCGCGTCAATGAAAGTATAATGGATTCATCTGTCAAATGAGAGGAACGAGGAGGGAAAATCAATGATTGATACTAGACTGAAGGTGCATCTGCTATCAGAGACCGAGCATATAAAGGTTCATGGCCGAACGACGGGTAACCTTTCTCCTTTAACGTTGTTTTGGACGGGAAGCGCAATTGAATGCAATGTTACAGGTTCAGAGCTATGGATTGAAGTTGAGGTTGATTATGATCATTACGAGCCTTGGGTGAGCGTTTTAATTAACGAGGTCCCCGTAAGCAGACAGATGCTAATAGCCGGAAGGTACTGGGTTTGCTTATTTAGGGGGATGAATGGGAACGCTTTAAAAAACGTGCGGGTGGTAAAAGACGTGCAGGCGATGAACGCGGATCCGGGCAGTTCGCTGCAGATCCATGCCGTGAAGAGCGACGGCGAATTTATGCCAGTGAAGGACCAGCCTTATAAGCTGGAGTTCATCGGAGACAGCATTACCTCCGGCGAAGGCGCCGTAGGGGCAAAAGCCGAAGAGGATTGGATTCCGATGTGGTTTAGCGCGATTCATAATTACAGCACGATAACCGCAGAGGCGCTGAACGCGGAATACCGGATTATCTCGCAAAGCGGATGGGGCGTGCTGACAAGCTGGGATAATAATCCGCATGCCAATATTCCCGACTATTATGAGCAGGTTTGCGGTCTTCTTGCCGGAGAAAAAAATAAGGCTCTAGGCGCGTTTGAAGAAAATAACTTTGCCGCTTGGCAGCCGGATGTCGTAGTCGTCAATCTTGGTACAAATGACGGCGGTGCTTTCCGTACGCCGGAATGGAGAGATGAGTTAACGGGAGAAACCCATAAACAACGGCTCAATGAAGACGGCAGCTACATGGAAGAGGATATTCAAGCTTTTGAACGGGCAGCCGAGCATTTTCTCGTGAAAATTAGAAAATATAACAAGGACGCGCATATCGTATGGGCATACGGCATGCTGGGAATTCCGATGATGCCCGCAATTTGCCGCGCCGTGGATGCATATGCGAAGAAATCGGGCGATCGCAAGGTGTCCGTATTCCAGCTTCCGACTACCACGGATGAAACCGTAGGCGCAAGAAACCATCCAGGCATCTTAGCTCACCAGCATGCGGCCAAAGCATTATCGGGGTATGTGAAGGAGATTTTGTCGGAAAGATAGCAGCGAATCCCGACAAATCCGTTCGAATTGCGAAATATGGGCGATAGTTACAGTAAATAAGAAACGAGCCAACCTTCGAGTTGGCTCGTTTTTTATTTAGTTATTGGAAAAGGTGCTCCAGAAGCTAGTATTTTGCTGTCAACATTAAAAATTGAAAGTAAATGCTTTAAAACGGAGCTTTTTTTCTTTCTCGTATTTTGTGTATAGTAGTTCAGATATAGCATGGAAAGAAGGGAATGTAGATCGTGAAAAAGCTTGGACAGCTGAATACGCTGCGCAATCTTTATGTTTCTTTGACGATTGCCAATTTTAATTTCGTTTTCGTTTCTTCAACAACGGGTTGATCCGCACGCTTAATGAAGAAGGAAAGCAGCAAGCCGACTATGCCAATTCCAACGATAACGAGATAGGCGTCGTTGATGCCTTGAATGGAAGCTGCTGTAACCATTTGCGCTTGCGTTGCTCCTTCAGTCCCGCCTGATGTCAGCAACTCCTGCATATGAGTGGTGGTACGACTGGTCATTACGGTTACGAGCAATGAGGTACCCACGGCACCTGCTACTTGCTTGATGGTATTGGAGATGGCGGTGCCATGCGCATTCAGCCTAGCTGGAAGCTGATTCAAACCAGCGGTCGTGATAGGCATGAGGAGCATGGCCATACCGAAACGACGGCCTGTCGACATAAGGACCAGATAGGAATAGCTGGTTGCGTCCGTCAAATTAATAAAGCCTAGAGTAGTGATAATCGTAATCGCCATTCCAATTATGGACAGCCATTTGGCTCCGAACTTATCGAACAGCTTGCCTGTAATTGGCATCATTAGGCCCATAAGCAGCGAGCCCGGGAACATCAATAAGCCAGATTCCAGAGCCGTAAAGCCTCGGGCATTTTGCAAATAAAGGGGAAGCAGCATCATATCCGCGTACATAACCATCGTAACCGCAATATTTATGACGGTAGTAAGCGAAAACATGTTGTATTTGAAAGCACGCAAATCCAGAAGCGGATTATCGGATTTTAATTGCCGCCAGGTGAATAGAACGAGGGAAAGAATCCCCGTTATCAGGAACGTGATTACCTCAGCACTAGACCAGCCTAAGCTGCCTGCTCGGCTGAAGCCATACATCACAGCACCGAATCCGACTGTAGACAGGATGACGCTCATGATATCAATTTTTGCATGAATGCGCTCTGAGACATTCCTTAGATAAATAAACCCGCAAATGATTACAATAACAACTAGTGGAATCATGCCGTAAAACATCGTTTCCCATTTATAATGTTCTAGGATATAACCGGCAAGCGTTGGTCCAATGGCGGGGGCGAAAATAATAGCGAAACCAACCATGCCCATCGCTGCTCCCCTTTTATTCGGAGGAAAGAGCGTTAAAATAACGGTCATGAGCAGTGGCATAATAATGCCGGCGCCGGCTGCTTGAATCAAACGGCCTGTCAACAGGACTGGAAAGCTTGACGAAAGCGCCGATACAATCGTTCCGGCAAGAAAGATAAACATGGAAGCTTGGAAAAGCTCGCGCGTGGTAAATCGCTGCATCAAATAAGCCGTGATCGGTATCAATACGCCGTTTACCAACATATACCCCGTAGTCAACCACTGTGCAGTTGCGGCCGAAATGTTGAAATCCATCATTAATTCGGGGGTAGCAACGCTCATAACGGTTTGATTCAGCGTCGCTAGAAAGGCACCCAAAATCATAATGAACAAGATCGGCCCCTTTTTTATCGAGCTGCTGTTTTCTGCCATGCTTTTACTCAATGTACGCCATCCTTTCCAATCTTCTCTCTTTGTGTACTTAATTTACACTGTGTTATATAATGGACAATGTATAAATTAGATTATAAGCAGAATCGATAGGTTTACAAGCGACAGAATTTGCGGAAAGTGTAAATTACTTTACAACTAAAGTATATTTGTGGCTTATCTTTGAAATGTTCTACGAAATGACGGAATGTGTAGTTTGTAATCAGAAAGGAGAAAGATATGGAGCATGCAACACCGCGAACAGATCCTCGTATTGTGCGAACGCGACAATTGCTGAGGGACGCCTTTATTGAGCTGCTGCAGGAAATCGATATTGAGAAAATTTCGGTCAACCGGCTGGCAGAACGTGCCACCATCAATCGTGTTACTTTTTATCTGCACTATCGGGATATTCCGGATATGCTGGAGAAAATGGCTGATGAGATGGTCGAGGACATTCAACAGGTTCTGAACGATACGCCGCTTCATCTGAATCCGAATTCGAACGAGGAGGAGTCTTGGCCATTGCTCGTGAATCTGCTCGAGCATCTTTCCAAGCACGCGAAATTTTACAAGGTCATTCTCGCCACGCATCGAACGACGATCTTTTCTGACCGTTTGTTAAAGCTGCTTGCGGGATTAGTAACCGATAGAATTGAAAAAAAGGAGATCGATTCCGTTCGTTCTTCGTTGAATATTCAGAAGGACATTGCCATTTGGTATGGATCTTCGGCTTTGATCGGTACGATTATCGCTTGGCTTCGCAACGATATGCCGTATACGCCGCTTTATCTCGCCAAACAATTTGTTTTGCTGCGGACAACATCTGCGAAGTCGGTAAATCCGAATAAATAGGAGGGCATCTTTATGTCAGTAGTGGCCTTTCACCGCGATCCATTGCTGCCTTTTTTGGAAGCGAAGCACAGCAGCAGAAGCGATCTTGCTTATCATAAGCATTTCCATGAGGAATATTCGATTGGGTTGATTGACAAAGGGACAACGAACGCTTGGTGCGACGGAAAGCTGCTTCAGGTTGAAGAGGGGAGACTGATCAGTTTTCCGCCGAAGATGATACATGCTTGCCAGCCTCAAGAAGCTGAAGATTGGGAGTACAAAATGCTGTATATCAAGCCCGAATGGTTTCAAGGGCTGAAGCAGCGAGAGATTGATCGGCTTTATATCCCTTACTTGCTGGAACAGGGTAAAAACAAAGCTTGCCGTTTGCGTTTAAACCGTACGATGGATGCAATCGCTAGAAAAGGCACACCTCTTGAAATTGAAACGATCGTAGTCGAGCTCCTACATGCCCTCGTAAGCCACAATGCTTCCGATCTCGAACATAAAGTCCCGTGCAGCAACGACCAAAAATATGTCAAAAGCATAAAAGAATATCTGCACGCGCATTTTGCCGAGCAAGTTACATTAGAGATGCTGGAGAATGAAACGGGTATTACCAGATTTCATCTCGTACGGTTATTCAAGAAATGGAGCCATCTTCCGCCTCATGCTTATCAAATCCTGCTAAGAATCAATCATGCTAAGGCAGAGCTGGCGAAGCAAAGACCCATTGCCGATGTAGCGGGAGAAGTAGGCTTTTATGACCAAAGTCACTTTGCGAAAGCCTTTTTTAAAATAGTGGGGACAACCCCGCAAAAATACGCGTTATCTCTTTGAATTTGAGCAATATTTTACAATACCGTCTCCTATCTAGCTTGTAAACTAGGTTTACTTGAAAGAAGGAGAGGTAGAACCATGTATCTTGGAACAGAATTGGATCGATCATTTACCGCTGCGCTCAAAACAATGGCTCGACGTGCAGATCTTAAGTCTTACGCGGAGAATACACCGCAGCTGAAGCATATGCTGCAGCTTGCGGCTGCTAGGTATGTCGCAGGTGAAGCGCGTCAAGATGGTCTCGAAGCAGCAGAGAAGCTTGTCGCCAAAGGCTACGAGACATCCGTTGAGTATATTGGGGAAAACACGGCCGATGCCTCTGCATGCGAGGCAGCAGCTATGGAGCTGCTGGCTTTGATTCATGATGTTGGCCAGAATGGGGTGTCGGCGCGAGTATCTTTCGATCTCTCGCATATCGGACTTTTGCTGGATACCGAGCTAGCTTTTTCGCATCTCATGAATCTAGCTTATCAAGCACAGAAGGCTGGCGTTGAGCTATTCATTAGCATGGAGGAATCCTCGAAGACGGAGAGGATTCTCTCTATTTATGAACGGGCTGTCATAACGTATCCGAATATCGGAATAACGTTGCAGGCGCAGTTAATAAGAACGCCTCAGGATTTGGCCGCTCTGCACGCCACGCCTCGTCGAATCCGGATCGTCAAAGGCGCTTACCAAGAACCGGATGACTGCGTGATTCCTCGTTCTTCCGAACTTAATGATCGGTATGTCGAGCTTATTGAGAGCTCGATTCGCCATGGGCATCGCGTGTCAATTGCCACACATGATGAACGCATCGTTGAAGAACTCCTTGCGCAGAAATGGCTGATCAACTCAAGTGCAGAGTTCGAGATGTTGTACGGCATCCGCCCGGACCTCGGCAGCAGGCTGAAAGCTGAGGGGTATCCCGTACGAATTTATGTGACTTATGGCCATGAATGGTATTTGTATCTTTGCCACCGGATTGCTGAGTACCCTCCGAACCTTTTCCAAGCCTTCATTGACATGGTGAGCAAAAAGAAAGTAGAGTCTGTTCGAGCGTATGTGTAAAAGCAATGCTGCCGAATTAAAACCCGCCGAATATCCGGCGGGTTTAGTTCGTCTTGATCACTAAAGACGGTGATGAATGCGTCAGATGCGGTCAATGTAGGAGGAGAGAAAATAGATGTAAAGTGATGAGGGACGTCTTACAGCACATGAAATACCGGCTTAGACGGCATAAAGTGAACAGGCAGTCCCGGGTATGCGTTCCTCAGCTGTTCGGCCAGATAACGCATGCCGGGCTCTTCGCTCTCTGCGTGCCCGATGCTTACTAAGGCCTTTGGAATGCCTTGACTGACAGAATCCCTCACGTATTCGGGTGTTTCCCACTCAGGCCCTTCACCGGAGATGATCAAATCAACTCCCTTGTCGCGATAGAGCGGGATGGCGTTAGCTATTCCGCCTCTGTAGCCTACAAGGATGCCAATGCGCCTGCAAATCATGTGCGGGTCGCCGGCTAAACGCACATAGGGGATAGCTAGCTTTGCTTTGACATATTCGGCAACCTCACCGGCACGCATTTCGCCGGGTATACGGATTACAGCAGCTGTAGGCAGCATGTCCTCTACGCAGGCTTCCAGCTTCAAATCTTGAAGCAGGCCGATCATAATCGGATCAGGCTGTGCTCTGTGGCAATAGTCATGGTGTCGATAGATAGCAAGCCCCGCCTGCTGCAATCGCTTTGTTTTGTTCGCATATACCGGATCGCCGATCAGCAGCCCGTCGATCTTTCGATGGCTATAATAGGCGGCTTCATGGGAAATAAGCAAGTTCACGCCTAATAACAAAGCTTGATCAATGACCTGCTGGGTTGCCATAAACGTCGTCGCAATTCCGCGTACTTCCGTATCGGGGGAGCCAAACTCCAATCCATCGACCGTATTCTCAATAAAACGGACGGAGGAACGGATGGCATCAACCACATTTCTAATCGTTATTGTCATAGATATAATCCCTTCTGGATGAGTGAACACCATCTCCCTATACACTTCGATAGAAGGAAGCATACTCCTTTCGCAGAAGGAATCTAGTTGACGATAGGTAGGGCGAAACGAAGGAGCGTGAAAGGTTGACGAGAAATGAACGAAGCTTCTATAATCAGAAAAACGATTACGTTAAGGCGTAAATACGAATAGAGGAGCAGGCGTACTCATGCGAATTGGAGCAATTGAAGCAGGCGGCACGAAATTTGTATGCGGGATCGGGAACGAAAGCGGTGAGATCGAGGACCGGATTAGCTTTCCGACGGAGAAACCTGAACAGGTAATGGAGCAGGTTATTTCCTATTTTAAAAATAAAAACCCGGAAGCGATAGGCATTGGCACCTTTGGCCCGATTGATATCAACCGTAAGAGCCCGACGTTCGGCAGCGTTACGACGACTCCAAAGCCAGGTTGGTCGGGGTATCCCTTTCTGGATACGCTAAAGCGTGAATTTCATGTACCGTTCGGGTGGGATACGGATGTTAATGCCGCAGCATATGGAGAAGCAGTCTGGGGCGCTGCTCAGGGACTGGATAGCTGCGTGTATTTCACGATCGGGACAGGAATTGGGGTTGGCGTCTATTCCGAAGGAAGGCTGGTTCATGGCTTAGTTCATCCGGAAGGCGGACATATATTGCCGCGACGCCATCCAGACGACCGCTATGAGGGGAACTGCCCATATCATGGCGATTGCCTGGAGGGGATGGCGGCAGGTCCTGCGATTGAGAAGCGCTGGGGAGTGAAGGGCAGCGAGCTTGATGCTAATCATCCTGCGTGGGCGATGGAGGCTTATTATCTAGGTCAAGCTGTGACAAGCGCGATTCTGATGCTCTCGCCGGAGCGGGTCATTCTAGGCGGAGGCGTTATGCATCAAAAGCAGCTGCTACCAATGATTCGTAGCGAGGTAAGCAAAAATCTAAATGGTTACGTCAGCGCAGCGCAGCTGTTGACCGGATTGAACGAATATATCGTTTTGCCTGGACTTGGCGACAATGCGGGCTTGTGCGGCTCACTCGCGCTTGGCCTTGCTGCATGGGAGAATAAGGACCAATCGAAATAAGCACTTTGGTATGATAGCTTGTTGAAAACAGATAGAAGTAGAAGATAAACGAATAGCGGTACAGGTATCTATTCCTGTGCCGCTATTTTCTATTTTGGTCCGTGGCTGTTGGCTGGCAGGAGTACAGGAGCTTGGACGATATGCGCGAAACGGTTAGACGTCTGAATGATTTTTCTTTGAGGATAGTGCATGGTGAAGCAGCATGGAGAACAATTTCCGCATGGAATGAACACCAATCTTATTCATGAGATTGGCCAGATGGTTTTTGACCGTTTTTTCGCTGATGACGCATTTCTCGGAAATTTCGCGATTAGAAAAACCATGGATAACGGATAAGTTGAGCATCTCCGATTCCCGTTGCGTCAGGCGGTAAGTCCGTGCAAATTCTTCCATTGCGCGGTTCAGCTTTAGTGAAGCAGAATGCTCCAAGGCATCATTTGCTGCTCCGCATTTTTTGACTATCGCTTCTTCATGTGATGTTTTCTTGTCTTCATATGTGAGTTTCATCTATTATGCTTGCTTTCAAGCATCAAACGGATGGAGAAAAAAATACTTGAGAGGAGCAGGAAGCCGCCTAATACGTTCCAGAGTATCCATAGCATGTCGTTAGGTTCTCCCTTGAAGTTTTATTCTCATCTGCAGAAGATAAGTAAGGTCCAATCCTTTTGGTTCTTCCAATAAATAGCTAATTTTTGTTTCACGGCGGATGAGTGGAGCTGTTGCATAAGTAGTTCAAAGGTCTCATTTCACCTTGCTTTTATCCATTATAAATAATGATTAAGACTTATTCTAGATGAAGAAGCTCACTAAAAAGACAATTATTCCGTAGAATTATGGCGAATCATGCTAATCCATATGACTAAAGTCATGTTTATGATAGAATGTTTGGTAAATCTATCATGTTCTGCGGGGACTTAATATGGATGTTCAATTAAATCAAAGAATGACTCACATTTTGTTTATCATCGTAATCGGTGCAACAATTTGCTTGTTGTTTCATACCAATCAATACTCTGCTGGGCTATTTTTACTATTATGCGCGTACGTATTAACGGTTTCCGTTCGGAACTACGTCTTGAAGGTCAATCTGCAAAGCAAGGTCGGCATGCTATGTTTAATCGTTCAGCTGTCGTTGGCTTCTTTGATTTCGATAGGGTCGGAAAGCTTTTTTGCGCAAATCTATATTTTAGTCCTCGTTGGAGAATTCAGCTTTCATCACCGTAGAGGCCATTCTTTGCTCTTTACTATGGCAAGCTACGTTAGCTGCGTTTTAGGCCTGTTGGTGTATCGTCAATTTCCACCTTTTCAAGAGATATTCTATCTGCTGCCGCGTATCGTCGAATACTTTGCGATATTTGGCATAAGCCTGCTTGCCAAAATGGCTGTTCAGCAAAAAAATCAGTTGGTCAGTGACAATGAACAGCTGCGAATTGCATCTATCGAGTTGGAAAAGAAAGCAAAATTACAAGAACGGACCAGAATCTCGCGCGAAATTCACGATTCGGTAGGACATACATTAACAGCGGCATTAACGGGCTTGCAAACAGCAACCTATGCAATAGAGAAAAACAACTATGCCATAGCCAAAGATATGATCGATAGAACGAAGGGGTATATTCGCAGCGGTTTGGACGATGTGCGCAGCTCCGTGCATTTGCTTCATGAGCATAGGCTGGATCAGCCTTTCATACCCGAGCTTATGAAGCTTATCGATGAAACGAAGCTGCAGACACAGGTGAATATTACCTGCGAGATTGACGCGCGTCTGCCAGATTTAGTGCCAATGACGGAGTTAACGATATACCGGGCTTTGCAAGAGGGGCTGACAAATGGCATTAGGCATGGCGCCAGCACCGCTTTTCATTTCTTGCTGAATTATCGCGATGGGCATATCCAGTTCAGGCTATCTGATAATGGCAAGGCCCCTTCCCACTTTGCCCCCGGCTTTGGCTTGAAGGCCATGAGCGAGAGGGTGAAGGAGATTGGCGGTGAGCTAATGATTATGAACGATACATCAGCGGGTGGTGTCACATTAGATATAAGCATCCCTTTCCCAACGAAACCGATGGAACGGAGTGATTAACATTTCAAAAAGAACCATTCTGATAGCAGACGATCAGCCTTTGATTCGCGATGGATTGGCGGCTATGCTCGGCATGGAGGAGGAATATGACGTAGTAGCTACGACCGGCGATGGATTGGATGCGATCGCTCAAGTACGGTTGCATCGCCCTGAGCTCGTCTTGATGGACATTCATATGCCTAAGCTCGATGGATTGGAAGCGACGAAGCAGATCAAATCGGAATTTCCTGATATAAAAGTGTTGATTCTAACCACGTTCGAGGATGAGGAATACATATGGGAGGCGATACGTCACGGTGCCAGCGGGTTTTTAGTGAAAGGTATCGAGACGAAGAAGCTTTTCTCGATTGTCCAGGACTGCTTAGAAGGACGAATCAATTATCCCAGCCGCATTCAAACCAGGCTTGTGCAAGCACTGCGTTTCTCTGAACAAATTGAACAACAATCAGTGAAGGAAGCAACGGATTCTTATGCTGATCCACAGCAGGACGACCGGTTGAACGGCTTGTCTTCACGGGAGCGGAATATTGTCATCCAGTTGAAACAAGGGCGTTCCAACCAAGCGATAGCTTCTGAATTGTTTTTAACAACGGGTACGGTGAAAAATTATTTAAGCGCAATATACAAAAAACTGAATGTTGCAAGTCGAGCGGAAGCAATGGCCTATCTTCATGATGTGAAAGAGGAGGAGCGGTGAGCGAATACCACATGCGGGTTTAGGCTGCATGTGGTTTTTTTTGTTCATAAGCATGTCGTTTATATTCCGTTTAAATAGGTGAGTTAGGATGACTACATCATCACATAATGGAGGAATGGCAATGGATTACGGACTCAAGAAGAAGATAGAGCCTAACAATGGTGATTGGGCGGTCCAAGCGAGCGGGCTTGTTAAAACGTTCGGCAGCTTCCGGGCGGTGGATCATGTGGATCTGAACGTGCGCGCCGGGATGATTTATGGCGTGCTTGGCCCGAACGGAGCAGGCAAGACGACGACCATTAGAATGCTGGCAACATTGCTTCGGCCCGATGCGGGTTCGGCAACGATCTTCGGTCATGATGTCGTAAAGGAATCGCAGATCGTACGTCAATTAATCGGCGTGACGGGGCAATATGCTTCAGTTGACGAGTCTCTCAGCGCTACCGAGAACCTGATTATTTTCTCGCGGCTGCTCGGGCTTGGACGTGCCGAGGCACGGAAAAAAGCAGGGGAGCTGCTTGAAGAGTTTGGATTAACGGAAGCAGCGAAGCGGCCGCTCAAAAACTTCTCAGGCGGCATGCGGCGCAGGCTGGATCTGGCAGCAAGCCTGATTGCACAGCCGCCGCTGCTTTTTCTGGATGAACCGACAACCGGTCTGGACCCTCGAACCCGTGCGCAGATGTGGGATACGATTCGCCGGCTGGTGAAGACGGGTTCGACTGTGCTGCTTACAACGCAATATCTGGAAGAGGCGGACCAGCTTGCCGACCGGATTGCGGTTATCGATCGCGGCAAGGTCGCTGCAGAGGGGACAGTCGATGAATTGAAAGCATCGGTAGGCAGCTCTTCCTTGCAATTGCGAGTTCAGAATCCGGATGACGCAGTAGTCGCGCGCAATGCTATTGAGAAGGTACTCGGTATTCAGCTAAAGGTATCGCAGCAAGAAACCGAAAAAATGACTGCGCCGATTACCAATGTGGACGTGGTTACTGACGTACTGAACGCCCTGCGCGAAAGAGGAGTGCATCTGGCCGAGATCAGCGTGCAGAAGCCGACTTTGGATGAGGTATTTCTAACGATCACAGGCCATGGCGTGCAGGAGGACGCGGGTTCCTCGCCTAGTGAACCACAGAAAGCAGAGGTGGCAAGCATATGAGAACGAATGCCATTACTTCCATTAAACCAGGCGCGGAGCGAGAACTGAAAAACTATACAAGCTTCGGGCAGACGTTGCGAAACTCGCTGACGATGGCTTACCGCGGCCTGCTTAAAATCCGGCGTACGCCAGAGCAATTGTTCGACGTTACGCTCCAGCCCATTATATTCACCTTAATGTTCACCTATATTTTTGGCGGAGCGATATCGGGCGATATCGGTAGCTATTTGCCCGTTATCATTCCCGGCATCCTTGTACAGACGGTCATTACCACCTCTATCGTCACGGGTGTCCAGCTGCGCGAGGATATGGATAAAGGCGTGTTTGACCGATTCAAGTCATTGCCCATTGCACGCATTGCCCCGCTCGCGGGAGCTTTGCTTGCAGACACCGTTCGGTATACCATTGCGACGGTTCTTACCTTTACGATGGGCTATATTATGGGGTATCGGCCTGAAGGCGGCCTGGAGCATGTGGCGCTTGCAGGCATCCTCGTCATAGTGTGCGCATGGGCAATCAGCTGGATATTCGCGTTTTTTGGCGTCATTGCACGCACGGCTTCAAGCGTGCAAGGGATATCCATGCTTGTACTGTTTCCGCTAACGTTTCTCTCCAATGCATTCGTGCCTGTAGACACGATGCCCAATTGGCTGCAGTGGTTTGTTAACATTAATCCGGTTTCGCATCTTGTTACGGCGGTACGCGATCTTGCCAACACGGGCCACGTAGGTTGGGATCTCGGCATCTCCCTGATCGGTGCAGCCGTCATTGTGGCGATCTTTGCTCCGATTACGGTTCGTGCCTATATGCGCCGAACATAAAGGATGCTGCTTTAACAGGAAAGGCGGAACAAACAAAAAGAAATGCTATCGGCAGTCAGAGCCGGCAGCATTTCTTTTTGTTTATGCTTATCTAGCTTATAAAACCGAGAAAGAGTGGCCCATTCCTTATCTCATTACGTAATCGGCGAGAACGCTCTGCAGCTCGTATATGTTTAGGCTTTTATTGAATTTTTTCTCGACAGGCGCCGACGCTCCCGAAATCCAAATTTTCAGCTCGGCATCCATATCGAATGTGCCTGCTGTTTCGATGCTGAAATGCGTGATGCTCTTATACGGATAAGAATGGATCTCGACTTTTTTTCCTGTGAGTCCTTGCTTGTCAACGAGAATAAGCCGCTTATTCGTGAAAATAAACAAATCTCTGATAAGCTTGTACGCCTTCTCGAAGTTTTCCGTGCTTCCTAGCAAGTGATTGAACTCCCGATGCACTTCTTCCATTTTCAATTCTGATGCATTTCCCATCAAACCGTCTAAAAATCCCATAATTCCATTCCTCCACTGACTACGATTGATCCATCCATTTGAGCCCAGCTGACAAATATTTCTATGTATTGCTCATTCATTATACCTTAGTATGTGCCCCGTTGTAGACTACATTGTATGATCGATTCCAGAAATGAGAATTAAATTCTTCTATTAAAGAAGCTGGCTGCCGTTCTCCTTCACATACTGCTTAGGCGTGGAGCCATACGTCCGTTTAAACATGCGAATGAAATAGCTTGTATCCATGCCTACCCGCTCTGCTACCCTCTCGATCGTAATGCCCGGATGGTCATGGAAAAGCTGAATGGAGCTGCGCATGCGCAGCTGCAAAATATATTGCTGCGGCGTAATGCCGAGGCTTGCGACGAATAAGCGGTGGAAATGCTGGACGGAATATCCGACCGCCCTGGCTACGTTCGAGAGTGATAACCGCTCATTGTAATGGTCATGAATGAGCTTAATAGCCGAATTGAGAGCCCTGTTCGGCTGCGAAATGGGCAAAGGGCTGGTGTAATCCTTATTGAACTTGGTTTGGCCCTCCAGCAAAGTGAGCGTAATATCGTAAAGCAGCTTTGAGGTTTCCCAATAGGCATGCTCGCCATTTAAGCTGATGAGATGCCAAAGGGAAGAGAGCTGATTCCATAAAGCTTGGAAATTAGGCGCGTGCAGCACTTTTAGAACGAACGCGTTCATCTGCTCAAGCAAAGGAGCGGCCGCTTGTCCCTGGAAAGCGATAAAGCCTAGGTCCCACATCGCGTTGCCGGATAACTGAGGGAAGTAGGAATGCGGAATGTTGGCAGGCAGAATAAGAACCGTGCCAGGGGTCATGACGAGATCCGGGTAGCCTTCGATACGGAAAACGCCTGTGCCGCCTCTGGATAGGAACAGCTGGTGCGCTGAATGCCCGACCGGGCGGGTCAGCTGCTTTTGTTCATGGCTGCCAACGCAGCAGACGTAGAGCGGTAGAAATTTCTCGCGGTTCGCAAACTCTGCGAGCAAAAAAGGCATCATTGGCGTTCAACTCCACGTTAGGATCGTACGATTATTGGAGCGTTCTATCCTATCAGTATAAAGGAATCGTGAACTATGATAAAGCTAATGAGAGAAAATGACGATTGTAGAAGGAGCGGAAACAGATGACTGAAAAGTACCCGCCAATAAGCGAGAAGATCCCATTCTTCATGCATGGCGCCGATTACAACCCAGACCAATGGCTGCATGCGCCGGGTATATTAGAGGAGGATATTCGGCTAATGAAGCTTTCGGGATGCAATGTGATGGCTATCGGCATTTTTGCATGGACGGCGCTTGAACCGGAGGAAGGACGCTTTACATTCGAATGGCTGGACCGCGTGTTGGATGCGTTTGCAGATAACGGGCTGTATGCTTGGCTAGCGACACCGAGCGGGGCACGGCCGACGTGGATGTCCATGAAATATCCAGAAGTGCTGCGAACAGAGGCGAACCGCGTCCGCAACTTGCATGGTATGAGGCATAACCATTGCTACTCTTCGCCGGTATACCGGGAAAAGACAGCCATCATGAACGGCAAGCTGGCCGAACGATACGGGAGCCACGAGGCGGTCATTGGCTGGCATATTTCCAATGAGTACCATGGCGAGTGCCACTGCGAGCTTTGCCAGGAACAATTCCGGCAATGGCTGCAAGTGAAATACGGAACGCTGGAATCGCTGAATTTAGCTTGGTGGACTTCGTTCTGGTCACGCACGTTTACGGCTTGGGAGCAGATTGAATCACCGGCACCGCACGGCGAATTCGCGATGCATGGGCATAATCTCGATTGGCGCAGGTTTGTCACGGATCGGACCGTCGATTTCTGCAGGCATGAAATCGAAGCGGTAAGAGCGATGAATTCCACCTTGCCCGTCACCACAAATATGCATATGATCGACAGCCTGGATTATCGAAAGCTAGCAGCCATTATAGACGTCGTTTCCTGGGATGCCTATCCGATGTGGCATGAACATAAAGACGATAGCGAGCTGGGGTCAACCTTTGCCTTTCACCATGATATGTACCGATCATTAAAGCGAAAGCCGTTTCTCTTGATGGAAAGCGTTCCTAGCGCGACGAACTGGCAGGCAGTCAGTAAGCTGAAGCGGCCAGGCATGCATAAGCTTTCTTCCTTGCAAGCGGTCGCACACGGATCAGACTCGGTGCAATACTTCCAATGGCGCAAAAGCAGAGGGGCTAGCGAGAAATTCCATGGTGCTGTGGTGGATCATGCCGGACATGAGCACACTCGCGTATTCAAGGACGTAACGGAGCTAAGCCATACGTTAGCGGATATTTCACAGGTTGCAGGCACGGTTACGCCTTCCGAGACAGCGATACTATTTGATTGGGATAACCGCTGGGCGATTAACGATGCGTCTGGCCCGCGCAATACGGGCATTCATTATGAGGAAACCGTGCTCATGCATCACCGGGCATTCTGGCAGCAGGGCATTCCGGTAGATGTCATTGGAGCAGCAGAAGATTTCTCGCCGTATCGGTTAATCGTAGCGCCAATGCTCTACTTATGCACCGAGGAGACTGGACGCAAGCTGGAGAAATTCGTGGAAAATGGCGGCACTCTCGTTACGACGTATTGGTCAGGGATCGTAAACGAACATGATCTATGCCATCTGGGGGGATTTCCTGGCCCGTTAAGAAGGACGCTAGGCATATGGGCAGAGGAGATTGAGGGCTTATACGATCAAGATACGAATAGGGTATCCCTGATCGAGTCTCATGCGTTGGGACTAGCAGGAACCTTTGAATCGCATGAGATCTGCGAGGTAATCCACACCGAAGGTGCCGAGATCATAGGCATATACAGGGATGAATTCTACGCGGGAAAGCCTGCGATAACCGTCAATCGGCTAGGCATGGGGCAAGCCTATTATATGGCAACACGTATGAAGGAGGATTTCCTAACTCTTTTCTACAGTAAATTAGCGGAAGATACCGGTCTGGAGAAGGCTATGAACACGGAGCTTCCTCCAGGCGTAACCGCGCAAGCGCGAACGGACGGCATGTTTGATTATGTATTCCTGATGAACTTTAGCGGTCAACGGCAAACGGTGCGATTGGATGATAGGCTCTACGTCGATATGGAGTCAAGCGAGGCCATGGCCCGAAACGTTGTGCTGGAGACACACGGGATCCAGATCTTAAAGCGAGAAGCAAACAGAAGCTCGCAGCAGTCTGCCCCGTACGGTTAAAATAATGAGCGATTAGAGAACGGCTTGTATCCTTTCCATCGCGACTTTGGACTCGCTTCGCATGCGCAGCTTGAATTCCCGCGGCGAGCACTGATTATGCCGTTTGAACAGCTTGTAAAATTGAGCCATATTGGATATGCCCACTTCAAGGCTTACTTCGATGATGCTAAGATCGCTCGTCAGCAATAGCAGCTCAGAACGCTTGATACGCTTATAGTTGACGTACTCTACGAAGGAGACGCCCATCGTTTTTTTGAAATATTTGATGAAATAGTGGTAGCTCAAATTAAGCATGGCGCAGGCTTCCTCTACGCAGAGCTTGTCATTCAGGCGGTTGTTAATATAATCAAGCACCGGGCGCAAGCGGTTAATTTCGGCTTCGACGGTATAGTTCAGCACGTTGCGCGTATCGTTTCTTAACAATAGGAGCAGCATTCTCTTTATCGTCGAGCTAATGGATATCTCATAGCCTTTCAGCCTTGTTTGGGATTCTGCGAATATGTCGAGTATGAAAGAATGCGTTTCGCGTTTGGCTGCCTCGCTGAGACCGAATATATAGTTGAGCTTGTCAAGCGGCTCAGTCAGCTCCGAGAAGCAGTAAAGGTAGGGCATCGTGCTCTGGTCAAAATGCTTCCCCAAATCGACTTGAAACACGATATAATGCAGTGCTTCCGCAACCGGCTTATGCGTTCGGTGAGGCTGGGAAGCGCCTAGCACAATTACATCGCCAGGTCCGAGGATGCGATAATCATTTTTGCTTTGTACGCCGAGATGGCCTTTCAGAATAGCAAGGAATTCCACTTCCTTGTGAAAATGCCAGGGATGCTTCTCCATGCCGCTAGTCAGGGGAGCGTCGGCGGTGATCTCCCATATTTTCAGGAAGAGCAGGGGATTCTGATAAATGACCTCTTCATTTATCGCTTCGGTTACACCGGAAGCAGTCGTTTCAATTATAGTCATCGGTACAACCTCCTATTCGGAGTATATCATTTTTGGAGATGAGTGAAGCATCAAAAAGACGGCTATTGTGCATTTTTTGAGAGATTCTCGAATAGGAAGACACTTTTGAACATAAAATCGGCATGATTTAGCCTTTCTCTGAAGAGGCGGATTTCCTATACTGAGACTAATCGAGCTAATAAGGAGTGCTAACAGAATGGCAAAGGTAACGGTATGGAACGAAAATCGCCACGAGAAACAAAATCCGCTAGTCGGTGAATTATATCCTAACGGCATACATGGCGCCATTGCAGGTTTTTTAACAGAAGCGGGCTTTGATGCCGGGACGGCAACGCTGGATGAGCCGGAGCACGGCCTGACGGATGATGTTTTGAACGATACGGACGTATTGATTTGGTGGGGGCATCTAGCACACGGAGACGTTACGGACGAAGTGGTTGAAAAAGTAAGACAGCGCGTGCTCAACGGGATGGGCTTGATCGTTCTCCATTCGGGCCATTTCTCGAAAATTTTCAAATTGCTGATGGGCACGAGCTGTGATTTGAAATGGCGCGAAGCGGACGAGAAAGAGCGTCTATGGGTAGTGGCTCCGAGCCATCCGATCGCGGAAGGCATTGGTGAGTATATCGAGCTGGAGAAGGAAGAAATGTACGGTGAGCATTTCGATATTCCTGCGCCGGATGAGCTTATCTTTACGAGCTGGTTCGAAGGCGGCGAGATATTCCGCAGCGGCTGTACGTTCACCCGCGGAAACGGCAAAGTCTTTTATTTCAGGCCCGGCCATGAAACGTATCCTACCTATTATAACAAAGACATTCAGCGCGTCATCGTCAATGCCGTGAAGTGGGCAAAGCCGGTTGACCGCAAGCGTCCCGTATATGGGAATGCACAGCCATTAGAGAAAATTTCGGCTAAAGACAACTAAACGTATTATGCAAGCTGCAAGGCTGCATGCCTCCGACATCGGTGGCGTGCAGCCTTTTTAGTTCCAGGAAATGTCCGGAGGCTTAATCGGTTAGCGGCGTTTTCGATTGGCTTTACTGCGTGATGCCGCGACGGCTCTTGATCTATGTTTTTGTTTTTTAGTCGTTTTTGAAGGAGAAGGCACGCTTTTGACGAAAGCTTTTGCACCGAATAGATTGCCTGCCATTTTGAGTGCAGGCCGCATTTGCTGGAAAATGCCGAAAAATTGCTGGACTTTGCTCATCATGGACATCATTCCGTCGAGGCCGCCAAAAACGCCTATTCGGGAAAAGGAAGGGCGTTCGCTTTCAGGAAGCGCCGCTGCAGGTGCTGCAGGTGCTACAGGCATTGCCGGCAATGCGGGCGATACGGGTGACATGGTAATATCCATCAGTGACTCGCTTCCTGTTGGAAGAATAGCGCTGGTACGAGCCTTTTTTATTCGTTTCACTATCCATCACTTTCCTTTCTTTCATGATTTGCGTCAAAGCTTCTAAACGATTTGGATAGCTTATAGCTAGCGGAATTGATTCTCTCGCGGCTATTTGTACCTCCTTTTTCGTATTTTATTTAACATATGTACGGACCTCGTGCTATGATTGGATATTTGTTACCGAGACTTTTAATCTACGACATTAGCCTTGTGCTGCTTTTAATAGAAATCACCAGAAGACACAAAATGGCTGCACAGGATAGATCGCCTGTACAGCCATTTTCTTTGAAATATAGGAAAGCATATGATTTTGCCGACTTTTTCTATATTTCTCCGCGAAACGTAAGCTAGCCGCCAGAGGACGGCTTCAGCCGTTTAGGCTTATTCCCATCGCTTATTATGGCTCAAATCCATTCGATCGTTCTGTTTAGTCGCGATTCCGACTGCCGAGCTGGAAATCCTCGTCAAATGTATACTTTTCGTTATAAATAGCCATGACCTCTTCATATAACGGCCCATTGCTGGCTTGCGCATTGCTCTGAAGCATTCGATACAGCCGCAGGAAGCGGTCTTTTGGCAGCTTGCGCGCATACCGAAGAATCAAATAGGGATAGAGTGTCGTATACCTCTTCAACCGCACTGCAGCACTTGCGACGTTCACAAGGATGCTCTCGCCATGCTCCATTTTTAGAATTTGCGACTCATGGAGCAATACGTACCGGAACGTATTTTCTTTCAGCAGGTCGCGTCTAATTTTGGCGAGCTCGCCAATATATTCGACGAGATCGGGATCGAATTGGTCCATAAGCAATGGATCCAGCATTAAGTCCATGTCCTTGCGCAGCACAAAGGACTGGAGCAGCAAGACTTGTTCGATACGAAGCTGGTCCGTATGAACGAGAGCCCCGATCTCCCGGAGCATCTCGTAAGCGAGCGTTTTGTTGCCGCTCTGAAAGACGCCAATGGCCATTTCGCGGTCATGGGCAAGCCCCGCTATGAGAGGGTATGCCTCCTTGCGAAATAATGTTTCAAGTTCTATTTGCAAAAGTGCAGGGGTCGACCGTCTTTGCATCGTCCATAATAGAGCGAGTAGCGACATGCCTCCTAGAGCGAGCAATGTCGTTTGCATCGCAGACTGGCTCATGAAGAGGCCGATTGCTATTAGCAGCAATACGATCAATCGCGATCCCCATAGCGAGCGGCGCAACGTGGAAGCGGCTCGTTTCTCCACCTGCTGCAGTGCCGATTTGCCGCATACCGGGCATTTTTCTTCGCCAAGAACGGTAAAGTGATTGCAGCTGCGGCAAATTTTAAGCTTATTGTAAGGAAAGCGTGTTTTAATATAAGGAGTAAGGAGCACCGGCTGTTTTTTTATCATTCGCGGTCACGCTGCCCGCTGCTTTTTAGAATAGATAAGACCAGTTTGCTAAGCTGTTCCGGAGATGGGGCCTGTTTTTGTTTGGAACGATATCGGATGACATTGATGACGACAAAAAGAAACAATAACCCTAGGCAGACGTATGTAACCATGTATGGTCCCTCTCTTACAGTAAAAGTGATTTATGGAAATCTATCAGGTATACTTACTTAGTAGTATACCACCTTACTGGGAGCCATGACTAACAGCGACTATAGGACTAGCAGATCGGGCCCGTTCGTCCCACTACAAAGGAGTACAAACATGAAAAGACTTAAACGAGTTACACGACAACTTATATTGGCTTCCGCAATATGCTTGTTTTCATTCAGCAGTCTCTCTATTGCTCAGGCAGCGCAGGGAACGTCGCGAATCGACGCGGTTCTGGTCCTTGATGTGAGCAATTCCATGAGCACGAGCGATCCGGGCAAAATCGGCAACGAAGCGATGAAGATGTTCATCGACATGCTGTCGACAAAGGGTGACCAGGTCGGAATCGTTGCCTATACGGATGAGATTCAGCGCGAGAAGGCATTGCTGGAAATTGAATCAGCTGCGGATAAAACGAATCTGAAAGGCTTCATTGACCAATTGAACCGCGGTGCCTACACTGACGTTTCCGTTGGGGTTAAGGAAGCCGTGCAAATATTGGAGGATGGCGCTGATCCTGCACATGAGCCAATGATTATCCTGCTGGCGGATGGAAACAACGATTTCAATGATGCATCCGGCAGAACGCAAGCACAGTCTGATGCAGACATGGATAAGGCCATTCAAGAAGCGAACGACAGCGGCGTGCCGATCTACACGATTGGGCTGAATGCGAATGGGAAATTGAATAAGGAGGCACTCGCCGAGCTATCGGATATGACCGGAGGCAAGTCGTTCTCCACCGACTCGGCGGATGATCTGCCGCAAATACTGAGTGAGATATTTGCCAGCCATCTCGATTTGAATGTCGTTCCGGTGGATTCTTTTACGGCGGACGGAAACTACCAAAACGTGAAAATCTCCGTTCCCAACGCGAACGTGCTGGAAGCGAATATTTCGATTATGTCATCCCAGCCCGTGGAAGCGAAGCTAATCGACCCGTCTGGCAACAGCGTCGCCATTCCATCGGATGATATCCTGCTGTCGAAGTCAAAGATCTATTCATTGATTAAGCTGCTTACACCGGTCGAAGGTGATTGGACGCTGCAAGTAAAAGGCGTTAACCGCGACAAAATCGATATCAATCTTATTTTCAACTACGATCTGGGTTTGGCGATAGATCCCCTTGCCCAAACCTCCTATTCAAAGGGGGATGCCGTTACAGTCCGTTCTTATTTGATCAGCGGCGGACAAAAGTTGAAGGATGAAGAGCAGTACAGCAACATGAGCGCGGTTTTGCTCGTTAAGGATTTGGATACGGGAACGACGAAGGAAGTGCCTATGGACAATGGAGGCGACCATTTCGAAGGAACGTACAAGATCGAGGATGAACATGACTACGAAATCAAAGTGAAGGCGGAAGAAGAGAGCTTCTTCCGTGAAACCGAGGCGGTCGCGATTACGGCTAAACGGGCAGGATCAGGGCAGACAACACCGGACCAGCCTGCCGTTGAAGAAAAGAAGCCGTTTCCGGTCGTACCTGTCATATTAGGTGTAATTGGTCTCGCAGCTGTGCTTGCGGCAGCGTTTTTCATCCTGCGGCTTCTGAAAAAGGCGAACAGAGGCTTCGTTGGGCAGCTTATTATAGAAATTAGGGACGAGAACACCGGTGACAAAACGTCGCCTCAGTACAAGAAGCTGTCCGCCTTTAAAGGCAAGCTGCTGCTTCATCAACTGCTGCAGCTCGCACCTGAGCTTAAGGAAACGGAGAAGGTAGTATTCAAGCCAGGCAGCAACGATCGTATTGTTTTGCAAAACGGCTCCTTATGCACGATCGAGAAAGCAGGGCGCACCATCGATGCATCCCATGCATTCGAAATGAAAAGCGGAGACCGCATCACGGTGTCTCTGAAGCAAGTGGACAAAACGATATTCATTGAATATTTGGTATAAATAGAGCCCTGGAGGGAAATAAACATGAAACCGATCGTAAGAGAACATATACAGCAGCTTGACGTATCGCTTGGCGGAGGCATCGTCAGCGAGAAAATCCGGGTTGATACCATCGACAACCCGATTCTGATTATTGGACTCGGGGGTACCGGCATCGATGCGCTCCTGCGCCTGAAATACCAGATTAACCGCCGGTTCAAGCTGCCGGAGGATCCAATCTCCAAGCGCAAACGCGATAAGCCGGATAACGTTGAATTTCTTGCTTTTGAAACAAATGAACAAGACCGCAATAAAAAATACAAGGGGATCGGACTCGATCCGATTAATGAATTCGTGCTGCTGTCCAATGCCGAGGTTGGGGGACTCCTTCAAAACCGCAGCATCCTGGAGCCTTACATTACCGATTGGCTGTCACCCGAGCTGAGCATTACGGACGGGATGAACGGTGCCGCGGGCGTACGCCAGGCTGGGCGCCTGCTGCTGTTCACGAAGATTAACCAAGTCGTGCAGAGCATCGACAAGAAAATTAAAACGCTGTCTGTCGGTACGAACAAGAAGCTAATGGTATTTCTGTTGACCGGATTATCCGGAGGCACGGGCAGCGGATGCTTCCTCGATATTTCGTATATCGTAAGAGGGATCATCGAGCGCGACCACGGCTCCGCAGGCATTGACCGCGTAAATACGCTGGGCTACCTGTTCACGCCGGATATCAATCTGGCGAACAAAAGCTTGAGTGACCATACGCGCGAGTATATTAAAAAGAATGGCTACGCCGCATTGAAGGAGCTCGACTACTGGATGAACGTGGACGGCCGCGGCGAGCGGTTCAAGCAGCAGTACGGCAGTATCCTATCTGTTAATTCGCCGCTTCCGCCGTTTAATCTATGCCATCTTATCTCTGCCACGAACGCGGAGGGCAAGCTGCTTGAGAATGCATACGATTATTGCATGAACGTAACGGCAGAGAATATTACGAACTTCATCTCAAGCGAAGAAAAGCAGTCGGGCGAAGAATTCGCCATACATGACTATATCAGCAACATCCGGACGAACATCGCGCAAATGAACAAGATGTACCCGGCCAACTACGATTACAATATTATCGGAGCTTCCTCGGCAGTGTTGCCAATCGAGGAAATGACGACGTACTTGGCATATCGACTGTTCAATAAAATGGATAAGATGTTCGAGAAAGCGCCGAGCCAGGATGATGTCGAGAAGTTTGCGCGCAAGCTTGGCATCGACCTCGAAACGATGATGAAAACTTTCGATTCGCGCGTGCCAGAGCCGCTTCCTGGCTTCGAGAACAGCGAACGACTGAATTACAATAACGTAATTAAGCTGCAAGCGGTCAACATGGACACCGAGCTGGAGCAGAATTTCCTTGCAAGAGCCCGTGAGGAGTACATTAAGGCCAAGAAACAGCTGCCCGGCGAAATCGTTGGGCAATTTACTGACCAAATCCGGCGAACGTTCCTGCATCCGGAGCAAGGCCCTTTCTATGTGTCGCGGCTGCTCTATACCGAGAAAGGATTCTGTTTGTTAAAAATGCTGCTTTCTTATATCGAGACGCTGCGCGAGGGCTTGCTAAGGCTTCCGCGTGAAATCGAAGCGGCAAAGGAACAGGCCGATGAGCGCATGGGCGATGCCAAAAGCGCGTTCGTGTCGAAGGATAAAAAGAAAAATAACTATATCGAAGCAAAAATCAATGAGTACTGGCTGCATGCCGACGTCGAGCGCATGGAGCAATTAATCGAATTTTACGAGGATCTTCATCAGCTTCTGAACAACGAGAACAATCGGATCTACAACGTATTTACCGAAATTTTAAATACGCTTAATGCCATTTTTGCGAAAAACGGCGATCTTCTTATGCAAGGCGATGAGCAAGCGGATCATAAGGGAAACAAAACGTATTATTGGAACATTGTCGGCGTGCCCGATATATCCGATGTGATTAGCCGCATGATGGACAAGAAAGACGGCGACGATCTCATCCGCGATTTCACGCAGGAGCTGCTCGACCATTCCAACCTTTGGGTGAAGGAGCAGGAAATTGATATCGTCAGCTCGATCTCGGAGTTTTTGACCGATAAATTCGGCGATCTCATTATGAAATCGATGGAAGAATTTCTTGTCATGAAGTACGGGAACGATGAGTCGATCGAAAAATTCGTTGAGCGCCACATCGCAAGCAAGCTGGACGAAGAGGCTGTGCCCGTCTTTCATCTGAGCAACAGCTCCGGCAATCTGCATGTACCGTCATGGGGCTTCGTTTCGGTTCCCGTACAAGCACCGAGCATACTGCGCGGCATTCGGAACTACCAGAACAACTCGATCGGCAAATCACATTTCACGATTAAGGAAAGCGAAGTGAAAAACCGGATATTCTGGCTGAATACGAGGAATGGCGTACCATTGTTCGTATATACGCCGCTTAAGGTATACGAGGAAAGCTATGAGCGCACGATTCTGGATAAGGAAGGCATCGGTCGCCATTTGGTGCAGACCGACCGCAACAACTGGACGTATTTGCCGTCTCCGATTCCCGAGAAGTCATGGGGAGATACGTATGTGAATGCTCGGGTGCAAAGCTATAACGCTAGAGTCCGTGCCGAGTTTGCGAAAGCGGAGAGCTATCAGATCATTGCCGAGAAGGGCGTCGACCACAATACGAGCAACCGTTATTCGGTTCGCTTCACGAAGCCGTTTACGCTCTCCGAGCATCTGAAACCATTCAATATGCAGCTGGATGCGGCGAAGCCGAATTTGGGCGAGGTGAAACGGGCGTTGATTGAATTGAAACGCATGCTGGCAGAAGGGCTGGAACTGGAGTCGACCAAGGATATTTTCGGAAGCTTCTCCGCGGAGCTTGCCCAAGAAAACTTGATTCGATCACCGGAGCAGCTGATGCGGGTTCGCGAAGAATTAGCCAAATACGAGCGGATTGCAGCCAAATCGGATGAGCTTGAACAGCTTCTGCTCTTGCATCAAGGCGAAGAGAAATGGTTTGACCAGTTTATCGAGGCGCTTTATACGGATACGATTTGCAAAAAAGGCGCGCTTTACGTGTACGACCGTGATCCGGAAGAAGAGGCTTGGGTGCCATTCGCCAATCTAATGAAAAGCAGCAGCTATGTGGAGCATGAGGTATTCGAGAGCTTCCGGCGCTTGGACGAGAAAAGCCGCAGCACGCTGATGCGCAAAGCGTCGCGAAGAGTGACGGAGCTCACGGCAACAGAGGACACGAAGCTATTGCTTCATAAGCTGGAGGAGCTATTTGGCCAATTCCTTGATGCGCGCGAGCGTCTTGAATACGAGAAGCTGGAGCTTGCGAACGGCGAAGAGCTGCATAGGTTCTATAAAGAAATGACTTCCAAACTAAATGAAATCCGCAGAAAGTTGAAATAGAGATGAGAGAATTGCTGAATCGTTTCGCGACCGATTATTCGGTCTCGGAGCATCAATTAAAAGGGCTTGAGGATGATCAGAGCAGCATTCACTATCCAACCGTTTTTCTATTCGTGGGTGATGAAGCCGGACATGCGATAGAGCCGATGATGCGCTCCAATGAGCAGAAATGGGACAACAATGCGGGCGTTATCTACTTGCATGTATCATCGAGGGCAGCTGCTCCGATAGAGTCGCCGTCGAACGGGATCGGCATGCAAGAGCGTCACGTATCGAAGATTTGGGTTTCAGCCTTGCATGGGCTTGTGCCAGCCGATAGCGATAAACGGTCCATTCGCAAGGAAATAAGCATTGCATTCCATAAGCAAGGCAGCCATTTGAGCAAGCTCAATCAATCATTGCGGCAGGTCAGCGATACCATTGCTGATTATGGTCGGCTTTATGCGTCGTTCGATCGACTGCATCTTGCGGTCATTACGCAAGCCGACGATCCGATGAATGTGCTTATACCGGAAATTTCGCTGCTCGCGCAATCGATATTTGAGCAGATGTTCAAATCGGTGCAGATGGATTTATACGCTTTGATCAAAGAGAGTGACCAATCGGAGACTTTCGGCTATGCGGGCGCTGCAGGGATCAGCTTCCTCCGCGAGCTCGAGGGCATGCAGCAGCCGGATTATTCGTATTCAGCTAAGCTGCAGGTTACCGGAGATGGGCTTGCCATTCCGGTAGAGCACAAGCATGCTCCTTTATTTGATCTCGTCTACTTGTTTTCTGACCGCAACGAACGCGGTATGACTACGCCAAACGGCATGCAGGACAATTATGAAATGATTTGCCGCATACTGCTGCTTAAGAACAGGAAGCGGAAGGAAAGTCCGCTTCATGCAAACGACGGAAGCTATAACAATTCATCGTTCAGAAACAGCCTGGTTGCGGAATCTGGCAGGCAAGGCTTCGTCTCGGCGGGGCTAGCCAAGGCCATGCGTCCTTCTTATTCCATTGCATTGACCGTGCTTTATCACTTATTCGAGCATATGACCGAGCGACTTCAGCGCGAGCCTGAGCTTGACAGCAAAGCGAAGCTAGCCTTTTTCGGTCTCGACAACTCGGCGATGGATGCCAGGATCGCGGAGCTGGTTCCCGGAGAAGAGAGACTGACGGACATGACCGGTCTATTAACGAGCGGTGTTCGCTATGAGCAGCTTCGCCGAATGTCGCTCAGCGAGGCAGAAGGCGTTCTATTCGGCGATAGCAGCGAGGTCTTTTTCCAAAGGCATTTCGTGGAACCAACCGATTTGCGGCTTAGCGAGATTAAGGCAACGGATGAAATACGCCGTACGGTCGCCCGTCATATGAGCGAACAGACGCTAGTCACCTTCTATCAGGTTTCTGATTGGACCGATGAGCACAAAGAAGGAAGCGTGCTGAATATGGTTCGCTTGCGGATGAAAGATTTGGCGAGAGAAATTGCGTTAGCCGGCGAGGAGCTTGCACGCATCCGTGACTCGCGCGTCGAGGATTTGAAATTTCAGCGGCTGCCGTTTATGGATAAGCAAAATCTTCGCGCTTTTATTCGTGCTTTTTTCGACACGGTCTACCGTCAGCAATGGCAGCTGTTCCGATTGGAGACAGAGCTTGCTTTGCACCGAAGGCTCGTCGCGGAGCTTGAGCTGCTTCATGAGTCCTTTCGGCTTCGAGTGCTTCAAATGAACGGGCTGGCGTCCGAGCTTAAGGAAGCGGCGCTGCAGAGCATCCGTTCAGCCGATGATTACATTGGTCAAAACGTTTTTGAATATTATGAGCGGGTCACTCATGGCGTAATGCTCGAAACGGAAGAAAAACGCGGCGCTTCGTTTCTTTTCGAAGAGAGGTATCTCGGCAATGTGTCGGGGCTGCTCGATCAAGGGGAGCAAGCTTTCTTGGAGAGATTGACCGAAGTATGCCGCAAGTACGTGCTGCGCGCGGAGCCGTTCCATCAGAGCTTCGAGCAGGAGCTGCTGCTGCGCGCCAACGTATCCGTTGCCTATAGCAATCGCAAAGCTTTGTCCAAGGATGAGCTGTTTCACCAGCTGTACCGAACGCTGGAGGAGCAGGCGGCTATCCATATCCGGCTTCTCGACTATACGCATGAGCACCGCTATGAAGAGAAATACGTATTCGGGGATCAAGAAAGCGACTTTATCCGCTACGCGATTGGGGTTGACGAAACAACCCGCATCTACAAGCTTGGCAGCGTGCATGAGAAGCGCAGCAGCGGCGTGGAGAAACTGAATCTGATGGGCGGCTTTCACTTGGAAGATTTGATGTATTACAGAAACGGCAAGGTTTATTATGAAACCTACCAGCAGAACGGGTATGAATTCCATGCGGTCGACCAAGCGCTTCTGCCGGAGCTTCGTTGAACGGTTTGCATGGATATTCAGAGCGCTCCACTAGCAAGCGGAAAGGATGCTGTCAATTATGCAACGGAAAATGAATGCGCTGCTCCTCTTGCTTAGTTTAGTCGGAGGGGCAGCCGGATTTGCAATCGGAGAATTCACGCTGGGCAAGCTGTCGGAAGGATGGCCGCGCTTCGTCGTTGTTGGCCTATATTTCGGAATCATTGCTCTATGTATCGGATTGTCATGTTTAATCGCGGAATTAATAGCTCCGCGTTTGAACGGGGTTTCATGGCGGCAGCGCTACACCGATTTATCCTGGAAGCTGCTGATTCCGTCTACGCTAGCTTTGCTGTTCGTCGTGGGAGGGCTGGTTCAGCTTATTTACGGCATGCAGTTCGGCGGCGCTAAGCCCGTGAAGGACATCGTGCTTGCCATCGATAATTCCGGCAGCATGTCCGAGACAGACCCGGATAATGAGCGTTACATAGCTGCGAAGCAGCTGATCAGCAACATGGAGAGCGATAACCGGGTAGCGGTAGTCGTGTTTAATGATACGGCGGAGCTGCTGCAGCCGTTCGTCAAGGTAGGAAGCGAAGCCGAGAAAAATCTTGTCAACGCGGCTATTGATTCACTTGAGCCAACGAATGGCGGAACGGACTTCAGCCTTGCTTTGGCGGAGTCAATGAAGACGATCATAAGCAAAGAGAACCCGGGACGCGGCACGATGGTCATCCTGCTGTCAGACGGGTTTAGCGAATCCAGCCTCGACGAGCAGATTGCGGCATTTCAAGAGAAGCAAGTCGCCGTGAATACGGTTGGACTTAGCGTATTGAACGGCGGAGGGGCCCAGCTGCTCCAGCAATTAGCTGCCGCGACTGGCGGCAGTTACTATGACGTTTCGGAAGCGAATGGGATATCGCTCGTTTTTCAAAATATTTACGATAAGCTCGACAAGCAGACGCTCCTGACAGAGCGGACTGGCGAAGCGGCCGAGAGCACGTATTATACGATTCTGCGAATCGTATCGCTCGTGATCATTGGTGCAGCCATCGGAGTAGCTCTAGGGCTGTTGTTCGACAACAGGTATTTGGCGATAAGCTTTGGCAGTGGAGGCGCTGCTGGCGGTCTGCTTGCCGGTATTATCCTGGATGCGGGTTTGTCCGGCCACGTGCTAACAGATGCGATGTCCAGGCTCATTGCCGTGCTTGTGCTCGCGGCAATCATTGGCTTGTTTACGTTAGTCGTACCGATTCGAGACAACAACGTATCCAAGCCGCGCGGGGGCGGCAGAACGAGCAGTTTGGATCGAACCGGCTCGGCAGGCATCGGCGGGCGGAAGAAAGATAGCCGCAGCCATGGATTTAAATAGAAGCGGGAGGCGGATATAGATGCGGTTTGTTGATGCAGAGGACGGTTCTCCGGCCATCACCGGCTTGACTCGCTTCATGGAGGAGGATCGCTGCACGCTGCGCTGGATTTGGCCAAGCGGCATAGATGCCGTATATATTGGGAAAATGGCTGCCGACCAATCCGCGGACGGTTTGGGAAGCAAAGGCGAGCCCAAGCTTTACACGAGGGCGGAGTATAAAGCGAATAACGGCTATCATACCCGGATAGAAGGAATCGGCATAGTAGCGTTTACGGTGTATGCCTATGAAGAGGGGGATGGCGGCCCCCTGCTTGTCCAGCAGGCTAACCGCGAGAATCGGATCGAAATCAGTGCGGGCAGAGCCAAAATCCATTATTCGGTCATGAGCAAAATCGGATTGTTCCGCAAGTTCAAAACGGTACACATCCAAGTGTCGGCTGAAGTGCCGATCGCGAAGGATGTCCTGTGCTACGTCAAGAAACAAGGCGGCTATCCCGCCAATAAGGAAGATGGCATGGCATACCCATTCGTAGCCCCTTTTGACGCGGGCAAAAACACGCTGCCTGCCATAGAGATTGGCAAAGAGGATTACATTCGGCTATTTTTCACGGACGGCAAAGTATACGGGCAATTGTATGAATTGATTTCAGTTTAAAGGAGGTAGATTGCGTGGGCTTGTTCGATCTATTCAAAAAAAAGCCGGAAACGAAGCAGCGACCGTTGTATTACGATATTGTCTGCCCTTACTGCTTTAGTAAATTCACGCCGGACGAGGTCGTATTCCGCGCTGCTCACTCCCGTGAGGATGACGAGGATTATGCTCTAGGCGAGGATGAGGAGCTGAACAAATACCGTGAGCGCTTCGGCCTCGATTCCGTGCATGACATGGAGGCGGTTCTTTATCCGCATGACGTGCCTGAGGAGCACCGGGTATATTCGGATCATGTGCTGATCGGAATCAATGATCGCTACGGGGAGCTGACGCGAAGAAGGCTTTGCCCGAAATGCCATAATGAAATTCCGGTAACGGCAGGCAAGGTGCCAAGCAACATCATTTCGATTATCGGCGCATCCCAAGTCGGGAAATCGGTTTATATGACCGCATTGATCCATACGCTTCAGAACACGACAGCCGACCATTTCAATGCGGCTTGCATGCCGCTGAATGCGGAGATCAGCCGCAAGTTCCGCACCAATTACGAGGAGCCGCTGTTCGAGCGCGGCGATCTGCTGGCGTCCACGCAGAAAGAAAAGATGCAGGAGCCGTTTATTTTCCAATTCGTCTTTAAGGATGAATCGAAGCCTCCGCTTACGCTTGTTTTTTTCGATGTCGCGGGCGAGGGCATGGTCGAACAGGATTATCTTGGGCTGCATGGCCAGCATATTAAAAATTCGGCTGGCATCCTGCTCATGGTTGATCCGCTCCAAATCCGTTCCATTCGGGAAAAAATCCGTATCAAGCTGGGCGATAAGCCGGGCGAGTGGGTTTCCCAATATGATGAGCCGCGCGACGTCGTGCTGACGATGTTCGGCGACTTTATTGCTTACCAGGACAATAACAAAACGGACATTCCGACAGCCGTAGTGCTTACAAAAAGCGATATGCTTCATTCCCTAAAGGATGAGGATGGCGAATATATTAAATCCAACAGCAATATTTTCAATAATATGGTCCACCGCGATTATTTCAATCTGACGGAATTCGAAAATATCGATGGGGAAATCCGCCGTTTCATAGAGAAGGTCGATCGGCCCTTCAAAGGCACAATGGACGTCTACTTCAAGGATACGGCCTATTATGCGGTATCGGCTCTCGGCAGCAATCCCGTTGACCAGAAGCTGCAAACGGTCGTTAGCCCGATCCGCGTGGACGAGCCCTTCATCTGGCTGCTTTACAAGCTGAATTTCATTGAAGGGAGAAGAGAATAGTGCGCGATTCCATGCCCCGCAGGATGATCCAGCAGCAGATGTACGCACGGGAGAGACGCGGTATTTTCAGATCCACGGAAGGGTACGATACGATTGCCAAATCAAGCGGCTTAGACCCTTCTTTCGTTAAAAAAATGTTCCATCCTTATTGCGTGTACGATGCGCCGACCGAGCTGGCTGCTCGCGGCGAGAAAGACGAAGCGTTGTATCCCGAGACGATGCACTTGCTTCATCTGGACAATGGCGATGTCCTCCTCGGACGCAGCATCTATCAAGCAGCGGATTTCACCGGGCTGCGCAGCGCTTTCTATACGCATAACTACTTGATTCCGAATGAGACGGGCCGTGAATCTGCTAACGACTATAAGAGCTGGCTGAAAGCCGAATTCTCGAATAGCTATGATATCGATCAGGGAATGGAGCTCTCCGAGCTCAGCAGTCTTCCGGTCCATGCGGCCTCTGCGGTCAAACCGTCGAATCGCTCGCTGCTGTCGCTGCTGAACATCGGGGAGAAGCCGTTTAAGCAGCTGCTGTACGCGGTGATGTCAGCGGTCAGCGGCAAGAAGAAAATGTATGTTTCGCTTGACGTTCCGATCGGGCAGCTGCCTGAGAAGGCCGTGCAGCTGCTGCATGTGCTTTATGCAAGCTTGCCGTATGCTTACCGTAACCAACTCGGCTTCATTACCTATGCGAAGGAACCCCAGAGCCGTAAATCGATCCATCTTACGTTTGTGGAGCAAGGAAGTCTGCGCCCGGGAGACCGAAGCATCGAGAAGGATTATACGTTCGATTTCGTAAGCGGGCGTATATCGAATGTCGAGCTGGACGGCGCGGAGCATCCGTTTCTGGATGATGTCTGGAACCATTTGGACAATCCCGAGCATACGGACCGCTTCTTTCAATTCGCGGAGTCGATGCTCGCTGGCGTGGATCCGGCTCGTCGCCTTGCAGCTGCGAGCTATCATGAGCTTAGCGTGCTGTATCAGATCGAGGAAGGCAACGAAGCGCTGTATGAAGCGCATAAACCGATGGTGCTTCGCGTGCTGCTCGATTATTTGCGACCGGCAGGAGCGCTTGATAACAAGCTCCGCCTGAATGATTTGATGCTATCGCGATTTGATTATGAATTTGACAGGGTTAGGCAAGGTTTAGTGCCGGAAGCATTTATTATTGAGGCGTTTAAGGACTATTATGCGATTGACCGTCCGAATATCGAAAGCAAGCTCGTAACCTATTTTGTCCATGCGCTTAATGATGCGGCAAAGCGAAACGGGCAGGAGACGATTGATTCCATCTATGCTGCCGTCGAAAGCAACCACGCTTTAAGCCAGGCGTTTTTCGCCAAGCTGTTGTTCGATAAGAGGCTGGCTGATCGTTTGTTGCTGCCTTTTATCGAGAAGAAGCTAAGCGCCTTGACCGGCGCAAAGAGCTTGCTTGAGCAAATGGAAAGCCTCGGAAGCACACACCCGGCGTTGTTCGGTTATGAATCGTTTCAAGAGCTTGCCCGCCAGCAGCTCGCTTCAAAGCTGGAACGCGAGCGCTATTCGATTACGGCGAGCAGCAGCGTATTGACGCAACTGAGCAAGCTGGCTGGGGAGGCGCGAGCGCAGTCAAGAAAGCAACCGGCGGCTTATCCCGCAGCCGACTTGTATGAGCTGCTTGAGCTAGCCGTATACCGCGGCATGCTGACGGAGCTCAATCTGGATAAGCTGACCAAGGAACAGCTCGGCAAAGCGTCTTTTCTTAGCCATAAGGATCAGCTTAAGCAGTGGGAGAGCGAGCTGCGTGATCCAAGGCAGAAATCGTCAGCCCAAATGCTGCTTTCGCTATATGACTGGTTGATGCTTCCAGAGCCAAGTGCCGACCTTTTCGGCCGGTTGGCGCCCGCGGAGGTGGACCGTGTTCAGCAGGCTGGCCGCCGGATGCTGTCCGATCAGCTGGAGCTGAAGGAAGCTCCAAGACTTACTATGGCCTTTCTAAACAGCTCGGATTTGGAAGCGGTCGATTACGCGGGGCTGATTGATTACTGGCAGCAGCACGCTCAAAGCAAAGAGCTGATTTACCGGTTCTTCCAATGGACGGAGAAGGAGCCTGACTTTATTAAGGCAAGGGGTTTTGTGCCGGCCTATGCAGCGGCAGTTGTCGGCTACTTCAAAAAGCATGATCGGAATGCGTTCAAAAAACGCATGAATCGGAAGCTCTTTTTCGAAAAGGCTGGCCCAGCCTTAAAGGCCGTATACAAACAGGCGGAGCGGGAGCTCGCCTCTCCGCTTGCCAAGCTTTTCAAGCAGAACCGCAAAGGGACGCTGATTACTTCAATAGCTGCTATCGGCGTTGTTCTGGTAACCGCAGGCATTATGTTTTCGTTATCCGATAAGGGAGATTCGAAAAACGAAGGAGCCATATTGCCTGGAGCTACGCCAACGGCCGAAGCGGGCTCCGACGAGCCGGATACGCTTGTATATGCGGAGGATAGTGAGGCGGCCGAAGGGGAAGATGCGACTACCTCGCTCGTATTTTTGTTCAAGGACGGTGCAGCATGCGCCGCATTTGCGCCAAACACGTTGAAGATTCAGGCGCCAAGCGCGGAGGCGGTTGAGTATAAGGAGCTGGAGCTGCTTGCGAATTGCGCGGACACGTCTGATGCGGACTTGAATACGGTTAATCCTGGAGGCACCGAAGAAACGAATGGATCAGATGGCTCTGATGGATTAAATGGAACTGAAGGATCGATTGGATCTAATCCTACTGAGACAGAAGCTCAGATATCCCCGGCGGTAACGCCTTCGGAAACGCCTATTACGGACGGAACTTCGGCTACAGGCAATCAAGCCGATGCTGGCGGCACGGCGGATAGCGCCACAGACACGAGTCCGCAGCCTTCGCCGAGCGGTACGCCGGACACGCTGTTCGCAAATTATGAAAGCCGGGTGGTCATACAGCTTGGCAAACTCGTTGATTTTCCTGACGATAGCGAAATTATGATTGGTGAGACGGAATATAGGCTGACTAAGCTTTAATGAAGGCTTTGCAGCATTCCCCTAAAGGAGTAGCGCAAATCGGCGAATCGGATTGTCTAACATTCGAGCTGACTATTCTCTTTCCGTAGTTGAGTAAACGAGTTTATGAGTATGAGAACTCGTTCATTATTAGAGTAATGATCCAGTCATAGAACAGCAAACCTGCCCAGTCGAATTCATTCGGCTGGGCAGGTTTTTTATACCAGTTCCGTTCATAACCGTGATGAACCAAATAACACTTGCTTACATGCCTATTATTTCATCAGAGAAGTTTTCTGTTCCGGAAGCATTGGCTGCCATGGGGGATGAACGGAATGCCGTGCTTTCGCAAGCAGGCGAAAAGAGAAAGCGATCATTTTTAGAAGTTTACGTAGCCTCTAAATCGGTTAAATACAGTATAACGCAATGGGATCAGAATCATTCGGTCGCGTGAAAACGAAGCGTTTAGCAAAAAGGAGGTGCTCATATGGATATGGGCAAACTGAGAGTAGGAATCATTGGCTGCGGAGCCATCGCGCTGGAGAAGCATCTCCCCGCCCTTGCAAAGCTCAGCGACAAAGTAGAGCTGGTCGCATTCTGCGGCAGGCACGAGGAGACGATTCGCAAAGCGGCGGACGAGTATGCACCGCAGGCTGCCTTATATACGGATTATCTGGATATGGTCAAGGACGCCAACATTGATGTCATCCATATTTGCACGCCTAACGTGCATCATGCACCGATGGCGGTTGCCGCGCTTGAAGCCGGCAAGCATGTCATGTGTGAGAAGCCGATGGCGATTAATGCGCATGAAGCGAAAAGAATGCTGGATGCTGCGGAGCGCACCGGCAAAAAATTGACGATTGCCTATCAGAACCGTTTCAGAAAAGACTCGCTCTTGTTAAAGGACGCTTGCGTAAGGGGAGATCTGGGTGAAATTTACGTGGCAAAAGCCCATGCGGTGCGCCGCCGGGGCGTCCCTACCTGGGGCGTTTTCATGGACAAGGATTTGCAGGGCGGAGGCCCGCTCATCGATATCGGAACCCATGCGCTGGATTTGACGTTATGGTTAATGGACAACTATGAAGTTGAATCGGTGACCGGAGTAACCCACAATAAATTAAGGGAACAGAACGAGGCGAATCCGTTCGGTCCTTGGGAGCCTGAGGATTTCAACGTGGAGGAATCGGCTTTTGCTTTCATTAAGATGAAGAACGGCGCGACGATCTATCTGGAAGCGGCTTGGGCGCTCAATACGCTTGATGAACGTGAAGCCATGACGACGCTATCCGGCACCCGGGGCGGGGCGGAGATGCGCAGAAATGCGCTGACGAATACCGATGAGCTCGTGTTTAACGGTGAAATGTTCGGCAATTTGGTCGAAACGAAGCTGCAAACCGCAGCAGGCATAGCGTATATTTCGCCGGAGGAAGAGACGATTGCAGACCGCGAAATCGGGCAATGGATCGATGCGATCATGCTGGATACCGATCCCGTTGTTATGCCGAAGCAAGCGTATATGGTCACTCGAATACTGGAAGCTATCTACGAATCGGCGGAAACCGGGAAAACGGTTGAATTAACGGAGGAATAGCATATGCAAGATTTAAATGGGCAATTGTAAAATGTAAGGATATGTAATCAAAAAAACCTCGGCTCTTTAAAGAGCCGAGGTTTTCATTATGAACGCAGTGTTTTTAGCGCGCCGCTCCAAGCGAGTACTTGGTCGAGCATGCCGTTGACATTCGTAAGGTGGAGGTCAGCAGGCTTGAACACGGAGCCGTTCTCGAAATCCGTGAACAGGGAAAGCGCAGGATGCACGCGAACGTCTGCGACAGACAATTCGCCAAGTATGCCTCTGAGATGCTCAGCGGCGCGAGCGCCTCCGACCGATCCGTAGCTAACGATGCCAGCTGCTTTATTGTTCCAAGCATCACGCGCATAATCAAGCGCATTCTTCAAGGCGCCCGAGATGCTGTGGTTATATTCCTGCACGATGAATACGAAGCCGTCCAAGCTTGCCAGCTTGGTATTCCATGCCGTTGCCTGCACAGTCGCATCTTCCTCGCCGAGCAAAGGAAGCTTGTACTCCGCAATATCCACGATCTCGTAATTGGCATCATCGCGCTTGTCAGCAACGCTCTTCACCCATTCGCCGACTTGCGGGCTTAAGCGACCCTGACGGGTGCTTCCCAAGATAATACCGATATTTAGCTTTGACATTGTTATTGCCTCCTCTAAAGTAGTTTGCTTCTAAATAGTCTTTCAAGCATTAGAATGGTCAACCAGCTCTTAGAATTATGCAGGATGTTGCGATACAATGTGTAAGCGTTGGTTTTATTCTCCAATTGCTTGTACGACAAATATGATAGCGGTCAGGATACCTAATGTCAAGCTACTTACAAAAAGTTTGTATAAAAGCTTCTTTATGTATGCAACAATGATCTAATAGGATTCCCCTTATCCAACTATTTTCTCCTTTAGCTTCATTCCCAATTTCGCGTGTAGGCGCTACAATAAAGGTAGACAATCGTTTAACCATACCGCTAGTGGGATGTGATTATGATTTCGAATCGAATGGAAATTCTAGTGGTGGATGACGAGCCCAAGCAGCGCCGCGGGTTAGCGGCAATGGTACGTTCCCTTCGGCCGGAGTATAAGGTCCATGAGGCAAAAAATGGAAAAGAGGCGCTGGAGCTTGCTGAGACGCGTGTGCTGGATATCGTATTTACGGACATTCAGATGCCGCTGGTGAATGGGATCGATTTTTTGAAAGCGTTAAACAATCAAGGCTCGGACATGCCAAAAGTTGTTTTTGTAAGCGTATACCATGAGTTTGATTATGCGCAGCAGGCACTTCGGCTTGGTGCAAAAGACTATTTGGTCAAGCCGGTCATAACCGAGCAGCTGGAGCCGATTATATGCGAGCTGGAGCAGCAGCTTCTGCAGGAGAGCGCGCTTCAATTAGAGAAGAAGAGGCTGAGTGATCAGCTTGCACATACAAAGCCTGTCTATCTCGAGCATTTGCTGTACAAATGCTTGACGGAAGAACTTCAGGCAGCCGAACGCAGCGAATTGCGAAGCCATTGCGCGCTAAGCGGCCAGGGAACGGTGCTGATCCTAGAATCCAACTCTGATGGCCGTCCACAACATGATGCCGAATGGAAAAGCATTCTGAAACGGGCCGTCACGCAAGCTTTATCGAGCTGTGCGGATGCGGTCATTGTCGCACCGGAGCATGAGAAAGACCGCCTTTATATTATGGCTGCATGGAAAGCGGGGACGACGGGAACGGCGTGCTTGCAGCAGCTGCGTAAAGCGTTAAACCAGCTGGAAATGCTGTATGGCAGGTCAATCAGCGTTGGCATTGGAGAAGAAACGGAGAGCATCGAAGCTGATATGCGTCACTGCTGCGACGGCGCTAAGCATGCGCTGCAGTATTTGTATTACTTCCCGGAAGGCATGTGGCTCTCGGCGAATGAGCTGCGAAGCCTTCAAGGCAAAGAGCACAGCTCACCGCTAACCGCCAAGGACATTGACGATATGGAGCTGGCGGTCGCAGAGATTCAAACGGAGCTGGCGGTCTCGACCTTAGTATCGCTGCTCGAACGGATGGCTGTGGGATATCCAGCCCCGTTCCGGCTGCAATGCAGCGCAGCTCAGCTGCTTTCGACCTGTCTGAAGCGGGCTCAGCTGGTCATTGATGAGGAAGGATACCGATTGCTTGCGGGACGAATCGACCAGGAGCTATTTGAAGCGAAGTCCTTCAAGTCCATGAAAGATATCGCGGCGCAGCTGCTTGCGGATATGACGAAGCAGATGAAAAAGGATAAGTCTTCGCGCAGCGACCTGATCATGCAGAAATGCCGGGAGTTTGTCGAGGATAACCTGCACGAGGATTTGGGACTTGAGCTCGTTGCGACAAAGTTTTTCTATAACCCGTCGTACTTCAGTATTTTATTCAAAAATAACGTCGGCGTATCGTTTACTGATTTCCTCGTCAAAATGAGGATGCAGAAAGCGCGCGGCTTATTGCTGCACTCGGATCTGAAGGTGCAGGATATAGCCAGGCAGTCAGGCTATAAAGACATTAAATATTTCAACAAGGTGTTCAAAAAAACGTTCTTGTATTCCCCGGAAGAATTCCGAAGAATGTTCTCATCCTAATTAAAAGAGGCCAAACCGATGCGCATCCTGGGAAAAATGGCAGATATGGCTGCCAATGCAAAATTTCGAATCAAGCTGCTGGTCTCTTATTTCTTGCTGGTAAGCTTTATCATCCTCATTCTAGGCTTTGCCTATTATCAAATTAGTGCCAGAAATATGCTGTCGAACGTGAAAGAGAGCCTAGGCAACGTCGTTATTAACAATAATCAGCTGCTTGATGAGAAGCTGCAGTCGATTCGGGACAAAAGCGAAATGCTCCCCATCGACAATGAGCTGTATCGCGTCATTACCGAGACAGATGCGACGGACAATGAGTCGCTGCTGAAGGCAGACCGCAAAATTACGCAAATTTTATTCAAATATTTTGGCGGCGATATGGATATTTACGCTTCATTTATAGTGACTCCATCCTATAATTTCGGGAACACGGCAAGAATGTTCGTCATGCCTGACGGTTTTTTGGCATCCTCTTTGTATCGCAAGTCAATTGAAGGGAAGGGGAATCTCGTCTGGATTCCAACGTATCGCTATGCCGAAACGCTCGGTGAAAAGGATATGTCCGGCTTGAATTTCGAGTTCAATAAGCTCGCTTCCGCGGTAAAGCAGCTCAAGCTCACCTTTGTCGACGAGAAGGGGATCTTTCACTCGCTGCCGGACACGATCCCCGAGCCGGTGCTCATGGTTAATTTGACGACGGATTATATCGGGCGATTATTCGCTGACTACGCGCAGCATAGCGAGTACCGTCATTTGGCCTACGGAATCGTAGATGAAGGAGGGGCGGTAGTCATCCATTCGGACGAGGCGCTAATCGCGAAACATAATCCGCCTGTCTGGTTGGAAGAAGCCGCGGATAGGAACAATGGCAGCATACAGAAGGTCATTGACGGCAAACCGGTCGTCATTAGCTTTAGCCGCATGGAGAGCACGGGTTGGATGTCCTATATCGAAATTCCGGTAGAGGACGCCTTGCAGGATTTGAATGCGCTGCGCAGGTATTCGACTTTGTTTCTAATCATCATGCTTATCGTTTCGATTATTCTGGCTTACGCCATGTCCGTGTTCATCACGAAGCCGATCAGTCGGATGAAGAAGGCCATGAAGCTGATGGAGCGGGGTAATTTCCATATCCATATACCCGAGCATGGCCGTGACGAATTCGGCCATTTGATCCGTACGTTCAATCATATGAATGGCCGGATAGAGACGCTAATCGAGGAGAACTATGCTTCAAGGCTACGGGAGAAGGAAGCTGAGCTTATGGCACTGAATTTGCAGCTCAATCCCCATTTCCTATATAACACGCTTACGACGTTATACTGGATTGCTGTCGAGAACAATCAGCAGGAGATGAGCTTGATCATCCATAATCTGGCCGATATGCTTCAGACCTCGACAAGAAACAAAAAGGAAACGTGGCCGCTTCGAACGGATTTGGACTGGCTCAACAAATATATATACATCATGTCCAGCCGCTTCGAGAATGTGTTTCATGTGCAAATCGATGTGGCAGAGGAGCTTATGGACATGGAAGTCCCGAAGCTGTTTCTGCAGCCGTTTGTCGAGAATGCGATTATCCATGGCCTTGCGGAGAAAGAAGAGGACGGAACGATCGTGATTAATGGCTGGTCGGATAGCCTGATGGTTTATTTCTCCGTTGAGGATAATGGGTGCGGGATGGATAAAGCGCTTATCGACCAGTTAAAGACTGGCAAGATGAATTCGACGGGCATGCCGAATGTGGATAAAAGAATTAAGCTGCTGTATGGCAGCGAGTATGGCGTTGACATACATTCCAGTGAAGACGGCGGTACGACTGTTCATATTCGCATGGGCTTGATTGCCAGCAGGCGTGACATGGTGGAAATAAAGTGAGCGGAGAGGAGGGGCTAACGGATGAACCGAACGAGGAGCGGATTGTCTTTTATGCTGTTCCTATGCGCAATATTATTGTTAGCGGGCTGCAGTGAAAGCGGTGCGGATTCGTCCGGCGCTGATCTACGTGACAAATCGGCTGAACGGAACAAAGATAAAGTCGTGTTAACGTATGCTTCTTGGGGCTCCCCTAACGAGAAGCAAGCCAAGGAGCGGATGATCGAGAAATTTATGGAGCGATATCCTTGGATTACGATTCAGTACATGTATGAGCCCGGCGATTATACGACAAAGCTTACGACGATGTATGCGAGCAACAAAGCGCCCGACGTTTTTATGATGTACAAGCATACCGCGCTGCAGTGGGCGGAGCAAGGCAAGTTCTATAATCTGAAAAGCTTCCTGGAGGAGGATGCGGAGATCAATGAGGAAACCCTTATTCCGAACGCGGTCATGTATTGGGATGAGGGAAAGGTTGCAGGCATCAAAGTTGCGGAGGAGGCATTCGCTCTTTATTACAATGCCGACCTTTTTAATGAAGCGGGGGTAGAGCTGCCTCCGGCCAAATCAGAGCATGCATGGTCGTGGGACCAGTTTCTAGAGGCGGCGAAGAAGCTGACATTGGACCGAAATGGGCGCAACGCGCTTAGTCCGGAGTTCGATGCTGCGCATATTGTCCAGTTTGGCGTGCGATTCAACACATGGATGTGGCATTTAATGGTGCCTTCCAACAATACGAGCGTGATCACCCCTGACGGAAGCCGCATGAATCTCGATGATCCGGCTGTCATTGATGCCGTGCAGAAGCTAGCCGACCTTATTTATGTCCATCATGTTTCGCCTTCGCCGGTGCAAGAGAAGAATCTGCCGCAGCCTGCGCTTGCGCTTCAGAGCAGAAAGGTCGCCATGGACCTTGACGGTCAATGGGTGCAGCTCGATCTCGGAGCGGCAGGCGTCAACTTCGGGGTCGGCGTGCTGCCTAAGCTGAAGTCGAGCAAAACGGTGCAATTCGGGGAGCCTCTGGTGATGTCCGCTACGACGAAGCATCCGAAGGAAGCATGGCTGTTCTACAAATGGCAGCTGGATTCCGCGAATTCCATCGATTTGCATGCCAGCGGCCTATGGATGCCGCTGCTTAAGGATTACTACGAGAAGCCTGAATTAATCGCACGCTGGGCGGACGTGAAGCCTGGCCATCCGAGCGGCTATCAAGATGCAGTCATGCGGCAGACGATCGAGAATGGAGTCAACTCTTACGACTTCTATCTCAAAAACAACGAATATATTACCGCGATTCTAAATCCGGCGTTAGACCAAGTGTGGCTGGGCAAGAAAAGCGTGAAGGAAGCTTTCGAGAGCGTAGCCGCGAAGATCGACGCCGCTTTCAAAGGCACGTACCCGTAATGAGAGCTAGACGTAAGGCCTTCGGCTGTTGCCGGAGGCCTTTTCTGTATGTTCAACGAAAACAACGGTCATGCCGTCATAAGGATGTACCTAATGATAGTCACCCAAATCCAATGATATTACGTATTGTTCGTTATGAAAACGCTTGCTAACATTAGGGCTGTCAGGAGCTGCAGCGAAAGACAAGCGATAGACAAGCACATTAAGCCAGTGAGCTGGCAACGTGCCATAGAGATTGCATAGCGTATTGTAAGTGATATCAGAAAAGAAAAGGGAGTCGATGTCGAATGAAAAAATCGTTGAACCTCGTTCTGACAGCATGCTTATGTACTTCACTGCTTATAGCAGGTTGCAGCAGCAACAACAATAATCAAGCATCCCCGAATGCCGGCACTAATCAAGGAGGTTCCAGTGGGGAGAAGGTAAAGCTAACCGCGATTATAACCAAGCATCCTTTAACGAAACCGCTCGCCGAGATGGAATGGCTGCAAAAAGCGGAGGATGCCGCAGGTGTAGATATTGAGTGGCAGGAAATTACAGCGGATTGGGCTCAGAAAAAAGGAACAATGCTCGCAAGCGGTGATACGCCGGATCTGTTTGTCGGACCCAATGTAATTACGGATGCCGATTTCGCTCAGTTCCAAGGATTGTTTCAAGATCTGACGGAGCTGGTTGCAGGTGCGCCAAACGTGCAGGGCATGTTCGATACGAAGCCGGAGACAAAGGTCATTGCGACGCAGCCGGACGGCAAGATATACGGGCTGCCGAAATACCAAAGATTCTGGCCGGCATCCGCCACTCGGCAATTTATTAATCAGACGTGGCTGGACAATCTGGGTCTGAGCATGCCTACGACATGGGATGAGCTCTATAACGTTTTAGTTGCCTTCAAAGAGAAGGACGCGAATGGCAACGGAGACGCGAGCGATGAAATTCCAATGGACTGGCCAGGCGGTATCGGCGGCTTCTTTAACCCGGCTGTCCTGCTTGGAGGCTTAGGCATTACCTTAACGGACGGAAGCGGGCAAGGCTATTTCGTAGAAGATGGCCAAGTGAAAAACTTTTTGACCGATGAGCGCTACAAAAAAATGGTCGTATTCCTTGGCAAGCTCTATAAAGCGGGATTGATCAATCCAGAGGTCTTTACCCATGATTATACGAAGTTCCAGTCGGTTGCCCGCGGCGAAGGCGACAATGCGAAGGTTGGCTTTACATGGGGCTGGGTGGCGTCTGACCGATTCGGTGAGCAGCTGGCGCCGCAATATGCATCGATGTCCCCGCTTAAGGAATCGGCTGGATTCTCCGGCAAAGTATCGTGGAGCTACGATTTCGATACGCTGAATTACGGGGTAAATCAAATCGTCATGTCAGCGAAAACGAAAAACAAAGAAGCGGCTATGCGGTTTATTAACGAGCTGTACAAAGAAGAAGTAAGCATGCAGGTGCTATTCGGTTCAATCGGAACGAATATTAAGGACAACGGAGACGGCTCTTATAGCGTGCTGCCGCCAGCCGATTCCAAAATGGATCCAGGCACATGGAAATGGACCTCTACATGGGCCGATAACGGAGCGCTGTATCTTCCGGATACCCTTAATTTGACGCTTGGAAAGGATATGCAGGAGGTGCTCGTTCAGTCAGAGCCTCTGAAGGACGCCTTGACGGTTGATACGGAGAAGGATGTGTTCCCGAACATGTTCATCAAATACACAACGGCAGATAATAACACGATGAGCCTAAGCAATACGAATATTATGAACCTCGCGAACACGAGTTTTGCCAAATGGGTAACCAAAGGCGGCGTCGAAGCAGAGTGGGAGCAATATGTGAATCAAAGCAAAAAAGCGGGCTTAGACCAAAATCTCGAAATCATGCAAAAATATTATGATGAGTATATGAGCAAATAATAGGCTGCGCATGAAAGGGAGCTATGCCGCTCACAAGCAGGGCATAGCTTCTTTTTATAAGAGAAAGGGGGAATTCCTATGGGCACAAGGACGGTCTTCAATGCCTTCAAACGTGATTTTCAATTGTGGGTGATGATTTTCCCGGCTATAGCAGCCATTATCATTTTCAACTACATCCCTATGTACGGCATTCAGCTTGCGTTCCGGGATTTCGACTTCAGCAAGGGGCTTACGGGCGGGGAATGGCGCGGATTATTTTATTTCAAGCAGTTTATCGAGAGCTTCCTGTTCGCCGATCTGATGACCAATACGTTTCTAATCAGCTTCACAGCTATCATTATCGGATTTCCTGCTCCGATTATATTGGCGCTCGTTCTGAATCAAATCCGCAGAAAAAAATTTAAAACCTTGATGCAGACCACTGTTTATTTGCCTCACTTCATCTCGATTATCGTACTGGTGGGTATGATGAATGTCCTGCTCTCGCCGGAAACGGGCATTGTCGGATATTTCATGAAATCTATCGGTTTTGGGGATATCAATTTATTAGCCTCCACCTCGACCTTCATCCCTGTCAATATCGTGTCCGATATTTGGCAGCACTGCGGCTGGAACAGCATTATCTACTTAGCGGCCCTATCTACAGTAGACCCGCAGCTATATGATTCAGCCAAGATGGATGGCGCAAGCAGATGGCAGACGATCCGATATATTGATTTTCCGGCGTTGATTCCGACGATCGTCATTTTGTTCATTCTCAGCATGGGGAACATACTCAGCACGGGCTTTGAAAAAATATTTTTGATGCAAAATTCATTAAACCTGCCCGTTTCAGAGGTTATCGCCACGTATGTGTACAAAATCGGGATTGTCTCCAACCAGTTCAGCTATGCTTCGGCTATCGGCTTGTTTAACACGCTGATTAATTTTATTTTCTTATTTGCGATGAATGCAATCGCCAAAAAAGCTTCCAATACGAGCTTATTCTAAGCAGGCTGCAAGGAGGAGTGGTAGGTATGGTGCGAAACCGTGTCAGCGGTAGTGAATGGGTCTTCCGGCTTGTATTGTTCGTCATATGCGCCGGCATTTTTCTGGCGATCGTATATCCGCTTTATTTCATCATTATCGCCTCAATCAGTGATTCAACGCTTGTTTCGACCGGGAAGGTATTGTTCCTGCCGCGGAACATTAGCTTTTTCGGCTACGACCAAATATTCCAGGATAACCGGATCTGGAATGGTTACCGAAATACGGTATTCTACACGTTCGCAGGCACGCTCGTGAATTTACTCGTTACCCTTCCCGCAGCGTACGTGCTGTCCAGACGTGAATTCCGGGCTAGACGGATCATCATGCTCGTATTTGTCATTACGATGTTTTTCAACGGAGGCTTAATTCCAACGTATCTATTGATGAAGGATTTGCATATGACGAATACGATTTGGATGTTTATTTTACCTTTTTGCGTCAACGTGTTTTATCTTATTATTGCACGAACGTTTTTTGAGTCATCTTTGCCCTCGGAATTGTATGAGGCTGCGGCAATCGACGGCTGCTCGCATTTCGGATTTTTCATCAAAATCGCGCTGCCTTTGTCCAAAGCATTGATTTCCGTAGTCGGGCTCTACTACTTGGTTGGCCATTGGAATGATTTCTTCACCGGTTTGATCTATATTCGGGACAATAATCTCCAGCCGCTGCAAATCATTCTAAGAGACATTCTGCTGTCCAACCAAGTATTCCAGAATGGTGCCGGGTCGGGCGGGAACGCAGGCGGCTATGCGCAGAAATACGCGGACCAGATCAAGTACGGCGTCATTATCGTATCAACCTTGCCAATATTGATGCTTTATCCTTTCTTGCAGAAGTATTTCGAGAAAGGGGTCATGATCGGCTCGGTCAAAGGCTGATTGATCCCGCTGCCCTTCTCATGGCGCACGAATAGCTGATACCAGGTAAGCTCGGTATCGGCTTTTCGCCATTCCGCAAGAAAATGAATGGGATGAGCTTACGCTCTAATAACGCCAGCTAAGGTTTGCTCTCTATAGCTCTTAGGCGTTAGCCGGGTTTCCCGCTTGAATAAGCTACAGAACTGCGCGTCCGTTGAAAAACCGCATTCCATCGCGATGGTAGATATTTGCAACCGCGTTTGCTGGAGCATCGATTGGGCCTGCTCGATCCTTCGCTGCAAAATATACTGGCTTGGAGAGAGTCCGACCTTGCTTTTGAATAAATGACGAAAGCGGTCATAGCTATAGCCGGATTGATCCGCCAAAGCCTGAAAGTCGATTTTGTGCATGTAGTACTCGTCGATATAGGTTTTGGCGAATTGAACAATGCTTGCGCGGCTGTCTGTTTCCTGAGCGGGCTGGGCTCGCAACAGCTCTACATAGAGATGCGAAATGCGAGAATCCAGCATCTGCTTGTAATAGGGCTGCTTGTCGCGAAGCTCGTTTGCCATGGCATGCATCTGCGCGAAGACGAGCCTCGCCGGCGAATCTTGATAGATTCCTTCGGTTAGTGAGGGGTACAGCCGACTGCTGAAACCAGCGAAGAGGACCTTCGCTAGTACTTGGTGTCGTTCATCATGCAGCGTGCGCGGCGCAATAATGGCGTAGTCTCCCGCTTTGAAGGTGTAATCAGATTGACCAATTCGGGTCGTTCCCTGTCCGCTTACGTAATAGACAAGCTCATAGCTTTGATGGTTGTGCAGCGCGATATACTCATGCTTAGCTCGCGTTTCCTGATAGAAGAAGTCCAATGTAGCGGACATCGATGCAACTCCTTTCAATATAGCCAATTCGTGATATAGGATAACCGATTAATGCTACAGAAAGTAGAGGGATACTTATAGAATGATTGTAGTATAGCATGCTTGAAAAACCAATTCATTATATAGACGGAGGAATTCATTATGGAAATCATTTATCCAGCAATGACAGACGGGGAGCGGGTCCGCAAGCTTGAACCACCGGCTGGCCAGATTAAAATGGTGCTCGATACGGACACGTTTAATGAAATTGATGATCAATTCGCGGTTATCTATGCACTGCTCTCGCCGGAGAGAATCGAGCTTCAGGCGCTTTATGCCGCTCCTTTCCATAATGATCTGTCAACGGGACCGAAGGACGGAATGGAGAAAAGCTATGAGGAAATAATCCGAATTCTGAAGCTGATGGATCGGGAAGATGTCCCGGTTTACCGGGGATCGGAGAGTTATTTGGCAGCGCCGCATACTCCTGTCAACAGCGAGGCAGCCAATAATCTGGTAGAGCGTGCAATGGCATGCGATCCAGCACATCCCTTGTACGTTGTCGGAATCGGAGCGATCACGAATATTGCCAGTGCAATCCTTCTGGAGCCGCGCATCATAGAGCGAATCGTTGTGGTGTGGCTCGGCGGCCATGCGATCGATTGGCATGATACCCGTGAATTTAATCTTGAGCAGGACCTGCATGCGTCCAGGGTGATATTGGACAGCGGCGTTCCGCTCATGCTGATTCCTTGCATGGGCGTTGCATCCAATCTTAGAACCACCCTGTCGGAGGTTCGGGACTACGTGCTGCCTTCTGGCGCTATCGGCGCTTATCTTTATGAGACTTACAAAAACTGCAAGGATGATCATTTTGCCTACTCCAGAGTGATTTGGGACATCTCGGTTATCGCTTGGCTTGATCAATCCAATACGGTTCCATCGAGGCTTATTCCGAGCCCAAGAATATCCGCAGACTGTCGCTGGAGCATCGATTCCACCCGGCATTTGATTCGCTGCGCAAGCTATATCGACCGCGATGCTGTATTTCATGATTTATTTACGAAGCTGAAAATAGCCTCAAACTGAAGCTTAGCAAGCAGGCATTAAGCGAATACGGATATTGTGCACCTAGCAGCAGATTGTACAGCAGTTAAATGACTTTTCATTTGCTGAGCAATCTGCTATTATCAACTAGACTTATTAAACGAATTTAATAAGTGGCTTGCAGGGAGGATGTGATTGATTTGAGCGATCGGATTTCATCGGCGAAAGAGATGAAGAAAGTCATTCTGCACAATATCCGTGAAGCGCTGCTTATGCTTGGCAGCGCAACGAAAGCCGAGCTCAGCCATAGATTGGGCATTAGCTTTCCTACCGTATCCAAATTTTTAAGCGAGATGGACAAAGAGGGCGAGCTGCTTATCGTAGGGCTTGATCATTCAAGCGGCGGGCGTAGAGCGAATCGCTATGCGTATAATCCCGAGCATATGCTCGGACTTGCCGTTTTTTTGGAAAAAACAGAAATGAATTATTGGCTATTTAATTGCTTGGGCGAAGTGAAGGAGACGGGCAGCTCCCATGCTGCCATCGCGGATGACGTTCAAAGCCTAGCTAGCAATATCGAAGCGATCCTTGCTAAATATCCGAAGGTCAAATCGATTGCCATCGGCGTGCCAGGCTCGGTAAACAGCGGACGGATTATTCATATTCCGAGCTATGGGCACTTTCATGATTTTGATTTGAAAGGATACTTGGAGACGCGCTTCTCCATGCCAGTTGTAGTAGAGAATGACATGAACGCAGCCGTTCTGGGCTATAACGTTCATCAAGCGGGTAAAGGCCAGAAGTCGTTCATTTACTTGTATTTCGGACAGAATGGACCTGGTGCGGGCATCATCATTAACGGGCAGGTGCTGAGAGGCAGCACTTTTTTCTCCGGAGAGGTTTCTTACGTGCCGCAATATGATGGTATGAATTTTGGGGAGGCATTGAACATAGGAGAGGCTAGCAGGCGTTCAGACTCCGCCGAGCATGACAGGTTGGATGCCATTAGCCGGCTGGTCGCTTCATTCACTGCTATCATTAACCCGCATGCGATTATTTTTTGCAAGGATGAAATGAACGATTCCGCGATCGCCCAGATCGCCTCGAGGAGTGCTACTTATGCGCCGCAAGAGCATCTCCCTATGCTTGTGATAAGCGATTGGAAGCAAGATTATTTGTTCGGATTGCAGAGGCTGGGGCTTGATCTCATGCTCGCGGGAGAGACAATCTAATGAGCAGCTTGGATAGGAGCAAACAACATGGCAACATTCTTTTTGATCATCATTTATTTGGCTTTTATCAGCTTAGGCTTGCCTGATTCATTGCTCGGAACGGCATGGCCTGTCATGCAAAAGGATTTTGACGCGCAGCTTGAGACCGCAGGCTTGCTCTATATGACGATAGCTGCCGGCACGATTGTATCCAGCTTGGCAAGCGGTGCCGTTCTGAAGCGGTTCGGGACAGGTAAAGTTACTCTTGTCAGCTGCATCATGACTGCCGTCGCGCTGCTTGGCTTCGGCTTGTCGCCTTCATTGATATGGTTAGTCATATGCGCCATTCCGCTTGGACTCGGGGGAGGTTCGGTAGACGCGGGTTTGAATCATTATGTCGCTGAGCACTACAAAGCGCATCATATGAGCTGGCTGCATTGCTTTTGGGGCGTAGGAGCAACGCTCGGTCCTATCGTCATGTCTCGGTTTATGACGGGTCAAAACGTTTGGAGGGATGGTTATCTGACCGTTGCCGCCATTCAGTTCGGACTAGTAATCTTGCTTTTCGTAACGCTGCCTTTATGGAAAAAGGCAGCCGTCAGCCAGCACAAGGATAAGCAAGCCGAACGCGAAGACACGCAATCGGAAGCCGCAGACGTTAGCAAACATCCCGTAAATCCTATTCGTATCAAGGGCGTTAAATTGGCGCTCGCGTCCTTTTTGTTCTATTGCGGCGTGGAAGCAACGATGGGGCTATGGGGGAGCAGCTTTCTCGTGAACGTAAAGGAATTGCCAGCAGCAACCGCCGCGCAATGGGTATCCTTGTTTTATGCAGGCATTACGGTTGGAAGGTTTATAAGCGGGTTTATTACGTTCAAGGTAAACAACCGTATGCTTATTCGCACGGGTCAATTAACAGCACTAGCCGGCGCAGTGCTCATGCTGCTGCCGCTCCCGCCTGTATTCTCGCTAGCAGGTTTTATGCTTGTAGGGTTCGGGCTCGCGCCGATCTATCCGTGCATGCTGCATGAAACGCCGGTACGCTTCGGGAAGAGCCACGCTCAGACCATCATGGGCTACCAAATGGCGGTTGCCTATACGGGAAGCACGATTATGCCGCCTTTTCTCGGCTTTCTTGCAGCCTCGTCAACCATCGGCGTGTTCCCGGTCTTTCTCGTCCTATCTGCAGGGGCTATGCTCCTGTTCTCGGAAAAGTTGAATGCCTTTTTGAAAAGCAAACCTAATCAAAATCAAGTTTCGGTTAAGCATTAGTCCTAAACTGCGGCTTATTGACCATAATTCGCAGGGGAGACGCCTGTTATGCGTTTGAAGGCGCGGTAGAAATTGGAATAGTCTTGGAAGCCGGCCATGCTGCATACTTCGGTTGGCGGAACGGAAAGCTTCAGCAGTTCAATAGCCTTGGTGATACGCTTCTGGATGACGTATTGCTTGAAGCTGCAGCCGGTTATTTTTTTGAATTGGTGCGAGAAGTAGTACCGATTGACAAAAAAAGCATGCTCAATATGTTGCAGCGTCAGCGAGCCATAGAGATTGTCATGGATATAGGCAATGATTTGTTCGATCTTGGCATTGACGTTGCCTTCAAGCTCGAAGCTATCGATATGGGAAGCAATCATATGATTGATCTTGACTAACAGGCGTATGAAGCTTAATTCAATGAGCAGGCTGCTTTCGGGCAATTGGCTGCGATGAAGCTCCTCGATATCCATGAAATGGGCAGCTAATTGGGCTTGCTCGACTAAAGGACCAGGCAAGCGATTAAAGCTGCCTGGTTTTTTGCGATCGAAATATTGGAGAAGGGAGTACCCCTCCTGAATATAGTGACTGCAGAAATCAGGCTTGAAAAAGATAATAATCCGCTCATAGCTGGAGTCAGAGGTGAAATAAGGCCTATGCATTTCCATATTGTTAATAATGAGCAAGTCTCCGGGATTAAGCGGGTAGCTTTGATCTTCAACCTGATAAACGACGCTGCCCGATATTAAATAATAGATTTCGTAAACATTTTGCATATATGTTGAATGCTGATCGTCATGCGGATAACGGGTGAGTGAATGCAAATAGGTGAAGGAGCCGTGATGAAGGTTGATGTGAGTTAGAATTTCGTTCATCGCAAAGTCTCCTGTTCTCGATGGTGAAAAATTTTTCGCTAAACTTAAAATCAAAAAACAAATTATGCAATGTTTATCGCAAGAAACGCCATATCGACTGCCCTGCGTTCAAATTATACTAATCTTGTGTACAAGTCAATGATCGTTTTCATTACTTAAGGTGACGGGGGAGATAGGAATGGGAAACATCTTACAGGAGAATCAGAGCTTTATTCAGCATACGTGGGAGAAAATCGAAGCTAAGCTAGCCAAAACCTCTAAGCAAATCAAGGATGGCATGCCTTACACGACGCGCGATGGCCATTATGACGATTGGCAGGATCATGCATCGTGGTGGACCAACACGTTCTGGACAGGAATACTATGGCATATGTACGCGGAAACCAAAGACGATGCGTACAAGCAGTACGCGCAAAGCATTGAAGAAAAGATGGATGAAGTGCTGCACGGCTATGACGAGCTGCATCATGACGTGGGATTTATGTGGTTATTGTCGAGTGTCATGAACAATGAGCTGACTGGGGACGAGAAAGCGAGAAAGCGAGCGATGCTTGCTGCAAACGTACTGTCTGCCAGAGCGAATATTGCCGGAGGTTATATTCGCGCATGGAACGGAGACAATGGAGGCTGGGCGATTATTGACTGCATGATGAATATTCCGCTGCTCTTCTGGGCAAGCGAGCAGAGCAGCGATGCAAGATTCAAGCATATTGGCATCATGCATGCCGACAAAACATTAAAGGATTTCGTCCGTGAAGACGGATCGGTTAATCATATCGTCATATTCGACGAGAATAACGGCGAAGTGCTGGATACGCCGAGGGGACAGGGATACGAGAGCGGATCCTCTTGGTCAAGAGGACAAAGCTGGGCGATCTATGGCTTCGTGCAGGCTTACCATTGGACGAAGAAACCGGAATACTTGCATGCCGCCAAGCGAATCGCCCATTATGCCTTGTCATCGCTGGCTTTAACCGGCTATGTGCCTCCTTGCGATTATAGGCAGCCCGCATGGCCTGCGAAGCTTGACAGCAGCGCAGGTGCAATCATGGCCTGCGGATTGATCGAAATTGCCCACGCGGTGCCGGATTCGGAAAAAAATCTGTATTTGCAATCGGCGCTCCTTATGTTGAAGGCGCTGGATGAGAAATGCGCGGTGTGGGATGATTCGGACGCATGCCTGTTGACCGATGGGACATCTGCTTATTTTGACGGTGATTTCCAGAGGGCGTCCGTTCAGAACGGAGCATTGATCTATGGCGATTATTATTTCGTTGAAGCAATCCGCAAGCTGAAGAAAGAATTATAAATCGGATCCTTTGAATGAAATGCCCGTGTGGCGATGCATATAGCATTGGGCCGCGCGGGCATTTTTTACTGCTGTACATGCAATGCAAGCACTACGTTCTATAAAGGCTGCGCATATAAGCAGAGGGCGATTCACCTACGACCTTTTTAAACACGCGACTGAAATAGTAGGGATTGCTGTAGCCCAGCCGTTCACTGATCTCGGAAACATTGTGCGAGGTGTTGCGCATCCAATCTATGGCCTTGCCTATACGGAGCCTGGCATGCGCATCTACAATCGTTTGGCCTGTCTGTGCTTTAAATGCAGAGGAAAGATAGCTATAGTTGAGGTTCATATGGCCGGCAAGGCGCGTAGAATCAAAATCCTGCTCGCAATGCTCCATCAAATAAGCCATGACACGCTTGGAAATCGTTTCAGAGCTACCCGATTTTCTTTCCTTCCCGTTGCTTTGCAGCGCGAGCTCCTTCTGCAGGTCCAGAAATAACTGAAATACCCGGATGCTAATTTGAGTCATTCCGTGTTCCGTTGGTATCGCGTAATCTGCGGCTAACGCTTTCAATCGATGCTCCATTGCGGAATGAAAGGCAGAAACGCCGTATTTGGGCATCGGGATCAAGTATTTGTAATGATCCAGCTGGTAATAGTCAATTTCGGGGAGCGGCATATGCTCGCGGTAGTCGCCGTTGCGATCAAACGGAATATGAAAGTGAATCCAAAGCCATGTGGTCCCCGGCGAAGTGGCGGGAAGTCCCCAATGATGCTTTCCTGATTTGAGAAATAAATGCTCATTCGCGCGTACCTGATATTCTTTTCCCTCCTCGATGACCTGCATGCAGCCCTGCAAGACAAATAGAAAAACATCGAAATCCGCGATTCGGTTAGGGTGCGTATAGACGGTATCGGTTCTATTCATTCCGATGTCTCTGACGAGAGGGAGTCGGTCTGCGCACAAGTATACATTATAATCCATAGCAATCAACTCCGCCCATTCAAGTTGGGTTATGATGCAGCCATTACATGAAAAAAAGATATGTTTTCTGTGGTTTCGTGCATTTTACCTTGTATCCATTCATTATATGATAACCTCATTAAACAAAAAAAGGGGAGGTTATAAGATGGAAAGGTATGCATTTCATGAATTTGAAGCCGGAAGCAGCCGATTATCTTCCGGCCCGCTGCAAGCTCGGTTTCAGTTGAACAAAAACTATGTGATGAGCTTGACTAACGAAAACCTGCTGCGCAGCTTTTATCTAGAGGCTGGCTTATGGAGCTATAGCGGAAACGGGGGAACGACTAGCGCGACCACAACGAGCTTGGAGGGACCGGATAGCTGGCATTGGGGCTGGGAATCGCCAACCTGCGAGCTGCGTGGGCATATCATGGGTCACTGGTTATCAGCCGCAGCCCGAATTTTTAAGCAAACGGGTGACAGCATGGTTAAGGTAAAAGCTGATTATATTGTCGCCGAGCTTGCAAGATGCCAAGAAGCGGTAGGCACGGGATTTTTAGCGGCTTTCCCAGAAACCTATATGCATCGGATCATGAACGGCAAATGGGTATGGGCACCCCACTATACAGTCCATAAGCTGTTAATGGGTCTAAGCGAGATGCATGTCCTCACCGGGAATGGGCAAGCATTGAAAATGATGGTTGATATGGCAGCGTGGTTTCATCGCTGGACAGGCACATTTTCCCGAACGCAAATGGATGATTTGCTAGACCAGGAGACAGGCGGGATGCTTGAGACTTGGGCTGATCTTTATGAGTTAACCAAGGATCAGAAGCACCGTGAGTTAATTGAGCGGTATGATCGGCGCCGGTTTTTCAATGCGCTTCTGTCTGGCGAGGATGTCGTGACCAATAAGCATGCGAATACGCAAATTCCTGAAATATTAGGTGCTGCAAAGGCTTGGGAGGTAACAGGCGAGTCCCGGTACCGTCAAATCGTTGAAGCCTTCTGGAAAATTGCGGTTGACGACCGCGGGTACCTTGCAACAGGAGCGGGTGACGATGCGGAGCTTTGGATGCCGAGAGGCGAGATGGCAAGAATGGGCGTAGGCCAAGAACATTGCGTAAATTACAATATGATGCGTCTCGCGCATGTTCTGCTTCGCTGGACCGGTGATCCAGCTTACGCTGATTATTGGGAAAGAAGATTTCTGAACGGCGTCCTTGCTCATCAGCATAGCGAAACAGGCATGATATCGTATTTTCTTGGCATCGGAGCAGGGAGCAAAAAAAAATGGGGCTCCCCGACGCAGCATTTCTGGTGCTGTCATGGTACGCTGCTGCAGGCAAATGCCGCTTATCAAGAACAAATCTATTTGCGTGATGGGGATGGAATCGCCATTATGCAGTGGATGCCGTCGACACTCCATGCAAGGATTGATGATTTCCCTGTCGCAATCGCCATGCATCAAGATGGGCAAAACGGGCTTTACCCGCTTGATGGCTGGAACGTGGCTGGAATGACGGCCATTACAAAGGTGGACATGCCGCCAATTCCGCCTCGGCGGCCGGATTGCTTTATTTACGAAATCAAGCTTTCGTTGGCATCCAGCAAGTCATTCCATTTGAAGCTGCGTTTGCCATGGTGGATGGATGGAAGTGCGATCATTGCTATAAATGGCGTTCAGCAGGAAGGGGATTGGCTTCCGTCAGCTTATGCCGAGCTTGAGCGCGAATGGTCGGATGGCGATAGCGTACGCGTTGAGATGAAGAAAAAGCTCATAGCTGTACCGCTGCCAGGCGATGCGGGCATGTACGCTTTTATGGACGGGCCAATCGTTCTTGCCGGGTTAGTGGATGAGGAAAGGCGGCTAGCCGGTCAGCCCGAGCAGGCGAGCAAGCTGCTGGTGCCGGATCGGGAACGCAATCACAGCTGGTGGAATCCGGGTTATTATCGTACGAAAGGTCAGGAGCGGGGACTGCGCTTCATTCCGTTGTACGAAATAAAGGATGAGTGCTATAGCGTCTATTTCCCGATTGAGCCTAATGGAGAGCGGATTGACTAGCTCGGGCATCCGGTGATATCGTCAGGCGTTTCTTCTTGTATATGCCTGAATTGGTGCTAATGGCTGTTTTAATTAGTCCGAGTTGCGTTTATAGTTAAGTGGGGTTTTGGAAAAAAATGATAGAAATGAGGGCAATGATTTGGAGAAGGAGCTTAAGAAGCAGCTTGATCTATGGCATAAAAAGGATAAGCACCAGAACATTATTCATACAATTTCGGACATTCCGGTGGCGGAACGGGATTATTCGCTTGTCTCATACCTCGGCAGGGCATGGAATAATTTAGACAACTATGAGGAAGCAATAGCTTGTTTTCTATCTGTGGAAGAACAGGGAGCTAGCGATCCACTCTGGCATTATCGACTGGGCTATGCGTATTATTACGGAGGCAAGCCGGAAGCAGCGGAGGCGTCTTTCGAGCAGGCTTTGAAGCTGAATCCTGAAGATCAGGACAGCCAGATGTTTCTGAGGCTGAGCCGCAATGCCGCGGGCAAGCAACCAGAGCATCTGTTTTCAGCGAATATGCCAGAGGAAGCGGGTTTTCCGGAGGAAGGAAAGCTGGCCCCTTTTCAGCTGGTTTCGCATAATAACGGCAGCATCTCGCTAATCTTAAACGTTGGCAGCTACAAAAGCGAGGTATTCGGTGCAAGGGCAGAAGAGGGCTTCGAAGGCAACGGCTATGATTGGGCTTCGCTAGCCGCTGTATTTCTGCAGGAACAGAAGCCTGAGCTGGCTGATGCCATAAAGTTTGATCCCGAAGCGGGTATGTTCGCAGCTTACACGGACAATAAAGAAGCGATGATCAGCTTCGCGCTAGCTTTTAAGGAAGCTTGCGATAACGACGCGCTAATCGGCGATTTGTTCTCGCGTGCGGAGCTGGACTGAACGAGAAGCTCCTTTGAAGCTTGAAGATAAATAGCGAAATGCAAGATGCGATCGGCTGATAGTACTCATCGGGTAAGACCGAGTGGCGAGCCATTATCGGATCTCGTAGCGTATTGCCGCAATAGAAGAGCCAGCGTCCAGCTAATGGCGGATATCTCGACGTGGGAAGTAGGCCGTTACGATGGTTTTATACGGACCTAATGATAATAAGCGCCGAAAACGCAGAGCCGCGAGCTCTGCGTTTTTAGCTTTTTTTGATAGAATGAAGGTGATTCACGTGGTTGCTAATCCTTTCACTAGCTTTTATAATTTATAAAAAACCTATTCGGATGAAGGAGGAGATAGGCTATGTGCAGAAATATCAAAACGTTATTCAACTTCGAACCGCCGGCTACGGGAGACGAGGTAGAAGCAGCCTCGCTGCAATTCGTAAGGAAGCTGTCCGGGTTTCAAGCGCCGTCCAAAGCCAATGAAGCAGCTTTCCAGCTCGCGGTTCTTGAAGTAACGGCTGCGGCACAGAAGCTATTGGATTCATTGGTCACAAACGCTGAGCCGCGCGACCGTGAAATAGAGCTTGAACGCGCCCGTATCCGAAATGCGAAAAGATTCGGCTCGGTATAAGCGTAAGCTATTACCGCAATTGCAAGGCGGGCCGCTGAATGTCGCACAGTACCCGCCACTGTTCATATGGTTTGCTTATTTTGTTTTTTCCACGTTTCATGATCCTCGCGAACCCGTTTCCATAACTCCTCTCTCTCCATGGCGTTATAGTGCGCAAGTGTCTCGCCTAGCTGCTCAGCCATGACGTCAAGCCAGAGCGATTTCTGATTTAATTCCGTCATTTGAATACCATCTTTGTCGCGTTTTCTCCAAATACATCCGCGCAGCTCATGCCCTTCCTTTTCGTTCCGGTTCCTAAGCAGGAAAATGTTATGCCACGGAGAGTTCTTCGAGGTGCTATAAAAATGATGGTTTTCTTTGAAAATTCCGATATCCTCTACGACATTTGGGTCGAAATCCACACCGACAAAGGACGCATCCCGGTCATGAGCCAAACGCCAGCCGTCTGGAGCAACGGGGGACGATTCTACTCGGTACTCATAAGGTGCTTGCCCGTATGTCCCATAAATCAGTGGCAAGGGCTCGTAAGGCATATCGCCAAGCCCGACGTCAACAATCCAGGCTTTATCCAGCAGTCTAACCAATACGCCGAGATGAAAAGAATTGATGCGCGGCTCCGTTCCAATCGGCTGCACGCCTGCCCGGTGGAGCGAAACGTCGTAGCCTAAGGCATGCAGCAGAGCGCTGAACGCCCCATTCAAATGGAAGCAATATCCACTGCGGCCTCCAATGATAAGCGCAATCGATTGCTTGACATCGATGGAAGCAGGCTTACCGCCGTAGATATCGACAGTCTGCCAGGATAAGGTTCTCACATGCGCTTTGTGAAGCTCGAATAAAAATGATGGAGTGGGAGCCTTGATGTCGGCGATACCAATCCGGTTTAAATAAGCTCGTATTTCTTGCGCAGTCAATGTAATCATATTGGGCCACCTCGCCGGATTCACTAGTTACGCCACAGCAGGTCGTTCGCTGAAGCTGGTAGGTCTAGCGTAAACGATAAGAAGGAAAGCAACAATGGGTAAAAGACTAATCTGTACCGGTACAGTTTAACGGGATTTATTGTCTTTGGTTTTGAAGGAGGACAGCTCGGCGAATGTAAGGTTCGCCAACAGGAACGAAACTGCATCATAAAAAGCCGAACAGGAAGTGACAGCCTGTTCGGCTTTTTGATAGCTTTGAATCATTCAATCGAGCTGCACGGTTTGTCCGGATGCGATCTCAACAGGCTGCCCCTCGGCAGTAATCCATACCGCTATACTGCTAGGATTGTGGACGACGGAGTTGTCCAGCGTAAACTGAAGCCTAGCGACCGCATCCATATAATCGATAATTTCAATATTTGTCGCATACCAGATGTCCGACTTGCCGCCTATCAATTGGCAAAAACGCTCAATATCCTGCCAATTTTGATCATTTTCGAATTCATAGCTATGACCCCAAACGTATAGAAGCTGAGGCATTATTTTCCATGATGGCGGAGATAAATTCAGAAAAGCTTCACCTTGCTCGAGCATTTCTTTATGATGGCAGGTTGGATGCCACGCTAAGGGCTGGTTAGGCAGGTCATAATTAACAGCTTTCTGCGTCGTGCGTGCATACCGAAAGCCGATTGTTGCTAGAATCGAAATGATTTCTTCATTATATGTACCGTATGGATAGGACATGCCGCGAACGGGATAGCGGGCAAGGCGCTCCAGCGCTCTGCGGTCGTCCATCATTTCCATGACGATCTGTTCCCTCGTGCATAAGTCAAGAAACGGATGCGTTACGCTATGGGCCGATATTTCATGACCGTTAAATAGTTGGCTAATCTCGTCAGGCGAGACAAAGCTGTCGCGACCGAGATTGCCCGAATTCAAATGAAACGTACCTTTGATCCCGTGCTTGTTGAATATTTCGACGAGCCTTCTATCATGCTCTTTGCCGTCATCATAACTCATCGTTAGCGCTTTGAATCGCCCGCCAGGAAAACAATTTAATTGCACCTTCAAGTAGGTCACCTTCTTCATTAGGATAGCCAATCGGTCTCTACACAAGGGTACTATTCTCCGTATTATTTGGTCAATGAACAAATCCATGATTATGAGAATAGCCCTAGGCAGCAGCCCTCTTAGTGACCGTTTGGATTTTCATACATATACTGGTATTTCAAGCGTAACGTAACGGATAAGCGTGCATTTTATGTAAAACAATCCGTTGTATCTCTTTTTGGGGAATTCATTCAGCCGCATGCTTCATTGATGTGAAGTATCCAAACGATAGGAGAGGTTTAACGTGGAGATTGTTACCTTTCAGCGTCTAATACAAGCAGCGCTTCTCCCAAGCAAGGATAAAATAATGCTCCCGCCCAAAAACGATGCCGAAGCGAGATGGGTCAAGAATCGCAGAATCAAAGGTGCTTGCTTGCCTTATCGGAGTGCAAAGGAATTGGGATGGACGATTTATTCTCCTATTGACGTGGAGATCCATCCCCTCCAAGAGATTCAAACCATATTTGATAAACCGGAAGAGTTCGCCAGACTCAAGCAATTGACCGATATGGATGAATGGGTTCAAAAAGACGATATTCTGCTTGGCGTCAAGCCCTCGGCTTGGCGTCAAGCCCTCGGCTTGGTACAAGGTACATGAATATGCATACGAGGATCGTTACCGTTCGATGTTCATACCGAATGGTGATGGAACGTTGGAGTGGAGATTAGGCTGGACAGTCGATGTACCCGAGGATTATCTAATTCTTATCCAACCGATAGAGATGGCTGAAGCGAAATTTATCGTACATCCCGGTCTGCTCGCAGGACCTTCCATGAAATCCGTCCAGCAGCATCTCGGTTTACCGATCGCATTTGAACCATTGCGAAAGTGCACGGTTAAACGGGGGGAGGCCTTGGCTAAATTATACGTTCTTTCTAAGTCTGTACTGGCCATACAGAGCAATGCTATACAATCGTAACGATGGTCATAGTTGCTCCTAGGTTATTTATCGTAAAGCCTGAACGATTCACCCATTGGAGAACGCTTGGTTCTCCCGCAGGAGTCGTAACGATACTCGTTCCCCCTGTTGAAGAACCCAAAGCCTGAACGGCGGAGGTAAAGCTATAAGGGATTTCTGTTCCGTTCAAGGTCAAGACGAACTGCACGGGAGCCGAGGTCGTTGTAATATTGCCAATTTCACGATTAATCAGGTAGGTTTGGCCACCTTTTAGGAATATATCGGGAGATGGCGGCGTCTGCGAGATGAAAGTCCCATTGATTTCTGGCGGGAAATTGAATGGGATTGGTTGATTATTAAGCACATCGCCGACAAATCCTCCGTCAATTGTGGCAAACTCCTCTAAGACGGGACTATTGCCTTGAGGACCTTGAGGGCCTGTTGCTCCCGCTGGGCCTCCTTGTCCGGCAGGTCCTGCTAGCCCTTGCGGTCCGGCTGGTCCTTGCGGCTCTGGTGGACCTTGGAGCGACTGTTGCAGCACCAAATTTAATTCAATCTAAATCGTTCTAATTGCTGTAGTTAACTCCTCGACGACTGCGCTTGATAATTGAAAGCTACGAATGAGGCTATCAACCTGATAATAAATCTCTTTCAGTGCAAGGCTTAGTGCAAACGGCGAGTAATCAGGAGCATTGCTTCTTGCCAAATCCAACTCAACCAAAGCTGCTTGGATAGAGATCGTTACGTTAATGGAACATAAAAAAGCGCGCAGGTTGATTAAATCATTCCGCAGCTCTTCAATTCTAGCGGCACTCAGATTAGTAATGCCCGACTGAAGCTGCCCATTCAAGGATTGCAAGATTTGAGATAAAACAATCATTTTTTGTCTCGTAATCGTTAGCCGGCGAGGTCTGCAACGCCTAACCGGACATTTGGATACCGTTTTCTTAGCTCGGGAAGCCCGTTTTTTCAGTGCTGCTTTGCCCACAGTACTCACCTCGTTATTTTTGAATGACCCGATTGCTGCAGTAGCTCAAGACAGTATATGGAAGATCCTAATGAGTACTTGGACTTATGCCATGCCAGGCGACGATTAACGTATCTATGTCTATGTTTATGACAAATGTATCTCGTGAAGAGATTGCGAAGAGGTTGTGAGATCTGCTAGGCGTAATTGGAGAGTAGTAAGCTGCGTGGCCTGCCGTTAAACCTTATAAAAACCGCCGAGTGTACAAGCTCGGCGGTTTTGCTTGTTTTTTTGAAATTTGCAGCTTGCTGCTTGGTTGGTGGTATGTTCCAAACGGGTTAAAGAGGAAGGCGTTCCGGTGATGGATGCTTTTATGTGAATGGGGAAATTCGCTTGAATTCATTTGGTTGCACGAAGTGTGACATTTTTCACTTACAAAACGCGTTCGTTTGTCTATAGTTTATTTAAACAAAATAGGGTAGGGGAAGTGATGGCGATGCTCTCGGGAGTGGTCTTGGCAGGCGGCTCGAACCGTCAAATCAATGGAGAGCTAAAGGCACTTCTTCCTTTTGGCGGACAACTATTGATTGCGTGGCAATTGGAGAGGATGCGTGAAATATGCGATGAATTAATTGTCGTAACCCATGACCCTAAGCCGTTTTTAAATATCGTGAATCGGTCTGTGCGCATTATTACCGACTTCTATGATGGTCATGGCCCTTTGGGGGGCATGCATGCAGCATTGTCTCTCGCCAAGCATGCATCCGTGTGGGTTGTAGGGTGCGACATGCCGTTCATTTCTAGCAAAGCAGCGCGGTTATTGCTGGAGAGGAAACGGAATGGTTTTGAAGCGGCCGTTCCGCGGATTGCTGGCGAAATTTATCCTTTGCACGGCATCTATGACCGAGCATGTGCCGCACGTATCATTCCGCTTCTACAGCAGGGAGAAACGCAGCTTTCAGCTTTGCTAGAGTATGTTTTCTGGATTGAGCTGGATGATCGGTATTTGGACGAGAACGGCGTTGACCTGAATTTGGTTTCCAGCATAAAAACGATTGCGGATTACGAGGCCATGCAGCGTTTAAAAGTATAGCGAGTGTGATGTAGCGCACAGGCAGCGTGAGCCCGCGCGGATATACTTAAGTGAATAAGAAAATTCAATTGGGTAATCGGAGGGATTTGAAATGGAGGTAAATGTCTTACGCAATGGTTCAGGGCTTGCATCATCTAACCCGGCAGTGCTTTCTTTTGCTACCGACCGCTTGAAGGAGGAGCACCAGCATTTGCGAAATCAATTAAAGACATTTGAATCGCATGCCAAAGAAGTCAGCCTGACTGATGATATGCATAAAGGATTGCAGCTCATAAAACAGCTTAGCCGTGATTTGATACCATTTATGCGTGAGCTGGAGCAGCATTTTGAATGGGAAAAAGCGGATTTGTTTCCGTTCCTCGTATCGTATTTCAATCGGGAGCCCGTTCCTACCATACGGCCTTCTTTATGGGTGCTCGAGAAGGATCTCCAGCTGAGTGTTTCGTTTATACATTCGTTTAACGAAGAGGTTCATGCGTTTAAGCCGGTTGCCGTCAAAAAACAGCTTGCGGAAGCCGCAGCTCATCTGGTTCAGGCTTGTTTATTGTTGAATGACCATTTCACGATGGAGGAACAGGTTATTTTCCCATTAACGGAGAAGGTACTCATGGATTTAGAATCGTTTTTTTCTTAGAAGATACGGATAAGACGTTGATCGGAACCACACAACCAAAGCTGAAGTTAATGTGAAACAAAGTCGAAGTTAGTCTGAAACAAAGCTGAAGCTAAATTAATACAAAGCCGAAGTAACAAAGCTGAAGCTAAATTAAAAAACGGATGTTAATCAAAAACAAAGCACTAATCGAGTAGGTTTAATTAGTGTACTTGCTTTCGGAACGATTGCATTGAAAAATAGGCTTACATTCTGCAGATCCCCATGGGGCAATTTTCACAATGGCATATATCGCGCAGGTAGGCAGCGTTTTTAATTACGATATAGCCATTTTGAAGCTCGAGCACCTCTTCTTTGCGCATGTCACTTAACAACCGGTTCACGTTTTCGCGAGTCGAGCCGATCATGTCAGCCAGTTCCGAATGATTGATTTTATAATCAATTAGCACATGCTCGCCGCTTGCAACGCCATAGGAGTTGCTCAACCTGATCAGCAACGAACATAGCGCGCCTGGTTTTCCGTACATCATTAGATCGCGGAATTTGGATTCGGTCATGCGATGAACGAGGCCCATCCATCTCATGAATTCGATCGCTAAATCGCCATGCTGCCATAATAGAACCTCTAGGTCTTTTCTCAAAATAACGCCTACTTCGCTATCTTCGGTAACCTCAGCGCTAAAGCTTTGAATGGAATCTTGAAAAGGGTCAATTTGGCCAAATAAATCTCCCGCTTGATGCAAATATAAGATAAAGCTTTTACCCATTTCCGACATTTTCGTGATGCGAACCCCGCCTTGCATGACAAAGAATAATTTATCCGCGGTGTCACCTTCCCTGTACAAATGTTCGCCTTTCTTTGCTTGCTTCGGGTACATGATGCTTTTTAGTTTATCGAAGTTTGCTTCCGAGAAAAAGGCCATAATGCCTGTATGACGAAGGGCATCTGCTGGATTAGATGCTGGTTTATCTTCTTGTGACGGAAATTGAATGGCCAAGTGGACCAACTCCTCAACGTTTCTTGTTACCTTAATCATAGTGGAATGAGCCGCTATTGTTTATCGGGAGTTTTACTGATCTTTTGAAATTTCTTACGAGAGTGTGATGAAAATCACAGTTAATTCCCTTATAGCATGGAGTTTCTACTAGGAGAAAACCCTGATAGGGGGATCAGGGTTTTCCCTAATTTAATGGGTGCTAGCTTAAATGGATGCTTAAACGACGAGTAGAGTGTACAAAGTGCAGCGTAGCTTGGTAGCACGTATGGCGAATAGTCTTATTGCACTCACCAATCGATTATCGCGTGTTTGGTTCTACGTAGAACGAATAGTTTTGTGGCAACTGCCAATCGATTATGGCGTGAAGCGTACGTTGCAATAAATGCAATAGAAACCTAACATGGCAGCCAACTGGCGAAGCTACGTTGTACAAAGTGCAGCAGAATCACGGATATGAGCGAATAACGGCTGGAAAAGCAGCATTCTGTTGCAGAAACTGCAGCGTAGCAAGAGAGAGGTTACATAAGCGACGAATAGAGTGTATAAAGTGCAGCGTAGCTTGGTCTCGCGTATGGTGGATAGCCCAATTGTACTCACCAATCGATTATGGCGTGTTTGGTTCTACGTAGAACGAATAGTTTTGTGGCAACTGCCAATCAATTATGGCATGAAGCGTACGTTGCAATAAATGCAATAGAAACCTAACATGGCAGCCAACTGGCGAAGCTACGTTGTACAAAGTGCAGCAGAATCACGGATATGAGCGAATAACGGCTGGA